>NZ_LZSG01000011.1 GCF_001665395.1 Mycobacterium sp. 1164966.3
GCCATCACCCCAGGTGTCACCCATGACTCGACTCATCTGTCACCTATGTCGTGAACTCAGACACCCCCTCGGACACCGCCACTGTGATGAGTCGCGTCATGGACCGCCAAGGTGCGCATATGCACGCCGACAGGCCGGTTCAAGCGACATTTGTGCACACTCGCGACGCGCGACAAACCCTCAGTGCAGCGTCGGCGCATACCGAAGCACGGCGGCGACGCCGTCCGCCGGCGAGATGCGTTCGTCGGTACGCACCAACGACGCCCCGATCGAGATCGCGAAGATCGGCAGCGCCTCGTCGGCTCGCAAGATCTTGTCGGGCGCGGCGCCCTGCTCGGACAGCACGTCCGCATTGGGGGCGACGGTCGTCAGTCCCGCGTCGGCCACGACCGTGAGGCCGTCGATCCCATCGCCGATGATCATCGTCTCGACCGCGCCTTGCCGCAGCGCCGAGCAGACCGCGCCGAGTCCCTCGGCGGCCAAGCCGTGATCGCGGCCCATCTCGGCCGAGAAGCGTTCGGCGGCATCTCCGATCGTCCTCAGGTGCCGATGCAGGCACGCCGCTTCGATCGCGTGCTGCAACTCGTCGTCGTGTCCGGTGTTCCGCGCTGCGACTTGCAGCACCTCCACGAGCTCGGCGATTCGCTCCGGGAGAGCGGCGATGAGGTCCGAACGCGAGCGCACTTCACCCACGACGAAGATCAGCTCGATCGCCGTGCGGTCAATGACCTCGTTGATGCGGTCGGCGACGGCGCGTATGTTCTTGCGCCCGGCCTCTTCCGTGCGTAACTGAGGATCGCCGTATCCCGCGGTTTCTGCGCCGGCAGCCTTGTGCACGGGATAGCCGCCGCCGTCGACGATCTCGGAGCGAAAGGTGCCGTCGATCCTTGACGTGAGGTCGGCGCCGGTGTGGTCGACCTCCACCAGCAGATAATCCGGGTACTCGAAGCCGTCCTCGACGATCGGGAGGATATAGGGCAATTCGGAGACCCGCACGATGGGCGCTGACGGTGGCTTGATCAGGTGCTCGTTCATCAGCACGGCCTCCGCGCTGGCTACGACGGCGCGGCCGCTGCGGCCGATCGGCGGGCGTAGCTCAAAGACGGCCCGGCCGATCTCCTCGGCGATCGATTCCTTGGCGCCCTGCCGAAGCAGGTCTTCCCGCAGACCGCGCCATTTGAGCTCGAGCTGAGTTTCGGCGTCGTGGGTGTCGTGCGAATCGTCGAAATGGACGGACGCGAATGGTCCGGGGGCCCCTACCAACTTGCGGAAGCGTTCAGAATCCATCTTTGTGGTTGCCCCGCCAGGTGAGCGACAAACTAGTAGCTACGGTCGCCCTCGCTGTCGTCGAAGAAATGCCATTCGCCGTCGTGCTCGACCTCCATGCGCCAGCCCAGTTCGTTGCCCTCGACCTTGTTGTCGACGAACCAGGCGTGCGCGTCGTCGGCGCTTTCGATGTCCTTGGTGGCGACCACATCGCCTTTGGGGTTGAGCACTCGGTAGGTAGCCATACCGGCAGTGTTCCCACCGCCCGCTTTGTTAACCGGCGGGGATCTGAGCGGTGATCGTGTCCATCAGCGCCGTGTAGCGGTCGAGAAACGGATCACGCCCGGGCTTGCCGCTGCTGATCACACCGGCGGATATGCCGCGCGCCGGGTCGGCCCAGATGGCGATGTTGGAAAGGCCGAGATTCCCGAATGCCGCGGGCGCGTTGCGCCCGAACGGTCCGAACCGGTTCGTACCCAGCATGTAGCCCGTGCCCCAGCGAGCCGGCATGAGACCCACGGCGAAATCCGGCCGCAACCGGCGGCATTCCTGCACCGCGCCGTACATCCGCTCCGCGCTGATGATCCGTACGCCGTCGAGTTCACCACCCCGACGCCAAATCTCGGCGAAGCGCGACATCTCGTTCGCGGTCGACACCGTGTTGGACGACGGGACCACGGTGGACAAGAAGGCCGGCGTGTTCGTGTAGGGGATGATCTCGTGCACGGTCCCGCCGATCGCCTTGCGGAAGATCGCCGCGATCACCGCCGGCAACGGCCTGCCCGTTGCGTGGCTGGGCGCAACCGACGGGATGTCCTGCTTGGCGACGCCGAAGTTGGTCCACCGGAAGCCCAGCGGGTCCAGGATCTCGGTGGCCAGGATGTCGCGAATGTCCTTGCCGGTGGCGGCATAGACGATCTCGCGCATCAGCGGACCCCAGGTGAGCGCGTGATAGATGTGCACCAGGCCCGGCCGGTACAGCGGTCTCAGTTTGCCGAGCTGCTCTTGTGCGTACTCGTGGTCGTCCGCGCGGCTGAGGTCTGGCCTGGGTCCGGTGGGAAACGGAACGCCGGCACTGTGGGTCAGCACGTGGCGGATCGTGGTGCGGTCCTTGCCATGACTCGTGTACGGGGGGATGTACTCGCAGACTCGGTCATCGAGCGAGAAGTGCCCCTGCTCGACGAGCATGTGCACGACGGTCGCGGTGATGCCTTTGGCAGCCGAGTACACGCAGAAAGGTGTCTCCGTTGTGACCGGGATCTGCTCCGCGTCGAGGGGATCGGTCGGGGCGTTGCCCCAGCCGTGGCCGATGGCCCGGTTGAGTACGACACGGCCGTTCCGCCGGATGCAGAGCTGAATCGCGGGGTGCATGCCGCCCTGGTACCAATGCCGCGCGGCCTGCCAGATCCGCTCGACGGCTGCACTGTCGATTTCGGAGTGGTCCTCTTCGCCGATTGCCGTGACGGCATCCAGGTCAGTCGGCACGCGAATCTTTCCGTCTGGAGTCATCTCGGATGAGGGTACGTGTCCCCGGCCCGGGATTGCATTTAGCGTGGTCCTATGCCCATCCGCGCACGCCTTGTCGATGTGACCCTGATCGTCTTCGGGATCTACTCGGTGGTCCTCGGAGCCTTTATGTTGGCGGCGCCGGGCGTCTTCTTCGATACCCTCGGCGCGTTCGGCGTTCGCAACAACCACTACATCTTCGACAACGCGTCGTTCGAGTTGCCGCTGGGCCTGCTGCTGCTGGGCGCGCTGCGCTGGCCGACGTGGCGGGTGCCGGCGCTGGCCTTCGCCACCGCGCACTGGTCGCTACATGCGCTCAGCCACATCGTCGACACCCAGCACCGCGCCGGCACCAGCGTCGGGTGGCTCGAGGCCGCGGGCTTGGTAGCGGGCACTCTGATTCTCGTGGCGGCTTTATGGTCAAGCCGCGGAGTCACTCGCCAGTGAACTGCGGCGGACGCTTGGCGAACGTCGCCTGGATGCCTTCGGTCAGATCCCTGGACGGCAGGAAGGCCGCGTTCCAGGCCGCGACATAGCGCAGGCTCTCCGAAACCGCTGAAATACGTTGCTGGTCAAGGACATCCTTGATGCCGTTGACGGTCAGCGGTGGATTGGCGGCGATCTCGGCGGCGGTGGCATGCGCGGCCGCCAGCGTGGCCTCGGCGTCCTCGTATACATCGTTGACCAGACCGATCTTCTCGGCCCTGGCCGCATCGATGTCACGGCCCGTCAGCGCAAGTTCCCGCAGATGGCCGTCATTCAGAATCAGCGGCAGACGAGCGAGGCTGCCGACGTCGGCGACGATGGCCAGCTTGACCTCACGCACCGAGAACTTGGCATCAGCGCTGGCGTAGCGGATGTCCACCGCAGAGATCAGGTCGACGCCGCCGCCGATGCACCAGCCATGTATCGAGGCGATGGTCGGGGTACGGCAGTCGGCGACGGCACTGATCGCGCCCTGCATCCGTTTGACCTCGGCGTGGAAATCGGCGCGCGGGCGGGCGAGCGCGCCGTCGGTCAGCAGCGCGGTGAACGAACCGCCCATCGCGGGCACGTCCAGGCCGTAGCTGAAGTTGCGGCCCGATCCGGTGATCACGATCGCCCGCACGTCGCGGTCGGCGTCCAGCTTCGCGAACACCTCCGGCATCTCGGACCAGAAGGCGGGCCCCATCGCGTTGCCCTTGCCCGGCCCGATCAACGTCACCTGTGCTACCTGGTCCTTGGTTTCGACGGTGACGGATTCATATGTTTCGCCCATTCCCAGACCGTAGCGTGGCTGATATGCCCTCTGATTTGCGACCCGGACCAGATTCGCCGCCGACCGACGAGCTACGCAGCGCCGAGCAGTCCCTGGCGGTGTTGCAGCAGGTCCTGCACACCATCGCCGATGACGACATGTCCAGGCAGACACCATGTTCGGAGTACGACATATCGCAGTTGACCGAGCATTTGCTGAACTCCATCACGACGCTCGGGGGCATGGTGGGCGCTGACTATTCGGCGCGTGAACCGACCGACGCCGTGGAGGGCCAGATCATCGGCGCCGCCCGGCCCACTTTGGATGCCTGGCACCGGCACGGGTTGGAGGGCAACGTCTCGCTGGGCGAATCCGAGATACCCGCCCAGGTCGCTGCGTCAGTGTTGTCGGTCGAGTTCCTGGTCCACGCCTGGGACTACGCCGCGGCCCTGGGACGCGAGGTCAAGGCGCCCGATCCGCTGGTCGAATACGTCTTTGGATTGGCGCAGCGACTCATCCAGCCGGACCAACGGGCCCGCGGCGGGTTCGCCGAGCCGGTCGAGGTGCCGGCCGATGCCAACCCGATGGACCAGCTGGTCGCCTTCACCGGCCGCAACCCGGCTTGGCGCGTCGACTAAACGCGCTCCAGATAAAAGTAGTAGTACCGGCCGTCGTCCAGGACGCCCTTGCCGTTCATGATGCCCATCACCGCGTCGTCATCGATCTTTTTGAAATGGTCGTGCACGGGCTGCCCGTCGTACACCATCGTGGCGGTGACTTCGCCGCGGAATTCTTCGAGCCAGAGGCTGGCTTCGCCCTTGCCCATCGCCACGTTGGAAAACTTGTTGCCGTCGGCGTCCAGGCACACCAGCGGCTGGACGTCAGTGGCCGAATTGAACGTCTTGCCGAACCAGCCGGCCTTTTCCAGCTTGCCGTTCATCTTGTGGCCGGTGACGAACTCGCCACCGGACCACTCGCCGAGCATGCCTTCGATGGTCGCCGGCACCAGACTGGCCCAGTAATCGTCGAGCTCGGCGTCGGAAACGCTGCGGTCCTTGAAATCGGCGAACTTCTTACGCGCCAGGCTCATCGTCACTCCTTACGATCGCTGTTCCAGCTGCGGGGCGAAACCTCGCGCAAACTCGAGAAAAACGTCGTTCTCGTCGGGCGCGCCGATCGTGACCCGGACGCCGTCGGTGCCGTACGGGCGAACCACGATATGCGCTTCGGCGGCCTGTTCCACAAAGTCCCGGGTGCGCGGCCCGAGCGGCAGCCAGACGAAGTTGGCCTGCGAGGACGGCAGGGTGAATCCGGCATCACGCAGCGCGTGGCTGACCCGAATACGTTCGGCGACAACGGCGTCGGTGCGAGCAAGCAGCTCGTCGGCGGCACCCAGCGAGGCGATGGCGGCGGCCTGCGAGACGCTCGTCGCGGTGAACGGCACGTAGACCTTGTCCAGCGCGGTGATCACGTCGGGCTGCCCGATGGCATAGCCGACGCGTAATCCCGCCAGTCCGTAAGCCTTCGAAAACGTGCGCAGCACAACGACATTGCCGTGGGCGCGGACCAGGTCCAAGCTGTCGGGCAATAGGCCGTCCCGGATGTACTCGACATAGG
This sequence comes from Mycobacterium sp. 1164966.3, assembly GCF_001665395.1. Taxonomy (GTDB): domain Bacteria; phylum Actinomycetota; class Actinomycetes; order Mycobacteriales; family Mycobacteriaceae; genus Mycobacterium. Next base: position 5,627 of record NZ_LZSG01000011.1, read on the forward strand.
CCTCGTCGATGGCGATCAAGATGTGCGGCGGCACCGCCTCGACGAAGCGCGTGAGTGCGTCCGGGTCGACGACGGTGGACGTGGGGTTGTTGGGGTTGCAGACAAAGATCAGCCGGGTGCGGTCGGTGATCGCGGCCAGCATGGCGTAGAGGTCATAGGTGTGGTCGGTCAGCGCCACCTTGACCGGAATCGCGCCGGCGACCTGGACGAGCGGCGGATACAGCTCAAAGCTGCGCCAGCCGAAGATCACCTCGTCGCCCGCCGAGGCGCTGATCTGCACAAGCTGCTGGCACAGGCTGACCGATCCGCAGCCGACTGCGACGTGCTCGGGCGCGAAATCCGAGCCCAGATGCCTGGCCAGGGCGGCCTTGAGCTGCACGCAGCCGTTGTCGGGGTAGCGGTTGATGACGTCGGTGGCCCGTTCGATTGCGCCGCGAACGCTGGGCAGCGGGCCGAACACGGTCTCGTTGCTGGCCAGTTTGATCGCGCCCGGCACCGTCTTGCCGGGAACATAAACGGGAAGGCCGGCCAGCACGGGACGCAGGCGGGCGCTCACTTCGACAGCATATGTCGCCGCTGTGTACGCTAACCCTCCGGCGGTTCGGGGATGCCGAAAAGAAGTCGGGTACCCTCAGGAAGTCCAATGGAGGCGTGCCAGAGCGGCCGAATGGGGCTCACTGCTAATGAGTTGTCCCCCTTCAAGGGGACCGGAGGTTCAAATCCTCTCGCCTCCGCCACGCAAGACAACTGAAGACATGCGCCCGTAGCTCAACGGATAGAGCATCTGACTACGGATCAGAAGGTTGGGAGTTCGAATCTCTTCGGGCGCGCTCACGGCTCACGGCGACCTTGGCTAGCTCGACTTCTTGCCGCATCCGCGACCTGTGGACTCCATACACTGCACGTCCGGAACAGCCGATTTCAACCGCAGAGAACACGATTCCCTGCATCGTGGGCCCAATTACCGGACATTCGCAAGCAGCACGTTGCGGTGTAACGTCATCGTTGTTCGGCGGTCCGGTGGGACGTTGGCGTCCGGGACCGACTCAAATGGATTCGGCGGGACGTGGGCGTCCGGGACCCAGCGAACGGGCGCATACGCCCACCAGGAGCGGGCGCTGCAAATCCATTAATAAGGAGGGCACCCTCCATGAGCGCCAATGAAGCCAGGCGAGAGATCGCCGACCAAGACGATCTTTGCGTCACCCTCGCCATTCGCCGAGAGAAGCTCGCTCGCCGGAGGGTGGACCTGCTCGCCCAAATACGTGCGCTTTCCAGACAACTGGAAGCCATCGACCGCCAACTTATCGACATCGCGCACACCGAGGCCGCGCACACCGGAGGCTGATCAATATCGTCCGCCCGACAAGGGGGAACGAAGTCCCTGGTTCGAACGCGCCCGTTGGCTGCTGTACGGAACGTTTTGCAGCCGGTTATCGGCGCCGCATCCCCACAGCGATTCCGATGGTGACGGCCGCAGCGACCGCAATACCGGCCATTGGCACAGTGGGTCTGATCGAACCCTGATCATTTGTTACCGCACCGGCCATCTTAGAACGAACTTCGGCTGCGTTGGATCGCAGAGCTCGCGCGGTCTCGAAGGCGCGCCCTTTAGCCTCTTGGGTCTTGGACGCAAGGCGGCCTCGCGCATCTGCCGCCTTTTGTTTGGCCTGCGCCTTCACGTCGAGTTTGTCCGACAGCGCCTCCACGGTCTGGCCGAGTTGGGTGCGGGTGCGTTCGATATCGGCCTGCAGGCCCTCGACGTCGGCCTGGGGCCCCGGCTCTGGCACGGATCGGTCAGCTTCGGTCATGCCCGGCATCCTTTAATTGCTTGATGTCCTTTTTGATGCTTTCGGTCGCGGTTTGAGGAACTGCGGATACCTGCTGGACCTGGCGCCGGCTAAGCAATGCGGCAACTGCGGCTGTCACGATTAGCACGGCCGAGACGATCAGCGCCGCAGCCCACACCGGTACCACCACCGACACCGCAGCCACCGCGGCAGCGACCAGCGTGGCGAAGGCGAACACCGCGAGCAGTCCGGCCACGCTGACCAGTCCGGCGCCAATGCCTGCGTGCTTGGCCGACTGCTGGAATTCTTTCTGGGCCAGCCGCATCTCGTCACGAACCAGCTGCGAAACCTGTCCCGACAGCTGCGTCATCAACTCGGCGATCGGGACATCCGCCGCCCGCGGCGGATCGACTCCCGCCCGGCCTGATTCAACGGTCATCACACGGCACCACCTTTCGTGCGTAATGCGGCCTTGCCGCATGCTGTGGACGGAACGGAGGTGTCCTATGCGTTGCCATGCTGATCGCCGGACCGGCCGTGAATTTCCGGGGAGGGAGGACTAGTGTCCCCGTCTGTGGTGAACGGCTCATCCGGCGTCAGTTCCAGCGTCTGGCCGCGCGAATAGCGACCAATTCGTCCATAGCCCAGCAGTGCCCCGTCGACATCCAGCTCGAGTTCATACAGCGCGAGGATGTCCGCCGACGACGGGATTCGCCGGTCTTCGACAACTTCCACTTCGACGAACCATCCGCCCTGGTTGTCGGGTTCGACCGCGGTGATCCGCTCCGGCTGTCGACAGGTCATCTCAGCGATATATTTCGGGGCTAGTTGGGCCGCTTCGCGCGCCGCTATCGATGGTTTTGACATCATCCTCACCCGCTCTGATGCGGTGGATCCAGTGTTTTGACTCGTACAGTCCCCGTACCCCACGACCTGTTAGACAAACGTCAAATCTTAGATAAACCTTAAATTCGGTGGAGGACGTTCTGCGCAGACCCGCCACTGCACCGTGGGGTAGCGAAGGTTAGCGACTACACCACGGTGGCTATGCGCGCAACACGGCAGCACTGTTTGCCCGAGTGCCGGGCAAACAGCCAGCGGCCGGCCGAGCAGCTATCGGCGAAGCAACCCGCTACGGCGGGCACTACGACCCCGCACGGCCTCCCAGATCGCGATGAGGACCACGGCCGCACCGACTCCGATGAAGAACGGAATCCAGGCGATTCCACCGTTGGCATTGTGGTATCCGAAGTAGCCGGCCACCCATGAGCCGATCAACCCGCCTAGGGCCCCCAGCGCAATGGTCATGATCATGCCGATGTCTTGCTTGCCAGGCATGACGAGACGCGCCACCAAACCGATAACCGCGCCCACCACGATGGCGAGAACTATTGTGCCGATCATTGCAACTCCTGTCAGTAACGGCGCCCTCGGTGGGCTCCATCTTCGACAACGAGTTCCCCAAACCGACACGCTTATAACACACAAGTCGATTTACTACGGGGTTTGCGGGGTACGCGGTTGGTAGGCCTTACCTACTCGCGTTTGGAGTTTGCTATGCGAATGAGCATTGCTGTCACCGCGGCCGCTGGGGCGCTCTTGTTCGGCGGCGCGGTTGTCGAACCTCCTGCGCCGACTCCGGCGTCGTCATCGTCGACTACGACAATCGCCGACAATAACGCCGACAACAACCGCAGTGACAACCGCGGGTTGTGGGGGCTGGCCGGGCTTGCGGGGCTGCTCGGGCTCGCCGGACTGGCGCGACGACGCGATAAACCCACCGTGGCAGCACGGACTGCGGCGCCGGACACTCGCGGCCCATCCCCAACGGCTTAGTTCCAGCGGCCGGCAGGAAAGCGGCGACGGCATGGAGAAGCGCCCGGCTGCAGCTCAAGTCCGCGTCTCGATAAGCCCCAACGCTCGCTCGAACAGCTGCACGGTGGCCGCATGAAGTTGGTCGCCGACCTCCTTCTCGGCCTTGCCCGCGCACGCGCGGGCCAGCGTTCCCTCGATCACGATGCCGAGCTTGAAGCAGGCCAGCACGGTGTACCAGGTCATCTGGGAAAGGTCGCGGGTGGTATTGGCGGCGTACCGCTCCAGCAGGTCGTCGGTGCTGGCCAACCCCTCCTGCGTGCCCAGAAAATGGCTGAAGACCGACGACCCGTCATCCTGCCGCCAAGTCGCCAGCAGCCAGCCCAGATCCAGCAACGGGTCGCCGATCGTCGACATCTCCCAGTCACAGATGGCCACCACCTCCGGCCCGGTGCGGGAGAACATCACGTTGGCCGCGTGGTAGTCGCCGTGCAGGATGCCGGGTTTCCACGTCTTCGGCCGATGGCTCTCCAGCCACGCGGCGACCTGATCGACGCCCGGGATCTGTGGGCCGGGGTAGCCGTCGTACTCCTGGTAGGACTCTAGTTCCGAAAGCCAGCGTGGCACTTGGCGTTCCAGGAAGCCGTCCGCTTTACCGAAATCGGCAAGGCCCACGGCGACGTGGTCGACGGCGCCAAGCTTCGCCAGAGCATCGGCCATCGACAGCCCCATGCCGTACTGCACCTCTGGATCGCCGGCATGCAGCGGCGGCAGCCCTTCCCCGGCGTTGAATCCGTCGATCGGCTCCATCAGATAGAACACGGCATCGCCGAGCACGCTGGGGTCATCGCAGGCGGCGATCAGGTGCGGGTGTGGCACGTCGGAGCCGGCCAGCGCGGCGAGCACCTTGGTTTCCCGCAGGATCACGCTATTGCTGCGGGGTCGGAGGTGCCGCGGTCCGCGGCGGAGTACATAGGAGCGGCCGGACCGGTTGAAGCGCATCATGACGTTCTGGGTTCCGCCGGTCACCGCCGAGACATCGCTCAGCGGACCATCGCCCAGCCCCTGCTCGGACATCCAGTCCGCAACGGCTTTCAGGTCTACGGCCTCCACGAGGCTCAGCCCTTGGCCCGCGGCGTGTACCGGACCGTCTGCGCCCAGATCATCCCGTCGCGGAACACGAACGTGTCGACGCCGTCGTCAACCCGGTTCTCCGCCGAATCGGCGGACCACTCGAGGAAGAGCACGTCGTCCTCGAGTATCTGAGTCTTCAAGTCCCACGCCGCATCGGGCAGATCGTCGAGCAGCTTAACGAACACCTTTCGAATGTCGTCCTTGCCGCGCGCCACACCTGACGAGGTGATCACCACCGAGTCGTCGGCGTAGTCGGCGACGATCTCGTCGAGGTCGCCTGCGGCGAGCGCCTGCCCGTGGTGGGCGAATACTTGCTGCGGCGTACGAGTCATGGCGCTCCTCGACCTCTCGATAACCTGGCCATCGTTCTGGGAAATGAGCGTAGGGCACGCTTGACGAACGGTTGGAGCCGCCAACCAGGACCGGGATGGCTGGAAGAATGGTTCGCGAAACTGACTATCCAGCCGGGAGAACAGCACATGCCGCGCACGGACAACGATTCCTGGGACATCACGCACAGTGTCGGCGCCACCGCATTGGGCGTCGCTGCGGCTCGCGCTGCGGAGACCGCAAGTGACAACCCGCTCATCAACGATCCGTTCGCACGGCTGTTTGTGGAGGCGGCGGGCGACGGGATGTGGAGCCTGTACTTGAACCCAGCGCTGCTGGCCGAAACGTCCGACGTGGAGCCCGACGTGCGGGCACGGCTACGTCTGATGGTCGATTTCATGGCCACCCGCACAGCGTTTTTCGACGAATTCTTCCTGGGCGCGGCCGAAGCCGGTGTTCGGCAGGTGGTGATTCTGGCGTCCGGCCTGGACGCGCGGGCCTGGCGGCTGCCGTGGCCCGAGGGCACCGTCGTCTACGAGCTGGACCAGCCCAAGGTGCTGGAATTCAAATCCACCACGCTGCAGGATCACGACGCTCAACCGACGGCGCAATTGGTCAACGTGCCGATAGACCTGCGCCAGGACTGGCCGAAAGCTCTGCAGGAAGCCGGGTTTGACGTCTCACAACCGGTCGCCTGGTCGGCTGAGGGTCTGGTGCGGTATCTGCCGGCGCAGGCCCAAGATCTCTTGTTCGACCGCGTACATGCCCTCAGTTCGGGAGGCAGTTGGCTGGCCTCCAACGTTCCCGCCGAAGGATTCACCGCTCCCGAGCGAGTGGAGCGCCAACGCGAGGAGATGCGCCGCATGAGGGCGGCGGCCGCGAAACTCGTCGACGCGGAAATAACGGATTTCGAGGACCTGTGGTACGCCGAAGAACGTACACCCGTCGCCGACTGGCTGCGTGCACACGGCTGGGACACATCGGCGGCCACCTTCCCCGAGTTGATGGCGCGCTACGGCCGCAGCATTCCGGACGGTACCGAGGAGTCAATGCCCCCAACGCTTTTCGTGTCTGCGCAGCGACGCGACGACGACGGCGCCGGGTATCGCCGCGATAATGGCTGACCGCCCCGCCCGGGTTGACGACGTGCATCGGATCGCCGCGTCGATGCCCCACGTCACCCGCCTGGAAGGACCGAAGGGCAACGCCATCTATCAGGTGGGTGGCAAGTCGTTCGTGTTCTTCCGAACTCCGCAGCCCGACGCAACCGACCCGGTCACCGGCGAACGCTATGCCGACGTGATCATGCTCTGGGTGGAGTCGGAGAGCGACAAATTGGCGCTGGTTCAAGACCCCAACTCGCCGTTCTTCACCACCCGCCATTTCGACGGGCATCCTTCGGTTCTGGTGCGCGCGTGCCGGCTCAAGGAAATCGGCAAGGCCGAATTGACCGAGTTGGTTCAGGACGCCTGGTTGTCGCGGGCATCGAAGAAACGCGCCACCACCTGGCTCGCCCGACAGCCGTAGCGCCTGACAAAGCGCAACGGCTCAGTCTAAGAAGATGTTTAGACAACGGGCCAATGGGTATCGCTAGTGCCACGGGATTTAATCTCGGACACAACGGAGGTCACTATGCGAGGCCGCGGAATTATTGGCGCGATTGTCGTAGTGTGGCTGCTCATCGGCGTATTCGCGGCGTGGCAGCGGCACTACTTCGAGAATGGGCCAACTAACTGCGCCTCAGCGGCTTCCATCGCAACAACGGTGATTGCGGGGCCATTGAATTACAAACTCAATCCCGCAGTCCATTGCGACGTGCCGCCGGTGAATGTGCCGCAGCCCAAGCAATAAGTGAACCCTCTACCCTCTCAAACAAAGGAAGTTGACCATGATCGCACTTGGTGTCGTCTTGATCATTCTGGGACTTGTGTTCCCTACGCTCCATATTCTGTGGACACTCGGCATCGTGTTGCTGGTAATCGGTGCGATCTTGTGGATCATGGGATCTGTAGGTCGCCCGGTCGCCGGTAGGCGGTACTGGTACTAAGTCCACACAAATCGGAGCGGGTGGAAACCGCGTGACTGCTTCGGCAGTCACGCGGTTTTTCACAGTTCACCCAAAGGAATGCCATAGCGTTGGCCCAGTCGCATACGGATACTTGAAGCTGTGTCGTATCCCCGAACGGCGGTTGAGCGCGTGGTCATGTGCCGCGCCGACGGCAACCCGATCAACGTGCTGGTAGTCGACGACGAGCCCGTTCTCGCCGAAATGGTGTCGATGGCGCTGCGGTACGAGGGCTGGAACATCGCCACCGCAGGCGACGGATTGTCCGCGATCGCCGCGGCCCGCGCCCAGCGTCCCGACGTCGTCGTTCTCGACGTCATGCTGCCCGACATGAGCGGCCTGGAGGTATTACACAAACTGCGCGAAGAGATTCCGCAGCTGCCGGTGCTGCTGTTGACCGCAAAGGACGCGGTGGAGGATCGCATCGCCGGACTGACCGCGGGCGGTGACGACTACGTCACCAAGCCGTTCAGCATCGAGGAGGTCGTGCTGCGGTTGCGGGCGTTGCTGCGGCGCACCGGGGTGACGACCGTGGACAGCGGTGCCCAACTGGTAGTAGGCGACCTGGTACTCGACGAAGACAGCCACGAGGTGACCCGCGCGGGCGAACCGATCTCTTTGACGTCCACCGAATTCGAACTGCTGCGGTTCATGATGCGCAACTCCAAGCGGGTGCTGAGCAAGGCACAGATCCTGGACCGGGTGTGGAGCTACGACTTCGGCGGCCGGTCTAACATCGTCGAGTTGTATATCTCTTACCTGCGCAAGAAGATCGACAGCGGTCGCGAACCAATGATCCACACGCTGCGCGGCGCGGGCTATGTCCTCAAGCCGGCCCGCTAGGGCTCCGCGAGTCTGGTCGCTCCGCTTGCGGCTGCTGGTCGGACAGGTGGTGGTGCTGGCCGTGGTCTGCGTGGGAATCACCGCGGTGACCGAGCTGGCGCTGCGGCACCACCTGCTGGAGCAACTCGACCAGCAACTCGGGGGCACCTCCTACCGCTCGGCCTTGATGTACCCCGAACCGCCGCGCCGGCATGAGCATTACGTCAGGCCGGGTCCGGGCCCCAGATTCCTTGATGCGCCGGGCCAGCCGGCCGGCATGGTGGCGGCGGTGGTGAACAAGGGCACGACGGTCGACGCCGGTTACCTGACCAGCACCGGTTCCCGCGCCGCGTTGACCCCGACCGCGCAGGGCCAGCTGCAACAGATCGCCGGCAGCCGCAGACCGGTGACGGTGGACCTCGACGGGCTGGGGCGGTACCGCGTGGTGGCCGCGCCCAGTCGCAGCGGCGGCGACATCATCGTGACCGGCCTGTCGATGTCCAACATCGACGCCACGATGTTGCGGATGCTGCTGATCTTCGCGATCGTCACGGTGGTCGCGGGGGTCGCCGCGCCCACCGCGGGCATCGTCATCATCAGGCGCGCGCTGGCTCCGCTGCGCCGCGTCGCGCAAACCGCCAGCAAGGTCGCCGATCTGCCGCTGGACCGCGGCGAGGTCGAACTGCCGGTGCGGGTCTCGGAGTCCGACGCAAACCCCTATACCGAAGTGGGCCAACTCGGTTCGGCCCTGAACCGGATGCTCGACCACATCGCCTCCGCGCTGTCGGCGCGGCAAGCCAGTGAGACCCGGGTTCGCCGGTTCGTGGCAGACGCCAGCCATGAGCTGCGCACACCCCTGGCCGCGATCCGGGGCTACACCGAACTCACCCAGCGGATGGGCGATGACCCCGAAGCGGTGGCGCATGCGATGAGCCGGGTGGCGTCCGAGACCGAGCGGGTAACGCGCCTTGTCGAGGATCTGCTGCTGCTGGCCCGTCTGGACTCGGGCCGGCCGCTGGAACGTGAGCCGGTCGACCTCTCCCGGCTGGCGGTGGACGCGGTCAGCGACGCGCATGTGGCCGGGCCGGATCACCAGTGGGAACTGGACCTGCCCGAAGAACCCGTGCTGGTGCCGGGTGACGCGGCGCGGCTGCATCAGGTGGTGACGAACCTGCTTGCCAACGCCCGCATCCACACCGGCGCAGGTACCGTCGTCACGACGCGGTTGTCCACCGAACCGGCGCACACCGTTCTTCAGGTGATCGACAACGGCCCTGGGATTCCGGAGGCACTCCAGTCGGAGGTTTTCGAGCGGTTCGCGCGCGGCGATTCCTCGCGGTCGCGCAAAGGCGGCAGCACCGGTCTCGGTCTGGCGATCGCTTCCGCCGTTGTCAAGGCGCACCACGGGACGATCACCGTCAGGAGTTCGCCCGGCCACACCGAGTTCACGGTCCGGCTGCCCCTCAACGGATTTCAATCATCCGCTTGAATTATGGGCAAGTGACGTCGATTTCGAACGGCTTCTTCACCGGCGCCGTCGGATTGGCCATGTCAACTCCGGTGGCGGTCCCAGTGATCTTGTAACTGTTGCCGTTCTTGGTGGCAGAAGCGTCGCCCTGCCCCATGCCCGACGAATATGCCAGTGTCACGCCGTTGACATTGCCCAGCCCAACGGATTTCACCACTGGAGGGGTGGCGTCGGTGACGACGGCGGCGACGCCGGCCGATGCACCGCCGATCGAAATGTTGACGTTGCCTGCCGATGTCATGCAGACGACCGTGCCGCTGACGTTCTGGTCGACCCCGTCGATGAGCACTTTCGCGGCCCCGGCGCCGCCGGCGCCAGGGGCAACCGACGGGACGCTCCACGGTTTAGTGGATGGCGGAGCGGTCTGGATGCCGAAGGATTCTGCTGTCGGGGGTTCGGAAGCTGTTGGGGACGACCTCTTCTGGCTGAACTTGCCCACCAAGAAAATGCCCACGACGACTGCGACCACCACGACAAGTGCGATCGCACCGCCGATCAGCGCTATCGCCACGCCCCGGCTGCTCCTTGCATTGCCCGCCGGGACGTACGGGGCGGGCCACAGCGGCGGAAGCGGGTTCCCGAACATCTCGGGGCCAGGTGTATTGGGGCGGAAGGCGGCTGCGTCGTGGCCCTGCTCTGTCGGCTGGAACGTCGCTTGTCGCGTCATCGCAGGCGATGGCATGTTCGGTGCGGGCAGAGGATTCGGGACGGTAATCGCATCTCGCGCGGCGGTTGCCAACTCGATTGTGGTGGGATACCGCACATTTGGGTTCTTGGCCATTCCCCTGGCAATCACCGCGTCCAATTGCGCGGGCACATTCGATTGGCTCGACGGTTGAGGCGGCGGTTCCGTAAGATGCGCGGCCACTTGGCTTTCCAACGAGTCGCCGCGGAAAGGACGGCTCCCGGTGAGGCACTCATAGAGCACGCACGCCAGCGCATAGATGTCGGCCCGGGCGTCGGCCTCCTGGGCCTGCAGGCGCTCCGGTGCCATGTAATGCAAGCTGCCGATCATGTTCCCGGTGCCGGTCAAGCCCGTCTGATCGGCGCCGCGGGCGATACCGAAATCGATCAGATAGGCGAAATCGTCGTCGTCAACCAGAATGTTGGACGGCTTGACGTCCCGGTGGATTAGGCCGACCTTATGGGCGGCCTGCAACGCTTTTGCCACCTGCTCGATGATCCGCACCGCCCGCGCCGGCTCCAACGGCCCACCCGAGAGCACGTCCTGCAGATCACGCCCCTCAACCAACCGCATGTCCACATACAGCTGGCCGTCGATCTCGCCGTAGTTGTGAATCGGAATTATGTGCGGATTGTTCAGATGCGCCGCGGCTTCGGCTTCGCGCCGGAACCGCTGCACAAACGAGCTGTCCCCGGCGAGATGCGCGGGAAGCAATTTGATCGCCACGGTGCGGTTGTTGGCCTCCGTGTCGAGCGCCCGCCACACCTCGCCCATGCCTCCGCGGCCCAGCAACTCGATCAGCCGGTACCGGCCGAACGGCGTACCGCGTTCGGCGGGCGGAGGATTCGAGGGCTCTGACGCGCTGTTGACTTCGTCGACGGAATCGCCGGCGTCTTTTGCTGCAGAGCTGCCGGGTGCGTCGTGCACGGTTTTCTCCACCGTTAAGACGCCCTCAGGCGTCTGATCCCATCGATGTTGACGTTGAGCTTACGGTGCGGTTGCCACTCAACGGGTGGCAACCGCACCGCTAGTCACCAAGCTAGGCCTGATTGCCCGGCTTCCTCTCGGGCCGTGCCGGCCCGCATCGTCACCAAGCTAGGGGCAAGTGACGTCGATTTCGAACGGCTTCTTCACCGGCGTCATGGGATTGGCCACGTCGACGCCGGTGGCATTCCCGGAGATCTTGTACTTGTTGCCGTCTTTGGTGGCCTTCGCGTCGCCCTGTCCGGACCCGGCCGTGTAGGCCAGCGCGACACCGTTGACGCTGCCGAGCCCGACGGATTTCACCTCGGGCGGGTTGGCGTCGGTGACCAGAGCATTGATGCCGCTGCCGGCGCCACCGATCGTGATGCTGACATCCGCGCCGACCTTTGCGCATACGACCGACCCGCCGCTGACGTTCTGGTCCTTCCCGTCGATGACGACCTTGGTACCGGCGGTCCCGCCGGCGGCTGCCGATGTGGGACCCCCTGAGGTTCCGCTACCACCCGAACCCGACTTGTTGCTCGAACACCCAGAAAGACCCACCACCAGAACTGCCGCTGTCACCGCGACCGTCAGCCCACGCTTCACCTGTTCTCCTTTGCCCGACCGTTGCGGTCCGCGGACAGTGCGGACCGTCTCGGAAGTATGCGGGTTAACTGCACAGAAGTTCTAGGTTCTTGGAGAAATTATTTACGTCTTCGTAGAGTCGTCATCCGCTGAGCAGGTCCTTCTCGGTGAGGCCCGGTGGTGGCAAGGTATTGGCGGTGGACCAGAAACCCCCTACCGCAGTAATCGCAACGGCCCATAGCGAACACGCGCTGCCGTTCCACGACACCGCGGATTTCGACAATGCCGATCGTGGATACATTGCTGCCCTGTCCCCGTGCGTCGTCAAAGCGGCCGACGGACGCGTCGTCTGGGACAACGACGGCTACTCGTTTCTCGACGGTCCCGCGCCAACATCGGTGCACCCGAGCTTGTGGCGGCAGTCCACGCTGACCGCCAGGCAAGGGCTCTACGAAGTGGTGCCGGGCATCTATCAGGTACGCGGACTCGACATTTCAAACATCACCTTTGTCGAGGGCGATACGGGAATCATCGTCATCGATCCGTTGGTAAGCACCGAGGTAGCCGCCGCGGCACTCGGCTTGTATCGAACTCACCGGGGCGGCGATCGTCCGGTTGTGGCGGTGATCTACACCCACAGTCACGTCGACCATTTCGGCGGGGTCCTGGGCGTCACCTGGGAGGCCGACGTCGATTCGGGTGCGGTGGCGGTGCTGGCACCCGAAGGGTTCACCGCTCATGCCGTCCAGGAAAACGTCTATGCGGGACCGGCGATGACGCGCCGCGCGACGTACATGTATGGCTCGCAGCTGGCGCGCGGACCTCAGGGCCAGGTGGGCTGTGGTCTCGGCCAGATCCCGTCGACCGGCGAGGTGGCCATTATCGTCCCGACCATCGACATCCGCGAGACCGGCGAGACGCACACCATCGACGGCGTTCAGATCGAGTTCCAAATGGCGCCGGGCACCGAGGCACCCGCCGAGATGCATTTCTACTTCCCACGTTTCCGCGCATTGTGCATGGCGGAGAACGCCACGCACAACCTGCACAACCTGCTGACCCTGCGGGGCGCGTTGGTGCGCGATCCGCATGCCTGGTCGGGCTACCTCACCGAGGCCATCGACACTTTCGCCGACCGTACCGATGTCGTGTTTGCGTCGCACCATTGGCCGACGTGGGGGCGGGAGAACATCGTCGAGTTCCTGTCACTGCAGCGCGATTTGTATGCCTATCTGCACGACCAGACGCTACGGCTGCTCAACCAGGGGTATACCGGCGTGGAAATCTCCGAAATGTTCCAGATGCCACCGGCTTTGGAGCAGGCCTGGCATAGCCGGGGATACTACGGCTCGGTCAGCCATAACGTGAAGGCGGTCTATCAGCGTTATATGGGCTGGTTCGACGGCAACCCCGGCCGGCTGTGGCCGCATCCGCCAGAGGCGCTCGGCCCACGCTACGTCGAGGCGCTCGGCGGCATCGAGCGCGTCGTAGTACTTGCCCAAACCGCTTTCGATTCAGGCGATTTTCGTTGGGCGGCTACGCTGCTGGACCACGCGGTGTTCGCCGACGCGCAGCATGCCGGTGCACGGACTCTGTACGCCGACACTCTGGAGCAGCTTGCCTACGGTGCAGAGAACGCGACGTGGCGCAACTTCTTCTTATCCGGAGCGACCGAATTGCGCGACGGCAACTTCGGTACCGCGGCTCAAATCACGTCGCCGACACTGCTTTCCCAGCTTACGCCGGAACAGATTTTCGACAGTCTAGCCATCCGGGTAAATGGACCCCGCAGCTGGGACCTCGATATCACCATCGACGTCACCTTCGCGGATTCGGCTGCCAACTATCGGCTGACGCTGCGCAATGGCGTGCTGGTCTACCGCAAGGTTGCGGCCGATCCTGACACGGCGACCGTTACGGCGAAGCTGGACAGCAAGTTTCGGCTATTAATGGCCTCCGTCGGCGACTTCAGCTCACCTGGACTTGAACTGTCCGGCGATCCGGCGGCGCTGCAGACGCTGCTGGGCGCACTCGATCAACCCGACCCGAATTTCAACATCGTCACCCCGTAGCTATTCAGCGCGAGCAGACGCAAAGTTCCCCAATTTCGCTGCAAGATAGGGGATTTTGCGTCTGCTCGGCACTGCGAGGCCGGCGTTTGGCTCGAAGATGGGGCGTCGACAGTACACGTCACCGACGCGCTTGCGTTGCTTCCAGTAGAGCGTCTCCGTACTAATACCGGTTCGGGTGACCCGAGCGCTTTGGCTGTGAACTGACGGCTTTGGCTGTGAATTGATGGTTTTCAGAGTGAGTCTACGGCGGGATTCGGACCAGATTTCCGCCCTGGCTACACACGCAAAGCCAAGGATTCACACGCAAAGCCAAGGATTCACACGCAAAGCCATGGAGCCCGCCGCACATCGCCCACCGATTTCAGGCTCAGGCGTCAGCTACCTCGATGACCACCTTGCCAAGTGCCTTGCGCTCGGCCACATATCGCAATGCCGCCGGAGTCTCGGCCAAGGGAAATCTCGCACCGATGTGCGGGCGGACCGTCCCGTCGGCGAACATATCAGACAACTCAGCCAGGTCACGTGCGGCCTCCAGAGGATGATCAGCCATAAAGGTCCGAATCTCCATGCCGCGAATACAAATGCCCTTGAGCAGAACGAGATTGAGCGGGATAGCCGGGATCGATCCGGCGGCATAGCCCAACGTGACGAATGCTCCACCACGCGCAAGGCCCCGCAGCGCAGGCTCCGCATATGGTCCGCCGACGGGGTCGAGGACCACTCGGGCAGCGTCGCCGGTGAGCTCGCGGATGCGGGTTTTCAGGTCCTCCCGGTCGTAGTCGACGGTAGCTTCCGCGGCCCGCTGGGCGCACAGCCGCAGCTTGTCCGCTCCGGACGCCGCCGCCAGCACCCGCGCCTTCATGGCAACCGCCAGATCGACGGCGGCCAATCCCACGCCGCCGGCGGCACCCAGCACCACCACCCAATCGCCTTGGGCGACTTGGGCAACCGACCGCAGGGCGTGGTACGCCGTGCGGTAGGTGACACCGAAGGCCGCCGCGGAGGCGAAATCGGCGTCGTCGGGTACCAATGACGCCGCCGCCGCATCCAGCAGCGCTAGTTCCGCGAACGCCCCGACGGCGGTGGTCCCGAAGACCCGTTGGCCGGGGCTGAAACTGACCCCTTCGCCGACGGCCACCACTTCACCGGCGAGTTCGCTGCCGGGCGTGAACGGCGGCGGAATTCGGATCTGATACTTGCCGGCGATGAACAGCACGTCGGGAAAGTTGACCGCCGCGGCGTGTACCCGTACCAGCAGCTGACCCGGACCAGGAATCGGATCGGGGACGTCGGCGATCACCAGATCCTCGGGCGGACCGTAGGCATTGCAGACGACCGCGCGCACTAACCGACCCCCAGCCCGCTCAAGCAGAACCGCACCAGGTGGGCGATGTCGTCGTCATCAGGACGGTCCGAAGAACCCACATATCGCCGCATGGTTGCGGCCGTGCAGCTGAACACCGCCTCGACGTCGCGGTTGACGTCGCCGCTGCCCAGTGCGGCGACGGGCTCGATCAGCAGATCACGCAACGGGCTCATCATCTCTCGTTCGGCTGCCCGCCGATTGGTTCCGGCCGACATCTGCCCGGCGGCGGCGCGGCTCATGCTGATCAGGTGCGGGTCGGCTACCTGTGCCAGGGTGCCCTCGATCCAGCGCGCCACCTTGTCCTCCGGCCGGGGCTCCTTGGCCATCTGATGCTGCAGGTAGGACACGACTATTGCCACCCCACGTTCCATGACGGCGAGGATGAGATCGTCCTTGCCGGCGAAGTATCGGTAGAACGCCTTGTTCGACGATCCGGCTTCGGCGACGATATCGCTGACGCGCGGAGGTTCGGGCGCGGCACGTTCCATCGCCCGCACGGCGGCGGCAAGGATGCGCTCCACCTCTTCGGTGGCCTCCCGCTGCCGGTCGTCGAGTGCTCGCTCGACGGCCGCGGTAACGCGGGTATTCACCGCGAATCAGCAAGCGACGAAACGAGATCCCCATACTTGGCCAGGGCGGCCTCGCGACGGAGGTCCCGCAATTCGCTGGGCCACTCCGGATCCTCGCCCTCGTAGTTCTTAAGGAGCAGCTTGGCCAGGTTGACCTTGTGTGCCTCGGTGGGTCCATCGGCCAGCCCCAGTGCCACCCCACCGAGCAACACGTTGACCAACGGCAGCTGGTCGGTGGTGCCCAATGCGCCGTGCACCTGGATCGCTCGTAGCCCAATGGATTTGAGCACCTGCGACGCCAGGATCTTGCAGGCCCCGATCTCGGCGCGGGCGGCGTGCTCGCCGGCGGTATCGATCACCCAGGCCGCGTGCAGCACCGCCAGCCGGAATGGCATCAGCTCGGTGTAGGAGTCGGCGATGAACTGCTGGACCAACTGCTTGTCGGCCAGCGAACTCCCTTGGGTGAACCGGCTTTTCGCTCGACGGGACATCATCTCCACCGCCCGCTGCGCTACGCCGATCGAGCGCATCGCATGGTGCAGGCGCCCGCCGGCCAGTCGCGCCTGCAGAATCAGGAAGCCCTGCCCGGGTTCACCGAGGAGCGCATCGGAAGGCACCCGCACCCGTTCGTAGCGCACCAAGGAGTGTCCCGGCTCGTTCGGAGAGGCGCCGACGAGGTGGTAGTTGGCCTCGATGGTCAGGCCCTCGGTGCCCGCCGGTATCAGGAACGTCGACGCACCGCGATGGACGGGCACGTCCGGATCGGTGATCGCGACGACGATGAAGAACGATGCCACAGCGGCATTGGAGGAGAAGAACTTCCGACCGGTGATCACCCAATCGGAACCGTCGCGAACGGCGCGCGTGGTGAAAACCCGCGGGTCGGCACCGCCCTGCGGTTCCGTCATGGAGAAACACGAGAAGACCTCACCGGACAACAGCCCCTCAAGGTAGCGGTCCTTCTGCTCCTGGGTGCCGAAGCGCGCGATGATCTCCGCGTTGCCGGTATCGGGTGCTTGCGTGCCGAATACGATTGGCGCCCAAGGGCTGCGGCCGAGGATCTCATTGATCAACGTCAGCTTCACCGCGCCGAAGCCCTGCCCGCCGAGTTCGGGGCCCAAATGCGGTGCCCACAAGCCCTGTTCGCGGACCCGCTGTTTGAGTGGGTCGACTATCCGGCGCCGCTCGTCGGTCAGTGGCAGGAACTCGCAACCGGGGAACAGCACTTCCAGCGGTTCCACCTCTTCGCGGACGAACTCGCGAATCCAATCCAACTTCTTCTCGAACTCGGGTTCGGTAGAAAAGTCCCAAGACATCCGAATACTCCTGTCTCTTCGAAACTCAGGGGATTCCGCCGTCGGCGCGCAGGATCGAACCCGTCGTGAAACTGGACGCGTCGGACGCCAGAAACAGTGCAGCCCCGATGATTTCGGACGGCTGTCCGGCCCGCTTCAACGACAGGTGCCCGAACATCTCGGCTTCCCGCTCGCCGAGATTCCAGGCCTTGCTGACGTCGGTCAAGAACGGTCCCGCCATCAGCGTGTTGACCCGTACCGTCGGCCCGAACGCCCGCGCGAACCCCTCGGTCATGGCGTTGAGTCCGGCTTTGGCCGCGGCGTAGGGGACGATGTCCGGGCTCGGCCGCAGTGATCCCGCCGAACTCACGTTGATGATCGAACCGCGGCCGGCGGCCACCATCCGCTCGCCGACCAAAGCCGACAATCGGAACGGGCCTTTGAGGTTGAGGTTGAACACCGAGTCGTAGAGTTTCTCCGTAACCGCGCTCAGCTTGTCGTAAAGCGGTGACATGCCGGCGTTGTTGATCAACGTGTCGACCTTGCCGAACCGGTCGTACGTCGCGTCGACCAATCCGTCGAGTTGATCCCAGCGGCCCACATGGACCTGGTACGGCATGGCGGAGCGTCCGGTCTCGGCTTCGATCTCCTTAGCCGTTGCTACGCAGTTATCCATGTTGCGGCTGGCGATCACCACGTCGGCGCCGCAGTGCGCGACACCGAATGCCATTTCGCGGCCCAGCCCGCGGCTGCCCCCGGTGATCAGCACCACTTGGCCGGTGAGGTCGAAAAGCTGGTCCGCGTAACCCATTTCAGCGGGCCTTGGTCGGTAGGGAGCGGGCGAGCTCAGCCGCGGTGGCGATGAGCTGAGGAATCATCGCCCCGAACGTCTCGGTGATCTTGGGGTCGACTTGTCCGGAACGCACTCCGGCGGCATAGGTCTTCTCCAGCACGATGCCCAGCTTCCAGTTGGCCAACACCAGGTAGTAGTCGATGTTCTCAGTGGACAACCCACTGACCTTCCCATAGTGCTCGAGCAATTCGCTGCGCCCAGGCATGCCCCGCATGTCCAGATAGAACCCGTCGGCGCGCGGTTCCTCTCCGTCGTAGCCCAGCAGCGCCCAGGCCAGATCCAGCAGCGGATCGCCGACGGTGGTCATTTCCCAGTCCACGATCGCGGCCAGCCGGGCCGGCTGCCCGTGCGCGAACATCACGTTGGCGAACTGGTAGTCGCCATGCATGATCCCCGGCCGGTAGTGCTCGGGCCGGTTGCGCCGCAGCCAGTCCGCTGCCACGTCCAGGCCTGGAAGCTCGCGCACCCGATAGGCGTCCAGGAATGCCAGCCAGCGGTCGACCTGCCGGTCGTGGAAGCCATCAGGGCGGCCGAAGCCGTCGAGGCCCTGGGCACGCCAGTCCACTCGGCCCAGTTTGGCGGCGCCTTCGACGAGCTGGAACGCCAGCCCGCGCCGGGCCTGCAGGTCGGTGTCGAACGGTGCCTGCCACCCGCCGTCCATCGGGCTCCAGCCGTCGATCGCGCGCATCACGTAGAACGGCGTGCCCAGGACCGTGCCGGTGTCGTCGGCGGCGATCAGCTCCGCGTGCGGCACATCGGTTCCCGACAGCGCTCTTACCAGCCGGATCTCGCGCAGCAGGCCGTCAATGCGGGCGGCGTCGGCGCGGGGGCCGGGCATTCGCAGCACCATGCGCTCGCTACCGCGCCTGATCAGATAGAGCGTGTTCTGCGACCCGCCGCTGAGCTGATCGAGCGCCGGCTTCTCGCCGTGGCCCGGTGCGTCGTTCGCATCGAGCCAACGACCGAGAACATCCGCATCCATGCACACCCCAATCTCCTGAGAGAGAATAGCATTCTCCGGCGGCTTGGAAAGGCTGGAATTCCGCATGCGAGGCTTGGGCCATGCAACTGCTTCTGGTCCGGCATGCGTTGCCGCTGCGCAGCGAACACGGTGAGGGCTCCGACCCGGACCTGTCGGAGGAGGGGTTTGCGCAGGTCGCCCGGCTACCCAAGGCGCTTGCCAGATTTCCGATCTCACGGGTGGTGAGCAGCCCGCAGCGGCGGGCCATCCAGACCGCCGAACCGGTGGCGGTGGCGTGTGAGCTGCCCGTCGACATCGACGACCGGTTCGCCGAGTACGACCGCGACCTTCCGCTGTACATCCCCGTCGAGCAGATCCGTCGGGAAAACCCCGACGAGTGGGCGCGCATGGCCGAGGGCCGACTGCCCAGCGCGGTCGACGAAGACGCATTCCGGGCACGCGTTCGCGCGGCGGTCGACGACCTCGTCGCCAAAGCCGATCCCGATGACACCGTCGCGGTGTTCAGCCACGGCGGGGTGATCAACGTCCTGCTGCACGAGATCCTGGGCACGGCCCGGCTGTTGTCGTTCCCCATCGACTACGCGTCGGTGACGCGGCTGCTGTTCTCCCGGACCGGTCAGGCCACGGTGTCGACGGTCAACTCCACCGAACACGTCTGGGACCTGCTGCCGCGCAATCAGCGGTGGTGAGGCGCCAATGCAGCGTCGACGCCACAGGCGCAGAGTCGATGGCATCAGCAGCGCGGTGGTAAACAAGTCAGGTGACTTCGGCTGACCGTCTCGACGGACTCGACCTGGCCGCACTGGACCGATACCTGCGTGCGCTCGGCATCGCGCGCGACGGCGAACTGCGCGGCGAGTTCATTTCCGGTGGTCGCTCCAACCTGACGTTCCGGGTTTACGACGACAAGACCAACTGGCTGGTACGGCGTCCGCCACTGCACGGCCTGACACCGTCGGCGCACGACATGTCCCGCGAGTACAAGGTCGTCGCAGCGCTGCAGGAAACACCAGTCCCGGTGGCGCGCACGATCGCGCTGTGCGAGGACGATTCGGTGCTGGGTGCGCCGTTTCAGATCGTCGAATTCGTTGCCGGACAAGTGGTGCGCCGGCGTGCGCAACTCGAAGCGCTCGGCCGCAGGACCATCGACGGCTGCGTCGACTCGCTGATTCGAGTGCTCGTCGACCTGCACAGCGTCGACCCGAACGCGGTCGGGCTCGGTGACTTCGGCAGGCCCAGCGGCTACCTGGAGCGCCAGGTACGTCGTTGGGGTTCGCAATGGGAGTTGGTGCGCCTGCCCGACGACTACCGCGACGCCGACGTCCAGCGACTGCATTCCGGTCTGCAGCAATCGATTCCGCAGCAGAGCCGCACCTCGATCGTGCACGGCGACTACCGGATCGACAACACGATCCTGGATGCGGACGACCCGACGCGGGTATGCGCGGTCGTGGACTGGGAGCTTTCGACGCTGGGGGATCCGCTCAGCGACGCCGCTCTGATGTGCGTCTACCGCGATCCGGCATTGGATCTGATCGTCAATACGCAGGCCGCCTGGACATCCCCGTTGCTGCCCACCGCCGACGAGCTCGCCGACCGCTACTCGCTGGTGTCCGGGCTGTCCCTGGGCCATTGGGAGTTCTATATGGCGTTGGCCTACTTCAAGCTGGCCATCATCGCGGCCGGTATCGATTTCCGCAGACGCATGTCGGAAAAGGCGCAGGGGAGGGACGAAACGTCCGACGCGCCCGAAGTCGTGGCGCCGCTGATCTCCCGCGGGCTCGCCGAACTCGCCAAGCTCTAGCCGTTATTCGAGTCTGCGGCAACGGAAGCGCGGGACCCGAAGACGCTTAGTCTTCGGGAGCCATGGCGTGCTTCTTGGCAGCTCGCCGCAGCTGAAGAATCCGCGCCGTGCCGACCGCGAAAGTGAGCAGCCCACCACCCACTGCCGCGAGCAGAATGGCCACCCCTTTCGGCAGGCTCCACTTCCAGCCGAAGAAGAAGAACGTCGCGGATTCGATGTTCTGGGTGACGAACACCAGCAGCAGGATAAGTACGAGAAAGCCCATGACCAGCGAAGCCCATAGGGCACCGGCGCGGGTCAGTCCGACGGCCGGATCCACGACCTTTGTTTTGGTGCGCGGCGCTGGTGCTGGCGCTGGCGGGGGCGGCGGGGTTGGCGCAGGCTTACCGGCGGGTTCGTCGGGCAAGGCAGAGGGAGTGCTGCTCATGTAGCCATCTTTGCCCCATTCGCGACGGAATGAAACGGCGCCACGCAGCCAATGCGTGGCGATCGCAAGCTCGGCGAAGCCGGGCGCGGCGGGTCGCCATCGTCAGGAACCGTGGCGATCGCAAGCGCGGCGAAGCCGGGTGCGGCGGGTCGCCACCGTCAGGAACCGTGCCCGCCAGCGGCCATAGCGGCTTTTCCCGCCCTGGGCCGTTAGTGTCTGCAGCATGACAACGCTGCGGCGCGCGCTGAGCGCGAAGATTCCCGCGGCCTTGTGTCTGGCGACGGTGTTTCTGGTGGCGGCGTGCAGCAACTCCGATCCGCTGGGCCCCGAAACCCGCAGCATGAAATCCATCGTGGTCGGATCCGCTGACTTCCCCGAATCTGAGATCGTCGCCGAAATCTATGCACAGGCGTTGCAGGCCAACGGCTTCGACATCGGCCGACGGATGGGGATCGGCAGCCGCGAAACCTATATCCCGGCGCTCAAAGACCACTCCATCGACCTGGTGCCGGAGTACATCGGGAACTTGCTTCTCTACTTTGCGCCCAACGCCACGGCGACCATGCTGGACGCCGTCGAGCTGGAACTGTACAAACGGCTGCCCGGAGATTTGTCGATCCTGACGCCGTCGCCGGCCTCGGACACCGATACGGTCACCGTCACCGATGGCACTGCCGCCATGTGGAACCTGCGAACAATCGCAGACTTGGCCGCACATTCGGCGGAGGTTAAGTTCGCCGCGCCGTCGGCGTTTCAAACCCGACCGGCCGGGTTGCCGGGACTGCGGCAGAAGTACGGCCTCGATATCGCCCCCGGCAACTTCGTTGCCGTCAACGACGGTGGAGGTGCGGTGACGGTGCGTGCCTTGGCGGAAGGCAGGGTCACCGCGGCAAACATCTTCAGCACGTCGCCGGCGATCCCGCAAAACCACCTGGTCGCACTTGAGGACCCAGAGCACAATTTCCTGGCCGGAAACATTGTGCCGCTGGTTAATTCGCAGAAGAAATCGGACCGCCTGAAGGATGTGCTGGATGCCGTGTCGGCCAAGCTCACCACCGCTGGTCTGGCCGGACTCAACGCCTCGGTATCGGGCAATGGTGGCATCGATCCCGATCAAGCCGCGCGAAATTGGGTGCGCGACAACGGCTTCGACCACCCGATCGGGAAATAGGCGGCCAGGTGATCACTTTCGACCGCGTCAGCAAGGTATTTCCCGACGGCACCACCGCGGTCGACCAGCTGAGCCTCGAGGTCCCCGACGGCAAGTTGACGGTCTTCGTCGGGTCCTCCGGCAGCGGAAAAACCACCGCGTTGCGGATGATCAACCGGATGGTCGAGCCCACCTCGGGAACCATCACCGTGAACGGGTCCGACGTGGCAGGCGTCGACCCGGTGAAGCTGCGCCTGGGAATCGGCTACGTCATCCAGCACGCGGGCCTGATGCCCCATCAACGGGTCATCGACAACGTGGCGACCGTGCCGGTGCTAAAAGGCCAGTCCCGCAAGGCCGCTCGCAAAGCCGCCTATGACGTGCTCGAACGAGTGGGGCTGGACCCCAATCTCGCCACCCGCTATCCCGCACAACTGTCCGGCGGAGAGCAACAACGGATCGGGGTCGCGCGAGCACTGGCCGCAGATCCGCCGATCCTGTTGATGGACGAGCCGTTCTCGGCCGTTGACCCCGTGGTGCGCCATGAGCTGCAGAACGAGATACTGCGCCTGCAAAGCGAATTGCGCAAGACCATCGTCTTCGTGACGCACGACATCGACGAGGCGCTCAAGCTCGCCGACAGAGTCGCGGTGTTCGGGCGGGGCGGAGTGCTGCAGCAGTACGACGAGCCGGCGCGGTTGTTGTCGGAGCCGGCCAACGAGTTCGTGTCGCGGTTCATCGGTCTGGGCCGCGGCTACCGGTGGCTGCAGCTGATGGACGCCGACGGCCTGCCGTTGCACGACATCGAGCGAATCCGTGCGGATGGACTTGGCGACGAGGAAACTCAGCCGGCACAAGGTTGGTCGCTGGTGGTTGACGACGAGAGCACGCCGTTGGGCTGGATCGACGCCGACGGTCTGCGCCGGCATCGCGCCGGAACGGCGTTGTCCGACAGCATGAGCGCCGTCGGTTCGGTGTTCCACCTGGGCGGCAACCTCAGCCAGGCACTGGATGCGGCGCTGTCGTCGCCGTCTTCGGTGGGCGTCGTCGTCGACGAGGCGGGCAAGGCGGTCGGCGGAGTCGTGGCCACCGACGTGCTCGCCGCCGCCGAAGCCCGGCGCAAGCCCGAAAGGGCCTGAGGCATGCACTATCTGCTCACCCATCTACCCGACGCCTGGGCGCTGACCGTGGTCCACCTGCGCCTGGCGTTGCTGCCGGTGCTCATCGGGCTTGCCATCGCGGTGCCGTTGGGCATGCTGGTGCAGCGGGCGCCGACGCCACGGCGACTGACGACGGCAACCGCGAGCGTCGTGTTCACCATCCCGTCGCTGGCGCTGTTCGTGGCCTTGCCGATGATCATCGGAACCCGCATCCTCGACGAAGCCAATGTCATGGTCGCGCTGACCGCCTACACCGCCGCGCTGCTGGTGCGCGCGGTGCTCGAGGCGCTGGACGCGGTACCGGCGCAGGTGCGTGACGCCGCGACCGCCGTCGGCTACCCCACGATCACCCGGATGCTGAAAGTCGAACTGCCGCTTTCAATTCCGGTACTCGTTGCCGGATTGCGAGTGGTCGTCGTGACCAATATCGCGATGGTCTCGGTGGGTTCGGTGATCGGCATCGGCGGCCTGGGCACCTGGTTCACCGAGGGCTACCAGGCCAACAAGAGCGACCAGATCGTTGCCGGCATCATCGCGCTGTTCAGCCTGGCGATCGTCATCGACGTGCTGATCGACCTGATCGGGCGGCTGGCAACCCCGTGGGAGCGTGCCGCGCGAGCACACCGTCGTTCGGTGGCAGCCCCGATAGTGGGCGGTGCGCGATGAACTTCGTGCAGCGGGCGGTGTCCTACATCTTGACCGCCGACAACTGGACCGGTCCGGTCGGGCTGGCGGCGCGCATCGCGGAGCATCTGGAATACACCGCGCTGGCGGTGGCGGCTTCGGCGCTGATCGCCGTGCCGATCGGGTTGATCATCGGGCACACCGGCCGCGGCACGCTGTTGGTGGTCGGTGCCGTGAACGGGTTGCGCGCGTTGCCGACGCTGGGAGTGCTGTTGCTCGGCGTGCTGTTGTTCGGGCTGGGCCTGGGGCCGCCCCTGTTTGCCCTGATGCTGCTGGGTGTTCCGGCCCTGCTGGCCGGCACCTACGCGGGCATCGCCAACGTCGACCCGACGGTGGTGGACGCCGCCCGCGCCATGGGGATGACGGAAACCCAGGTGCTGCTGCGGGTGGAAGTGCCCAACGCGTTGCCGCTGATCCTGGGCGGGTTGCGGGGCGCGACACTGCAGGTGGTCGCCACCGCGACAGTGGCCGCCTACGCCAGCCTCGGCGGGCTCGGGGGCTACCTGATCGACGGGATCAAGGTGCGCCAGTTTCACCTCGCCCTGGTCGGTGCGCTGATGGTGGCGGCGTTGGCGCTGATCCTCGATGGGCTACTGGCGCTGGCCGTGTGGGCGTCGGTGCCCGGCACTGGCCGGCTGCGTAAACCAGCCCTGCCGCGGTCGGCGGACACGCTCTACGGTAGATGAGTGAACGCAGCCTCTTCTGATTCGACTCCGCGCGTATGGCCGGCGATGTTGACCTGGCGTGCGCAAGACGTCTCGCGCATGGAATCAGTGCGAGTGCAGTTGTCTGGCAAGCGAATCCGGGCGAATGGCCGCATCGTGGCAGCGGCTACCGCAGGCAACCCGGCGTTCGGCGCCTACTACGAACTGCAGACCGATGAAAGCGGCGCCACTAAGCGGTTCGGACTCACCGTCACTCTGGCAGAGCGGGAACGGCAGCTGGCAATCGCGCGCGACGAGGAAAACATGTGGTTGATCACCGACCACCAGGGGGAGCGCCGAGCCGGATACAACGGCGCCCTTGACGTCGACGTCGTCTTCAGCCCATTTTTCAACGCGCTGCCGATCCGGCGGTTGGGTCTACACGAACGCTCGGACACGATCGTGCTGCCAATGGTCTATGTCAACGTGCCCGACATGTCTGTCACCGCGGCGACCGTGAGCTACACCAGCCAGGGACGGCTGAACGGGATCAAACTGCGGTCACCGGTGGCCGACACCACGGTGACCGTCGATGCTGACGGTTTCATTGAGGACTATCCAGGCCTGGCAGAGCGGATCTGATCACCCCGCCCGCCCGGCCGGCTGCGGCGAGTTCCTCGCGCCAGTTCGGCGCGCCGATGATCGTGGTGATGATGTCGAAGCGCGGGAAGCTGTCGTACCGCGTTCGTGCTGCATGGCCGGCTTCGATGAGCTCTTGAACCGAGTTGTGGGCGGCCAGCGAGTCACGGGCGCGGCTGAGCAGGTCGATGACGCGGTCGGCCGACGGCAGCAGCTGGCTGGAGTTGCCTTCGCACATCGCACGCACCAGGTCCGGAGCGGTGCCTGCCACTCGGGTGGCGTCCCGGAAGGAACCGGCGGCCAGGGCGAACGCGAGCGGAACCTCGGCGGCGGTGATAGCCAGCGCCTCGGCGAGCAGGTGCGGCAAATGTGAGATGGCGGCCGCTGCGGCGTCGTGCTCGTCCGATCTGGCCGGAACCACTACCGCCAAGCAGTCCAGGGCCAGCGTCATCACCATCGACCACACCGCGGGGTCGACATGGTCGTCCACGCTGACCACCCAGGGGGCTCTGGCGAACAGCCCGGCGTGGCCCGCGGCCCACCCCGAGTGCGCGGTGCCCGTCATCGGGTGACCGCCGACGAACCGGTCCTGCAGCCCGGCTGCCACGACCTCGTCGAGCACGGCGCTTTTGACGCTGGTGACGTCGGTCAGTGGGCAGTTCGCGGCCAGATCGCGGATGTGGGTGAGCATGCTCGGCAGCGCGGGCATCGGCACGGCCAGCACAATCAGCGCCTCGGTGTCGGCCGCCCGGCGCAGCGTTTCGCCGAGTTGGGTGGTGGCGTCGAAACCGTCGGAGCGGGCACCTTGCGCGCCCTCCACCGACCGGTTGTAGCCGAATACCTCGCGTCCGGCAGCCGAGGCCGCACGCATTATCGAACCGCCGATCAGCCCCAGCCCGAGCACGCACACCGGCCTTTGCACCACAGACCAAGGTTGGCACAGCTCGACGGTCGCGCTGTCTTGAGGTCGGGCTGCTCATCTGGTCAGAGGCCAGGTCAGCGACTAGCGTAGGCGCCCATGGGAGCACAACGGGCCCAAGCACCAGGCCCGTCGGCGGACGCGCCGGACGGCTTCGGCGTCGCGGTCGTGCGTGAAGAGGGCCAATGGCGCTGTTCGGTAATGGCGCCCAAGTCGCTGACGAGCCTGTCGGCCGCCGAGACGGAGTTGCGTGAACTGCGCAGCGCCGGCGCCGTCTTCGGGCTGCTCGACGTGGACGACGAATTCTTCGTCATCGTGCGCCCGGCACCGTCCGGGACGCGGCTGCTGCTGTCCGACGCCACCGCCGCGCTGGACTACGACATCGCCGCAGAGGTCCTGGACAATCTGGACGCCGACATCGATCCGGAGGACCTCGAGGACGCCGAGCCGTTCGAAGAGGGCGACCTCGGTTTGCTGTCCGACATCGGGCTGCCCGAGGCGGTGCTGGGGGTCATCCTCGACGAGACCGACCTGTACGCCGACGAGCAACTGGGCCGAATCGCCCGGGAGATGGGCTTTGCCGACCAGCTGTCGGCGGTGATCGACCGCCTCGGTCGGTGATCGCCTCGGCCGGTGACCGACGAAGATCTGATTCGCGCCGCGTTGGCGGTTGCCGCGACGGCCGGTCCGCGTGACGTGCCCATCGGTGCGGTGATCGTCGGCCCCGACGGCACCGAACTCGCCCGCGCGGTGAATGCCCGTGAGGCTCTTGGGGATCCGACCGCGCACGCCGAGATCCTTGCGCTACGGGCGGCGGCCGCCGTACTAGGCGACGGGTGGCGGCTGCAGGGGACGACGCTGGCCGTAACCGTCGAACCGTGCACGATGTGCGCCGGTGCGCTGGTGCTGGCCCGCGTCGAGCGGCTGGTGTTCGGCGCGTGGGAGCCCAAGACCGGGGCCGTCGGATCGCTGTGGGACGTCGTCCGCGACCGGCGCCTCAACCATCGCCCGGCCGTGCGCGGCGGCGTCCTGGCCGAGGAGTGTGCGGCACCGCTGGAGGCGTTCTTCGCCCGCCAGCGATTGGGGTGACCGGGGCTTGGTTCGGTAAGCTGCTCGACGGTGGCGTGTCCGAGCGGCCTAAGGAGCACGCCTCGAAAGCGTGTGACGGCTAACACCGTCCGAGGGTTCAAATCCCTCCGCCACCGCCCTTCACACCGCGGTAATTCTGCTGGTAGAAGCGGTTTTGCTGGACTCGATGGGTGGTCTCCAGCGGCCCGTGCCCACACCTGAGCCGGATGACCGAGCAGGGATGCAACCTTCAAATCAAGCCGTATCTTTTCAAGGTTTAGGCGTTAACCGTGAAATTACATTGCTGGATTTCAAGGTTGCTACAGCTTATTGGCTTTCTCCACACCGAGGCTTCGCGACCAGGTCAGGGAATAGACGGAAATTCGCTCGATCGGGTTCGGCGTGAATGGAAACCGGCAATCGCGCCGCTGATGCGACTTACTCGGCGTGGGCCTCTAACCGCTGGCACTCGGCAATCGCCATGTCGAAGGCAGCCAGCACATGCGCCTTGGGGTTCCGTCCTGCCCGGCTGTCATTCCAAGTGCTGATCGCGTGGCGGATCGCCGTCGCGTCTGATCCGTCGAGGACCGAACCGTGCATTGCCTCCGCGAGGAGCCGCTGCGCCAAACGCAATTCATCGTCCGGCGTCATCTCTGCCTGAGATGTGGCACGGCCAAAGAACGCCTTGTTGAGAGCGCCCCTGGCACAGTACCTGCGCAGTCCGTCAGTCCCTAGACTTACGTGGCCACCGGCAATCCAGCCTTGCGCAACGAGATTGCGGGCCACTTGCAATTTCTGAGTGACCTGACTGACCTGACTGACGTTCATTTCATCCCTTTCGCGGTTGAGCCAGTCGCGAGGCGAAGCGGAGTTTGGTCGGTTATCGCTTGGTGGCGCCTTTCGATGATGCTCACACAAAATGGCGCATCCACCTGTACGCCACGCCGCGGCGGCAGCTATCGCCAATTACCCTGCATCTCGCCGTTGGCGCTGCGTATACGGCTCACAAGTGCGAGTGAGCCGCCCCTCAGCGCAAAGTCAATGCCCAAACGTGCTTTTGGTCTTGCTGATGGCGACATCCACTCCGAGCCGCAAGAGGAAATCCGCACACCGCTCGCCGATCATAATTGAGGGAGCATTCGTGTTCGCGCGGGGTATCTCGGGTAGCGCCGACGCGTCGGCTACCCGAAGGTTGTCCACCCCGCGAACGCGTAGCTTCTCGTCAAGCGGGCTGTCGGCGTCCCTGCCCATCGCCACGGTGCACGCCGGATGGCTGGTGGTTTGCGCGGTGTTCCTGATGCAGGCCTCGAGATCCTCGCCGTAGCCCGGAAGAAGCTCACGCTCGACGGCTGCTGCGATCGGCTCAGTGCCGATGATGTCGCGAGTGCGCTGAACCGCGCGGACAAGTGCGTCGACATCATCGCGATCGCTGAGTAGGTTCATCCGAATCGCCGGTGGTACAGCGGGATCCGATGCACGAATCAAAACGCTTCCGCGGCTCTTCGGTGTCCAATACGAGTGCCCGACCGACAGCGCGGGCGCAAATCTTCCCCCACGAGGTTTGGCCCTGGCGTCGGCCGGGGTGAAGATCAGCTGAACGTCGCACGCCGGGGCTTCGACCGTCGAGCGGATATGGGCCAGCGCCTCCCCACCGTTACTGGCCAGCTTCCCACTGCGACGTAACAGCCACTGCAGCAACCATTTTGGGTTCGCGACGTCCGAGAGGCCGACATAACCGGGCAGGAGGGACCATACGGCCCAAAACAACGGGTGGTCAGTCAAGCCCTTACCGACGCGGGGACTGTCGACTAGCGGGGTGACCCCCACCCGTCGCAGGTGATCCGCTGGACCGACGCCCGAAAGCTGCAGCAGCTGTGGCGTGCCGAATGCGCCGGTACTCAGGACGATCTCGTGGTCGGCAAAAGCCTGGTGCATCCGTCCGCGGCGACGGTATTCGATTCCGACGGCACGACCGTCGCGAATGATCACGCGGTTGACCAAAGCCTTGGTGACGACCGTGAGGTTGTCCTGGCCCCGGAGGTAGCCACGCGCCGTGCTCCAGCGTTGACCCTGGTAAATGTTGACCGGCGTTATCGCCGCACCGTCGAGCTCTGGTCCGCTGACGTCGTCGCTGATCGCGACACCCGCGGCCCGCGCTGCGGCGACGAAACGATGAGACAGTTCATCGGGGTATGGCGAGCGGGTGATGTGCATCGAACCGAGCTCGATCCGATCGAACACCGGCGCCACGTCATTCCAGCCCCAACCGGCTAGCTGCCAGCCGTCGTAGTCGAGATTGCTGCCCTTGACCCAGAACATGGCGTTCATCGCACTACAGCCGCCGAGGACACGGCCGCGCGGTTGCGCGATCCGGCGGTTGGCGCAGCCGTACTCCGGTTCGGTCTCGTACGCCCAGTCCAGCGAAGTCCCGTACTGCATGGACGCGATCAGCGGCACCCGGATCGTGAACCGTCGATCGGAGCCGCCGGCTTCGATCAGCAGCACACGTGCCGTCGACTCGGTTGCCAATCGCCCGGCGACCGCGCAACCCGCCGAGCCGGCGCCGACCACGATGAAGTCGTATCCCGTGATGGTTTTCGTCATGCGCCGACTATCCGGCGGCGCCGCAGGGCGAACCATCGGCCAATCCGCCTAAATCATCGGTGGCCCGATGCGTATGTACGCATGCCCACGCTCAAACCTTTGGCGATTTCGCTGATGTTTCGGCGATAGACCTCAACGCATGCTGGCTAGCATGAACGAAACTAGCTGGAAGAGCCTGGACATGAGCGAGCTTCCGACTGGAACGGTCACGTTGCTGCTGGCCGATGTCGAAGGTTCGACGCGGTTGTGGCAGACCCAGCCTGACGCGATGAAGGCCGCTGTCGAGCGCCTCGACCGGACATTGGCCGCAGCCGTCGCCGCGCATCACGGTGTACGACCTGTCGAGCAAGGCGAAGGTGACAGCTTCGTGATCGCGTTCTCCCGTGCCGCCGACGCGGTGGCATGCGCACTCGACTTGCAGCAGGCACCGCTGGCACCGATCAAGCTGCGCATCGGCGTGCACACCGGCGACGTGCAACTGCGCGACGAAGGCAACTACATCGGTTCGACGATCAATCGCACCGCGCGGCTGCGCGACCTCGCTCATGGTGATCAGACCGTATTGTCCGGTGCAACGGAGCTGCTGGTCGTCGATCAGCTTCCCGCCGCCGTCGCGCTTACCGACCTGGGATCGCATCCGCTACGGGACTTTTCGCGGCCAGAGCGAGTCTTTCAGCTGTGTCATCCAGACCTGTGCAACGAGTTTCCACCCCTTCGGATTACGAATGCCCCTGCGGCGCATAACCTTCCGGCCCAGCTGACCAGCTTCGTCGGTCGCGGCGCGCAGATGGCGAGGGTGATGGAGCTGCTGGACACCGACCGGCTCGTGACGCTGACGGGTGCCGGCGGCGCGGGAAAGACCCGATTGGCGGTGGAAGTCGCAGCCGCGCTGACAGGTCGCACTCCCGACGGAGTCTGGTATGTCGACCTGGCTCCGATCACCCATCCCGACGTCGTACCCGTCGCCGTGGCACGTGCGTTGGGCCTGCCCGATGCGCCGGGGCGCTCAACGGGCGACACGCTGGTACGGTTCATCTCCCGCCGACGACTGCTGATTGTGTTCGACAATTGTGAACATCTGCTGGACGCGAGCGCTTCGCTTGCATCTGAAATGCTCAGTGCATGCACCGAATTGAGGCTTCTGACCACGAGCCGGGAACCACTCGGGATCCCCGGTGAGGTGACGTTCGTGGTGCCGTCGCTGTCGCTGACCGACGAGGCGATCGAGCTGTTCACAGACCGCGCCCGCCGCACGCAACCCGACTTCGAAATCGGCGAGGACAATGCGGCGACGGTGACGGAGATCTGTCGGCGACTTGACGGCATGCCGCTGGCGATCGAACTTGCCGCCGCCCGGGTGCGGGCGCTGACGCTCGACGAGATCCTTGCCGGACTACACGACCGCTTCCGACTGTTGGCAGGCGGCGCGCGTAGGGCGGTGCGCCGTCAGCAGACATTGCACGCTTCAGTGGATTGGTCGCATGCGCTGTTGACCGAGACCGAGCGGGTGTTGTTTCGCCGGCTGGCAGTGTTCCTGGGTGGCTTCGACCTTGATGCCGCACACGCAATAGCCGGTGACGAAGGCAGTGAGCGCTATCAGGTCCTCGACCAACTCACCCTACTGGTCGACAAATCGCTGCTGGTCACCGAAAACCAAGGCGGCCGAACGCGATACCGCTTACTGGAGACTGTGCGCCAGTACGCGCTGGAGAAGCTCGGCGATTCCGGCGAAACCGATTTGGCAGGCGGCCGGCATCGCGACTACTACACGGCGATGGCAGCTGAACTCGACTCACCGACCGACGCCGGCCATGCGCGGCGGCTAGCTCAGGCGTTGGTCGAGTTCGACAACCTGAGAAGCGCATTTGCCTGGAGTCTCGAAAACTCCGACACCACAACCGCGCTGAGGCTTGCCGCGTCGCTGCAGCCGGTGTGGTTTTCGCGATGGCGTATCCGGGAAGGGCTCGGTTGGCTCGACGCGGCCCTGGCCGCCGCAACCGAAGCCGATGACGATCAGCCGCCGGCACGGGTGCGAGCGCTCGCCGACAAAGCGCTACTGCTTGCGTACGTCGGTTCCACCGCGGGTGCGGCGGTCGCCGACGAGGCGCTTGCCCGGGCCCGCGAGATCGCAGACCCGGCCCTTGTCATGCGTGCCTCATTGCCCACGGTTTCGTCTATGCCCACGACTTCGAGGTCGCTGGGTCGGATTTCGATGAGGCCGGCAACCTCGCGCGCGAACTCGATGATCGGTGGCGGCTCAGTCAGATTCTCGGCTGGCATGTAGTGGCCGCGATGAGCGTAGGGGACCACGTCTCGATGAGTGCGGTGGCCGGCGAAGGCTACGAACTTGCCGAGACGATCGGCGATGACTTCAACAGCCGTCTGTGCCGGTTGGCGCTGGCGAACACCCACACCGATCGAGGCCAGCCAACGCAGGCTATCGCCCCGCTGCGCGACGTCCTCGCCGAAGCGACCGCCGCGCATGATCCGTTCTGCAGAGTGTCCGCCCTTTTGGGCCTGACTTTTGCGTTGGCGTGGTGCGGCGACGTCGACGATGCGAAGGCCGCGGCGGATGCGTACCTGAATGACCAGACGGACCTCGGCGACCTCGCCGACCATTTCGGGTACTCGGTGCTCGGCCTTGTCAACCTGACGGCGGGCGATGCGAGAGCGGCTCTCGAAGCCTACGAAGCAGCGCTGCTGCGTACACCGCTGACGCGGGCAACGATGCTTTCCTATGGGGTCATCGCGTTGCCGCTGTTGGCCTGCGGCGAGCTCACAGCAGCCCGACGCCGGGCCGACGAGGTGGTCGCGATGTCGAACGGCGTTTCACTTGTCGCGGCACTTTCCTCTCGGGCCCGCGTCGGGATCGCGCAGGGGGAGCTGGAGCAGGCCAACCTTGACGCTCGCGACGCGCTCGATGTTGCGGTCGAAACGCATGGCTACATGACCGTTCCGGATGCGTTCGAATGCCTCGCCTATGTCGCGGCGGAAGCGGAAAATCGTCGAGAAGCTGCGCGCCTACTTGGCGCGGCAGATGCCGCTCGGCAGCAGACGGGTGTCGCTCGATTCAGGATATTCGAGGCAGACTATGAACACCTACTCACGACTCTCCGAGATCATCTGAGCGACAGCGACTTCCGTGCCGCATGGGATGAGGGTGCCTCGCTGACCATCGAGGAAGCCATCGCCTATGTTCGCCGAGGTCGCGGAGAGCGCAAGCGCGTCAGCAGCGGTTGGGCGTCGCTCACCCGAGCCGAACTCGACGTGGTGCGATTGGTCGGCGAAGGACTGGACAATAAGAGCATTGCCGCACGGCTGTTCGTCTCCCCACGCACGGTCCAAGCCCATCTCACGCACGTTTACACGAAAATGGGCCTGACCTCGCGCGTGCAGCTCGCCCAGGAGGCTGCCAAGCACGGCTGAATTCCGCCCGAATTCGAGCATCCCGCACATATCGGCGTGGTGAACGTGCATTCTGTTTGCTGAAGACAGCAAATCGAGCGTGTGTGGCAAGAGGCAACATGACGACGAAAGTCAGGATTGTCATCGCCTTCTCGATCTGCGCTGTTGTTCCGATGGGTCTCAGCGCGGTCGCTGAAAACGTCGCGCGCGCAGACGATTTGGGGACCGCGGTGCACAGTGGCGTCAACCGGCTTCGCCAGACATGCGGAGGAATCGGCGACGACCCGCGGTTGACAGTGGCGGCGCAGCGCCACGCCAACGACATGCTGAGAAACGGTCTGGACGGCCATACCGGATCGGACGGCTCTTCACCGCAGATGCGGATCGCGGATGCTGGTTACACCAGGGTCGGCCGCACCGGCGAGATCGTCTACTGGGGCACCGGATCCGCCGCGACTCCAAGCGCCGCGCTCGACTGGTGGATGGGAAGCCCTGCACACCGAGCGATCATCCTGAACTGCGCATTCAACGCAGGCGGCTTCGCCACCTCTTGGGACGGCAACAAGATGACCGCCGTCGGCGACTTCGCAGGGCCGTGAAAGCCACACCGGGCGGCCAGCCTTCCGGGGTCGTGACGTTTCTGTTCACTGATATCGAGGGTTCGACACCTCGGTGGGAAGCAGACGCGGATGGCATGCGGGAGGCGCTGGCCGTTCATGACGAGGTATTGCACTCGGTGATCGAGAAACATGACGGTTGGTTGTTCAAGCACACCGGCGACGGGGTGTGCGCCGCGTTCGCGTCACCAAAGTGTGCGGTGGATGCTGCGGTCGCGGCCCAGCGGGAACTGAGTTTGCCAGTGCGGATGGGGCTGGCGACCGGTGAGGCTGAGCTGCGGGACGGGGACTACTTCGGTGCGGTAGTCAACCGAGCGGCCCGAGTAATGGCGGCAGGCCACGGCGGCCAGGTCCTACTGGCTGATTCGACAGCCGTTCTGCTCGACGGAGTAGACCTGGCCGATCTGGGACCGCGAAGGCTGCGTGGTGTGCCCATGCCGGTCAAGGTATTTCAAGT
Organism: Mycobacterium sp. 1164966.3; assembly: GCF_001665395.1. Classification (GTDB taxonomy): domain Bacteria; phylum Actinomycetota; class Actinomycetes; order Mycobacteriales; family Mycobacteriaceae; genus Mycobacterium. The sequence continues at coordinate 40,059 of NZ_LZSG01000011.1, forward strand.
CCGGGCGCAGGGACTGCGCACGGAGTTTCCGCCGCTTCGGGCGCTGGATACGACGCCTGGAAATCTGAGACCTGCGACCTCGAGCTTGATTGGGCGCGAGTCGGAGGTCGCCGAGATCAGAAATGCGGTGCGGTCCCACCGGGTGGTGACGCTGACCGGCGTTGGCGGAGTGGGCAAGACGCGCCTGGCGTTGGAGGTAGCGACGCGGCTGGCCGATGAGTTTCCCGACGGCGTCTGGATTTTCGAGTTGGCCGCGGTCACCGATCCGGCAGCAGTGCCGGATGCAGTGTCATCAGTGCTCGGCATCACCCAGCAGCCCGACAAGACCGTGAGCGACTCGGTGGCGGCAGCATTGGAGGGCCGAGTCCGGCTGTTGGTGATCGACAACTGCGAACACGTTCTCGACGCCGCCGCCGACCTGATCGAAGCCATTCTCACGCATTCCGCGACAGTGACGGTCCTGGCCACCAGCCGAGAAGCATTACGAATCACCGACGAGCACTCATGGCCCGTCCCCTCGCTGGAGGTCGATGCGGGAACCGACTCTGCCGCAGTATCCCTATTCGTCGAACGCTCGCAAGCTGTTTCGCCGCGATTCTCGCTCGGAAACGCCGATGAAGCTACGGCGGTGGTGGATATATGCAATCAACTCGACGGCATCCCGTTGGCTATCGAGCTAGCCGCCTCACGCATGGCGTCGATGACCCCGAGAGAAATGCGAAACCGTCTCAGTCAGCGGTTCCGGCTCTTGGTCGGATCACGACGCGGACTAGAACGACACCAAACATTGCGCCAGGCGGTCGCATGGTCCTACGACCTTCTCGAAGAGAACGAAAAGACACTGCTGGACTACTGTTCGGTCTTCGCCGGCGGATTTGACCTCCAAAGCGCCTGCGCCATATCGGGTTCCGACGACGACCTCGCCGTACTCGATCAACTGGATGCCCTCGTGCGCAAATCGCTTGTCGTGGCTGATCGGTTGTCAGGGAAGACGCGGTTTTCGATGCTCGAGACGATTCGTCAGTTTTCCGAGGAACAACTCGTCGCCCAAGGCGCGGCTACTGAGGTCCGGGCCGCGCATGCCCGTTACTTCGCCGGGAAAGTGGTTGAGGTTTTCGCAGTATGGGACAGCCCGCGCCAGAGACAGGCTTATGACTGGTTTACCGTCGAGCTGGCCAATATGCGCACTGCCTTCCGGTGGGCAGCAGACCACAACGACCTCGATGTAGCGATCTCCGTTGCGACGCATGCCATGGTGCTCGGCCTGATGATCGAAAATTACGAACCAATCGCCTGGGCCGACGAGCTTATCGAGCGCGCTCGCATTACCGACCACTCTCAGCTCGCATCCCTCTACATGATGGCGGCGGCGTACTGGATGGTGGGCCGGGTGGAGGAGGCAGTTCGCTATAGCGAAGCCGGTCAGAGGCTCCTCCTCGCCGGGAGTAGGGCATCACCGCCGGGATTTGAGAGCTGGCTTGGCGGGGTGCACAACTTCACGGGTGAGCCCGAGCGCGTAGTTGAATGGTGCCGCGGCCTACTAGCGCGCATTGCGGATCCGTATGCCTTGACCACTACGGGCCTCGTCGTCGCATATATGCGAGCCGGTGCCCATGCGGAGGCCATCGCCGTCGCAAATCACCTCATCGAGAAGATCAACACCATCGCGAATCCGTGGGCGGTGTCGTATGCACTGATGATCTACGGGATGGCCTGTTGCGACGCCGATCCGACGCGTGCGCGCGATGCTCTACGCCGAGGTTTGGCAATCGCGCAGGAAAGCGGTAACCGTTACAACGTTTCTCATCTCGCGAATGTGCTTGGTCGTCTCGAGGCCAGGCACGGAGACCCAGTGGCCGCACTCGATAACCTCGCCCTCGCCATCCGTAACTACCATGACTCGGGCAACACCATCGTTGTGAAGGTCCCCTTAGCTGCCCTTGTGGCGCTCCTGGACAAGATTGGACGCTACGAACCTGCCGCACGCATCGCTGGTTCTGCGTCGAATCCCGTCACTCAAGCTTGGATACCCGAGATCAACGCTGCGATCGCACACCTTCGTGAGGTGCTCGGCGCTTCAAACTATGAATCGCTAGCCTGCAGCGGTGAGGCGATGACCACCGCCGCGATGGCGGCTTATGCCTACGACCAAATCGACCAGGCCCGAGCAGAGCTGAAGACCGATTCGCAATAGAGCACATACGTGAGGGCGTCCGAGCCGAATCTCTGGCGCCTCTTGCCGACCGGCAGCTCGTATGCTAAACGAACCCCTTTGGGGGCGTCAGGCCCGAGGAGGCGTGCGCGATGAAAAGATTCATCAGTCACTCCTGCCACCAGGAAGCAGCCGTGGGATACCGGCGCATTCTCATTGCGGCTGCGTTTGCTGCGTTGATCGCCGAGGTCGGAATTGTCGTGTCGGCGACGGACGAGCCGGGCACCGCGCCTGCCGGCACCGGCGCGGCGAGCTTCTCGCTCGTTGCGAGCGATTCGGAAACGCCGGAGCCGACGGCCTCAACGCTGGCACCCGAAACCGCACCGCCGCCGGCGGCGGCGCCCCCAAGGGCAGCGCCTCCGCCTCCGCCGCCTCCGCCGCCTTCAGAGCTCAGGCTGTGGTACGGCGACCCGTCGCCCAATGGGATACCTGCCTTCGTCGCGATCACCAATAACGCAGACAAACCGCCGGTCGGTTGCGTCTATACGGCCGTAGCGGTCGCGGGTCCCGCCACCAAGATCAACTACAACGACAGCGTCAATTTCACCGTGACCGGCTCGGCGGAGACGAGGATCGATCGTCGTGGCCCCGCGACAGGGACCACTTGGCACGTCACCATCACCTGCGACAACGGCCTGTCGACAAGTCAGGACCACATTTACTGACCCAAGGCGCCATCGGGCAAGCTGCATTACCCCGGCCATCACTGGGTATGGCTCGTAACGATGACCGTCTATGGGGGGAGCAAGATGCGCGAAGCCGACGCGCAGGAACGGGAAGGGCACTTTCAGTCCGAAGGTCGACAGCTCGAATTCCGATGGTCGACGGTCGCGATCCTGCTGGTCACAGCCGCCCTTTCCGGTGTGCTGCTGACCACGCTCGTGACGCTCTGGGCGCGCGACGTCGGCCTGCTCGCAGGTGGGTGGGATTTCTGTATTTACCGCGACGGGGGTCGGCATGCACTCAACGATGTGCCGCTGTACGCGAAGCCGGAATACTGCAAATTCGAATACATCTACCCACCGTTCGCGGCCCTCTTCTTCGCGCCGTTGGTCTGGTTACCCGACGGCGCAGACAAGTTCATCTGGTTGGTGATAAACGTCGTGCTGCTGGCTGTAGCCGTGATGCTGTGCTTTCGGATACAGGGCTACCGCATGACCCGGTATCTCGCGGCCGTCTCCGCGCTGCTCGCGATAGCGTGCGCGTTCTTGGAACCGGTGCGCACCACGTTGTTCTTCGGGCAGATCAACCTGCTGCTGATGCTGATGGTGCTATGGGACGCCGCGCGGGGCGAGCGCAGCCGGTTCAAAGGGATCGGCATCGGGCTCGCGGCGGGCATCAAGCTCACTCCCGCTTATTTCGTCCTGTACTACCTTCTCTTGCGGCAGTGGCGAGCCGCCGGTGTCGCCTTCGGCACTTTCGTCGCGACAGTAGGGCTGGGCTGGCTCGTCCTGCCCAATGACTCGTGGCAGTACTGGCACGGAAAGTTCGTCGACTCCAGCCCACTCAATAAAGCCCTCTTCCACGTCGCCAACCAGTCTGTCCGCGGAGGGATTGCCCGACTCACCATTGCAGTGCCGCCCCCGTGGTTGTGGCTGGGCGCCGACGTGTGCGTGGTGGCGCTCAGCATGTGGATCGCCGTGCGCCTGTACCGGCGCGGAGAATCCTTGCTCGCAATCACCGTGGCCGGACTGAGCGCCTCCGCGGTGTCACCGTTCACCTGGAGCCATCACTGGGTGTGGCTCGTACCGATGATCGTCTACTTCGTGCATCGGGCACTGAGCAACTCGTGGTGGTGGCTCGGGGTAGCGGCATTGCTGGCGGTGATGGGTTCATGGGCCCATTCGTTGCCGCACGACCCCGCGCCGCGCATCGGTCTGTACCTGTTCGCGCCCAAACTGGTCGGATGGCAGCCCTTGGAAAACCTCCACCTGATCGTCTATGCGGCGCTGCTGGTCGTCGCGGGCCTAGTCGCGAGCCGTTCGTCGAACACCCCGAAAACGCGTGCATACCAGCCACGTTCGACGCGCTCGCTTCAGGACATCAGGTCGTGACGGGCACCTGGCAGGTCACCCCGCCGTCGACGCGGCCCACGACAATTACCGTGTGCGCCCGGCGGCCTGGTCCTGGGCGAACAACACATTGCCCGAAAGGCCCCTAACCGTCTGCACTTCGTTGTCCCGGTAGGGCCGCCCATCGGGTTGCAGGAGGTCGTGGAACCAAACTTTCGGGGGCGTGGTGTACGGGTGGTCCCAGGAATCCCACGGCAGATAAGTCTGAGTCTTGCCCGCTACGAATCCCCAATTGATCGCACCGACGTTGTGCCGCTTGGCAATTGGCAGGATGGATTCCACCGTGCTGCCCTGGGAGCGGGCCATGTATTCGGTACACATGATCGGCCGTCCCAGCGGGGAAAGTTCGTTGATTCGGCTCTCGAACTCAGCTGGCGGCGCATAGCTGTGAAAGGTGATCACGTCGGAGTTGTCCAGTTGAATACTGGCGATGGCGCTGCGGCGCCCCGCATCTCCCCAGGCCCCGTCCCATACGCCGCTGGTCAATGGTTGACCAGGGTCGACCGAACGCGCCCATTGGAAAACCTGTGGCAGCAGTTCCTCGACACGCTCCAGCTTGTCGGCCCGCTCCACCTTGCGATACACGCGAGCCGGATTGTCGGGTTCATTCCACAAATCCCAACCCAGAACGCGATTGTCGTTGCGGAATTGGCTCAACACGCCCGTCACGTAGTCACGCATGACGGCGATGTAGCTCCGGTCACCGAGGCGTTCGGCACCTGGGCTCTGCACCCAGCCCGAGTTGTGTACGCCCGGTCTCGGCGCGCGCTGGGGGCCTAGCTTGGGCAACGGATCCCAGCAGGAATCGAATAGGACGAAAAGCGGCTTGATGCCGTGGCGGGCCGCTATGGAGACGAACTGTGCGAGACGCGTCTGGAACCGTTGGCGGTCCTGCGCCCAGAGCTGATCGTGCAGGAAAACCCGCATGGTGTTGAACCCATGCAAGCGGGCCAAGCCGAGCTCGGCATCGATGCGCCGCGGGTCGTAGGTGCCCGGCTGGAACATCTCGAGCTGATTGATGGCGTTGGAGGTGATGTAGTTGGCCCCGACGAGCCATCCTTGCCCTTGATACCAGCGATTTACCCGGTCCGTCGACCAACGGCTCTCTTCCGCTGAGGCACGGGGCATTTGGGCCAATGCCGTGCCAACTGCCAGGAGCAGCGGCAGCTTCAGCGCCGTTCGGCGGGGCACGTAGCGACGATAATGTTGCCCTGCGGGCATGCTGGATTCGCAATCCCTCGAGGTGGAGAATTGTTATCTCGTTGTCACCCAGCAGTATTCACTGTGTTTGGGCGAGAAGGCCGTCGACACGCGGAGCGAGTCACCAGCGTGACTCGCGGGCGATCCCGTCGTTGTCGCGTCGAGCTTTGGAACGTAGGCCGTATCGTCTCCGCTACGGCGGTCCAATAACACCGAAACCGGTCGTGGCAGCCACAAGAACACAAACCATCGGAACCCCCAACCCCCTGGGCGGCACTCCTTTAATGCCGCTTGTGACAACTGGTTTGGTGAGAGTACGGCGGCCCGCGTACCGGCGGGCCGGAATCGAGAAAGTAGATGCCGCGGTCAGGAAACTGTTACGGGATCGTGATTGTCACGCCCCCAGTGCTCGCTGCGCCCGTGGTCGGTGACGTCGAGCTGGTTGTCTTGGGTTTCCTCGTTCGCTTCGTTGTCGTGGTCGGGTTCGACGTGCTCGTCGTCGGAACGACGGATGTCTGCGGGGTACTGGGGCCCGACTCACGCAACGAAATGGCCCAGATCGCCACGCCGATCAGAACTGCGACTAGCGCTGCGATTGTCAGCAGCACGAGCGGCTTGCGATACCACGGGACTCGAGACGACGGTCGCGTGATCGGCGCGTTGTCACCGGACGGCATCGGGGTGCCGCCGGCTGGTGACGGTGGAGCAGGCTGCCTGCCGCCGGACGGGCCTTCGACCGGCGTGGCGCCTGCGCGCCCGGCGGCCTCGCGGGCCGCAGCTGCGGCTTCCTGGCTGGAAGCACCCGCTAGTGCCGCGCGTAGAGCCGCGTCGGCAGCGGCTTGGACCTGGCTTTCATTGCCACTGAATTGTTGACGCGCCCACTCCTGCCACTGAGCCCTCTTCGCGCTCAACTCGGCATTCGCGCCGTGAGCATCGGTCATGTTCACCCCGTACAGTCCGGCAGCAAAACTCACCAAACGCTATAGCGGGCGCTTGGAGACTCAATGATCGCATCGGCCCGGGGTATCGGGCGGGTTTCCAGGTTGGTTCGCGCTGCAGGGTACCGCCGCATGGTCTCAGCGCAGCTTCCGGCCGTTGCCGTCGCGGACGCTCCCGGTGAACATCATGATCGCGTCGACGAAAGCCCAGATTGCGACGCCCAACAGCACCGGAAGACCCACCAGCAAAAAGCTGAAGAAGAACCCAAACAGGCCGAGGCACAACTGCGCGATGGCGATCGAATTCGAACCAATATAGAACCGGCCGACACCGAAGACGCCGAAGAACAGTTGCAGACAGCCGGCGGCTGCAGCGGACTTGTCCGAGAGGGGTATCCCGGTGACTGGATCGCGTCCATAGGGTGCAGACGGATCGAGCGCGTAGCCAGGTCCGGGATAGCCGGCGTACTGATGGGACGGCTGGCCCGGGTAACCCCACTGGCCTTCCCCGCCTGGGTCGGACGGGTTTACAGGTTGGTTCGGCATCGCCATCGCTAACCCCCTCTACATGTGGCGTCCACACGCTACTCCGCTCAGCGGGAGGCGGGTTAGCGGCGGGTCGTGTCCACGGCTAGCGTCGGTGTGATATTCGCCCAGGCACGTCGAGGAGGCCGTGTGGGTTCAGCGGGCCAGGAGATCCACGCCGTCCAGAGTTTCGAAGACATCGACTTCGACGATCTGACGTCACCTGAGCTGACCGACGTGCAACGTCAGATTCTGCGGTACACCGAAGCCAGGCACGTCGACTTCGACATGGACGCGATGATCGCCGAGGCCGCAGAGCAGGCCGGTGCCGACGATCTGGATGACACGGATGGCTTCGGCGAGCGCTTGAGCATCCACGTGGCCGCGATCGAAGCCGATGACGGGCTGACCCAGCTGACGCGCTCGTCGTTGCGGCAACGGGTGGTTCGACTGCTGCGGAACCGGTTGTCGTTGACCGACCTCGTCAAGCGATATCCCGAGATCGAGTCGATCCCGATCGAGACGCCATTGATCGTGGTCGGCATGCCGCGGTCGGGCACCACGCATCTGGTGAATCTCGTTGCGGCCGACCCACGACGGCGCGCACTACCGTACTGGGAGAGCCAGGAACCGATACCGGCATACGGCCAGGGTCCCGACATTTTCGGAGTCGATCCCCGCTATACGCGGGCCAAGGCCGAACACGACGCGCTGATGGCGAGTGCACCCGTGGTGGCCGCAATGCACGACAGGTTCCCCGAGGCGATCGAGGAGGAAGTCGAACTCCTGGACCTCGATATGGCCGGCTACGTCCTGGAGTGGCATGCGCGGGTGCCGGACTGGCGTGACTACTACCTGGGGCTGGATCAGACGCGGCACTACGCCTACATGAGAAAAGTGTTGCAGGCCTTGACATTCCTGCGCGGCCCGCGCACCTGGGTGCTCAAGAGCCCTCAGCACTCTGAACAGCTGGGCCCGCTGATGACGACCTTCCCCGACGCGACCGTGGCTTTCACGCACCGTGACCCAGCAGCGGTCATCCAGTCGGCGATCACGATGATGGCCTACTCCGACCGGTTGCGCCGCACCAGCATCGACTCGGACTGGCTACTGGACTATTGGAGCGACCGGGTGCACCGACTGTTGAGCGCGTGTGTGCGTGACCGCGAGCTGGTGCCCGCCGAACGCAGCATCGACATCGGCTTCCACAATCTCAACGGCAACGAAATGCCGTTGCTGGAAGACCTTTATCGCCGCGGTGGAGTCGAATTGACACCGGAGGTGCGCGGCCGGTTCCAGGAGTATCTGGACAACAACCCACGTGGCAAGCACGGCCGCATCCGCTACGAGCTGCAACGGCATTTCGGCATCACGGCCGACGAACTCCGCGAGCGGTTCGACTTCTACTTCAACAGGTTTGACGTCCGCGCCGAATGAAGGAGACACCAGCGATGTTCGAACCGATCTATCGCACCCGCCCCGGCGCCGACGCGATGCGCCCGGCTTCTGCCGAGCAGGCGGAGCAGATCGCTCCGGGGCTTTGGTGCTCACCAGGTTTGTCCAACACCTATCTGCTGACCACCGCCGAGGGGCGGGTCATCGTCAACACCGGGATGGGCTTCGAGGGTCCGGTACACCGGGCGAACTTCGACGCCGTCGACTCGTCGCCCGTACGCTACATCATCTTCACCCAGGGACACGTCGACCACGTCGGTGGCCTGGACAGCGTGCGCGACCCAGACACAACCGTTGTCGCACAAGCCAACTGGACACTATGGCGAGACGACAACGAACGCCTCATCCCGTATCGCGCAAGCCGCAGCGCATTCGCCTTCAAAGACACATTGGCGGCCGGCATCCAGGCCACTCAACGACGTCTTGGTAGCTCGCGATTGCCCGGCCAGAGCGTCCCGAAGGTTGATCTCGACTTCGAGGACACGCTCACCCTCGAGGTCGGCGCGCGGCGGCTGGAGCTCATCTCGGTGCCCGGCGGGGAAACCACCGACTCGGTGGTGGTGTGGCTGCCGGAGGAGCGGATTTGCTTGTGTGGCAATACCTTCGGTCCTGTCTTCGGACATATCCCCAATCTGGTCACCATACGGGGTGATCGCTACCGCGACGCGCTGTCCGCCGTCGCATCCGTGGAACGGGTGCGCAATCTGCAGCCGGAGCTCTTGGTGACCGGCCACTTCGGCCCCATTGCGGGAGCGAACCGCATCGACGCCGAGTTGACCCGACTGCGCGACGCGATCCAGTATGTGCACGATCAGACCGTCGCCGGAATGAACGCCGGCAAGGACGTGCTGACGCTGATGCGCGAAATCGCCTTGCCCGCGGAATACGAAGTGGGCCAAGGCTACGGCAAGGTCTCCTGGGATGTGCGCGCCATCTGGGAAAACTACTCCGGTTGGTTCCACCACCGGTCGACGACCGAGCTCTACCCCGTCGGTTTCGACGCGGTCGCTGCCGACGTGGTCGAGCTTGCCGGCGCCGACGCACTCGTGGATCGGGCGCGGGCGCATCTCGGCGCGGGCCGTCCACTGCATGCCATTCATCTCGCCGAGCTCGTTTCCGAAGACCAGCGTGGTGCGCGCGAGATACTTCGGGCGGCCCACGAAGCTCTGTTGGCCGATAGCACGAATTTCTGGGAAACTGCCTGGCTCCGGCAGCAGATAGCGAGGAACTCATGACACTGCGATCCGAAGATCTCTACCACACGGGCATCGTGGTGCCCGACCTCGAGGCCGCCGTGGCCCGCTTCACCACATTGGCCGGATACCGGTGGATCACCCCGCTGTCCTACACGCTTCCATTTCGCACCGCGGCAGCCGGAACCCACGAATTCACCTCAACCATCGTCTATTCCATAGACAGTCCGCACATCGAACTCATCCAAGAGGTTCCCGGGAGTCCGTGGGTGGCCGCACCCGGCAATGCGGTCCACCATCTTGGCTACTTCACCGACAACCTGGCCGACGGCGCGAGAGCGTTGGAGGATAGCGGGTTCACCTTCGAAGCTACCGCCGCCGTGTCGGAATCCGAGCTGGCGCTATTTGCTTACTACGTCGACGCATCCGGCACTCGGATCGAGATCGTCGACCGCGCGCTGTTTCCCGATTGGCAAGCCTTCCTGCAATCACAGACCTCCGATCGGTAGCCGAACATGCCGATAACCGTCCTGCGCTTCAATTTCGGTTCACCGCAAGGGAAACCCCGCAAGCAGAGCGCGTTGATCAACACCGCGCTCGAGCTGGCGCAGTGGGGTGAGACACGGGGGATCACCTCGATAAGCGTCGACGAGCATCACGTCACCGGACACGGATGGAGCTGCAATCCGATCATGGCGGCGGCGATGTTCCTGGCCCGCACCTCGACGATGATGGCGAGTGTCGACTGTGCGCTGGGCCCGTTATGGAATCCCGTCCGGCTGGCCGAAGACATCGCGCTCGTCGATAACATGAGCGGCGGCAGATTACTCACCACGGTCGGGCTGGGATATCGCACGGTCGAATACGACTCTCTCGGAGTGGATTTCAGCCAGCGCGGCAATCTGATGGACGACCTGGTTGCGCGGATGCTGTCGGTGTGGAGCGGTAGTGATGCTGACGCGGGAGTTTGCACCGGTACCTGGACGCGGCCGCATCCGCCGCTGTTCGTCGGCGGCGGCGTGCGGGCCACGGCGCGGCGGGCCGCGCGGTTCGGGTTGCCTCTCAGCCTGGCCGATCACCTGCCGGAGATCGCCGCCTACTACCGCGAGCTGTGTGCCGAGGAAGGCCTCAAGCCGCTCGTCATCATGCCGGCCGCGACCAACCGCGGGATGATCTTCTTGCACGAAGACCCGGACCGGGCATGGGCAGAACTCGGCGAGCACATCCTTTGGGAGGCGGTCACCTACGGCGGATGGTCAAGCGAAGAGCGATCTTTGATGCATCTGCCAGGCGTGCAGACGCTGGAGGAGGTACAGGCATCCGGACGATATCGCTTCCTGACTCCCGACCAGCTGATCGCCGAAGTTGGCGGGGCAGATGACTATGGGCCAATCGTGTTGCACCCGTTGGTGGGTGGCATGCCGGTCGACGAAGCGTGGAAGTCGGTGCAACTCTTGACCGACGTCGTGTTGCCGGCACTGAATTGATTGTTCGCGAAAGTGCAAGTGACGACGGAGGATTCTCGGGAAATGCGTTGCTAGTTGCACTCTCGCGGACATTTCGGTTCACGCAACGGACCGGATCCCCAGCGCCACGGTGAGCCCGAGGATCGTCTGCGGATCGTTCAACCGCTCGCCGTAGAGTTCACGCAGCTGACCCATGCGGTAGCGCACCGTTTGCGCATGCACGTAAAGGTCGGCGGCGACGGCATCGCGCTGCCCCCGGTGCAAAAGCCAGGATCTCAGCGTCTCGGCCAGCCGCTCCGCGGTGGTGGGCCGCAGTCCAGCCAGCGGCGCCAAGACCTGCCGCCGCAGATCCTCGGTCGCTTCGCGGTCGGCCGTCAGCACCAACTCGACGAGGTGCTCGTCGGTGTCGACCACCGCGGCGTCGTCGCCGATTCGCAACTCGCGCGCCCGCAGCGCCCGTCGGTACGACGACTCCACCTGCATCCACGGGCGCGCGGGCCCCAGCACTGCGCCACGACCCTGCAATGCGGAGCGCAGCGGTCCGCGGTCCCGGTCGTCCACGTCGGGAACCAGCAGCGCGGCCAAAGGCTCCGAGGGCTCAATTCCGGGGAGATCCTCGGTGAGCAGCAGCGTCGATCGCCCGAAAAGTGTTGTCAGTCCGCGGGTTTGATCGTCGGCGAGCAGTACGGCGGTCAAAGTCTCCGGAGCCTTCCAACCGGCCCTTTCGGCGCTGAACTGCAGCATTTCCGCCGGTTCGCCGACTAGCAGCTGTCTGGCCAGTCGTTCCAGATAGCGTTGGCGCACCAGCCCGGTGGTCGCCAGTTCATCCGCGTGTCCCGCAAGGCTGGATGCCGATAGTTCGTCGATGAAGGCAAATACCATCTCAGCGAACCGGGCCACCGTCTCGGCGGGCATCTTGGCGGCGACCGCGGTCTCGGACAGTTCCCGCCACGCGACCCGGCCTCCGACGCGGTACGCCGACAACAGCGCGTCCATGGACCGGCCCTGACGCGCTTCGCCGCGTCCGAGTTCGTAGGCCGCATCGAGGGCGGGCGTCAGCGTCGGGGCCGGGTCCGAACCGTGTGCACTCACTGCCAAGTGCAGAAAGGCGCCGAGCGCCATCTCCACGGCGTTCTCGATGATCTGGCCCATCCGACCGCTGAACGCGTCGGCATAGCTGGGTACTTCGAGCGTCACCGCAGTCACCGTGCGCTCGGCCATCCTCGGTAGCACCGCCTGCAGCGCGGCGACGACCTCCTCGGCCAGATCAAGGCCGGTGAAGCGCAATGCCGGTTCCGGCATAATTGTCTCCTGCGAACAAATTGACTCCCGGACTTCACGCACCACAACCAAACAATTTATCTCAAATTTAGCCAGAATTGAGGAATGACGACGACAGCGCCGCGCCAGACCATCGTCGGCACATTGCGCGAACGCGTCATCGAGTTCGCTGAACGATTCACCACCCCTTTGATGCCGTCCGACTATCTCGACGTCATCGACCCGCTGCGCTCGGGTGCGGCCCTGCGCGGGCGCATCGTCGCCGTCGAGGCCGAAACCCGCGACGCGGTCACAGTCGTGGTCAAGACCGGTCGCGGATGGCGCACCCATGTCCCGGGCCAGTACGTTCGCGTCGGCGTCGACGTCGACGGCGTCCGCCAGTGGCGGGCATACTCGCTGACCTCGGAAACCAGCCGGCGTGACGGCTGCATCGCGATCACCGTGAAGGCAATCCCGGACGGCGTCGTCAGCAATTACCTCGTCCGCAAGGCGGCCGTCGGAACCCTGGTCCATCTCGACCAGGCCACGGGCGAATTCACCCTCGGTGCGCAACCACCGGCCAAAGTCCTGTTCCTCACCGCCGGCAGTGGCATCACCCCGGTGATGGGTATGCTGCGCAACCTGGCCAACACCGACATAGACCTCGATATCGTCGTCGTGCACTCCGCGCCGACGGCCGCCGACGTGATCTTCGGCGACGAGTTGCGCATGCTGGCGCGCAATGGCCAAATCCGGTTGGTGGAGCGGCACACCGACATCGACGGAATGCTGGACGTGGCGCGACTGGACGACATCGTCGACGACATCGCCGACCGCCAGACCTGGGCATGCGGACCGGTCGGGCTGCTCGACGCCCTCGAGCGCCGTTGGGAGACCGACGGCCGCGCCGACCACCTGCACACCGAGCGCTTCCGTCCGTCCATCCGGGTGACCGGCGACGGTGGCACCGTCACGTTCACGAAGACCGGCACTGTTGTCGACGCCGAGAATTCGCAAACCCTGCTCGATGCCGGCGAAACCGCCGGAGTGCTGATGCCCTCGGGCTGCCGGATGGGCATTTGCTTCGGCTGTGTCGCGCCGTTGCGCCAGGGCAGCGTTCGTGACCTGCGCACCGGCGACGTCATCACCGCCGCCGAGGGCGACGGCATCCAGATTCAGACCTGCATATCCGCGGCCGCCGGCGACTGCGACATCGATCTTTGAATCCCAAAGGAGACAACTCAAAATGACTGCCATCCAACGCAAACACGACGACCCGACGGCACACCTGAGCGACCAGGACATCGAGGACATCGGCGCCGAACTCGATGCCATCCGCGCCGAGGTGATCGCCAGCCGGGGTGAGCGCGACGCCGCCTACATCCGCAAGGTCATCGATGGCCACCGCAAGCTCGAATTGACCAGCCGCGCGCTGCTGCTGTTTTCACTGCTTCCGCCCGCGTGGGTATTGGGCACCGCCGGATTGGCGATCTCCAAGATCGTCGAGAACATGGAGCTCGGCCACAACATCATGCACGGTCAATGGGACTGGATGCGCGATCCCAAGATCCACTCCACCACCTGGGAGTGGGACATCGCCGTGCCGTCGGAAATGTGGAAGCACTCGCACAACGAACTGCACCACACCTACACCAACGTGCTGGGCAAGGACAAAGACCTCGGTTTTCGCATCCTGCGCGTCGACGAAGAACAGAGTTGGACACCGCTTCATCTCATCCAGCCGCTGACCAATCTCGCAAACGCGATCATCTTCCAGTACGGAATCGCCATCTACGACCTGGAGATCGACGACTACCTGAAGGGCAAGGCCGATAAGGCCGTGTTTCATCGCCAGCTCAAAGAAGTGCTCGCCAAGATCGGGAAGCAGGTGCGCAAAGACTATGCGCTGCACCCGCTGCTATCTGGTCCGGCGGCCCTCACCACTTTTACTGCCAATCTGACCGCCAACCTGGTGCGAAACCTCTGGACACACTCCGTCATCATGTGCGGGCACTTCCCCGAGGGCGTCCAGATCTACGAGAAGACATCGATCGTCGGCGAGACGCGCGGTCAGTGGTATTTGCGGCAGATGCTCGGCTCGGCCAACATCAGCGGAAGCCCGCTGATGCACTTCATGACCGGCAACTTGTCGTTTCAGATCGAACACCACCTTTACCCTGATCTGCCCAGCAATCGCTACCAGGAGATAGCGCCGAAGGTGCAGGACCTGTTTGAGCGCTACGGGCTCACCTACACCAACGGTCCCTTGTCGAAACAGGTTGTCTCGGCGTGGAAGAAGATCTTCAGACTTTCGTTGCCCAACGACTTCGCGCGTAAGGCGACAACTGCACTTTCTCCCACGAACGTCACGCGTGCCGTTTTCGGGACACCCAGCGACTCGGCGGCCGCGGCGTAGACCGCGGGCACTTAAACGAAGGTGCTTCAAAGTTGGCGCCTGCAGCGCAATACTGGACGAGTGGTTGATCGCAACGTGCTGGGCGGCCCGCTGGAACCGTGCGGTACCGACCCGCTCACCGGTTTCTATCGCGACGGCTGCTGCTCGAGTGGCACCGAGGACATTGGCAGGCACACGATCTGTGTCGTGGTGACCGCAGAGTTTCTGGAACACCAGCGTTCGATCGGAAACGACCTGCTGACGCCGGTGCCCGAGTACCGCTTTCCCGGCCTGCTGCCAGGCGACCGCTGGTGCGTCACAGCCCTGAACTGGCTGCGAGCCCACAACGACGGCTGCGCCGCCCCAGTGGTGTTGGCGTCCACCAACGAACGCACCCTCGAGGTGGTGCCGCTCGAGGCGCTGCTGGAGCACAAAGTCGACGTCCCCGACGATTTGGCTAATCTGTAGCGTTACGGCACTTCCGTCGAGTGCAGCCACGCATCCCACAACGGCCGCAGCGATTCGGCCGCGTAATTGGCGGCCAGGCCGGTGAAGTCGTCGGTGACGACGGTGCCGTGGCGATAGCGGTTCGTCCAATCCCGCAGCAGCGCAAAGAATTTCTCGTCACCAAGCCGTTCGCGCAGTGCGTGCAGGGTCAACGCCCCGCGCTTGTACACGCGGTCGTCGAACATCCGGCGCGGCCCGGGATCGGTTAGCAGCAAGTCCTGAGGCCCATCCCGTAATTGCTCGTGGTAGCGACTGGCCAGCACGTCAGCGCTTGGGCCGCCGCTGTTTTCGGACCACAGCCATTCGGCGTAGCACGCGAATCCTTCGTGCAGCCAGATATCGCGCCAGCGCCGCGCGGTCACCGAGTTGCCGAACCACTGGTGTGCCAGCTCATGCGCGATGAGTCGCTCGCTGTCACCCGTGCCGTCGCAATGGTTGGCGCCGAAGATCGAAATCCCCTGTGCTTCAAGGGGAATTTCCAGCGGGTCGTCGGTGACGACGACGGTATAACCGTTCGCCAGCGGATAGGGTCCGAACAACTCGATGAACAATTCCATCATCTCGCCTTGCCGGGCGAAGTCCTCGTCGAAGTCGCGCCGCAACCGTTCGGGCAAGACGGCTTTGATCGGCACCGGCGCCGACGCCAGCCGCGTCGTGTCGTAGACGCCGATCTGCAGGGTGGCGAGGTAGGTCGACGTCGGCTCGGATTGTTCGTAGATCCACACCGTCTGCGAGGCCCGTACTCGTCGCGAAACCAGCTTGCCGTTGGCAACCACCCGATACCGGCTCTCGGCGCTGACCTGAATGCGATAGGCGGCTTTCGCGCCGGGGCGGTCGTTGCACGGGAACCACGACGGGGCGCCGTTGGGTTGCCCGGCGACCAGCACGCCGTCGGTCAGTTCCTCGAAACCGACGTCACCCCACAGCGACCGGGTCGGTCGCGGTGATCCGTGGTAGTGCACGACGAGCGACAGCGCCGTTCCGGTCGCCACCTTCGACGCCAGCCGGATGCGCAATTTGCCGTCACGACAAGAGAAGTGGTCGGCGCGGCTACCGTTCACCCACACCTTCGACACCGACAAGGCATCGGAGAGGTCGAGGCTGAGCTGCTGCAGTTCGGTCAGCGTCACCGCGGTGATCGCCGCCGATCCCTTCAGCCGGTTGATGGCGACCTTGTATTCCAGGTCCAATTCGTAGCGTGACACCTGGTAACCGGGATCGCCGTTTTTCGGCAGGTATTCGTCGGCCACCGGCGGGGACGGCTTGCCATTGGCTTTCACGCGGCGGTGTCCCGGACGCCTTGGCGCGGCGGCCTGCCGGCGGTCTTCTTACGGGACAGGTTCCACGGCCTGATCGGGTTGCCCTGCCAGCGGGTCGACGGCGGCACCTCGTCGCCACGCACCACCAGTGACGCGGGGCCGACCGTCGCGCCGGAGCCCACTCGGGCCGCGGGCAGTGCGACGCAATGTGGACCCAGGGTCGCACCCGGTTCCAGCACCACGCTGTCCATCCGCATGATCCGGTCATGAAACAGGTGGGTCTGCACCACGCAGCCGCGGTTGACGGTGCAGCCGTCGCCCAGCGTGACAAGATCCGCCTCAGGCAGCCAATAGCTTTCGCACCACGCTCCGCGCCCGACGCGAGCGCCCAGCGCGCGCAGCCACAGGTTCAGTATCGGCGTCCCGCTCGCCGCCCGGGCGAACCACGGCGCGGCGACAGTTTCGACGAAAGTATCGGCGACTTCGTTGCGCCAGACGAACGACGACCACAGCGGAAACTCTCCGGCTCGAATACGCCCTACCACAACCCATTTCGCGATCACCGTGATGACCCCGGCGATCGCACCCGCGGACAGCAGCACCAGCCCGCCGCACAACGTCGCCCACCAGATGCCGAAAAGCCTTGTTATTGCCTGTAATAACCCAAGCACGCCCAATCCGATCGCGACCGTCGCGAACACCGGCAGCACCCGGCAGGTCTCGACCCCCGCGCGCATCGCCTTCAACCGTGTCGGCGGGTCGTAAGTGGTTTCCTCGTCTGCCTCGGCCGGGCGGCGGCGCAACCGCATCGGCGGGCTGCCCAGCCAGGACGACCCCCGCTTGGCCTTCGGCGGCGTCGCCGAAAGAACCGCGACCAGGCCCTCGTCGGGTACGCGGCGGCCCGGCTGGGTGATGCCGGAATTGCCCAGGAATGCGCGTTTACCCACCGTCGTCTTGGCGGCGTAGATCCAGCCGCCGCCGAGCTCGTAGGACGCGACCATGGTGTCGTCGGCCAGGAACGCGCCATCCTCGATCACGGTGAACTTGGGGATCAGCAAGGCCGTCGAAATCTCGGTGCCGCGGCCAACTTTCGCGCCGAGCAGCCGCAGCCAGCTCGGCGTAAGCATGCTGGCGTAGAGCGGAAACAGGTAGTTGCGCGCACCGTCCATGAGCCGCTCGGTCGCCCACAGCTGCCAGCCCACCCGGCTGCGGACCGGGTGGTAGCCGTCGCGCAATCCGATCGATAACAGCCGTACCCCGGCCACCGTCAACACCGCATACGTCGTCAATGCGGCCAGTGCCGCCACCGGCGTCCACAGCAGCGTCGGCACAATCGCCTCCGACAACCGGCGGGTGTGCTGGACGGCTGCCGCGATCACCGCCAGGCCACTTACGACCGCGACCAGCGGCAGCGCAGCGAGCAGCGGCGACGTCAACCCGTACACGGCGACCCAGCGGCTCCTGCGGGACGGCCGCTCGTCCGGCCACGGGTGGTGGGCCTTGCCTGACTTCACCGCCGGCGAGCCTTTCCAGTACTGGCCGTTCTTGATCTTGTCGATGACGCCGGAACCCGGTGCCACGTCGGCGTTCTTGCCGACGACAGCGCCGGGCAGCAGCGTGGTCCGCGCAGCGATCGTCGCGTCGTCGCCGACCGTGATCTTGCCGACGTGGAATACATCCCCGTCGATCCAGTGCCCGCTCAGGTCGACTTCGGGTTCGACGGCGCTGCGGTGGCCGAGCGTCAGCAACCCGGTGACCGGCGGCATCGAATGCAGGTCGACGCCCTTGCCGACATTGGCGCCCAAGGCACGCGCGTAGTACACCAACCACGGTGCGCCGGCCAGATTTTCGGCGCCGCTGGCCTCGGCGAGCCGCTCGGCGAACCACACCCGCAGATGCACCCAGCCGCCGCGTCGATAGCTGCCGGGCCGGACCTTCCACAGCAGGGTGCGGGCGAACAGCACGGCGATGCCCATGCGACCCATCGGCGTCACGAACAGCAGCAGCGCCGCCGCGACCAGCCATCGGTTCACCGGCACCGTCCACGGCACCAAGTGCAGTGCGCGTGCGACATCGTTGCCCAACGCCAGCCATGTGATCCACTGCAGCGCGGCCAACGTCGCCAGCGGCACCGCGGCAGCCGTCTGGACCAATTGCGCCAGGCGGGGCGTCGGTCGCACCACCCGCTCGGCGGCTCGCGGCGGCGGCTCCAGCTCGTCGAGAAATCCGGCGAGGGAGCCCAGCCGCGGATGGTCATAGAGGTCGGCGACGGTGATCTGCGGGTATTCGTGGCGCAAGGTGGCGACGAGCTGCGCGGCGGCCAGCGACCCGCCGCCGAGCGCGAAGAAGTCGGCTTCGGTACTGGAAACTGGGGTGCCCAGCAGGTCCTGCCACAGACCGGCCAGCCTGCCCGCCGATCCGCCCAGGTTGTGGTCTTCCGCGTCACTGCCGCCGGGCGGCGGCCACGGCAGCGCGTCCCGGTCCACCTTGCCCGACGTGCGAGTCGGCAGCTCCTCGATTCGGATCAGGCGCGGCACCAGCGCGGCGGGAAGGTGCTCGGCAAGCTGCTTGCGCGCCTGGTCGATGTCGAACGACGTATCCGCGCTGACCAGATAGCCGACCAGCACCGGCGTGCCGATGGCAGTCTGCCGCACTGCGGCCGCTGCCCCACTGACCCCGGGCAGGTTGACCAGTGCCGAGTCGACTTCGCCGAGCTCGATGCGGCGGCCACCGACCTTGACCTGATCGTCGCTGCGGCCGCAGAAATACAGTCCGTCGCGTTCCAGCCGGACCAGGTCTCCGCTGCGGTAGGCACGCTGCCACTCCAGCGTCGGCATCGGAGCGTACTTCTCGGCGTCCTTGTCCTTATCCAGGTAGCGAGCCAGTCCGACGCCGCCGATTACCAACTCGCCGACTTCGCCGTAGTCGACCGGCCAGCCGTCCGCGTCGACCACGGCGAGATTCCAGCCGGGCAGCGGCAGCCCGATGCTGATCGAGCCTCCACCGTCGAGCCTGGCCGCGCACGCGACCACCGTCGCCTCGGTGGGGCCGTAGGTGTTCCACACCTCGCGCCCCTCGACCGCGAGCCGGTCGGCAAGTTCTGGAGGGCAGGCTTCGCCGCCGAAGATCAGCAGCCGCACCGCTTCTAGGGCTTCGGAGGGCCACAGCGACGCCAGTGCCGGCACCGTCGACACCACGGTCACGTCCCGGGTGACCAACCACGGTCCCAGGTCCATGCCGCTGCGTACCAGCGATCGCGGTGCGGGCACCAGGCAGGCGCCGTGCCGCCAGGCCAGCCACATCTCCTCGCACGACGCGTCGAAAGCCACCGACAATCCGGCCAGCACCCGATCACCTGGCCCAATCGGATTGTGCTGCAAGAACATCCGTGCCTCGGCGTCGACGAACGCGGCGGCGCTGCGGTGCGTGACGGCCACGCCCTTAGGTGTGCCGGTGGATCCCGAGGTGAAGATAATCCACGCGTCGTCTCGCGCCAGCGGAGCCACGGCGCGCCAGCCCCGCGACGAGCCCGGGCCCCTGATCAGCCCGCCCTCTGTGATCACCGCCACGACGTTGGCCGCGTTGAACACCAATTCGGCGCGTTCGTCGGGGTCGTCGGCGTCAACCGGCACGTAGGCTGCGCCAGTGGCCAGCGTCGCCAGGATCGCGACATACAGCGCATAGCTGCCCGACGGCATCCGGATGCCGATCCGATCGCCACGACCGATACCGCGCGCGGCCAGCCAGACCACGCTGTCCTCGATGTCGCTGATCAGCTCGCTGTAGGTGAGTTGCACCGTGCCGTCGTCGATCGCCGCGGCGTCCGGGTAGCGTGCGGCGGTTTCGTGGATGATGTCGACGAGCGTGCGTGGGCTCGGCGCGTCCGGCGCCAAGAGATATTGCGCTGGTATCTCCGCCACCAGACGAAAATACTCAAGCCGCGGCGTTTCGAACGTCAGGCAGGGCTACTAGCGATCGCGGCGCCAGCACCGAGCGTGGGCTTTAGGTACGGAAACTGTGCTGAAGTCGTCCACAGCCCCCACGCTCGGCGCCTCTAGATTAGGTGCGGCGCTGCTCGAGCCAATCGGCAAGCGAGCGACCCGCGTCCAGGACATGTCGCTCCGCGATGACTCTGGCGCGCTCTGCGTCTTTGTCGCCCAGCGCGTCGAGCAATTCCTGGTGTTCGTCGAGCGAGTGCTTCTCATGATCGGGAAACAACGTGAGGAAGTTGGTCGGCACAACCCTCGCGGCGTGTTTGATCTGGGCCATCAGCCGCGGCGAGTGCGCGGCACGGTGGATCCTCTGGTGAAAGTGCCAATTCGCCTCGCCGATGCTGTCGTCGCCGGATCGTGCGACGACGTCAGCCGCGAGCTCGCGCAGCATCTCGAGTTCGTCAGGCTCGACACGGTCGGCCGCCCAGGCTGCTGCCTGCCCGGTCAGCACGCCGAGGATGGTGAAGCTGTCCAGCACGTCCTCCGGGCTGATGCCGATCACCGTGACGCCGCTACGTGGAGCGACCTGGACCAGGCCTTCGAAAGAGAGCTCCAGCAGCGCCTCGCGGACCGGGGTGCGGCTGGTCGCGAATTCCTCGGTGATGGCGTCCAGGTCGATGCGCGACCCGGCCGGCAAGGCTCCGGTGAGAATGCGGTCGCGAAGTTCACGAGCCGCGCGTTCCCGTACGGTGCCGGATATGTCAACTGCCATCCGCGCATCGTAACCGACGATACGTATCTAGCGTTTGAAATCTGATATATCAGATGTTAGATTCGGGTCATGCGAAGCGACAAGATGGCCTTGGTTGCGTTCATGCAGGCGGGCAGCACCTCGGTGTACGCGGGCTCATGGCGGCACCCTGCGACCGAACACCGCTATCTGGACGCGTCCTACTACGCGAAGATCGGGCGCCAGCTCGAAGAAGGCTGCTTCGACCTGATGTTCTTCGACGACCGCCTGGCCATGCCGGGGGTCTACGGCGGATCGGTGGCCGACGCCGTCGGGTACGGGGCCCGGCCGGTGAAGCTGGACCTCGGCGTCGTGCTCGGGGTGCTGGCGCAGACCACGTCGCGGATCGGGCTGGGCGCAACGTACTCGACCACCTACTACGCGCCGTTCCATGTCGCCCGCACCTTCGCGACCCTGGATCACCTGTCCGGCGGCCGGGCCGCCTGGAACGTGGTCACGTCCGTCAACGACAGCGAGGCGCAGAACTTCGGGATCGACGCCCATCTCGGTCACGACGAACGCTATGACCGCGCCGACGAGTTCATGGACGTCGTCACCGGACTGTGGGACACCTGGGAGGACGACGCGATCCTGCACCACCGGGCTTCCGGTCGGTACGCCGACCCCGGCAAGGTGCACGAACTTGGGCACGTCGGCCATTACTTCTCCGCTCGCGGCCCGCTGACCGTTCCGCGCACGCCGCAGGGCCGGCCGGTTATCATCCAGGCCGGGTCATCGGGGCGGGGGCGTGAATTCGCTTCCCGCTGGGCGGAATTGATCTTCACCGGCGACCCGGGTATCGACGTCGCCCGCAGCCACTACGCCGACCAGAAGGACCGCATCGACGACGCCGGACGCGATCCGCGCGCGGTCCGCATCTGCCCGATGGCCTACGCCGTCGTCGGCGAATCGGAGGCTCACGCCAAGGACCGCGAAGCCATGTTCCTCAACGATCTGGTGCACCCGATGGCGTCGCTGACTCTGCTGTCGGAGCTGATGAATTACGACTTCGCACAACACGATCTGGACGACCCGGTCACCGACGAGTTGATCGCGTGCGCCTCCGGCATCCGCGGCCTGGTGCAGAACCTGCGCGCGCATATCGGTGGTGACACTGTGACAGTGCGGGATCTGGCCGGCCATCGGGCCACGCTGTTGCAGGGACCCCGCTTCGTGGGCACCGGTGAGCAGGTTGCCGATCAGATGGCGGAGTGGTTCCAAAGCGGCGCGTGCGACGGATTCGTCCTGGCCGCAACGCATCTGCCCGGGGCATTCGAAGACGTGGTGCGCATGGTGGTCCCGGAACTGCAGCGTCGTGGTCTGTTCCGCACCGAATACGAGTCGTCGACGTTGCGGGGACACCTTGGGCTGCAACGTCCTTCGAACACCCTCGCCGGTGCCCATGCTTGACGGCGTCCGTGTGCTCGACCTCGCGACCCTGGCAGCCGCCCCGCTGGTGGCAACCTATCTAGGTGAGTTCGGCGCCGACGTGATCAAAGTCGAAGAACCCCGACGCGGCGATCCGATTCGGTCATGGGGGCACCAGCGCGACGGCATCGGCCTGATGTGGAAGTCGATCTCGCGCAACAAGCGATCCGTCACCCTGGATCTGCGCTGTGCCGAGGGGCAAGACTTGGTGCGACGGCTGGTACAGCACGCGGACGTCGCCATCTTCAACACCCGGCCGCAGACGTTGCGCAAGTGGGGCCTGGACTACGAGAGCCTGCGTGCGGTCAACGAACGAATCGTGGTGCTACACATCACCGGATACGGCTTGACCGGACCGAAAAGCGAGCGTCCCGGGTTCGGCACCCTGGGCGAGGCAATGAGCGGCTTTGCACATATCACCGGTCAGGCCGGCGGACCGCCCACACTGCCACCGTTCATGTTGGCCGACGGCGTCGCATCACTGAATGCCGCCTATGCGGTGATGATGGCCTTGTATCACCGCGATGTGCATGGTGCACCGGGCCAGCTGATCGACGTCAACCTGATCGATCCGCTGGCACGACTGCTGGAGCAGACACTGTTGGGCTACGACCAATTGGGCTTGGTACCAGAACGTTCCGGCAACCGTTGGGATATTTCGGCTCCGCGTAACACCTACCGCACCGCCGATGGGCACTGGCTTGCCATGTCCGGCAGTTCGCCCGCACTGGCGCTGCGAGTGTTTCGTGCGATAGGGCGCGACGACCTGCTGCAGGACACCGACTTCTCGGATCCGCAGCGGCGTCTGGGCCGGGCCCGGGAGGTCGACGCGGTCGTCGCGGATTGGGTTGCGGAGAAGACGCTTTCAGAGGCGATGGACATGTTCGAGGCTCACGAGGTAGCCGCTGCACCCGTCTACGACATCAGCGATCTGGCCGCCGACGAGCAGCTGGCGCATCGCGGGGTGTTCATCTCCGTCGACGACGAAGAGCTCGGCCCGATGACGGTGCAGGCGCCGGTGCCGCGCTTTTCTGCGGCGCCCGGGACCGTCGGCCGGCTGGGTCCGCGCCTCGGCGAGCACAACAGCGAGGTATACGGCCAGTTGCTCGGCTTGACACCAACCGAGATCGACGACCTGCGCGCGCGTGGCGTGGTGTGAGAGAAGGAATTTCACGTTGACCAATTTGCTCCGTCGCTCCGAGCTCGCGGTGCCCGCGTGCAACGACAACATGTTCGAAAAGGCCGCGAGTTGCGGCGCGGACCTGGTGTTCCTCGATCTTGAGGACGCGGTTCCGGCTGCCTTCAAAGAAGAGTCGCGCGCCAAAGCCATTGCTGCCCTGAACGATATCGACTGGGGACGCACCGCTCGGGCGGTACGAATCAACGGCCTCGATACGCCGTGGTGTCACGACGATGTGATCGACGTGATGACCGCGGCGGGTGGGAATCTGGACACGGTCATCATCCCCAAGGCGCGCAAGGCGCGCGACGTCTGGTGGGTCGATATGCTGCTCGCCCAGCTGGAGTCAAAACTAGGACTGAACAGACAGATTCGGCTTGAGGTCCTCATCGAGGAGGTCGAAGGCCTGGCCAATGCGGAGGAGATCGCGATGGCCAGCCCCCGCCTGGACGCGCTGATCTTCGGGGTGGGCGACTTCTCGCTGTCCCAGGGTGCCCGGGTAGACACCAACTTCGTTCCGCTGGGCGAATATCCCGGTGATTTCTGGCAATACGCGCGCAACAAGGTGATCGTTGCGGCGCGCATCGCCGGCATCGACGCGGTTGACGCCCCCTACCCGGATTACCGTGATCTTGCCGGTTATGAACGGGACGCCAGGCGCGCGTCGCTGTTGGGCTACACCGGAAAGTGGGCGATTCACCCCGACCAGGTCCCCGTCGCCAACCAGGTCTACGCGCCTACCGGCGACGAAATCGCCCGCGCACAGCGCAATCTCGCAGCCTACCGAGAGGCGGAGGCAAACGGCCGTGGCGCGGTCGGAGTCAACGGTGTACTGGTCGACGCCGCACACGTGAAGATGGCCGAGGAGACGCTGGCGCGAGCCGCGCTAATCGGCGCGAGCCGCTAAAGTTCCCAGATCGATTCTGCGGCCAGGGCGCATGAATCCGCGAAAACCTAGCCGTAGCCGCAGGCTCGATGCCACTACCGCAGACTCGACGCTCGGGCCCGGCAGGGCTCAGGACGCCAACGCCGTCAAGTCCGGCCGTCCGCCCAGGCGCTGCACGGTGGAGCTGGCCGCCGCGGCAGCCCGCTTACCCGCTTGCTGGGGCCCTGCGCCGTCACGCAGGGCTGAGATGAGCCCGGCCACAAATGCATCGCCGGCACCGGTCGGATCCACCACATCGACATCCGCGAATCCGAACAGCTCGCTGCCACCGTTCCAGGTCAATAGGTCGCCGACGTCGGGAACCGCGAGAGCGACCAGTTTCGGCCCGCACTTCAACAGATGGTTGGCCAGCCTGGTCGCCTGATCGACAGTGGTTACCTCCTTGCCGGCGATCAGCGCGGCCTCCGTGGCATCGGCGCGTATCGCGTCTACCGCCGAGAGCAGCTCGTCCTGAATGCCCGGCGGCGGCGCGCCGTCGACGACCACGCGCAGGCCGCGTCGCTGTGCCCGCTGCGCGGCTGCCAGGGCGGTCGCCGCAGGCTGCTGCAACTGAATCGACACCGTGTCGGCGGTGTCCAGCAGCGCCGACGACTGATCGAGGTCCGCCACCTGCACCAACGAGGCTTCCGGCACGTGCTCGAGCAGCAGCCGCTTGGGCGGTTCGCCGACGATGTCGATCAGCAGGGCCGTCGTGCCCCGACGCACGACGCCGCCGACGTCGATCCCGTCCTCTTCGGCCTGCCGCAGCACCGAGTTTCCGGCGAAGTCGTCGCCCACCACACCGATCAGCGCTACCGGCACGCCGAGCTGGGCAAGCCCGACCGCCTGGTTGGCGCCCTTGCCACCGAGCAGCTCGTCGCGCTGCAGGACCGTGGTGGATTCGCTTACCGAGGGCGGCCCGTCCGTGCGCAACACCAAGTCGCGCCCGATCTGGCCGATCACCACAACACTCATGGGGCTACTGTTGCCCGTTTCTGCCGGGCGTATTCGCATGTCGGCTACCGTGGCCAAATCCGGACGTCCGAGATGGGAGTTCGATGCCGTACGTCGAGTCCGCTTTGCGCAGCAAGCAGGCAGTTGCCGCCGCGCGCGCCGTGCTCATGCGTGACGGCGTCGGCGGCACGACGATGCGCGCGGTGGCGACCGAAGCCGGCATCCCGTTGGGGACGCTGCAGTACGTCTTTCCGACCAAGCAGGGCTTGCTGCGCGCGGTGATCGAGGATGTCGTGGAGGAGATCGCCGACCTGCTACGGAGTTCGGCCGAACTCGAATCAGGGCTGGAGCACGCGCTGCGCTGCGGGCTGCGCAACTTCTGGGAAAGACTCGTGGTCGACCACCGCAATCTGCAGCTGGTGCAGTACGAACTCGTCACCCACGCGCTGCGTACACCGGGTTTGGAGGGCCTGCCGCGCTGGCAGTACGAGCGGTACACCGAGGTCGTTGCCGAATGGTGTCAGCAGGCGGCGACCCGGGCGGGGGAGACCAGCGCGATTCCCTTCGATCGGCTGGCCCGCGTTCTGGTGGCCGGCGTCGACGGGCTGATCCTGCAGCATGTGGTGAACCCGGACGTCAACCGCTCGGCGGAGGACCTCGAGTCGCTCATCGAGATCGTCGTCGCCGTAGCCGGGGTGCGGCCCGCGAACTGACCCTTGTGGAACCGATGTGCCATGCCTTACTGTCGAACCAACTAAGTCATACGACTGTATGAATTCGGAGGGTTGGTATGCCAGACGTGGATGTGGTTGTCGTGGGCGCCGGACTGGCCGGACTCTCGGCGGCCCGCAAATTGGTCGCGGCCGGGAAGTCCGTGCGGGTCCTCGAGGCGCGTGATCGGGTCGCCGGTCGCAACTTCGGCGGGTTCCTGAGCAACGGTGTGCCGGTCGAGCTGGGCGGCCAATGGGTGGGCCCGGGTCAGGATGCGGTGCTGGAGTTGATCGACGAGCTGGGTTTGGAGACATACCCGACCTACGCCGCCGGCGACGCGATCACCTGCTACGACGGGCAGGTGATCCGATACTCCGACGAGACATTCGGTCTGCCGCTTGAGAGCCTGGCTGAAATCGGTCGCCTGTTGGTGGAGATCGAGACGCTCGCGGCTTCGGTACCGACCTCCGCGCCCTGGCAGGCGGAGGGCGCGGCGGAGCTGGACCGGCAGACCTTCGATGGGTGGCTGGCAGCGAATACCACTGACACCGTGGCACTTCGATTCTTCCGCCTGATCGTGCCCACGCTGTTCTCCGCGGAGACGCCCGAGCTCTCGATGCTGCATTTCCTCTTCTACATCCGATCGGGCAACAGTTTGGCGACGATGCTGGCCGTCGCCGGCGGCGCACAGGAGCGGCGCGTGGTCGGTGGGACACACCGCATCTCCGAGCGGATGGCCGAGGAACTAAGTGGGCGAGTGCAACTCGGGGCCGTGGTACGCACGGTCGTCCAAGACGATGACGGCGGCGTCACCGTCTACTACGAGGACGCCGACGCCGGCGAGACCGGCTCGGTCACTGCCGGCCATGTGATCGTCGCGATCCCGCCGACCCTTGCCGGCCGGATCCGGTATCTGCCGTCGCTGCCGGCTGCCCGCGACGGGCTCACGCAGCAGTTCCCGGCCGGGTCGGTGATCAAGTTCCAGGTCGGCTATCAGACCCCGTTCTGGCGGGAGGACGGTCTGAGCGGATTCGTGACCAGCCTCGACGACGCCTTCAACGTCGTGCTCGACAACTCTCCTCCCGACGCCTCCTGCGGCGTGCTGGTCGGCTTCCTCGAAGGTGCCCATGCCCGTGCGGCCGCGGAGCTACCGACCGAGCAGCGCCACAAACTCGTCATCGATGCGCTGGTGAAGTACTTCGGTCCGCAGGCCGCCGAGCCGTTCGACATCGTCGAACAGGATTGGGCGGCAGAGGAATTCACCCGCGGATGCTATGGTGGCCGGCTGACCGCCGGTGCGTTGACCCAATACGGCAAGGCGTTGGCCGCTCCGGTCGGCCGCATCCACTGGGCCGGCGCAGAGACGGCCCAGGTGTGGAGCGGCTACATGGACGGCGCCATCACCTCCGGCCGTCGTGCCGCCGACGAAATCCTCGCGGCCGTTTGACAATACGAGCTTGCCACCCTGGACGCACCTCACGTCGCGCTGGTAACAGTTGTACCACTCATAGACGGGAGTAGTCGATGTCAATCACGGCCAGCGAGGCTCGCCGCAACCTCTTCCCACTCATCGAAAAGGTCAACGAGGATCGCGTTGCGATCGAGATCGTCTCTAGGTGACCGCCAAGGAGATCGTCGTACTGCAGGCGCGTTATCACTACTGACATACCCGTTGCGGGCTTGACGGTACTGCCAGGCGTTTATATTCGCCGACAATGGGCAGGCGACAAGCATGTCAGTGACAGCATTCAAGGATCTGCCGTTGGCCGACCGCGGCCGCAAGTGGGACGGCGCCGCCGCAGAAAAACGCGTGCGCAAGTGGGCTGGTGCTCAGGAGGCACCGAATCAGAAGTACCGCAACGCCCATGTGTGGTACGACGCCGCCAACAAGTCCAATTTCACCGCGTACAAGCTCCTCATCGCCGATGTGATCGGTGGCGAGCTGAAGGTAGTACCGCGTGGGGTGATGATCGCCGGGGCGATTATGGACGGCGCACGTGGCGGCATCGACTTGCCGAAGTCCGACATCAGCCGAGTAAAAAGCCACCTTGCCAAGTACTACAAGAAGATGGGCGATAGTCCGCCATGGGAGCGTGACTAACTCGCCGTGGACGCGGTCAACGCCTCCAATGCCGGCTTTTGACGGCCTCAAGCGCTTCGGTGACGTAGCAATCCAGCGGTCGTGGGGGATCGGTGGATTGGCGTACCCACTGTTGGAACCCGAAATCGGCTGCGGCGAAGGCTAATTGGACCAGCAGGCCGGGACGGATGTCGAGCTCAGGGTCGACGCGCATCCGTTCGGCGATCAGCTTGGTCGCACGCTCTTTGTCGGCGGGGGTGTGCATGGTCAGCTTGTCGAGCAGACCGGGCGCCACCAGCAGGGCCGCCCGCCACTCCTCGGTGTCGGACTCGTCGAAGGACCGAGTTCGCGTAGTCATGGCATTGATCAGTGCGAGATCGGGAGATTCGCCGGCTGGCCGACGTTCGAGCAATGCCACCACTTCGGCGCCGCCGTGGCGTACCGGTGCGAGGAGCAATTCCTCCTTCGACGGCACATGCCGGAAGAAGGTGCGCGGGGAAACCCCTGCGGCAGCTGCGATTTCCTCGGTCGTCACTCCGTCGTAGCCGCGATCGGCGAACAGCCGGAACGCCGCGCGCCGGATATCGGCGCGAATCTGTGCGCGCTGGCGATCTCGCAGGGACTCTCGGGTCACCGTGTTGCTGCTAGGTGGGAAGCCGGGCGCCCGGCGAACAACGGCAGGTCCAGGTAGGTCTTGATACCGGGCTCGGCGGCACAGACGTCGGGAATGGCGTTGACGCAGTGGTTGGCGGTCGCGACGATACCTGGATTTCGTTGCAGCCCTTCGGCAATCGTCGGCGGTTGCAACCCCTTGAAGGTGAGGCTGATGGACGGATCACCGGTGATCTCCACTTCGAAGCGCTCACCCTGGCCGCCGAAATTCCAGCCCGGGTCCAGGTTTTCCTCACCCATGAGCCAGTTGACCGCCGCCGTGATGACCGGCTCGCCGTCGGCGAGCGCCTGCCAGCGGAACCGGCGAGCGGCCACCGTCCCCGCGGTGATCGGGAAAGGATCGTAGTCGATATCTGCGGTCGCAACTGCTATCTCTTGAATCGTCCGGATGTTCGGGTCGACGCGAAAACCCATGCGATCGGCGATCATTCGGACCGACATCTTGAAACCGGATTCGAGCAGGCCGGCCATCGGCCCTTGCACGGCTGCCTCGGGGGTGCCGCCGAAGCCCATGATGTGGCGCACGACATCCGGGGCGTTGTAGGTGCGGATGTCCGAGAACTCCTCGGCGCGCACGTGGGTGACTGCCGATGACAGCGAGGACACCATCAGCGGAAACCGCTCGGTGATGCCGCCGGGGTGGATACCCGAGCCGTGCAGGGTCACCCCACCCTCGACTGCCGCGTCGGCGATGGCTTGAACCGCCGGGTTGCTCAGGTCCGGGTATACCCAGCCGACCGGGGTCACCACGTTCTTGCCGGACCGCAAAATAGCAATGACCTCTTCGTCTTTCGGGATCAACGGGCTGTACATGACGCAGTCGGCGTCCAGCGCGAGTATCTTGTCCATGCTGGAGCTGGCGGTGACGCCCAGCGGAGCGGTGCCGAGGATCTCGCCGACGTCACGCCCGTCCTTGTCCGCACTGTGCACCCAGCATCCGGCGAGCTCGAGCTGTGGGTGGTTCTGCACGCATTCGATGGCGGCCTTGCCGACGCCACCGGTCGCCCACTGGATGACGCGAAGCTTGGACGGATTACTCATCGATGACCTCCCTAGGTTGGCGCGAGCAGACGCAAAATCCCGCGCGCACACGGCGTGTCGGGGGATTTTGCGTCTGCTCGGCGGTACTGGCACGCTATGACTTAGTGACAGCCACTGTCAATAACGTCGCCAAGGAAGGCCGACAGATGAGCGCGCTGGACGGCAAGGTCGCAATCGTCACCGGAACTAGCCGGGGCGTGGGTGTCGGCATCGCCCATGAGCTACTGCGGGCCGGGGCAACGGTGATCGGCTGCTCGCGCTCGTCGTTGGACGCCATACCGGGTGTCGATGCCGAGTGGGCCTCCCGCGCCTCGCAAAGAGTGTGCGACCAAGGCGATTACCGCTCGATCGACTCGTTCGTCAGCGACGTCGTGTCGACTCATGGCCGCATCGACATTCTGGTGAACAACGCCGGCGGAACAGTCCCAGCGCCGCACGCGGAGAGCATTCCCGAGCTCGTTCAGCGCATCCAGGGCGCGCCCCGCAGCGACGACGAGTACGAGCGCACGGCACTGTTTCACGCCTACGCCGTGCAGATGAACCTGATCAGCCCGTTGTGGTTCGCCATTCGCGCCTACCGGCAGATGCGCACCCAGGACGGCACCGGCTGCATCATCAACATCTCCAGTGGCGCTGGACATCCAGCGGGATCACCGACCCTGGTCTCCTACGGTGCGGCCAAGAGCGGGCTCAACCATCTCACCCGATCGCTGGCCGAGGAGTGGGGCCCAAAAGTGCGGGTCAACTGCATCGCCTTGGGACCGACGATGACGGAGAACTTCCGGTCATTCGTGCTGCCGAAAGACGATCCCACCGGCGAAAAGTACTTTGCCGCAGTGCCGTTGCGTCGTGCGGGCGAGCCCGCCGAGGTGGGCCGCGTCTGTGTTTTCCTCGCCGGCGGAGAGGCGGACTTCGTCAATGGAACCACCATCGAGCACGACGGCGGGATGCTTCCCGGGGTGCTCTACGATGCGGGCCTGAAAACCATCACCGATCTGCTGTAGGCGCGGGGCACGACTGCGCCGAGCGTGTCGTCACGGCTGAAAATCGGCCTGCCATATTCTCACCGTCAGAACACGTTCGGCGCAATCGCCCGTCGTCACAGTCGGGAAACCACACATTTCGACCGAGTTTTCCGCTAATACTTTCGGTTAAGGGTCCTGAAGATACGGGAGGCGCCATGCATCGGACACTCATTGCGGCAGTGGGGCTCGTCGTAGCCGGGTTCTGGGTCGGAATGCCTCAGCTGCCGCGGGCCGCCGCGGAGAATCCGGTTTGCACCGCGACCTGGTGCTCGTTCCTGTCCCCCTCCGGCAACATCGGCTGCGAAATGAACTACCAACGCGGCAGCGGCATCGCCGACGAGACGTATTGCCAAAGCGACTCACCGCCGCAGTCTGTGCGAATGTCGACCAACGGGACATTCAAGACCTGTACCGGCGCTACCTGTCTGGGCAATGCGGGCCAGGGCACTCCGACGCTCGGCTACGGCCTGACCGCTGGGCTTGGCCCGTTCAACTGCCGGTCGGAACCCAGCGGGGTTACCTGTACCGTCACCGGGGGCCGGGGCTTCACCATTTCGAACGCCGGAGTCACGCCCGTCGGTTAACGTCGCTGGGTGGGGGCTTTCGTTGCGCCTGTTGCGCAAGTGCCGCTGCCAACCGCACGATCAGTGAACGCAACATCAGCTGCAGCGGCTTTCCCAAACCCGGCACGGATGTTTTGAAGGTTGCGGTCCAAGTGATGAGAGAGCCGTTGGCAAGTTCGGCAATGCTGATATCCCCGCGGTGATCCTTGACGGGCCAAAAGCCCGGAAGTGTAGTCGTATACGCGTGGTGGTGGGGCCGCGAGCCGCCGATGATCTCATCGCGTACATCCGAGCCCCGCATTCGTACCAGCCGTACACCTCCTATCCCGGTGTCAGGCGCTCCCGGTCGCTCCCACGAAGCGGCCGAGACGGTGGGCATCCATCCGGCCAACTGTCGACATTCAGGAATGTGTCGTAGACAGCCGTCGGCTTCGCGGTCGACTGTTGCTCGACACGGAACGCAAGTGCTTTGCTCATGGCAGCAAAAATACGGCGAGCAGACGCAAAAGCCCCCGGACATGCCGAGCACCCCGGCGCTTTTGAGCCTGCTCACCAAGTAACGCAAGGAGATTCACGTGAGCGCCGCAATCGAGCCCACCCGAGAGCAGATCGCGGCCCTGGGCGCGCGACCAGCCGATGCCCCGGTGGTGATGGTCAACCTGCTGAAGTTCAAGACCGCTGGCGGGCTGGAGTCCTACCTACACTACGGACGTGAGGTCGCACCGCACTTGCAACGTGTCGGGGCCACCGTTCGCTACGCGGGAACCGCGCCGGCTTTCGTTATCGGTGAAGACCAAAGGCCTTGGTGGGATGCCATTCTCGTCGTCGAATACCCCACGCCGCAGGCATTCATCGACATGGTGACCACCCCGGAGTACGCCAAGGTACACGAGCATCGCGCCGCCGGGTTGGATCGTGGCGACCTGATCGCTACTTCGGCGTGGTCGCTCGCGCCGGAGTAACTGCTCGTCCCAACCAATGGCGGGCATTTCCGAATCGGGGTCTAATAGGCGGATGGAAATGATGATGCCCACGGACTCGGTCTTTCTCTTGGCGGAAACACGTGAGCATCCCATGCATGTGGGCGGGCTGTCGCTGTTCGAGCCCCCCGAGGGCGCCGGCCCGGAGTTCGTCCGGGAGTTCACCGATGCGATGGTTGCCCACGACGATTTCCAGCCCACCTTCCGCAAGCACCCCGCCACGATCATGGGCGGAATCGCCCCGCTGGCGTGGGCCTACGACGACGAGGTCGACGTCGACTACCACATCCGGCGTTCGGCGCTCGCGTCGCCCGGTCGCGTCCGCGAGCTACTCGAGCTGACCTCCAGGCTGCACACCAGCCTGCTGGATCGCCATCGCC
Source organism: Mycobacterium sp. 1164966.3 (assembly GCF_001665395.1). Classification (GTDB taxonomy): domain Bacteria; phylum Actinomycetota; class Actinomycetes; order Mycobacteriales; family Mycobacteriaceae; genus Mycobacterium. The sequence continues at coordinate 73,202 of NZ_LZSG01000011.1, forward strand.
CGCTGTGGGAGCTGTACGTGGTGGAGGGGCTGACCGACGGCCGTTTCGCCATGTACAGCAAAATGCACCACGCGCTGATCGACGGCATTTCGGCGATGAAGCTGATGCAGCGCACGCTGTCGGTCGATCCGGCTGATACCGAGGTGCGGGCGATGTGGACCCTGCCTCGTCGACCGCGTCCCAAAACGAGTGGTTCGTCCCGGCTTGGCACCCTGACCAATACTGCGGGATCAGTTGTGGGACTTGCCCCTTCGACGGTGAAGCTGGCCCGCGCGGCACTGTTCGAGCAGCAGCTGACGCTGCCGATGACGGCGCCGCACACGATGTTCAACGTCAAGATCGGTGGCGCGCGCAGATGCGCGGCCCAGTCCTGGTCGTTGGATCGTGTCTTGGGAGTCAAGAGGGCGGCCGGGGTGAGCTTCAACGACGCCGTCCTGGCCATGTGCGCCGGAGCGCTGCGCTACTACTTGATCGAGCAGAACGCGCTGCCGGACGCACCGCTGATCGCGATGGTTCCGGTGAGCCTGCGCTCGAAGGAAGAGGCCGACGCCGGCGGCAACATGGTCGGCAGCATCCTGTGCAACCTGGCGACCGATGTCGAGGATCCGGCGGACCGGATAGCCGCAGTCAGCGCCTCGATGCGGGGCAACAAGAAGGTCTTCTCCGAACTGCCGCGGCTGCAGGTGCTGGCGTTGTCCGCACTGAGCATGGCGCCGCTGGCGCTCACCGGTGTCCCGGGCTTCGTTGCGTCGACGCCGCCGCCGTTCAATCTCGTCATCTCCAACGTGCCGGGACTGGCAGAGCAGATGTACTACGGAGGTGCCCGGCTGGATGGCAGCTATCCGCTCTCGGCGATCCCGGACGGGCAAGCACTGAACATCACGCTGGTCAACAACGCCGGCAATCTCGATTTCGGTCTGGTCGGATGCCGCCGCAGCGTGCCGCATCTGCAACGGTTGCTGGTGCATCTGGAAACGTCGCTCAAAGACCTGGAACGCGCCGTCGGGGTCTGAAAACCCACTCATGCCGAAGCTCAGCGCGGGGCTGCTGTTGTATCGGGTCCGCACCGGCGTCGTCGAAGTCCTGATCGCGCATCCCGGCGGCCCGTTCTGGGCACGCAAGGACGACGGCGCTTGGTCGATCCCGAAAGGCGAGTACGACGACGGCGACGATCCATGGGTCGCCGCGCAGCGCGAGTTCTCCGAGGAGCTCAGCCTGCCGGTCCCGTCCGGGCCGCGAATCGATTTCGGTCCACTGAAACAACCCAGCGGCAAGGTGGTCACTGCCTTCGCCGTCGGGGCAGACCTCGACATCACCGAAGCCCGCAGCAACACCTTCGAACTGGAGTGGCCGAAGGGCTCGGGCCGGATGCAGCAGTTCCCCGAGGTGGACCGGGTCGGCTGGTTTCCGGTGGTGCAGGCGCGCGTCAAGCTGCTGAAGGGCCAGCGCGCGTTTCTGGATCGGTTGATGGCGCATCCGGATTTGGCGGGCTTAAGCGAAGGCATCTGAGCGCGGTATCTTCGCAGGCATGCAGAAACTGCGAACACCCGATGAGCGGTTCGACGACCTACCCGGTTTCCCTTATGCGCCAAGGTATTGCGACATCTCTGACGGCGACGACGGAACATTGCGGGTGGCGTGGGTCCAGGACGGTCCGGACACGGCCGATCCCATTCTGATGCTGCACGGCGAGCCGTCCTGGTCTTACCTGTACCGCAAGATGATTCCGGTCTTGGTGGCCGCCGGACACCGGGTCATCTGCCCGGATCTGGTCGGATTCGGCCGCTCGGACAAGCCGACTCAGCTCGAGGACCACAGCTACGCGCGGCATGTCGAATGGATGCGGTCGCTTTCCTTCGACGTCCTCGATCTGCACAACGTCACCCTGGTCGGTCAGGACTGGGGCGGGTTGATCGGGTTGCGGCTGGCCGCCGAGCATCCTGAGCGGTTCAGCCGGCTCGTTGTCGCCAACACCGGGCTGCCGACGGGCGAGCAGCCAATGCCGAAGATCTGGTGGCGGTTTCGTGAGGTGATCCAAGGGCAGCCGGAGTTGAACATCGGCTGGTTCATTCAGGGCGCGTGTCGCACGCAGATGAGCGACGCGGTGCGGGCGGGTTACGATGCGCCGTTTCCGGACGACACGTATTGCGTTGGGCCGCGGGCGATGCCGGGTCTGGTGCCGACCTCACCCGAGGATCCCGCGGCGGCTGCCAACAAGTCGGCGTGGGCAAAGTTATCCGTGAGCCCGACACCCATGCTGGTCGCGTTCAGCGACAGCGACCCGTTCACCGGCGCGATGGGCCCGATCTTTCAGCGCGAGATGCGCGGCGCGCAGGGCATCGACCATCCGCTGCTTCGCGGCGCCGGACACTTCTTACAAGAGGATGCCGGTGAGGAACTGGCGAACCACATCGTGGAGTTCTTGCGGCGCTGATCGACTCAGCTCGGGGGCCCGGCCATACGCCGGCGCCGTAGCACCACAATCACCACCACGGCTGTGAGGACAGCGCCAAACAGCAGCACTACGAACAAGATTGGCTCGATCGGGATGCCGACGTCGCGGTCGACGTAGACCACTTGCCGGTAGGGATCGTCATTGGCTGCGTTACCGAACTCGAAGTCCGACGTGATCTGCGCCGGTTTGGGGATATCGATCTGCATCTTGGTCAGATAGGCGCCGTGGTTTCCGGCCAGCTCGCGCAGCAACGGGTCGCGTACGGCGCCGGACACATTGCCGGCGAACTGGACCTGGCTGGTCTGGCCGGAGGCGTCGGCGTCGGTGCGCTGCTGGCGGTGGTCGGTCAGCGTGAAGATGGTGACTCGCTGCGCGGCTGGCGCGGCGACGGACAGACGCATCGGGTAGACCAGTCGCGGCGACTGGAAGGTCATCCGCACCGGCTTGAGGCCGCCCACTATCGGAGCCGTGCTCGTCAGCCGCATGGCCACGAACGACCAGCTGTCGCGCACGTAGGGGTCCAGTGCGGCCGAGACGTTCGGCCGGATGGCATAACCGTTGTCGGCCAACCATTTCTGCAGCCCGGCCAGATCGCCGCCGGCCAGGGTGGTCGCCTCCAGCGGTCCGAGGTGCACCTGATTGAGCACGTTCGGGGCGCCGGTGGGTGCTGCCGCGCGCGGCGCGGAAGCTTCCAAGACCGACCCCAGCTTGTAGTGCCGGCGCTTCTTGATCTCCGGCGCGGTCAGCGAATCCAATTCCGTGAAGGTGGCCTTCTCGGCGGCCACGACGGTCGCCGGTGTGGGAGTGGGCACCACCAGCGCGACGTTGTCGGTACTGGCGTTCAACCCAAGCTGCATCACGATGTTCTCGGTTGAGCCATCCCAATGTACAAGAGCGACTTCATGATTCATCGTCGCCTGACCGTCGGGTGGGGGGACCAGTGCGCCGCAGGCACACGCGCGGCTCGGTGCGGCCAGCGCCAGCATCGCCATGCCTAGCATCGTGACAACGCCAAGCTGAGCCAACCGGCACGCGCGGAGCACGGTCATGGCGCACATGCTACGTGGCGGCGTGGCAGGGCGCGTCCGTTTCGGCACCGTCATGTGCAGGCACAATGTCAGGATGACGACGCGGCCTACCGAGCTGGCTGAATCCCAAGCGGCCCTGCGGCAGCTGCTGGACCCGGCCAACCGGGCTGATCCCTACTCCATCTACGCGCAATTCCGTGACCGCGGACCGCTGCACTTGGCGCAAGCGAACCTCGCCGTCTTCTCGGCTTATCGGGATTGCGACGACGTGTTGCGGCATCCGTCGTCGAGCAGTGACCGGACGAATTCGACGATCACGCAGCAACAGATCAGCGCGGGTCGGTGGGATCCTCCGCAGTTCCCGCCGGGGTTCCTGTTCCTCGACCCGCCCGATCACACCCGGCTGCGCAAGCTGGTCAGCAAGGCATTCGCCCCGAAAGTGGTGAACGCCCTGAAACCCGATATCAATGCACTGGTGGACGGATTGCTCGACCGAATCGCCGAGCGCGGCCGGTTCGATGCGGTCGCAGACTTCGCCTATCCGCTGCCGGTGGCCGTCATCTGCCGGTTGCTCGGTGTGCCACTTGAGGACGAGCCGGATTTCAGCCGCGCGTCGGCGCTGCTGGCCCAAGCACTGGACCCGTTCCTCACGTTCACCGGCGCGCCGTCGGAAGGCATGAACGAACGCATGCGGGCCGGTATGTGGCTGCGTCAGTATCTGCACGCACTGATAGAGCGGCGACGCTCGCAACCGGGCGACGATTTGATGTCGGGACTGATCGCGGTGGAGGAGTCCGGCGACCAGCTGACCGAGCAAGAGATCGTGTCCACCTGTGTCCTGCTGCTGGTCGCCGGACATGAGACGACGGTCAACCTGATCGCCAACGCCATTCTGGCGTTGCAGCGCCACCCCGGGCAGTGGGCCGCGCTGGGCGTCGACGGCACCCGGGTCTCGGCCGTCATCGAGGAAACCCTGCGCTACGACCCGCCGGTGCAGATGGTTGGGCGCACTGCGATTGACGACATGACGATTGCGGGCATCGACGTGCCCGCCGGCGACGTGATGATGCTGCTGTTGGCCGCGGCCCAACGCGACCCCGCCGAGTTCGAGCGGCCCGACGAATTCGACCCCGACCGCCCGTCGTTGCGGCACTTGGGTTTTGGGCGCGGCGCGCATTATTGCCTGGGAGCGCCGCTGGCGCGGCTGGAAGCCAGCGCGGCCCTGTCGGCGCTGACGGCGCGTTTTCCCGAGGCGCGGCTGGACGGCGAGCCGCGGTACAAGACGAACGTCACGCTGCGCGGACTGTCAACGCTGAGTCTCATTTCTTATCCGCGAGGGCGCGCAAATGTACGGTGAAACGCGGGTTTTGGTGTACATTTGCGCCCCCTCACGGGCTGGCGGCTAGCTTGATGAAAAGCGGTATGGGCGTCGCCATCTCGGCGATACCTTGCGAGTCGTAGTAGACGCCGACGGTGTACTCGCCGGCCGCAGTGACCAAAAACCGCAGTGGGTGAGTAAAGCACCGGTATTTGGAGGCATGGTCGTTATCGTCCGGCCAGTGCCACGAGGACTCGATGCTGCCCTGCCGCTTCCCGGCGGGATCCTTGCACACGATGAACAGCTGTGGGTCGTAGTCCCTACCGGCTTGCGCATGCACCACGAGGACGAGCGGAATCGTTACCTCTAACGGAATCTGCTCGACCTCAAAGGAAGTCGTGGGTATGCGCCAAGCATTGAGCGCGCCGTCCTCGTCGAGCTTGGCATCACCAGCCACCAACAGCGCGGCTACCTGCACGCCGACACCCTAATGCGCATTGCCTGGGACGAGCCCGGGGACGATATCGGTGAGACTGAAAGTCACGGGCTGTTCGAGTTGCTCGTAATTGCACGACCGCGCGTCACGGTCGGGGCGCCACCGGTTGAACTGCGCCGTGTGGCGGAACCGCTGACCTTCCATGTGGTCGTAGCGAACCTCGACGACGCGTTCGGGGCGCAGCGGGACGAACGAGAGGTCCTTGCCGGCATTCCAGCGGGAGAATTCGTTCTTGCGCGGGGTTCGCTCACCGGCCTCGTGTGCCGCCCAATTCCACGGGTGGTCGTCGAAGCTGGTGACCAGCGGCTGCAATTCGGTGAACAGCCGGCGCCGCTCGGCCATCGGGAAGGCGCCGATGACTCCAACCGACGCCAGCTGGCCGTCATCTTGGTAAAGCCCCAGCAACAGTGAGCCGATCGTGTCGCCGCCGGACTTGTGCACCCGATAGCCCGCCACCACGCAGTCGGCGGTCCGCTCGTGTTTGATCTTGAACATGACGCGCTTGTCCGGTTGATAGGAGATGCTCAGCGGCTTGGCGACGACGCCGTCGAGGCCCGCTCCTTCGAACTCGGAGAACCAGCGTTGCGCGGTGGCGAGATCGGTGGTGGCCGGCGTGACGTGGATCGAAGGGCCGGAGCCATCCAGTGTTTCGACGAGTGCGGCGCGACGCTCGCTGAACGGTCGCTTCATGTAGTCGTCGTCGCCGAGGGCCAGCAAGTCGAACGCGATGAACGACGCCGGTGTGTGCTCGGCAAGCATCCGGACTCGCGAATCAGCGGGATGGATGCGTTGCTGCAGCGCCTCGAAATCCAGACTGGCGCCGGTGGCTCGCGATGTGGCTATGACGATCTCGCCGTCGATCACGCAGCGTCGCGGCAGCTCGGCCTTGACCGCGGCGACCAGTTCGGGGAAGTAGCGGGTCATCGGCCGCTCGTTGCGGCTGCCCAGCTCGACCTCATCGCCATCGCGAAAACAGATGGACCTGAAGCCATCCCACTTGGGCTCATAGGACGCGTCCGGTGGGATCGACTTGACTGACTTGGCCAGCATCGGCGAAACCGGTGGCGTAACGGGTAAGTCCATTCGTCCATTCTGGCGCGCGGCATGCTGGAATCCAGATATGGCCGCTGCAGCAGAAGAAGTCGACGTCGACGGCATCGCCGTCCGGCTGACCAACCGGGACAAGGTGTATTTCCCCAAGCTCGGGTCGAACGGCACCAAGGGCCGGCTGGTGGAGTACTACCTCGCCGTGGCGGGGGGGCCGATGCTGGCCACGTTGCGCGACCGGCCCACTCACCTGCAGCGCTTTCCGGAGGGCATTGACGGCGAGGAGATCTACCAAAAGCGGGTTCCGCAGCGTCATCCCGACTATCTCGAGACCTGCCGGGTGACCTTCCCGTCGGGCCGCACCGCCGACGCGCTGAAGGTCACCCACCCCGCGGCCATTGTGTGGGCGGCGCAGATGGGCACCATCACGCTGCACCCCTGGCAGGTCCGTTGCCCCGACACCGAACATCCCGACGAATTGCGCATCGACCTGGACCCGCAGCCCGGCACCGATTTTGAACAAGCCCGTGCGGTGGCCGTCGACGTGCTGCGGCCGCTACTTGACGAACTCGGTCTGGTCGGATTTCCGAAGACGTCCGGGGGCCGCGGGATCCACGTGTTTCTGCGGATCGCCACCGACTGGGATTTCATCGAGGTCCGCCGCGCCGGCATTGCCCTGGCCCGCGAGGTGGAGCGGCGCGCGCCGGAGGTGGTCACCACGTCATGGTGGAAGGAAGAGCGTGGCCGGCGCATCTTCATCGACTTCAACCAGAACGCCCGCGACCGAACTATGGCGTCGGCGTATTCGGTGCGGCGCACCCCCATCGCGACCGTGTCGACGCCGCTGACTTGGGACGACCTGGCCGGCGCCGACCCCGACGACTACACCATGGCCACCGTGCCCGACCTGGTGCGGCGTCGCGACGACCCCTGGGCCGGCATGGACGAAGTCGCCCAGTCGATTGCCCCGTTGCTGGACATGGCCGCGGCCGACGAAGAGCGCGGACTCGGCGACATGCCGTATCCGCCGAACTACCCCAAGATGCCGGGCGAGCCGAAGCGAGTGCAGCCCAGCAAGGACAGGGATTTGAACAGGTAGAACTCGCTCGCATCGGTCGTTTACCGAGCTGGGGCGTCTAGCCCGCCGAGCTCTTGTCGGTGATCCGGCGTTGCAACGCCTGTCCGGCCGGAAGCTGTTTCACGAGAGCGCGTAGCGCCGGCAGCGCTGCAGCGACCTGGTCGTCGCTCAAGGTGAAGCCCATGGCTTTATAGAGGTCCTGTTCGATCTGGCTCACGGTTCGCGCGGCGGCGACGCCCGCCGGCGTGAGCGACAGCAGCGTGGTTCGCCGGTCTGACGAGCCAACCGTCGACTCCACGAGGCGCTTCTGGGCGAGCGTGCTCATCAGCCTGCTCGGGCTACCGCCTTCACATACCAGACGCTGGCCTATGTCTTTCACGGTCAGCGGTCTGGTTGCATCACGCAGGACAGCGATCGCCTCGGCCTGCGAAGGGGTCAGATCGTGTGGCTTGAGCGCCGTCGTCAGCGCCCGCGCACCTTCCCGCTGGGCGGCCAGGACGAGGTAACGGAATTCCTCAATTGAGTCCATCGTCACAGTATATACGCATTAGATGACGCGTCATGTAATCTCGTGACGTGTCACCTAATAGAACTGAAGGTGACGCATCACTCCACCGAAAGAAGGCCACGATGCCAACCGCCAAACCAACGCTCGTCACAGTCCCCTGCTTTTCCGGCGCTCCCTGGGACGAACGGCAACTCGCCCCACTCAAAGCCGCCTACCCGGTGCGCACCATGCGTCTCCCCGAAGGGCTCGACGACGTCGAGCGCTATGCCGACTTCCTCGCCGCGCAGATCGAGGGACTCTCGAACTATGTACTCGTCGGCGACTCATACGGCGCCGTCATCAGCCTCACACTCGCGCTGCGACAGCCAACCGGTCTGCGTGGACTGGTCCTGTCCGGCGGGTTTGCCGCCAACCCCCTCCCGAGTTGGAAGAACACAGCCGGCCGCGCCTCGCACTACGTCCGCGGATCGCTCTATCGCACCGGCACGCTGCGCTACCACGCCCGCAGCCTCGCCTCGAAGTTCGACCGCGATGCCGAGGTTCCACACACCAAGGACGACTACCGCCAGTTGTTCATCGAGAACACCCCGGCAGGCTCCTACAGCGCACGGGTCGCCAGCGTCATCTCCTTCGATGTGCGTGATCAGCTCGCCAAGGTCAACGTTCCCACCCTGCTCATCACCCCGGAAGATGACCAACTCGTCGGGGACCAAGCCGCTCGGGAACTACGCCAGGGACTCCCGAACGCTCGTGAGGTCGTACTCCCCAAGACCGGGCACATGTTCCGCTTCACCCACCCCAGCGTTTACGGCCACACCATCCTTGAGTTCGTCCAAGAGGTTTGAGATCGCGCTACCGGGACTTGACCGTTGAGACCACGAAGTGGGGGGGGGGGGCGGGCCCCCCCCCCCCCCCCCGCCCCCCCCCCCGGGGGCCCCCCCGGCGGGGGGAGCCCCTGGGCCGGCCCGCCCCCCCGGGCCCCCCGGGGGCGGGGGGGGCCGGGGGCGAGGAG
>NZ_LZSG01000012.1 GCF_001665395.1 Mycobacterium sp. 1164966.3
TGGCCGGGACGGCCGAGACCGCCGGTGTGGTCGATGAGGGGCTGGGGCCGGTGGTGGCCACTCCGATCATGCGCTGGCTGGCCAGCGTGCAGGGTCCGGTGGAGCAGTTCAATCAGGCGGTGGTGGTGCAGGCCCCGGCCGGGGTCAGTGAGGCCGATGTGGTGGTGGTGTTACAGGCGCTGCTGGATCGGCATGCGATGTTGCGGTTGCGCGCCGATGATGACGGGGCCGGGGGGTGGTCGTTGTGGGTGCCTGAGGTGGGGTCGGTGGAGGCCGGGCAGTGCGTGCAGGCCGTCGATGCGCTCTCCGATGAGGCGTTGGTCAAGGCGCGGTCGCGGTTGGATCCGGCCGCCGGGGTGATGCTCAGCGCCCTGTGGGTGGCGTCGACCGGTGAGTTGGCATTGATCATTCACCATCTGGCGGTTGATGGGGTGTCGTGGCGGATCCTGCTCGAAGATCTCAATGTCGGGTGGGTTCAGCATCGCGGGGGTCAGCCGATCGCGTTGCCGGCGGGGGGGACGTCGTTTGCGCGGTGGTCGTCGCTGCTGGCTGAGCATGCCTATCAGCCGCAGGTTGTGGAGTTGGCCGAGGTGTGGCGGCAGGTGGTAGCGATCCCGCCGGTGTTGGCGGCGGCGCGGCCGGGGGTGGATACGTGGGCTACGGCGGGGCACTTGTCGGTGTCGTTGGATGTGCAGAGCACGCGGATGCTGCTGGGTGAGGTGCCCGCGGCGTTTCATGCCGGGGTGCATGAGGTGTTGTTGATCGCGTTTGGGTTGGCGGTCGCGGAGTTCGTGGGCGGTGGTGCGGGGCCGATCGGTATTGATGTGGAGGGCCACGGGCGGCACGAGGATTTGGCCGCCGAGGTGGATTTGACCCGCACGGTGGGCTGGTTCACCAGTTTGTCTCCGGTGTCGCTGGTAGTGGGTGGTTTGGACTGGGCGCAGGTGGTGGCCGGTGAGGCGGGGTTGGGGGCGCTGGTCAAAGCCGCCAAGGAGCAGTTGCGGGCGCTGCCGGAGCCGCTGAGTTACGGTTTGCTGCGCTATCTGAACGCTGAGGTGGACCTCGCTGGCCCGGATCCGGTGTTCGGGTTTAACTATCTGGGCCGGCTGGGCGCGGGCGGCGAGGTGTCTGAGGATCTGTGGCGGCTGTGTCAAGACGGGGTGTCGGTCGGTGGGGCGGCATCGGCCATTGCGTTGTCGTTGGCGCACACCGTCGAGCTCAATGCCGCCACGGTGGACACCGACACCGGTCCGCAGTTGCACGCTCATTGGACGTGGGCGCAATCGGTGTTGGATCGCGAGCAGGTCAGTCGGTTGGGCCGGTTGTGGTTTGAGGCGCTGGTCGGCATGTGTGCGCATGTGCGCGGTGGTGGGGGTGGGCTGACGCCGTCGGATATCGCCCCGGCCCGGTTGAGCCAGCAGCAACTCGACGAGCTGCAGCGCGGCGAGTCCATCGCCGATGTGTTGCCGCTGACCCCGCTGCAGCAAGGACTGCTGTTCCATGCCGGGGCCGGGCAGGGCCTCGATGGTGACGTGTATGTAGTGCAGCTGGACATGACGTTAGACGGTGTGCTGGAGGAGCCTCGGTTGCGGGAGGCGCTGCACTTGGTGGTTGGTCGGCATCCGAATTTGGTGGCCCGGTTCTGTACCGAGTTCGAGGAGCCGGTGCAGGTCATTCCGGCTGATCCGGTGCTGCCGTGGCAATACATGGAGCTCGACGGGGTCGAGGTGGAGCAGCGGGTGCAGCAGGTGTGCGCCGCCGAGCGGGCCGCAGTCTGCGACCTGACCGATCCGCCGGTGTTTCGGGCGGTGTTAATCCGCACCGGGCGCGATCGGCATCGGTTCGTGCTGACCAATCACCACATCGTCATGGATGGCTGGTCGCTGCCGATCCTGCTGGGGGAAGTAATTGCCGCCTATTACGGGCAGCGGTTGCCGGCGGCGGCGTCGTATCGCCGGTTTGTGACGTGGCTGGCCACCCGGGATCGGGCGGCATCGCGTGCGGCGTGGGGTGCGGTGTTGGCCGGGTTGGAGTCCCCGACATTGGTAGCCGGCCCGGATCGGATGGGCCCAGGGAGGGGCGACGTTGCGTCGTTCTGGGTATCTCAGGAGACAACTCAAGCCGTCAATGAGTTGGCGCGTGCTCAGCACACCACGGTCAATGTGGTGTTGCAGGCCGCCTGGGCACAGGTGTTGATGTGGTTGACCGGTCAGCAGGATGTGGTATTCGGGGCCGCGGTGTCGGGACGCCCAACCGAGTTGGTCGGTGCGGACTCGATAGTGGGGCTATTGATCAACACGGTGCCGGTGCGAGCACGGATCACGACCACCACCACGGTCGCCAGCCTCCTAAACCAACTGCAGGACGACTACAACCACACCCTTGAGCATCAGCATCTCGCGCTTGCCGAGATCCACCGCATCAGCGGATATGACCAACTGTTCGACACACTTTTCGTCTACGAAAACTACCCCGTCGACGCCGCCGCGCTTACCCGCGACGACGAGTTGACGATTACTGAGATCAACACGCACGGGCATACCCACTACCCACTGGCGGTGCAAGCCCACCCCGGCGACGAGCTGCAGCTTCGCATCGAATACGACACCGACGTCTTCGACGGGGCCAGGATCGAATCGGTGTTCAAGCGGTTGCAAAAGGTACTCGCAGCCATGACCGCCGATTCAAGGCAGCAGTCGTGACCGCCGACACCAGCCGGCGGTTGTTGTCGATCGATCTGCTTGACGACGATGAGCATGCCGGGCTGGACGAGTGGGGCAACCTAGCGGCATTGAACCAGCCTGCGCCGGCCTCGGCCTCGGCATCGATTCCGGAATTGTTTGCTGCACAGGTGGCGCGAACGCCGGAGGCGGTGGCGTTGGCGTGTGCGGGCCGCTCGTTGACGTACCGGGAGCTTGACGAGGCGTCTTCGCGGTTGGCGCACCTATTGGCGAGGCACGGCGCGCGCCCAGGTCAATGTGTGGCGCTGCTCTCGTCGCGGTCGGCTGAAGCGATCGTGGCGATCGTAGCGGTGCTCAAGACCGGGGCGGCATACGTGCCGATCGACCCCGCCCTGCCGGCCACTCGCGTCGAGTTCATGGTGGCCGATGCCGCGCCCGTTGCCGCCATCACGACCGCGGAGCTGCGATCGCGGCTGGACGGATGCGACGTGCTGGTCATCGACGTCGACGATGCCGCTGCTCAAAGCCAGCCCACCGCGGCACTGCCCGCGCCGGCTCCCGAGGACATCGCTTACCTCATCTACACCTCGGGTACCACCGGTGTCCCGAAGGGCGTCGCAGTTGCCCACCGCAACGTCACCCAGCTCTTGGCGGCCGTACCTGCCGGCATGCCGACCGGACCGGGGCGTGCGTGGTCGCAATGGCATTCGTTGGCGTTCGACGTCTCCGTGTACGAGATCTTTGCGGCGCTCTTTCATGGCGCGCGGCTGGTGGTGGTACCCGAAGAGGTGGCCGCTTCACCGGAAGACTTTCACGCGTTGTTGATTGACGAAGATGTCAGCGTTTTGAGCCAGACTCCGTCGGCAGTGGGAGTGCTACCCCATGAGGGCTTGGAGTCAATGGCGTTGGTCGTGGCCGGTGAGGCCTGTCCCGTCGAGCTGGTGCAGCGGTGGGCGCCCGGGCGGGTACTGGTCAACGCATACGGCCCGACCGAGGCGACGGTGTATGCGGCCATCAGTGCGCCGCTGAGCGCGGGGTCGGTGCAGAAAGCGGCTGTGCCGATCGGTGCGCCCGCGCCCGGGGCGGCGTTATTTGTGCTGGATGCCGGGTTGCGGCGGGTGTCGGCCGGCGTGGTCGGTGAGTTGTACGTGGCCGGTGCCGGGGTGGCGTACGGATATGTGGGCCGGGCAGGTTTGACCGCGTCGCGGTTTGTGGCCTGTCCGTACGGTGGGCCCGACGGTGCTGGAGCACCGCACCAACGCATGTATCGCACCGGGGATCTGGTGCGGTGGGGCGCGGATGGTCAGCTGATCTATCTTGGCCGTGCGGATGATCAGGTCAAGATCCGCGGGTACCGCATCGAGTTGGGTGAAGTCCAGGCAGCGTTGGCGGCGCTGGACGGGGTGGATCGCGCGGCGGTGATCGCCCGCGAAGACCGCCCCGGCGACAAGCGGCTGGTCGGTTACGTGACCGGGACCGCGGATCCGGTCGAGATCCGCTCCACGCTGTCCGAGCAATTGCCCGCCTACATGGTCCCCGCCGCGATCGTGGTGGTGGACGCGCTGCCGCTGACGGTGAACGGCAAACTCGACAAACGAGCCTTGCCCGCCCCGGAGTATGGGGGTGCCGACCGTTACCGGGCCCCATCCAACGCGGCAGAAGAGCTGTTGGCCGATATGTACGCCCAAGTGTTGGGGCTGCAACGGGTCGGGGCCGACGACTCGTTTTTCGATTTGGGCGGGGATTCGTTGCTCGCGATGCGCCTCGTCGGCGCCGTCAACGCCGGCCTGGATGCCCGGCTCGAGGTCCAGGATTTGTTCGAGGCGCCCACGGTGGCCCAGTTGGCCTCCCGGATGGGTGCCGGCGGGGACGGGGTTGAGCCGTTGGTCCCGGTGCAGCGGCCCACGGTGGTGCCGTTGTCGTTCGCCCAGAGCCGGTTGTGGTTTGTCGATCAGCTGCAGGGGCCGTCGGCGGTGTACAACATGGCGGTGGCGTTGGACCTGGGCGGACGCCTAAATCCCGACGCATTGGGGACCGCGCTGGCCGACGTGGTGGCCCGTCATGAAAGCCTGCGCACCATATTCCCCGCAGAGGACGGGACACCCCGGCAGCTGGTAATCCCCGTTGAGCGTGCGGATTTCGGGTGGCACGTCGTCGATGCCACCGGCTGGTCGGATGGCCTCCTGGCTGACGCCGTCGGTGCCGCGACGCGCGAGCCGTTTGACCTGACATCCCACATCCCCTTGCGGGCGAGGCTTTTCCGCCGCGGCGACGAGGACCATGTGCTGGTGGCGGTGGTGCACCATATCGCCGCCGATGGCTGGTCCATCGGGCCACTGGTGCGTGATCTGGGTGTCGCTTATGCCAGCAGGTGTGCGGGCCAGGCCCCGGGTTGGGCGCCGTTGCCGGTTCAATATGTCGATTACACGCTGTGGCAGCGCGCGCAGTTTGGTGACCTCGACGACGAGCACAGTCGCATCGCCGCTCAGCTGTCCTACTGGGAGCTGGCCCTGGCCGGGATCCCCGAGCGGATTGAGTTGCCCACCGATCGGCCCTATCCGCCGGTGGCGGACTACCGCGGCGACAAGGTTTCCGTGGACTTTCCGGCGCAGCTGCAGCGGCAAGTGGCTCAGATGGCCCGTGCGCACAAGGTGACCAGCTTCATGGTCATGCAGGCCGCGCTGGCAGTGCTGTTGTCCAAGATCAGTGCCAGTTCCGATGTGGCAGTAGGGTTCCCGATCGCCGGGCGGCGGGACCGGGCGCTCGATGAGCTGGTGGGCTGCTTCATCAACACCTTGGTGTTGCGCGTCGATGTGACCGGTGACCCGACGGCGGCCGACATATTGGCCCAGGTTCGGCAGCGCAGCCTTGCCGCCTACGAGCATCAGGACGTGCCGTTCGAGGTGCTGGTCGAGCGGCTCAATCCCGCCCGCAGCCTGAACCATCACCCGCTGGTCCAGGTGATGTTGGCCTGGCAGAACTTCGCCGGGGATCCCGCCGCCGGATCGGCCTTCGGCGACCTGCAGGTCACTCCGCTGCCGGCCGATACCGATACCGCCCGCATGGACCTGACGTTCTCCCTGGGCGAGCGTTGGACCGACGCTGGTGAAGCCGCCGGGATCGGTGGGGTGGTGGAGTTCCGCAGCGATGTCTTCGACCCGGCCAGCATCCAAACGCTGATAGAGCGGTTGGGGCGCGTGCTGGTGGCGATGACGTCCGACCCGACGCGGCGGCTCTCCTCGATCGATGTGCTCGACGAGGCTGAGTATGCCCGGTTGGAAGGGTGGGGTAACCGGGCGGCGCTGACCCAGCCCGCGCCCTCGGCGCCGTTGGCTATCCCGGTGGCGTTCGCCGCGCAGGCGGCCCGAAGTCCCGAGGCGGCGGCGCTCACCTTCCAAGGCCGGTCGTTGACGTACCGCGAACTCGACGTGCCCTCGAATCGGTTGGCGCACTTGCTAATCGAGTACGGCGTTGGTCCGGGTGAAAGGGTCGCGTTGTTGTTGCCGCGGTCAGCCGAGGCGATCGTGGCGATTCTGGCGGTGCTCAAAACCGGGGCGGCCTATGTGCCGATCGACCCTTCGCATCCCGACGCGCGCATCGAGTTCCTGCTCGGCGACGCCGCACCGATCGCCGCGATCACCTCGTCGGAACTGTGCGCGCGGCTCGACGGGCACGATCTGCTGATCATCGACATAGGCGATCCCGCTGTCGACGGCCAACCTGACACAGCACTGCCGGCGCCCACGGCCGAGGACGTCGCCTACCTCATCTACACCTCCGGCACCACCGGTGTCCCCAAAGGGGTGGCCATCACCCACCACAACGTCACCCAACTGCTGGCGTCACTTGAGACCGGGATGCAGCTGGCCGGACAGGTGTGGTCGCAGTGGCATTCGCTGGCCTTCGACGTTTCGGTGTGCGAGATGTGGGGCGCGCTGCTGCACGGCGGACGGCTGGTGGTGGTGCCCGAGTCGGTGGCCCGCTCACCGGAGGACTTTCACGCCTTGCTCGTCGCTGAACGGGTCAGCGTCTTGAGTCAGACGCCCTCGGCGTTCTATGCGCTGCAAACCGCGGACTCGCTAGCGCCGGAGCTGGGCGCTCAGCTGGAGTTGCAGGCTGTGCTGTTCGCCGGCGAAGCCCTGGAGCCACAGCGGCTGAGAACGTGGCTGGATCGTCACCCTGGATCGCCACGCCTGCTCAATCTGTACGGCACCACCGAGACGACCGTGCATGCCTCGTTGCGGCAGATCGTGGCAAACGATGTCGACAGCGCGGCCAGCCCGATCGGGGTGCCGTTGGCCCGGCTTGGCTTCTTTGTGCTGGACCGCTGGCTGCGCCCGGTGCCGGCTGGGGTTGCCGGTGAGTTGTATGTGGCCGGGGCCGGGGTCGGCTTGGGCTATGTGGGCCGTGCGGGATTGAGCGCGTCGCGCTTCGTGGCATGCCCGTTCGCGGGCGCGGGAAGCCGCATGTATCGCACCGGAGATGTGGTGCGTTGGGGCGCCGACGGGCAGTTGCGGTATGTGGGGCGTGCCGATGAGCAGGTCAAGATCCGTGGGTATCGGATTGAGTTGGGTGAGGTGCAGGCCGCGCTGGCTGGCATGAACGGCGTTCAACAAGCGGTGGTGATCGCTCGTGAGGATCGTCCGGGTGATAAGCGGCTGGTGGGTTATGTGGTCGGGGCCGCGGATCCGGTCGAGATCCGCTCCACGCTGGCTGAGCGGTTGCCCGCCTATATGGTGCCGGCCGCGATCGTGGTGCTGGAGGCGTTGCCGTTGACGGCGAACGGCAAGTTGGATAAGCGGGCGTTGCCGGCGCCGGAGTATGGCGATGGGTCGCGTTATCGGGCTCCGGCCACGGTGACTGAGGAGTTGTTGGCGGGCATTTACGCCCAGGTCCTCGGACTCGAGCGGGTGGGGGTCGACGACTCGTTTTTCGAGTTGGGTGGGGACAGCATTTTGTCGATGCAGGTGGTGGCCCG
>NZ_LZSG01000013.1 GCF_001665395.1 Mycobacterium sp. 1164966.3
CTCCATCCCGGTCTCAAGTGAGGCCAGCAGTTGGGTGACGTTGTGGTGGGTGATCGCCACCCCCTTGGGGACACCGGTGGTGCCCGAGGTGTAAATCAGATAGGCGATGTCCTCGGGCGCCGGTGCCGGCAACGCGGTGTCGGGATAGGTGTCGACAGCGGGCTCGTCGATGTCGATGACCAACAGATCGTGCCCGTCCAGCCGGGTACCCAGTCCCGCGGTGGTCAGCGCCAGGCGGGGGGCGGCATCGGCGAGCAGGAACTCGATGCGCGCATCGGGGTGTGCGGGATCGATCGGCACATAGGCCGCCCCGGTCTTGAGCACCGCCAAAATCGCCACGATCGCCTGCCCGCACCGCGGCAGCAACAACGCCACCCGCTCACCGGGACCCACACCGTGCTCAACCAGCAAGTGCGCCAACCGATTCGACGACACATCCAGTTCGCGATACGACAGCGAACGGCCTTGGAAGGTGAGCGCCACCGCCTCTGGACTGCGGGCCGCCTGCGCGGCAAACGCCACCGGGATAGCCACCGCCGGCACCGGCGGCGCGGTCAACACCGCCCGATTACCCCACCCCTGCACCAGGGCATGCTCAGCCTCATCGAGCACATCGATCGAGGACAACCGCCGACCCGGATCAGCGGTCAGCGCCACCACCACCCGCCCCAACCGCTCGATCAGCGTTTGGATACTGCCCGCATCGAACACATCGGTACGAAACTCCACCTCACCGCCGATCCCGGCCGGCTCACCCGTGGCAGTCCAGCGCTCCCCCAACGAAAACGTCAGATCCATCCGCGCGGTATGGGTATCGGCGGGCAGCGCGCTGACCTGCAAATCACCCAACGCCACCCCACCCACCGGGTCAGCAGCGAAGTTCTGCCACGCCAACAACACCTGCACCAGCGGATGATGATTCAGGCTGCGGACCGGATTAAGCCGATCCACCAACACCTCAAAAGGCACATCCTGATGCTCATAGGCGGCCAGACTGCGCGCGCGCACCTGAGCCAACACCTCAGCGCCCGTCGGATCCCCGGCCACATCGACCCGCAACACCAACGTGTTAACGAAAAAACCCACCAACCCATCCAAAGCCGGGTCACGCCGCCCGGCGATCGGGAACCCCACCGCCACATCAGCGCTGCCACTGAGCTTGGACAACAACACCACCAACGCGGCCTGCAACACCATGAAACTGGTCGCCTCGTGCTCGCGGGCTAACCCCACCACCCGCTGCTGCAACTGGGCTGGCCACTCCACCGCCACCCGCGAACCGCGGTAATCGGCCACCGCCGGATAGGCCCGATCGGTGGGCAACTGCACCCGCTCAGGCATCCCCGCCAGATGCTGCTCCCAATAAGCCACCTGCGCACCGACCCGACTATGCCGATCCTGCAAGTCACCCAATTGCGCGCGCTGCCACAACGTGTAATCGACATACTGCACCGCCAACGGCGCCCACCCCGGCGCCCGCCCCGCACACCGGCTGGCATACGCCACCCCCAAATCGGCCACCAACGGCGCAATCGACAAGCCATCAGCCGCGATATGGTGCACCACCGCCACCAACACATGTTCCTCATCGCCGAGGCGAAACACCTGTGCCCGCAACGGAACCTGGCAAGCCAAATCAAACGGCTCACCCACCACCGCCCCGATCGCCTCACCCACCCGAGCTGGCGACCACCCGCAGGCATCAACGAGCCGCCACCCCAACTCCACCCGCTCTACTGGCACCACCAACTGCTGAGGCACCCCATCAACCGCCGGGAACAAGGTCCGCAAGCTCTCATGACGGGCCACCACATCAGCCAACGCGGCCCCCAACGCCCCCACATCCAAACGCCCACCCAGCCGCAACGCCACCGCCATGTTGTAAACCGCCGACGGCCCCTGCAACTGATCGATAAACCACAACCGATTCTGGGCAAACGACAACGGCACCACCGCCGGACGCTCCACCGCCACCAACGGCGCCAACCCACCCCCACCGGCACCAATCCGCGGCGCCAACTGCGCCACCGTGGGCGCCTCAAACAACACCCGCACCGCAACCGCGGCATCAAAAGTCTTATTCACCACGGCGATCAACCGCATCGCCGACAACGAATCCCCACCCAACTCGAAAAACGACTCGTCGACCCCCACCCGGGCCAACCCCAACACCTCGGCATAAATCCCGGCCAACAACTCCTCTGTCACCGTGCCCGGAGCCCGATAACGCGACCCATCGCCATACTCCGGCGCCGGCAGGGCCCGCTTATCCAACTTGCCGTTGGCCGTCAACGGCAACGCCTCTAGCACCACGATCGCGGCCGGCACCATATAGGCAGGCAACCGCTGGACCAGCGCCGAGCGGATCTCGACCGGATCCGCGGCCCCGGTGATATACCCCACCAGCCGCTTATCACCCGGACGATCCTCCCGAGCGATCACCGCCGCCTGCTCGACCCCCGCCACCCCCGCCAACGCGGCCTGCACCTCACCCAACTCAATCCGATACCCACGGATCTTGACCTGCTCATCGGCACGCCCCACATACCGCAACTGCCCATCAGCACCCCAACACACCACATCCCCAGTGCGATACATCCGCTGCCCAGACGC
>NZ_LZSG01000014.1 GCF_001665395.1 Mycobacterium sp. 1164966.3
CCAATATCGTCGCCGCGGACCTCGCACTCACCGGTGTGCAACCCGGCGCGCACCTGCAGACCCAACGCCTGCACCGCGTCGCGAATCGCCACCGCACAACGGATCGCGCGTTGCGGGCCGTCGAACACCGCCAAAAAACCGTCACCGGAGGTGTTGACCTCACGACCCCGAAACCGACCCAACTGCGCGCGCACCACCGCATCGTGGGCATCCAGCAAGGCATGCCAGTCCCGATCACCCACCTCCGCGGCCCGCCGCGTCGAATCCACAATGTCGGTGAACAACACCGTCGCCAGCACCCGATCCTCAGCCACTGCAGTCTGCTCACCGGTCAAGAACTCAGCGATCGCCTGAAACGACGCACGCCACGGCTCCACGAAGTGAAACACGTTGCGCCCCGGCAGCTCAACGTATTTCGCGCCCGGTATGCGATCGGCGATGTCCTTGCCCAACGTGGGCGGGATGAAGGGGTCATCGGAGTGATGGAGCACAAGTGTCGGTACACGCACTGTGGGAAGCAATGCCCGCACGTCCATTTCATCCAGCAGGGACCTCATCCGGGCAAACGTCGCGGGGCTTGCCGCCAGGCGTTCGTGCCGTGCCCAGGTGGACCGGATCTCCTCGTTCCACGGCATGTCCGGATTCCCGAGATGCGCGAGTTCGCCAGTGCCCCACATGGCGGTCGCGGCAGCAGCGAGCTCCTCGGGGGTGGATCTCTCCGTGCGTTCAACAAGCGGATCCGCGTAGCCGTCGAGCACGACCAGCGCGGTGGTGCGGGATGGATATGTCGCCGCGAAGACAGCCGATGAGGCGAATGTGCCGTTCATCCCGATGAGGACCGCTTCGCCGCTTCCGAGATCGTCCAACACCGCGGCGATGCTGTCGGCCCATAGCTCCAAGGTCGGGGGTGCGGGATCGGACACCCCGGTGCCCGGATGGTCGAAGAAGATGAATCGACCAAGCGAGGTCATCGCCTCGAGCCAGCCTTGGATAGAGGGCAGTTCAGTGAAGACCTCACAGTTCGTGAAGGGGTTGGAGACGAACACGATGTCCCGCTCACCCTCGCGGGACGTGCGATACGCGACGCGCACATCGCCGTTCATCGCATAGCGCGTCTCCGAGAACATTGCGGAAGTCTAAGTCTCAGGGACACAGATTTGGCTCTGAGCTGGCCTTCACCTAGACTCTAGGGGTTGCCTTGGGCAGACCTCGGCTGGTTGCGTGCAAGCGTTATCGGCCCCGCGTGCCCTTCGGCAAAAGAAAGACCGCGCACGTCAGGTTCTGGTGGGCTGCCGTGCTCACCTCAACCAGGTCAGGAGATCTAGTGATTCAGCAGGAATCGCGGCTGAAGGTCGCCGACAACACCGGCGCCAAGGAGATCTTGTGCATCCGGGTGCTGGGTGGCTCGTCTCGGCGGTACGCCGGCATCGGTGACGTCATCGTCGCCACCGTCAAGGACGCCATTCCCGGCGGCAACGTCAAGCGCGGGGACGTCGTCAAGGCGGTTGTGGTGCGTACAGTCAAGGAGCGCAGGCGTCCCGACGGCAGCTATATCAAGTTCGACGAGAACGCCGCGGTGATCATCAAGCCTGACAACGACCCGCGCGGAACCCGCATCTTCGGCCCCGTCGGCCGCGAACTGCGGGAGAAGCGATTTATGAAGATCATCTCGCTGGCCCCGGAGGTGCTGTAGATGAAGGTGCACAAGGGCGACACCGTGCTGGTTATCGCCGGTAAAGATAAAGGGGCCAAGGGCAAAGTCTTGCAGGCCTATCCGGACCGTAACCGGGTACTGGTCGAGGGCGTCAACCGAATCAAGAAGCACACCGCGATTTCGACGAACCAGCGCGGTGCCCGGTCCGGTGGAATCGTCACGCAGGAAGCCCCGATTCACGTCTCCAATGTGATGGTGGTCGACTCGGACGGCAAGCCCAGCCGAATCGGTTACCGGGTGGACGAGGAGACCGGCAAGCGCGTCCGTATCTCCAAGCGCAACGGCAAGGACATCTAGCATGACCACTGCAGAGAAAGTTCAGCCGCGCCTGAAGGTGCGCTACCGCAACGAGATTCGGGATGCGCTGCACAAGCAGTTCGGCTACGGCAATGTCATGCAGATCCCGACGGTGACCAAGGTCGTCGTCAACATGGGGGTGGGCGAAGCCGCCCGGGACGCCAAGCTGATCAACGGCGCGGTCAACGACCTGGCGCTGATCACCGGGCAGCGGCCGGAGATCCGTAAGGCGCGAAAGTCCATCGCGCAGTTCAAATTACGTGAAGGCATGCCGATCGGCGTCCGAGTTACCCTGCGGGGCGACCGGATGTGGGAGTTCCTCGACCGCCTCACCTCGATCGCGCTCCCACGTATTCGTGACTTCCGCGGGCTTTCGCCCAGACAGTTCGACGGTGTCGGCAACTACACATTCGGACTGGCCGAGCAGTCGGTGTTCCACGAGATCGACGTGGACAAGATCGACCGGGTTCGCGGCATGGACATCAACGTCGTCACCTCGGCGACGAACGACGACGAAGGACGAGCGCTGTTGCGGGCCCTCGGCTTTCCGTTCAAGGAGAACTGAGCACATGGCTAAGAAGGCACTGGTTAACAAGGCGGCAAAGAAGCCCAGGTTCGCGGTGCGCGCCTACTCCCGCTGCAGCAAGTGTGGCCGCCCGCGCGCGGTGTACCGCAAGTTCGGACTGTGCAGGATCTGCCTGCGCGAGATGGCGCATGCGGGCGAGTTGCCCGGCGTGCAGAAGAGCAGCTGGTGACAGGACACAGGGACTAAACCATGACGATGACGGATCCGATCGCAGACTTCTTGACCCGTCTGCGCAACGCCAATTCGGCGTACCACGACGAGGTGACGTTGCCGCACTCGAAGATCAAGGCCAACATCGCCGAGATCCTCAAAAAAGAGGGATATATCACCGATTACCGCACCGAGGACGCTCGCGTGGGCAAGTCGCTGGTCATTCAGCTCAAGTACGGGCCGAGCCGCGAGCGCAGCATCGCCGGTCTGCGCCGGGTGTCCAAGCCGGGGTTGCGGGTGTACGCGAAATCCACCAACCTGCCGCGGGTGCTCGGCGGCCTGGGTGTGGCGATCATCTCGACCTCCTCGGGCCTGCTAACCGATCGTCAGGCAGCCAGACAGGGCGTGGGCGGCGAAGTCCTCGCGTACGTGTGGTGAGGGAGTAAGCATGTCGCGCATTGGTAAGCAGCCGATTCCGGTCCCCACCGGAGTCGACGTCACGATCGACGGCCAGAAGGTGTCGGTGAAGGGGCCCAAGGGCACCCTGGATTTGACGGTCGCCGAGCCAATCACGGTGGCGCGCAACGACGACGGTGCGATCGTGGTTTCCCGGCCCAACGACGAACGGCGCAGCCGCTCGTTGCACGGCCTGTCCCGCACCCTGGTGTCCAATCTGGTCACCGGTGTGACGGAGGGCTACACCACCAAGATGGAGATCTTCGGCGTCGGATACCGCGTCCAGCTCAAGGGCAGCAATCTCGAGTTCGCCCTGGGGTACAGCCATCCCGTGGTGATCGAAGCGCCCGAAGGCATCACCTTCGCGGTGCAGACCCCGACGAAGTTTTCGGTCTCCGGCATCGACAAGCAGAAGGTCGGCCAGATCTCGGCGAACATCCGCCGTTTGCGCCGTCCCGACCCGTACAAGGGCAAGGGCGTGCGCTACGAGGGCGAGCAGATCCGCCGCAAGGTCGGAAAGACAGGTAAGTGATCATGGCGCAATCAGTGGGACACAGCGTATCCGCCACCCGGCGGGTCTCCCGGCTGCGTAGGCACGCACGGCTGCGCAAGAAGATCTCGGGTACCGCACAGCGTCCGCGGCTGGTGGTGCACCGGTCGGCGCGGCACATTCACGTGCAACTGGTGAACGACCTCAACGGCACCACACTGGCCGCCGCGTCGTCGATCGAGGCCGATGTGCGCGGCCTGGAAGGTGACAAGA
The DNA here is from genome assembly GCF_001665395.1 of Mycobacterium sp. 1164966.3. Lineage (GTDB taxonomy): Bacteria > Actinomycetota > Actinomycetes > Mycobacteriales > Mycobacteriaceae > Mycobacterium. The sequence continues at coordinate 3,967 of NZ_LZSG01000014.1, forward strand.
AAGCCCACAGCGTGCGGGTCGGCCAGCTGATCGCCGAGCGCGCCAAGGCCGCCGGCATCGACGCCGTGGTGTTCGACCGTGGCGGCTACACCTACGGCGGACGGATCGCGGCGCTGGCCGATGCCGCACGCGAGAACGGATTGCGATTCTGATGAACAACACAGGCTTGATGAACGAAAGGACCGCATAATGGCGGAGCAGTCGGCAGGCGCCGGAGAAACCCGCGCCGACAGCCGGGATTCGCGCGACAGCCGCGACTCGCGCGGCCGGCGCGAAGGCGGCGGGGGCCGGGGGGGTCGCGATCGTGACGGCGACAAGAGCAACTACCTCGAGCGGGTCGTCGCGATCAACCGCGTCTCCAAGGTGGTCAAGGGTGGTCGTCGCTTCAGCTTCACCGCATTGGTCATCGTGGGTGACGGCAACGGCATGGTCGGTGTCGGCTACGGCAAGGCCAAGGAAGTTCCGGCCGCGATCGCCAAGGGCGTCGAGGAGGCTCGCAAGGGTTTCTTCCGGGTGCCTCTGATCGGCGGCACCATCACTCACCCGGTTCAGGGTGAGGCGGCCGCCGGGGTGGTGCTGTTGCGTCCGGCCAGCCCGGGTACCGGTGTGATCGCCGGTGGCGCGGCGCGAGCGGTGCTGGAATGCGCTGGGGTGCACGACATTCTGGCCAAGTCGTTGGGCAGTGACAACGCGATCAACGTGGTACACGCCACCGTGGCCGCGCTCAAGCTGCTGCAACGTCCCGAGGAGGTGGCCGCGCGTCGCGGCCTGCCGATCGAGGACGTCGCTCCCGCCGGAATGCTCAAGGCGCGCCGGGAAAGTGAAGCGCTGGCCGCCGCCGCAACACGGGAGCCGCAACCATGACCCAACTGAAGATAACCCAGGTGCGCAGCACCATCGGGGCGCGCTGGAAGCAGCGCGAAAGCCTGCGCACCCTGGGCCTGCGACGGATTCGGCATTCGGTGATCCGTGAGGACAACCCGCAGACCCGGGGCCTGATCGCGGTGGTGCGACACCTCGTCGAGGTGGAGCCGGCTGGAGGTGACGCGAAATGACGCTCAAACTGCACGACCTGCGGCCCGCCCGGGGGGCGAAGACGGCGCGTACCCGCGTCGGTCGCGGCGACGGCTCCAAAGGCAAGACCGCGGGCCGCGGCACCAAGGGCACCAAGGCGCGTAAGAACGTGCCGGTGACATTCGAGGGTGGGCAGATGCCCATCCACATGCGGCTGCCCAAGCTGAAGGGGTTCCGCAACCGATTCCGTACCGAGTACGAGATCGTCAACGTCGGCGACATCAACCGGCTGTTCCCCGATGGTGGCTCCATCGGTGTGGACGAACTGGTGGCCAAGGGTGCCGTCCGCAAGAACTCTCTGGTCAAGGTGCTCGGCGACGGGAAGCTCACGGTGAAGGTGGACCTGTCGGCGCACAAGTTCAGCGGCAGCGCGCGCGAGAAGATCACCGCCGCCGGCGGCTCCGTCACCGAGCTTTAGTAGCGGGGGCCCCCCCCCCCAAAACACCCCCCCCCCGGGGGGGGGGGGGGTTTGGGGGGGGGGGGCCCGCGCGACGCCCCCCCCGGGG
>NZ_LZSG01000015.1 GCF_001665395.1 Mycobacterium sp. 1164966.3
GCCTTCGGCGTCGCGGGCGGCCCGGTCGGCCGACAGGTGCTGCAGTTGGCGGCCGGTCGCGGCGACCACCTCGGGGTCCAGCAGCTCGCGCAGTTCGACGCGGCCGAGCAGCTCGGCTAGCAGCGTGCTGTCCAGCGCGAGGGCCGCGGCGCGCCGCTCGGCCAGCGGGACGTCGCCCTCGTACATGAACGCACCGACGTACCCGAACAGCAGTGAGGCAGCAAAAGGCGACGGCTTGGCCGTCTCGACCTCGACCACCCGCACCCGGCGCTGGGCGATGCGGGCCATCAGCTCGACCAGCGTCGGGACGTCGTAAACGTCTTGCAGGCATTCGCGGACGGTCTCCAGCACGACCGGGAAGTCGGGGTATTTGCGGGCCACTTCCAGCAACTGGGCGGCGCGTTGGCGCTGATGCCACAGCGGCGAGCGGCGTCCCGGGTGCCGGCGGGGCAGCAGCAGTGCGCGTGCCGCGCATTCCCGGAAGCGCGACGCGAACAGCGCCGAACCGCCCACTTCGGCGGTGACGATCGGGTCGATCTCGTCGGCGTCGAAGACGAATAATTCGGCCCCCGGCGGGCGGTCTTCCCCGGGAGACAGACCGATGTCCGGCAGCCGCACCACGATGCCGTCGTCGGAGGCGGTGGGCTTCTCGTCGATGTCGTATCGTTCGCGCAGCCGGCGGCTCACTGCCAGGGCCAGCGGTCCGTGCACCCGCAGCCCGTAGGGCGAGTGCAGGATCACCCGCCAGTCACCCAGCTCGTCGCGGAACCGTTCGACCAGCAGTGTGGTGTCGGTGGGGATTGCCCCGGTGGCGGTCCGCTGATCGTCCAGCAGCACCCAGAGGTTGTCCGTCGCGTAGTCGTCGAAACCCAGTCCTGCACAGCGTTTCCCGAACGCCTCGCGGTCCAGGTCGGCCAGCTCGCCGGTGAACGCGCCGAGCGCGGCGCCGAGTTCGGCGGGCCGGCCGACGTCGTCGCCGCGCCAGAACGGCAGCCGGGCCGCCTGGCCGGGCGCCGGCATCACCAGCACCCGGTCGTGGGTGATCTCGGTGATCCGCCAGCTGGTCGCGCCCAGCGAGATGACGTCGCCGGGCCGCGACTCGTAGACCATTTCCTCGTCCAGTTCGCCCACCCGAGAGGGTTTTTCGGAGTCTTCAACTGAAGAAGCTAGATAGACGGTGAACAGTCCGCGGTCGGGGATGGCACCGCCGGAGGTGACGGCCAGCCGCTGCGCGCCGGGCCGCGCGGTCAGGGTGCCGGTATCGCGGTCGTAAACCAGCCGTGGTCGCAGCTCGGCGAACTCGGTGGACGGGTATTTGCCGGACAGCAGGTCCAGGGTGGCCTCGAACACGCTGCGCGGCAGCGTCGCGAAGGGGGCGCTGCGACGTACCGTGTCGAACCAGCGGTCGGCGTCGAGGGGCTCCAGCGCGGCCGCCGCCACGGTGTGCTGCGCGAGGATGTCCAGCGGGTTGGCCGGCACTCGCATGGTTTCGATCTGGCCGGTGAGCATCCGCTGCACACTGACTGCGCAGCCGATGAGGTCGGTGCGGTGCTTGGGGAACAGCACGCCACGCGAGATCTCGCCGACCTGGTGCCCGGCCCGGCCGATGCGCTGCAGACCGCTGGCCACCGACGGCGGGGCCTCGACCTGGATCACCAGGTCCACCGCGCCCATGTCGATGCCCAGCTCCAGGCTCGACGTCGCCACCACGGCCTTGAGTTGCCCGCGTTTGAGGTCCTCTTCGACGATGGCGCGCTGTTCCTTGCTGACCGATCCGTGGTGGGCCCGGGCCAGCACCGGCGGCGCACCGAACGTCTGGCCGCTGGCCATCACATACGCCGGCGCGCCGCCGGCGACCTGCGAGTTACCAGCGTCGGGCAGTGCGATCCCGGAGCGTTCGGCGTGGATTTCGTTGAGCCGCGCGGTCAGTCGCTCGGCCAGCCGTCGCGAATTGGCGAACACGATCGTCGAGTTGTGCGACTCGATCAGGTCCACCAGCCGCGCCTCCACATCGGGCCAGATGGTGTTGTTGGTCAAATTGGCCATGTCGGGCACCGGCACCTGCACGGACAGCTCCACGGTCTTGGCCGACGGGGGAGCGACCACTGTCGTCTGGGACCCCGGGCCTACGCCGGACAAGAACCGCGCGAGCTCCTCGGGCGGGCGCACGGTCGCCGACAAGCCGATCCGCTGCGCCGGCCGGCCCTCGGCCAGCTCGTCGAGCCGCTCCAGCGACAGCGCCAGGTGTGCGCCGCGCTTGCCGGCGGCGATCGCATGGATCTCGTCGACGATGACCGTCTGCACACCGGCCAGGGTTTCGCGTGCCGCCGACGTCAGCATCAAAAAAAGTGATTCCGGCGTGGTGATCAGCACGTCGGGTGGGCGAGTGATCAGTTCGCGGCGGCGTGCGGGCGGTGTGTCGCCCGAGCGGACCCCGACGCTGATCTCAGGTGGCCGAAGACCGCGCTGCTCGGCGAGGCGGGTGAGCCCCGCCAGCGGCGTGCGCAGGTTGCGCTCGACGTCGACCGCCAGCGCCTTGAGCGGAGACACGTAAAGCACGCGGGTCCCCGGCCGGCGGTCGGATGCAGCAGCCGCGCTGGCGAGGTTATCCAAAGCCCACAGGAAGGCCGCCAATGTCTTGCCGGACCCGGTCGGCGCGATGACCAGTGTGTTCTTGCCGTCCGCGATGGCTTCCCAAGCGCCGGCCTGCGCGGCGGTGGGCGCGGCGAAGGTGCTGGTGAACCAGTCGCGGGTGATCGCGCTGAATCGGCCTAACGGGGTCACCCAGCCATCGTGCCAACGGGCACCGACAAATAACCACCGTGGCCGAAGCAGAAGAGCCGGCGACCCGAATTACTCCTGCGGGACCTGCCGCGCGGTCGCCATCGCGTGGGCGAGTTCGGGCGGGATGTCGGGCACCCGGGCGATCGCATCCAGCAGGGCGTGTGCGCAGGCGTCGGCCAGGCGCTCGGCGTTGGACGTGGGGTCGATGATTCGCTGTCTGCAGATCTCGAAGGCGAACGATAGCCACCCGTTGAGGATCACCCGCAGGTCCCGCTCGACGTCCGGCCCCAGCTTCGCGCCCGGAATGCCGCCGACCACGACCCCGATGCGCTGCATGATGTGCTCGAGCTGGCGGTTCTTGGCTTCGTCGTCGATGCCCAACAGGATCGGATCGGACCGGCCCAGGCCCACGTACGCCGCCCACGCGGCCTCCGGATGCTGCTCGTGGTACGCCATGTACCCCAAGACACCGATCCGGATTTCCTCGAACATGGTCAGGCCGGTGGGTGGCAGGTTCAGCGTGGCCTCGTGCAGCCGGTCCGCCTCGTCCTTGACGACAGCGGCGAAGAACGCGCGCTTGTCCGGGAAGTAGTGATACATCAGGGCACGGGACACGCCGGCGCGCTCTGCGATTTCGTCGATGCGGACCTCGTCGTAGGGCCGCTTGCCGAAGACCTCGGCCCCCAGCGCGAGCAACTCGGCTCGGCGGTCTTCCGGGGATAACCGCCTGCGAGCTGCTGCCATGTGTCTAGATAATACTCATGTCAACTATGCGCTCTGCCAGGTTTGACGTTCAGCCGAACCGCACGCCCTGCGCCAGCGGCAGTTCGCTCGAGTAGTTGACGGTGTTGGTAGCGCGCCGCATGTAGGCCTTCCACGCATCCGAACCGGACTCCCGACCACCACCGGTCTGCTTCTCGCCGCCGAACGCGCCACCGATCTCGGCGCCCGACGTGCCGATGTTGACGTTGGCGATGCCGCAGTCCGAGCCGTCCAGGAAACGCTCGGCCTCGCGCAGGTCGGTGGTGAAAATCGCGGACGACAGGCCCTGTGGCACCGCGTTGTTGAGCGCGATCGCGTGGTCGAGGTCGTCATAAGTCAGCACGTAGAGGATCGGGGCGAAGGTTTCGGTCGCCACGATAGCGGTCTGGGCCGGCATCCGGACGACGGCGGGCGTGACGTAATACGCGCCCGGCACGTCGAACCGCCGGCGCTCCCCGCCGATCACCTCAGCGCCGTCGGCGCGTGCCTGCTCCAGTGCCCCCACCATGTCGCGGTAGGCGGTCTCGTGAATGAGTGGTCCGACGAGTGTGTCCGGAGCCGAGGGGTCGCCGATGGCCAGCCGCGCGAAGGCGGCCGCGACCCGCTGCACCACCACATCGGCCACCGAACGGTGCACGATCAGCCGGCGCAGGCTGGTGCAGCGCTGCCCGGTGGTGCCGGCCGCGGCGAACACGATGCCGCGCACCGCCAGGTCCAGATCGGCCGACGGCGTCACGATCGCCGCGTTGTTGCCGCCGAGCTCCAGCAGCGCCCGGCCGAAGCGACCCGCGACGCGCGGACCGACCTGCGCGCCCATCCGCACCGAACCCGTCGCGGACAGCAGCGCGATCCGCGAGTCGTCGACCAGCCGCTCACCGAGCTCGCGGCCGCCAAGCACCAGCCCGCTCAGTCCCGACGGCGCACCCACGTCGACGGCGGCCCGCGTGACCAGGGCCTGGCAGGCCAGCGCGGTCAGCGGCGTCAGCTCCGAGGGTTTCCACACCACCGGGTCTCCGCACACCAATGCCACCGCCGCGTTCCACGCCCAGACCGCGACGGGGAAGTTGAAGGCGGTGATCACGCCCGCCACACCCAGCGGATGCCAGGTTTCCAGGAGCCGGTGCCCGGGGCGCTCCGAGGCGATGGTTCGGCCGTACAGCTGGCGGGAAAGCCCCACCGCGAAGTCGCAGACGTCGATCATCTCCTGGACCTCGCCCAGCGCCTCGGAGGTGATCTTGCCGACCTCGATCGTCACCAGCGCTGCGAGGTCGTCGCGGTGTGCGGTCAGCAACTCGCCGAGCCGGGCCACCAACCGGCCGCGCACCGGTGCCGGCGTCGCCCGCCACGCCGAAAACGCCTCGGCCGCATCGGCGATGACTTGATCGGCCTGCTCGGGCGTGGTCTGCGTAACGGTGAATAGCACCTCACCGGTGATCGGGGTGCCGGCGGGCAGGCCGCTTGGGTCGCCCGGGTCGCCCAATTCGGCGGTGACGCCGATCGCGGCGAACGCGTCGAGCGCCCGGGCCGACAACGCGCGGTGCTGGTTCATGCCGAGGCCTCCTCGTAGAGCGTGTAGGGATCGTGAATGTCGCGGCCGATGGCGCCGGCCAGCCACTGCCAGTCGTAGCCCGCACCGTCCGCGACATCGTGGGCTGTGCCGTCGTGGTCCAGGTTGGAACGAAAGATGCCCGCCGCCGATGCCGGCAGGAAGTCTTCGTAGACGACCGGCGCCGACGGGTCGCCGCCGCGGTAGTAGGCCAGCCCTTGGGCGGCCATCTCCGCATCGGTGGCTGGGAAGTGGTCGTCCCACATGCGGGCCGGATCCGGGTGAGCCATCGCGGCGTCGTAACGGGCGCGGCCGTCGCGCGTCAGTGCCACACCGCGCGACTCGACTTCCCCGAAGCGCACCCGCAGGCTGCCCGGGCGGACGACACCCGCCCCGTCGCGAAATAGGCATGGTTCCTCCAGGGCGCGAAACGACGTTTGGCGCAACAGCACCGCCGGTCCTTCGGTGCGGGGAGGTCCCTGAATGGCATCGATCATGGTGATGCCGCGCCGGTGCATCCGCGCGTACAGCTCGTCGATGTCGAGTACTCGCGGCGTCAAGTGGTTGATGTGGGTGGAGCCGACGCCGGCGATGTCGGCGGCCACCGCAGACACCCGCGACAACTCGTCGTACCAGCCCTTATCGATGGGTTCGCGGGACAGTGCGAAGGCCGCCACCGCGGCCGCGACGAAACCGCGCGCCGGCTCGGCGTCGCAGCCGCCGTCGGACGTGATCGAGCGGGCGCGGGCGAGCAACGCCGGGTGGAACAGCGCGCGCCGCGACAGGAAGGACTCCACCCGGCGCCGCAGCCCGGCATCGAAGAATCTGCGGTCTCCGGTCGTCAGCATCGAGGTGAACACCCGGAACGGATTGCGCGCCAGCTCGTCGGTGTCGACGGGACGAAACGCGGTGGACACCACCGGTATCGGTGACTCGGCGCAGCGCAGGTCGTAGTAGCCCACCGGCGCCATCCCGAACGCGGCGAACAGGTCGGCGACCGCGGTCAGCTCGGCCGGGCTACCCACACGGATGGCGCCGTGGCGTTCGGCGGTGACCCGCTGCAGCGAGCCGAGCCGCTCGGCGTCCGGATGGCGCGTCACGTAGTCGCGGTTGACCTCTTCGCTGACCTGCACCAGGGTGCCGTAGGCGGGTACTTCGGACGCGTACATAGACGACAGTCCCGCGGCGAAGGCGGCCCGCAGCTGCCAGGCTTGCAACGTGCTCATGGAATGCCTCGGGGTGGAAGCGCGCTGCGATAATCTCCGGCCATGGCTGAGACGCTCGACGACATCGACCGGATCCTGATGCGTGAGCTGGTCGCCAACGGACGCGCCACCCTTTCGGAGCTGGCCACCAGTGCCGGCCTTTCGGTGTCGGCCGTCCAGTCGCGGGTGCGCCGGCTGGAGTCCCGCGGCGTGGTCTCGGGGTATTCGGCGCGGATCAACCCTGAGGCCGTCGGGCACCTACTGTCAGCGTTCGTCGCCATTACTCCTCTCGATCCGTCTCAACCCGATGATGCGCCGGCGCGCCTGGAGCACATCGGGGAAATCGAGTCGTGTCACTCGGTGGCCGGCGAAGAAAGCTACATATTGCTGGTCCGCGTCGAGTCGGCGCGTGTGCTCGAAGACCTGTTGCGACGGATTCGGGCGACCGCGAACGTACAGACCCGGAGCACCATCATCTTGAATACTTTTTACAGCGACAGACAGTACATACCATAAACTTTCCGATGCATTAGCAAGGATTCCGTAAATACCCCGCTATCATGAGCGGCATGACGTGTGCCCTCAAGCTCTCGGCGATCGAGCCTGACCAGGTCCGTGAGGTGCTGGCGCGAAGCATCCTGGTCGACGGCTTCGACCTGGTGCTCGATCTGCAGCGGTCGGCCGGTTCCTATCTGGTCGACGCCCGAGACGGGCGGCGGTATCTGGACATGTTCACGTTCGTGGCGTCCTCGGCGCTGGGCATGAACCATCCGGCCCTGGTCGGCGATGACGAATTTCGCACAGAAATGCTGCAGGCGGCGCTGAACAAGCCCAGCAATTCCGATGTGTGCTCGGTGGCGATCGCCCGGTTCGTCGAAACGTTCGTCCGCGTCCTGGGGGACCCGTCGCTGCCGCATCTGTTCTTCGTCGAAGGCGGGGCACTGGCCGTGGAGAACGCGCTGAAGGTCGCGTTCGACTGGAAAAGCAGACATAACGAGAAGCACGGCATCGACCCCGTGCTCGGCACCCGGGTGCTGCACCTGCGCGGGGCGTTTCATGGCCGCAGCGGATACACCTTGTCGCTCACCAACACCAAGCCAGTCGCCGTCGACCGCTTCCCCAAGTTCGACTGGCCGCGCATCGACGCGCCGTTTATTCAGCCAGGCCTGGATGGGCGCGCCATGGATGCGCGGGAAGCGGAGTCGCTCCGCCAGGCCCGCGCGGTGTTCGAGGCGCACCCGCACGACATCGCGTGTTTCATCGCCGAACCAATCCAGGGCGAAGGTGGGGACCGTCACTTCCGGCCCGAGTTCTTCGCGAAGATGCGCGAGTTGTGCGACGAGCACGACGCGCTGTTGATCGTCGACGAGGTGCAGACCGGCTGCGGGTTGACCGGAACCGCGTGGGCCTACCAGCAATTGGGCGTCCAGCCCGACGTCGTGGCGTTCGGGAAGAAAACTCAGGTGTGCGGAGTGATGGCCGGCCGGCGTGTCGACGAGGTCGCCGACAACGTCTTCGCGGTTGCCTCCCGGCTCAATTCGACGTGGGGCGGCAGTCTGGTCGACATGGTGCGTGCGCGTCGGATCCTCGAGGTGATCGAGGCTGACGGGTTGTTCCAGCGAGCCGCCGAACTGGGCAGCTACCTGCGCGCCCGGCTCGACGAATTGGCCCACGACTTCCCCGGTCTGGTCCTCGACCCGCGGGGTCGCGGCCTGATGTGTGCGTTCAACCTGCCCGGCACCGCAGAGCGCGACGAATTGATCCGCAAGTTGTGGCAGCGCGCGGTGATCGTGCTCCCCACCGGCGCACGCGGCGTGCGCTTCCGTCCCGCATTGACCGTTTCCCGCGCCGACATCGATGCGGCGATCGCCGGCGTACGCAGCGTATTGACGTCGGTCGAATAGGGCGGACCGCGATTACATCGGCGGTAAACGGGTATTCACCCGACAAATCGGCTATTGAAACGAATCGGGCATCGCGAACGAAACACCTTAAGACGTGAGAGCGGCCGATCGCTGAAATACGAGGTTCAAAATGCAGAGAGCGCGTGAGCGGTCACCCGGTGATCGTTTGGGCCAGGAGGACAGCGAGGTCCACGCCGCTATCCGCTTTGCACTTCTTGCTGCGGGCGCCGGCGTCGGCTTCGTCATTCTGGCCGCATTGTGGGTTAGTACCTGCCCAGGAGTCAGCGTGGACACCGCGGCGTGCGGTCCGCCCGAGCGGACTCTGCTGGGTCTCGGCGGACCGTTGATCATGTTCGCGGGCGGCATCTGGGCCTTCGTACGGACTTATCGCGTGTGGCGCAGAGAAGGCACCTGGTGGGGATGGCACGGCGCGGGATGGTTCTTGTTCACCTTGATGGTGTTGTCGCTGTCGATGGTCGTGCCCCCGATCGTCGGGCCGGTAATGGCATTTTGAGTCCGGCTGTCGCCGGCGAACAATTATTGAGCTCCTAATTTCGGGCAACTGCGTCTACAGCCGACGGCATATTGCGCACTCAACGCGGTTCTTCACAGCCACACTCCGCAAGACCTACGCTTATTGCCATGAGGCAAATCTTGCTGCGGACAGTTGTGCTTCTGGGATGCTGGGCGATCGGACTACTGGTGGCAGCGTGGGTCGTTCCCCGAGTTTCGTTGTCGATGTCGGGGTTCATCGTCGCCGTGGTGGTGTTCGCGGTAGCACAGGCGGTCCTGTCGTTCGTGATCTTGAAGCTGCCCCACAGTTACGCGTCGCTGCTCCTCGGCGGCGCCGGCCTGGCCTTGACCGTCGTCGCATTGGGTCTTGCCGCGGAATTGACTCACGGGCTCACCATTCGTGGCGGCGCATCCTGGGTGGCCACCACGGTGGTGGCTTGGCTCGTGACGACCATCGGAGCAATTTCGCTGCCCGACCTGTTCGCGCGCGAGGACGCTGACTCAGTCTGACCAATTCGAGCACCAGCGGACCATTCGCGATGCCGTGCGAATTCGCCCCCGGACGGCCCTTTGCAGTATTTCGCGACTTTCCCGGGCTCTCGCCGGTAAGCCAAATTCGGCATTTCGCCGGCTCTGCCAAATGGGTAGCATTTCAGTATCTCGTCCGACGAGGGAGGGAGGCGTGATGGGAGACACGCATCGCGATCCGACGGATTACTCCCGGACCACGCAACCACACGCCGGCATCGTCATGAAGGACAACTTTTTCTGGCCCGGGTTGATCCTGCTGGCTGTGGCGGTGTCCGGGATGATCGGCACGGCGGTAGCTGCCAGCTACCGACATTACGAGTGGCTCAGCACGACGATCCTGATCGCCGTCCTCGGATTGATCGCCGGGGCGATCTGGTTCGTCGTGGAGAATCGCCGAGTGAGCCGCATCGAGGAGCAGTGGTACTCCGAGCATGCGGACAGTCTGCCGCGCCAGCGCACGGCCCAAAGTTAAGACCGCCAGCGGCCCCGCAGTTTCGCGCCGCGGCACAGACGTGAATTCGCGCGGTTACCGGCTGCGTCGAGTGGGTATCAGGTCTAGACCATGATGAGTGCGGGCGGTATTGCGATAGCGTGGCCAACCCGTCATGGGGCGCAGAATCATTGACACCATCGACGAACGTCCTTACCGCGACCACGATCAATATGACCAGCATGATCCCGCGTGCCGCACAGGCGCCTGCCCGGCCGGCTCGTTGGCGCGTCCGCCGCGTGCTGGATTTGTCAGTTTCGCCCCAATCGGGTCGAATATCCGGGGGCAATCATGGCTAACCAGCTCGAAGGCGAGACTCAAAGCGGTACTAGTGTCGATCACATATTGCCGGGAGACTATATGAGCGATGCGGAATCGCGCGGCAAGCGCCAACGCGGGGAGCGCGCTGTCGAACTGCAAGTTGCCGCCCGCCTGGAGAACTTGGCGATGCTGCGCACCCTGGTCGGTGCGATCGGCACCTTCGAGGACCTGGATTTCGACGCCGTCGCGGACCTGCGACTAGCGGTGGACGAGGTGTGCACCCGGTTGATCCGCTCGGCTACTCCGAACGCAATGCTCACCGTCGTCGTGGATCCGCGCGACGACGAACTGGTGGTGGAGGCTTCCGCGGCGTGCGACACCCACGACGTCGTCGCACCCGGCAGCTTCAGTTGGCACGTACTGACCTCGCTGGCCGACGACGTCCAGACCTTCCATGACGGACGTGAGCCCAATGAGTCCGGCAGTGTTTTCGGCATCACGCTGACGGCGCCACGGGCGGCCACTAGCAGGTGAGAGCCAGGTGACAGCGCGAGCTGCCGGCGGTTCTGTGTCGCGCCCGAACGAATACGCCGATGTCCCGGAGATGTTCCGTGAGTTGGCGACACTGACTGGAGATCCGTCGGAATTCCAGCGCCGGCGCGACGAGATCGTGCAGCGATGCCTGCCGTTGGCCGATCACATCGCCCGGCGATTCGAGGGCCGGGGCGAACCGCGTGACGATCTGGTTCAGGTCGCCCGGGTCGGATTGGTCAATGCAGTCGTCCGCTTCGACGTCGAGACCGGTTCGGACTTCGTGTCCTTCGCGGTGCCCACGATCATGGGTGAGGTTCGGCGTCACTTCCGTGACAACAGCTGGTCGGTGAAGGTCCCGCGGCGGTTGAAGGAACTGCACCTGCGGCTCGGCACAGCCACCGCCGATCTTTCCCAACGGCTCGGCCGGGCGCCGACCGCGACGGAACTGGCCGACGAACTCGGGATGGACCGCGAAGAGGTCGTCGAAGGCCTGGTGGCCGGCAGCTCCTACAACACCTTGTCCATCGACAGTGCCGGTGGCAGCGACGAGGACGACGCCCGCGCCATTGCCGACACGCTGGGCGACGTTGACAACAGCCTGGACCGGATCGAAGACCAGGAGGCGCTTCGCCCGCTACTCGAGGCGCTGCCCGAGCGCGAGCGAATGGTGTTGGTACTCAGGTTTTTCGAGTCGATGACGCAAACGCAGATCGCCGAACGGATCGGCATTTCGCAGATGCACGTGTCGCGGCTGCTGGCGAAATCGCTAGCGCGGCTGCGGGACCAATTGCAGTAGGCCCGATTTGGGGGCGGTGTCCCCGTCGCCGCTCATCGCCTCGGCCAGCGACGTTGCGGTCGGCAGCGTCGCGTCGGGATCGCAGATGCTCAACAAGTGGTTGACCGCCCTGCCGGGTATCAGTGCCCACTGCGCGCCGACTGACGAGCACACCACGTTGATCCGATGCAGCGCCGAAAAGCCCGCAGTGCCAATGAAATCCACGCTGCGCAGGTCCAAGACCACTCGCTTGGACCCACGGACGGCACGTTGGACGCAGTCGGTGAGCTGGTTGGCGTTCGCAGCGTCGATTTCACCGTGGGCGGTGACCACGGTGGCGAACTTGTCGCGGCAAGTGGTGAATTCCGCGGGGCGGCATTCTTGCCACGATTGGGTCACAGACATTGCTGACTCCGATCAGCGGCTAGTGCTATGGATCGCGCCGACGGATCTGGTGTCGCTCGCGGGCAAGGGGGACACCTCCCGAGCGTCACTGATCCTGGTGGCGGCGACCCGCTTCGCGGGGCTACTCCGCGTTCGCGAGCGCCAATGGCGTGATTCCGGGCGGCTGTGAACTCAACCTTCTCGCACCCTACCCAAGGTGCGCCCGGCCGACAACGACGCAGGCCAGGCGTGTCCGATCGTTACTTGATCTCGGCGAGCACCGTGCCCTGGGTGATGGCCGCGCCGGCCTCGACCGCCAGACCGGTGATGGTCCCGTCCTTGTGCGCGGTGACGGGGTTCTCCATTTTCATCGCCTCGAGCACCACGACCAGGTCGCCGACGGAGACCTCTTGTCCCTCCTCGACCGCGACTTTGACCACCGTGCCCTGCATGGGGGCGGTCACCGCGTCGCCGGAAGCTACCGCGCCGGCATGGCCGCCGCGCTTGCGCGGCTTGGGCTTCTTTCTGATAACACCGCTGACACCGGCGTCTCCGGAGCCATTGCTCAGCGCCAGATCGCCGGGCAGCGACACCTCGAGGCGCCGGCCGTCGACCTCGACCACCACCTTCTGCCGCGGGCGGGTCTCCTCCTCATCAAGAGGTTCGCCGCCGGTGAACGGCTCGACGGTGTTGTTCCACTCGGTCTCGATCCAGCGAGTGTGTACCGAGAAGCCGTTCTCGTCGCCGATGAACGCCGGGTCGGACACCACGGCGCGGTGGAAGGGGATCACGGTGGCGAGGCCTTCGACCTGGAATTCGTCCAGCGCCCGCCGGGCCCGGGCCAGTGCCTCGAAGCGGTCGGCGCCGTACACGATCAGCTTGGCCAGCATCGAGTCGAACTGGCCACCGATCACCGAGCCGGTTTCGACACCGGAATCCAAGCGCACGCCCGGCCCGCAGGGCGGGTGGAATTTGCTCACCGGACCGGGCGCGGGCAGGAAATTGCGGCCCGCGTCCTCGCCGTTGATCCGGAATTCGATGGCATGCCCGCGCGGGGTGGGGTCCTCGGTGATGTCCAGCTTTTCGCCGTTGGCGATCTTGAATTGCTGCAGGACCAGGTCGATGCCGGCGGTTTCCTCGGTGACCGGGTGCTCGACCTGGAGGCGGGTGTTGACCTCCAGGAAGGAGATCAGTCCGTCCTGGCCGACCAGGTATTCGACCGTGCCCGCGCCGTAGTAGTGGGCCTCTTTGCAAATCCGCTTCGCCGACTCGTGGATCTCCTTGCGCTGCGCGTCGGTGAGGAATGGCGCCGGCGCCTCTTCGACCAGCTTCTGGAAGCGGCGCTGCAGCGAGCAGTCCCGGGTGCCGGCGACGACGACGTTGCCGTGCTGGTCGGCGATCACCTGCGCCTCGACGTGGCGGGGCTTGTCCAGGTACCGCTCGACGAAGCACTCGCCGCGCCCGAACGCGGACACCGCCTCGCGAACCGCCGATTCGTACAGCTCGGGGATCTCCTCCAGGGTGCGGGCCACCTTCATGCCCTTGCCGCCGCCGCCGAACGCGGCCTTGATCGCGATCGGCACGCCGTACTCCTTGGCGAACGCCACCACCTCGTCAGCGTCCTTGACCGGGTCCGGGGTGCCCGGGACCAGTGGGGCCTGTGCACGTGCGGCGATGTGACGCGCGGTGACCTTGTCGCCGAGGTCGCGGATTGACTGCGGGCTGGGCCCGATCCAGATCAGGCCGGCGTCGATGACCGCCTGGGCGAAGTCGGCGTTCTCCGACAGGAAGCCGTAGCCGGGATGGATCGCGTTCGCGCCGGACTTGGCCGCCGCGTCGAGGATCTTGGCGAAGTCCAGGTAGGACTCGGCCGAGGTTTGTCCGCCCAGGGCATAGGCCTCGTCGGCCAGGCTCACGTGCGGGGCCTCGGCGTCGGGCTCGGCATAGACCGCCACGCTGGGCAGGCCTGCGTCCCGCGCCGCCCGGATCACCCGGACCGCGATCTCGCCGCGATTTGCGACCAGAACCTTCGAGATCCCAGGGATCCTCGAGCTGGCGTGACTAGCCACTGCGCCTCCTGTTGGCATATCTGCAAACCTTGGATGTCTAAGAGAGTTTCTTACAACTCGTGGGAAGTCTAAGCGCCGCGCCGGACGCGCGGCCAGGCGGTGCCGGGAATTCAGGATTCCGGCGAGGTCTCCCGCAATCGCCGCTTGATCCTGGCGAGCATCGCCGACATACCGCGCAGCCGAAGCGGGCTGATCAACGCGGCCAGACCCAGGTCGGTGTAGAAATCTTCGGGCACCGCGAGAATGTCGGCGGCAGGTTGTTCGTCGAGGCCCGCGGCCAGGATGGAGGCGAATCCGCGGGTGGTCGGCGCTTCGGCCGGCGCGCTGAAATACAGTCGCACCCGGGTTGGATCGTCGGCGTCGACATGCAGAAACAGCGGGGATTGGCACTCGGGCACCGGTTCCATCGCTGCCTCTTCCAGCTCGGACGGCAGCGCGGGAAGTTCGTTGGCGAATTCCAACAGCAGCTGCAGCTTGTCCTGGCCCTGGACTTCGGCGAAGTCGGACACCACCTCTGCGAGCGGGGCGGGCAGAGTCATGCTGCTCCGGGTGCCCGCCCAGGTTCCTCGCCGGCGACGATCGGCACGCGCACGGTGTTCCCCCACTCGGTCCAGGAGCCGTCGTAGTTGCGCACCCCCGGCTTACCCAGCAGGTGGGTGAGCACGAACCAGGTGTGGCTGGACCGCTCGCCGATGCGGCAATACACGACGGTCTTGTCGTCCGGGGTGATGAAGCTGTAGAGCTCTTCCAGCTCTTCGCGGCTGCGGAAGCGGCCGCTCTCGTCCACTGCCTTACCCCATGGGATCGATCTGGCTGTGGGGATGTGGCCGGCGCGCAGCGCGCCTTCCTCCGGGTAGTCGGGCATGTGGGTGCGCTTGCCGGTGTATTCCTCCGGTGAGCGCACGTCGATCAGCGGCTGGCTGCCGATCACGGCCAGCACGTCGTCTTTGAACGCGCGGATGGGTGCATCGTTGCGCTGCACCACCGGATAACCCGTGGACGTGTGGGTCGGCACGTCCAGCGTGGTGTCGCGGCGCTCGGCCAGCCACAGGTCGCGGCCGCCGTTGAGCAACCGCACGTCGGGATGCCCGAAGAGCGTGAAGACCCACAGCGCGTACGCCGCCCACCAGTTGCTCTTGTCGCCGTAGATGACCACGGTGTCGTCGCGGGCAATGCCCTTTCGGTTCATCAGGTCGGCGAACTGCTCGCCATTGATGTAGTCACGGACCCGCGGTTCGTTGAGGTCGGTGTGCCAGTCGACTTTCACCGCGCCGGGAATATGACCGACGTCGTAGAGCAGCACGTCCTCGTCGGATTCGACGATCACCAGGCCCGGCGCGCCCAGGTTGGCTGACAGCCAGTCGGTGGTGACCAGGCGTTCGGGGTGGGCGTAGGCCGACAATGTGGGGCTCGGATCTGGGGGTAGCGGCACGCATTCGAGCCTACCGCTGACCCGCGGGTCGTCAGGTGGGAGTGCTGACTGAGTAGCTCGGGCGTCGAGTGTGAATCCACGGCTTTCGGTGTGCATCTATGGCGTTCGTTGTGCATCCTGGGCGGAAAAATCGCCGAATCGCCGCCCTGGCCTCACTTCGAAAGCCCTGGCTTCACTTCGAAAGCCCTGTATTCACTCCGGATTGGCCGCCCAGAGCGCAGACACCGACACTCCGACCCGCTGCAGCAGTGACCGAAGCAGCGGCAGGCTCAGGCCGATCACATTCGACGGGTCGCCGTCCACACCGTCGACGAACCAGCCGCCCAAGCCGTCGAGAGTGAAGCCGCCGGCGACCCGCAGCGATTCGCCGCTGGCCAGGTACGCTTCCAGGTCGGTAGCCGACGGCGTACCGAAATGCACTGTCGTGATTGATGTTTCAGTCTCCTGGTGGACGACGCGTTGGTCCACCAGGCGGATGACGCAATGGCCGGTGTGGAGTTGGCCGGCGCGGCCGGCCATCGATTGCCACTGCGCGCGGGCCTCGGACAGCGATCGTGGCTTGCCGCACAGCCGGTCGTCGAAATAGAGCATCGAGTCACAGCCGACGACAACGCAATCCGAGCCGACGGGCCCATCGAGCCTGGCCGCGACCTGTTCGGCCTTCGCGCGGGCGAGCGCGCACACGACCTGGTCAGGCGATGCCGTCGAGCCCAGATTCGCGGTGAGGCGATCCTCGTCGACGCCGGACACCGCGACCAGCGGGTCCACGCCGGCCTGGCGCAGCACCTTGAGCCGACCCGGCGAGGCCGAGCCGAGCACCAGGCGGGTCACTGTTTCATGTGCGTCATTTGCTGCAGGGTGAGCCGCTGGTAGTTGGACATCGAAAACCGGAGCCGGTCGACCGGGAGCCCCCACCGGGTGCCCTCGGGCTGGGCTGGCTCAGCGGAGGCGGCGCCGACGCAGCCCAGGACGGCGATCAGCGCGGCCAGCTCCGCATCGGTGGGCCGGCCCTTTTCGATGTGGATGTGCGGCTCGTGGGCGTGCACCGTCTCGTTCCCGTCACTTACAGGGTTCGTTCCGCTCACTTGACTCACAGCGGTATGTTCCCGTGCTTCTTGGGAGGCAGGTGAGAGATCTTGCGTTCCAGCAGGCGCAGCGTCGTGCCGATGTAGCCCCGGGTGTGCGACGGCGGTATCACCGCGTCCACGTACCCGCGTTCGGCCGCGACGTAGGGGTTGACCAGCGTGTCCTCATACTCCTGCTGCAGCTGTAACCGCAGCGCATCGACATCCTGGCCGGCGTCGGCCGCCTCCTTCAGCTGTTTGCGGTAGACGAAGCCGACGGCGCCAGAGGCGCCCATCACCGCGATCTGCGCGGTCGGCCAGGCGATGTTGACGTCGCAGCCCATGTCCTTGGAGCCCATGACGCAGTACGCGCCGCCGTACGCCTTGCGGGTGATGACGGTGATTTTGGGGACGGTGGCCTCGCCGTAGGCGAACAGCAGCTTGGCGCCGCGCCGGATGATGCCGTTGTACTCCTGGCCCGTGCCCGGCAGGAAGCCCGGAACGTCGACCAGCATGACGATCGGGATGTTGAAGCAGTCGCAGGTGCGCACGAACCGGGCCGCCTTCTCCGAAGCGTTGATGTCCAGGCAGCCGGCGAAGTGGGTGGGCTGGTTGGCCACGATTCCGACCGGGCGGCCGTCGATGCGGCCGAACCCGACGACGATGTTCTGGGCGTAGCCCGCCTGGATCTCGAGGAACTCGTCCTCGTCGAGAATGCGGGTGATCACCTCGTGCATGTCGTAAGGCTGGTTGGGCGAGTCCGGGATCAGCGTGTCCAGCTCGATGTCTTCCTCGGTGAGGTTGTCCTCGATCGCGCCCTCGGGAACCGGCTCGGCGTAGCGCGGGGGGTCGGTGAAGTTGTTGGGCGGCAGGTAACTCAGCAGGTCGCGCACCCAGTCGAAGGCATCCTGCTCACCGGATGCCACGTAGTGCAACGTGCCCGACTTGGCCATGTGCGTGTGGGCCCCGCCGAGTTCCTCCATGGTGACGTCCTCGCCGGTGACGGTCTTGATGACGTCGGGTCCGGTGATGAACATCTGGCTGGTCTGATCGACCATGACGACGAAGTCGGTGAGGGCGGGGGAGTACACGTGCCCACCGGCGGCGGCGCCCATGATCAGCGAGATCTGCGGCACGACGCCGGAAGCCAGGATGTTGTTGCGGAAGATCCGGCTGTACAGGCCCAGCGAGACCACGCCTTCCTGGATGCGTGCGCCGGCGCCGTCGTTGATCCCGATGAGCGGACGGCCGGTCTTGATCGCCAATTCCTGGACCTTGACGATCTTCTCGCCGTACACCTCGCCGAGGCTGCCGCCGAACACCGTGGCGTCCTGGCTGAAGATGCACACCTCGCGGCCGTCGATGGTGCCGTAGCCGGTGACCACGCCGTCGCCGAGCGGCCGGTTGGCCTCCAGCCCGAAGTTGGTGCTGCGGTGCTTGGCCAGCGCGTCGAGCTCGACGAACGAGTCCTCGTCCAGCAGGGCATAGATGCGCTCGCGGGCTGTCAGCTTCCCCTTGGCGTGCACCTTCTCGACGGCGGCCTCACCGACGGGGTGCATCGACTCCTCGCGTCGCCGGTGCAGCTCGGCCAACTTGCCCGCGGTGGTGTGGATGTCGATCTTGTGCTCTGCGGCGGGCTCGGCGGTATGTGCCGAGTGGTCGGTAACGCTTGTCATGGGAGTCGATGTTATCGGCAGTCCTTACGGCTACCCTCGGCGCGGCGCGGAGAAATCCGCGGAATGCCCGGTGAGCTGCAGCGATCCGCAGGTCGTTTGGGTGCTCGGCGTTTAGTCTCGCGCTATGGACCGCATCTGGCAGTGGGCGTGGGATCGGTACGGGGCAAGGTACACGATGGTGATCGGCGCGATCTCGTTCCCCATACTGCTGTCGATCTACGCTATTCCGTCGTTTTGCGTTGTCGCACTGGAGCAGTCCGATCACTATGTCGAGGCGGCCGTCGTCACCGTTGTCGCCGTGCTGGTGTGCGGGGGTGTGACGGCCCTTCCCGGCCGCCGACTGATCCGCCTTGTGGAGCGGTGGGCAGCCGGCCGCGAGGTCGATCGGGCAAGCGCACTGGAGGCCACCTACACCTGGGCTCGGGGATTTGGTGTCCGAGCGGTGCTAGGCAACGCGGTTTTGGGCGCCGTGGTTTTGGTCCTCGTCGCTGCCATCGCCGGAGCGGGCGTATCGCGGCTGGTCCAGTACGGGATGCTGGGCACCGCCCTCGGAGCTGCCATCCTGCTGCCCGGTGTGCACGGCACGATGGAAGCCGCGCTGCGGCCGGCACGGGTCGCCATCGTCGGCGACACGGGGATCGGTGATTCCCTGCCGCGCTCGCGCCCAACTTTTGCCGCGTGGACGAACGCCTCCATGCTCGCGGTCGCGTTCGCTTACGCCGTCGCTGGCGCGATGCTGGCAGCCGTGTTCGATCGGGCCGGTAAGGCACCGGTGGTCTTGCTCGTGATCGGGTGTGCGTTGCTGCTTTTCGCGGTGCCGGTCACCGTCGCCGCTGCGTTCTCACCGTCCCTTCGACCGGTTCGCGACCTCGCACAAGGAACTGAACGCGTTGCCGCCGGTGACTACAGCCAGCGCCTGCCGGTGGTTCAAGACGACGACCTTGGCGCCTTGGCCGCCTCATTCAACCGGATGCAGGCGGGTTTGGCTGAGCGGCAACGACTTCAAGGCGCATTCGGGACTTACGTCGACCCAGTCCTGGCGGCGCGGCTGCTCGAGCAGGGAGACGACGTCTTCACCGGTGAACGACGCGAGGTGACGGTGATGTTCATCGACATCCGCGACTTCACCCCGTTCGCCGAGGCGAACACCGCCGAGGACACGGTTGCCCGGCTTAACGCCCTATTCGAAATCGTCGTGCCTGCGGTTGTCGACGCGGGTGGGCACGTGAACAAGTTCCTGGGGGACGGTGCTTTGGCAGTCTTCGGCGCCCCGAACGACCTCGCGGATCATGCGGGCGCCGCTGTGGATGCCGCTGTGCTCATTCACCGTCTGGTCACCGAGCGATTCGATGGCACGCTTCGTATCGGCATCGGCATCAACACCGGGAAGGTGATAGCCGGCACCATCGGCGGCGGCGGCAAGCTCGAGTTCACTCTGATCGGTGACGCCGTGAATGTCGCGGCTCGTGTCGAGCAGCTCACCAAAATCACCGGCGACGCGATCCTGCTCACCCAGCAGTGCATCGACGCCTTGGCCTTCCGACCGCCCGGACTCATCGACCGCGGGTCGCACTTCCTGAAGGGCAAGTCGGCCTCCGTGCAGGTCTTCGGCCTGGACGCGCTCTTCTAAGCTGGCGGGTGATGGACCGCGATCACCTGAGGTTGCCCCTGGACGCCGAAGCATTGCGTCCCGCGGTGATCGGTGCCGGTTGGCGGCAATTCGACGTCGTCGAGCAGACCGGCTCCACCAATGCCGACCTGTTGGCGCGTGCCGCCTCGGGCGCCGACATCGACGGGGCGGTGCTGATCGCCGAGCACCAGACCGCCGGGCGGGGACGGCAGGGCAGGGGCTGGTCGGCCACACCGCGGGCGCAGATCACCATGTCGGTGGGCGTAGCCGTGGTGGACGTCCCGGTCGCCGCGTGGGGCTGGCTGACGCTGGCCACCGGCGTAGCGGTGCTGGACGCCCTGGACGACGTCGCCCCCGAGCTGGCAGCGGTAGAGGTGGGCCTGAAGTGGCCAAACGACGTGCTCGCCGGCGGCGGCAAGCTCGCCGGGATTCTGGCCGAGGTGGCGCGGCCGTACCTGGTGATCGGGCTGGGGCTCAATGTCACGCAGGCGCCTGAGGAGGTCGACGGTCCCGGGGCGACCTCACTGCTGGACCTTGGTGTGGCGGCACCCGACCGGGGCGCCCTGGTGGTCACGCTGTTGGACAAGCTGGCGGCGCGCGTCGCCGCCTGGCGGGCCGCCCGCGGTGCCGATCCTCGGTTGGCGGTCGACTACCGGGCCCGCTGTCTCACCCTCGGTAATCCTGTGCGGGCGGAGCTTCCCGGCGGCGAGCAGGTCGTCGGAACCGCGCGCGACATCGACGACCAAGGCCGGCTGTGCATTCGAACCGGCGGCGGCACCGAAACCGGCACCGTCGTCTCGGCCGGCGACGTCGTCCACCTGCGTTAGCCTTCCCAAGTGGGCTATCCCGAGAATGTCCTGGCCAAAGGCGAACAGGTCGTCCTGCACCACCATCCGCACTGGAAGCGGCTGATCGGGCCGGCTCTGGTGCTGATCTTCGGCACCGGGCTGGCCGTGTTCGGGGTTGCCGTCGTCAACTCGACGCAGTGGCCCCAACTCACCAAGAACGTGATCTACGGCGTCGTCGGGGCGATCTGGCTGGTGCTCGTCTGCTGGCTGACGCTCTGGCCGTTCCTGCGCTGGCTGACCACGAACTTCGTCGTCACCAACCGGCGCGTGATGTATCGGCACGGAGTGCTGACCCGCAGCGGGATCGACATCCCGCTGGCACGGATCAACAGCGTGGAGTTCCGCGACAAGATTCTGGAGCGGATGTTTCGGACCGGGACGCTGATTATCGAGTCGGCTTCACAGGATCCGTTGGAGTTTCACGACATTCCGCGCCTGCGCGAGGTGCACGCGCTGCTGTATCACGAAGTTTTCGACACCGGCCCGTCCGGCTCGCCCAACTGAGCGAACCGGTTGGCCCTGCGGTTGCGCCAGCCGCGGAGCAGCGTGACATTGCCATCCTGCAATCCGCCGTCGTAGGCGTCCTCGAACACCTCGGCGATGCCGCCCGCGGTGAGTGCGGATTCCAGCGCCTTCTCCGGGTTGCGGGCGAACTGGTCGGGGAACACCCAGCGCCGGAATGCCCAGAAGCGGAACGCCATCTGCAGCAGGTTGCCGATGATGTAGGCGGAGATGAAGTCGGCGATGTTCTCCACCGTCAGCGACACCGTCGGCACTCGCAGTTGCAGGACGTAGCTCGAGATCCACAGCGGCGCCATGCTCAGCAGCACCCCGACACCGCTGAACGCGAAGAACAACAGCGCCTCGTGATGGCGCTCGCGGCCACCACGGTCACGGAAGCTCCACTCCCGGTTCAGGATGTAGGACGCGATGACGGCGACGATTCCGGCAATCACCTTCGCGGTGACCGGCTTGGGCTCGAGAATCGTGAGTTTCAGCGTGTAGAAAATCGCCGAGTCAATGATGAAAGTGGTGCCGCCGACAATGGCGAATTTGATCAGCTCGTGATGGCGCAGCGCAAAAGGTTGAAGCAACTGGGGAAGACGCGCGATCGTGGCATCGGCAAAGGACACAGCACGCCAGTCTACGGAGTAACGCAAAAAGGGCGCAAAATCGTACATAACGATTTGGTCGCGTAGCCGCTAACACGCCGGTCAGGGCCCATGACAACATGATGGCCGTGCCGAGTACACGAACGCCGTTGGTCGCGATGGTGGGCGGCGGCCAACTTGCCCGGATGACGCACCAGGCCGCAATCGCGTTGGGACAGACCTTGCGGGTGCTGGCGCTCAACGCCGATGAGCCCGCCGCTCAGGTCAGTCCCGATGTGGTGATCGGCTCGCACACCGACCTCGCGGCGCTGCGCCAGGTTGCGGAAGGCGCCGACGTGCTGACCTTCGACCATGAGCTGGTGCCGACCGAACTGCTGGAGAAGCTGGTCGCCGAGGGCATCGCCGTGGCGCCGTCGCCACAGGCGCTGGTGCACGCCCAGGACAAGCTCGTCATGCGGCAGCGGCTGGAGGCGCTGGGAGCGCCGGTGCCGCGCTATGCGGGAATCCAGAGCGTCGACGAACTCGATAGCTTCGCCCAGCGCATCGCCGGCCCCGTGGTGGTGAAAGCGGTCCGTGGCGGTTACGACGGGCGCGGCGTGCGGATGGCCCGCGACCCTTCGCACGCCCGTGAGATCGCGGCCAGCTTCCTGGCTGACGGGGTGCCGGTGATGGCCGAGGAGCAGGTGAATCTGCGGCGGGAACTGTCGGCGCTGGTGGCGCGCTCCCCGTTCGGCCAGGGCGCGGCCTGGCCGGTCGTCGAGACGGTGCAACGAGATGGCATTTGCGTGCAGGTGATCGCACCGGCGCCGGACCTGCCCGAGGACTCCGCCGCGGCCGCGCAGCACCTGGCCTTGAGGTTGGCGGACGAACTCGGCGTGGGTGGTGTTCTCGCCGTCGAGCTGTTCGAAACCATCGACGGCACACTGCTGGTCAACGAGCTCGCGATGCGGCCGCACAACTCCGGTCACTGGACCATGGACGGATCGCGCACCAGCCAGTTCGAACAGCATCTGCGCGCGGTGCTCGACTATCCGCTGGGCGACACGGCTGCCATCGCACCGGTGACCGTGATGGCCAATGTGTTGGGCGCGCGGCAGCAGCCGGCGATGACCGTCGACGAGCGGTTGCACCACCTGTTCGCCCGCATGCCCGACGCCCGGGTCCACTTGTACGGCAAAACCGAACGTCCCGGTCGGAAGGTCGGGCACGTCAACTTTGTCGGTGCAGATCTCGGCAAGCTGCGTGAACGCGCCCAGCTGGCGGCACACTGGTTGTCACACGCGGAGTGGACGAACGGATGGGACGTGGATGACTGAAGCGCCGCGCGTCGGGGTGATCATGGGCAGCGACAGCGACTGGTCGGTGATGGCGGACGCCGCCGGCGCGCTGGCCGAGTTCGGCATTCCCACCGAAGTCCGGGTGGTCTCGGCGCACCGCACCCCCGCGGTGATGTTCGACTACGCCCGCAGCGCGGCCGACCGCGGTATCGAGGTGATCATCGCCGGCGCCGGCGGTGCTGCCCACCTGCCCGGGATGGTCGCCGCCGCGACGCCGCTGCCGGTGATCGGGGTGCCGGTACCGCTGGCCCGGCTGGACGGCCTGGACTCGCTGCTGTCGATCGTGCAGATGCCGGCTGGGGTTCCGGTCGCCACCGTCTCCA
The DNA here is from genome assembly GCF_001665395.1 of Mycobacterium sp. 1164966.3. Taxonomy (GTDB): domain Bacteria; phylum Actinomycetota; class Actinomycetes; order Mycobacteriales; family Mycobacteriaceae; genus Mycobacterium. The sequence continues at coordinate 23,181 of NZ_LZSG01000015.1, forward strand.
TCGGCGGCGCCCGCAACGCCGGCCTGCTGGCGGTGCGGATCCTGGGCGCCGCTGACCCGCAGCTGCGCGCCCGGATCGCCGCATTCCAGGACCAGCTGGCGGAGACCGTCCGGGCCAAGGATGCGGCTCTCCAAAAGCTTCAGGATAAAGTTACCGGCGAGTAGTAAGGAGGCCGACATGGCTGCATGGGCCGGAGACCCCGACTTTGATGTGTACAAACTGCCCGAGGAGCACGAAGAACTGCGGGCGGCGATCCGTGCGCTGGCGGAACGGGACATCGCGCCGTATGCCAAGGAAGTAGACGAAAACTCACGGTTCCCGGAAGAGGCGCTGGCGGCGCTGAATGCGTCCGGTTTCAACGCTGTTCACATTCCCGAGGAGTACGGCGGTCAGGGCGCGGATTCGGTGGCGGCTTGCATCGTGATCGAAGAAGTGGCGCGCGTCGATGCGTCCGCCTCGTTGATCCCGGCAGTGAACAAGCTCGGCACAATGGGCCTGATCCTGCAGGGCTCCGACGAGCTGAAGAAGCAGGTGTTGCCGTCGATCGCCAAGGACGGGGCGATGGCGTCCTATGCGCTGAGCGAGCGTGAAGCCGGCAGTGATGCGGCATCGATGCGAACCCGGGCCAAGGCCGACGGGGACGACTGGATTCTCAACGGCACCAAGTGCTGGATCACCAACGGCGGCATGTCGACCTGGTACACCGTGATGGCGGTGACCGACCCGGACCGCGGCGCCAACGGCATCTCGGCGTTCATGGTGCACAAAGACGACGAGGGATTCAGCATCGGCCCGAAGGAAAAGAAACTCGGCATCAAGGGCTCGCCGACCACCGAGCTGTACTTCGAGAACTGCCGCGTCCCCGGCGACCGGATCATCGGCGAGCCGGGCACCGGTTTCAAGACCGCGCTGCAGACTCTCGACCACACCCGCCCCACCGTGGGTGCGCAGGCCGTGGGCCTGGCCCAGGGTGCGCTGGACGCCACCGTTGCCTATACCAGTGAGCGCAAGCAGTTCGGCAAGTCGATCTCGGAGTTCCAGGGCGTGCAGTTCGAGCTGGCCGACATGGCCATGAAGGTGGAAGCCGCCCGCTTGATGGTCTACACCGCCGCTGCCCGCGCCGAACGCGGCGAGCCCAATCTCGGATTCATCTCCGCGGCGGCCAAGTGCTTCGCCTCCGACACCGCCATGGACGTCACGGAGTCGGCCGTACAGCTGTTCGGCGGCGCCGGCTACACCACCGACTTCCCGGTCGAGCGGATGATGCGCGACGCCAAGATCACTCAGATCTACGAGGGCACCAACCAGATTCAGCGGGTGGTGATGTCGCGCGCCTTGCTGCGCTGATTCGCGTCGCGCTGCGGTCGGCACCGGCCGTGCAGCCAGCCGCACGTTCGAGGTCGTGTGTGCGGCCGGCCGCACGTTCGGCTGGGGAAAGCCCCGACACTCTGGGGGAGGGCGAGAAAAGCCCGGCGTCACCGCATACCATCCACTGAGGCTTTAGGACCAAGGCCGCGTAATTGGCAACCACCAGTCGGGCTGGCGAGACACGTCGAGGGTTAGTCAAGGGTCATAGGTACCGGCCTTTCGGCATACCCGCTGGCGTCCAACCTGTGTCCGAGAGGGTATGAGGTGAAGCACCCGTGCGCGGCCGGGACTTGATGCACTCGCGAGCTCCAGTGCCCCAGGTGGCCAACTGGCAGTCGCTCTCGTTGTTGTTGGTCGAGGACGATCGGGCCGACGCAGTGCTCGTGGAAGAGCTGATCGCCGACACGGTCGCCGATATCCGCGTGGTGTGGGCCGAGTCGATGGCACACGCCGAGCGCGAACTCGCCGCCGCCCGGCCCGACTGCGTCCTCCTGGACCTGCATTTGCCGGATGCCCATGGCATCGAGGCGCTGGACCGCATCGCCAAGCACGACGACACCGTCCCCATCGTCGTGCTGACGGGACTGAACGACGAATACTTCGGCGCTTCCGCGGTAGCCGCCGGTGCGCAGGATTACTTGGTCAAGGGCCGTGTCGAGCCCGATGCTCTGCGGCGTGCGTTGCTCTATGCGATCGAACGCAAGAGAGCCGAGCTGATCGCGGCCGACCTGCGCGCGAGCCAACTCCGGGCCCGCGAGAACGCGTTGCTGGAACGCGGCCTGCTGCCTTCCCCACTGCTGCACGAGAACTCGGGCGTCGAGATCGTCACCAGGTACCGGCCAAGCCGCGAGGACGCGTTGCTGTGCGGGGACTTCTACGACGTTGTGCAGACACCGGACCGGACGGTCCACGTCGTGATCGGTGACGTCGCGGGCCACGGACCCAACGAGGCCGCCCTGGGCGCGGCGCTGCGGATCGCCTGGCGTGCGCTCACGCTGGCCGGTGTGCACGGCGCTGAGCTGATGGCACAGCTGGAGCGGGTGCTGCATGCCGAGCGGGCGGGCAGGGGAATTTTCGTGACGGTGCTCAACCTGGATATTCCGGGAGGTACCGAAGGAGTAGACGATCAACCGATCGCTGCCATCCGCGCCGGCCACCCAGGGATGTTGGTGCACGGCGCGGGCACCCCTGGCACCGTCGAATGGATCGTGCCGCCGGGTGGTCGGGCGCTGGGTCTCCGTGCCGACGACTGGCCGCAGCATGAGCTGGTGTTGCCCGCAGGCCACGGGCTGGTCCTGCTCACCGACGGACTCTTCGAGGGCTACTCGGGACGGGGCACCGAACGGCTCGGCGAAGACGGCCTGCTTGCGCTGGCCCGAACGCATGCGAACTTGCCGGGACCGGCATTCGTCGACGCGCTGATCGACGGCGCACAGCAGCTGGCGCAGCCGCTCGGCGGGCTCACCGACGACATAGCCGTGGTGCGGGTGGAGCGGACCGCCGAGTGAGCCTCAAGTTCAACCTGCGGGAGCTGCAGCTCACCGTGCGCGAATGGCAGTTCCTGGTGTTGTTCAGCATGGGTGTGCTGGTGCTCGCGGGTGCGGCGGTGGGGACGGTGTTGTTGCATCGCGCCGACGACGTGTCGCACGGGCTGACCGACGGCATCTCGCCGGCGCGGATAGCAGCGGGCCAGCTGCAGTCGGCATTGCGCGACCAGGAAACCGGCACCCGTGGTTATCTGATCTCCGCCGATCGGCAGTTCCTCACCCCCTACTACGACGGACAGCAAGCCGAACAGGTTGCGGCCCAAGCCATTCGGCAACGACTGGCTGGGCGCGCCGAGCTGCTCGCCGACCTGGATGCGATCGAGGGGGCCGCGCGCGAGTGGCGCAAAGACTACGCCGAGCCCGTCATCGCCGCCGTGACGCCCGCGGCACCCAATGTGGTGAGCCGGGCGACAGCGGAGCTCGGCAAGGCACAATTTGACCGTCTGCGACAGCTTTTCGATACGCAGAACACGCATCTGGCCGACGCGCAGCAGCAGGCCGTCGGCCAGGCCCGCAAGATCGCCGACTGGCGTGACAGCGTGTTGGGCGCCATGGTGCTGCTGTTCTGCCTCACCGCCACCCTGTTGGGCGTGTTGACCCGGCGCGCGGTCACGCTGCCGTTGGCTGCCCTGGCTTCGGCCTGCCGACGGATCACCGAGGGCAACTTCGGTGAGCGCATCTCGCCGCCGCCGCGGCCGAAAGACATCCGGGATATGGCGATCGACGTCGAGAACATGAGACAGCGCATCGTCGAAGCCCTAGAGGTATCACGTTCGGCGACAGCGCAATTGGACGAGCAGACGGCAGAATTGCGGCGTTCGAACGCTGAGCTCGAACAGTTCGCCTATGTGGCGTCGCACGATCTGCAGGAACCGCTGCGGAAGGTCACCTCGTTCTGTCAGCTGCTGGAGAAGCGCTACGGCGACAAGCTCGACGACCGCGCCTCGGAATACATCGGCTACGCGGTCGACGGCGCCAAACGCATGCAGGTGCTCATCAACGACCTACTCAGCTTCTCGCGGGTCGGCCGGCTAGGGACGATGAGCGCGCAGGTGGACCTCGACGACGCGCTGGATGCCGCGCTGGCCAATCTGGCCACCGCGATAGAGGAATCCGACGCGCAGATCGTGCGGCCCGAGCATGGGCTGCCGCAGATCACCGGAGACCCGATGCTGCTGACGATGTTGTGGCAGAACCTGATTGGCAACGCAGTCAAGTTCCGCCGGGAAGATCGTTCGCCCCACGTCGTCATCGAGTGCCGACAGCGCACCGACGACATCGTGGTCACCGTCACCGACAACGGTATCGGCATCGCACCGGAGTTCACCGACAAGGTCTTTTTGATCTTCCAGCGCCTGCACGGCCGCGACGTGTACGGCGGAACCGGTTTGGGCCTGGCGCTGTGCAAGAAGATCGTCGAGCACCACGGCGGCACCATCGGCATCGACACGTCGTACACCGACGGGACGCGGTTCGAGTTCACGTTGTGCACCGCAGAGTCCGGTGCCGAGCCGGACGCCGAGCCGTCGGTGGCCGGCACGGACGCACTACACTCCGCCGTCTCGGCGGGCCATGGGGAAGGAGCACCAGAATGAATCCGGACGGCAGACCAATCGAAATTCTGCTCGTCGAAGACGACCCGGGCGACGAGCTCATCACCCGGGAAGCGTTCGAGCACAACAAGCTCAGCAATCGTCTGCACGTCGCGCATGACGGCGAGGAGGGGCTGAACTACCTTTACCGGCGCGGCGAATATCAGGACGCGCCGCGACCCGACCTCATCCTGCTCGACTTGAACCTGCCGAAATACGACGGCCGGCAACTGCTCGAGAAGATCAAGTCCGACCCGGACCTGTCGCGCATCCCGGTGGTCGTGCTCACCACCTCCTCGGCCGAAGAGGACATTCTGCGGAGCTACCAACTGCACGCCAACGCCTACGTCACCAAGCCGGTCGACCTCGACCAGTTCATCAGCGCCGTGCGGCAAATCGACGAGTTCTTCCTTCAGGTCGTGCGGCTGCCGCAAAGCTGAGCTAGGTCAAGGCGGCAGGCTCGACGGGCCGCACGAGGCCCTGCTGATTCACCTCGTAGACGCGCGCCGTCGAGATGTCGAAGAACATGCCATAGACCTTCAACGTGCCGGCGGCCCTGGCGTCGGCCAAGATCGGGTTGTGGGCCAGCTTTTCCATCTGCACGGTTACGTTCACGATGGCCAGCTGGTCGGCCTCGCGCAGGCCGTCGGATTCCGCCCTCACACGCGCCGGATGACCGTCCCGGAACGCGTCGAGACTGTCACGACCGTGTTCGAGCCACTGACCGACCGCAGTGTGGTCAACGGTGCCACTAAGCCCGGAATGCAGGACCTCCATCGCCCGGCACGACGAATGTCCGCACACCACAACGGAAGTCACACCGAACTGGTTGAACGCGATGTCGAGCACGGCATCGACCGATCGGTCGTTGGCATCGGTGGGTACCAGGTTGCCGACGTTGCGGACGATATACAGGTCCCCGGGCCCACTGGCGGTGATGATGTCGGGCAAGACTCGCGAGTCGGCGCAGGTGAGGAACACCGCACTCGGTGTCGCTGCTTCGGTCAGTTCGGCAAGTCGCGGGTATAGCTCTCCGCGACCGTTGCGGTGGTAGGCGTCGACGCCGTCGAGAATCGACTGGCCCTCGGCCCCGTGGTCGCCGTGGTGTCCGTTGCGCGAAACGGCCTCGGCCGGCGGGCGGCGGTAATGCCGCTTGGGCCGGCTGGTGTGTGCGTGGTGCAGCGTCGCCGGTGACGTCTCGACGATGACGACGGCCCCGCCCGTCGCCTCGTGCGCCAAACGCCAATCGGAAATGGCCTCGGAGACCGCCTCGTCGATGTAGTCGGCGTTGAGCGTGAGCCGCACATGAGACCCCGGCGGCACCGTGGACAGCACCGTGGTGAGGCGAGGCAGCAGCAGGAAGCTGAGGGTGCCGTCGATGTCGATCCGCCAGTTCTTGGACTCCTTGTCGCCGTACGGCCGGGCCTCGATGGGCGCCCGTACCAACCGCGTCAACAGCATGAAGATCGCGACGCCGAGTCCAATCGCCACACCCTCGAGCAGGTTCAGGAATATCACGCACCCGATGGTGATGGCGTAGACGGCGAAATTGCCTGTGCGCCAAGCGAGTTTGATGTGAGCAAGCTTGACCAGCTGGATGCCGATGACGATCAGCAGGCCGGCCAGCGCTGCCTTGGGTATGAGTTCCACCAGATCGGTCAGCAGCGACGCGAACAGCAGGATCCAGATGCCGTGCAGTATCGCCGACGCCCGGCTGCGAGCACCGGCGGCGACGTTGGTGGAGCTGCGGACGATGACCCCGGTGATCGGCAAGCCACCGAGCAACCCCGACACCATGTTGGCGCTGCCCTGCCCGATCATCTCCCGGTTGAAGTTCGCGCGCGGGCCGTTGTGCAGCTTGTCGACGGCGACCGCCGACAGCAGCGATTCGACGCTGGCGATCAGGGCAACCGTGACAACACCCAACGCGACGGCACCGATCTCGTGGATCCATGGCACTCCGCCGGGGGTGGTGGGGGGTAGCTGCGGCAAGCCGATGGCGTGGAAGAAGTTGCCGGAAAGGTTGATTCGGTCCACACCTTCCAGCCCGGCCGCCTCGGCGACCACGGTGGCGGCGACGATGGCCACCAGGGCGCCGGGAATGAAGCGGACCTTGGCGGGCAGCTTGGGCCACAGCAGCAGGATGGCGATGACGATTCCGCCGACAATCACTTCGTGCAGCTCGTGGTGCAGGATGCCGCTGGGCAGTGCCTCGATGTTCTTCCATGCCGAGCTGCGTGACGAGCCGCCCATCAGGACATGGACCTGCTGCAAAACGATGGTGACGCCGATGCCGGCCAGCATGGCGTGCACCACGACCGGAGCAACGCCGAGTGCGGCGCGAGCCACCTTCACCACGCCGAACAGGATCTGGATCGCGCCGGCGCACATGGTGATGATGCACGTCATCTGCCAGCCGAAGTCGCTGATCAGACCGGCGACCACCACAGTCAGGCCGGCGGCCGGGCCACTGACCTGCAGCAGCGAGCCGCCGATGGAACCCGCGACGATGCCGCCGACCACCGCCGCGATCAGACCCGCCATCAGCGGCGCCCCGGAGGCGATGGCGATCCCCAGCGAAAGGGGCAGCGCCACAAGGAAGACGACGATCGACGACGGTATGTCGTGCCGCAGGTTGGGCAGGAAGGCGCCGGACTTGAGCGCACCTACAAACCGGTTGGTATCGGTTTTCCCGGGTTGACTCTGGACGTCGGTCGTCATTGTTTGACTCCTCGAACCGGTCAGTCAGGTGGCCGGCTGCAGTCAAGAGCGCTCGCCAATAGACGTGAATCGGCCAAATTTGTGGGCAGCAAATATGCTGCCCCCTAAAGCATTCTGTAGAAATCCTCGTCGACGACTTTGCAAATGCGGTGAATCAGAAGCGGATTCATCGGCAATTCAAAGAATTCAAAGAATGCACATTTGCCGTTAACGTCCGTCCTTAGCGAGAAATGTGTCGTTGTGCTCGCCGAGCGTCGGCGGGGGATGGGCTGCCACGGCGCTGAAGCTGGAGTAGCGCGCCGGCGTGCGGATCACCGTGATCGCTCTGTCCCCGTTGCCGACTTGCAGGGCGAGGTCGTTCTCGGCGAACAGCGGGGTATCGACAACCTGCTTCCAGGTGTAGGGCAGGCAGGCCATGAGTCCGCCTTCGTGGAGCAGCTCGACCCATTCGGCAGCGGTCTTGGCGGCCAGGGCGGTCTCGAGTTCCTCGGTCAACTCGGGGTAGTTGAGGGCCCGGGCGCGCTGGTCGATGAATCGCTCGTCTTCGAGCAGGTCAGGCCGGCCGATGATCTCGCACAGCTTCGCCCAGTGCTTGGGCACATATGCGGACAGCACGAGGTAGCCGTCGGCGGCCCGGTAGGCGTCGGACGGCTGGGTGGCGAATCCGACGCCCTTGCGTCGCTTGGTTTTCGCGGGGTGGTCCGGCTTCGGAGTGTCTGCCGGGCGGTTCAGGTGGATGGTCAGCTGGTTGGCCTGCAGCCCTACCGCCACGTCGTACATCGCGACCCGGACGGTGTCGCCCACCCCGTGACGCTCCCGGTTGAGCAGCGCGGCCAGCACCGCCTGGGCCAGGACGTGGCCGCTGGCGTTGTCGACGAGCTGGAAGGGGATGATCTGCGGCTTGCCGTCCGGCGTGGGCATCCCCGTGGTCATGCCGGACTCGGCGGCGACCATCAGGTCGACGCCCGGCCTGCTGCTGTGCGGACCGTTGCCGCCGAAGGCCGACAGCCGGGCGTAGATCAGCTTGGGATTGCGTGACCGCAGGTCGTCGGGACCCAGGCCCATCTTCTCCATGACCCCGGGGCGAAACCCTTCCAGCACCACGTCAGCGGTGTCGGCCAGCCGCAGCACCTGCTGCTTGGCGTGCTCGTCGGTCAGGTCCAGCGTCACCGACTTCTTGCCCCGGTTGTTGGGCAGGAAGTACGTGGCCAGCGGCGGGCGCCCGGGCAGGACGGCGGTGATGTGGCGTGCCGCCTCGCCGCCGGGCGCCTCGATCTTGACGACTTCGGCCCCCAGGTCGGCCAGCACCTGCCCGGCCAGCGGTCCGGCGACGTTCTGGGTGAAATCCAGAACCCGAAACCCGTCAAGCGGCTTGGCGGGGCTGCTGTTTGGCGAGTTGGTCACCGGCCGGCCTTTCCCTTGTGCAGTACCGCGGTGCAGTAGTAGTTACGGACGAACGGCGCATCGGGCTCAGCCCCGGCGGGGTGCACCGGTAATCCGTTGTCGGCCAACAGTTTGTTGAGCGAGGTTCGCTCCGTTTCCCAACCACGGCCGTCCAGGTAGTCGGCGACGTCGTTGCGATCGCCGGGGAAGCCGAGGTTCTCCATCACGACGTCTAGACCGTGTTCGCGCCACCGCTGACCGGCGGCATTCAACGCCGCCAGATTGGCACCGGAATTGATGAAGATCTCGGCCACCAGCCGACTGCCGTCGGCACTGAGCGCGGTGACGTTGTCCAGCAACCGGTCCTGGGCATCCGGCGGCAAAAAGCCCAGTAGGCCCTCGGCGGCCCAGGCGGCGGGCCGCTCGGCGTCGAAGCCGGCCCGGCACAGTGCCGACGGCCAGTCGTGCCGCAGGTCGATGGGGACGGCACGGATGTCCGCTGTTGGCTCGGCGCCCAGGCCCGCAATGGTCGCAGCCTTGAACTCGATGACTTGGGGCTGATCGATCTCGAACACCGTCGTGCCGGTCGGCCATTTCAGCCGGTGTCCGCGCGCGTCCAGGCCGGAGGCCAAGATGACCACCTGGCGGATCCCCGACGAGGTCGCTTTGGCGAAGAACGCGTCGATGTAGCGGGTGCGCGCGGCGAGCAGGTCGGTCATGCGTTGCATGCCCCACGGCGCACCGGGAACGTCGACCACAGCGGAGTCGAGTTCCCCGCGGGCCCACCGGCTGAAGAAGTCGACGCCGACCGCGCGCACCAGCGGCTCGGCGAACGGGTCGTCGATCAATCCCGCCCTGGTGGCGCGGGCGCGTCCGGCCGCCACCATGGTGGCGGTGGCTCCCACGCTGGTCGCGAGGTCCCAGGTGTCGTTGTCGGTGCGTGCCATCGGCGTCGTTTCTCCATCCGTCACGTCGTACTGGTTAGACAGATTAACGACACGCCCGCCGCCGACGCTCGCCAGCTTTACAGCGACCCGCCCAGCCTTGCCTTTAGCATCGTGAGATGCGGCCGGTCACTACTTCCGACTCGTTCGGCACTACCGGCGTCGACTCCTGCTGCGACGGATCCGCGTCGCAAGTGCCGGACACCCGCGACGCCGGATGGCAGCGCAGCGCACGGTGGGCGCGGCGGCTGGCGTGGGTGAGCCTGGTGGTGATGCTGTCCGAGGGCGCGATCGGGCTGTGGCAGGGCCTGGCGGTCGGGTCGGTCGCGCTGACCGGGTGGGCCCTGGGCAGCGCGCCAGAGGGGCTGGCCAGCGCGATGGTGATCTGGCGCTTCAGCGGCTCACGCACTCACTGCGACAAGTCCGAGCGGCGGGCCCAGCGCGGGGTCGCGGTGTCGTTCTGGTTGACCGCGCCCTACATCGCCGCCGAGTCGATCCACCACTTGGCCGAGGGCAAGCACGCCGAGACCTCGCTGATCGGTATCGGACTGACGGCGTTGGCTCTGGTCCTGATGCCGACATTGGGCTGGGTCAAGCACCGACTGGGCGCGCGACTGAGTTCCGGGGCGACCAAGGGCGAAGGTACACAGAACTACCTCTGTGCTGCCCAGGCCGCCGGGGTGCTGATCGGTCTGGCGATCACCGCCACCTGGTCCGGTGCCTGGTGGGTGGACCCGGCGATCGGACTCGTCATCGCGGGAATCGCGATCTGGTCGGGCATCCGCGCCTGGCGCGGCATGGATTGCGGCTGCTGAAGGATTGTGTCTGCTCGCCAGACTCAGTCCAGGCGGTAGCGGATCAGCCGGGAGCTGTTGACCACCACCGCCACCGATGAGGCGTTGTGCAGGATCGCCGCGAGCACCGGTGACAGCGCCCCGCCCGCGCCGATCAGCAGTCCCGCGGCGTTGACCGCGATCGACATCCCGTAGTTCTCCCGGATCACGTCGACCGCCCGCGCGCCCAGGTCCCGCACATCCAGCAGGCGGTGCAAATCGTCGTTGGCCAGCGCCACGTCGGCCGTCTCGACGGCGACATCGGTGCCGGCCAGGCCCATGGCGATCCCGATGTCGGCGGCCGCCAGCGCAGGGGCGTCGTTGATGCCGTCGCCGACCATCCCGACGACGTAGCCGTCGTTCTGCAGCTGGCGCACCACCTCGAGCTTGTCCTCGGGCATCACCTCGGCGCGCCATTCGTCGATGCCCAACTCCCGCGCGACCACCTCTGCGATCTCCGGGTGGTCCCCGGTGAGCATGACGATCCGGCGAACGCCATTGGCGCGCAACTCCTTCAGGACATCGGTTGCCTCGGGCCGCACCTCGTCGCGCAGGCTGATCAGGCCCACCAGCTTGCCGTCCACCGCGAGCAGCAGCGGCGTCTCGGCCTGGCGCCGCAGCTTGTCCACCCACTCCGACGCCTTCTTGGACACCCGCACCTTTTCCGAACGCAGCAGCCCCGGGCTGCCCAGCAGCAGGGTCCGGCCGTCGGCCCAGGTCCGCATGCCCAGGCCGACCAGCACCTCGCACTCCTCGTGCGGCGGGATGCTGATGTGGCGTTCCTCGGTCGAGCGGATCACCGCCTCGGCCAGCGGGTGCCGCGAGTGGATCTCCGAGCTGGCCGCATAGGCCAGCACCTGCTCGGGTTCCCAATCCTTATGCATGGCAACGATATTGGTGACCACCGGCCGGCCAACGGTTAGCGTTCCGGTCTTGTCGAAGACGATCGCATCGAACCGGCCCGCCTGTTCCAGATGCGATCCGCCCTTGATCAGGATGCCGCGGCGGGCACCGTTGCCGATCGCGGCGCTGATCGCGGTCGGAGTGGACAAGCCCACCGCGCAGGGACAGGCGATCAGCAGCATCGTCATCGCGCGCCGGACGTCGCCGGTGATCAGCATGGTGATGGCCGAGACGATGAACGACGTCGGCACGAACCGTCGGGAGAAGTTCTCGCCGACGGTCTGAATCGGCGCCCGATCATGTTGCGCCTCTTCGACTCTGGTGATGATGCGACCGATGGTGGTTTGCTTGCCGACGGCGCGGGCGCGCACCACCAGGCGCCCGCGCTCGACGACGGAACCGGCGTGCACGTGTGTTCCGGCCGTCACCGACACCGGCAGGTTCTCCCCGGTGATGGCCGACTGGTTGACGATCGCCTCGCCGTCGAGCACCTCGCCGTCGACCGGGATCGCGACGTGGTCGTGCACCACTACCTCGTCGCCGATCTGGACGGTATCCATCGGGACTTGTATCTCGGTGCCGTCGGCCAACCGGATCCAGGCGGTGTCCTGGTTGCCGCGCAGCAGCTCGGAAATGGCTCGCCGGGTCCGCCGCAGGGTCAGGTCCTGCAGGTACTCGCCGATGTTGAGCAGCCACAGCACGGTGAGCGCGACGACGTTCTCGCGCAGGATGAGGCTGGCCACGGTGGCTGCCGACACCAGCGCGTCGGTGCCGGCCCTACCTGAGCGCAGCGAGCGCAGTGCGCCACGCAGGAACGGGTAGCCGGTGAAGATGGTGACCCCGGTGGCGACCAGCCGACCGCTGGGCCCCAGCAGCGGCGGGCGCGCGAACACGTAGCGGCGGACGCCGAGCAAGGCCAGCGCGGCGCCGCCGATGACCATGCGCAGCACGTCGGCGTTGCGGATCTCCGACGAGTGCGGCGCACGGGCGGGGATGAGCTCCGCGGCGACGTGCGCGGCCCCGCTGATGGACGCCAGCACCGCAGCGCGGTCGCAACGCGTCGGCGAGTACCAGACGACGACGGACCCGGTGCGCGGGTACGCGTGCACTACGCGGACACCGTTCTCCTTGGCTACCGCCTCTTCGACCGCCACGGCCCGCCGAGGATCGGAGCGCACCCACGCCACCTGGACCCGCATGCGTCCGGCCGCGTCCGAAATCACTTGCAGAGCAGGGTCTTCGGGTTCCGTGACCTCTTCGACAAGCGCGAGGGCCATGCTAGTGCTCGTGCTGATGGACGTCGCCGACGGCGGGAGTAGGTGCTTCCTCGCCGATGCGCTCGCGGGCCTCGGCCATCACATCGGCGATTTTGAGCCGCGCCGATTCGGCGGCTTCCTCGGCTCTGCGGGTCCCGCGCAGCCCTAGCGCTGCCGCCGATACCGCCGTCTCGTGCAGCGGCGCCTTGGCCAGCCCCTTGCGCAACAGCTCGTAGGCCGTCACCCCGGCCAGCCCGGTGACCACCGTCGATGCCGCCTTGCCGAAGAGCCCGTACACCGCCATCGCTCGAACCTCTCCTTCGTCAGCTGATGTTCGACGACGTTAACATCTTCATATTGCGATATCAATATGGGTTGCTAGTCGTGTAGCCGGGACCGTTGCGGGCACGCAGTGCGGAGTCTGTTCACCACGGAGGCCCATGCGCTCGACGGCCGCCTGACCGCATTGGCCGGCAAAGATTTGTGCGAGATATGTGCTGACCGCGTCGGCGGGCACGATGTGGGCCCGCGATGTACCGTGAGTTTCTTCGGTGCCTCGAGGAGCAACAGAGCTATGGATTTCGGGAGCTATCCGCCGGAGGTCAACTCGGCCCGTATGTTTGCTGGCCCAGGGGCAGGGCCGTGGTTGGCCGCCGCCGCGGCGTGGGATGCGCTTGCCGCCGGGCTGCATTCGGCGGCGAGTTCGTACCTGGCGGTGGTATCGGGATTGACCGCTGGTCCCTGGTTGGGGCCGTCGTCGGCGTCGATGAGCTCTGCGGCCGCGCCGTATGCGGCGTGGTTGCGAGTCACCGCCGCACAGGCCGAAGAAACCGGCGCTCAGGCCAGATCCGCGGCGGCTGCCTATCAAACCGCATTTTCGGCGACGGTTCCGCCGCCGATGGTGGCGGCCAACCGCAGTCAGCTGATGACCCTGATCGCGACCAATGTGTTCGGAATAAACACCCAGGCGATCGCGGCCACCGAAGCGCAGTACGCGGAGATGTGGGCCCAGGACGTGGCGGCGATGTACGGCTACGCAGCCTCGTCAGCCTCGGCGACGGCGCTGACGCCGTTCAACCCGCCCCCGCAGACCACTAACCCGGAGGGCCTGGCCAACCAAGCCGCCGCCGTCCCTGCCACCGGCATCGCCGGGACCGCGGAGAGCAGGGTCCAGCAGGCATTCTCCGCGGTGCCCAGCGCCCTGCAGAGCGCGGCCGCGGCGGCCCCGGCGGCCACCCTGACCGAATTGGAGTTGCTGAGCCTGGTGGCCGATCTGTCCACCCTTTTCTTCGGCGTATCAGCAGGCATCGCTACCTTTGGTATCGGCGTGCCTGCCAATGTGATCGGGGTAATGGGGTTTGGGGTGACCATCTACGGCACCCTGGCGGGTATTCACTCCGACGAGATCCTCAGCGGCTGGGAGGGAGTGGAGCCCTTCCCAAGCACCGAGCCGGCACCGGTGAAGCCGTTCCCGGCGCCGCTGCTCAACTTGCCGGCGGGCACGCTGCCGCCGCCGAGGGCGTCCGTCGGTCTGGGTGAGGCGAACACCGTCGGGGCGTTATCCGTGCCACCGGCGTGGACCGTCGCAACCCCGGCGGTGCGCCCCGTCGCGTACACCCTGCCGGCGCTGAGTGAAACCGCCGTCCCCGCGGCGGGAGCCGGCGTGGGCAGCACGCTCAGCCAGACGGCGCTGGCGGGCATGGCCGGACAAGCCATAGCCGGAACCGTCGGCCGGCGTGGCGGCAAGGCGGTCAAGCAAACACCTGGGCCGGCGCGCGCCCGAGCTGCGGCGACCGCCAGTGACAATGCGGCACCGGGCGAAAACGTCGAGGTGCCCAACGACAAGCCTCGGGCCGTGGTGACCGGAGTCGCGGCCGAGCTGCGTGAATTCACCAAGCTCCGCGACGAGGGGATTTTGAGCGACGAGGAATACACCGAGCAGAAGAACCGCCTGCTGGGTCGCTGAACCGTCCGTCGGGCGAATACGACAGTCATCGAGAAGAGGTATGCGCAGCAGTGGATTTCGGGATCTATCCGCCGGAGATCAACTCCGGCCGGATGTATACCGGTCCGGGTCAAGGGCCGATGCTAGCCGCCGCGCAGGCCTGGGAAAGCGTGGCCGACGAGCTGTCTACAGCGATCTCCGGATATCAGTCGGTGGTGTCGGAACTTACCGAAGGGGCTTGGTCGGGTCCGTCGTCCGCGGCGATGAGCGCAGCGGCCGGGTCGTATGTGGAATGGCTGAGCGCCACCGCCGCGCAAGCCGAGGGGACCGCCGCCCAAGCATGGGCGGCGGCCGCCGCTTACGAGGCGGCGTTCGCATCGACGGTGCCGCCACCGGAGATCGCCGCCAACCGCGTCCTGCTGGCGGTGCTGGTGGCGACGAACTTTTTGGGACAGAACACGCCGGCGATCGCGGCGACCGAGGCGCTCTACACCGAGATGTGGGCGCAGGACGCCCTGGCGATGTACAACTACGCAGCTTCGTCAGCAGCCGCGGTCGTGCTGACCCCGTTCACCCCTGCGCACCAAAACACCGATCCGGGCGGTACGGCCAGCCAAGCCGTCGCGGTCAGCCAAATCGGCACCTTCGCAAGCAATGTGCAGGATGCCATATCGGTTGTGCCGCAGGCGTTGTCCGCGATGGCGGCGCCGGCCCAGGGCGAGCAGCTCGGCTTCTTGGCCAGCCTGGCCGCGCTCCTTATCATTGGACCAAGCGACGCAACGACCCTTTTTGGGATCCTCCCGGCAGATGTGCTGGCTACGGTCGTGGATTTTCCTATCGCCGTGTTCACCACTGCTTCGGCAGTCGCTGACGATGAGACTTTCAGCGGCTGGAACGGGGAGGAAGCCTTTCCGGATACCGGACCGGCACCAGTGGAGCCGTTTGTGGCGCCCCTTTCGAACCCGCCCCCTGGCGGTCTTCCTGGGCCGGCGATGTCAGCGGCCTTCGGCGGGGCGAACAGAGTCGGGGTATTGGCGGTGCCGCCAAACTGGACCCAAATCGCCACTGCCGCAACCGAAGTACGCCCGACCGCACTTACCACACCGCTGTCGGGCGTGAACGCGGCGGCGGTGCCGGCAGCAGAATTCGACATGGCAAACTCGTGGAACCAGATGGGAATTGGCGCAATGGCCGGACAGGCGATGGCCGGCCCGCCGGCTGCCGCGGACGTTCAGAAGAACGGCGGGGCGGCGTGGCTCACCGGCCGCACCGAGGATGCGCCGGCCGAGGACGTCGAGGTAGTGCCCGCGCCGCGGACCGTCATGACCGGCGTCGCCGCCGCGATCCGCGACATCGCCGCCCAGCACGCCGCTGGACTGCTGAGCGAGCAGGATTACACCGAGCAGAAGAAGAGCCTGCTCGAAATCTCGTTCGGGACGTAGGTCTGCCGCGATCCACCGCCGTTCTACAGAACGCGGGTGACTTTCTCGCTCTCGATCCGGCGTGGCTGCAGCGCCGGGTCGGGGTTGGCGACCTGCACCAGCGATGCGCCAACGGAGAGGATCGCCAGCAGGCCGTCGACCAGCAGCTCGGGCCTTTCCCACGTCGCGGCCGAGAGCACGCGATCAGTCGACTTCAGGCCTTGCATCGCCGCGGATTGGGCACACGAGGCCAGTAGCTGGGCGGCGGACTGGCCGGCCAGGGCCGGGCCGGGTTGTGGTTCGGGCACAATCTGGTCGCCGTGCACCCGCACCGAAGTCGCGTAGTCGGTGACGCCGATCGGCAGGTCGGGAACAGGCTGTCCGAACGGGTCCAGCGACAGCACGGCCACCTCCCCGCCGGCCACCGCCGCGTCGGCATCGTCCAGCCGTTCCATGGTGCACAGGGCTATATCGGCAGGGTCTACTGGGCCGTCGAGCACCACCTCGGCGCCGATCCACCACACCCCGAACAGCACCGCCGCCGTCTGCCAGTGCGCCGGCAGCAACACCGCCACTCGGCTGGCCGGGCCGGCGCCCAGCTCGTCGCGCAGCAGGTTGCCGGTCTTGGCGGCCCAGTTGGCCAGCGTCACCGTGGACAGTTCGATCCGTTCGCCGCTGGCATCGTCGTAATAGGTGATGCGCGGGCCGACCGGGTCGGCCTGCAGCAGCGGCTCCAGGATCGCCCCGCTCAGCGTGCTCAGTTGATGCATTCCGGCTTGTCGGAGCCCGCGGTGAGGATCGGCGACGGCGAGGGAGCAGCGCCGTCGGGGGAGCCGCCGCCAGCCGTGCGCGGCGGCGTGACCGCGCCGGAAAGTCCCGAGCCGGGGCCGGTGTAGTCGTTGGCCAGTACCACCCGAACCGATCCGGCCGGTACCGACGCATCGGCCACCACCGGCAACCCGCCCAGTTCCTTGGCGACCTCCTGGGCGCCCACGTCGTCGGGCTTGGCGGCACGCACCTGGCTGTTCTTCACATGCCCGCCGTCGTTGTTGCCGACGGAGCCGGTGGCGAATCCCTTGGCGCTCAACACGTCCGAGACCGCGGCGGCCAATCCGTTGATGTCGGTGTCGTTGACGACGTTGGCGGTGGTCTTGGCGGGCGTGTACGCGAGCTGCTCAGTCTTGCCCTGAGACTGCTCGTGCAGCAGGCCGTCGACCCACTGCTGGACCTGGCGCGGGTCGATCCGCACCACGCTCTGCATGCCGTCGTCGCTCCAGCCGGAGCCGTCGAGCACCGGGATGGTGGCGAAGGCGACGTTGCCGCCGGCCAGCTTCTGCAGCTGCTGCATGAAGTCCATGATGTCCCAGCCCGACGACAGCACCACCGAACGCTGCACGGCGGCCTCCAGCCGTTTCAGCGTGGCCGGGCTGGACAACGTCTTGCCGGAGATGACCCGGTGCGCCAGCGAGGCCATCACCGCCTGCTGACGCACCACCCGGTCCAGGTCGCCGCGCGGCAGCTCATGGCGCTGGCGGACGAAGCTGAGCGCCTGCGGCCCGTTCAGCTTCTGCCGTCCGGCCGGAAAGTCGGCGCCCGAAAGCGGTTCGTACACAGCCTCTTTAAGGCACACGTCGACGCCGCCGAGCGCGTCGGTGATCAACGCGAAACCCAGCAGCCCGATCTCGGCGTAGTGGTCGACCGTGACGCCCGTCAGATCGGCGACCGTCTTGATCAGGGCCTCGCGGCCCGCCTCGGTGCCCTGCGCGGCGGCTTCGTTGGCGGACGCGCCAGCTTGGACCAGGCGGGTCCGCTTGATCTCCCTGGTCTGGCCGTAGACGCCGTTGATCTTGGTCTTGCCCAACCCGGGGGTCTGCACGTAGGAGTCACGCGGAATCGAGATCGCGGTGGCCGACCTGCCGTTGTTCGGTATCCGGATCAGGATGATGGTGTCGGTGTTGGTGGCTTCCTCGTCACCGGCCCGCAGCGTCGCCAGTTCCTCTTGGGACAGTGCGTTGCCGTGCGCGTCCGTGCGGCTGTCCAGCCCGACCAGCAGGATGTCGATCGCTCCGTCGTCGCCGCCCTTTCCCAACGAGGGCGCCGTCATGTGGAAGATGCCGTCCTGGAACGACTGAACATTGCTCCACGCGACGCCGGTGCCGAGCACGACTGCAACAGTCAGCACCGTGGCAACCACACGAACCACACGTTGCACAGGCATCACAATAGGTTACTTGCGACACACCCGCATGGCGGGAAGCTAACCCCCGGCGTGCCAGACTCGAATACATGTCAGAAAGGCTCGTGATCACCGGCGCCGGCGGACAGCTGGGCAGCCGTTTGGCGGCACGGGCTGCTGACCAGAGCCGCGATGTGGTGGCGCTGACGTCGTCGCAGTGGGACGTGACCGACGCGGGCGCGGCGCAGCGTTTCGTCCAGCGTGGCGACGTGGTGGTCAATTGCGCGGCCTACACCAACGTCGACGCCGCCGAGAGCGACGAAGCCGGCGCCTTCGCGGTCAATGCCGAAGCCCCCGAACACATCGCGCGGGCCTGCGCACGCGCCGGGGCGCGCCTGATTCACATCTCCACCGACTTCGTGTTCGGCGCGCTGCCGTCGGGCGTCGACCCACATCCGTATGAGCCGAGCGACGACACCGCGCCGCAGGGCGTGTATGCGTGCAGCAAGCTCGCCGGCGAAAAGGCGGTGCTGGCAGCGCTGCCGGATGCGATCGTGGTGCGGACCGCGTGGCTCTACACCGGCGGCACCGGCAAGGACTTCGTCGCCGTGATGCGCCGGCTGGCCGCCGGTGACGGGCCGGTGGACGTGGTCGACGACCAGATCGGCTCACCGACCTATGTCGCCGACCTGGCCGACGCGCTGCTCGAGGTGGCAGACGGTCGCGCGCGGGGGCCCATCCTGCACGCCGCCAACCAGGGCGCGGTATCCCGATTCGAGCAGACCCGCGCAGTGTTCGAAGAATGCGGCGCCGATCCGCAGCGGGTGCGGCCGGTCAGCACCGCGCAATTCCCGCGGCCCGCACCCCGCCCGTACTACTCCGCGCTGGGCAGCCGGCAATCCGCCGAGGCGGGCCTGACTCCGTTAAGACCCTGGCGCAGTGCCCTTATCGCTGCACTGGCAGCAAGTCCCAGCCACGCCTTCGCCGAACGACCGCTACCCTCTACGCGTGACTGACGTGCTGCCGGTCGTGACGGTGACCTACTCGCCGGGACCCCATCTGGAGCGGTTCCTGGCTTCGTTGTCGCTGGCCACCGAGCGTCCGGTGAGCGTAGTGATGGCCGACAACGGGTCCACCGATGGGACACCGCAGGCCGCGATCGAGCGCTACGACAACGTGCGGCTGTTCGAGACCGGGGGCAACCTCGGGTACGGAACCGCCGCGAATCGCGCCATCGCCAGGCTCGGCAGCGACCCCGGTGGCCCAGAGTGGGTGATCGTGGCCAACCCCGACGTGCAGTGGGGACCGGGCAGCATCGACGCCCTGCTGGACGCGGCCGCCCGCTGGCCGGGGGCAGGGGCGCTCGGACCGCTGATCCGCGACCCCGACGGGTCGGTGTACCCGTCCGCGCGCCACCTGCCGAGCTTGATCCGGGGCGGCATGCACGCGCTGCTCGGGCCGGTCTGGCCGGGCAATCCCTGGACGGCGGCCTACCGCCAGGAGCGGCTCGAGCCCAGCGAACGCGTGGTCGGCTGGCTGTCGGGATCGTGCCTGCTGGTGCGCCGCTCCGCCTTCACCGAGGTCGGCGGTTTCGACGAGCGCTACTTCATGTACATGGAGGACGTCGACCTCGGCGACCGGCTCGGCAGAGCCGGCTGGCTGAGTGTGTACGTGCCGTCCGCGGAAGTGCTGCATCACAAGGGCCACTCCACCGGCCGCGACCCGGCAAGCCACCTGACGGCACACCACAAGAGCACCTACATTTTCCTGGCCGATCGGCATCCTGGCTGGTGGCGGGCGCCTTTGCGGTGGGTGTTGCGGGGGTCTCTGGCGGTGCGCTCCCGGTTGATGGTGCGCAGTTCGCGTCGCAGGTTGCTCAAGCTCGGCGAAGGGCGGCACTGAGTTGACTATGTCGGTGGCGGCCGCCGAAGTCGACGCGGTGGTGCTGGTCGGCGGCAAGGGCACCCGGCTGCGACCGTTGACGCTGTCGGCGCCCAAGCCGATGCTGCCCACTGCTGGCATCCCTTTCCTCACCCATTTGTTGTCGCGGATCGCGGCGGCCGGCATCGAGCACGTGATCCTCAGCACGTCATATAAGGCCGCGGTGTTCGAGGCCGAGTTCGGCGACGGGTCGAAGCTGGGCCTGCAGATCGACTACGTGACCGAGGAGCAGCCGCTGGGCACCGGCGGCGGCATCGCCAACGTCGCCGACAAGCTGCGGCACGACACCGTGATGGTGTTTAACGGAGACGTGCTCTCCGGCGCCGACTTGGGCGAGCTGCTGGAGTTCCACCGGACCGAACAGGCCGACGTCACCCTGCACCTGGTGCGGGTGGGCGACCCGCGGGCGTTCGGCTGTGTGCCCACCGCGGACGGCCGCGTCACCGCATTTCTGGAGAAGACACAGGACCCGCCGACCGATCAGATCAACGCCGGCTGCTACGTCTTCAAGCGCCACATCATCGACCGGATACCGCGCGGGCGAGAGGTGTCGGTGGAGCGCGAGGTGTTCCCGATGCTGCTCTCCGACATACACATCACGATCTGCGGTTACGTCGACGCCAGCTACTGGCGCGACATGGGCACACCGGAAGACTTCGTGCGCGGGTCGGCGGATCTGGTGCGCGGGATCGCGCCATCACCGGCCCTGAGCGGCCATCGCGGCGAGCAGTGGGTGCACGACGGCGCGGCGGTGGCTCCCGGTGCGGTGCTGATCGGCGGGACCGTGGTCGGGCGCGGCGCCGAGATCGGCCCCGGCGTCCGGCTGGACGGCGCGGTGATCTTCGACGGCGCAAAGGTCGAGGCGGGCAGCGTGATCGAGCGCTCGATCATCGGCTTCGGCGTCCGCATCGGTCCGCGGGCGCTGATCCGCGACGGCGTGATCGGCGACGGCGCCGACATCGGTGCCCGTTGTGAGCTGCTGCGCGGCGCCCGGGTGTGGCCCGGTGTCTCCATCCCCGACGGCGGCATCCGGTACTCGTCCGACGTCTGAGCCTCCGCGGCCGAGATCGACGCTGGGGGTGAGGCTTGATCCGCGTTGTCGCCGAACACCGGCCAGACGATGTGGTCAGACGGGTGAATCAAGCGCTCATGCGTCGCGGTTATCGTCCAGGTTGACGTTAGCGTGATCCCCACTCGCACTTTTCCGCGCTGACGTCGATCTCGTCGCCCGCTGCACGAGATACCGCAGCGCGTGATCCGTGCCGGGCGGTAGGGCATCGGCCGGCCACCACCGCAGGTCGTCGGACTCGTCACTGAGCGCGATCTGCGCATCGGCCGGCGCCTGGGCGACGAACTGCAAGTCCAGATGGCGGGTCGGTACGCCGAGCGAGCACGTGACCGGGTGGACATGAATGGCGACGAGCCCGGGCGCGATGCGCAGATTAGCCACCCCGGATTCCTCGGCGGCCTCGCGCAGTGCCGCGGCGACGATGTCGTCGTCGTCCTCCTCGCAATGCCCGCCCAGCTGCACCCAGCGACCCAGGCGCGGATGCAGGGTCAGCAACACCTGAGCGCCGGTGTCGTCCAGGACCAGCGCCGAAGCAGTGATGTGGCCCGGCACGCATTCGCGAAGGCAGGCGTCGTCGCGGGCCAGCACGAACGCCAGCACGGCCTGCCGCAACGAGTCCTGCGCCGGGTCGGGCGCCTGCCAATCCCGCAGAACTGCGATCGTGGACTCCCGAACGCTCACCGCGATCCCCGCCTGGTCCGGCGATCCCGCAGCGCCTCCCATGCCGACCGGCACTGGGCCACGACGTCACGCGACAAGCCCAGCCCCTCGACGAGCACCCGGGCGTCCACCAGGTCGAGCGCCTTCTCGGTTTCACCGGCCTTCAGCAGCAGATCCACGTCCTGGGCCAGTTCGGCACTGGCATAGGCCGGCGGGGGAATGGGCAGCTGCTCGGCCTCGGCGGGTTCCAGTTCCAAGATGCCGCCGCCGTAGCTGCGGCCCATGATCTCGGCGAAGGCGAACGTCGCGCTGTTGTGGAAAACGGTGGCAAGTGCGGCCGGATGGACTTCCCGGCTGATCCTGACCCGGTGGACGGTGTCAGTGCAGGTTGCCGCGGTGGCGTTGACGGTCAGGCGGGGCGCCAAGTGGATCTGGCGCAGCAGGAACAGGTCCGGAATCCACAACGACGGCGTGCTCCACCAGGGCTTGCGGATCGAGCATTTGTAGCCGCGGTGCACACCGGCGGCCTCGCCTGCGCGGATGTGCGCGACGAGTGCCGGGTCGGTCGGATGGTGCGGCGCGTCGAGCAGCCAGGTCCGATGATTGACGGCGACATCGCCGGTGCGGCAGTCCGCGTCGTAGACGAGGCCGTTCAGTTGGGCGCTGCGCGAGACGAGCGGTACGCAATGTGCGGTCAGGCCGAGCGTGCGGGCCTGCGCATCGGTGAACGTGAAGAAGCTGTTGCGGCCCGTCACAATGCCGACGTCCACCTCGGCCGTGTCGCCCAGCCGCGTCATGGCGCCGGACGCCTTGAGTGTCCGCAATACCTCGATCTGGGCGGGGCGCAGGAAATACTTGGTCCACTTCTCCTTCTCGTGCAGCAGGGCCGGAGCCCGGGCGACGTTCAGGTCCGCGTGCGGGAGGGCATCGGCATCGTCGAGGCCGACCGTGCGGATCTGCGCGGGTCCGGGCCCGCCGACACCGCAGAACAGCACCACTTCCTGCAGGATGCCGTCGAACACCAGCCGTTGAAAGGTAAGCAGCGTGATCTCGGCGAAGCGACTGACCAGAAAGTCGCGCAACTGTGCGGCATAGCCGACCTGGAGCAACTCCGCGGGCAGCACCAGGCCCACCCGGCCGCCGTCGCGCACCAGCATCGTGCTCGCGACGACGAACGGGACCCAGGCGTTGGTCAGCCTCGTCGGCTTGAGCCCGACGCTGCGCATCAGCTCCAGGGCCGGCTCGCGATGCTCCGACGGCCAGTTGCCGAACCGGATGTAGGGCGGATTGCCCGCGACCCCGTCCCAGCTGCCGGCGCCGGCGTCGCGCAACCAGGCGAAGAGGTTCGCGACGTCGACCGGAGCAAAGGACCGCGCCTTCGCGGCCTCACCCGAGACCAGTTCCACGCCGCGGACTTCGCCGCTCAAAGCGGCCAGCTCACGAAGGACTGCCCCGTCGCCGCAGGACGGCTCTAGGATTCGCGGACCGGCCTGTCGTACCCAGTGGGCCAGGAACCGGGCGACCGGCGCGGGGGTGTAGTAGCCGCCGCGGATCTTGTCAGCGGACGCCGCCGCCTTGCCCGCGAACATGGGGTCAAGTATCGCCTTACTTGTAGATCAGCAGGTCTGCTAGGGGCGCCGGGTCGCGCAATCCGGCGGGCTCTTCGGGGTAACCGATCGCGACGGCACCCAGCGGCTCCCAGTCGCCCGGCAGCTGAAGCTCGGCACGAACCAGGTCGGCGGCGAAGATCGTCGAGCCAATCCAGCAGCTGCCCACTTCACGCACCGCCAGCGCCACCAGCAGTGCTTGCACGGCCGCTCCGACCGCGACGGTGAACATGGTGTGCTCGGCGTCGGTGCGGGCGGCATCGGGGTAGGCGTGTGCGCCCTCGGGCACCAGGAACGGGATGACCACCTCGGGCGCGTCGTAGAGGATCTGGCCGCGCGCGACCCGTCGTTCCACCGAGTCGGCGGGCCGCCCGTCGCCGGCGAGGTCGGAACGCCACTTGTCTTTCATGCGGTCCAGCAGCCGAGTCCGGGTGGACGGGGTGCGCAGCCAGACAAACCGCACCGGCCGGGTGTGGTGCGGCGCTGGAGCGGTCAGGGCCTCCGCGACAGCGGCCTCGATCAGCTCCTGGGGCACCGGCTGGTCGCTGAACCGGCGCACCGACCGGCGCAGCAGCTGCGCCTGCTGCCGGCCCATCTCGAGAGCCTCGGCGGTGCCGAGCCAGAACAGGTCTTCGGGGCCGGGCCGCAGCAACTGCCGGGCCGTCGAGCCGTCGTCGGTCACCACATGGCCGGGCAGTCCGCGTACCACGGCCACCGGCAGCGCGGTCAACTTGCCCTTGACCAGATCGGCCGCCGCGGCGACCTCGTCGACGACCGCGATCTCGGTGACCACCAATTCGTTGCCGTGCCGGTCGACCGAACCCGAATAGTTGTGCAGCACAGCCAGACCGGCCGAGCCGACGGCGGCGTCGGTCTGGCCGTTGCGCCAGGCGCGGCCCATCGTGTCGGTGATGACCACGCCGACGGTGACGCCGAGGCGCTCGCGCAGCTCGGCGCGCAACCCGGCGGCACTGGCGTCCGGGTTGACGGGCAGCAGCGCGAGTTCGTCGCGCCCGACGTTGGATCCGTCCACTCCGGCGGCGGCCTGAACCAGCCCGAGCCGGTTCTCGGTGATCAGGGTCCGGCCCTTGCGCGCCAGCACGCGCACCGCCTCGTCGTCGACCAGCTTGCGGCGCAATTCGTCTCGGCTATCCGGATCCTCGGGCGCCGGCACCAGCCGGCCCTCGCACTTGGACACCACCTTGCTGGTGACTACGACGACGTCGCCGTCGCGCAGCCAGGGCGCCGCCGCCGCGATGGCGGCCGACAGGTCGTCGCCGGGACGGAATTCGGGAAGCCCGGTGACGGGCAGGATCTCGACGGTGGAACCGGTGCCGTGTTCGGTCACGCCACGCCCGCGAGTTCCAGCCCGGCGCTTACCATTTGCGCGGTTGCTTTCGGGTCGGTCATCAGCAGCGGTACCGAGCCCACCGCGACCCCCTCGATTTCGGTGCCGGAGTCGGCTGGGCCGTCGTGCACCAGCCAGCCGTCCAATATCCCGGTGCTGGCGCGCGCACCGTAGTGCCGCCCGACCGCCTGGGCGGTCGACTCCACCCCGATCACTTTCAGGCATGCATCGGCCATGCCGCGCAACGGCTTTCCTCCGATGATCGGCGAGTAGCCGACAACAGGCGCGGTGGTCGCCCGCAGCGCTCCGCGGATACCGGGGACGACCAGGATGGCGCCGATGCTGACCACCGGGTTCGACGGCGCCAGCAACACGATGTCGGCATCCTCGATGGCCGCGGTGGCTTCGGTTGCGGCGCTTGCCTTTTCGGCGCCGATGAAAGCGAAGCTGTGGGTGGGGACTTGGGCGCGGTAACGCACCCACCATTCCTGGAAGTGGATCGCCCGCCGGTTGCCGTCGGCCGGATCGGTAATCACTACATGTGTCTCGCACCGGTCGTCGCTGGCGGGTAGCAGCCGTGCGTCGGGCTGCCAGCGGTCGCACAGCGCCGCGGTGATCTGGGACAGCGGATAGCCGGCGTTCAGCATCTGGGTGCGTACTAGGTGGGTGGCCAAGTCGCGGTCACCGAGTTCGAACCAATCGGGCTGCACACCGTAGCGCACCAGTTCCTGTTTAGCGTGCCAAGTTTCGTCACGGTGACCCCAGCCGCGCTGCGGGTCGACACCGCCGCCGAGGGTGTACATGCAGGTGTCCAGGTCCGGGCAGATGCGCAGCCCGTGGATCCAGGCGTCGTCGCCGATGTTGACGACGGCGGTCAGCTCGTGCCCGGTGTCCGGTTCCCCGGTTGAGGCGAACTGACCCAGACCGAGCAGCTGCTGCGCGCCAAGCAGGAAGCGGGCGCCGCCAACCCCACCGACCAGAACGGTGACCTTCACGTCGTTTGACAGTACTGCCCGGCGAAAATGCCATCCGGGTCGGCCGAATTCGGCCATCGTGATGCGAACTCTGTAACGGGCTGATATTAGTGGTAATGCAGTGACTGTAGAGACGATTGTGACTGCGGCTGAAGGCAATTGTGAGCAGTCGCACTAGACACGCCGAAGGCCAACCGTGACAGAAACGCAGAAATTTGATCACGAGATGGTATGGAAATGCGCCAAAATGCTTGACCGGACAGGCCAACCCGTGTCTAATCACATCAGTGTCATTTCCCGGTTGGCCGGCCGGTTCCGGTGTCGCAGACCGAGATTCGATCACTTGTTCGAATTGTCTGTACATCACAACAGCGCCAAATATTCACTCTCCCAAAGCATCTGAGGAGGCGGAGGAAGCATGTCCTACGAGCACCTTCGGGGCGTACTGGCAAGCACACCGCACACCACTGTGGGCACGCCGCCGGCGGCAATTACTCGACCGCATTTGACTGTGGTTCCCGAAGCGCCCGTCGCTTTCGAACCCGAACCCCTGCCGACAACTCCGGATCAATGGCAGGACCGCGCATTATGCGCGCAAACGGATCCGGAAGCCTTCTTCCCTGAAAAGGGCGGATCTACCCGCGAGGCCAAGAAAATCTGCCTGGGTTGCGAGGTTCGCCATGAATGCCTCGAGTATGCCCTGGCGCATGACGAGCGCTTCGGCATTTGGGGCGGTCTGTCCGAGCGTGAGCGCCGGCGCCTCAAGCGCGGCATCGGCTGAGCCCAAGCTCCCGTCAATCGTCGTCGATCGTCGGGTCGATGACCGAGGGCTCAACGTCCAGATAGATGGCGACCTGAGCCACCAGGATTTCATGTAGCAATTCGGCGAGTTCGATGGTGTCCTTCGCCCGTCGCTCGATCGGCTTGCGGAACAGGACAATTCGCGCCCGGGTGGCATTGCCGCGAACGTCGACGCCGGCGGGGATCAGCCGCGCGAGCGCGATCGGCCCATCGGCGATGACCTCGGGTGGCCACTGCACGCTCTCGGGATCCTTCGCGGCGATGCGCGGAATCTCGTCGACCGCGACGTCGAGCTCGGCCACCCGTTCGCGCCAGCGTTGCTCGATGGGTTCATAGGCTTCCAGCACCGCCATGTCGAACCGCTCGGCCCGGGTGCGCCAGCCCGGCACGGTCGGCGGTAGCAGCGGCCCGCGCATATCGCGGCCCCGCCGGGAAGTCCGGTGCGCCGCCGAGCGGCCGCCCCGCGGGTAGCTGCGCGAATCGCCCACGCGCCGATGGTAACGGTTGCACATCCCGCCCCGACCGGTTGCGCGTGTCCGGCGCTGCACGGCGTTTCCGCACGATAGCCTTTCGGTCGTGAACGTACCCCGTCGCTGTTGCCGGCCCGGGTGTCCGCACTATGCCGTGGCGACGTTGACGTTCGTTTACTCGGACTCGACGGCGGTAGTAGGTCCGCTTGCGACCGTGCGGGAGCCGCATTCGTGGGATTTGTGCGTCGGCCATGCCGGACGCATCACCGCACCGCGCGGGTGGGAGTTGGTTCGGCACGCCGGGCCTCTACCCACCCATCCCGACGAGGACGACTTGGTGGCCCTGGCGGATGCCGTCCGCGAAGGCGGTCCGAGCGCGGCCGCGTCTGGCTTCGGCGGGGCCCGTGCGCCGGTGAACGGCTTCCCCGATCCTTTGCAGCATGCGGGTGCCCAGGCGACGGTGCCCAGCGGTGGTGTGTTGGCACCACCCGAGCATCGCTCGGGGCGCCGCCGTGGACATCTACGGGTGTTGCCCGACCCCGCCGACTGACGCCGCACGTTGCGAGACGCCTCATGGTGGCGCGTCGCCCGGCTGCGCCGCGCTCGCGATCGCCACGGGGCCTCATGGTGGCGACCCGCGTCGCCCGGCTGCGCCGCGCTCGCGATCGCCAAGGGGCTACTCCGGCCCGTACTGAGCCCGGGCCGTTAGGCTGGCGGCCAAGAGGCGCAATCAGTCCAAGTTCTCAGGAGCCACCGCATGTCTCGGACCGCCGCGGCTGTCCATCGTGTCATCAAGGCATACGACGTGCGCGGGCTGGTCGGTGAGGAGATCGACGAGGAGCTGGCCGCCGAGCTGGGCGCGGCATTCGCCAGACTGATGCGTGCCGAGGACGCGCGGCAGGTGGCGATCGGCCACGACATGCGGGACAGCTCTCCGTCCCTGGCGGCCGCCTTTGCGGCCGGGGTGACCGGTCAGGGCCTCGACGTGGTGCGGGTCGGGCTGGCCTCCACCGACCAGCTTTACTTCGCCTCCGGTTTGCTGGATTGTCCCGGCGCGATGTTCACCGCCAGCCACAACCCAGCGGCCTACAACGGCATCAAGTTGTGCCGGGCGGGCGCCAAACCCGTCGGCGCCGACACCGGCCTTGCCGTCATCCGCGACGAAGTCATCGCGGGCGTCCCGCGCTATGACGGACCGCCCGGAACCAGCTCCGACCAAGATGTGCTGGCCGACTACGGCGCATACCTGCGCTCACTGGTGGACACCGCCGGCCTGCGCCCGTTGCGGGTGGCGGTCGACGCTGGCAACGGCATGGCGGGCCACACCACCCCGGCCGTGCTCGGCGCGATCGACTCGATCACCTTGCTGCCGCTGTACTTCGAGCTGGACGGGTCGTTCCCCAACCACGAAGCCAACCCGCTCGACCGGGCGAACCTGGCAGACCTGCAGGCCTACGTCCGCGACACCGGCGCTGACATCGGGCTGGCCTTCGACGGCGACGCCGACCGCTGCTTCGTGGTCGACGAACGCGGCGAGCCGGTGTCGCCCTCGACGGTGACCAGCCTGGTGGCCGCCCGTGAGCTGAACCGGGAGATCGGCGCCACGATCATCCACAACGTGATCACCTCGCGTGCGGTGGCTGAACTGGTCACCGAGCGGGGCGGCACGCCACTGCGCTCACGCGTCGGCCACTCCTATATAAAGGCGCTCATGGCCGACACCGGCGCGATCTTCGGCGGTGAGCACTCGGCGCATTACTACTTCCGCGATTTCTGGGGCGCGGACTCGGGCATGCTGGCCGCGCTGTACGTGCTGGCCGCCCTCGGCGAACAGGAGCGCCCGCTGTCCGAGCTGACCGCCGACTATCAACGGTACGAATCGTCCGGCGAGATCAACTTCACCGTGGCCGACGCGGCGCAATGTGTGGACGCGGTGCTCAAGTCTTTGAGCACCAGGATTCATTCCATCGATCACCTCGACGGGGTGACGGTGGATCTGGGCGACGGCAGCTGGTTCAACCTGCGCAGCTCCAACACCGAGCCGTTGCTGCGGCTGAATGTGGAAGGCCGCAGCACCGAGGACGTCGACGCGGTGGTGGCGCACGTCAGGGCTCAGATCGCCGCCCAATCCGCGCCCGAAGGGGCGCTTCCGTGAACACCGCCAGCGCAATCGATCTCGAAGACACCGAGGGTCTGCTGGCCGCCGACCGGCAGGGCCTGTTGCGGGCCGCGTCGTCGGCCGGCGCGCAGGTGCGTGCGGTAGCCGCCGCCCAAGACGAAGGCGCGCTGCAATCGCTGCGGACCGACGACAGGCCACGAACGGTGATCTGGGTGGCCGGCCGCGGTACCGCCGAGACGGCCGGGACCATGCTGGCCGCGACGATGGGCGGTACGGCCGCCGAGCCGATAGTCGTCGCCACCGAGGCGCCGCCCTGGATCGGGCCGCTGGACGTGCTGGTCGTCGCGGGCGACGACGCGGGCGACCCCGCTCTCGTCGGTGCCGCGGCGACCGGTGTCCGCCGGGGCGCGCGGGTTGTGGTGGCGACACCGTACGAGGGCCCGCTGCGGGACACCACGGCGGGGCGGGTCGCTGAGCTCTCGCCGCGGCTGTGGGTTCCCGACGAGTTCGGGCTGTGCCGGTATCTGGCCGTCGGTCTTGCCGCCCTGCAGACCGTGGACCCCAGACTCAGCGTCGATCTGGCGCTGCTCGCCGACGAGCTGGACGCCGAGGCGCTGCACAACAGCGCGGGCCGTGAGCTGTTCACCAACCCCGCCAAGACACTCGCCGCGCGGATGTCCGGGCGGCGGCTGGCGCTGGCCGGCGACAGCGCCCCTACCCTCGCGCTGGCCCGGCACGCCAGTTCGGTGCTGCTGCGCATCGCCGACCAGGTCACTGCCGCCAGCGGGCTGGCCGAAGCGATAGCGGCGCTGAGCATCGGGGCGGCGGACAGATTCCAGGATCCCGCCGACGCGCTCTTCCACGACGAAGAGATCGACGGTCCGTTGCCGGAGCGGCTGCGCGTGCTTGCGCTCACGTTGGGCGACGAGCGGCTGGCCGTGGCTGCCCGGGTCGCCGGCCTGCACGACGTCGACCTGGTTTCCGCCGAGGACGTGCCGGATCTGCCGGACGTAGCCGGCACCTTGCCCGCGCCCACTCGCGCCGAGCAGCAACTGGCTATATTGGCCGTTCGACTTGAGATGGCCGCGGTTTATCTGCGACTGGTGCGGGGATAGATACAGAAGTGGAACTGCTACGCGGAGCGTTACGGACATACGCGTGGGGATCGCGCACCGATATCGCCGACTTCACCGGGCGCCCTGTTCCCGCTGCTCATCCCGAGGCCGAACTATGGTTCGGTGCGCACCCCGGCGACCCGGCGTGGCTGGAAACCGCGGACGGCGAAGTGTCGCTGCTGCAGGCGCTGGTCGCCGATCCGGAAGGCCAGCTGGGCAGCGCGTCCCGGGCCCGGTTCGGCGACGTGCTGCCGTTCCTGGTCAAGGTGCTGGCGGCCGACGAGCCGCTGTCGCTGCAAGCCCATCCCAGTGCCGAGCAGGCCGTCGAGGGTTACCTGCGGGAAGAGCGACTCGGAATTCCGGTGTCCGCGCCTACCCGCAACTACCGCGATACCAGTCACAAGCCGGAGTTGTTGGTGGCCCTGCAGCCGTTCGAGGCGCTGGCCGGATTTCGTCAGGCCTCGCGTACCACCGACCTGCTGCGCGCGCTTGCGGTCTCCGACCTCGACCCCTACATCGAATTGCTGAACGACCAGTCCGACGCCGACGGTCTGCGCGCGCTGTTCACCACGTGGATCACCGCGCCCCAGCCCGACATCGACGTGCTCGTGCCCGCCGTCCTCGACGGGGCCATTCACTACGTCAGTTCTGGCGCAACGGAATTCGAGGCCGAAGCCAAGACCGTCCTGGAGCTCGGCGAACGCTATCCCGGTGACGCCGGGGTACTGGCCGCGTTGCTGCTCAACCGCATCGACCTGGCCCCCGGAGAGGCGATCTTCCTGTCGGCCGGCAATTTGCACACCTACCTGCGTGGCTTCGCGCTGGAGGTAATGGCCAACTCCGACAACGTATTACGCGGCGGCCTCACTCCCAAGCACGTCGATGTGCCAGAGCTGTTGCGGGTGCTCGACTTCGCCCCGACCGCTGAGGCCGAACTACGCGCGCCGATTCACCGGGACGGACTGTCGCTGGTCTACGACACCCCGACCGACGAGTTCGCCGTCTCGTTGCTGGTGCTCGAGGGTGAGAATCTGGGCCACGAGGTCGACGCGTCATCACGCCACGAAGGCCCCCAGATCCTTTTGTGCACAGAAGGTTCCGCGACGGTGTACGGGAAATCCGACGCGCTCACCCTGGACCGCGGCATGGCGGCCTGGGTAGCCGCCGACGACGGGCCCATCCGTCTACTCGCGAACCAACCCGCCAAGCTATTCAGGGCGACTGTCGGGCTGTAAAGCGTTCGCGCGGGCTTCCCGTCGTTCGCGAAGCCACAACCGCATGTTGTGCCGGATGGCACGGCCGATGATGCGCGGCGGCGGGATCATGTACAGGCTGTCCAGCAGTGAGAAGCGGCGCAAAAACCATTCGGCCAGAACGGGTTCGGTCTCGGCGGCGCCGAGAAACTGGTCGAACAGGGCACCGGACGGACGCCACCACCACGGGACGGTCTCCGCCTGGGCGTGGTGGAAGGTGATATCGCCGACGGCGTTCATCATCCACACCGGATAGGTCGTCTTGGCGGTGGCGCGGTTGAGTACGGCAGCCAACTTGTCGTCGGGGAATTCGAGCGCCCGGCGCAGATGATTGCCCTGCAGCGACGTCATCGTCATGCCCTGGCCGAAGGTCGGGTTGAAGCTGGCCACGGCATCGCCGAACGGGACGATCCCGATCGGGAAGTGCTCCAGCTTGTCGTAGCGGCGCCACTTGCTGGCCGGGAAAGCGTGAAATGCCGGTTCTCCCAAGGGTTCCGCCTGCGCCAGGGCGGCGCTGAAATGCGGCGGCAGCAACTGGTCGGCCAGCGCAAGCATCTCGGGAAACGTCCTCGGCGGTTTGGCGTTGGCCACCCCGAAGGTGGTCAGCACCCAGGTACCGTCCTCGTAGTACAGCATGCCCAGCCCCAGCGATTCGTCGTGTGAGGCTCCGGCGACCACCACCTTCTCCCGGATCAGCCCGTCGGGGATGCGGAACTGGTGGGTGGCATAGCTGATGCCGATGTCCACTATCTCCTCGCGGGGGCGCTGATATCCCCACTGCGTCAACCACACCGGCAGCCGGGTGCCGCGTCCTGCCGCGTCGACCACCAAGTCGGCGGCGACAAACTCCGAGTCGCCGTTGCTGTCGGGATCAAGCAGCACGCCCGT
The DNA here is from genome assembly GCF_001665395.1 of Mycobacterium sp. 1164966.3. GTDB lineage: Bacteria > Actinomycetota > Actinomycetes > Mycobacteriales > Mycobacteriaceae > Mycobacterium. The sequence continues at coordinate 55,515 of NZ_LZSG01000015.1, forward strand.
CACCCGCTGGCGGGTCCGATCGAACCGCGGCTCGAGGACGTGGCGCTGGATGACTTCGACGTTCGCGATGTCGAGGACCCGCCGTCGCAGCTGCCATTCCAGATGGGGACGGCTGGGCACGTAGGCGGTGAACTCCTTGCGCAGCGTTTGGCCCGTCCCCAGGACGTGGCCGGCGGCACCGAGGTAGATGCAGTCCGGCCGGTTCTCCAGCATCGGCACGCCCGCGGCCACCATGTCGGCCAGCAGCCCGGGAAACAGATTCTCGAACTCCATTGCGCCACGGGCCATCAGCATGTGTAAGTGCCGGTCCTGAGGTACCGCGGTGCGGTTCGCGGGCTCGCTCGGCAGATCGTCGCGCTCGAATACCGTCACCCGAGAGTAGTAGTTCGATAGCACCCGTGCCGCACACAACCCTGCGATGCTGCCCCCGATGACGACCGCGTGGTCCCGCACGATTTCCCCTTGATCGCGCACCAACGCGAGGTTACTCGGTACTGTGCCGTCACAACCAGTAATGGAAAGGACACCGCAGATGGCCGGTCGATGGCGCACGAAGTCGGTCGAACAGTCAATCGCTGACACCGACGAACCGGGTACGCGGCTACGCAAGGACCTCACCTGGTGGGACCTGGTGGTGTTCGGGGTGGCGGTGGTGATCGGCGCCGGGATCTTCACGGTCACCGCGTCCACCACCGGCGACATCACCGGCCCGGCAATCTGGATATCGTTCGTGATCGCGGCGATCACGTGTGCGCTGGCGGCGCTGTGTTACGCGGAATTCGCCTCGACGCTGCCGGTGGCCGGCAGCGCGTACACCTTCTCCTATGCGACCTTCGGTGAGTTCCTCGCCTGGATCATCGGCTGGAACTTGTTGCTGGAGTTGGCGATCGGCGCGGCGGTGGTGTCTAAAGGCTGGTCGAGCTACTTGGGTACGGTGTTCGGATTCGCCGGCGGCACGGCCAAGTTGGGCTCGGTGAGCCTGGACTGGGGTGCCCTGGTGATCGTCGGTGTGGTGGCGACGCTGATTGCCCTCGGCACCAAGTTGTCGTCGCGGTTTTCCGCGGTGGTCACCGGCATCAAGGTGGGAGTGGTGCTGCTGGTCATTGTGGTCGGCGCCTTTTACATCAAGTCGGCCAACTACTCGCCATTCATTCCGAAGCCGGAAGCGGGACCAAACGCCCGCGGCATCGACCAGTCGGTGCTGTCGCTGCTGACCGGGGCGCACGGCAGCCACTACGGCTGGTACGGGGTGCTGGCCGGGGCGTCGATCGTGTTCTTCGCATTCATCGGGTTCGACATCGTGGCCACCATGGCCGAGGAGACCAAGCATCCCCAGCGCGATGTCCCCAAGGGAATCCTGGCGTCGCTGGCCATCGTGACGGTACTCTACGTCGCGGTCTCCATCGTGCTGTCGGGGATGGTTTCCTACACCCAGCTCAAGACCGTTCCGGGCGGCGCACACGCGAACCTCTCCACCGCCTTCACCGCCAACGGAGTGCACTGGGCGAGCAAGATCATCGCCGTCGGGGCGTTGGCCGGGTTGACCACGGTGGTGATGGTCCTGATGCTCGGCCAATGCCGCGTGTTGTTCGCGATGGCCCGCGACGGGCTGCTGCCGCGTCCGTTGGCCAAGACCGGGACGCATGGCACCCCGGTCCGGATCACCGTGCTCGTGGCCGTTGTGGTGGCCCTGACCGCCTCGGTATTCCCGATCAACAAGCTCGAGGAGATGGTGAACGTCGGAACCCTGTTCGCGTTCGTGCTCGTCTCCGCCGGGGTTGTGGTGCTGCGTCGAACCCGGCCCGACCTGCCCCGGGGCTTCCGGGCGCCCTGGGTTCCCGCCCTCCCGATCGCGTCGATCATCGCGTGTGTCTGGCTGATGGTGAACCTGACCGCTCTGACCTGGGTTCGGTTCGCTGTCTGGCTGGTGGTCGGCACCGCGATCTACCTCGGTTACGGGGTCCGGCATTCGGTGCAGGGCAAGCGACAGGCAGAAGAGGCCGACAAGGAACCCGACCCGGATACCAGCACGGCCGCCGCGTAGGAGTTTGCGTCTAAGGCTTTCCGCGTGAAATGGCGGCTTTGCGGGTGAAGCCTGAGCTTTGCGCGTGAATTGGCGGCTTTGGGCGTGTATCTAGGGCGGGGAAATCGTGATTTTTCCGCCCTGGATACACACTGAACGCCCTCGGTTCCCGCCAAACCCCTGAGCCCGGAGGTACTTTACAAAGGCACCGTCTATGTCTAGACAAGAGACGCAAACGCCGGTATTGTCCAAACTCGACGTGGTGTGACTCACAAGGAGGTTTGGCATATGACCACACAAATCAGCCCTCAAGCGAAAGCGCTTGAATTACCCGAAGTGCCCGCAACAGAGTGGCGCGACAAGAAGCGCTACCTGTGGTTGATGGGGCTCATCGCCCCGACGGCACTGTTCGTGATGCTCCCGATCATCTGGGGAATGAACCAGCTCGGCTGGCACACTGCGGCCCAGGTTCCACTGTGGATCGGGCCGATCCTGCTCTACATCCTGCTGCCGATACTCGACGTGTTCTTCGGCCCCGACGGGCAGAACCCGCCCGACGAGGTGATGGAGCGGCTGGAGAACGACAAGTACTACCGGTACTGCACCTACCTGTACATCCCGTTCCAGTACGCGAGCGTGGTACTGGGCGCCTACCTGTTCACCGCATCCAACCTGAGCTGGCTCGGATTTGAGGGCGGCCTGGGCTGGCTGGGCAAGATCGGCCTGGCGCTCTCGGTCGGCGTGCTCGGCGGCGTCGGGATCAACACCGCCCACGAGATGGGCCACAAGAAGGACTCGCAGGAGCGCTGGCTGTCCAAGATCACCTTGGCGCAGACCGCCTACGGCCACTTCTACATCGAGCACAACCGTGGCCACCACGTGCGCGTCTCCACCCCGGAGGACCCGGCGTCGTCCCGCTTCGGTGAGACGTTCTGGGAGTTCCTGCCCCGCAGCGTGATCGGTAGCGCGCGCTCATCCGTCCACCTCGAAGCGCAGCGGATTCGCCGGCTCGGCAAGAACCCGTGGAACCCGAAAACCTACCTCTCCAACGACGTGCTCAACGCGTGGGCGATGTCGGTGGTGCTGTTCGGCGCGCTGATCGCGGTCTTCGGCCCGGCGCTCATCCCGTTCCTGATCATCCAGGCGGTGTTGGGCTTCTCCCTGCTGGAAGCCGTCAACTACCTCGAGCACTACGGCTTGCTGCGCCAGAAGAACGCCAACGGCCGCTACGAGCGCTGCGCCCCGGTGCACAGCTGGAACTCCGACCACATCGTCACCAACCTGTTCCTCTACCACCTGCAGCGGCACAGCGATCACCACGCCAACCCCACGCGGCGCTACCAGACACTGCGCAGCATGGAAGGCTCGCCCAACCTGCCGAGTGGATACGCGTCGATGATCTCGCTGACGTACTTCCCGCCGCTGTGGCGCAAGGTCATGGACCACCGGGTGCTGGCGCACTACGACGGCGACATCACCAGGGTGAACCTGCAACCGCGGCTGCGGGAGAAGCTGTTGGCCCGCTATGGAGCTGCAGCATGATGGCCGCCTACAAGTGCCCCGTGTGCGACTACGTCTACGACGAGTCCAACGGCGATGCCCGCGAAGGTTTCCCGGCCGGCACGCCCTGGGAACAGATTCCCGACGAGTGGTGCTGCCCGGACTGCGCGGTCCGCGAAAAGCCAGATTTCGAACCCGTCTGAGAGGAGCAATCAAATGAGTGACTACAAGCTGTATCAGTGCGTGCAGTGCGGCTTCGAGTACGACGAGGCCCTGGGCTGGCCGGAAGACGGCATCGCACCCGGCACCCGCTGGGACGACATCCCCGAGGACTGGAGCTGCCCGGACTGCGGCGCCGCCAAGTCGGACTTCGTGATGGTCGAGGTGGCCCGCCCGTGATCAGCGCCGGCGCCGAGCCCAAAACCGATAGTGTCGCGGCTGTGAAGCGTATTCCTTACGCCGAGGCGTCGCGGGCGCTGTTGCGTGACTCGGTGCTGGATGCGATGCGTGACCTGCTGCTGACCCGAGACTGGTCTGCGATCACGCTGTCGGACGTGGCGCGCGCCGCGGGCATCAGCAGGCAGACCATCTACAACGAGTTCGGCTCGCGGCAGGGCCTGGCGCAGGGTTACGCCCTGCGCCTGGCCGACCGCCTCGTCGACACCGTCAGGGGCGGCCTGGAGGCCAACGTCGGCAACATCTACCAATCGTTCCTGGAGGGGTTTCGGGCCTTCTTCGTCGAGTCGGCGGCGGACCCGTTGGTGATGTCGCTGCTGACCGGCGTCGCCAAGCCCGACCTGCTGCAGCTGATCACCACCGACAGCGGGCCCATCATCACCCGATCGTCGGCCCGGCTGGCCACGGCCTTCACTCAGACCTGGTTGACCACCAGCGACGATGACGCCAACATGCTGGCGCGCACACTCGTGCGGCTGTGCCTGAGCTACGTCTCGATGCCGCCGGAGTCGGACCACGACGTCGCGGCCGACCTGGCCCGGTTGATGACGCCGTTCGCGGAGCGCCACGGGGTCATCAACGTCCCGTGACCGGCACGCGTGGGTGCCGGGACTAGAGTGGCTGACGCTAACGAACTCCGGCCTCTAGCCCGCAAAAGCCCCAAAGAAGGACGAACACCCCTATGACGACGACCGAAAATGCGCTGACCCCCGACGTTCTCAACGGGATCGACTTCAAGATCGCCGATCTGTCGCTGGCGGATTTCGGCCGTAAGGAACTCGATCTCGCCGAGTACGAGATGCCCGGCCTGATGTCTCTGCGCCGCGAATACGCCGAGGTGCAGCCGCTGAAGGGGGCCCGCATCTCGGGCTCGCTGCACATGACCGTGCAGACCGCGGTGCTGATCGAAACCCTGACGTCGCTGGGCGCCGAGGTGCGGTGGGCCTCCTGCAACATCTTCTCGACGCAGGATCACGCGGCCGCCGCCGTCGTCGTCGGCCCGCATGGCACCCCCGAAGAGCCCAAGGGTGTCCCGGTGTTCGCCTGGAAGGGCGAGACGCTCGAAGAGTACTGGTGGTGCGCCGAGCAGATGCTGACCTGGCCGGACCCCGACAAGCCGGCAAATATGATCCTGGACGACGGCGGCGACGCCACCATGATGGTGTTGCGCGGCATGCAGTACGAGACGGCCGGCGTGGTGCCGCCCGCCGAGGAAGACGACTCCGCCGAATGGAAGGTCTTCCTAAACGTGCTGCGCCAGCGCTTCGAAACCGACAAGACCAAGTGGACCAAGATCGCCGATTCGGTCAAGGGCGTCACCGAGGAAACCACCACCGGGGTGCTGCGGCTGTATCAGTTCGCCGCGGCCGGGGATCTGGCCTTCCCGGCGATCAACGTCAACGACTCGGTGACCAAGTCCAAGTTCGACAACAAGTACGGCACCCGGCACTCGCTGATCGACGGCATCAACCGCGGCACCGACGCCCTGATCGGCGGCAAGAACGTGTTGATCTGCGGCTACGGCGACGTGGGTAAGGGCTGCGCGGAGGCGGCCAAAGGCCAGGGTGCGCGGGTCAGCGTCACCGAGATCGACCCGATCAACGCGTTGCAGGCGATGATGGAGGGCTTCCCGGTGGTGACCGTCGAGGAGGCCATCGGTGAGGCCGACATCGTGGTGACCGCGACCGGCAATAAGGACATCATTTCGCTGGAGCACATGAGGGCCATGAAGGACCACGCCATCTTGGGCAACATCGGCCACTTCGACAACGAGATACAGATGGCCGCGCTGGAGCGGTCCGGGGCGACGAAGCTCAACATCAAGCCGCAGGTCGATTTGTGGACGTTCGGTGACACCGGCAAGGCGATCATCGTGCTGTCCGAGGGCCGCCTGCTGAACCTGGGCAACGCCACCGGCCACCCGTCGTTCGTGATGAGCAACAGCTTCGCCAACCAGGTGATCGCGCAGATCGAGCTGTGGACCAAGAACGACGAATACGACAACGAGGTATACCGGCTGCCCAAGCACCTCGACGAGAAGGTGGCCCGCATCCACGTCGAGGCGCTCGGCGGTCACCTCACCAAGCTGACCAAGGACCAGGCCGAATATCTCGGCGTCGACGTCGAAGGCCCCTACAAGCCGGACCACTACCGCTACTAGGCGCTTTCAGGGCACGAGTGCGCGGCCAGCCGCACGTTCGACATCGAGTGTGCGGCCAGTCGCACACTCAGGGGCGGCGTTAGGCTCGCGCGATGCTGATCGCGATCGAAGGCGTTGACGGCGCCGGCAAGCGCACGCTGTCCGACGGGTTGCGCACCGCCTTCGAGGCCGACGGGAAGTCGGTGGCCACGCTGGCCTTCCCGCGATATGGCCAGTCGATACCGGCCGACATCGCCGCGGAGGCCCTGCACGGCGAGCACGGTGACCTCGCGTCGTCGGTGTATGCGATGGCGATGCTGTTCGCGCTCGACCGCGCCGGCGCCGTCGAACAGATCGGGCAACTGCGCCGCGAGCACGATGTCGTGATCCTGGATCGCTACGTCGCCTCCAACGCTGCATACAGCGCGGCCCGCCTGCACCAGGACGCGGCCGGGGAGGCGGCGGCCTGGGTACAGCGGATCGAATACCAGCGATTCGGGGTGCCCGCGCCCGACTGCCAGGTGCTGCTCGCGGTGCCCGCCGAACTCGCCGGGCAGCGGGCCCGCAGCCGGGCCGAGATCGAGCCGGGCCGGGTCCGCGACAGCTACGAACGCGACGACGGACTTCAGCAGCGCACCGGCGCGGTGTACGCCGGCCTGGCCGCCGCCGGCTGGGGCGGACCGTGGCTGATCGTCGACGCGGACGTCGATCCGGGCCGTTTGGCGACCACCTTGACCCGTGGCGGGCTCATCTGAGGCCGCCCGGAGCCCGGATTTGGGCGATATTTGCCCTTCGAAGCAACAAGCCGCCACGAAACGCCCGTGTGGTAGCCCAGTTTTGTCCCGATCTGGTGACACCATGGACAGCATGAGGCAAAGGATTCTCGTCGTCGATGACGACGCTTCGCTGGCGGAGATGCTGACCATCGTGCTGCGCGGGGAGGGCTTCGACACCGCGGTCGTCGGCGACGGCACCCAGGCCCTGACCGCGGTACGCGAGCTGCGTCCCGATTTGGTGCTGCTGGACTTGATGCTGCCCGGCATGAACGGCATCGACGTGTGCCGGGTATTGCGTGCGGACTCCGGCGTCCCGATCGTGATGCTGACCGCCAAGACCGACACCGTGGACGTGGTGCTGGGCCTGGAGTCAGGGGCCGACGACTACATCATGAAGCCGTTCAAGCCCAAGGAGCTGGTCGCGCGAGTGCGGGCACGGCTGCGGCGAAACGACGACGAGCCGGCCGAGATGCTGTCCATCGCCGACGTCGAGATCGACGTGCCGGCCCACAAGGTGACTCGCAACGGCGAGCAGATCTCGCTGACACCGCTGGAGTTCGACCTGTTGGTCGCGTTGGCGCGTAAACCCCGCCAGGTGTTTACTCGTGATGTGCTGCTCGAACAGGTATGGGGATACCGGCACCCGGCGGATACCCGCCTGGTGAACGTGCACGTCCAGCGTCTGCGCGCCAAGGTCGAGAAAGACCCGGAGAACCCGACTGTGGTTCTCACCGTTCGAGGAGTGGGATACAAGGCCGGACCTCCGTGACCTGCCCTGCAGACGATGCATGGCGCTCGGGGCACCCCAGCTTGCGAGGGGACGACTTTGAGGGGGACCGGCGCCGGTGACGTGGGGCTCACGGCGGCGCACACGCGGTCGTTGGGGGCGATCGGGTCCCATGGCACGCGGCATGAGCGCGCTGAGCCGGGCCGTGAGCGTTGCCTGGCGGCGATCGCTACAGCTGCGAGTCGTTTCGCTGACGCTTGGACTGTCGCTGGCCGTGATCTTGGCGCTGGGCTTCGTGCTGACCAGCCAGCTCACCAATCGGGTGCTCGACGTCAAGGTCAAAGCCGCCATCGAGCAGATCGAGCGGGCGCGAACCACGGTCAGTGGGATCGTCAACGGCGAGGAGACCCGCTCGCTGGACAGCAGCCTGCAGCTGGCCCGTAACACCCTGACCTCCAAAACCGACCCGGCCTCGGCCGTCGGCCTCGCCGGAGCGTTCGACGCGGTGCTGATGGTGCCAGGCGACGGCCCGCGCGCGGCGACCACCGCAGGGCCCGTCGAGCAGGTGCCCGGCTCGTTGCGCGGCTTCGTCAAGGCCGGGCAAGCAGCCTACCAATACGCCACCGTGCACACCGAGGGCTACAGCGGGCCGGCGCTGATCATCGGCACGCCGACGTCGTCGCGGGTGGCCAACCTCGAGCTCTACCTGATCTTTCCGCTCAAGAACGAGCAGGCCACGGTCACGCTGGTGCGCGGCACGATGGCCACCGGCGGCCTGGTGCTGCTGGTGCTGTTCGCCGGCATCGCGATCCTGGTCTCGCGCCAGGTGGTGGTGCCGGTGCGGTCGGCGTCGCGGATCGCCGAGCGGTTCGCCGAAGGGCATCTGTCCGAACGGATGCCGGTGCGAGGTGAGGACGACATGGCGCGGCTGGCGGTCTCGTTCAACGACATGGCCGAGAGCCTGTCCCGGCAGATCGCCCAGCTGGAGGAGTTCGGTAACCTGCAGCGCCGCTTCACCTCCGACGTCAGCCACGAGCTGCGGACACCGCTGACCACCGTGCGGATGGCCGCCGACTTGATCTACGACCACAGCTCCGACCTCGATCCCACACTGCGGCGCTCCACCGAGCTGATGGTCAACGAGCTGGACCGGTTCGAGACCCTGCTCAACGACCTGCTGGAGATTTCCCGGCACGACGCCGGTGTGGCCGAGTTGTCCGTTGAGGCAGTGGACCTGCGCACCACCGTCAACAGCGCGCTGGGCAATGTCGGCCACTTGGCCGAGGAGGCGGGCATCACGCTGCGGGTCGACCTGCCCACCGAGGAGGTGATCGCCGAGGTCGACGCCCGCCGGGTGGAGCGGATCCTGCGCAACCTGATCGCCAACGCCATCGACCACGCCGAGCACCAGCCGGTGGACATCAGGATGGCCGCCGACGAAGACACGGTGGCCGTCACCGTCCGCGACTACGGGGTGGGGCTGCGGCCCGGCGAGGAGAAGCTGGTGTTCAGCCGGTTCTGGCGTTCGGACCCGTCGCGGGTACGGCGCTCCGGCGGCACCGGGCTGGGTCTGGCGATCAGCATCGAGGACGCCCGGCTGCACCAGGGCCGGCTGGAAGCGTGGGGCGAGCCGGGCGAAGGCGCCTGCTTCCGGCTGACGCTTCCCCTGTTCCGGGGTCACAAGGTCACCACCAGCCCGCTGCCCATGAAACCGATCCCCCAGACGCCTGCCCAACCGCCGCAGGCTGCCGGGCCGTCGCGCCAAGAGCGTCAGCGTGAGCACGCCGAACGGAGTGGGTGATGCGACGGTTGCTGACGACGATGCGGCTGGTTTGCGCGGCCGTCCTGCTCGCCGGTTGCGCGGGAGTGCCAAGTTCGTCGGCCCCGCAGGCCATCGGCACCATCGAGCGACCGGCGCCGTCGAATCTGCCCAAGCCCACCCCGGGCATGGATCCCGACGTGCTGCTGCGCGAATTCCTCAAGGCCACCGCCGACCCCGCCAACCGGCATCTGGCGGCGCGCCAGTTCCTCACCCAATCGGCCTCCAACTCCTGGGACGACGCCGGTAGCGCACTGCTGATCGACCATGTGGTTTTCGTCGAAACCCGTGCCGCCGAACGTGTTACGGCGTCGATGCGGGCCGACATCCTGGGCTCGCTGTCCGACGTGGGGGTGTTCGAGACCGCCGAGGGTGTGCTGCCCGACCCCGGTCAGATCGAATTGGTCAAGACGTCGGGTGGCTGGCGAATCGACCGTCTGCCCAACGGGGTCTTCCTGGACTGGCAACAATTTCAGGCGACGTACAAACGCAACACCCTGTATTTCGCCGACCCCACCGGCAAGACCGTGGTTCCCGACCCGCGCTATGTCGCGGTGTCCGACCATGACCAGCTGGCCACCGAACTCGTCTCCAAACTGCTGGCCGGGCCGCGCCCGGAGATGGCGCGCACCGTGCGCAACCTGCTGGCCCCGCCACTGCGGCTGCGCGGACCGGTAACCCGGGCCGACGGAGGCAAGAACGGCATCGGCAGCGGCTACGGCGGGGCGCGGATCGATCTGGAGAAACTGACCACCACCGATCCGCACAGCAGGCAATTGCTTGCCGCACAGATCATTTGGACCCTGGCGCGGGCCGACATCCGCGGGCCGTACGTGATCAACGCCGACGGAGCTCCGCTGGACGACAGGTTCGCCGAGGGGTGGAACACCTCCGATGTCGCCGCCACCGACCCGGGTGTGGCCGACGGCGCCGGCGCGGGCCTGCACGCGCTGGTGAACGGATCATTGGTCGGAGTGGACGCACAGCGCGTCACTCCGCTGGCCGGGGCCTTCGGACGCATGGGCGACCAGACGGGTGCGGCCCTGTCGCGCAGTGGGCGCCAGGTGGCATCCGTGGTGACGCTGCGACGCGGCGCCCCGGACATGGCCGCTTCGTTGTGGATCGGAGACCTCGGGGGCGAGGCCGTCCAGTCCGCCGACGGGCACAGCCTCTCGCGCCCCAGCTGGGCGCTGGACGACGCCGTCTGGGTGGTGGTCGACTCCAACAATGTGCTGCGGGCGATCCCGGAGCCGGCGTCGGGACAGCCGGCGCGTATCCCGGTCGATTCCGCGGCGGTGGCCAGCCGCTTTCCGGGGCCGATCACCGATCTGCAGCTGTCCCGGGACGGGACCCGCGCCGCGATGGTGATCGCCGGGGAAGTGATCCTGGCGGGCGTCGAGCAGACCCAGGCCGGCCAGTTCGCGCTGACCTATCCGCGGCGGCTGGGGTTTGGGTTGGGTGCCTCGGTGGTGTCGCTGTACTGGCGAACCGGCGACGACATCGTGGTGACCCGCAACGATGCCACTCACCCGGTGTCTTATGTGAACCTCGATGGGGTGAACTCCGATGCGCCGGCCCGCGGGTTGGCGATTCCGCTGTTCTCGATCGCGGCCAACCCGTCGACGGTCTACGTCGGAGCCCCGCAAGGAGTGCTGCAGTATTCGGCCTCGGTTGCCGAAAGCCAGCAGGGCTGGCTGGAGGTGCCCGGGCTGATGGCGCCGGGCGCGGCACCGGTATTACCTGGCTGACTTAGGCTTCGTGGCGAGCTGTAGACCGAGATTGCCGCTCCTCAGGGGAATCGGTTCCGGCGCCGGTCGCAACCCTGCATCGCGCTGCCACTCGGCGATTTGACGCGCTGTCCAGGTACCGGATCGACTTGTCATGCCGAAGTAGAGTTCGCTCAATGCGCTGAACTGACCCATGCCGTCGCCGTGTTCGGTTCGGATGGGTTCGATGACCGCGAGGACGCCGCCCGGCCGCAATGCCCGACTCAACCGGGCTAACAAGTAGGCGTTCTGCGCCGCGCTGAAGTGGTGTGCGAGGTTGGACAGCAGCGCCAAATCATAGGTCTCGATACCGAATTCGTGCGTCAACGCGTCAGCTTCAAGATGCACGACACGATTGCCCATCTTCTCGGCAGCCAGCAGCGGTGCGGCCCCCCTGACCGCCTCAGGCAGGTCTAGTACCACCGATCGCAAGCAGGTATGAAGCCGGCAGAGTGCGACCGAATAGTAGCCATGTGAGCCGCCGATATCGATCATGTCGGATGCGCCGCACGGGACCGGAATAGTCTGTGCGGCTTGTGATGCCGTCTGGCCGGCCAGCGCGCGCATCGAGCGCTGATAACGGTGCCACTGCTCATCAGTGATGTGCCGGTGCACATCGATGGCGTTGCCTGTGCGCAGCTAGTCTTCGAGGTGGTCCATCAGATCCCACTCGTCGAACGCGAACAGCACGGTGTCGACGAGCGAGTCGGGAGTTCCCGCCAGCAGGCAGTGACGCGCCATTGGCGTCAACGCGTATTGGCCATTGTGGACATACACGTAGCCGGATCCCGCGAGCGCAGTCAGGAGTTTCTGTGTTGCTTCTGGGTCGGTTCGACAGCGGTTGGCGATTTCCGTGACGGTCTCGGCCTGCCGATCCAATGATTCGAAGACACCAAGCTTGGTTGCCGCCATGACCGTACGGGCAAGACCGAATGCGTAGTGGGTTTCAAAGAATGGCACTGGCACCCGTATAGACGCCAGGGCTTCCCGTTCTTCCGGGTTGTCCGGAACCAAGCCGAGGCGCATGGTCACTCGGTTGCCTTGGCAGGCAGAATGTTTGGATTACTGCAGAATATGTTGTCCGGATCGTATTTGGTCTTGATCACTGCCAGCCGTTCGTATTTCCCGCCGCGGTAAGCGTCCTGGACTCGGTCGCCGTCGTCGACAGCCATGAAATTCGAGCACAAGCCGCCGGTCTGCCAGCGTCCCAGCACGTTGATGAGGTAATCAGACTGACGGTCAGTGAATGCGGTGTCGTCTTCGCGAAGCCCATCCTGGGCGCCGCGTTGATAACCGAACTCGATGGCCGAGAGCTCGTTGGGCAATCGTGTTGCTGACTCGACGAGACTTTCGATGCAGCCGCTGATTTCGTCGAGGGAACCGCCCTTGGCAACATCTGTGTCGGTAGCGCACCGAAGCACTACCGCGGGGTTGCGCTCAATCATGTAGTTCCCGATTCGACGTTGGAACTGGAGTGAGGATGGCGCGGATTCACCACGTCACCGACGAGCCGACTGTTTAGCGCGCTCAGCTCTTGATCTGAAAAGGACTGGGCGGAAAGAGATTCCTTCCTGCTCACGGGCTTGCCGCTGGTGTCGACGATGGTTTGGATAGCACGATCCCGACGGTAGTGGGATACCCGCCGGACGCCCTAGCCGATTAGCGCAATGCTCTGGACGGAGCGCGCAGAGTGGTGCTCGCGGCCTAGCGCGGCAAATTCAGCGGAGCTAGCGTTGCGTGCGCCGCGCGAAGAGGGGATCTGCAGACGGTGAGCGAAGGCGACCCAGCGACGGAAGGACCGACTGCCGACACTGCCGATTCGCGCCTATGGACGCCGGCCAAGGGGTTCGACGACTTTGCCCTGGTGTGCTGCGGCCAACCTCACCTACATCTGCTGAGTGATCCCGACGAATTCTCTCTTATTCAGCGGGTGGGCCGGATGGGTTTCGTCACGGTCTCCGAAATCGTCCTCGGCGCCGATATTTCAATGGACGCCGGCGAAATGTGCGGTGCCTATCGAATTGTTGTTCCGCTGTCCGGCCGCGTCCAGGGTGTGTATCGGGGATCGTCTCTCACCACCGGGCCCGGCGTGGCCTCCGTGTATGGGCCGGAGGGCCACACTGCAGGGCATTGGACGGCTGGCACCAGATTGATCTCTTTGAAAGTGGACCGATCGGCTGTCGATGATGCGCTCAGCGATGCACTTGGTCGGCATGTGACGGCTCAACCCGACTTCGCGCCCGTCATGCCGACAAATTCGACAACTACCCGTAGCTGGATCAACATGGTGATGCTGCTCAAGGAGCAGTTGTTCCGGCCAGAAACCGTACTGAACCAACCGCTGGTCGGCTTGCCATTCGTCGACAGCCTGGTGCGGGGGTTCCTGCTCGCCGCGGAGCACCTCCACCGGGACGCCCTCTTCAGAGATGAACGGACGGGTGCACCCCGCGCTATTCGTAAGGCGATCGAAATCATTGAAGAGGAAGCAGATTCGCCCTTGACGCTGTCCTCGATCGCCGCGCGTTGTCATGTCAGTGTTCGATCACTACAGCATGGCTTCCGACGTCATTTGAGCACTTCCCCGATGGCTTATCTGCGCGAGGTCCGACTGCGCCGGGCCCACCAGACGTTGCTCAGGGCCGATCCGTCGGCGGTTACGGTGGCCTCGATTGCGTATCAATGGGGTTTCAGCAACCTCGGCCGGTTCGCGGCCGCCCATGGGGCTCGCTATGGTGAGACGCCGACCGAGACCTTGCACCGCAGTGCTTCCGGGCTTGCCGCTGCTGCACCGACTCTGCGTGAATTGGGCACAACCTCGCGCAGGGAGGCGATCCGGTGAGTCGGGAGTGGACCATAGCCTCGTCGCCGTGGATGCCATAAGCCTACGGGGGGTTCAACCCAAAGGCGTTGTCGGCATAGGTTGTTCGATTGACAACCAGATGCTGAAGTCCTCAGCCCCGTGTTGGTAGCCCGGGCGGCGGGGACTTGGTCGTCAGTCGGTGATTGGGTGGGCCCGGCACGCCGACTAGCCAGATTGCGCACGTTTATGCCCAGATTGCGCAAATTTGTGGCAGCGGGATATCGAACCGGTTCCGGCGGCGCTAGCGTGGAATGCGGAATGTGGATGAGATATTACTACAGAAAGTGAGTGAGGCGACGGAGTGGCGGAACGGCCCACAGTGGATGCTTCCGGTATGCATACCTGCGCGACAACAGGATTCGATAATTTTGGATTTTCGTGCTGCGGCGAGCGCGACCTCCATTTGGTGAGAGATTCCGAATCATTCGTCCTCACGCAGCGGGCGGGCCGCATAGGGTCGGTCACCCTGGCTAAAGTCGTCGGGTCTGATATGTCGATGGATTGCGGACAGCGCTGGTATTTGCACGAGGTGCGATTGCGTGGAGTACACCAGAGCTTGCTCGAGTCTGATCCATCGACAGTCACCGTGGCCTCCGTTGCTTGCCATGGGGGTTTCGCCAATCTCGGCCGGTTCGCCGCCGCCCACAATGCCCGGTACGGTGAACCGCCGCTGAAGACATTGCGTCGCAGGACGTTCAGCGCAGGACGAAGAAGCCGATGCGGATGAGAGAGCAGAACGCGCCGGCTGTCCGGCCGGATGACGCCAACCCTTGGGTTACCGTGCAGTCGTTGGACGACTTCGGCGAGCTACGCCACAGCAAGTTGGAGTCATCCTGGTGGCCAGATATCGGCCCGCTGGAAGACGCGGGGGGGCTTTCGTTCACCCATCGCAGGCGTCGACTCGGCCCGATTACCGTGCTAGACATTGATTTTCACGATGAAGTCTGGGTGAACGGTGGCGAAATTCGTCCGCATTACCATGTCACTCTGCCGGTCGCGACTTCTTCGGCTGGGATGGATAGCAATGTCCCCCTCGTAGTGGGGCCTGGTTCGGTCGGGGTGTATCGGCCGGAGGGACAAGCCGGCGTCCCTGGTTATGTCGGCCGTTTGCTAGCTGTGATGATCGATCGTTACGCCGTCGAAGACGCTCTCGCAGATGCGATCGGGCGCTCGGTAAGTTCCCAAATTGACTTGGAGCCCTTCATGCGGACCACAAGTCAAGCGGTGCGTAGCTGGATTAACCTGGTGTCGCTGTTCACCGAGCAGCTTTTCCGGCCTAGCAGTATCCTGCATCAGCCAATGGTCGGAATGCCATTCGCGGAGGGTGTAGTCCGCGGCCTGTTGTTAGCCACGGACCACTCATACCGCGCAACCTTGGTAGGCGGGGCGATCGACCCTCCGCCGCGCGCCATCCGCGCGGCGATCGACATCATCGAAACGGAAGCACACCTGCCACTAACCATCTCGGCACTAGCCGCGCGCAGCTATGTGAGTGTGCGCTCCCTGCAGCAAGGCTTCCGAGCACACGTCGGTACTACACCCACGGCGTATTTGCGGGAGGTTCGGCTGCGCCGCGCCCACCAGGACCTAGAGGCCTCCGATCCATCGGTAGATACAGTCGCGTCGGTCGCATTTCGTTGGGGCTTTGCCAATTTGGGACGTTTCGCCGCCGCGCATGCAGCTCGCTATGGTGAGCGACCAGCCATAACTCTGCGCCGGCCGGCCGACCCGGCGATCAGACGACCGTCAAGGTCTATCGCGTAAGTTTTGCTGACGTCAGCCTCGCCGCGCGGGCGTTTTATGCATGCCTTTTGGCGTCTCTGACCAACTGCACGGCGACGGACGCCGAAGCGATTCGCCTTCCTCGATCGCCTGCCAAATCGGCTCTGACCACCGCCGAGCTGGTAATCATCTCTAGTATCCGAGCGGTGGCAATGAAAACACTTCCGGTGCCTGCTCGTAAGTAGTTGACCCGTATTGTCAGCGTATGGCAGACGTGGCTTGTTACGAAGGTACCGCAGTGTGTCGCAGCTTGGTCCAGCATCTCGGCGATTGCCCCACCACTGAGACTTACGAACGAAAAGTATTGGTGTCCGGGCTCATAGGAGATTTGAAGGCACTTGTCTGAACGAGATCCCGATTCGAATCGCGCATTGAGCGACGAAAGATTAGGTGGAAGTGAGCTGTTCACCGCAGCGATCCACTCTGTGTCGGAAAGCGCTGCGCCAGATTCACCGAACAGAACCCGGTAACTGTCCGGTGTCGAGAGCCGAGAATGGTTAATCGTGGTGCTCGCTTGCCTCAACTACTGCGTGACGGCGGTGCTTTCATGATCACTTAGACGTCAGACGTGGCGTGCTGTGCGGATGGCCGCCCATTACTCGGTTGAGCTGGAATCCAGCCCAGCCTCGGTCCCAGTTTCTCGGCCACGTCGGTGATGATTTGCACGTTATCGTCTTCATCGAAGCCGTGGGGCAATGCGAAAGCCATCTCATCTACGCGCTGAAATCCATGATGGGCGTACAGTACATCGGCGATTTCGTCCGATGTACCAACATAATCGGGAGAGACAATCATCCCCCGTGGGCCCTGGGGTTTCAGCGTGCGCTCAGATCGGCTTTCGGCATACGCGCGGTACTTGGCAAGCTGCTTCCGCGTCGCCGAGTCGGTCGGTATTATTACCAAACTTTGTGAGATGCGGGCAGTTTCGGGGCTGGGATGGTGGGTGCGGAAGGCGTCGATATGCCCGGCTTGAATCGTGGCGAAGTCATTTGATTCGGCTCCTTCGCTGCTAACCAGGTTGGCGGTGAGGTAGTTGAGTCCCTGGGTTGCTGCCCACACCGCGGAAATCAACCCACCGCCGTACCAGACCCGCCCGGCCAGACCCGGCGAGTGAGGCTGAACATGACGGTAGAACTCGTCGTTGCCGAAGGTCCCGTGGAAGGCGCTGACGGGATCACCACGCAGACATGCCACAAGTCGTTCAACGCGTGCTTTTGTGAAGTTCTCCAGCTCGTGGGTCTCGGGATACAGCGCCGTCTTGAAGTGTTCGTAAAGCAGGGGAATGCCAACTGAAACGCCCACGTTGAGCCGGCCACCGGACAAGATGTCGACCGTGGCCAAATCTTCGGCCAGCCGTAGAGGGTTCTCCAGGCCGAGCGGAATCACCGCGGTGCCCAACTCGATTCGGCTGGTGCGCTGGCTGGCGGCGGCAAGCAGCGCGATTGGTGAAGAGACTCCCGCTTGAAGATGCCGTTGCCGTACCCAAACACTGTCGAAGCCGAGCGCCTCCGCACGCACCATCATCCGCAGTGTCTCTTCGTGACCAGGTCCCGGATCGGCCTCGTCGAATCGACCTATGGTGAGGAAACCCAGCCTGCGCAAGGCCGTTCCGCGCTCAGGCATGACTTCGACAGTATTGCGGTGGCTGCGGGCCGGCTAGCCGATGCGCGCACTAATCCGGCCAATTTGCGTCCTAGCGCGCAAATGTGTTGCGGTGCAGTGTCTCCGAAGGCGGCTCGCCATATCGCTCGGCGTGCGCAGCGGCGAACCGACCAAGATGAGTGAATCCCCAACGGTGCGCAACTGAGGCCACGGTGACCTCTGAGGGGTCAGACTCCACCAGCGTCTGGTGTGCCCTTCGCAATCGAACTTGCCGCAGATACGCCATCGGCGATGTCCCCAGGTAGCGCTCGAAGCCTTGCTGTAGCGAACGCACACTTACGTGGCAACGTGCGGCGATCGAGGACAGCGTCCACGGCAACTGTGCTTCCGCCTCGATAATGTCGACTGCAGTACGAATCGCGTGAGGTGCGACCAGCCGCGGGTCTTCGATGAGGGCTTCGCGGTGGGCGTGGTCAGCAGCCAATAAGAACCCGTGCACGATGCCGTCGACAACTGGCAACCCGACCATCGGTTGATTGAGAAGACTGTCCGGCCGAAAAAGCTGGTGCGCGAACGTCAATACCATGCTTACCCAGCTCTGCGTCAGCGCCGCCTCGGTTGGCATGGTTTTTGCGAAGTCAGGTTGACGTGTCACCTGCCGACCGAGCGCGTCACGAAGCGCATCATCGACAGCTCTACTGTCGATCTTTATGCCTAGCATCCGGCTGCCCGCTGCCCATCGCGCTACGGCCAGCCCCTCGGGTTGGTATACGGCGACAGTACCGGGGCCGGCGCTCAGCGATGAGCCTCGATAAGTTGCCTCCAGGTGGCCCGACCGCACGAAATTAACGCGATACCCGCTGCACTGCTCACCGGAATCCAGTGACATGTCGGAGCCGGCGACGAGGTCAACGAAGACGATCGGACCCATACGACGGGCCCGCTGCCTAAGCGAAAACGAGTTTGGGTCACTCAAAAGATTGAGGTGCGGATCCGGGCAGCACAGGACGGCGAAATCGTCGAACGCGTCCGCCGTCGTCCATGCACAAGTATCCGAAACGGTAGCTGTCCGTCGGTCCTTCTCGGTCAGCCCTTCCCACCTTCCAAAGCACACCAGTGGGTAACAGTCCACAAAGCACTGATGCCAGAGAGAATATTACCCGCACCGGTCTCGTCGCCGAAGCCGAGTTCGCTCCTGCGCGCGATGGCCAGAGTCCCGCGTGCAGCGGCTAGTCGGTGTCCGAAGGCCCCGTTAGCGTCGGCTGGGTTCCTACCCCTGGGGCACCCTATGTGGTCAGCCCTCTGATCTAAGGAGGTCAGATGACACGGGCACGTTATGGCTCGCTCGATAAGGGCGGTCTCAACTGGGACAGCCTGCCGCTCAGGCTGTTCGCCGGCGGCAGCGCGAAGTTTTGGAATCCCGCCGATATCGACTTGACCCGCGACCGAGCCGACTGGGAAGCGCTGTCCGACCGTGAACGCGACTATGCAGCGCGGCTGTGCGCGCAGTTCGTCGCCGGCGAGGAGGCCGTCACGAAGGATATCCAGCCGTTCATGGCTGCGATGCGGGCCGAAGGGCGGCTGAGCGACGAGATGTATCTGACCCAGTTCGCGTTCGAGGAGGCTAAACACACCCAGGGTTTTCGCATGTGGCTCGATGCCGTTGGAATGAACGAGGACCTGCACGGCTATCTCGACGTGATGCCGGCTTACCGGCAATTATTCAGCGAGGAACTTCCGGACTCGCTGGCGACTCTTACGATCGATCCTTCACCGGCGGCCCAAGTTCGTGCCTCGGTTGTCTACAACCACGTCGTCGAGGGGATGCTTGCGCTGACGGGATACTATGCCTGGCACAAGATTTGCGCGGAGCGTGGCGTTCTTCCCGGTATGCAGGAGCTCGTTCGGCGCATCGGCGACGACGAGCGGCGCCACATGGCATGGGGCACCTTCACTTGTCGACGCCACGTCGCCGCCGACGACGCCAACTGGACGGTGTTCGAAACCAGAATGAACGAGCTCATCCCGCTGGCACTGCGTCTCACCGAAGAAAGCTTTGCAGCCTACGGTAATGACATGCCGTTCGGCTTGTCGCTCGACGAGTTCTTGCAGTATTCCAGCGACAAGGGGATGCGACGATTCGGCACGATCAGCAGCGCCCGGGGGCGACAGGTCGAAGAAATCGATGTGGACTACTCGCCGCTACAACTTGAGGACACCTTCGCTGACGAGGACCAACGGACCCTTAATGCAACGGCGTGACCCGTGTTTCTCAGGGTTTCCGTTGGTCGCTCGCGAACCGCGCCGTCCGGGAAGCACGTAGGGGCCATGAGCGTCAATCGAACGTTTTCGAGATCGGCCGACAGCGTCTGTGCCTTGCGTCATGTCGACGCACGGTTCGGAGCGTGCTACTGGCGCTCGATGCAGTAGGCGCAACGCGGCGCTGGATAGCTTCCTCCCGAGATCGCTTTCGGAGTTTCTTCACGCCGAGAGCATTCGTCAACGTGCGCACTGCGAGGACCTACCCGTGGAGGTCATCGACACGATTTCCGCAGAAGCCAGCGACGGATTCGACACCTACTAAGTAATGAATCCACACGATGACACATGGGAATTGACAAACAGCTCAACTGGCTGATTCGTCCCCGCTGGAGACCTCCTGCTGGCCCTGCCCGAGCGGCTGGCCAGTACTCGTTGCTGCCGAGGCTGCACAACTACAGCAGTCCGAGTAGCCGACAAATGGGTCGATGGCACTCACCGATCGGCTCCTCGAATCCTCCAAGACGCGAAAGTCGTTATGGGCAACGACATCCGCACTCACTAAAGCGATTACCGCCAACACGTCGGCGACCTCCGAGTGCTCGGGCTGCAGTCGACGGTTTAGTGGTACCGCGTCATTCCAGGATGCGCAAACCGGCCACAGTGCTTCGTGCGGTGGCTAGTCGATCAGCAGTCGCCTCCATAACGTGAGTTTCATGATTCGGGCCGCGGTCACAGTGCTCGCGTCGGCATTCTGGATAGCGACGCCGATCTTCCGGCTGTCGACGACGCGGCGTAGGTATGCGTTAGGTATGGATGGGCAACCGGCCACAAAAGGGTTGCAATCACGAACTTTACGCACGTCCCACGGTTGCTCCTCGATGAGCAACACAGCGAACCAAGATATCGACCCGAAGGATCTCAATGGGAATCGCGTTGATCATCCACTGACTGAAAGACGGCACGACGGTCGCGGAAGCTCCGATGTATACCAGGCGCTGATCGCGTCGGGATTATTCAGCAAGCTCGATCCTGAGAGTCTGTTCGCCGTAGCGGAGCAGCTTGAGCCCGTGCAATTCTTGCCAGGAGAAATCATGGTTGCGCAAAGTAGCCGCGGTGGCCGCGTCTACATCATCATCTCTGGAAAGGTCAAGGTCGCTTACCGTCACCCTGAAGGCGGGGAGGTGGTGTTGACCATCTTAGGGCCCAGAGAAATGTTTGGTGCCATGACGCTTTTCGATCCGGAAGCACATGAAATCGACGCAACCGCCCTTACCACAGTTGTGGCAGTGGCGATAGAACGCGCACAGTTTCTGCTTTGGATAGCCGAGCGTCCAGAATTCAGTGATCAGGTGCTGCGTCTATTCGCGCGGTGGGTGAAGGCGTCGACGAACTCGTTGGTGGACTTCGCCTTTGCTGATGCCCAGAACCGTGTTGCGAATCAGCTGCTGTTGTTGAGGAAGCGGTTTGGCCGGCGAGAGGGCGAAGCGGTCCGGGTTGTGCATGACCTGACATTGGAGGACTTTTCGCTTCTTGTGGGCGTTGCTCCCGAGACGATCTGCGACACGTTGCGCGAATTTGAACATCGCGGCTGGATCCGTTTGGAGTACAACAGCGTGGTGGTCGTTGACGCCCACGCGCTTTCAGCAATATCACACTCGAATATGCTTAAGGCTCACTGTGTTTGACCGATTCTCCTTGGCCGAACTGAGCCTTCGGGTGCTGGGCGCACCGATGGCAGGCGGTCCGACGACACCTGCGTTGGCCGCCGCGGTAACCAATGCGGGCGGTCTGGGGTTTCTCGCAGCCGGCATGTTGTCGGCCGAAGAGTTGGCCGACGACATACTCGCGGCGCGGCGGCAGACGCCGGGTCCGATTGGTGTGAATCTGTTTGTGCCCCAACGGCCGATGTCTTTGCCGGCGGAGTTGGAAGCGTTCGCGGCAGCCTTGATGCAGGAGGCCGAACGCTATGGTGTAGCGCTTGGCGAACCGCATCATGACGACGACGACTGGGCAGCGAAGCTCGACGTGGTATTCGACCTGCGGCCCGAGGTTGTGTCATTCACGTTCGGTTCGCCGAGCGAAATGCAGTGTGGGCGCCTCGGCGGTCTCGGCATCACGATTATGGCCACGGTCACATCCGTTCGAGAAGCGATGATAGCGCTCAGCTGCGGCGTGGATGCCTTGGTGGTGCAGGGGCCCGACGCGGGCGGGCACCGCGCAACCTTTGACGTGCTCGACGCACCGCCCCGCTGTTCGCTCGATGATCTGGTGGCCAGCCTGGTCGCGTGTTTCGATTGTCCCGTCGTCGCAGCCGGTGGTCTCGGAACACCAGACGATGTGGCCCGGATGCGCGAGGCCGGCGCCACCGCCGTACAGCTCGGTACGGCGCTCTTGCTCGCCGACGAAGCGGGCACCAATGCGGTGCATCGCGCGGCATTGCGTGATCCGCAATTCACCCAAACGGTTGTGACGCGGGCGTTTACCGGACGCTACGCACGCGCATTGCGCAACCGATTCACCGATGACCACGATGCTCACGCGATTTTCGGTTTCCCGCAGGTCGCGATGATGACCGGCCCCGTTCAGGAGGCGGCGGTGAAGTTGGGTGATCCGCATGGCGTGGGGATGTGGGCAGGAACGTCGTTCCGCAACGCCAAGACGGGTTCAGTCGCTGACATTGTTCGCCAGCTGGCCGGTTGAACCGCCGACCAGTCAGAGAAGGGTAGGAGAAATGAGATTCAGCGGCGAGAACGTCGCGATCATCACTGGCGCATCACGAGGAATCGGCGCGGGCTTGGTCGAGGCGTACCGCAAGCACGGTTACCAGGTGATTGCCAACTCGCGCACCATCGATCACTCGCCCCATCCTGAAGTCCGCACGGTGGCAGGCGATATCGCCGACCCAGCAACCGCCGAGCGCCTCGTTGTCGAGGCGGCCACACGCTTTGGCCGCATCGACACGCTGATCAACAATGCCGGTGTCTTCATCTCCAAGCCCTTCACCCAGTACAGCCTGGAAGACTATGCGCGGGTGACGTCGGTGAACATGTGGGGCTTCTTTAACGTCACGCAACGCGTCATCGACATGATGCTTGCCCAGGGCAACGGCGGACACGTGGTCAACATCACCACGACTCTGACCGAGCAAGCTCTGACTGCCGTCCCATCGGCACTCACGGCACTGACCAAAGGCGGCCTGGCTGCCGTGACCAAATCATTGGCTATCGAGTACGCCGGGCGCGGAATCCGGTTCAATGCAATATCTCCCGGTGTCATCGACACGCCCATGCACAGGAGAGCCGACGCAGCCACCGCCTACGCGGGAATGCATCCCCAGAATCGGATCGGCACCGTCGCCGACGTCGTGCACGGTGCGCTATATCTGGAAACGGCGTCCTTCGTCACCGGCGAAATCCTGCACGTCGACGGCGGACAGAGCGCAGGGCACTAGCGTGGACGCCGAATTGGACCAGCGCGTGCGCGAAAACCAGCAGCGCCTCACCACTGACCTCAAGCAGCATTACGACTTCATCATCTGTGGTGCGGGAACGTCCGGCTCGGTCATCGCCGGTCGTTTGGCCGAAAACCCAGCTGTAACAGTGTTGTTGCTGGAGGCGGGCGGCTCCGATGACATACCCAGCGTCAGCGAGCCGCGGCTGTGGCAAGAAAATCTCGGCAACGTGACGGACTGGGCCTTTCAGGCTGAACCGAACCAGCACCTCAATGGCAGGGCGCTCATCCTGTCGATGGGTAAAGTCCTTGGCGGCGGGTCCAGCATCAATCTGATGGCGTGGGCACGCGGCCACAAGTCGGATTGGGATTTCTTCGCCGCCGAGTCGGGCAACAACGCCTGGTGCTACGCGTCGACCCTCGACGTCTACCGCCGCATCGAGGATTGGCATGGCGCCCCAGACCCGCAGTACCGGGGCAGCGGCGGTCCAGTCTTCGTGCAACCGAAATCTAATCCCCATCCCGCCACTGCCGCCGTGGTGGAAGCTGCCAGGTGTTTGGGCGTTGCGCCACATGAAAATCCGAACGGAAAGATGATGGAAGGCAGGGGTGGCGCGGCGATCATCGATGTTCGAGCCCGCTGCGGCAAGCGCCAATCGGTCTTCCGGTCCTACACGTATCCGTACATGGATCGGCCAAATCTAACGGTGCTGTCAGAGGCATATGTACGTCGCGTGATCATCCACCGTCGCCGTGCGACCGCGATAGAGGTGACCTATCGCGGCGAAGTCCGAAAGTTCTTCGCCAACACGGAGATTGTGCTATCGATGGGCGCCATTCACACACCCAAGGCGCTCTTGCTTTCCGGGATTGGTGACCAAGACACCTTGCGACGCTTGGGAATCCCGGCTATCCAGCACCTGCCTGGGGTAGGGCGTAACTTCCAAGATCACCTCGGCTTCTCGTGCATGTGGGAACTGCCCGGTGGCCAGCTCGACGTCCAGCCGGGCAACGCGGTGACATTTTGGCCGAGTGAGGACGGCCTCGACCAGCCCGATCTATTTGCCTGTCACGGGGCACTCGTACTTGCCAGCTCGGAGAACTTCGCACGATTCGGTGTACCGGGGGCCGCGTGGACCATGTTCGGTGCTCTGGCACAACCCAAAAGTCGTGGAAGGGTCGAGCTGAGAAGTCCGGATCCCGATGAGCCCGTCAGGGTGGTCGACAACAACTTGTCGCACCCGGATGATGTGCGGATCGCAGTGAAATGCATTGAAGGCATGCGGGAACTGGGCAACTCGACATTGCTGCAGCCCTTTTTCAAGCGGGAGGTCATGCCAGGCAACCTGAAGGGCCAAGCCCTGGTGACTTATCTGCGCGACGCCGGGCTCAGCTACTGGCACCAAGTGGGCACGGCCAAGATGGGGCGCGACCCCCTGGCCGTGGTCGACGGCAGCCTCAAGGTTTATGGGACCGAAAACCTGCGCGTCGCTGATGGATCCATCATGCCCAGAATCACCACCGGAAACACGATGGCGCCATGCGTAATTATTGGGGAGCGTGCTGCCGAAGAGATCAAGGCGGAACACCGACTGGCGACCTCGGCCTGATGGCCGCCCAATACCGATGCCGACGATCGACGGCGTCGTGCACCGGTTCGTCGAGGTAAGCGACGATGTGACGATTCATGTTGCCGATGCCGGACGACCTGAGGATCGAGACGGTAGATGCCGTTGGGCACTGGATTGTCGAAGAACGACCGGACCTGGTGCTGCACCGGCTGCCAGCCTTCTTGGAGGGCAACGGATGAAAGAGACAGAACATGAAGGGATTGCATTGCAATGCTTTTAGAGATCTCGTTGCCCAAATGCGTGGTGTGGCTATGGGTGAGTCGACGATCGCTCGATCCCCACAAAAGGAGAATCGATTGGCAACTAACTGGGATTGGGCGTACTCCGAGGATGTTCGCCACACGTCGGTGAAGTGACGATGCCAACCGACGCATTCGAAATGGCCATGGTGCATCGAGTCTTTCGCAGTGAACTGAGATCTGCTTCGGAGCTTATTCGCCAGGTGCACCCCGGGCAGTACGGGCGCCGAAAGCGCGTAGCGGATCACATTTTGAACGTGCTGGCGGCGTTGCACCACCACCACCACGCCGAGGACGAGCTGCTGTGGCCGACACTGCGGTCACGGGTACGTCTACGAGCAGATGACATCGATCGTATGGAGACTGAGCATGCGCTTATGGCCAAATTGGTGAGTAGCGTCGAGGTGCGCTTGGCAGCTTGGATTGCTGACACTGACTGCACTGCCGCGGGCTGTGCCCCTCAGTCAAGTGCCGCGCAAAAATTGATCTACGAGATCGAAACCCTCGCCGAGTTGGTCAACGAGCACTTCAACGCCGAAGAGTTGCGGGTCGTTCCGCTGATCAACGAGTGCATCACCGACGCGGAATGGCACGCGACGACCGAACGGGGCGCTTCCTTCCTCACTGTTCACAACATTGGTTTCGGCGTCGCATTCATCGGCATGGTCCTCGAGACATGCACAGTCGATGAGCGCAGACGGTTTCTCGCTGGCATGTCGGCGCCACGAAGGGTGCTGGCGAAGTTGTTTGCAGGACGAGTTGCGAGCAGCTACCGGGCTCGCCTTGAGAGCCAGCCAAGTTAGGGGCACCAATCGCCGGGTGCGGGCCGGCGCGTTGTAGCCCGCTGACCGCACCGGCTACCCTCGCCGTGAGGAGGCGCTGCCGATGTCGCCGAAAGTTCCCCGCCTGCGTTGGGAGGACCCCTTCGGCGCGCTGGAGATGCTTGGCTCGTTGTGGTCCTCAAGCGGTCTGCCGGGGCTGCCGTCGGTCACCGCGGGTGCCGCCCAGGCGGCTGCGATGCCGTACCGGACCTTGTTCCTCACGCTGCAGCAATTGCTCGTCGGCAAGGAGGTGACGGTGCGGATCGGGGACCAGGACGTGAAGCTGACCGTCACCGAGCTGGATTCGGCGCTGGATCCGCAGGGTTTGGCGGTCGGACAGCTCGGCGACGTGCGGCTGGCGGCCCGCGACGTCCGATGGGACCGCAACCACCTGAAGACCGCCGATGCAGTCCTGCACAACCTGCACATCCGTCCGGGCATGCCGCCGCTGGTGGTGGCCGCCCCGGCGGAGCTGTCGACGGCGGTGTCGTCGCACATTTTTGACGATGTGCTGCGCCGGGCGACACCGCAGCTGCGCGGCGAGCTGTGCGAGGACGGAAACGCCCGGCTGCGGTGGGCCCGTCGGCCCGGCTGGGGCGGCTTGGACGTCGACGTCGAAGTGCTGGGCAAGACGTTGTGGCTGCGCCCGCGCGCGTTGGTTACCGGACAACGGCGTTGGACGTTGCCGGGCCGGATGCCCGCCTACCGGGTGGCCCTGCCGGAGCTGCCGCACGGGCTGCTGGTCACCGATGTCAGCGTCGGCGTGGATTCCTTGCAGTTGTCGGGGCTGCTGCCGGAGTGGCGGATGGAGTTGCCGCTGAAGTACCTCGAAGACCTGATCAGCCGGCTGAGCCAAGGGGCGCTCAGCTTCGCCTGGCCGTCGGTGTTCAAAGGCTCCGATTGACACGACGAGCCCAGCAGCTCGCGCCGGAGGTGTCCGCACGGCGAAAATCGGTCGAAATCTCACCGTGAGAACAGGCCCGGCGAGCGGACAGACGACGGTCGTCAGCACGATGAACCACCTCTGTCACCCCCTGCTACCACACTGGCAGTGTGCTCGACCTGATCCTGCCGTTTGAATGCGGCGGCTGCGGCACGCCATCGACGCGATGGTGCGACGCCTGCGCCGCCGACCTCGACGTCAGAGCCGACCAGCCGCACGTGGTGAGCCCGCGCATCGACCCGCAGGTGCCGGTGTTCGCGCTCGGCCGCTATGCCGGCGCCCGTCGCCGGGCGATCCTGGCACTGAAGGAACACGGCCGCGCCGATCTGGCCGCGCCACTGGCATACGTGCTGGCCGTCGGTGTTCACCGGCTGCTGTCCTGGGGCATCGTCGACGCGCCGCTGACCATCGTGCCCGCGCCGACGCGGCGCTCGGCGGCCCGCCGGCGCGGAGGTGACCCGGTCGGCCGAATGGTGGTGGCTGCGGCCGCGGGGCACCCCGGCATCGCCGTCGCAGACGCATTGCGAATGAAGCCGATGGCGCGCGACTCCGTCGGCCTTGGCACCTCGGCCCGGGAACGCAATATCGCGGGGCGGGTACGGCTGCGGGGCCGGCCGCCGCGCACCGAAGTGATGGTCGTCGACGATGTCGTCACGACCGGTGCGACGGCTCGCGAGTCCGTCCGGGTGCTGCACGCCGCCGGCGTTCACGTGAGCGCTGTCCTGACCCTCGCGGCGGCGTGAGCCGAGTCGTGTACCGAACTGAAGAAGATCGCATGAAGACGTGAAGAACTCGCAACAGCTCCACCAAATTGGTGGCACGCCGGGGCGAACACGAGCTAACGTCGAGAACAACGTTCTTGGTTCACCGGAAGACTTATGGTCGCGATTTCCCAGGTTGAAACGCCACCGCAGGGAGGGGGTGAGTATTCGACACCTTGCTCCGGCGGGCAGCCTGAGGCGGTAACCGATCTGGCACCGTTCCAACCCCGTCGGCGCGTTCAGAAACGCCGGCACGCAGGGCGCGTGTGACGCGAAAAGAGAAACGAGTTGTCACGTATGTCAAGGCTTACCGTGGATTCCAGTCGGGCCCTGGACCAACCGCCAGCCGACACCGACGAACAGGCCGAACCGGCGTCGCATGCCGAAGTCGTCGTCAAGGGCCGCAACGTCGAGATCCCCGACCACTACCGCATTTACGTCTCGCAGAAACTCGCTCGCCTGGAACGGTTCGACCGGACCATCTACCTGTTCGACGTCGAACTCGATCACGAACGCAACCGACGTCAACGCAAATCCTGTCAGCACGTGGAGATCACCGCTCGCGGCCGCGGGCCGGTAGTTCGCGGGGAGGCGTGCGCCGACAGCTTCTATGCCGCATTCGAGGCCGCGGTCGCCAAACTGGAGAACCGGCTGCGTCGCGTCAAGGACCGGCGCAAGGTGCACTACGGGGACAAGACCCCGGTTTCACTGGCCGCCGCCACCGCCGTGGTGCCCGCGGCCGGGCAGACCCCTAAGCCACGCAAGAAGAAGGCCGCCGAGACGCCGGAACACGACGGCGAGGAAGTCAAGGCCCGCACCGATCATGCGCCGGGCCGCATCGTCCGGGTCAAGGACCACCAGGCCAAGCCGATGTCGGTGGACGACGCGCTCTACGAGATGGAGCTGGTCGGGCACGACTTCTTCTTGTTCTATGACAAGGAGACCGAACGGCCGTCGGTGGTCTACCGTCGGCACGCCTACGATTACGGCCTGATCAGACTCGCCTGACGAGGTCTTCGGCGGCGACCCGCGGCGCGCGGCGGTGCCGCGCTTGCGATCGCCGCTAGGGTCGTTGGCGGCGACCCGCAGCGCGCGGCGCTGCCGCGCTTGCGATCGCCGCTACGCCGGTCAGCACCGGCTCGTCACCTACGATGGGAGTCGCCTGATCGAAGAAGACTCCTACCAGTAGGGGAACATCCCAAAAGGGGACAACACTGTGCTGTCGAAGTTGCTGCGCCTTGGTGAAGGTCGCATGGTCAAGCGCCTCAAGAAGGTGGCGGACTACGTCAACACGTTGTCCGACGACGTCGAAAAGCTCACCGATGCCGAGCTGAGGGCGAAAACCGACGAGTTCAAGAAGCGGTTGGAAGAGGGCGAGGACCTCGACGATCTGCTGCCCGAAGCGTTCGCCGTGGCGCGCGAAGCCGCCTGGCGGGTGCTCGATCAGCGGCCTTTCGACGTGCAGGTGATGGGTGCCGCCGCGCTGCACCTGGGCAACGTCGCCGAGATGAAGACCGGTGAGGGCAAGACCCTGACCTGCGTGTTGCCCGCCTACCTCAACGCGCTGGCCGGCAAGGGCGTACACATCGTCACAGTCAACGATTACCTGGCCAAACGCGACAGCGAGTGGATGGGCCGGGTGCACCGCTTCCTCGGGCTGCAGGTCGGGGTGATCCTGGCCAGCATGAACCCCGACGAACGTCGGGTCGCCTACAACGCCGACATCACCTACGGCACCAACAATGAGTTCGGCTTCGACTACCTGCGCGACAACATGGCGCACTCGCTCGAGGAGTTGGTGCAGCGCGGTCACAGCTACGCGATCGTCGACGAGGTCGACTCCATCCTGATCGACGAGGCCCGCACCCCGCTGATCATCTCCGGCCCAGCCGACGGCGCCTCCAACTGGTACACCGAGTTCGCGCGGCTGGCGCCGCTGATGGAAAAGGACCTCCACTACGAGGTCGACCTGCGCAAACGCACCGTCGGCGTGCACGAGAAAGGGGTGGAGTTCGTCGAGGACCAGCTCGGCATCGACAACCTCTACGAGGCCGCCAACTCCCCCCTGGTCAGCTACCTCAACAACGCGCTGAAGGCCAAGGAGCTGTTCAACCGCGACAAGGACTACATCGTCCGCGACGGCGAGGTGCTGATCGTCGACGAGTTCACCGGTCGTGTGCTGATCGGCCGCCGCTACAACGAAGGCATGCATCAGGCCATCGAGGCTAAGGAGCATGTCGAGATCAAGGCCGAGAACCAGACGCTGGCCACCATCACGCTGCAGAACTACTTCCGGCTCTACGACAAGCTCGCCGGCATGACGGGCACGGCCCAGACCGAGGCCGCCGAGCTGCACGAGATCTACAAGCTCGGCGTGGTCAGCATTCCGACCAACAAGCCGATGATCCGCACCGACCAGTCCGACCTCATCTACAAGACCGAGGAAGCCAAATACATCGCGGTGGTCGACGACGTCGCCGAGCGTTTCGAAAAGGGCCAGCCAGTGCTGATCGGCACGACGAGTGTGGAGCGCTCGGAGTACCTGTCGCGCCAATTCCAGAAGCGGCGCATCCCGCACAACGTGCTCAACGCCAAGTACCACGAGCAGGAGGCGGGCATCATCGCCGTCGCCGGCCGCCGCGGCGGCATCACTGTGGCCACCAACATGGCGGGCCGCGGAACCGACATCGTGCTGGGCGGCAACGTCGACTTCCTCACCGACTTGCGGCTGCGTGAGCGGGGACTCGATCCGGTTGAGACACCCGAGGAGTACGACGCGGCCTGGCACGAGGAGCTCCCGCAGGTCAAGGAAGAGGCCGGCAAAGAAGCCAAGGAAGTGATCGAGGCCGGCGGGCTGTATGTGCTCGGCACCGAGCGGCACGAGTCGCGGCGCATCGACAACCAGCTGCGCGGCCGCTCCGGCCGGCAGGGCGATCCGGGCGAGTCGCGGTTCTACCTGTCCCTGGGCGACGAACTCATGCGCCGGTTCAACGGGGCCGCGCTCGAGACCCTGCTGACCCGGCTGAACCTGCCCGACGACGTGCCGATCGAAGCCAAGATGGTCACCCGGGCCATCAAGAGCGCGCAGACCCAGGTCGAGCAGCAGAACTTCGAGGTCCGCAAGAACGTCCTCAAGTACGACGAGGTGATGAACCAGCAGCGCAAGGTGATCTACGCCGAGCGCCGCCGCATCCTCGAAGGCGAGAACCTCAAAGAGCAGGCGCTCGACATGCTCCGCGACGTCGTGACCGCCTACGTCGACGGCGCTACCGCCGAGGGCTACGCCGAAGACTGGGATCTGGCGAAACTTTGGGAGGCACTCAAGACGCTGTATCCGGTCGGGATCGAGCACGAGACCCTGACGCGTCATGACGACGACTCGGAGCGTGACGACCTCACCCGCGAGGAGCTACTGGACGCGCTGCTCGAAGACGCCGAACGCGCTTATGCCACAAGGGAAGCCGAGCTCGAGGAGTTGGCCGGCGAGGGCGCCATGCGTCAGCTGGAGCGCAACGTGCTGCTCAACGTCATCGACCGCAAATGGCGTGAGCACCTCTACGAGATGGACTACCTCAAGGAGGGCATCGGCCTGCGCGCGATGGCGCAACGCGACCCGCTGGTGGAGTACCAGCGCGAGGGCTACGACATGTTCATGGCCATGCTCGACGGCATGAAAGAGGAGTCGGTCGGCTTCTTGTTCAACGTCACCGTCGAGACCGTCCCGGCCCCGCAGGTGGGCCCGGTCGAGGAGCCGGAAGAGCTCAAGGAATTCGCGACCGCAGCGGCCGGCGGCTCGGCCCAGCCCGACGGCGGGAGCCCTGCCCCTGCCGCAGCTCGCGAAGAGGCTCCGAGCACCTTGCGCGCCAAGGGTATTGACAACGAGTCGCCCGCGCTGACCTATTCGGGACCGTCGGAGGACGGCTCTGCGGCGGTGCAGCGCAACGGCGGCGGCAAGACGCCGGCCGGGGTGCCCGCCGGGGGAAGTCGTCGTGAGCGGCGCGCGGCGGCGCGTCAGCAGGGTCGCGGCCCCAAGCCGCCGAAATCGGTGAAGAAGCGTTAGCCCGGCGACGGCGAGCTCCGGTGCGGCGCGCCGTAATTCGATACCGTGGACACTTGAAATGATCTGAGTGTTCTGGTATCAGAAATATATATCGACAAGTGCAGGTCATCTCGTGAGTTGAGGTGGATGTGATGTTGATTGATCTTGACTCTCCGAGTGCGGTTGAGCCGGTTTGTCCGGCGGTCATCGAGGCGTCGGCGATCGTGGAGGCCGAATGGATACGCCTGCGGCGCCCGAGCGGACCGGCTCAGCACGTCACCCGTGAGTTGCTGGCGCGCAGGCGTTTTGGGGGCCGGGCGCGCGTCAGCGTGACGACCACGCCCAGGCCGGCCGCATGGTCGGCCCCGGAAACTGAACTTCCCGTCCGACGCCCGAGCGGCGCGGTGTGGCCGCGGCAGCGTTCACCTCCGGGTCGAGGTGAAACGCCCAGTGCCAGTACTTGTTCCGAACCTACGAAGGGGGTGGTCTAAGAGAACCAGCACGTTGAGCGATGGCTGTCATGCCGTCCACGAATATTGCGACGCATTGTCAGCGCTTGATCGAGAGACCTCAGCGCACCGCCACTTGTCGTGGCCATCTACGTGGAACGCATGAACGCCTCAGCTGAAAGAAGCGGGGCCCCCCCCACCGTTTGGCGGGCCCCCCCTTTGGGAAAACGGCGTGGTGGGCGGCGGGGCGCCCGGGGGGCGGGGGCCCCCTGGCCGCGGTGGGGGCGCGGGCCCCGGGGGGGGGC
>NZ_LZSG01000016.1 GCF_001665395.1 Mycobacterium sp. 1164966.3
AGCATGATGATGAAAATCAAAGTGGCTGCGGCGATTCCGGCGATCAGCAGGTCGATGTTGGAGCCGTCGTGCATGTCTTTGTACGACGCGGCCGTGCCGCCGAGGTAGACCTTGGCGCCCTCCCACGGGGTGCCCTTGATCGCCTCGTGCACGGCCTGCTTGATCGGTTCGATGCGGCTGATGCCTTCAGGAGTCGCCGGGTCGCCTTCATGGGAGATGATCAGCCGGACGGCGTGCCCGTTCGGCGATATGAACTGTTTGAGACCTCGCGCGAAATCCGGGCTATTGAACGCCTCCGGCGGAAGGTAGAACGTGTCGTCGTTCTTCGCCCTGTCAAAGGCATCGCCCTGGGCGGTGGCGTTGTCGGACTGCGCTTTCGTCTGGTCGTTGAGACCCTTCGTGATCGCGTAGTTCGACATGATGGTGTCGAGATTGCGCTGCTGGCTCTCGATCTGCGGCGGTATCAGCGCCACCAGCTCGGGCTGGATCCGATCCAGCCTATCCAGGTTCGCGCTGAGGTTCACGATGTTCTCGGCCACTTGGTCGATGCCGTCGAGCGCGTTGAAGATCGACCGGAGCGCCCAGCAGATCGGAATGTCGTAGCAGTGCCTCTCCCAGTAGAAGTAGCTGCGGATCGGCCGGAAGAAGTCGTCGAAGACGGCGATGTCGTCGCGCAACGCCTCGGTGATCTGCACGGTTTCTTTTGTGAGCCTGGTGGTTTCGTGCGTCGTGTTGCTGAGATCCTGGGTGACCCGCATCTGCTCGCGCAGCGTCGCCATCGTCTTGCGCAGCTCGTCCGCCTGCTTGAGCAGGTTTGCCGCCTGTTCTTCCTGATAGTGCTGGGTCTGGATGCGCCCTGCGGCTTGTGCACTCATCTGAAACCCGAGGGTGCTGTGGTCGAGCGGCGTGCCCAACGGCCGGGTGATGGTCTGCACCCGGCCGATACCGGGGATGTGGAAGACCGCCTTGGCGACCTTGTCCAAGACGATGAAGTCGGCCGGATTACGCAGGTCGTGATCGGTCTCGATCATCAACAGCTCAGGATTAAGCCGCGCCTGATCGAAGTGCCGGTCTGCGGCGGCATAACCGACATTGGCCGGGGTGTCGGCCGGCAGGAAGTGTCGGTTGTCGTAGTCCGTCTTGTAACCGGGTAGGGCGAGCAGACCAACCAACGCGACCGCGATGGTCACCGCGAGAACCGGTGCGGGCCAGCGGACCACCGCGGTGCCCATGCGACGCCAGCCCCGGGTCTGCAGCGTGCGCTTCGGATCCATGAGCTTGAAGAACGAAGCCACCGTGAGCACGGCCGGGGCCAGCGTCAACGCCGCGAGCACCGCGACCAGCATGCCGACGGCGCAAGGCACGCCCAGCGACTCGAAGTACGGCAGCCGGCAGAAGCTCAGGCAGTACATCGCGCCGGCGATGGTCAGGCCCGATCCCAGCACGACATGCGCGGTGCTGTGGAACATGGTGTAGAACGCTTCTTCGCGGGTCTCGCCCAGACCACGGGCCTCGTGATAGCGGCCGACCACGAAGATCGCGTAATCCGTCCCAGCGGCGATCGCCATAAGCACCAACATGTTGTTGGCGAAGGTCGACAGCCCCATCACGCCGTAGTTACCGAGTGTCGCGACGACACCGCGGGCCGCCGCCAGCTCGATGAACACCATGGCAAGCATGATCACCACGGTGACGATCGACCGGTACACGAACAGCAGCATCACGATGATCACCACGAAGGTGACGATCGTGACCTTCGCGACGCCCTTCTCACCCGAATGGGACTGATCAGCGAACAGCGGACCTGCGCCGGTGACGTATGCCTTGATTCCCGGCGGCGCGGGCACCGAGTCCACGATTTTGCGGACGGCCGCGGCAGACTCGTTCGCCAGCCCGCCGCCCATGTTGCCGGCGAGGTAAACCTGGACGTACGCGGCCTTTTGATCGTGGCTCTGGGAACCCGCCGCCGTCAGCGGATCACTCCAGAAATCCTGAACGTGCTGAACGTGTTTCTTGTCTTGCTCGACGCGCCTGACGATCTCGTCGTAGTAGCGGTGCGCTTCGGCCCCGAGTGGCTTGTCGCCCTCCAGCAAGATCATGGCCGAGTTGTCGGAGTTGAACTCCTTGAACGTCGAACCGACCTTCATCATCGACTGGAAGGACGCCGCGTCGGTCGGACTCATCGACACCGAGTGGGTTTTGGCGACGACCTCCAACTGCGGGGCCACGGTGTTGGTGACGAACACGATGCCCAACCACACCAGGACGATCGGCAGCGCCAGCCGGTGGATCATCCGCGGCAGGAACGGCGGGATCAGCGGTTGCGAGATTGGCGGCGCGGCAGAATCAGCCTCGGCTGGCTCGCTCATGCGGACTTGTCCAGGCAGTAGACGAAGGCGTTCACGGTTTGGTTGGGATCTGAGCGGTTCGGAGTCTTGATGACGTCACCGCTTCCGTCGTGCTTGTTCACCACGAACTGGCAGGCGATCCAACTGCCGTCTCCTTGCGCCACCAGGTTTGCCGGGATGCCGGGCTTCGTCGAACTCAATACTTTGCTCCAGGGTAAGGGCACGTTGAGGGCCTGCTGCGGATGGGAGTTTTCGTCGAGGTAGTTAATGGTTGCCGTGCTGCCCGGTGGGCCCCAGACCTGGAGCGTGATCGTCTTGGCGTTGAACTCGTCGAGGACCTCGCCCGAGGTGCCACCACCGAACGAACCCTTGTGAACGCCGAAGACGCCGTGCAACCGGTACACCACGAATCCTGATACCGCGACGACAGCTGCGATCGTGAGCACTAGCCAGAAACGCCCCAGGAGCCCCTTTTTGTTGGCGCGCTTCGGGGCGGCCTTGAACGCGTCGGCCACCCCAGTCCCCCTTCGACGACCTTCCTGCGCCCGGGCGCCGCTGCTGCGCTTGGTGTCCGACGGCCGCGGTGTGGCGTCCCGTTCCATACCGGTCGAGGCGGAGGTTTCCGCGGTCGGCTCGGCCCCCTGGCGCACGGAGATATCGGGACCGTATTCACCGGTTGCACTTCGCCAAGCCACAGCGCTCCGGCCTCCTTTCTGAGTTCATGAGAATTCCGATATCAGGCCGATGCAGGTGGCTGTCAGCAGGCGGGTAAGGGCGGATGCGAAGTCCAGATTCCACTCGGGCGGAACCACTTCGGGCTCCTCGGCGTAGACGTCGGTCAGGTGCTTCGGCGGGTTCGCAACTTGCCACAGCGTCGCCGCCAGCGAGTACGCGGCGAGCAGGATGTCGAGCGAGCCCGATCGTCCAAGTTCGGGCAGCGCGCTTCCTATCGCATCGGCCAGCGAGAGTGTGGCCGCGGTGCTGATCCGCCTGACCTCGATGACCCGCTCCGCGTCCACCTCGTGTTCCAGGTGCAGGTGCAGGTTGGCCAGCAGGTCGCAGAACAACGGGTCCTCGGCCAGTGCTTCGGCCAGTGTCTCGGCGATGCGCGAGGGCGACTTCGCGCCGGGCTCGGCCAGCTTCTCCGACACGGTATTCGACCACCGCACCCAGCCCTCGGCGGACAGGTGCAGCAGGACTTCCTTGTGTGAGGTGAAGTAGCGCCGCACCGCCGAGTAGTGAATGCCGGCGCGGTTGGCGACCGCGGTCAGGGTGACCGACGCGACGCCCGTTTCCATTGCCAGCGAGCGTGCGGCTTCCACGAGGGCATCCGCACGTTGGCGCTTCTTTTCCTCAGTGCGGGCGCGCTGAAACGTGAGTTGCGCCATCGGCTGAGCGTAACGCACGTTGTGTGATTTGCATAGCGCACATTGCGTGATTTGTGCTGCGTCACTCGTGGTCAGCCAAGCGAATCTCAAAAGCGTTAGCACATGCGATATTAATTTTGAGGCCGCACCAGCTGTGCGGTCGCAACCATCCGGCGACATTCGAGCCGTGGCAGTCTTGGCGGTGTGACCGACCTCGTGGAGGACTTCGAGGCTCAGCGGCCGCGCCTGTTCTGGTTGGCCTACCGACTCCTGGGGTCGGCGAGCGAAGCCGAAGATGCGGTGCAGGATGCATATCTGCGACTACACGGCGCAGACTCAGCGCTCATCGAATCGCTGCCGGCGTGGCTTACGAAGGCCGTCACGAACCTATGCCTCAATCGGCTCACGTCGGCCCGCGCTCGCCGGGAGGTCTACCCCGGGCCGTGGCTTCCGGAGCCAGTCCTCACCGACGACCGGACACTCGGCCCGCAGGAAACCGCCGAGCAACGCGAGTCGGTGTCCATCGCGCTGCTGAGCTTGATGGAGCAACTCAAGCCCAACGAGCGGGCGGCGTTCGTGCTCAGAGAGGCGTTCGCGTACAGCCATCTAGAGATCGCCGAGATCCTTGAGATGTCGGAAGCCAACGTCCGGCAGCTGTACCGGCGAGCGAGGCAGCGACTGGGTGGACCCCGTCAGGCGGTGCACCGACCGGATCGCGCACAGTGGCGGTCCCTGGTCGATCGCTTCTTCACCGCCGCCAGCGCCGGGGACGTGGCCGGACTCGTCGAAATCTTGACCGCTGATGCGACTTCCACGGCCGACGGCGGCGGCAAGGTGGCGGCCGCCAGGCGCCCAATCTCGGGCCGTGACCGGATGGCCCAGTACGTGGCGCGGGTGTTCACCAGAAACCTGGCGCAGATACAGCTGCGTCTCGATGCCGCCGAGGTCAACGGCGAGCCGGCGATGCTGGCATTCGACGGCGACACACTGGCCGGTGTCTTGTGCTTCGAGATCACGGGCGACCGGATTGCGGCCGTGCGGATCCTGGCCAATCCTGACAAACTGCGGTTTCTTGCCGAGCAGTTGTCACATCCTGCGGGCCTGTCCGGTCCATAGGGTATGACGAACTCCGTACTCGTGACCGGCGGCACGGGAACCGTGGGCCGCATCGTTGTCGACAGCCTGATGGCAGCGGGGGCGGAGGTCCGCGTTCTCAGTCGCGGGCGGCGCCCCCAGCAGTCCACCGATGTTCGGCATGTCGTGGGGGACGTGCAGACCGGTGATGGCCTCGACGTGGCCATGGACGGCGTCGACGCAATCGTGCACTGCGTCTATCCCACCGAGCAGCTGGTCGCGGCGGCGAAACGGGCGGGCTCACCGCATCTGGTTTATGTCTCGATCGTCGGAATCGACCGCATCCCATTTGCCCTCTACCGCATGATGCTCGCCAACGAACGCACGATCGCCGAGTCGGGCCTGCCGTGGACGGTGCTGCGGGCGACCCAGTTTCACGATCTGATCGCCTTCCTATTGCACATGCTCGCGAAGCCGCCGGTCATCGCGCTGCCGTCGGGCCTGCGGTTCCAACCGGTCGACGTGCGCGACGTGGGCGAACGGTTGGCCCGGTTGGCGCTGGGCGATCCGATCGGGCGCGCGCCGGATTTCGGCGGCCCGCAGGCGCGTGCGCTCGACGATCTTGCCCGCAGCTACCTGACGATCGTCGGTAAGAGCCGACCGATCACCCCAATCCGCTTGCCCGGCAAGGTGTTTGGCCGGATACGGGCCGGCGGGTTGCTAGCCCCGGAGCACGCCGCCGGCACGATCACCTTCGAGCAATACGTCAATGAACAGCACGCCGCCGGCCAACTGCCGTACCGCGACGCCATCCGCGCTTACCTGCCCCTGCTACATCGCCGACGCAGGAGGTCGCGGTGAACGCCCGGTTGATCGTGCTTCGCACCGGGGTGTGGTTTCTCACCTTCGTGGAGATCGTGGTTGGGCTTGTCGCGACGCTGGCCCCCCGGGCGTTCTACGACTACGTGCCCTGGGTGGACCTCATCCCGCCGTTCTCCGAACACCTCATGCGCGACTACGGCGCCATGAACCTCTCGCTTGCGCTCGTATTCGTTCTGGCCGCAGTCACGATGGAGCGCCGCATGGTGCGGACCGCGCTGGGCGCGTACCTGCTGTTCGCCATCCCGCACCTGATCTTTCACCTCACACACCTCGAGCACTTCACGACGGGCGCCGCGGTCTGGCAAACGGTTCTGCTCACGGTCGCCGTGCTGCTGCCGGTTGGTCTGCTGATCCTCACAGCGTGGCGGCCAAGGCCGTCCACGGCCACAGGAAGCAGCTGACGCGCTTTCACGATTGATTTGAGGCGCCGCAGCGGTATGCTCAGAGCGTCTTAGAGCTGCGCAGTTTGCTAATGGTTTGAATTTCGGTGTCCCGGTAGGGCTTTCCGTCGGGTTGGACAAGATCGTGAAACCAGGGCTCCGGAACCGTCGTGTATGGATGATCCCATGAGTCCCAGGGCAGGTAGGTCTGGGACTTCCCGGCCACCAAACCCCAATTGATGGCACCTATGTTGTAGCGCTTCGCAATTGGCAACACTCCATCAACGGTGCTGCCTTGCGTGCGAGCCAGGTACTCGGTGCAGAGGACCGGCCGGCCGAGTGGGGAGAGTTCAGCGATCCGAGCCTCGAAAGCCGCTGGTTCGTCATAGCAGTGGAATGTGATTACGTCGGAGTTGTCCAATTGAATGCTACTGATTGTGCTGCGGCGCTGAGGATCTCCCCACTCGCCGTCCCACACGCCACTCGTTAACGGCTGAGATGGGTCAACCGAGCGGGCCCACCCGAACACCAAGGAGAGCAGGTCGGCGACGCGCTCCTGCTTGTCTTTCCGCTCGACCTTGCTATACACACGAGCTGGATTATCGGGCTCATTCCACAGGTCCCAACCCAAAACGCGATCATCAGTGCGGAATTGGTCTAACACTCCCGTGACATAGTTGCGCAGAGTGCGGCGGTAGTCGAGGTCGTCGAGGTGTTCGGCACCCGGGCTTTGCACCCAACCGGAGTTGTGGACCCCAGGCCTCGGTGCGCGCTGCCGACCCGGTTTGGGGAACGGATCCCAACAGGAGTCAAAGAGCGCAAAGAGTGGTTTGATCCGGTGATGCGCCGCGATGGCGACAAACTGCGCGAGACGCGTTTGGAAGCCTCGGGAGTCCTGCGCCCAGAGTAGATCGTGCAGGAAAACCCGCACCACGTTAAGGCCGTGCAACCGGGCCCACCCGAGTTCGCGATCGATGCGCCGCGGGTCGAAGGTGTCGCCCTGAAACATCTCGAGCTGGTTGACGGCGTTTGAGGTGATGTAGTTGGCTCCGACGAGCCAGGCTTGCGCTTGATACCAGCGATTGGCTCGGTCAGGCGTCCACCGGCTTTGCTCCGCGGCGGCGCGGGGCAGCTGTGTCAGCATAGGACCTGCCCCCAGCAGCAGGGGTAGCGTCAGGACGGTTCGGCGCCTCACGAAGTGACCATAGCCCCCCCGTTGCGCACGGCTGGTGCTTTGCATCGATCATCGACGGCAAACGCTGATCGCCGCGAGACCGCTTTATACGTCTGCCCAGCCACGCTCATCTAGGGCGTGTCAAGGATCAACCGAACCAGCTGTAAACCATGAGCCGGAACAATCTCAGGCATCAGTCAACCAAATCAACCGGAAACCACTTGGTAGCTCTCCAGCTCGGCAGGAGAATCACCGCCGTGGCATCGAACATGCCGGCTTGGTTGCCGAGCTATCTGATAGCTGGCGGATTCTTAGTGGTAGCCCTGCTTACCGGCCTTGTGCTGTCGTTCCACCCACGATTCAAAAACAGATACAGAGGGCGACCTGCCACGGCCCAGCCGACCCTCTTCCAGAAGCGCACAAGGGGGCCGTCGGTAATGTCCACGAGTGTCGTCGGGCTCTTGCACTTCAAACCGGCGGGCTGGTTGATATGGCCGATCTGCGGTGTGGCTCTGGGGTTGTTCACGGTCCAATTGCCATTGTTGGAAGCTGTACCCGCGACCGCAGCCCTGCTACTGGTGGTCGTGATTGCCTACCTACGCCCTAAACGTGCGGTGCAGTGCTGCTATGTCGACGAAAACGGCGCTTTAACACTCATGCGCCGCGATGTCACGATTCCCTTCGACCTCAACCACTTTCGTTACGTGAGGCTGTACAACGCCGAATGGCGAGACACGGAATCGTCAACGCCGGGCATGTTGGTGCTGCGCCGCGACACGCGTCCGAGTCCATGGACGTGGCTGAGCAGCGTCCTCCTCCCGCGGGTCGACGACGAGCGCGTCGTTTTGTTCTGCAGTCGTTGGTGGGACGCTGACGGCTATTTCGTCGGACCGCGCGACATGGCAGCCCTGTTCTTTCAAGCCTGCGAACGCGCCGGGCGCCTGCCGACGATACTCAACCACTTCTTTGGCTCAGATGGTTGGGAAGTCCGTCCGAGCTGACCCAGCAGCGGTGAGTCGTTTCGCTTGCTCGGCAAGCGGGATTACGAAAAGTTCGAGCTGGATGTTGTCGGGATCCCGAAACACCAGCGTGGGCCCGTATGGCATATCGGCGATCCCGGAGTGTGCGACGCCGTTCGCTTCCAGGTGTTCCTCCCATCGTTGCAATTCAGCTCGGTCCGCAACCTGGAAAGCAATGTGATCGAGGCCGATACGCCGTTCGTCGAAGGCCGCGCTTTCCGGCGCGTCGTGGGTCATGACCGACACCACGAGACCGGAGGGATGCATCAAGGTGATGACGTCAAAGCTGTCGCCGCGCCAACGTTTCGCGATGGTGAAGCCCATGACATCCTGCCACCATGCCGCGGATCGTTCACGGTCCGAGACCGTCAAATCGATATGCGAGAAGCCCTCGAGTTCCGGCATTGGCGGCCTCCACTCGGCAGATTGTCGCCCACAACCGCGACGCGATTGCACCGTACGACAAAGGCGCACCCACCGACAGTCTTGACTTTGCGTCTATGGCGCAAAAGCTCGAGGCGGATTCAGGCGGTCGCTGCAACAAAAGTGGACGGGTCTGACAGTAGTCGTTGGAGTTCTTCGGCGGGAGTGCG
>NZ_LZSG01000017.1 GCF_001665395.1 Mycobacterium sp. 1164966.3
GGGCCCCCCCCCGCGGGCCCCCCATCCCCGTGGGCGCGGGCCCCCGGGGGGGTCTGGACCCCCCACACCCCCCCCGCCCCCCTGCCTGGGCCCCCCACCGCCCCGGCGGGGGGGGGGGGGCGGGCGGCCGGGGCTGTGGGGCGGGGGGGGGTTTGGGTGTGGGGGGGCGGGGGGTGGTGGGGGTCGGTGTATGGGGTGGTGCATGAGGGGTTGGGGGTGTTGCAGTCGTGGTTGGCCGGTGATGAGTCGGGTGTGTTGGTGGTGTTGACGCGGGGTGCGGTGGGGTTGGCGGGTGAGGATGTCACGGATGTGGCTGGTGC
This sequence comes from Mycobacterium sp. 1164966.3, assembly GCF_001665395.1. Classification (GTDB taxonomy): domain Bacteria; phylum Actinomycetota; class Actinomycetes; order Mycobacteriales; family Mycobacteriaceae; genus Mycobacterium. The sequence continues at coordinate 321 of NZ_LZSG01000017.1, forward strand.
GGCGGTGTGGGGGTTGGTGCGGTCGGCGCAGGCGGAGTTTCCGGGTCGGGTGATGTTGGTGGATTCGGATGGTTCGGTGGCGGTGGAGGCGGTGGTTGGGTGTGGTGAGCCGCAGGTGGTGGTGCGTTCGGGTGTGGTGCATGGGGCTCGGTTAGCGCGTGCGGGGGCTGGTGCGGTGTTGGAGTTGCCTGCGGGTGGGTGGCGGGTGGTGCCTGGTGGTGGGGGCACGTTTGAGGATTTGGTGGTGGCGTCGTGTCCGCGGGTGGAGTTGGGTGCTGGGCAGGTGCGGGTGTCGGTGGCTGCGGTGGGGGTGAATTTCCGGGATGTGTTGGTGGCGTTGGGGATGTATCCCGGTGGTGGGGAGTTGGGTGTTGAGGGTGCGGGGGTAGTGGTGGAGGTTGGCCCGGGGGTGTCCGGGTTGGCTGTGGGTGATGCGGTGATGGGTTTGTTGGGGGTGGTGGGTGCTGAGGCGGTGGTTGATGCGCGGATGGTGACGGTGGTGCCGTCGGGGTGGTCGTTGGTGCGGGCGGCTGGTGTGCCGGTGGTGTTTTTGACGGCGTGGTATGGGTTGTCGGTGTTGGCGGGGTTGGGTGCTGGGCAGCGGGTGTTGATTCATGCCGGTACCGGTGGGGTGGGGATGGCTGCGGTGCAGTTGGCTCGGTATTGGGGTGCTGAGGTGTTTGTCACTGCTAGTCGTGGTAAGTGGGATACGTTGCGGGCGATGGGTTTTGATGAGGCCCATATTGGTGATTCGCGCACGGTGGAGTTTGAGCAGAAGTTTTTGGCGGCCACTGGTGGGGCTGGGGTGGATGTGGTGCTCAACTCATTGGCGGGTGAGTTTTTGGATGCCTCGTTGCGGTTGTTGGTTGGTGGTGGGCGTTTTATTGAGATGGGTAAGACCGATCTGCGTGATCCGGGGCGGGTGGCTGCGGATCATCCTGGTGTGGTGTATCGGGCTTTTGATTTGATTGAGGCGGGTCCGGATGGTACGGCGCAGATGTTTGCGCAGTTGATGGATTTGTTTGCTGCTGGTGTGTTGGAGCCGTTGCCGGTCAAGACGTTTGATGTGCGTAGTGCTGCGGCGGCGTATCGCTATGTTTCGCAGGCCCGTCAGATCGGCAAGGTGGTGTTGACGGTTCCTGGTGGGCCTGGTGAGGCGGTGTTGGCCGGTTCGGGTGGGGATTTGGCTGGGGGCTCGGTGGTGATCACCGGGGGTACGGGGATGGCTGGTTCGGCGGTGGCCGAGCATTTGGTGACGCGTTATGGGGTGGCTCATGTGGTGTTGGTCAGCCGTAGCGGTGGGCAGGCCGCCGGTGTGGCGGAGCTAACCGAGCGGTTGCAGGCCGGTGGGGCCCAGGTTTCGGTGGTGGGCTGTGATGTGGCCGATCGTGATGCGGTGGCCGATCTGCTGGCGGGGTTGGATCCGCGTTTTCCGCTCAAGGGGGTTTTTCATGCCGCCGGTGTGCTCGATGATGGGTTGATCGCCTCGTTGACGCCGCAGCGGGTGGATACGGTGTTGCGGGCCAAGGTTGATGGGGCGTGGAATCTGCATGAGCTGACTCGGGATCGGGATTTGTCGGCGTTTGTGTTGTTCTCTTCGATGGCTGGCATTGTGGGTACGGCGGGGCAGGGTAATTATGCGGCGGCCAACAGTTTTTTGGATGCGTTGGCCACTCATCGGCGTGCTCAGGGCTTGCCCGGGTTGTCGGTGGCCTGGGGACTGTGGGAACAAGCCAGTGCGATGACGCGTCACCTCGGCGAGCAGGACAAAGCCCGCATCAGCCGGGCCGGACTGGCCCCGCTGTCCACCCCGGCAGCTCTCCAGCTGTTCGACGACGCCATGCTCACCGACCACCCCCTGATGATCGCCACCCACCTCGACACCGCCGGACTCGCCGCGAGCACCACGCTGCCACCGATCCTGCGCGACTTGGCTCCTCGTCCGGGGCGGCGACTGATCGCTGATACCGACAGCAGCTCGTCCCTGTCCGGGTTGGCGGCACGGCTGCAAGGACTCGATGCTGAACAGCGCTACCACCATTTGGTAGAGCTGGTATGCACCAACGCGGCAACGGTTTTGGGCCGCACCCTCGCAGACATCAACGCCGACAGCATGTTTCAGGATCTCGGCTTCGACTCCCTGACCGCCGTCGAACTGCGCAACCGGCTCAAAAACGCCACCGGACTCACCCTTTCACCCACCGTGATCTTCGACTACCCCACCCCCAGCGCCCTCGCCGAACACGTCGACGAGCAGCTTGCCGCGGTAACGGTCAACACTGGCGCGCCGACCGGCGAACCAGACAAGCTGGCTCGTTTCGACGACATCGCGCGCGAACTACAAATACTGGTCAACCAGCCCGACTGGACGGATGACGACAAGACACATCTGAGCGCCCGGATACAAAACATTTTGGCCGAGCTCACAGCGTCGCAATCCGCACCCGATCCGTTCTGCAACGAAGACCAGGACATCGGCAAAGCCGCCGAAAGCGAACTCCTGGCCATGCTCGACAAAGATTTCCCGGTATGACCCGCTATGAGGTGCCGTGCCACCGATTGACATAGCGATCATCGGACTCGCATGTAGGTTCCCCGGCGCCGGTAACCCAGGTGAGTTCTGGTGCCTGCTGCACGACGGGCTCGAGGTTTCCGACAATGCCCTCGGCGACGTCGCGGAATTCGACGCCGACTTCTTCAATCTTTCGCCGCGCGAGGCTTGCGCACTGGATCCCCGCCAGCGACTCGCGCTCGAATTAACTTGGGAACTGCTCGAAGAGGCGGGTGTCGTGCCGGAAACCCTGTCCGGAGAGCAAGTCGCTGTATACCTGGGCGCAACGAACGACGACTACGCCTACCTGACGTTGCGCGACGCTCCGGATAACCTCGATCACCACTCCTATACCGGCATCAGCCGGGGAATGATCGCCAACCGGATCTCGTACACCTTCGGCATGCACGGCAACAGCATGACCGTTGATTCCGGTCAATCATCCTCGCTGGTCGCCGTTCACCTCGCGTGTGAGAGCCTGAGCACCGGCGAGGCGCCGTTGGCGATCGCGGGCGGTGTCAATCTCAACCTCGCGACCGAAACAGCAATGCTGGAAACGGAATTCGGCGCACTGTCCTCATCGGGCCACACCTACGCGTTCGACGCACGCGCGGACGGATACGTACGAAGCGAAGGTGGCGGCCTGGTACTGCTGAAACCGTTGCGAGCCGCGCTCGAGGACGGCAACCGCGTCCGCGCAATCATTCGCGGCAGCGCCGTGGGAAATGCCGGGCGCGGTACGGCGGGGCTGACCGTACCGTCGGCTTCGGCGCAAGTCGACGTCATAGCGCGCGCCTTGTCCTGCGCGGGTCTGGAGTGTAGTCAGATCCAGTACGTCGAAGCTCACGGAACCGGCACCGAAATCGGCGACCCGATCGAAGCCGAGGCGCTCGGGCAGGCGTTCGGTCAGCGCCGTCGCCGCCCGCTCAGTGTCGGGTCGGTCAAAACCAACATCGGACATGCCGGAAGCGCTTCGGGAATCGCGGGGCTTATCAAGACGGTGCTGGCAATCGAAAACGCTGCGGTACCAGCAAGTCTCAACTTCGTTAACGCCAGCCCCGACGTGGATCTGGACGGCTTTGGGCTACAGGTCAACACGACGCTGACGCCGTGGCCGGTGGACGACGGACCGAGGCGGGCGGGGGTGTCGTCGTTCGGCATGGGCGGGACCAACGCGCACCTTGTCTTGGAGCAAGCTCCAGCCGAGCAAGCGCAGATCCTGGAAAACGTTGCAGTGCAACGCGATGACGGCGATGTCGCGGTTCCATGGGTACTGTCGGGTCGTTCGCTGCAGGCCTTGGCGAATCAGGCGGAACGCCTGTTGGCGTGGGTGGATGCTGATGAGGGCCTGCATTCGGCCGACGTGGCGTGGTCGTTGGCCACGACGCGAGCGGTGTTCGATCACCGGGCCGTGGTGGTGGGTGCCGGGCGCGCTGCCTTGATGGGAGGATTGGCGGCGTTGGCGGCCGGTGAGCCGGCCGCGGGTGCGGTGGAGGGCCGGGCCCAATCGGCCGGCAAGACGGCGTTCGTATTTCCCGGGCAGGGTTCGCAATGGCTGGGAATGGGATCGGCGCTATATGGCCGGTTTCCGGTGTTCGCGAAGGCGTTTGACGAGGCGGCCGACGCACTGGACGGTCATCTACGGCTACCACTGCGGCAAGTGATGTGGGGCAGCGACGCCACGCTGCTGCAGAGTACGGAGTTCGCCCAGCCCGCGCTGTTTGCCGTCGAAGTGGCGTTGGCTGCATTGTTGCGGTACTGCGGTGTTGAGCCTGACTTCGTGATGGGCCATTCAGTGGGCGAGATCAGCGCGGCATGCGTAGCCGAAGTGCTGTCGCTGACCGATGCCGCGATGCTGGTCGCGGCACGGGGCCGGTTGATGGCCGAGATGCCCGAAGGCGGCGTGATGGTCGCCGCGGCCGCCGGCGAGGAGGAGGTGGCGCCGTTACTGGACGCAGGTGTGGGTATCGCGGCGGTCAACGGGCCTAACGCGGTAGTGCTTTCGGGTGAGGCGGCTGCGGTAAACGCGGTCGCGGAGCGATTGGCCGGGATGGGCCGGCGCGTGCATCGATTGGCTGTGTCGCATGCGTTCCATTCGCCATTGATGGAACCGATGGTCGATAAATTCGGTCGGATTGCCGCCGAGGTTTCTGCCGCCGAGCCACGGATCAAGTTGGTGGCCAACGTGTCTGGGCGATTGGCCGGCGCGGGATACGGGTCGCCGGAGTACTGGGTTGAGCACGTGCGCCAGCCGGTACGCTTTGCCGACGGCGTGCAGACCGCCGAATCGCTGGGCGCCGGGGTATTCGTGGAGGTCGGTCCCGGGGCCGGGCTACCCGCCGCGATAGAGCAGTCGTTGACCGCTGAGCGGCCCGTGCTGGTGGTGACTTTGGGCAAGGATCGCCCGGAGATCGAATCCTTGCTGACCGCACTGGGGCAGTCGTTTACCAGCGGCCTGGCCGTGGACTGGCAAGCGGTATTGGGCGGTCTCGGTGCTCGGGTGGTGGGGCTGCCGACGTATGGCTTCGTACGGCAACGGTTTTGGTTGGGAGAAGGTAGATCAGACGGGGAAGTGCCGGTAGTGGCGAATCAGCCGGCCGGGTTGGCCAAGCAATTGCAGGGTTTGGACCCCAAGGATCAGCAACGCCAGTTGGTGGAGTTGGTGTGCTCGCGTGCGGCAATTGTCCTGGCGCACTCGAGCGCTCATGACATCGACGCCGAGCGAGCCTTCCAGGACCTGGGATTCGACTCGATGACCGGTGTCGAACTGCGCAACCGCCTCATCGCCGACACCGGGTTGGCTTTGTCTCGCACCTTGATCTTCGACTATCCCACCCCGACGGTGTTGGCCGATCATCTCGCGCAACTATTACTCCACGGCCGCAAAGAATCCGACGAAGAAAAGATCTGGGCGTCGCTGAGGAAGATTCCTCTGAGTGAGCTGCGCAAGACGGGATTACTCGACAAACTGCTACTTCTGGCCGGGGGGACCGAGACGTCGCCTCGCGATCCCGCTACCAGAGAAGACGTCATCGACTCACTGACCCCTGATGACTTGATAGCGATGGCGCTCTCAGACGACGCCGATACTGATGACGCTCAATGACTTACGGGCGCTAGTGGACTGGCACTGAGTTGCTGACTTCGACGGTCAGCCCTGGATAAGGGGACAACGCCGCGAAGTTGACCGCCCGGATCCGCTGAGCTGGCAGCCGCAGCGTGGTCCGGGCAACGAGCCGGGCCAGCATCACGGTCATCTCGGTAGTGGCCATGAGCGATCCGATGCACCTATGCATGCCTCCGCTGAACGGGATGAACTCGTGCGGCGCTGGCTTGCGATACTCAGGCGAAGCCGGATCCCAGCGCTGGGGACGGAACTCTGTTGGCTTCGGCCATAATTCGGGCTGTCGGTGGGTGACGTACGCGCTGAATACCAGCAATCTTCCCGCCGGGATGCGATGCCCGTCGAAGAACAGGTCGCGCATCACCCTGCGCGCGGAGACAACACCAGGCGAGTACAACCGAAGAGTCTCGTGCACAACGCCATTGAGGTAGGTGAGGGCATCGAGGTCCTCGGCCGCCGGCGGCCTGTCGCCGAGGACGCGATGCACTTCGTCGGCCGCGGCGTCCCAGGCGCCGGGCAGGCTCAACAGGGTGTAGGCCGCCCAAGCCAGGGCAGCACTGGTGGTCTCGTATCCGGCGGTGATCATCGAAATGATCTGATCGCGAATCTCGTTGTTCTCCAAGGCATAGCCTTCTTCACCACGACCGTTGATCAACATGGTCAACATCTGGTCGTCTGGTCTGGGCGCGGATCGCGCCTCGGCGATCTGTGCGTCCACGAAATCGTTGATACGTGACCGGGCGGCCATCGCCCGTCGCCACGCCGGTGCGTTGACCCGCCGCTGCAATTGCATGACCTGCGGCAGCCGATGGGTCATGTCCAGTAGGGGCTGAAGTTGTTCGCCAAGGAAATCGGAGTGGACGGCCAGGCGCTGACCGAACAGCGATTCGGCGGTGCTACGCCGGACAGCGGAACGGAACTGTTGGTAGATGTCGACCTGTTGGCCGTGCGGCCAAGTGCCGATCACCGCGTCGATATTGGACACCATGGTCTGCACGTAATGCTGGATTTCGCGGTGCCGCAGCCCCGGCGCCACCACGCTGCGACGGCGTCGATGGTCGTCTCCGTCACTGACGATCAGCGCCGTCGGGCCGTCCACGATAGCCAGGCTCTCAAACGTTTCGCGCCAACTGAACGCATCGGCGTTGGCGAACACGAACTTGTTCGCCTCGGCTCCCAGCAAATAGGTGTAGCCATGCCGCCCGACTCCGGAATTGATCACCGCGCCACGCCGGCGGTACAGCGCCAGCAACGCCTCGCCGGGCCAGTAGCGCACCGTCCTGTGCGGTTGTTCCGCCATGGCTCCTCCCCGCGCGGTTCGCAATTCGACAACGGCTGTGACACGACATTACCCGATCGCCGTCTCGCTTCCCGCTGCCTGAAGCCGATTGACCTGGGCTGCTCAGGCAGTCATCATTGGCTTCGCGAGCACCCGGCTCGGTGACCAATGCACTAACAATTGCGACACCCACGAGTGTCCTGGCGGCAAGGAGGTGAGGGCCAGATGAGTCCGAGCGATAGTCCGTCTCCGAAATCCATATCGCTTGTATCCGGCCCCGGCACAGCCGCTTCGCCTGTTTTGCGGTAGCTGCTGAAGACACCATCACTGCGCCGGCCGGTCACCCGATAGTCAGTGCCAGTAGAAGTGGGTGTGTATGGTGCACGACCGGCTCGACCGCCACATCATCGTCAGCGGCGACGACGCGCTCGCGACGACGATTGTCGAGGAGCTGAACAAAGCCGGCGCGCGAATTGTCAGGCTCGCCGACGCAGAGCTGGTCGACGCCGGTGTCGCCACTGCGTGCGCCGTCGTCTGCGCCGGCTCTGACGATGCGAAAAACCTCGAAATCGCCTTGCTGGCAAGGAAAGCCAACCCCGAGGTGCGCGTGGTGGCGAGGCTGGCCAACGACGTGCTGCGCACCGCGATGGCCGCCGACAACGGGCCCGGCGCCATCCTTGACGTCGCCGACCTCTCGGCCCCGTCGGTCGTCGAGGCGTGCCTGGCGAGCACGACACACCCGTTCGAGGCGGCCGGAATCAAATTCGTCGTATGGGGGACCGAGGCGCCGCGTGATGCGACCCTGCGTGACCTCTACGGCGATTTGGCGCCGGCAGCCGTGATTCGCGGCGAAAACTCTTCTGCCCCAGGCGATGTGGTGGCATGTCCGGGCCGTGATCTGCGAGTGCACGCGGGCGATTGGACGGCGATGATCGGCACCGCCGATCAGTTGGCAGCATGCGGCGTCAAAGTTCCGGGGGCTGTTGGGACACGCGCCGGTCGGCCCCGGCTGCGGCGAGTGCTCGACGCCGCACGCACCGTGCGCCAAGACGTCAACCCGGCGTTTTATCCGGCGTCGGTGGTAGGCGTTGTCCTGCTGATCGGCTCAACGATCTTGCTGCGCTTCAGTTACCTGCGGCATCCCGGTATCACCTGGCTGGACGCCCTGTACTTCAGCGCCGAAACGATCACTACGGTGGGCTACGGCGACTTCAGCTTTGCCCAGCAACCCACCTGGCTGCGATTGTTCAGCGTCATGTTGATGTTCGTCGGGATGACCACTACTGCCCTCCTTGTCGCGTTCATCGCAGACCTGCTGCTGTCCCGGCGGTTCACGCACTCCGCCGGGCGCCGGCGGGTGCGCCATCTGCGCAACCATGTCATCGTCGTGGGTCTGGGCTCGCTCGGAATGCGTGTAATAAGCGATCTGGCGGAAGCGGGATACGACGCAGCGGTGATTGAGAACGACGACGACAACCCCTTCTTGCCGGTGGCGGCCGAGCTCGACGTGCCGGTCATTTTCGGGGACGCGACGCTGCGTCAGACGCTGGAATCGGCCGGTATCGACCGGGCTCGCGCGGTCGCGGTGCTGACCCAGGACGACATGGTCAACATCGAGGTCGGGATCGTGCTGAGCGAGATGTACGGCCCCGACGTAATGCCGGAGCTGCAGCGGCCCGACGTTCCGATCGTGATGCGGGTCTACGACCGCGATCTGGGCTTCGCGGTGGCTCAGCGGTTCGGATTCGAAAACGTTCGGTCGACCGTCGAACTGTCGGCGCCGTGGTTCATCGGTGCCGCGATGGGCCTGCAGGTGCTGGGGACGTTTTCGGTGGGTCAGAGCTCTTTCATGATCGGCACGATGTTTGTGGAGGCCGGCAGCGAACTGGATGGGCTGACCATGTTCGAAATGTCCACCCAGACCCGCGTCATCGCGATTACTCGCCAAGACCAACCGGTCAGGCTGCACCCACGCCGTGATGCCCGGTTGAGAGCAGGCGACACGGCTTACCTCGTCGGGCCGTACCGGGAGTTGCTGGACACCTTGCGTAAGGGACAGCGACCCCAGCACAGCAGCGTAGGAAGTGGGTCATTCGAGCGCCTCCGAAAGCTCTAGCCAGCGGGCCTCCGTCGCGGCGACCTCTTCTTCCAGCGCCCGCAACTCTTGGGCCAGCTTGATAATGCCGACGTGGTCAGCCTGGTCGTGGGCCGCAAGTTCGGTGTGTTTGACCGCGATCCGGTCGGCCAGGCGTGCCAGCTGGCGGTCGATTGAGGCCAGCTCCTTTTCGGCGGCACGTCGTTGCGCGCCCGTCATGACCTGCGGCTCGGTCGCCGGTCGCACCGGCTGGGAGGGCTGGGCGGTACCGGCAGCCAGCCGCAGATATTCGTCGATGCCGCCCGGCAGGTGCCGCAATCGACCGTCCAGAATCGCGTATTGCTGGTCGGTTACCCGTTCGAGCAGGTACCGGTCGTGAGATACGACGATCAAAGTGCCCGCCCACGAGTCGAGCAAATCCTCGGTGGCGGTGAGCATCTCGGTGTCGACGTCGTTGGTGGGCTCGTCGAGCAGCAAGACGTTGGGTTCCGACAGCAGCGTGAGCATCAGCTGCAGCCGGCGTTTTTGACCGCCGGACAGATCACGGACCCGAGCAGACAATTGGCCGCGGGCGAAGCCGAGGCGTTCCAGCAGTTGGGCGGGGGTGACCTCGCGGCCGTCGACGTGATAGTCGCTGCGTAGCCGGCCCAGCACGTCGGCGATCCGGTCGCCGGCAAGCGTTGCAAGGTCATCGCCTTGCTGGTCGAGTACCGCCAGCCGAACAGTCTTGCCCCGTTTGACCCGGCCGGCGTCTGGAGTGACAGTGCCCGCGATCAACCCGAGCAAGGTGGACTTACCGGCGCCGTTGGCCCCGACGATGCCGGTGCGTTCGCCGGGCGCGACCCGCCATACCACGTCGCGCAACACCGGGCGGTCCTCGAAGGAGACCGACACGTCGAGCAGATCGATGACGTCCTTTCCCAACCGGGCGGTGGCCAGCCTGGCCAATTCAACGGTGTTGCGGAGCGGAGGCACGTCCGCGATCAGTTGATTGGCGGTCTCGATCCGGAACTTCGGTTTCGAGGTGCGCGCCGGCGGGCCACGGCGCAACCACGCCAACTCCTTGCGCATGAGGTTTTGGCGCTTGGCTTCAGCGGCCGCGGCCAGCCGGTCCCGCTCGACGCGCTGCAGCACGTAAGTGGCGTAACCACCTTCGAACGGTTCGACGATCCCGTCGTGCACTTCCCAGGTCGTTGTGGCGACTTCATCGAGGAACCAGCGGTCGTGGGTGACCAGTAGGAGTCCGCCGGTGTTACGGGCCCAGCGTTGATTGAGATGGCCCGCCAGCCAGGTGATCCCTTCGATGTCGAGATGGTTGGTGGGCTCGTCGAGCGCGATCACATCCCATTCGCCGACCAGCAGCTGAGCCAGTTGGACCCGCCGCCGCTGACCGCCGCTGAGCGTCGAAACCATTGCGTCCCAGGCAATGTCGGACACCAGTCCGCTGACCACATCGCGGACGCGGGCGTCACCGGCCCACTGGTGCTCAGGTCGATCGCCGACCAGTGTCCAGCCGACGGTGTGACCGGGGTCCAGCGTGTCCGCCTGGCTCAAAGCGCTGACCCTCAGGCCGCCGCGCCGCGTGACCCGGCCTGCGTTCGGCTGTAGCTGCCCGGTGAGCAATCGCAGCAGACTGGACTTGCCGTCGCCGTTTCGTCCCACGATGCCGATGCGCGCGCCGTCGCTGACGCCCAGCGTGACCGATTCGAATACCACCTGCGTCGGATATTCCAGGTGTACGGCTTCGGCTCCGAGCAGGTGCGCCACTGGGCCAAAGCTACCGTCCGAAGCGCTGAGCCGGGTTGATGGCGGGCGCCTCAAACGCTATTCATGCGTTGATGTTTAAGCCAGACGCGAAGGTCGATACTGAAGAGGTCTGCCCGCCGCGGTCAACGTTCGCAGGCACGGGTCGGTGACGCAAGCGAATCTGGACAAACTTCGTGCAACATGTACTCAACCGGCGGCCGCGAGGCGGCTAGACGCGCTGCTGGACAAGCGATGTTCAGTATCGTCGTGCGCTTCCCAAACTTGCCTGGCGGTGCTGAGAGCGATCACTGACGTTTCTACTGCGGGAGCGCAGAAGTAGCACAGACCGGGCTCGGACGTGGGGTAGCTGCACGCGGGGCAGACATCGGGACAAAGCCGCTCACTCGTCATGAGATCTATGTTGACGCCGATGACTTTGTGGATCCTTTGAGCCGAGCTAGCCGGGCCCAAAGAATCTGCTGAGAAATTGCTGAGCGAAAATGCTCGGTAGGGGTTCGTCCCGCGGAGTCGATAGTCTCAAGCACATCGAGCGTGGGTCGTGCGAGACCGCTAAACCGCCGATCGCAAACCCGCATAACCACGCGCCTGCCAAACAGCCGACTCAAGTCGAGTGATGGGCTTCGCATGCGTTTCGCTTCAGCGCATCGGGGGCGGAGAGGGCTTGGTTAGAGGGATATCGGCCTCTTACAACCACCTATAGGGCGCCGGTCGTACGACTATTTACCCGCGAATCGTCTGACCGTTTCTCCCGGGCGCGACACCGGCGGCGGCTGCCACGACCCGCAACAACCGGGCCGGCTTATCAGAATCAATGTGGTTGGAGTCGTGTCTTGAGTCAAGAAATTGGCAGGTTTTGCTGGTCGAGGTAGGCCTGTTTGGGGGTGCGGTCGTTGAGGGCTTGGT
>NZ_LZSG01000018.1 GCF_001665395.1 Mycobacterium sp. 1164966.3
CCCCGCGCCCCCCCCCCCCCCCCCCCCGCGCCCCCCCCCACCCCCCCGTTGCGCCCCCCCCGCTGGGCCCCCCCCCCCCCCCCGCCCCCCGGCCCCCCCCCCGGGGGGGGGGGGGCCCCCCCCCCCCCCCCCCCCGGCTCGCCCGTCACGAGTTCGCCACGCCGTCCTTCTTCAGCACCTTGTCGACTTCCTCGACCGCCGTGAACGCCTGTGAGATGTCTAGGCCGTTGGCCTTCCCGTTGTCGCTGCCGTCCTGCGGCTTGGTCGCGAACATGTTGGTGACCATCTGGTAGATCGGGCCCAGCGCACCGACCAGTTCGGCCAGCCCCGCACCCCCGTTGAGGATGTTGAGGTTGGCATGCTGCAGCCCCAGACCCTGGGCCAACTCGCGGGCGATGGCAGGCATGACCTCGACCCGCTTCGCCTCGATCTGCGCATTGTTGTTGGCGGCCAGCGCCTCGGCCTTTTTCAGCGCACCGGCGGCCTCGGCCAGTTCGTAGGCTTGCTTTGCGACGGCTTCAGCCTCACCCTCGGCCCGTCGGGCAGCGGCTTTGGCTTCACCCTCGGCGCGGGTGGCCTCAGCTTTGAACGCTGCGGCATCACGTTGGGCCTCGGCCTCGACTTTCACCTTTGCCGCAGCAGCCTGGGCCTGCTTCACCTCGCGAGTCGCGGCGGCTTCGGCCTCGAACCCGGCCCGGTTGGCGGCGGCTTCGGCCGCACTGGTCTGGGCGTCTGCCTCGATGCGCAGCCGTCGGGCCTGCGCCTCGGCGGGCTTGATCTGCTCGGCGATCAGCTCACGCTCACGTAGCGCCGCGTTGGTGTCGGCGACCGCTTGGCGGCGCTCCAGCACCTGCCGCTCCACGTCGGCCTCCGCCAATTGGCCGGCGGCGGCCGCCTCGGCGTTGGCCTTGTCGACTTCGGCCTTGATCGCGGCCTGCTTGAGTTGGGTCTCGCGGATCTGGTCGTTCTTCTTGCGCTCGGCTTCTTGTCGGGCCTGGGCCGATTCTTGATCGGCGCGAGCAGCGGCAATGGCAGCTTCCTTGGCCGCCTCGGCAAGGTGAGGGGCCGCAAGGTTGTCCAGGTAGCCGGAGCCGGCGTCGTCGAAGTGCTCGATCTGCAGCGAGTCCACCGTGAGACCGAGCTTGCTCATCTCGAATTGGGACTGCTTGAGAATCTCCTCGGCCAGCGCGTCGCGGTTGCGGTGGATGTCGACCACTTTCATGGCCCCGACGATGGAGCGCAGGTGCCCGGCGAAGATGTTGCGGGTCATGTCCTCCATCTCGCCCTTTCGCTGCTCACCGAGAAATCGTTGAGCAGCGGCGTTGACGGCGGGAATGTCGGACTGAACCTTGAAAGCCACGACCGCCTTGAGGTTGAGCAGAATTCCCTCGGTACTGCGGCACGTCTCCTCGATCTCCACCTTGTGCAGGTCCAGGCCCAGAAAGCGCACCTTGCGGAAGCCCGGCAGTACCCATGCGCCGTGCCCGATCACCACCTTGAACTGCGCGCCTTCGGTCTTTTGCTTGCCGCCCGAAATCAGCATGGCCTGATCGGGGTTCGGCACTCGGTAACCGAGCATTTGTTGTTCTCCTTATCTATTGGATTTTTCGTAGCCCGTTCGCCAAAGGCGTTTGGTCGCCAGTGACGAAGTGGTTTAGGTGTTGTCGGCGCACGCACCGGTGATCGGAAGGGAATCTGGGCTAGCGGAAGACGGGGTTCGGGCGGTACCCGTCGTCAACCCCAAACCGCAGCCGCGACGCCACCCGCCGGCCAATGGTCCGCTTCAGCGTCTGGGTGGTGTTCAACTGAGTTCCCTTCGCGGGAGGGGTGCATCCCGATGCAGTCGGTCGCGGCGGCCGACAACGCTCATTCTGCGCTGAAAATCTTGCAAATTCCTTGCGTTTTTTCGCGATCGGCATGACGTCGCGTGCGCTTCGACCCCCGACGATTCCGGGCTGTCGGTCAAGAGATCCGCCTCAGCGCGATTGCGAATCAGTTAAGCGGTTATCCCAGACCTATAGCCTTTCGGGGCTGCAGCCGCACGCACGACCAACTAGGGGAGCACAAGTGGGCATTGGAATAGAAGTAGCAGGCCTGACCAAATCCTTCGGCCCTACCCGCGTCTGGGAAAACGTCACCATGAACATCCCGGCGGGCGAGGTGAGCGGACTCATAGGCCCGTCGGGGACCGGCAAGTCGGTGTTCTTGAAGTCATTGATCGGGCTGTTGCGCCCAGAACGCGGCAGCATCATCGTCGACGGAGTCGACATCATCGAGGCGTCAGCCAAAGAGCTGTACGAAATCCGCAGGCTGTTCGGAGTCATGTTCCAGGACGGTGCGCTGTTCGGCTCGATGACGCTGTACGACAACACCGCCTTCCCGCTGCGCGAGCACACCAAGAAGAAGGAAAGCGAAATCCGCGACATTGTCATGGAGAAGCTCGCGCTGGTGGGCTTGCAGGGCGACGAAAAGAAGTACCCGGGGGAGATCTCCGGTGGTATGAAGAAGCGCGCCGGGCTGGCCCGCTCACTGGTGCTCGACCCGCAGATCATCCTGTGCGACGAGCCTGACTCCGGCTTGGACCCGGTACGCACCGCCTACCTGTGCCAGCTGCTCATCGACATCAACGCGCAGATCGACGCCACGATCCTGATCGTGACGCACAACATCAACGTCGCGCGCACCGTTCCGGACAACATCGGCATGCTGTTCCGCAAGCACCTGGTGATGTTCGGTCCTCGCGAAGTGCTGCTGACCAGCGACGAACCAGTTGTCGGGCAGTTCCTCAACGGCCGCCGGATCGGCCCGATCGGTATGTCGGAGGAAAAGGACGAGGCGACGATGGCCGAAGAGCAGGCCATGGTGGATGCCGGTCAGCACGCCGGTGGTGTCGAGGACATCGAGGGCGTGCCACCGCAGGTCGTCGCAACGCCGGGGATGCCGGTGCGCAAGGCCGTCGAGCGTAGGAGGGCCCGGGTGCGCCAGATCCTGCACTCACTGCCCCCGGAGGCGCAAGAAGCCATCCGCGCCGACCTCGAGGGCTCCGAGACGGCATCGGCGGGTTCAGGCGGCCGCTGACTGGTGTGTTGCCGGGCGCGGAGAATGCGCTTATCCATGACTGATAATATGGTTCTCATGTCTCTGCGTCGCTACAGCATCATGCCATGACACGACAATCGCTTCTTAATGCCGGAAACGGCTTGCCGAAGCACGTGCAGGGTGCGGCTGACCCGCGGTTCTCCTGCGCCGTCCAAACCTTCGCCAAGCTGTTCTGCGATCCCCGGTTCGGCGGCGGGTCGCTGTCGGTGTACGTCGAGGGCGAACCCGTCGTCGACGTGTGGACAGGCTGGTCCGATCGGCACGGCGAGGTGCCCTGGACGGCGGACACCGGGGCCATGGTCTTCTCCGCAAGCAAGGGCGTGGCCGCGACGGTCCTGCACAGGCTCGTGGATCGGGGGTTGCTGTCTTATGACGAGCCGGTGGCACGGTATTGGCCGGAGTTCGGTGCCAACGGCAAGGCGGACATCACCGTCCGCGACATGCTTCGTCACCGGGCTGGGCTGTCGCACCTGCAGCGGGTCACCAGGGACGAGCTGTTGGATCACCGCTCGATGGAGCAGCGGATCGCGGCCGCGCCCGTCGATCGCTACGCCGGACGCGCTGCGTATCACGCGTTCACCTACGGCTGGCTGGTCTCCGGTCTGGCCCGGGCCATCACCGGTATGGGCATGCGCGAGTTGTTCCGTCGCGAGATTGCAGAACCACTCGACACCGACGGTCTGCACCTCGGGCGGCCACCGAAGGATGCGCCAACCAAAGTCGCGCAGATCATGTTTCCGCAAAACACCCGGGCCAACCCGCTTATCGATCGCTTGGCGCCGAGGCTTGCCGAGGCGCCGATAGCCGGTGGCTTGGGCGCAATGTACGTCCCGGGCATCACCTCGCTGGTGCAGGGCGACATCCCCTTCCTCGACAGCGAGATCCCCTCGGTGAATGCGGTGGTGACCGCCCGCGCGCTGGCGAAGATGTACGGGGCCCTGGCCAACGGGGGGCGAATCGACGGAACTCAGTTCCTGTCTTCGGAATTGGCGGACGGCCTGCTGGGCAAGATCAGTCTGCGGCCCGACCTCAACCTGGTGTTTCCCATGTCATTTCATCTCGGCTACCACGGGTCACCGGTGCCCGGGCTGTTGCGTGGATACGGCCATGCCGGTCTGGGCGGGACTATCGGATGGGCCGATCCGGCCACCAAGAGCTCTTTCGCGTTCGTGCACAATCGGCTTGTCACACCGATCGTCGTCGACATGGCCCTCTTTTCACTGCTTATCCTGCCGCTGCGACGCGCCGTCACGGCCGTCTCCAGGAGCGGCTTCGACGTTGTGCCGCGGTTCGGTTCGTCCTATCGCGAAGCGGGAGCGCAAGCCCTGGGGTGAGCCGGCTCATCTCCGTCGCGAAGCCGCCGAGATAGACGCGCGCTTCGGCTTGCTGTGGGACCATGTCGCGAATGAAGGACGACGACCCCGAGAAACGGATCCGCGAGCTGGAAAGCGGGTTCGGCGGCCCGATGCCGCCCACCGGTGGTCCGTTTTACGACGCCGGCTTCACGTCACCGCCGCGCCGGACTGGATTGCGCTGGCCAGTGCTTGCTTTCTTCGTCCTGGCGATTCTGGTGCCGATCGCGACGGCAGTTGTCTGGGGGATCACTTCGGTGCGCAATACGACCGCCAACCTCAACCGCGGCGGAGCGACCAGCGACGTCCCGATCACCCTCGAGCACGGCGCCACCTTCAGCCTCGGCGGCAACGGAGCCAACGACACGATCGCCTGCAACGACGGGAACCTGACGCTGAATGCCAATAACAGCACCGTCAACGTCACCGGCCACTGCGTCAGCCTCCAGTTGCGCGGCTTCGACACTCACGTGAACGTCGACAACGCCGACCGCATCGAGGTATCCGGCTATGGCAACGCGGTCACCGAAAACGCGTGCAATGACGGCAAGCTGAGTTTCGCGGGCTACGGCAACACGTTCACCACTCGCGGGCACTGTGCCAGCCTGACGCTCTCCGCCTACGGCAATCGGGTGCAGGCCGACAGCATCGACGGCATCGCAATCACCAATTACGGCAGCCGGGTTGCCGTCACCGGTCGCTGCGGCAGCTTGACGGTTTCGTTGTATGACAATCAGGTGCAGTGCGACAGCGTCGACACCGTCGAGTTTGCGGGTTACAGCTACAACAACACGGTGACCTACCACACCGGCTCGCCGAAGGTCACCAAGTCCGGCCGCAACAACAACGTGAATCAGCGTTGACTTTGACGCGCTCGCGGTCGGAAATCTCCGCCCCCGATCGACGAGGATCTCCGCGTATCCGCTGATGTTTTGCCGCCCGCGGCGACGCATGCTGGCTAACATGAGCCAGATCGATCGACGCGCGGACCTGTCGCCGGTGGACTGGAGCGAAGTTGACGTGAGCGGCCTTTTGCCTACGGGCACGGTCACGTTGCTGCTGGCCGATGTCGAAGGCTCGACGCGGCTGTGGGAAACCCAGCCCGACGAGATGACCGCAGCCATCGCCCGTTTGAACGAGACCGTGTCGCAGATCATCGCCAGGCATGACGGGGTGCGACCGGTCGAGCAGGGCGAGGGCGACAGCTTCGTGGTGGCGTTCACCCGTGCCTCGGATGCGGTAGCCGCCGCGCTGGAGCTGCAGCGCGCCCCGTTGGCGCCGATCCGGCTGCGCATCGGCGTCCATTCCGGCGAGATACAGCTGCGCGACGAAGGCAACTACGTCGGGCCGACGATCAACCGCACAGCGCGGCTGCGCGATCTGGGACACGGCGGCCAGACCTTATTATCCGGTGCGACAGAGCAATTGGTGGTCGACCGACTTCCGGCCGGCGCATGGCTGATCGATCTGGGCACTCATCCGCTGCGTGATCTGCCTCGTCCCGAACGGGTGATGCAGCTGTGTCATCCCGATCTGGTCAATGAGTTTCCGCCGCTGCGCGACCCCAAAGCCGTTGTTTCCCAGCGTCTTCCGGTTCAGCTAACGAGTTTTGTCGGCCGCGACTCGCAGCTGACCGAGGTACAGGAACTGTTGGCCCACAACCGACTGGTCACACTGACCGGCGCCGGCGGGGTGGGCAAGACCCGGCTCGCGGTGCAGATCGCCACGCAACTGGCCGGCGAGTTCGCTGACGGCGTCTGGTACGTCGACCTGGCACCGGTTACCGATCCCGACGTCGTGCCGATCGCGGTGGCGCGTGCGCTGGGTCTGCCTGACCAGCCGGGCCGCTCGACGATGGACACGATCCTGCGGTTCGTTGCCGACCGGCAGATGCTGGTGGTCCTGGACAATTGCGAGCATCTCTTGGATGCGAGCGCGGAGCTGATCATGGCTCTGCTTGGTGCCGACGGCTTGACCTTGTTGGCGACGAGCCGCGAACCGATCGGCGTGGCCGGCGAGGTCGGCTGGCGGGTGCCGTCGCTGTCGCTGGCCGACGAAGCCGTCGAACTGTTCACCGACCGTGCCCGACGCGCCCGGCCGGATTTTGCAGTCACCGACGACAATGCCGCGGCGGTCGCTGAAATCTGCCGGCGGCTGGACGGATTGCCGCTGGCGATCGAACTCGCCGCGGCGCGGGTGCGCGCGTTGTCGCTGACCGAGATCGTCGACACCTTGCACGACCGCTTCCGGTTGCTGACCGGTGGGGCGCGCACGGCGGTCCGCCGTCAGCAGACGTTGCGTGCGTCGGTCGATTGGTCACACGCGTTGTTGACCGCTTCCGAACGCGTGCTGTTTCGTCGTCTGGCGGTATTTCTCGGCGGGTTCGACCTCGAAGCCGCCCAAGCCGTTTCGGGCTCTAGTGACGTCGAGCGCTACCAGGTGCTCGATCAGCTCAGCCTGCTGGTCGACAAGTCGCTGGTCGTCGCGGACGACAGCGGGGACCGAACCCGTTACCGGCTGCTGGAGACGGTGCGCCAGTACGCGCTGGAAAAGCTCAGCGAGCCCGGCGAGGCGGATGCTGTGCGCTCTCGGCACCGTGACTTCTACATTTCGGTGGCGGCCGCGGTCGACGCGCCGGCAGGTAGCGACTATGAGCGGCATGTCGAGCGTGCCGAAATGGAATTCGACAATCTGCGAGCTGCGTTTGACTGGTGCCGAGAAAACTCCGACATCGAGCTGGCGTTGACGCTGGCGTCGTCGCTTCTGCCGCTGTGGTTCGCTCGGGGTCGCGTCCTGGAAGGGTTCGCATGGTTTGCCGCGGTCCTCACCGATGACGTTGCACAGGATCCCGACCTGCCGGCAGCGGTCCTCGCCCGAGCGTTATCCGACAAAGCGTTGCTCGACTCCGGGATCGGCGCTCCGAACGTGAATCAGGCGCAACAAGCCCTGGCAGTTGCACGCGACATTGGGGACGCGGCCGTGCTGGTGAGAGCACTGACCGCCTGTGGCCTGACCGCTGCCCACAACGCTGAACTGCCAGGGCAGTACTTCGCCGAAGCGATCGAACTCGCGCGCCACTCGGACGACAAATGGTTGCTCAGTCAAATCCTGGGCTGGCGGGCGCACGCGGCGTTGCTTTTCGGTGACTCCATCCCTGCGCGCGTGGCCGCCGAGGAGGGACGCGATCTCGCTGCATCAATCGGTGACGCGTTCAACTCGCGTCACTGCCGTACCTGCCTCGGTCTGGCACAAATGCTCGAAAGCGATATCGCTGGAGCGCTCACGCAATTCCGCGCGGTGGCCGCCGAGGCTGCGGCCGCCCATGACGGGATTCTTGCCTGGGGGAACCTTGCGCACCAAGCCACCGCATTGGCTTGGCGAGGTGACGGAGAGGCGGCCCTAGCCGCAGCTGAGGTGAGCCTCGAGTCAGGGACTGAATTTGGCCCTCTCGTCTCAAGCATTTGTTACTCCGCGTTGGGATTTGCGGCCCTGGCGGCGGGCGATGTCGGGACCGCGCTGGAGGCCACCGCGGCGGCCTGGCAGCACGCGCGGGTGCTTCCGGCGTATGCCGCGCACCCGCGGCCCCTCATTGCGCAGGCCATCTTGGCCAGTGGAGATCCGGTCGCTGCCAGAGGCTGGGCCGACGACGCGGTCGAGTCGGCACCGAGTCGGATCCCGTTGATGCTTTCACTGGTGACGCGCGCCCGCGTGGCAATGGCGCAAAATGAGCCAGAGCAGGCTGAGCGCGACGTCCATGAGGCTTTGGCGACCCTCCCGGAAGGCTTTCCCTATGTGGGCATTGCCGACATCCTCGAATGCGCGGCCACCTTGGCCGAGCGCAGTGGCAGCCATCGGGAAGCGGGACGACTCTTCGGTGCAGCGGCCGCTCTGCGGCAACGCATGGACATCGGGCGGCTCAAGGTTTGGGAAGCTGACTATGACGAGTCTGTCGCTGCGCTGCGAAATGCGATGGGCGATGCGGACTTTGAAGCGGCCTGGGCCGAGGGAGCCGCGCTGTCCACCGAGGAGGCAGTTGCCTATGCTCGGCGTGGTCGTGGCGAACGCAAACGCCCAACCAGCGGCTGGGAATCCCTCACACCGACCGAACGCGACGTGGTGCGCCTGGTCAGCGAGGGACTTGGCAACGGCGACATCGCCACCCGGCTTTTCGTCTCGCCGCGCACGGTGCAGTCCCACCTCACGCACGTGTACTCGAAGCTGGGCCTGACGTCGCGAGTGCAGCTGGTGCGGGAAGCCTCCCGCCACGCCTGACGGCCTGGCGAGCAGACGCAAAATTGCCCATTTCGGCACGAAAATGGGCGACTTTGCGTCTGCTCGCGCTAACTATCTTGACGACCTCGCCGGCGTGCTGCTAGACATGGCCAAGCCACACATTTGGGCGATCGCCCAAAACTCGAGCACTGGAGGTCGCATGCCGGGCCGGATAGAGGGCAAGGTCGCGTTCGTGACCGGTGCTGCGCGCGGGCAGGGCAGGAGTCACGCGGTCCGGCTTGCGCAGGAGGGCGCCGACATCATCGCCGTCGACATCTGCCGGGGATTCGACGCTTCGCCCGCAGAGGGCGCGACGCCGGAAGACCTGGCCGTCACCGCGGGAATGGTCAAGGACGCGGGCGGCCGCGTCGTCACCGCCGAAGTCGACGTCCGTGATTCTCCCGCCCTGCAGGCAGCCGTCGACAGCGGTGTCGAACAGCTTGGCCGACTTGACGTTATCGTGGCGAACGCCGGCATCGGTACCGCCGCCGGAAAGCTGCACAAGACCGACGAGGCGCTCTGGCAGGAGATGATCGACGTCAATCTGACTGGGGTTTGGAAGACCGTGAAAGCCGGCGTCCCGCACATCCTGGCGGGGAATCGCGGCGGATCGATCGTGCTGACCTCGTCGGTCGCCGGAGCCAAGGCGTATTCGCACATGGGCCATTATGTGGCCGCAAAGCATGGCGTAATCGGCCTGATGCGTTCTTTCGCAGTCGAATTGGGCCACCGTATGATCAGGGTCAACGCCGTTCTGCCGACTCACGTGAACACGCCGTTGTTGATGAACGAGCAGACCTACCGCGGCTTTCGTCCCGAGTTGGACAACCCCGGCCCCGACGATCTCGCGCCGGTGTGCCAGACCTTTCACTACCTGCCGATTCCGTGGGTGACCGCTGAAGACATCAGCAACGCGGTGTTGTTTCTGGCGTCCGACGAAGCGCGGTACATCACCGGCGTCGCGCTGCCAGTGGATGCCGGCAGTTGTCTGAAGTAAAGGAAGCATCGATGACATTGAACGACACCGCAAACGACACGGACGTCTACTACGACCCCTACGACACCGACATCATCGCCGACCCGTACCCCGTCTACGGGCGACTACGCGAAGAGGCGCCGATCTATTACAACGAGCGCTACGACTTCTGGGCGATATCAAGGCATTCCGACGTCGAGCAGGCATTGGCCAACTGGCAGGTCTTTTCCAATCGTCGCAGCGACATCCTCGAGCTGATCAAGTCGAAGTTCGACATGCCCGGTGGCGTGATGATGTTCCAGGATCCGCCCGAACACACGACGCTGCGCGGGTTGATGTCGCGGGTGTTCACGCCGCGCCGGATGGCCGCGATCGAGGACCAGATCCGTGCCTACTGCATCCGGTGCCTGGATCCGCTGGTCGGCTCCGACAGCTTCGACATCATCGCCGAGCTGGCATCGATGATGCCGATGCGGGTGATCGGGATGCTGTTGGGAATACCTGAGTCAGAACAGATTTCGGTGCGCGACGCCAATGACGCCAACCTGCGCACCAAGCCCGGCGCGCCGCTCAAGGTAGCCGACGCGGACTCCATTGCCGACGGCCGGATCTACGCCGACTACGTCGAATGGCGGTCCAAGAACCCGTCCGACGACCTGATGACGCAGTTGCTCAACGTCGAATTCGAAGACGACCAGGGTGTACACCGCAAGCTGACCCGCAAGGAGGTGCTGCACTACACCCAAGTGGTGGCCGGTGCGGGCAACGAGACGACGGGCCGGCTGATCGGCTGGTTGGCGAAGGTGCTCGCCGAGCATCCCGATCAGCGGCGCGAAATCTATCAGGATCGGTCGCTGCTGAATCGCGCCGTGGACGAGACGCTGCGGTTCGAGCCCACCGGACCTCATGTCGCGC
Source organism: Mycobacterium sp. 1164966.3 (assembly GCF_001665395.1). Lineage (GTDB taxonomy): Bacteria > Actinomycetota > Actinomycetes > Mycobacteriales > Mycobacteriaceae > Mycobacterium. The sequence continues at coordinate 10,615 of NZ_LZSG01000018.1, forward strand.
GTTGGATGGCAAAGGATTTCGAGTGCTACGGCAGGACCGTTCCCGCGGGTAGCGCCATGCTGTTGCTCTTCGGCGCCGCCAATCGGGATCCTCGCCGCTACACAGATCCAGACACGTTCAACATCCACCGCGACAACATCTCGCACATCACCTTCGGCAAGGGCGTGCACTACTGCCTGGGCGCTAACCTGGCCCGCCTGGAAGGGCGCGTGGCACTCGACGAAATGCTCAACCGGTGGCCCGAGTGGGGGATCGATTACGACACCGCGAAACTGGCGCCGACGTCCACGGTCCGCGGCTGGGAGCGGCTGCGGGTCGTGCTGCCCTGAAATGAACTCGCTGGACATGCGCGCCGAGCGTGCTCTGAGGGCGACTCTTCGGCCAAATTATCGCCCTCAGAACACGTTCGGCGAAATGCCGAACGATCTGCGAGCGGAAGCTAAGGCTCAGTCCGAGCTGCGGCGCGCTTTGGGAGTCGGCATTTCGAATCGGTCGAGGAAGCGGCGCACCAGCGTGACGGCCTCGTCGTGGCCTCTCGACGTGCCCAACCCTTCCTCCAGGATGAGCGTGCGGCCGATCGCGGCGATGACGACCGCCAAGCCCGCCGGCGGGAATTCGGTTGCATCCAAACCATGTTCGCGAACGATGAAGTTCAGCGCGGTGATCTGCATTTCGCGCCAGCGCTCGGACCAGGCCGCGATCTCTGCGCGAATCTCCTTGCGGTGGTTGGCCAGACCCATGAACTCCAGCAACAGCCGGGTGTCCTTCGCTTCGGTAAGAGTGTCCCAGAACGCGTGCAGTGGACGGTCCGACGCGAACGCTTCTCGCTGGCGCTCGAGGTAGACCGCGGCACCGCGCCGGAAAACGGCCAGATACAACTCGTCCATCGTCGGGAAGTAGTAGTGCACCAGAGCCGGTTTGACACCGGCTTTGGCCGCGACTCGGCGCGAGGTCGCCGCGGCGTAACCCTCCTCGACCATGATCTGGCTCGTCGCGTCGACCAGCATGTCGCGCGCGCTCGAGTCGCGCGCCTTCGGCCGTTGGGAAGCCGTCATGCCGTCAGATTTCCGGCTCGACATAGACGACCGTCGAGTAAAGCATGTTCAGTTCCCCTCGGCCGTTGAGCGATCGCCCAAATAGGGCAGCCTCATGCTTCCATCTCCCGTGGTAGTGGTCAAGGCTGGGTAGGCGCCCTTGACCACCATCGACACCGGGTGATAGGCATGTGAAGCCAATCGGTTGGGCGATCGCTCAGGAAGGCGGCGTTGGGTGAAGACGGCTGTCGTGACGGGTGGCGCGTCGGGAATCGGGCGTGCGGTCGCAGAACGGCTGCGCGACGACGGTTTTCGGGTGGCCGTCATCGACCTGTCACCCACCGACGACGGGTTCGGCCATGTCGCCGACGTGACCGACCCGGCACAGGTCGACGCCACGATGTCGGCGGTCCGCGCGGAACTCGGCCCAATCCTGGTGCTGGTCAACGCGGCCGGGATGGAAGGCTTCAAGAAGTTCACCCACCTGTCGTTCGACGAGTGGTCCAGGGTGATCGACGTGAACCTGAACGGCGTCTTCCACACCATTCAAGCGGTGCTGCCGGACATGGTCGAGGCGGGATGGGGACGCATCGTCAACATCTCGTCGTCCAGCACCCATTCCGGCCAGCCGTACATGGCCCACTACGTGGCGGCGAAATCCGCGGTCAACGGCCTGACCAAGTCACTGGCGCTCGAATACGGCCCGTGCGGGATCACGGTCAATGCGGTGCCACCGGGATTTGTCGACACGCCGATGCTGCGCAGCGCCGAGCGGCGACAACTGCTCGGCGGAACCGTGGAGGACCACATCAAGCGCACCCCGGTGCGGCGGGTGGGCCGGCCCGAGGATATCGCCGCCGCATGCGCGTTCTTCATATCCGAAGAAGCGGGCTATATCACCGGTCAAATTTTAGGCGTAAACGGCGGCCGCAACACCTGAGCGGAAAAGTGCGCCAATCACTTTCGGGGCTGCGAACCACGCCGTGCTGCCCAACACGTTTAGGGCACCGGCCGGCCGGGGTATCTTGTGCCGAATCCCCCTGACCGGAAGAGATCTAGCGTGGCTGCGAGTTTCGACGACGTGATCAAGTCCAAATATCTGCTTTTGACCACCTTCACCCAGGACGGCCGTCCGAAGCCCACACCTATCTGGGGAGTGCCCGACGGCGACAAACTGCTGGTGATCACCGACGAAGGGTCGTGGAAAACCAAGCGGATCAAGAACACGCCCAGGGTGACGATCGCGAAGAGCGCGGCATTGGGCAAGCCGAAAAGTGAAGAGGTCGAAGCCGTCGCGCGCGTGCTGCCGAAGTCCGAGACCCGGCGGGTGTACAACGCCGTGCTCAAACGGTATTGGTACCACGCCCCGTGGTTCTATGCGCACTCGATCATCCGCGGCGGTATCGACAAGGTGCATGTCGGACTGGAGATCAAGCCGGCTCCGTAGCACTTGATGCGGCGCGCGCGTCACAGATTCGTAAATCGAATTTCCGGTTCAGGGAAACGTGGGCCTCGACGCGCAATAATTCTGGTATGGACGCAAGCCCGAACCGGGTACGCCGTTGTGTTAACGAATGCCGGCTGCGCGGGAATGAGGATCAGCCATGCGCAAAATGATTGCCGCGCTGACTATTATCGGTCTCTGCATTTGCGGCGCCGGTTGTCACAGTCAGCCCAGTGAAAGCCACAAGCCTTCGAGCTCAACGCCTACCAGCACCAAAAAAGCCCCGCCTCCGGTTACAGAGGGTGCGTTGAAAGGGTTTCTTCTTGCTCCTGAGCAAATCAACGCCGTCATGGGAGCAACCGACATGAAAGTCACCAACAGCCGCGACGCGATGTCCGACGACAGCGCCACGATGAGTCCCAAGGAATGCTTAGCCATCGACGGGGCGGCACAGGCCCAGGTCTATGCCAGCAGCGGTTTTATGGCTGAGCGTGACCAGACCCTGAACCGCCAAGACGGCAACAATCTAACCCATTTCGCCGAGCAGGCAGTGGTGCTGTTTCCCACCGCGAAGAAAGCCGGCGAATTCTTCAGCACTGCCGCTCAGCAATGGCAGGCTTGCCGCGAGTACACCCACGTCCAGTCCAAGACGCGGTGGGTTGTCGAGGCGATTTCCAACACCGACGGTGTGCTGAGTACCGTCACCACTCTGCAGGACCCTCCCGCCACCGGCTGGAAGGCTTGCGGACGGGCACTGACTGCGAAGAACAACGTGATTATCGACGTCAACACCTGCAGCGTCGAGCCGAAGAACTCGGCGGTCGACATCGCGAAGCAGATCGCCGCCAGAGTGCCCGGATAGGGCGTTCGCGATATTTCGCCGCAGCCGTCACTCCCGCACCGGGAAGGCGGGCATGCTACGGGTTCGGAATCCGATAGCGTCGGCGATAGCGCACTGGTCCATCACAGCGCCAGCACAGCCCGCGCGACGGCATGGGTACGCGCCGCATGCCCGCCGCCGAACAACACCACATGCGCCAGCAGCGGATACAACTGGTGTAGTCCAATTCGGTTGCGCCAGCCTGACTTCAGTGGCCGCACTTGCTGGTAGCCGTCCAGGATGGCCGCGTAGTGCGGGCAACCGAACAACGCAAGCATCGCCAGATCCGCCTCGCGGTGACCGCCGTGCGCAGCCGGGTCGATCAACACCACCCCGTCGGATGTCCACATCACGTTGCCGCCCCACAAATCCCCGTGCAACCGAGCGGGCTGGTCATCATCGTCGAAATCGCCCGCACGACAACGTGTTACGACGGAGTCGATCAAAGCATGGGTAGCCGCATCGAGTCGCCCGGCAGCGCGCCCTGCCATCGGCGCCAGCCGCTCGTCGGCGTAAAACTCGCCCCACCGCTGATGCGGGCGCAACGAAAGCGGCAGTGGCTCGGACAGCGGCCCGAAGAACCCGGGCCCGTCCCAGCCATCGGGGCCCGCGCCGAATCCCGCGGCACCGGCGTCGTGCATAACGGCCAATCGACTGCCGAATAAGAACGCCGCTTGTCGGTTGGGAGTTACCGAATCAAGGCGCCGCAACGTCAGGCTGTCCGAGGCGACCGAAATCACCTGCGCGCAGGGCACACCGCCGTCAACGCCGGAAAGCCAATGCAGTCCCGCGGCTTCCCACTCGAAGTAGCCCGCGGGCACGCTCGGATGGCGCTTGACGAAGTCGGCTTTCATCGCGGTTCGACTGTAGTAGCGTCGTGCCAGCGGGGTGGCGGAGGAGTGCCAATGGATCTGCATCTAGCGGGCAAGATTGCCGTCGTCACCGGCGCCAGCAAGGGCATCGGATTTGCGATCACCAAGGCCTTCGTCGAGGCCGGCGCGCACGTGGTAGGCGGAGCGCGAAGCTGTGGCGAGGGGCTGGCGGCGCTCCAGCAGGCCGGTCAGGTGTCGTTCGTGCAAGTGGATTTGGCTCAGCCCGATTCCGCCGAGGAGCTGATCGCCGCGGCGGCCGACCGCGGCGGAATCGACGTTCTGGTCAACAACGTCGGCGGTGCCACGGTTCACCCGGACGGATTCGCCAGCATCACCGACGATCAGTGGCAAGCGTCCTGGGACCTGAATGTGCTGGGCGCCGTGCGGCCCACTCGCGCGGCGCTGCCGCAGATAGAAAGGCGCGGCGGCGGTTCGATCGTCTTTGTCGGTTCGATCAGCGCGTATCTTCCTGGCCCCGATACCTATAACTACTGCGCCGCGAAGGCCGCCATCACCAATATCGCGAAGGCATTGTCAAAAGAATTGGCGCCGAACAACATTCGTGTCAACTCGGTCAGCCCGGGTGCGGTGTCCACCCGACGATGGATGGAGCATGGCGGGCCGGCCGATGTGTTCGCCGCGGCCAACGGCCAGACGCCCGACGAGGTCAGGGCGGAGCTCGCAAGCGCCGCACCCACGGGCCGGTTCAGCACTCCTGAAGAAGTCGCAGACCTGATCGTCTTCCTGGCCAGTGACCGCGCCGGGAACATCACCGGATCCGACTACCGCATCGACGGCGGGTACGTCACGACCCTGTGACGTGGCCTGAACAGCTAGGAGCCCGCTCCGCATCGTTTGAGTTCTGCTCGGGCTTCGTCGATTTGGTCGGATGCGTAGGTCGCGATGACGGCGTGGCTCATCGTCTCACCCCTGCGGGCGAGTGATTCATAAGTTTCGTCGCCAAGGACCTCGCGGAGGCCCGCAATGGCGGGCCTAAGTTCAGGCCACGCGCCCACCACGAGCGAGATGGCCGCATGGCCGGCCAGCGTCGCCGCCGGTGCGTGGCGCCCGAGACGGTACAGATGCGCTGCAAGGAGGGCCAGGTGAAAACTCATACTCGGGAAATTGCCCGACCGGCGATAATTCTCGATGGCCACAGCGATATAGTCCAACGCCGCCAGCTGGTCGCCGTGCAGGGCCTCAAGTCGGGCCAGGTTGCCCGCCAGGTATGACTCGTTGCAGCGGATACCGCTGTTTTGGGCGATCACCCAGCCGCGGCGCAGGGCGTCCAGTGCGCCAACAGGATCGGCGTCCGCGAAGGCGAGGCCGTGGCTCAGCAATGCGTACGAGATTTCCCAGGGGTTTCCGCTAGCCTCCGCCGCTTCGATCAGGCCATCGGCGGCGGCCATCGCCTCATCGTGGCGGCCTGCCAGGACCAGTGCGCAGATCATGCAGTCGCGGGCGAGTGTGCGATCATCACGGCCAGCTTTGAAATAAGCGCGGTACCACTCGAAGCACCGCTCGTACTGACCCGTCAACACGTACACACCACCCGGCAAGCCGTCGAGACCAAACGCCACCGCGTCGCTGCGCCTGGCGAGCAGGCTCGCCTCGGCGTAGCCGATCGCCTGGTCGACCCGTCCCAGCGCCCAGCAGACCGCCGCAGTCCCGTATAGGGTCGCCAGCCGGGGATGGTGGACGGCACGGGCGGGCTCGATGAGCTCTTCAGCCCAGGCAACCGGCTCGTAGTTCTCCACCAGATAGCCGAACAGCCCCGAGTAAGTGACGATGGCCACGGTGACGTCGAGGTCATTGTGGTCGGCGCCCCACCGAAACGCGGTGCGCAGGTTCGCCAGTTCCGTGGTGAACCATTCGTAGGCTTCACGCTGGCGAGGGCTGTCCCATAGCGCCAGGATGTCGGTTTCGCGGCCGGCGAAGTAGCGCGCATGGGCATTCCGAACCTGGGTTGCCTCGCCACGGGCGACCAGTTGCTCCTCGGCGAATTGGCGAATCGTCTCCAACATCGAGAACCTGGTGCGCCCGGCCGACCTGTCGGCGACAAGCAGCGACTTACGCACGAGGGCGCCAAGTAGATCGAGCACTTCGAAGTCATCTGGGAGATCGGCGGCAGCGGCGAAACCTGTGATCGCACAAGCGCTTTGCAGGTCAAATCCGCCGGCGAATACCGAACACCGTTCCAGCAGCGCCTTTTCGGCATCGCCAAGCTGGTCGTAAGACCATGCCACCGCATGGTGCAAGGTTTGATGGCGTTCCAGCCCGCGCCGTGAGCCGACGAGTAGCCGGAACCGTTGATCCAGGCGATCGCGCACCTCGTTCAGCGTCATCGACGCCATCCGTGAGGCCGCCAGTTCGATCGCCAACGGGATTCCGTCCAGACGACGGCAGATCTCGACCGCTGCGTCGGCGTCGCTCGCATCGGTCAGCGAGAAGTGCGGCGAAACGTTGCCCGCCCGTTCGACGTACAGCTTGACGGCGGCCGAGTCGGTACCGGCGCCGACGTCCAGCGAGGGCACCGGCCGTAGTTGTTCATCGCCAAGCCCAAGCCCCTCCCGGCTGGTCGTCAGAACCCGCACGGTCGGTGACACCGCCAGCACGGTCTCGATCAAATCGGCAGCGGCGTCGCGCAGGTGCTCGCAGTTGTCGAACACCAACAGCCGGATTCTGCCCTCCTGGGCGGCGGCCACACTTTCGGCCATTGTCATGCCCGGTCGCTGGGTGACACCCAGTTCCGTGGCCACCGCATCGGGCACCGCCGCGGGATCGGTGACCGCGGCCAGCTCGAAAAGCCATATGCCGTCCGGGAATTCATGGGACAGCTGTGCCGCGGCTTCGGTTGCCAGACGGGTCTTGCCGACCCCGCCTACCCCGGTCAGCGTCACCAACCGATGTGCCCGCAACGCAGCCTGCACCTCGGCGATCTCGGCCTCGCGGCCGACGAAGCTGGTTACCGCCGGGCGGAGGTTTCCCGCGTTGACCTCCAGCGTCCGAAGCGGTGGGAAATCCGTCCCCAGTCCCGGTGCTTGCAGCTGGAAAACCCCAACCGGACTAGGGAGATCTCGCAACCGCCGTCGTCCCAAGTCCCGTAGATCCACCCCGCTGAGCAGGCTGGCCGTCGACTCGGCCAGCAGCACCTGACCACCGTGCCCGGCAGCCATCACCCGCGCGGTCCGGTTGAGCACCGGACCGAAGTAGTCAGCTCCCCGCAACTCGGCTTCGCCGGTGGCCAACCCCATCCGGACTGGCAGCTCAAGCGCTCTTTGCGCAGCCGTCGCAGCATCGACAGCAGACCGGGCCGAGGCGAACGCGGCGCACACCCCGTCACCCGTGTGCTTGAACAGCCAGCCGCCGTGCGCCTCGATCGCGTTGCGCAATACCTCGTCATGCGTTGCGAGCGCCGCCCGCATACCGTCGGCGTCGGCCTCCCACCGGCTAGTCGAACCCTCGACGTCGGTGAACAAGAAAGTCACTACACCCGACGGCGCGTTCGCCGCAGGAGACGCGGACACCCGCACAGAATCTCACAAGCACGTGTTCCTTTTCGGACTTTGCCGCGCCGGCCTGCCACCATGGAGGAGTGACCACCGCAATCATCGTGGTGACGCTGGTGCTGCTGGCGCTCGGCATCGTGATCAACCAGCTGTTCCGGCTGAAGGATTGGCTGAAGAACGCGCCGCCCGTTGCGTCGCCTCCGCCGGTCGCCCCACCCGACGACGACGTCGATGGTCCGGCCCGGGAAACTTAACCGGCTTGTGCGCGTAGCGCCGCGACCGTGTCGGCCAGGGTGGTGCGCGGATCCCGATAGGTGATGCCGAGATCCCGCTCACTCGGCGAATCGTCGGACTCCGGCATCTGCGTGTAGTACTGCATGCCCGCCGCGGTAAACGGATTGTCGAAAGGCAGATACGGCCCCGCCAGGTCCAACAACGTACCCGCCACCCGCAGCACGGTGTCGGGCACCGGAACGCTCACTATCGGGGTGCCCGCGACCTTTCCGAGCATGTTCGCCAGCTCGGCCACCGGAACCCGATGGCCGCCAACCATATAGCGACGCGGGCCGCGTCCCGGTTCCAGCAATGCCGCGTGCACCGCCGCCACATCGCGAGCGTCGATGACCAGCCACGCCGCGCCCCGGCCCGGAATGGTGTGAATTTGCAGCGCAGCCTTGACACCTTCGCCGGCCTCGCCGAATTGGTCGCCGACGGGCGGACCGAGCACCATGCCGGGATAGGTGATGTTCACCGGCGCCCCGGCGTCCTGCAATCCGCGGGCATAGATTTCGACCTGCGCTTTGGAGATTCCGTAGCCGTCCGTTCCGCCGACGACGGGCAGGTCGGCGGTCAGAGTCTGCAAGTCCGGATGGAAAAGCGCGGTAAAGCTCGACACGTGCACGATCGGATCGAGTCCGAGTTGGACGGCTTGCCCGAGGACGTTTCCGGCGCCCTGCATGTTCGTGCTCAGCATCTGCGGCGTCTGCCGCGGGTCGGTTGCCACCAGGGCGGCGCTGTGTACGACGGCGTCGCAGCCGGTCAACGCCTTGCGGACGGAGTCGCGGTCCTTGATGTCGCCGACGACGTAATCCGACACGTCGACGCCGAGCTTGGCGACGGACGTCTGCAGCTTGGCCGGGGTTCGCACCAGGAAGCGAACGGAGTGGCCCGCATCAGCAATCGCCTTGGCGGTCCAACCGCCGACAAATCCAGTACCACCTGTCACCAGAACACGCATGATGCGATGTTATGGGGAGCTCTGGCCAACCTCACAGGTGACTGGCGGCGAAGTCCGCAGCCTGGTCCGTCATGCCGTTGGCGGCGTAGAGGGTGTGCTCGGCATTGGGGCCGCTGCCGCCGGGGCCGCAGATTCCGTCACCGGGGGCGCACAGCTCGATGGTCTTGGGCCGGTACAGCGGCCCGATGACGATCGGCGGTGCGCCGTACTGTGACAGGAATTGATCCGACGGAGTCCCGAAGAGCGTGACCGCGGCGACGTGATTTGCGATGTCGGGCGCCAGCGGCCTGGGCACCGCGGCCGCGGGCACGCCCGGCGGAACCGCGGCCGACGTGACGTAGCCCGCGACTGCCGCGCCCTGGGAGTATCCGCCGAGGACCTCGCGGGTTTGGGGACAGTTCGCTGCCATCGACTGAATGTGAGATCCGGCGTCGCGAATCCCGTCGATGACGGTCAGGGGGAAATCCGGGCTGCCGAAATCGGTGCTGGCCGGGTAGTTGACCGGATAAACGCCGAGCGACCTCGATCCGATCTTCGAGCGCAGCTGCTCGACGAAAGATCCTCCGATGCCACCGACGCCAGGCGGCTCTCCGGAGCCACGGGCGAACACCACCTCGACGTCGGGACACGGATCCGCGGATGCGGCCGGCGTGGGCACCGCTCCCAGTGCGAAAGCAAACGCCATCGCGGCTCCACCGCCGGCCGCCGCGAGCCGGCGCACGCAGCGCGTCTCTGCCAATTTTTCGACGTGCATATCTCCAACCGTTTCGTATCGTGCGGTCTTGCTCACTTGGTATTCGGACCCGATGACGCTTTAGATTGCCCGAAGCCGCAGGTCTCAATCCGCGAACCGGATCGGTGCTCCCTCAAAAACAAACAGCAAGTCGCCGGACATGCCGGCAACTTGCTGACTGTGCGGAGCGCTATTTCCTGAAGGCGTCCTTCACTTTCTCACCGGCGTCCTTCAGGCTGGACTTCGCCTGATCGCCCCGGCCTTCATCCCTGGTGCGGTCATCACCGGTGGCCTTGCCTACGGCCTCCTTGGCCTTGCCGCCCAAGTCGTCGATCTTGTTCTTGATCTTGTCTTCCGCGCTCATGGGATTCCTCTGCTCCTGCGAAATCGCGATTGATACGCGCGTTGGTTACCCCGCACCGGCCGATCTTGAACCCTGGCGCGTCGGCCGGGCAGCAAGCTCCAGAAAGCGTCTCTCACCTTCTCTCCGGCATCTTTCAGGTTGGCCTTCACCTGATCGCGCTGGCCTTCGTACTCGGTACGCCTGTTTCCGGTGACCCGGCCGACGGTCTCTCTGGCCCGGCCGCCCCAATATTGGGCTTTGTTTCTCAGTTTGTTTTCGATGGTCATCTGGATCGACTACCCGAGAGCGCATGGCCGCAAAACTTAGCAGCGCGAGGAGACGCAAAATCGCTTAAAAAAGGGGGGTCCTAGTGCGATTTTGCGTTCCCCTACCTGCGGTGTGGGCCCAGCTCGCCCCTGGCTACGCGGGCACCACGCCACGGGGCAGCGTCAACGGCAAATCGTTGTACGTCGCGATGCCCGGCGCCGCGGCGACGACGGCCGGGATCGCGTTGACGGGGGGCATGGCGACCATGATGTGCCCGATAACCATGAAGTCGGCAATTGTCTCGGCCTGGAAGTACGGCGGCGGCAGGAAGCCGACCTTGGTGGTTACCGTCGGCTGCCCGTCGACCTGAATCACCCAGCCGTCCTGCTCGATCTTCCAGTCGGGCTCGAGCGTCTGCCCCTTGCGCCAGCGGACGTTCAGGTCGATCAAGGTTTTGTCGCCGACGATCCCCTGCCAGCTGATGAAGGTGCCTGCCACGCATCCGGCGGGTATGGTCCACGAACCGAGGTCGAGATCTGCTGTGGTCTGGGCGAATTCGGACACACAACGCACGTCGTCGAGCTCGACACCGAGCGCGTCGGCCACCAGCCGGACGGCTTCACCGAAGATGGCGGTGCCGTTGGCCGCCATCTGCTGCAGTTCCGGGTGATCAATCGGCTGGCCGAAGCCCACCGGCTTCTCGGTGTCCGGCGAATCGTAGAACGTGGTGTCGGCGGCCTCGCTGACGGTTACCTTGTCGACCCGGTTACAGACCATCGCCGAGACGATGGCCAACAGCTCGGCGAACCCGGGGCTGACGCCAGAACCGAAGATGGTGGAGCCACCCTGCTGGCATGCCGCCAAGATGCGGTCGCGGCCTTCGCCCAGGTTGTGACCGGTGATGAACGCTGCCGTCGTCACCACGTTCACACCCGCGGAAAGAATGCGGACCAGTTCGTCGACGTTGATCCACATCGGGTTGTAGACGACGCAATCGGGTTTCAGACTCAGCAGCGCATCGACGTCGTTGGTGGCGGCTATGCCCAGCGGCGCTATCCCGCACAGTTCGCCGGCGTCGCGGCCGGCCTTCTCGGGTGACCAGGCGTAGCACCCGACCAGTTCGAGCGATGGGTGCGCGGCGACCGCCTCCAACGAGCACTTGCCGACGTTTCCGGTGGTCCATTGCACGACGCGATAGCTGTTTGGCACTCGCTCAGCATAGGCGAACGATCCAGCGCTCAGTAGGCCGATTCGGCGGCCAGGATCTCGGCGAGGAAGGCGTCCGCCGACGGCCGGTCCAACCGGGATCGGGCCCAGCGGCGAACCCGCTCCCGCGTCTGCGGTGTCTCCGCTGCACCGGCACCCACGTGTACCGACGTCGCGGCCCAATCATGGTCCCACGCAGCCGATTCCGAGAGTGGCCGCTGTTGCGCGTCGACCACGGGAAGGATGGCCTGGCCGTCGGCGGCCAGCGCGCCGGCGGCGGTGACGTTTCCGGATTCGACACGCACCGAAACGCCGGTGGCGGGGTGCGGCCCGATGACCATGGCCGACACGACGGCGGCCACCGCCGTGTCCTGCACGTTGACGCTCCACTCGACGGTGTCTTCGCCCGCGTCGAAGATTCCGGGCGGCACCGCACTCCAGTTGATCGATGCAACGCCGCGACTGATTGCGGCCGCGCCACGCCGACCCGCATCGGACCCGGCGGCCAACGCGTAATCATCCTGACGGGCCGCCGGTGCGGCCAGCTTGAAACTTGAATCATCAAGAGCGGCAAACAATTCCGGCCAACCCAAGCCGTCCAGGCCGACTTCGTCGGCCAGGCCGGCGCCGGCGCGCACCAGATCGCCCACCCGCGGATCGCCACGGCTTAGATCCCTGAGCAGCGCGCCGGCGTGCGGTGCCAGCAACTCCGTCACATCCGAGTCGAGGGTGTCGTCAGTGAAGAAGTCCTGTGCGCCGGCTGTCAACAACGCGACCTCGACGTCGAGCAGCGCGCGGTCCAAGGCGACGATGCCGTCGCGCCGGCTGGCGGGCCACCACCGGCGCAGCCAATGGCCGATGGCCAGCCTGCGCAGCGGCGTCAACGATCCGGGCGCGATGTCGACACCGGTGAGCTCGATGCTGTCAGTATCGCCGGGAGTGCGGCCGTTTACCGCCGATGCCAGCGTGACATGCCCGTGATCGCCGACAACACGCCAAAGCCAGTCGGCGCGAGTCAGATCGGTGAAGGTGATCTGGGCGGTCGTGTCGTCGGGCGGGTCGTCGACCGTCCAGGACAACACCGCGCCACTGACTTCCAGCACCGCGACCAACGGCGTTGCCGCAGAGGCGCGATGCTCCCCGGCGGTCCACAGGCCGGAGTCCGCGACCAATCTCATCCCGCCACCTGCAATTCCAGCATCGACTTGATTCGCTGACGGTGATCCAGGCTCACCGATCTGGCCGCCCCTTCGAGCAGGGACCGCACCTCGTCGACGTCGTCACACGGCTCCTGCCAGACGTCGCGGCCGTGCAGACGCGCCCACAGCCGGCTCAGGTAGGGCTGGGCGTAGTTGGCGAGGTCGTCGACCACTTGCTGTTGGCGCGGATGGATCGGGCCGCCTTCGGCGAGATAGCGCCTGGCGTGCAGCACATACGCCTCTTTCCGCAGCCGGGCCTGGATCTGTGCGGCCAGGGCGTAGCGACTGGTGACCGACGGGTCCAGTGGCGTGAGTTCGACTGCGACTTCGATGCCGGTCACCAGCGTGGCCTGTTTGTCCTCGCCCAATAATCCCCAGGGCGCGCAGGCCCGGTCGACCTCTTCGTCGCACAGCAGCGGGATGTCAGGCAAGGCGTCGCGATCCAGCGCGCGGCGCAAGGTCGCGCGCACCCGGTCCACCACGCTGCGATCCAACGGGCGTTCGCCTGGCTCATTTGCGCTGCCTTGGATTTGCGGCCGTCGTTGTGGCACAACGGAACTCAATCCCAACCCGACGATGGACCAGGGCAACTGCGCGGTCTCGACGCGGGCCAGGGCGCCCAGCTGGTAGGGCACCGTGTCCGCGATCACGGTCGACCAGACGCGCTGACGCGCGACAGACGCGCCGTGACTGCCGGCAGGTCCCAGGACCGTGGTCAGACGAGCCAGGAACGGATCGATGACCGCATCTTCGGCGTGCACGTCGGCCCAGCTGCGGTTCAGCTGGTCGGTCAGCATGGCGACCGCATCGGGATTCGCCACGTATTGGTTGAGCACCTCGATCGCGGTGCGGTCGCGGCCCTGGTGGATGTCGTGCAGTACCGCAGCAGGCGTCTCGCGATCTTCCGGGGTGGGCGCACCTTTCGTCACGGCGAGTTCGAAGCAGACCGGAAAGTACAGCTCCTGAGCGTTTCCGCTGCGAATGCGCGCCCTGCGGCGCTCGAGTTTGAGAACCTCGAACCATGCTGCGGCAGCGCGCAGTTGGGGTGCATTGTCGATGATCAGCTCGCGCATTGCCGCGGCGCAGTCCGCGCTCACGACCGGTACCGAATACTGCGGGTTCGCCCGTAAGCGCAGCACCAGCGGGTCGATGATGCGTTTGACGGTCCTGGTCAAGGGTCCGCCGTCGTCGCTGCTGAGCACCTCGACGCCGGGACCGATTGCGCGCCAGGCTTGCTCGATCACCGCCCGCCGGGGATGCCCCGCCACCCGCGCCGTTGCGGCAGTCGTCACCTGCGGCTCGGCGCTCATCTGCACAGGATAGGGGCATTCCGGAAATATCGACATCGGAAAAGTTGGGTTCGGTAGCCGATCGGCAGCGAGAACCTGGTCGCATGAACATGGCACAGATTTCAGCGGACGACCGTATCGTCGGAGTCGGAACCGTATGCGATGCATCCGGCAGGGACCGGATCAGGATTCAGGTGACCAGTGTGGACGGGGCGACGTTCGTCGGCCGCTTGACTCATCACGACGGTGACCAGGTGGCCTCGTGGTTGCGTCCGGGAGCCGTACTGCTGGTGGCATTCGATCCTGCTGCACCAGAGCAGCTTTCGTTGCCCGACGACGTGCTGGCCGTCCGGGCGGCGGAGCTGACCTCCATCTGAGCGTCATCGCACTCCGTCGACCGTAAACGTCACCAATGCAGCCCAATACAGCGGGCTGGCGGTGACGTCACCGTCGCGCCAGCGTCGCATCTGCTCGCGCTGCCAGCGATTCACGGCGCATCCCGCGTCGACGTCCTCGTGCGCCCGATCGACGGCGATGACCACGTCGGCCATCGGGTCACCGTCGGTCGCGCCAAATCGCCGATAGGCGGCGGTGGTCGGCAGCGACCACAGCGTGGCGGTCACCAACTGCGCGCCACCGAGGATCATCGCCGCCACCAGACCGGTCGCCTCGTCGAATTGATAGTCACCGCCCGACGCGCAGGCCAGCAGGGCCACCCGGGGCGGCATCGGCAACCGCAACGACATGAGGTCCGACGCGGTTAGCGGCCGGTGCTCACCGACGGGATCGGCGTCACCGGGAATCGCTGCGGTGCAGGCCAAGTGCAGGGCGGCCCGATCGGCCCGGCCGGCTTGATCCGGATCGCCGTCGGCCGAACTCGCGTGCCCGACGTAGATGAGCCGACGCGGTGGCCGCGCGCTTTGCCCCAGGAGCTCCGCCAACCATTTGCGGTTCGCGTCCTGGCGGCGAAACAGCTCCACGGCCGCACCGACCGCCGGCAGCACCGGCCCGCGGTCCAACAGTTCGGCGAAGTGTTGCGCCAACGGCGTCTGTTCGGAGGGTCTGCCCAGCACCGAGCCCAGCGGCGAGTCCGGAAGTTGCCCCGGAACCCGTGGATCGAGGACCAGCAGCGGCGGGCCGTCCTGACGGGCATGCCACAGCGCCGGGGTTCGAGGCGCGTGCACGATGTTCTGCGGTACCGCCATCAACACGTCCACCAGCTCCATCAGCCGATAGCCGTCGGTGTGGTCACGAACATCGGTTAACTGCCAAGGGATTGGGGCGGCCACAGTACCGCTGACAGTGAACGCCTCCGCCCGGAGGCGTACCAGGTCCTCTGGACTGGGCCACGATTTCGGCAACGCCAGCACTGCCCAGGGGACACGCGCCAGCCGGGCCGTGGGCGAGACGAACAGCGCCGCACGCGGCGAAGCCACGCACTCCGCCAGCAGCTGCCATCCCGCCGCGCCGATCAGCAGCACGCCGAGGATGTAGGCGACCGTCAGTTCGGTGTCCGGTGCCGCGAACGGTCCGCGGGTCAGGGCACGCTCGATGGCATCGCGTCGGTTCTCCGACCCGCGCGGCTCAGGCAAGGCGTCCGCCAATTCCTGCAGCGCCGCAAGCAGAATGGGTTCGTCCACCACCCAGGTCACCGTTTTCGACGGCTGCCCGACCACCCGCAAACTGCCGTATGTGGCGATCCCGACATCGGCGTAACGCAGGACCAGAGTCAGCCGGTCCGGTTCGCTCATGGCCAGGTCGTCCAGGCAGGCTCGGCGGCGGTGACGTCACGGCCGTAGCGCCGCAACGCCAGTGCGCGATAGTGGCTCATAATCGGCGCGGCATCCGGTTGCATCTGCAACGGTGGCAACGGGCCCAGCCGGGTGAGGGTAACCTGGCCGCCCACTGCGGGTCCGGCTGCGGCCAGCGCCGCGACGTCTGCGTCGGCCAGGACCGGCGCGGTGGCGGTGGATGCCCACTCCTGGCTTTCACGTTGCACCGGTTCGCTACTGAACGTGCCACGCGCGCTGTGGTATTCAATCAACTCGCTGACTAGTTCGGTGTTCTCCCACTCCCACGCGGCCGCGAAGGCGCCGGCCAACATGGGCGCCGAAACATAGGTGGCCCAACGGGATCTGGCGTCGGCGTCGGCGATGGAATACCGCACCGAGTCGACCGCCAGCGCGGCAGGAACTTTCAGCTCCGCCGCTTGCTCGAGCTTGGTCATCGCGCGCCGATGCTGCTGAGCGTTGACCTGCCCCCGGATGACGCCGAGCGACTTCCCGTGCCGCGCTTCGACCTCCTGCCAGCTGTCCGAAGGGTCGCCCATGGCGTCGAGGCCCAAGTCCGTCAATGCGTCCGCACGCCACACCGTACCGAGGTGGTAGTCGAGCCGGGCGTATTGCAGCCAGCTGCTGCGCGGTGAGGCGTCAAGGAATTCCCGGGCTTGGGCAATCAGCTCAACGGCTGCCGAGAAGCGGCCGCGGAATATCTCTAACCAGCTGCGCTGCAACAGAATACGATGAATATGCAACGGCTTTCCGAACTCGCGCCAGTGCCGTTCGGCGTGCTCCCAGCACTGGTCGGCGGCTTCCAGTGCGTTGGCCGCCATGCGGGTGAGGCCGAGGTACAGCCAGCACCGCGAGACGTCGTGGGCTCGGGCGTGCCGGGCGATGACCGGGTAGGCTCCCGATGCCAACTGCTCGGTGGTCACCTTGTCGCGCGCCGACCAGGCCGCCGCCGCTCGCTCCAATTGTGTTCTGGCCGAGGCTAATTCCCACCCGTTCGTCTGTGCGCGGGCGCCGGCACGGCGGAGCCACGGCTGGGCCTCCGAGAGCCGCCCGGTCTCGACGCAGTACCGGCCGTACGCGGTGCCGGCGGTCACCCGCAGAAAGTCCATCGCCTCGTCGCCGTCCACTCCCCGATCCAGTGCATTAATCACCTTCTTCCACAAAGCAACTGACTGCACGTGCAGGTCGTCGTCGCAGAGCGCGCTCGCACACAGGACCTGCGCGTAGGTGACCAGGAAAGCGTGTTCCTCGGCGAGGGCGGGGAAGTCGCCGTCCGCTTCCAGGGCCGTCAGGGACGCAGCGGCATGATCGTGATCGCCTTGTGCCGCGGCCAGGCCCGCTTCCAAAAATTGGGCACGTCGCGAATATCGACGGATCATCGCCGCAACCTCGGTGTCGGAAAAGCGAACCTGCGCGGCCGCTTCCGGCAGTGCGCCGGCGGCAATGTCGGCGTAAATCCGCACACAGTCGCGGATCCGTCGGATACACTCGGCTACACCGTCATTCGCGCCGCGGACCAGGTAGATCTCGCCCAGCTGGGCGAGCACTTCCAGCATGAGATCGTCGCGATCGGCCTGCTCGATCTGGGGGATCAGGGACAGCAGCAGATCCCTGGCCGCGATCTCGTCGGCGGCAAACGTCAGGCGCCGCGCGCGCTGCAATTCGCCGGGGATCGACACGGCTGCATCATAAGTCCGTTTCGATCCGGGGCGCCCCGTCTGCCGCCGCAAAGACCGGAGCGGCGGACATGCGTTGCACGTCCGCCGTCCGTGTTCCGGCCCATCAGCCACATGTCGCCTTGATGCTGAAGTCCTTGGTGATCAATCCGGCCATCGGGTTCTTCATGTCCGCACCCTGGGCCTGGCCGGTGATGGTGTAGGTCTTGCCGTCCACCGCCACCTTCGCCGAGCCGAGGTTCTGGCCCATGTTGTTTGCGACGGACAGGGCGTTGCCGTCGACGACCAGGATCAGCGACTCGACCTTCGGAGCGGCCTCGTCGGTCATCACCACGGCCACGGCCTGTTGCTTACCGGCGGTGTTGCCGCTGCCGATGCTGATCTTGCCGGCCTGCTTGACGCATGTCACAGTGGCCGGGTCCAAGCCCGCCAGGTCGCTACCGCCGACCTTGACCTGCGTGACCCCGCCGCCGCTGGCCATGCTCGCCGGTCCGGCAGCGGGATGCCACCGCTTGAACAACCCACCAGAGCCGACGCGCAGCCCAGGCTTCCAATCGCTGCTGCGAGAAGACGTTTCACTGGAGTTCCCTTCCTTCGTGCGCCGCCCTGTTGACGACGTCATCCGGGCAAGTACAGAACCCCCGGGGTGCTACCGATCCCAATTTTTCGCGGCGGCAGATAGGCTGCTTCGACAGATGAAGGGAGGCATTCGATGCCACGCGTGAGATGGCTGGAAAAGCCTGAGGCCCATGACTTTCCAGCGGCTTCCGACTACCTTGATCTGCTCGCGGACCCGCACGTCGTGAAGGAGTTGACGGAGCGGCTGCGGGCCGGTGTCGTCGTGCACAGAAAGGCCAAGGACATTCTCCGGGCCGCTCGGCTGCCGCTGCTGCCGCGAGACAACCCGCACGTCGCCGCGGATCTGTCCAAGATCAAGGACAAGCAGCCACTGTCGCCGATTCTGCTGGTCCGTGGCGATCTCGACACCTGTGTACCGGTGCAGATCGCCGACGGCTACCACCGCGTTTGCGCGAGCTATTACACCGACGAGAACACCGATATACCGGTGATTCTCGTTTCCGGCCGGAAGTAGAGTCGGCAGCGTGATCGAGGTCCAGACGCAGGGCGCGGTCCGCGTGCTGACTTTCTCGTCGGGGCGCGTCAACGCCCTCGACGTCGAGTTCGCTGACGAGCTGACCGAGGCGGTGCGTGAGTTGCAGCGGGCCGGCGGCGCGCCTTTGGTCGTCACCGGTGCCGGCCGGGTGTTCAGCGCAGGGGTCGACCTCGATCGCGTCGTACAGGGCGGCGCTGACTACACCGATCGGCTGATCCCGGCTCTGTCGGATCTGTTCGTGGCGCTGTTCGGCTACCCCGGGCCGACGGTCGCGGCGGTTAACGGCGCCGCCATAGCGGGCGGGTGCGTGCTGGCCTGCGCATGTGATCGTCGCGTGATGACGTCGTCCGGGCAGATCGGGGCGTCCGAGGTCCGCGTCGGGGTTCCGTTTCCGGTGGCCGCGCTGGAGGTGATGCGTTACGCCTGCGGACATCGCGCGGAGGAAGTCGTGCTGGGCGGTCGGATCTATCGCGATGCCGACGCTGTCGAAATGAGGCTGGTCGACCGCATCGTCGCCGACGAGCTCATCGACGCGGCTCTGGCGGAGGCGTCGGACCTCGCCGAGATTCCGCCCGCCGCGTATCGCCAGACCAAAGCGCAGTTGCGAAACCCCACTTTGGCGCGGATCAGCAACGGCGCCGATTTCGACCGCGAGGTCCGCGGGCTATGGGGGACAGAGGAGACGCGTCAGCGCATCGCGGCCTACCTCGAGCGCCTCCGTCGTCGAGACGGCTAGCTGTATTCGCCTCAGTCCTCGACTGCGACGCCGCCGCCTCGGGTGCGCCGGCGCCGATGTGATGTCTTGCCGGTCGGGCGCCGGTTCTGCAGCTTCGGCTTGGGCTTCTCCGCGGCTTTGCTGACCTGGGTGTCGGCTGCCGGGGCTTCCTGCGTCGGGGTGTCGGATTCTGGCGTGGGCTTGGGGATTTCGGTGGTGGCCTGCGAGCCTTCGGTGCTCTCTTTAGTGGCGTCGACGGATTCGTCGGCCGGCTCCGATTCGACCTCCTGTGATTCGCTGAGTTCGACCTCGGTGGTCTCGGCGGCCTCGGCGTCGCTGGCCTCGACAGCCTCGGTGTCGGTGATCTCGTCGGCCCCGGACTCGGCGTCGCCGGCCTCGGTGTCGGTGATCTCGTGGGACTCGTCGGCCGCTTCGGCGTCTGTGTCCTTGCCCCGCTTCTTGCGCTCCTTGCGCTTCGCCTTGGGCTCCTTCAACTTGATCGGTTTCGGTGGCGGCGCCGGCAACTCGGCGACAAATGACAGGTAGAACCCGAAGATTCCCAGCACGGCGATCGCGGCGGCGGCGCCGTAAACACCGAACAACCACTGGCCGGCCGCGTCCAGACTGAGCCAGATCTCGCTGATCGCGGTGCCGATGATGAGCACCCCGGCCAGCACGTGGGCGACGATCGACCAAAGCCGTATGGACAAAGCCAACTGCGGGGTGCCCAGCTCGGGCCTGCGGGTGCGCAGCAACGTGAAGACCACCGGCAGGGCAGCCAGACCGATCAGCGCGCCCGAGGCGATCCGGCCCGCCATGCCCAATGCGTGCGGCGTCTCACCCATCAGCTCCGACCAGCGCGGCAACACGCAGAAGAAGTAGAGGACGCCGGCAATGATCGAAAACAATGCATGCCACACGATGGCCCACGTGCGTCCCATACTTCTCCCTCAGTCCCGCAAGCTGCCGGAGCTCAGGCCAGCATAGAGGCCGACCAGCCCACAATCGTGCATGTCCGCGCCCCGAAACCAAGGGCGACCCGTTGCGGAGGATGCGGGATTTGAACCCGCGAGGGCTGTTAACCCAACCCGCGTTCCAGGCGAGCGCCATAGGCCACTAGGCGAATCCTCCGCCGCCATGGTAGCCGCTGAGTCAACGTCCAGCGTTTCGCGGCCTGCTACGACCGAAGCCGAGTGTTCCACGCCCAGGTATTACACTCGCCGATGGACCCCGCGCGGCGTTTATCCTGTGAACTCCCCCAGGGCCGGAAGGCAGCAAGGGTCAATGGGCTCTGTCGGGTGCGCGGGGTCCCCTCAATCGGGGGCGCAGAGGCCAATACCGGCCCAACTTTTGCTGCCTAGGACCCGAAAGGCCGTGTAGTGGCGTTCGATTCCCTCAGCCCTGAAGAGCTGGCTGCCCTGCATGCCCGCCATCAGCAGGACTATGCGGAGCTGCAGGCCAAAAAGCTGTCGCTGGATCTGACCCGCGGCAAGCCGTCCGGCGAACAGCTTGATCTGTCCAATCAGGTGCTCAGCCTGCCGGGTGACGACTACCGCGACGAGGAGGGCACCGACACCCGCAACTACGGCGGCCTGCACGGCTTGCCCGGACTGCGTGCCATCTTCGGCGAGTTGCTGGGCATCCCGGTGCAGAACCTGATCGCGGGCAACAATTCCAGCCTGGAGCTGATGCACGACCTGGTGGCGTTCTCGCTGTTGTACGGCGGCGTGGACTCGCCGCGGCCCTGGATTCAGGAGCAGGGCGGCGTCAAATTCCTCTGTCCCGTTCCGGGTTACGACCGGCACTTCGCCATCACCGAGACGATGGGCATCGAGATGATCCCGGTCCCGATGCTTCAGGACGGTCCGGACGTCGACCTGATCGAGGAGCTGGTCGCCGCCGACCCGGCGATCAAGGGCATGTGGTCCGTGCCCGTGTTCGGCAACCCCACCGGCGTCACCTATTCCTGGGAAACGGTGCGCCGGCTGGTGCAGATGCGGACGGCGGCGCCCGACTTCCGGCTGTTCTGGGATAACGCCTATGCGGTGCACACCCTGACGTTGGACTTCGTCCGTCAGGTTGATGTGCTGGGACTGGCCGCGAAGGCCGGCAACCCGCATCGGCCCTACGTCTTCGCATCCACCTCGAAGATCACCTTCGCCGGCGCCGGGGTCAGTTTCCTGGGCGGATCGCTGGGCAACATCGCCTGGTATCTGCAGTACGCGGGCAAGAAGTCGATCGGCCCGGACAAGGTCAACCAGCTGCGGCATCTGCGCTTCTTCGGCGACGCGGACGGGGTGCGCCTGCACATGTTGCGCCACCAGCAGCTGTTGGCGCCGAAGTTCGCTGCGACGCTGGAAATTCTGGATCGGCGCTTGAGCGAATCCAAGATCGCCTCCTGGACGGAGCCGAAGGGCGGTTACTTCGTAAGCCTCGACGTATTGCCCGGCACGGCGCGGCGGACCGTCGCCCTGGCCAGGGACGCCGGTATCGCCGTCACCGAGGCGGGAGCGTCGTTCCCGTATCGAAAAGATCCCGACGACAAGAACATTCGGATTGCGCCCACTTTTCCGAAGTTGCCCGACCTGCGTAACGCGGTCGAGGGACTGGCCACTTGTGCGCTGCTGGCGGCGTCTGAGTCGCTGCTTGGACTGGCTTCGTCTGCTGCGCACTGAAGTGGCTCCTCCCGGTCATTGAGTGTGAAATGACGGCTTTGCCTGTGAAGCTGTGGCTTTCAATGTGAGCCGAGGGTGGCGTCGCGGCGGGCGAAAAAACCCGCCCTGGATTCACTCGCAAAGCCGTAGGTACACACGCGAAATCGTGGCTTCACTCTCGTCGCCCGGGCGTCCGCTTCGTCACCGGCCGCCGGTAGCCTGCTGACGTGGCCTTGTACCGCAAGTATCGACCGGCTTCGTTCGCAGAGGTGGTGGGGCAGGAGCACGTCACCGAGCCGCTGTCCATCGCCCTGGAAGCCGGCCGCATCAACCACGCATACCTGTTCTCCGGGCCGCGGGGCTGCGGAAAGACCTCGTCGGCGCGCATCTTGGCCCGGTCGTTGAACTGCGCTCAGGGACCGACGGCCCATCCGTGTGGGGTGTGCGAGTCCTGCGTGGCGCTGGCGCCGAACGCTCCCGGAAGCATCGACGTCGTCGAACTCGACGCTGCCAGCCACGGCGGCGTCGACGATACGCGCGAACTGCGTGACCGCGCCTTCTATGCGCCGGCACAGTCGCGCTACCGGGTGTTCATCGTCGACGAGGCGCACATGGTGACCACGGCCGGCTTCAATGCGCTGCTCAAGATCGTGGAGGAACCACCCGAGCACCTGATCTTCATCTTCGCCACCACCGAGCCGGACAAAGTGTTGCCGACGATTCGGTCGCGCACCCATCACTACCCGTTCCGCCTGCTGCCGCCGCGCACCATGCGGTCCTTGATCGGACGGATCTGTGAACAGGAAGGCGTGATCCTCGACGACGCGGTGTATCCGCTGGTTATCCGCGCCGGCGGCGGTTCCCCGCGCGACACGCTCTCGGTGCTGGACCAGCTGGTGGCCGGGGCCGAAAGCAACCACCTGACATACCAGCGGGCACTCGGTCTGTTGGGTGCGACCGACGTCGCACTGATCGACGGTGCCGTCGATGCGCTGGCCGCTGGGGACGCCGCGGCGCTGTTCGGTGCGGTCGAATCAGTGATCGACGCCGGCCACGACCCGCGACGTTTCGCCACCGACCTGTTGGAGCGATTCCGCGACCTCATCGTGTTGCAGGCGGTGCCGGATGCGGCGAGTCGCGGCGTGGTGGATGCGCCTGAAGACGTGCTGGACCGGATGCGGGAGCAAGCGGCCCGCATCGGGTCGGCGACCCTGACCCGCTATGCCGAGGTGGTGCAAGCCGGGCTGGGCGAGATGCGCGGTGCGACGGCGCCGCGCCTGCTGCTCGAGGTCGTCTGCGCGCGACTGTTGCTGCCCTCGGCCAGTGAGGCGGAGTCGGCGCTGCTGCAACGTGTCGAGAGGATCGAGACCCGGCTGGACATCTCGATTCCCGAGTCCGCGCCGGCAACTGCACCCGCGCCCGCCAAGCCGGCAACGCAGCCGCGAAAGTCGGTAGCCCCGGAGGCCAAGCGCAATCCGGCCCCTGAACCGACCGCACCCACCGCCCCTGTGCCTACCGGTGAAGCAGCCCCGGTGCCGGGCGAACCCAGTGCGGCCGCTGTGCGAACTATGTGGCAGACCGTTCGCGACAAGGTGCGCCAGCGTAGCCGTACTACCGAAGTGATGCTGGCGGGCGCCACTGTGCGTGCCGTGGAGGACAACACCCTGGTGCTGACCCATACTTCGGCGCCGCTGGCCAAACGCCTATGCGAGCAACGCAACGCCGACGTGATCGCCGAGGCGCTTAAGGATGCGCTGGGCGTGAACTGGCGGGTGCGCTGCGAGGCGGGCGGACCCGAGCCGGGTCAGCCGGTGTTCACCGCGAAGGTGGAAGAGCCTGCGCCCGAAGCGGATTCCCCGCAGCGCTTCGCACGCGAGGAGCGCGACGAAGAGGAAAGCATGCTTGCCGAAGCCGGCCGCAGCGACTCGTCACAGCCGCGTCGGGATCCCGAGGAAGCCGCGCTGGAACTGTTGCAGAGCGAACTGGGCGCCCGCCGTATTGAAGGCTGAACGAGCTACGGGGTCCACCAAGGTCGCAGCGGCAAATTGTCATTGCCCCAGGTGTCGACGTTGGCCGCCAGCACGTGATGCAGCTGAAGGTTGTTCTGCTCGAAGGCCACTCGGGAAGCGGCCATATACAAACCCCACACTTTGGCGATGGGCAGACCAACTTCCCCGACCGCTGCTTCCCAGTGCTCGACGAGATTGCGGCACCAGTCGCGCAGCGTCATCGCGTAGTGGTGGCGGAAGTTCTCCTCGTGCAGCACTTCCAGCCCGACGTCCTGCACTTCGGTGATGATGCGGCCCGAGCCCGTCAGCTCCCCGTCGGGGAAGACGTAGCGGTCGGTGAAGCCGCCCGCGAAGGAGGTCTGCTTGTTGTCCTGGCGGGTGATGCAGTGGTTGAGCAGCAGCCCGCCGGTGCGCAACTTCGACTTGAGAAAACCGAAGTAGGCCGGGTAGTTCTTCACGCCGATGTGCTCGGTCAGTCCGATCGACGACACGGCGTCGAACCCCGTCTCGGGCACGTCGCGGTAGTCGGAGTGCCGCACCTCGGCCAGATCCTGCAGGCCCTCGTCCTCGATTGCCTTTCGCGCCCACTTGGCCTGCTCGGCCGACAGCGTCGCGCCGATGGCGCGGACGCCGCGGCGCGCCGCGTAACGGACCATGCCGCCCCAGCCGCAGCCCACGTCGAGCAGCCGGTCGCCGGGCTTGAGCCCCAGCTTTTCGAAAATCAGCCGGTACTTGTTCTCCTGGGCCTCTTCCAGCGTCGCGTCGGCGGTCGGATAGACGGCGCAGGTGTAGGTCATCGACGGACCGAGCACCCATTCGTAGAACGTGTTGGAGACGTCGTAGTGGTGGTGGATCGCCTCGGCGTCGCGGGTCTTGCTGTGCATGAAGCCGTCCGCGACCCGACGCCAGCGTGGCGGATTTTCCTGCGGCGGCGGTGCGACCGGCAGCAGGTGTTCGACGCCGATCGACCGCACGACGTTAGCCAGCGTCCGCAACGACGGCCGCTTGAACTCGACCTTGTCGGTCAGCATCTTCAGCAGCTCGTACGGGTCGCCGGGGTGCACACCACGCGCTTGCAGATCACCCGATATGTAGGCGCGGGCGATGCCGAGCTCGCCGGGCGCCGTGGCGAGATAGGTGGCCCCCCGGGGAGTGCAGAGGTCCAGGCCCATCTCGGCGTCGTTGCGTCCCGCCGTGCTGCCGTCGTAGGCGGTGAACTTCAGCGGATGTTGTCCGCCGGCCGTCAGGATCTCCAGCACCTCGGCCATGCTCAGCTTGCCGGTGGTGGCACGCTCTGATTGTTTCGTGGTCGTCATTGTCGTTGCACCGCCTTTGCGTAGAGATCGAGCAGACGCGAGTCGGGGTCGTACGTCTTTTTCACGGTGTTGTAGCACTCCCCGCCGTAGAGCTGATCAAACTCGTCGCGGGTATAAAAGGAATCCGAGTAGAGCGACTTGTGGCCGTCGAGCTCGCTGACCTTGGCTTCGATCCTCCGGTTGGTCGCACCCTCGTCGGAACCGGCCGGCACCGAGGACCAGAACCCGACGTTGACGAAGGTGTGGTCCGGCCGGATCGGATACAGCGGCCAGCCGGCGTTGTCCCGCAACCGCAGGGGGCACAACCACAGCGGCGCGATGGGCACGTTTTCCAGGAACCACCCCAGGAACTCGGTGGTCCTTTCGATCGGCACCTCGACATCCTGCACCACTCGCTCCCGCGGTGGGCGCCCATTGCGTGCCTCGATCCGGTCGGCGATGCCGAAGCGCTGATCCAGCGCCACCAGCTTCCAGTAGACGCTGCTGCGCCGGTACCGGCGGGGCCACCACCGTCGCAGCCGCGGGTGCTGCGCCCCGAAAGCGCGCGAGCACCAAAACCAATCGGTGTCCCACCGCCAGAAGTAGTCGTGGATGGTCAACCGGTCTTCTTTGACGCCGGCGTCGTGCTGAATCGACCGGTAGTAGATGTCTTTACCGGTGTAGTCGCTGACGGGTCCCGGGGTGGTGGTCCGGGTGCCCACACAGAGGTAGCTCTCGTCGGCGCTGAACACCACCCCGTCGAGGTAGTCCACTGCGACGCCGTCCAGTCCGTTGGTGTCGACGACGCGTTCCATCGCCTCTAGCAGCTCGGGCAACGAGTGAAATCGTATGTGCCGCAGCGTTACAAAGGGGGCGACGGGCTCCAACTCTATCCGCAATCTGGTCGAATATCCCAGCGTCCCATAGGAATTCGGAAAGGAGCGATACAGGTCGGCGTGCTTTTCTGGAGACACGGTGAGCAATTCGCCTGCGCCGGTGAGGATGTCCATCTCCAGCACCGATTCGTGCGGCAGACCGTTGCGGAACGATGCCGACTCAATGCCCAATCCGGTGACCGCGCCGCCCAGGGTGATGGTCTTCAGCTGCGGGACCACCAGCGGCGAAAGCCCGTATGGCAGTGTCTCGGTCACCAGATCCTCATAGGTGCACATGCCGGCCACGTCGGCGGTGCGGGCTTCGGGATCGATGCTGATGACCCCGGTCAGTCCGGAGACGTCCAACCCGGGCGCATCGCGTTTGGTGCGGGCGCGGAACAGGTTTGATGTCGGCTTGGCGAGTCGAACCGTGGATGTCGCGGGGATGGACCGATAGCTTGCCAGCAGCCGCTCTACGCCCGACGTGTGAGCCCACAGGGCGGATCTCGGGACAGGCACCAGATATACCCTAGTCTCCGATGACACAGCATGCACCCGCACGCAAGCGGCACCGCAATCACACACTGAGGAGTTGCGCCTGATGGGACAGGTGAGCGCAGCCAGCACGATCTTGGTCAGTGCTGAGCCCGCGGCGACACTGGCTGCAGTCGCGGATTACCAGAACGTCCGCCCGAAAATCCTTTCTCCGCACTACAGCGAGTACGAGGTGCTCGAGGGCGGCCAAGGGCAGGGCACTGTTGCCAAATGGCGGCTGCAGGCCACCGAATCACGCGTCCGCGATGTGCAGGTCAACGTCGACGTGGCCGGCCACACCGTCATCGAAAAGGACGCGAACTCGTCGATGGTCACCAACTGGACCGTGGCTCCGGCGGGACCCGGATCCAGCGTCAGCGTCAAGACCACCTGGAATGGCGCGGGCGGTGTCAAGGGCTTCTTCGAGAAGACGTTTGCGCCGCTGGGGCTGAAGAAGATTCAGGCCGAGGTGCTGGCCAACCTGAAGAAGGAACTGGAGAGCTAGCCCGGCGAGCAGACGCAAAATCGCCCTTTTCGGCGCGAAAACGGGCGATTTTCCGTCTGCTCGCCAGCTAACGCACTTGGCCCTGGGTGGCCAGGAAGCCCGCGATCCCGCGCACCACTGCGTCGGCGTATTTCTGCCGTCCGTCGGGGGACTCCATCAGCGCCGAATCGGCGGGGTTCTTCATATTGCCCAGCTCGACCAGGACGGACGGATACTGCGCCAGGTTCAGTCCGGCCAGATCCGAGCGGCCGTACAGGCCGCCCTGGCCGATGTAGTTGGCAGGCGGGATGCCCGACGCCTGCAGCTGGTCACGCATGATTCGCGCGTACTGCACCGACGGTCCGCCTTGAGCGGCGTTGAGCGGCGGCGCCGAGTAGTTCACGTGGAATCCGCGGCCGGATGGTGGGCCGCCATCGCCGTGCAGGCTGATGATGGCGTTGGGGTGTATCGCGTTCGCCATTTCGGCGCGTTGATCGACGCACGGGCCCAGCGCGTTGTCGTTGGCGCGCGACATCGCGGTCCGGACACCCAGGGCGTTCAAGGCGGCCCGGACTCGCAGCGCGGTGTCCCACGTGAAGGTGTGTTCCTGATAGCCGGTGTTCGTCGAGGTCCCGCTGGCCTGGCAGTCCTTGGTGCCGCCGCGGCCGGTCGGCACCTGCCGGGTGATCGACGCGTCGTTGGCGCCGTTGTGGCCCGGGTCGATGAACACGACCATTCCGTTGATGTTGGACGGGGCTGCGGTGGCCGCCGGCATGATCGCCGTCGCAGCGGCTACAACGACACCGACTAAACCGAGGATCGCTTTGATGCCGGCACTTGTCCCGACACGGGAGCCGTCTGGTACGTCCACGGCGCAAAGGTAACGGCGCTCGGTCTACGCTGGGTGTTTCGAATCGCCCGACAACCGCAGGCGAAACCAACTCGAGACCAAGATGCGAGAGGACTGTCATGCAACCCGGAGGCGATATGTCGGCACTGCTCGCTCAGGCGCAGCAGATGCAGCAAAAGCTGATGGAAGCTCAGCAGCAGTTGGCGAACGCCGAGTTGCTCGGTCAGGCCGGCGGCGGCTTGGTCAAGGTCCTCGTAAAGGGCAGCGGCGAAGTGGTTTCGGTGACCATCGATCCCAAGGTCGTGGACCCGTCGGACATCGAGACCTTGCAGGACCTGATCGTCGGCGCCATGGCCGACGCGTCTAAGCAAGTCACGAAAATGGCGCAGGAGCGGTTGGGAGCACTGGCCGGAGCCATGACGCCGCCGAGTCCGCCGAGCCCGCCGGGTGTGCCCGGCGTTGGTGGGCCCTGACCCGGACTGACATGTTCGAAGGACCCGTCCAGGATCTGATCGACGAGCTCGGCAAGCTGCCGGGTATCGGCCCCAAGAGTGCCCAGCGCATCGCCTTCCACCTGCTGTCGGTCGAACCGCCGGAGATCGACCGGCTGACCGCCGTGCTGGCGAAAGTCCGTGCCGGCGTGCAGTTCTGCGCGGTGTGCGGCAACGTTTCCGACCACGAGCGGTGCCGGATCTGCGCCGATCCGCGCCGGGACGGCTCGCTGGTGTGCGTCGTTGAGGAGCCGAAGGACATCCAGGCCGTCGAGCGCACTCGCGAGTTTCGGGGCCGCTACCACGTCCTTGGTGGCGCGCTGGATCCGCTGTCCGGGATCGGTCCCGAACAGCTGCGCATCCGTGAGCTGCTGAGTCGCATCGGCGAGCGGGTCGACGGGGTGGACATCACCGAAGTGATCATCGCTACCGACCCAAACACCGAGGGCGAGGCCACCGCGACCTACCTGGTTCGCATGCTGCGCGACATCCCCGGCCTGACCGTGACGCGGATTGCGTCCGGGCTGCCGATGGGCGGCGACCTGGAGTTCGCCGACGAGCTGACCCTTGGCCGCGCGTTGACCGGCCGCCGCGCCATGGTTTAGCGCGTCACCTACTTGCAGCGACCAAATCTGTGTGACGGCGCCTCGATCGCCGACTAAGCTTCGGCCTCGAGGGATCCGGTTGAACCGTTCGACCCAGATCCTCGTCACGGGGTGGGACCAATGAGCGTAATTGCAGGCGTGTTTGGCGCGTTGCCGCCGTATCGGTATTCCCAGGAAGAGCTCACGGATCTGTTTTCCAGCATCCCGGAGTTCAAGGGTTACGAAGACATCATCCGGCAGGTGCATGCCAGCGCCAAAGTCAACGGCCGCCACCTCGTCCTGCCGAAGGAAAGGTATCGGGCGCTGGCCGACTTCGGCGAGGCAAACCGGATCTTCATCGAAAACGCTGTGGACCTCGGGTGTCAGGCACTAATGGGAGCGCTGGAGGAGGCGCGCCTGCAACCGCAAGACCTCGACATGCTCATTACGACGACGGTCACCGGGCTCGCGGCGCCGTCGTTGGACGCCCGGATCGCCGGGCGGCTGGGCCTGCGTGACGATGTGCGGCGGGTTCCGCTGTTCGGCCTGGGGTGTGTGGCCGGAGCGGCCGGGGTAGCACGGCTGCACGACTTCGTGCGCGGCATGCCGGACGGCGCCGCGGCCCTGATCTCGGTCGAGCTCTGCTCGCTCACCTACCCGGGGTACAAGCCGACGCTGGCCGGTTCGGTGGGCAGTGCGCTGTTTGCTGACGGAGCTGCGGCGGTGGTTGCCGTCGGCGAGCGTCGCGCCGAACACATCGGCGCCGGGGGCCCGGACATCCTCGATTCGCGTAGCTGTCTCTACCCCGGCTCGCTGGACGCCATGGGCTACGACGTGGGCACCGGAGGGTTTGAACTGGTGTTGTCCAAGGACGTCGCGACTGCGCTGGAGCAAAACATCGGCGCGGACGTCACGAAGTTTCTGGCCGCGCACGGCTTGACCACCACCGACATCGGCGCCTGGGTTGTCCATCCCGGTGGTCCCAAGATCATCGATGCGATCACCAAGGCCCTCGACCTCCCACCTGAGGCCCTGGAACTGACGTGGCGTTCGCTAGGCGAGGTAGGCAACCTGTCGTCGGCGTCGGTGTTGCACGTGCTGCGCGACACCCTCGCCAAACCGCCGCCCAGCGAAAGCCCGGGCCTGATGATCGGTATGGGCCCTGGCTTGTGTGCCGAACTCGTGTTGCTGCGCTGGCACTGATTCGCGCGTGGCGCCTAGGCCTCAACGTGCCGAGAGTCGTTCGCGGCGCAGCAGGTCCACCTCGGGCAGCTCCAGCGGCGGCAACTCGCCCACCACTTGCGAAAGCAGCCAGTCGGCGAGCTCGGGGTTGCGCGCCAGGCATGGCCCGTGCATATAAGTCGCGACGACGCTGCCCTGAACCGCGCCGTCGGCGCCATCGCCGGCGCGGTTTCCCGCGCCCTTGACGACCTGGCCCAGCGGGGACGCCGCGGCGCCCAGTACCGTGCCGCCGCGATGGTTCTCGAACCCGGTGAGGTGCTGGGTCAGGCCGCCGAGCAGCGGCTTGCTCACCAGCTCGCCGATGGTGCGCGAATGCTGCGGCGAGGTGGTCAGGTCGAGCAGCCCCACCCCTTCGACTCGCTCCCCGGCAGACGTTTCATACCAGTGCCCGAGCACCTGAATGGCGGCACAGATGGCCAGCACGGGAGCGCCACGGCCGGCCGCGCGCTGCAGGCCCGGGTGTCGCGTCAGGTGTCGAGTGGCCAGCCGCTGCGCGTAGTCCTCGGCGCCGCCCAGCGTGTACAGGTCCAGTGACTCCGGCACCGGTTCGGCAAGCGTGATCTCGACGACCTCGGCCGCGATGCCGCGCAAGAGCAGTCGTCGGCGCAGCACGACGGCGTTGCCGCCGTCGCCGTAGGTGCCCATCACGTCGGGCAGCACCAACCCGATGCGCACAGTTGAGTCAGCCACGGCGCATCAACCTGCGCTGCAGCTGAAGAAACGCGGTGTAGTTGGCGACGACCTCGACCCGCCCTGGTGGGCACGAGGCGATGGCGGCGAGCGTGTCGTGCACCAGGGTGTGCGGCACGCCCGCGTATCCCAGGCGCACTGCCAGGTCGGTGCCGCGTTCCCCGGCGGCTACCACCGGGGTGGTTTTGCTAGCGTCCGCGAAGTGCTCGAAGCGCACGTCCCACAGCCAGGACAAGTCCTCGCCGTCGGGAATCTGCCCGTTGACCGCGATCACCACCCCGTCCGCGTTCTCGTCCACCATGGACAGAGCCTCCTGCCAGCCCGCCGGATTCTTGGCCAGCAGGATGCGCGCCTCATGTGGACCGATGCGCACGGTCCGGTAGCGTCCGGCAACTTCGTCGACGGCGGATACCGCCGCGACGGCCTTCGCCGGATCGGCGCCCAGCACGACGGCAGCGGCGACGGCCTGAGCGGCGTTGCCGCGATTGACCGAGCCGGGAAGCGCCAGGCGCATCGGCAGCGTCAGCCCGTCGGGCCCGTATAGGTTGTCCTCATCGAACCACCAGTCAGGGCTGGGCCGCTTGAAGTCGGTGCCGGTGCTGTGCCACTGCCCCGCCTCGCGGACGATGACCTCGCCGCTGCGGGGACAGCTCACCGAGTCGTTCGACCAGGCTCCGCCCGCGGCGACCCACACCACGTTGGGGCTGTCGTAGGCCGCCGATGCCATCAGCACGTCGTCGCAGTTGGCGATCACGACCGCCGTCGGGTGCCGGGCCAACCCGGCCCGCAGCGTTCGTTCGATGACGTTGATCTCGCCGACGCGGTCAAGCTGGTCGCGGGACAGGTTGAGCAGCACGACGGCGGACGGCTCGACCGCGTCGGACACATGCGGCACATGCATCTCGTCGACCTCCAGGGCTGCCAGCGGGGCCCGACGGTCGGCGGCCAGCGCGGCCACCAGACCGGCGTCCATGTTGGCGCCCTCGGCGTTGGTGGCCACCGCGCCCAGCGTCCCCAAGGCCGCGGCGACCATGCGGGTGGTCGTCGACTTGCCGTTGGTGCCGGTGACGACGACCGTGCGCCGGCCCTGCCCCAGCTGGCGCAGCACAGAGCGATCCAGGGTCATCGCCACCAGGCCGCCGATCATCGCCCCGGCCCCGCGTCCGGTTGCACGCGACGCCCAGCGCGCGCCTGCCCCGGCGGCCAGGGCAAGACGTGCACGGGTGGTAATCACCCGCGCAGTTTAAGGGCGATCGCAAGCGCGGCGCTCAGCGCCGGGCGCCGCGGGTCGACCTCGTCCGGTTCAAGGGCGATCGCAAGCGCGGCGCTCAGCGCCGGGCGCGGCGGGTCGACCTCACCGACTTCAAGGGCGATCGCAAGCGCGGCGCTCAGCGCCGGGCGCCAGCGGGTCGGCCTCAGCGACTCAAGTGCCGACACGTTGCGCAGCGACCGGGTGATGTCGGTTGGGCGTGCCATCCTCAACCCATGAGCCACACCTGGGGACGGCCGGCCAGCCACCCGGACGAGGGCTGGGCCGTCATCGATGTCGAGACATCGGGTTTTCGCCCGGGACAGGCGCGCGTCATCAGCATCGCTGCCCTTGGCCTCGATGCCGACGGCCGGGTGGAGCAATCTGTGGTCAGCCTCCTGAACCCTGGCGTGGATCCGGGCCCCACCCACGTGCACGGCCTGACCGCCGCGATGCTGGAAGACCAGCCGCAGTTCTCCGACATCGTGGGTGATGTGGTGAAGGTGCTGCGTGGCCGCACGCTGGTGGCACACAATGTCGCCTTCGACTACGCGTTCCTGGCTGCCGAGGCCGAGATCGCGGAAGCCGAGCTTCCCGTCGACACCGTCATGTGCACTGTCGAGCTGGCACGCCGGCTGAACCTCGGCATCGACAACTTGCGGCTGGAAACGCTGGCGGCGCACTGGGGTGTGAGCCAGCAGCGCCCGCACGACGCGTTCGACGACGCAACGGTGTTGACCGGGGTGCTGGCGGCGGCGCTACGGCGGGCACGTGAACGCGATGTGTGGCTGCCGGTTCGTCCGGTGACCCGACGGCGGTGGCCCAACGGCCGGGTGACGCACGACGAGCTGCGACCGCTCAAAGCGCTGGCTTCCCGACTGCCCTGTCCATATCTGAACCCGGGCCGCTACGTCCGCGGCAGGCCGCTGGTCCAGGGCATGCGGGTGGCGCTGGCCGCTGAGGTAGGACGTACCCATGAGGAGCTCGTCGAGCGGATCCTGCACGCCGGGCTGGCCTACAGCGACGCCGTAGACGTCGAGACCTCGCTGGTGGTTTGCAATGAAAACGCTCCCGAACAGGGCAAGGGATATCACGCCGTGCAGTTGGGGGTGCCGATGGTGTCTGACGCCCAGTTCATGGACAGCGTCGACTCGGTCGTCGGTGGTCGCAGCATGGAGGAGTTCACCGCCATCGTCGACGACCAGTTCGCCCTGTTCTGACACCCCGGCTGCAAAGACCGACCTACTGGGGCTGGCCGATCTCGTAGCTGCCCGCATTGTCGGTGAACCGCACGGGAAACTGCCACCGCACGCTGTCGATGGTCGCCTCGCAGGTGAACGTGGTCCCCTTCTTGATGGTGGGGTTGCGACCACCGTTGCAGACGACGCCGTCGACGTTCCTGGCGCGGTAACCGGCGGGGTCGACGAGAACGCGTTCGATACCCGCCTGCGCCTGGTGGACGTCGAGCTGGCGGGTGAGAAAGAAGCCTGGCGCACCGAAGCCCAATATCAACAGCACAGCGATCAACAGGATGGACAGCACAGCAGCAGTGAGCAGCAGGGCCCGCTTCGGATACCGGCCGGGCGCCGGGGGCGGCGTCGGGAAATATTGCTGGGCGAACGGCGGCCAGGGCGGCGCCATCGGATATGCAACGTGTTGAGGGTTCATGGTTCGACCTTGCTGATGACGTTCAAAGCGTGTTATACGGCATTAGCATAGCGTCGCAACAGTTTAGTTATTGCAGCACGACGGGGAATGGTCAGCTCATCGTCAGCTGGGCGATAAGGGTTGTGATTGCCTCGGCAGCATCCTGCGGAATTGGGCGGTCGGATTCGGCATCTTCGAGGACATCGATCGGCAGTCCTGCGGCGGTCGCGGCCTCGTCGAGGCTTATCTCGGCGCGATGGCGAGCTCCGTGCAAGCGTTGACCCAGCGTGGCGCGGGGGGATCCCGCGGCGCGGGTCATCAGGTCGTTGTAGGTGCGCCGCACGCTGCTCAACGCCAAGACGACGGACGGTGTCCCTTTGGCGTTGCGCGCGGCGTTGGCCGCCACCTTCTCGAGTTTCCGCAGATCAGCAAGGATGCTGCTGGCGCGCGGGGTGAAGTCGGGATCCGACGGGTCAGGCAGGGCCGTGATTGCCGCGGCGATGCTGTGCATGGCCAACTCGACCGCCTCGGCCATCAACGGCGCCCGCACGGTATCGCTGAACGCTTCGGTCGCCTGGTCGGACGGAGCGGCGGCGGGTGCGCCGGGCGCGGCGGCCGCTCCGCTGCGGATGCGAGCGATGGTGCCGGGCGGCCAATTCAGCACCTTCTCCAGCTTCGACAGCGTCGCGCGGCGCGGCCAGCTGCGGCCCTTCTCGAACGCGATCAGGGTGCCCGCGTTGATGATCTTGTCCCGGGCAAGGCTGCGTTGCGTGAGCTCGAGTTCATTCCGGCGCGCGGCTACCGCGCGGCCGGCACGCGCGACACCGGGATCCGTCTCACCTTCCCACCACTCGTCCTCGTCAGGCTCGGCCACGTCGAGCACACCTGTTACTTCGAGTGAGTCGTCAATCGGTTGACCGGGCCTCAGGCTCACCGGAATCCCGTCGGGGGCGCCGAGGTGAATCGTGGTGGGGCCGGTGATGAGCACCGAGTTGCGGCGCACGTCGTCCAGGTACATGCCATTGGTGCTGGTGTCGATCGCTTCCCAGCCGTCGCGGCGCGGTTCCAGTCGAAGATGCCACCGGGAGATCCGGTCGTCGGTGATCCGCATGGCCGCCCCGGCGTCTCGGCCGATGACGGCGACGCCGGACCGCGGGTCGAGGGTCTGTGTTTCTGCCCCGATTTGCACCGCCAGACGCGGTGCGACCGGCGGAGCGCCGTGGTCAATTGTCACTGCTGACTCCCGTTGTCCGTGCAAGCTGCGCCTACAGATGCTACATCTTTCCTGCGACGTGATCGGGCGCTGAATCGCGGAAGCGCTTCAATACTCACCCGCCACCACGCAGCCAAGGTGGCGTCGGCCCGGCAAACACATTGTGAGATGCGGATAGTCATAGCGGGCTGAAGTGTCTATTGGCGCAGTTCAGCCACGCAATCGGAAGCCTGGCCGCGCATTCCGGACGTAGCGCTACAGATAATATGTTGCATAAATGCCACTGCTTCGTTTATAGTCGTGGCATCCGCGCGTCCGAGAGCGAGCTAGAAGCGATGAGTGCAGGCATGAGGCCCCAGCGGAGGGCGACCGGGCCGGTCGAGGGGTTGGGCCGGGTCGTGCCGCCGAATCGGCCTGCTAGCGGGAAGGAATCCATGATGTCCCCAGCCACGAATCTGTCTGAACCTGCTGGTCGCGCTCGAGGGCGCGGGCGTCGCGCCGGTCGGGCGCGGATTGCTGTCGGTTTGCGGGGCGCCACGTTCGCAGCCTTCGGCCTGTGTCTGATGCTGACCGGCTGCTCAGTCACCACCGCGGGCCGACCGACCGCCGCACCTGACCTCGGTCGTTGGCAGCCCGCGCCCATTCAGCCCGCGCAACTCAACGGGCTGTTGCTCTCCCCGAGCGAAGTCAACGACATCGGTGGATCGACCGACCTGACCTTGCGCAGCACGCTCTCTCAGATGGCCACCGACGACGAGAATGTGATCGGCCGTCACTGCCTGGATATCTACTCGCCGGTCCAAGAGACCGTCTACCGCGACAGCAATTGGAACGTCGTGACCGGGCAGCTGCTGAACGATGCGGAAGCGCAGGGCAGCGCTCGCCACGCGGTCATTCAAGCGCTGGTGGGTTTCCCGGACGCCGAAGCGGCTCAGCAATTCTTCCAGCAGGCCGAACAACGGTGGTCTGCATGCTCCGGCAGGTCCGCCTTCGTGGTCCGGCCGGGCCATGCCCCCGTCGCCTGGACGTTTCACGATGTCGAGACCAGCGACAACACCCTGACCGCGACGCAGATCCCCAGCTTCAGAGACGGCTACACCTGCCAACGAGCGATGGGACTGCGCAACAACGTGATCATCGACACGCTGTGGTGCGGCTTCGGCACGACGAACCAAGCGGCCCAGGTCGTCGGCAAGATTGCTGCCGCCGTCTCACATACGTAAGTGGCTTATCCGGCGAGTGCCCGATTGACCGCGGACACCACAGCGCGCAGTGACGCCGTGGTGATCGACGGCGCAATCCCCACCCCCCACACGGTCCGGCCTGCAATCGAGGCCTCGACGTAGGCGGCCGCCTGAGCGTCGCCGCCGGCGCTCATCGCGTGCTCGGAGTAGTCCAAAACCGCAACCTGGAAGCCGACGCTGCCCAGCGCATCCACGAACGCGTCCAGCGGGCCATTGCCGGAGCCGCTGATCTCGGTCTCGACCCCGTTGATCTTGACCGTCGCGGTGATGCTGGTCGTGCCGCTGTCCTCCTCGGGAGCATCGACTCGTTGCTTCATGCGCTCCAGCGGCAGTATCGGCGCCAGGTACTCCTCGGAGAAGGCCTCCCACATCTCCTTCGGCGAGACCTCGCCGCCCTCGCCGCCTTCTCCTTCACTGATCCTTTGGATCAGCCGCGAGAACTCGATCTGTAACCGTCGCGGCAGGACCAGGCCGTAATCGGCCTTCATGATGTAGGCCACCCCACCCTTGCCGGACTGTGAGTTGACCCGGATCACCGCCTCGTAGGTGCGACCGACATCTTTGGGGTCGATCGGCAGATACGGCACCTGCCACAGCATGTCCTCGACGTCGGAGTCGGCGGCGTCCGCATCCACTTTCATCGCGTCGAGTCCCTTGTTGATGGCGTCCTGATGGCTGCCGGAGAACGCGGTGTAGACCAGATCGCCGCCGTAGGGGTGACGCTCGTGTACGGGCAGTTGGTTGCAGTACTCCACGGTGCGCCGGATCTCGTCGATGTTGGAGAAGTCGATCTGCGGGTCGATGCCGCGGGAGAACAGGTTCAGCCCCAGCGTCACCAGGCAGACGTTGCCGGTGCGCTCGCCGTTGCCGAACAGGCAGCCCTCGATCCGGTCGGCGCCGGCGGCGAAGCCCAATTCGGCTGCGGCGACAGCGGTTCCGCGATCGTTGTGCGGATGCAGGCTGAGGATGACGGACTCCCGGTTGGCCAGGTTGCGGCTCATCCACTCGATCGAGTCGGCGTAGACGTTGGGGGTCGCCATCTCGACGGTGGCCGGCAGGTTGAAGATGATCGGGTTCGCCGGCGTCGGCTGGATGACCTCGGCCACGGCGTCGCAGACCTGTTTGGCGTACTCCAGTTCGGTTCCGGTGTAAGACTCCGGCGAATACTCGAACCGCCACCGTGTCCCCGGATATTTAGCGGCTTCCTCGACGCACTTTCGGGCGCCGTCGGTCGCGATCGCCTGCACCGCGGGCCGGTCGGCGTGAAAGACCACGCGGCGCTGCAGGATCGACGTCGAGTTGTAGAAGTGCACGATGGCCTGCGGCGCTCCCTCGCACGCCTCGAATGTGCGCTCGATCAGCTCGGGGCGGCATTGGGTCAGCACCTGGATGGTGACGTCGTCGGGAATGACGCCGTCGGTGATGATCTCCCGAACGAAGTCGAAGTCGGTCTGGCTGGCCGACGGGAAGCCAACTTCGATCTCCTTGTAGCCCATGCGGACCAGCAGATCGAACATGCGGCGCTTGCGGGCTGGGCTCATCGGATCGATCAACGCCTGATTGCCGTCACGCAGGTCCACCGCGCACCACAGGGGAGCACGTGTGATGATCCGGTCCGGCCAGGTGCGGTCGGGCAGGGTGATGGGCTCGACCTCGTCGGCGAACGGCCGGTACCGGTGAATCGGCATCGACGAGCCGCGTTGGGGATTCCACACCGGCTGACCGAGCCTGGGTGGCCCGGCGGGTTTCACGACGGTGCGAGCTTTCGAAGACTCGGTATAGGCGTCAGGTGAATCGAAACTGGTCACGGTAATTGCTCCGGGGATGTGAGAAGGAACCTCAGACCGGCGCATCGCCGACGCCCGCGACGGGAAGCCGGTCTGGATCAGACCCCGTCGCGGCGTCCGAGGAGGAGCACCCGCTGCACGTCAAGAACTCTACCGCGATCCGCGCCGAGCCCAAAACCGCGCCTGAGCGCCGAACCTGGGGCCTAGGGACGATTCGAGCGCAGTTTTCGTACCTAGAGCCCACACTCGGCACCTGAGAGCCGACGAAATCGGGATGCGCCGCCAAGTATTCTGTTGAGGACTTAATCCACGAGACAGGACAGATCAGTGGCGCTCGTCGTGCAGAAGTACGGCGGATCCTCGGTGTCCGACGCCGACCGAATCCGTCGCGTCGCCGAGCGCATCGTGGAGACCAAGAAGCAGGGCAACGATGTGGTGGTCGTTGTTTCTGCGATGGGCGACACCACCGACGACCTGCTCGACCTGGCTCAACAGGTATGCCCCGTCCCGCCGCCGCGGGAACTCGACATGCTGCTGACCGCCGGTGAACGCATCTCCAACGCGCTGGTCGCGATGGCGATCGAATCGCTTGGCGCCAAAGCGCGGTCGTTCACCGGGTCGCAGGCCGGGGTGATCACCACCGGCACGCACGGCAACGCGAAAATCATCGACGTGACACCGGGACGGCTGCAGGCGGCGCTGGACGAAGGGCGCGTCGTATTGGTGGCCGGATTTCAAGGCGTCAGCCAGGACACCCGCGACGTCACCACGCTGGGTCGCGGCGGTTCGGACACCACGGCGGTGGCCCTGGCGTCGGCCCTGCGCGCCGATGTCTGCGAGATCTACACCGATGTGGATGGCATCTTCAGCGCGGACCCGCGGATCGTGCCCAACGCCCGCAAGCTGGACACGGTCACCTTCGAGGAGATGCTCGAGATGGCGGCGTGCGGGGCCAAGGTGTTGATGCTGCGCTGCGTGGAGTACGCCCGCCGCTACAACATGCCGGTGCATGTCCGGTCGTCGTATTCGGACAAGCTGGGCACCGTCGTCGTCGGATCGATCAAGGACATACCCATGGAAGACCCCATCCTGACCGGTGTAGCTCATGACCGCAGCGAGGCCAAGGTCACCGTCGTCGGAATACCGGACATCCCGGGCTATGCGGCCAAGGTTTTCCGGGCGGTCGCCGACGCCGACGTCAACATCGACATGGTCTTGCAGAACGTGTCCAAGGTGGAGGACGGCAAAACCGACATCACCTTCACCTGTTCACGCGACATCGGGCCCACCGCCGTCGCCAAGCTGGACGCACTCAAAGATGAGATCGGCTTCACCCAACTGCTCTATGACGACCACATCGGCAAGGTGTCGCTGATCGGCGCGGGAATGCGCAGCCACCCGGGCGTGACGGCGACCTTCTGCGAGACGCTGGCCGGCGTGGGGGTCAACATCGACCTGATCTCCACCTCCGAGATCCGCATTTCGGTGTTGTGCCGCGACACCGAACTGGACAAGGCCGTCGTGGCGTTGCACGAGGCGTTCGGGCTCGGCGGTGAGGAGAAGGCGACGGTGTACGCGGGGACGGGTAGATAACGTGGTGTCAATCGGAGTAGTGGGAGCCACCGGTCAGGTGGGGCAGGTGATGCGCGCCCTGCTCGACGAGCGCGACTTCCCGGCAGACACGGTGCGGTTCTTCGCATCGGCCCGTTCCCAGGGGCGCAAGCTGCCGTTCCGTGGCCAGGAGATCGAGGTCGAAGACGCCGCGACCGCCGACCCTAGCGGCTTGGACATCGCATTGTTCTCGGCCGGCAAGACGACGTCGCTGGCGCAGGCGCCGCGCTTCGCCGCCGCCGGGGTAACCGTGATCGACAACTCGTCGGCGTGGCGCAAGGACCCCGACGTGCCGTTGGTGGTGTCCGAGGTGAACTTCTCACGCGACGCGCACAACCGACCGAAAGGCATCATCGCCAACCCGAACTGCACCACGATGGTCGCGATGCCGGTGCTCAAGGTGTTACACGACGAAGCCCAGCTGGTGCGCATGGTCGCCTCGACATATCAAGCGGTCTCCGGGACGGGCCTGGCCGGGGTGGCGGGCGTGGCCGCGCAGGCGCGCGCGGTGGTCGACGACGCCGAACAGCTGGTGCACGACGGCGGCGCGGTCGAGTTTCCGGCGCCGAATGCCTATGTCGCGCCGATCGCCTTCAATGTGTTGCCCCTGGCCGGATCCCTGGTGGACGACGGCTCCGGCGAAACCGACGAGGACCAGAAGCTGCGCCACGAAAGTCGCAAGATCCTCGGCATCCCCGACCTGCACGTCAGCGGCACCTGCGTGCGAGTGCCGGTGTATACCGGGCACTCACTGTCCATCAATGCCGAGTTCGCCCGGCCACTGTCACCCGAACGGGCGCGTGAACTGCTCGATGGCGCCCCGGGAGTGAAGCTGGTTGATGTTCCGACTCCGCTGGCCGCCGCCGGCATCGACGACTCACTGGTCGGGCGCATCCGCAATGACCCTGGGGTGCCGGACGGGCGAGGGCTGGCATTGTTCATCTCGGGTGACAACCTGCGCAAGGGCGCGGCACTGAACACCATCCAGATCGCCGAGTTGCTGGCCTGCGAATTTTGACATCCTCCCCGCCCTAAAGGACCAGGATTCCCGGCTCGGCAAGCACCCGTACCTCGTGGAGATCCGAATGTCTTA
Organism: Mycobacterium sp. 1164966.3; assembly: GCF_001665395.1. Taxonomy (GTDB): domain Bacteria; phylum Actinomycetota; class Actinomycetes; order Mycobacteriales; family Mycobacteriaceae; genus Mycobacterium. The sequence continues at coordinate 51,475 of NZ_LZSG01000018.1, forward strand.
CACCTTCAGCACCGACAGGGTTGAGACCAGCCCTGGCCAGAATGACTCTGGCAGCGTTTCGGTCGCGGTCGCTAATTGCCCCGCAGGACCCGCACACGAAAACCCGTTGCGACAACAGCAGGCGGGACTTGGCTCTCGTACCGCAACCGCTGCACGTCATCGTGGTGTAGGCGGGCGGCACCAACACCACCTTTCGGCCCGCCCGCTGGGCGTACTCGATCAATGTGGCTTTAGTCGCGCCGATGGCGCCGTCGGCAGACTTACGCGCCATACGGGACTTCGCCAGAAACCGCGGCTTGAAATCCTCAACCGCCAACACCCCGTGGGCGGCAACGACTTTGGTGGCCCACTTACGCGCGTTGTCTTGGCGCTGCCGGGCGACCTTCTTCGACAATTTGGCCACCGCGCGTTTCGCGCCGAAGTAACCCTTAGACGCTCCTTGGCCGCGAGCCGGTTTGCGCCGCGCCATAGTGCGCTGCGCACGCGCAAGTTCGCTGGCGGCACGCTTTCCGTGTTCGGGGTGCGCCAGGTCGTATTGCGGGTCGGTGGTGGTCGCCACCGCGCTCACCCCCCAGTCAACGCCGATGGCCTGATCGCAAGCCGGCAGCGTTTCGCCGTCGCGGCGCACGACGAAGCTGGCATACCAGTGCCCGATGCTGTCGCGGTAGACGCGCACACTGCTCGGCTCCGCCGGCAACTCCCGCGACCACACCACCGGGATGCGCAGCCCACCGGCAAGACACAAACAGCTCTTGCTGAGGGCGAATCCCCGCTTGGTGTAGTTCAAGCTCGGCCGGCAGCGTTTGGCGGACTTAAACTTGCGGCGCCCCTTGCCCTTGGCGCGCTTGGCGCGGAAATTGCGCAGCATCTGCTGTTGGGTCACCACCGAACCCTGACGCAACCACTCGCGCTCACCCCGCCAGCCGGTCAAGGTGGTGTCATCGACCCACTCACCCGTTTCGTTGAGTCGTTCCACCGCTCGATTCCACACCCACCGACAACGGTCCCACTCGGCCAGCAACGCCGCCAGGGCGGCCGCGCCCGGACGCAACCGGTACCGATACCTGACGATGTTCACGCATCGGACGTTACCGACGCGGTACGACAACAGCGCCCATTCCTTCCCGGCCGAAAGGCCGAGGCTTCCTGGGCGGTAATTAGGTGATCTGCGGGTGAAGTCCGCCCGCACCCGCCGGTTTTCGCGATGCTCGCGGTTGGCTGCGTATCTCTTTGTCGCGCAGTGCCTTTGGGGTCTGTGGGTGGCTCACGCCGACCCGCCGGCGCCGATTCCGCAGCCGATCCTGCAGCCGCTGGCGCCGGGTCAGGTGCTGCGCATCGGGCCAACGGCCGGCACCGGAACGCCCACCGGGGACTACGGCGTCGGCGCCACGGACCTGTGCGAGTTCGTCGAGTTCCCGACGCAGCTGCTGCAGGTCTGCGGCGACAGTTTCGCCGGCCAGGGCGTCGGCTTCGGAGGCTGGTACTCGCCGGTTGCGCTGCACGTCGACACCGCATCGGTCGACGACCCCTCCGGGGTGCGCTACACGGGTGTCACCGGAATCAGCCAACCGCTGCTGGCCGATCCCGCCCCGCCCGGAGACTCACAGCTACCCGCCGGAGTGGTGCAGATCAACCGGCGCAACTACCTGATGGTGACCACCACCCACAACCTCGAGCCGCAGAGCTCGCGGCTGGTCATGCCGGTACCGGCGCGCGCCGGTTGGCAGACCATTGCCGGATCCCGCCGCGATGCGTCATACCAGGGCGGTCGTCAGACCCAGATCAGCGGATATTATGACCCGATCCCCACCCCCGACTCGGCGAGCGGATGGGTATACATCGTCGCCAACAGCTTCACCCGCAGAGATCCCGTGATGCTGTACCGCGCAACGCCTCAGACCTTCGTCGACCGGTCTCGCTGGCAGGGCTGGGCGGCTGGACCCGGCGGCGGATGGAACAGGCCGCCGACGCCGCTGTGGCCCGACAAGGTGGGCGAGATGTGCATCCGGCAGATCGACGGCAAGACCGTGCTGTCCTATTTCAACGCCAGCACGGGCGACATGGAGGTCCGGGTCGCCAACGATCCGACGTCGCTGGGCGATGCGCCGGCGACCACGGTGGTGCAGCACGACGAATGGCCCGAGCCCGCGGAAAGTCTGCCGGCCCCGTATGACAACCGGCTGGCGCAGCCCTACGGCGGGTACATCTCGCCGGGGTCCACACTCGACGAACTGCGAATCTTCGTCAGCCAGTGGGACACTCGCGCGCGGGTCAGTGCGCCGTACCGGGTGATCCAATTCGCCGTCAACCCGTTCAAGCCGTAGTCAGCGGGTACGCGGTAGATCCCGCGAGGTCACGCCGCGCATGACATCCGCGGATTGCAGACGGGGCTGTCGCGTCGAAACCTATGCTGCGCACATGGGCGAGTTTCAGGCGTCGCTGCCGCCGGATCTTCCCGGCGTCCCGTCGGCCGAGGGACCTCTGCCCGGCCCGGAGCGACTGGTCGGGCGCCCCCGCGCGTTGGCCGTGGACTTACTCGGTGAATTGCACGGTCCGCTGTTCTACTCGGACTTCAACGGCGGCATCAGGAAGCTCTATGCATGCTCGCTGGAGCTCGTTGCCGAGCTTTGCGACGAAAGCCGCTTCGCCAAGAACCTCACGGCAACCCTGGCCCGAGTCAGGCCGTTGGCCGGTGACGGCCTGTTCACGGCCTACCACGGCGAACCGAACTGGCAGCGGGCCCACGATGTCCTTTTACCGGGTTTCAGTTACGCGGGCTTGCGTGCCTATCACGGCGCAATGCTGGACATCAACTGCAAACTGACCGACCGGTGGGACGCCAGCGCCGGAGGGCCGGTCGATGTGTCGAACGACTTGCAGAAGCTGGCCATGGACACCGTGGCGCTCGCAGGATTCGGTTCGCGCTTCGACTCTTTCGACTGCCCGGGCCTGGCTCCGATCCCCCAGAGCTTCACAACGGCTTTGGGGGAGTTGGCATCTGAAACGCCGACGCCGCTGTTCAGCGAAGAATTGGGCACTTTGTACACCTTCATCGACGGGCTGATAGCCGAGCACAGGTCCGGCGATCGTGAGTTCGAGGACCTGTTGGCGTTGATGCTGCAACAGGATTCGGACGGCAAACCTGTGCTGGAGACGGAGAACATCCGCAACCAGATCATGACCTTCCTGATCGCCGGTCAGCTCACCACATCCGAACTGATGCCCAACGCGCTGTACAACATGGTCAACGAACCGACGGTGCTACATCGGGTGCAGGCAGAGGTAGACGCGGTGTTCGGGGCCGAAGACGACTACCTGCCCGGATACGACGACATCGGCAAGCTGACCTATCTGCGGCAGGTCATCGAGGAAACCCTGCGACTGTCCCCGCCGGTGCTGGCCTTTGATCGAATGGCCTTGGAAGACACCGTGATCGGTGGCAAGTATCCGATCAAGCGCGGCGAGGCGGTCACGGTACTCACCGGCGCATTGCACCGCCAGCCGCAGTGGGGTGACAACGTCGAGCTCTTCGATCCCGACCGCTTCGCTCCCGAACAATCGGCGGCCCGGCCGGCCGCGTTGTTCAAACCTTTCGGCACCGGCGCGCGATCGTGCATCGGCCGGCAGTTCGCGCTGCATGAGGCGGCCATGACACTGGCCCGGATCGTCCACCGCTACCGCCTCATTGACGCCTACCACTATGTGCCGCAGTGGGAAACTCCGAACAGCCGTCGGCCCGTCGGATTCCGGCTTGATGTCCTGCGGCGCACCGAACAAAACCGCCATACCGATGCACCTGGCCCCGACGCCGCTGCCGTACAGAACACAGTCCAGCACCCAACGTCGATCACGGCCGGCATCAGGCTGGCCATTTTTCACGGCTCCAACCTCGGCACGTGCCGCGCCCTGGCCCGCCAATTCGCCGACGATGCAACGGCTTTGGGCTGCGCAGCGACGGTGGCACCGCTCGACGACGCCGTCGGCGGTTTCCCCGAAGCCGAGGCCATCCTGATCATCGCGTCCTCCTACAACGGACAGCCGAGCGACGATGCGCGCGCATTCCTCACCTGGCTGCTCGACGCGGACACCACACTGAATCCGACACCCAACCTCGCGGTTCTCGGTGTGGGTGACCACAACTGGGCCGACACCTACCAGGCGATCCCGCAGCGCATCGACGAGCGCCTCGGTGAGCTGGGCGCCAACCGATTGGTCCCGCGGGCATCGGCCGACACCTCGGGGGACATGGTCGGCACGATCGAGGAGTTCGCCGCCGCGTTATGGTCTTCGTTGGCTGAACGCTTCGGTGACCCCGACGCTGCGCCGCTCACGGATGCGGCCGAACCGCTCTACGAGTTGCGCCAGATCGTCGGTCCGGTGACGGCGGCGATGGACGCCCGGTCGTCGGTAATACCGATGACCGTCGTCGAGAACACCCAACTCGTGAGGCCCGGCCTAGGTCAAGCTAAAACCAATGTCCGCGTGGACCTTCCGGACGGCGTCGACTACCAGACGGGCGACCACCTCACGGTGATGGCCGACAACCCACCCGAGGTAGTCGACGCGGTTTTGGCGCAACTCGGCATCGACCCCGCATTGAGGCTGGCGATCAATCCTCGACGCAGCTCTCGGCGGCTCATCGCGCTGGACCGGGAGGTCAGCGCGCGAGAACTGCTCACGCACTTCGTCGAATTGCGAAAACCGGTTACCAGCAGTCAATTACGCACGCTTGCTGCGGCCAACAACAATCCTGCGGAGCGCCAGCGGCTCACCGAACTGGCCGAGGTCCCAGACGGCTGCCCGCTCAGCGTGTTGGAGTGCCTCGACGAATACCCGGCTTGCGTTCTCACTGGCGCCGAACTGCTCGAACTGCTGGATCCCATGGTGCCCAGGCACTATTCGATCGCATCGTCGTCGATGCTTTCGCCACGCACGGTGGGACTGGTCGTCAGTGTGCTCGATGCGCCGGCTCGTTCCGGTCACGGTCTGTTCAAAGGTGTCGCGTCCAACTACCTGGCGACAGTCCAAGCCGGCCAAGTGATCCGGGCGCGCGTGGACCCGGCCCGGCAGGCATTCCGGGCCGGTGCCGATCCGGCCAAGAACGTGATCCTGGTCAGTGCCGGTACCGGCGTCGCGCCATTCCTCGGATTCCTGGGTGATCGACTGGCGGCACAGAGAGCCGGAGCGCCGGTGGAGCCTGCGTTGTGCTTCTTCGGAGTGCGTGACCCGGAGGTCGATTACATCTTCCGGGACCGGTTCGAGCAGGCCGAATCCATCGGCATCGTGCAGATGCGCCCAGCCTTCTCCCGTGCGCCGCAGGGCGGGATTCGCTACGTGCAGGACCGGATCGCCGCGGACGCGGACGACGTGTGGGAGTTGCTGGGTGACCCGGGCAAGGATGCCCACGTCTACGTGTGCGGCGACGGCGCGCGGATGGCGCCGGCGGTGCGCGGGTCATTCCTCGACATTTATCGGGCACGCACGGGCACCGACGATGGTCAGGCCCGCGACTGGCTGAATGGTCTCATCGAGTCCGACCACTATGTCGAGGACGTTTGGGCGGGGTGAAAGTGATTCCGGCAGAACACAGTTCGAACCTGCGGTGTCTTGTGCGGTAGAACGGTCAGCGCCATCGGTGCCAGCGCTTTCCTGAAACAATGTTCGCCGTCAACCCGCGAATAGTCAGCGGCTATTGCCAGGACAAATCGGTAGGAGGAAGGTATCCGGTACCGGTGGCGCCGCCCAGGGTGCCGCCCCGACTTCAGACGGGTTGACCGTGTACGCGCGCTCTACCACCATCCAGGCGCAGCCATCGTTGATCGACGCTGGGATTGCGCATTTCCGCGATGTCACTTGGCCCATCCTCCAGGGCATCGATGGTTGTCTCGGCATGTCCGTGTTGGTCGACCGTGGGTCGGGGAGATGCATATTGACCAACTCGTGGCAGACAAAAGAGGCGATGCATGCGAGCGCCGAACAGGTGCTGCCGGAGAACAAGCGAGCCGCCGACATTCTGGGCGGCTCGCCGATCGACAACCTGTGGCAGATCGCGGTCGTGCGCCGCGACGACAGCAAAGGTGCTGGTGCCTGCGTGCGTGCCGCCTGGCTCAAAGCGCGACCGGAGCTGTTCGACGGCGCCATCGACTTTTACCGGCGGCAGATGCTGCCGGCTATCGAAGGTTTCGACGGCTTCTGCAGTGCCAGCCTGATGACAGACCCCACCGCCGCGCGGGCGGTGGCGTCGGTGACGTTTGACAGCGCGGAAACGATGGAACGAAGCGCTGACGCGACCGGCGCGTTGCAGACGGCAATGCTTCGCGATCTCGACCTCGACCAGGATGACGTCGGCGAGTTCGAGCTGGCCCTTGCTCACCTCAGGGTGCCCCGGCAGGTCTGAGCCGGTACTGGGCGACGGTAATGCCAGGTGACGGCAGTTAGCGACAGGTTTCAGCTCACAGCTCCTACATAAGCAGCGCATAGCCGTCACTACTGTTAACCCAGGCATCATGCGTCTCATGAGCGAAACACCTGAAACCCCCACCGTGCGGGCGCGAACCGCTACCGCACCCACTCCAGTCGCAGAAGAACCCGTCCGCAGAACCCCCAGAGTCTTTTTGGGTGCGGCGTGGGTCGCCATCGTCGCCGGGATCGTGTTCATCGTCGCGGTCATTTTCTTCACCGGCTACAGCCTCGGACGGCACGCCGGCCACGGCGGTTACCACCACGGTCACCACAAGCACCACGGGATGATGTACCACCACCGGCAAGGTCCAGGTGGCGCGGGTGGACCCGGCGCGAGCACGCCTGGCGGCGCTCCGTCCGTGTCCCCCTCGCCGGGCCCCGGCCAGATTCCGTCGTCGGTCTCCCCGTCGCGGACGCCCTAGTCACCTTGCTCACGGGGCACGAGGGGACCCCGACGCCCGCAAACCCACAACCAGCAGCCCGGCGCTCACACGAGCGCCGGGCCGCGTGTATTTCGTACCGGCCGCTGAATTCACAGAAAACTCGTTCACCTAACTCGTTTCGGCGCTCGCCCTCGGCGGGCAGTATTGCAAGGCATGAGCGAAACACCTGAACCGTCGAGCCCGTCGACTGCGGTCGCCGCCGCTCCTCCGCCGCCGCCACCGCGGGAAAAGCCGCCCCGGCTCTATACCGTCGCGGCATGGGTGGTGATAGTTGCCGGCATCGTCTTCATCCTGTCAACCGTATTCTTCACCGGCGCAGTTGTTTTCGGGTCTCATCACCACTGCCATCACCGCCATCACCACGGCATGTACGGGCACTGGGGACCGCCCGGTCCGGGTGGCGGCCCCTGGCAGTGGGGTCCCCGCGGACCCGCCGAACCCGGCATGAGCCCCGGGGCACCAGGCGGCCCTCCCGGTGGGCCGGGCGGGCCCGCTCAGTCACCGACGGCGCCCGCTCCGCCGTCCGCTTCCAGCACGCCGCCGCGTCCGTAGTCGGCCGGTAGCGGCCCCGGAGCTGTTGGCGCACAACATCATCGGTGATCTCGGCAAGGCGCGAAGGAGCCGGTGCTGACGCGCGACCGCCGTGCCTGGCATGATCGAGACCTATGACAATTGAAGTCGTTTACACCACCGCATCCACCGCGACCGGCGGCGGCCGCGACGGCCACGTGAAGTCGGACGACGGCCGCATCGACCTGGAGACCAGACCGCCGAAGGCGATGGGCGGCAATGGTGAGGGCACCAACCCCGAGCAGCTCTTCTCGGCGGGTTACGCCGCCTGCTTCCTGGGTGCGCTGCGACTGGTGGCCGGCAGGGCGAAGGTCAAGCTGGACGACGCCACCAATGTCACCGTAGAGGTCGGGTTCGGCAAGGACTCCGACGGCGGTTTCGGCCTCACCGGCAAGATCGTCGGCTATCTGCCGGGCCTCGAACAGAGCGCCGCCGAAGACCTGGTCGAGCAGGCCCACCAGGTGTGCCCGTACTCCAAGGCCACCCGGGGAAACATCGACGTCGAGATTTCGGCCAAGGTTTAGCCCGTGCGAGCCGCCGTCGCGATGGTGCCCCTCGGTGTGGCCATCTGCGGAGCGGTCCCCGTCGCGCACGCCCATCCGTCGGATCCGGGCGTGGTGTCCTACGCGGTGCTCGGCAGGGGATCCGTCGGCAACATCGTCGGCGCACCGATGGGATGGGAAGCGGTGTTCACCGAGCCCTACCAGGGCTACTCGGTCGACCTCCCGGTCTGCAACAACTGGGCCGACATCGGCTTACCCGAGGTGTACGGCGACCCTGACCTGGCGTCCTTCAACGGGGCCACCACCCAGACGTCGGCCAACGACCAAACGCACTACGCCAAGCAGGCCGTCGGGGTATTCGCCGGCAACGACGCGGCCGCCCGCGCCTTCCATCGGGTCACGGACCGCACCGCGGGCTGCTCGGGCCAGACCACCGCGATGCACCTGGATAACGGCACCACACAGGTGTGGTCGTTCGACGGCGGACCGCCGACCGCTACCGACGCGAACTGGACCAAGCAGGAAGCGGGCACCGACCGGCGCTGCTTCGTTCAAACCCGGCTAAGGGAAAACGTGTTGCTGCAGGCCAAGGTCTGCCAATCCGGCAACGCCGGTCCCGCGGTCAACGTTTTGGCCGGGGCGATGCAGAACGCGTTGGGCCAGTAGCTCTGGTTGAGTATTTGGCCGATCGGGAATATGTCGGTGCGATCTGGAAGATGAAGTGGTGGCGGTTATCGTTCCGGTAGCTGCGCAACTAACGGTCCACAGGGCATGCTTGGACATGCTCGGGCCCGGAGGGATCGGGATATGACGTTCGCCGCCGTCACCGCCGCGGCCTCGCAGCGGCCGGATTCGCGCGAAGCGGAGATGGCCGGTTCCGCAACCGCTGCGCAGTACATCGCAGAGACCTGCCTGGTCGACGGGCCCCTGGGGCGGGTCGGTCTGGAGGTGGAGGCACACTGTTTCGACCCCGCCGACCCGTACCGCAGGCCGAGCTGGGAGGAAATCACCGCGGTACTCGAGCCGCTGCCCACGCTTCCGGGCGGCAGCGCGGTCACCGTGGAGCCCGGTGGCGCCGTCGAACTGTCCGGGCCGCCTATCGAGGGTGTGGTGCCGGCCATTGCCGACATGCGTCGCGATCAGGCCGTGCTGCGGTCAGCTTTTGCCGACGCGGGGCTGGGGCTGGTTTTTCTGGGCGCCGACCCGCTGCGGCCGCCCCACCGCATCAACCCAGGCGCGCGTTACCGCGCCATGGAGGAGTTCTTCGCCGCCAGCGACTCGGCTGAGGCGGGCGCGGCGATGATGACCTCGACCGCGTCGATCCAAGTCAACCTGGACGCCGGGCCGCAGGCCGGCTGGCCGGCCCGGGTGCGCCTGGCGCATGCCTTGGGGCCCACGATGATCGCGGTGGCCGCCAACTCTCCGATGCTCGGCGGCGAGTTCTCCGGCTGGCTGTCCACCCGGCAGCGAGTGTGGGGTCAGATGGACTCCGCGCGATGCGGGCCCATCCTGGGCGCCAGCGGTGTCGACCCAGGTACCGACTGGGCGCGCTACGCGCTCAAGGCGCCGGTGATGCTGGTGAATAACCCCGACGCCACCGCGGTGACCCACTACGTGCCGTTCACCGACTGGGCGGACGGCCGGGTGTTGCTCGGCGACCGCCGACCGACCGTCGCGGACCTGGAATACCACCTGACCACCCTCTTTCCGCCGGTACGCCCGCGCCAGTGGCTGGAGATCCGCTACCTCGACAGCGTGCCGGACGAGTTCTGGCCCGCGCTGCTGTTCACGCTGGTCACGCTGCTCGACAATCCGGATGCCGCCGACATCGCGGCCGAAGCCGTCGAACCGGTGGCCACCGCATGGGACAACGCCGCCCGGCTGGGTCTGCGTGATCGCCGCCTGTACGCAGCGGCCAACCGGTGCGTGGCCGTGGCAGCTGAGCAGGCGCCGCCGGAGCTCACCGACGCGATGGAGCGATTGGTCCGCAACGTCGAACAAGGACGCTGCCCCGGCGACGACTTTTCCGACCAGGTGATCGAGCACGGCATCGCCCCGACCGTCGCGCGGCTGACCGAAGGGGACGTGTGACGTCTGCTAATGATTCCGACCCGCTGCGCCCGGCTGCGCCGCGCTTGCGATCGTCATGCCGACAACGACTTGCCGATGATCTGGAGCGGGCGCGCACGCGCACACTGCGGCTGGTCGATTTCGACGATGCCGAACTGTGCCGTCAATACGATCCGCTGATGAGCCCACTGGTGTGGGATCTGGCGCATATCGGTCAGCAGGAGGAGCTGTGGCTGCTGCGCGCCGGCGACCCGAACCGGCCGGGAATGCTGCCGCCGGCAGTCGAGGAACTCTACGACGCCTTCGAACACTCCCGGGCCAGTCGGGTCGACCTGCCGCTGTTGTCTCCGGATCGCGCGCGCTCCTATTGCCGCACCGTGCGGTCCGCCGCGCTGGACGCCCTCGACGCGTTGCCGGACGACCCGCTCGGCGAGTTCGCGTTCGGGATGGTGATCAGCCACGAAAACCAACACGACGAGACCATGCTGCAGGCACTGAACCTGCGCCCGGGGCCGCCGCTGCTGGCCGACGCCGCCGGCTTGCCCGCGGGCCGGCCTCGTCTCGCCGGGACGTCGGTGTTGGTGCCCGGCGGCCCGTTCGAACTGGGCGTCGATGCCGCCGGCGAACCGTACTCATTGGACAACGAACGTCCCGCCCACATCGTCGAGGTGCCCGCGTTCCGGATCGGCCGGGTCCCGGTCACCAATGGCGAATGGCAACACTTCATCGACGACGGCGGCTACACCGAGCCGCGTTGGTGGTCGGACCGCGGCTGGCAGCATCGCCTCAAGGCGGGTCTGACCGCGCCGCAGTTCTGGGGTGCCGACGGGCGAATGCGCACCCGGTTCGGCTACGTCGAAGAAATTCCGTCCGACGAGCCGGTGCAGCACATCAGCTACTTCGAGGCCGAGGCCTACGCGGCCTGGGCCGGGGCCCGACTGCCCACCGAAGTGGAATGGGAGAAAGCGTGCGCATGGGATCCGGGCACGAGCAGCAGGCGCCGGTATCCGTGGGGTGACGAGGCGCCGTCGGAGGTTCGTGCCAACCTCGGGGGTGACGCGCTGCGTCCGGCCCCGGTGGGCGCCTACCCTGCCGGCGCTTCGGCTTACGGGGTGGAGCAGATGCTGGGCGACGTCTGGGAGTGGACGAGCTCGCCGCTTCGGCCCTGGCCCGGATTCGTGCCGATGGTGTATCAGCGGTACTCGCAGCCCTTCTTCGACGGCGACTACCGGGTGCTGCGCGGTGGATCCTGGGCGGTGGAGTCGGCCATCCTGCGGCCCAGTTTCCGCAACTGGGATCACCCGTACCGGCGTCAGATCTTTTCCGGCGTCCGGTTGGCGTGGGACGTTTGATGTGCCGTCATCTCGGCTGGCTCGGCGCTGACGTCACCGTCTCCTCGCTAGTGCTGGACCCGCCGTACGGCCTTCGAGTGCAGTCGTATGCGCCGCGCCGGCAAAAGCACTGCCTGCTGAACGCCGACGGCTGGGGGGTCGGGTTCTTTGACGGCGCGATACCCCGGCGCTGGCGCAGTGCGGCGCCGTTGTGGGGCGACGTGTCGTTCGACTCGGTCGCGCCTGGGCTGCGCAGCCACTGCGTAGTGGCCGCGGTGCGCTCGGCCACCGTCGGCATGCCGATCGAGGTCAGCGCGACAGCGCCGTTCACCGACGGCCGATGGCTGTTGTCGCACAACGGGATTGTCGACCGCAGTCTACTTCCGCTCAGCCGGTCGGCGGAATCAGTATGCGACAGTGCCATGCTCGCGGCCACCATATTCGAGCGGGGGCTGGACGCCCTGGGCGACACCGTCGTGGAATTGGGGACCGCCGATCCCATCGCGCGGCTCAATGTGCTGGCCGCCAACGGATCTCGGTTGCTGGCCACCGCTTGGGGGGACACCTTGTCCATCCTGCGCCGCGATGACGGCGTGGTGCTGGCCAGCGAGCCCTACGACGACGATCCCGAATGGGAGGACGTGCCGGACCGCCATCTGGTCGAAGTGACAGCGAACGGTGTCACCCTGACCCCCCTGGCTCCCGCAAAATCCGCGAAAGGACCCGGATGACGCCGTCGCTGTCCAATCACCTCGCCGCCGACGCGGCGTATCACGCGTTGCGCCGCGACGTGTCCGAGGGGCTGCAGAAGACGCCGAAATCATTGCCGCCCAAGTGGTTCTACGACTCGGTTGGCAGTGACCTGTTCGATCAGATCACCCGGCTGCCCGAGTATTACCCGACCCGTGCCGAGGCCGAGATCCTGCGTGCCAGGTCGGTGGAGATCGCATCCGCCAGCCAGGCAGACACCCTGGTCGAACTAGGGGCGGGGACGTCGGAGAAGACCCGGCTGTTACTGGATGCGCTGCGCGATCGCGGATCGCTGCGCAGGTTTGTGCCCTTCGACGTCGACGCCACCATGTTGTCGACCACCGCCGCGGCGATTCAACGCGAATATCCAGACGTCGAAATCGACGCTGTCTGCGGAGATTTCGAAGAACACCTGAGTGAAATCCCCGGCGGCGGACGACGGCTGTTCGTGTTCTTGGGATCGACGATCGGCAACCTCACAACTGAGCCGCGGGCGGAGTTCCTCGCGACCCTGGCCGCGGTGATGCGGCCTGGCGACGGACTACTGCTGGGCAGCGACCTGGTCAAGGACATCGACCGGTTGGTGCGGGCTTACGACGACGCCGCCGGCGTGACGGCACAATTCAACCGCAATGTGCTCGCGGTGATCAACCGGGAGCTGGACGCCGACTTCGACGTCGACGCCTATCAGCACGTCGCGCGCTGGAACACCGACGAGGAACGCATCGAGATGTGGTTGCGGTCCGATCGTCGCCAGCGGGTGCGCGTCGGTGGACTCGATTTGACCGTCGACTTTGCCGCTGGCGAGGAGATGCTGACCGAAGTGTCGTGCAAGTTCCGCCCGGACGGCGTGAATGCCGAATTGGCCGCGGCCGGACTGCATCGCATCCGGTGGTGGACCGACGGCGCCGGCGACTTCGGACTGTCCCTCGCTGTCAAGCCCGACAAGTGAGCAAGCCGCTGGCCGATCGGTGGCGCGCGGCGCGTCCGCCCGCCGCCGGCCTGCACCTGGATAGCGCGGCCTGCTCGCGCCAGAGCGTGGCGGCCATCGACGCTGCGGCCCGGCATGCGCGCTACGAGGCTGAGGTCGGTGGTTATGTCGCGGCCGAAGCCGCCGAACCCGTGCTCGACGCCGGACGTGCGGCATTCGCCGCGCTGATCGGCCTGCCCGTCGCCGACGTGGTGTTCACCACCGGCTCGCTGAACGCGCTGGATCTGCTGTTGGGCAGCTGGCCGGGCGGCCGAAAGAAGATCGCTTGTCTGCCCGGCGAATACGGTCCCAATCTGGCCCTGATGGACGTCCACGGATTCGAGCGCCAGCTGCTGCCAACTCTCGACGACGGCCGGTTAGCGCTCGACGACGCGGCTTTGGCGCTGGACGAGGATCGGCCCGACCTGGTCCACCTCACCGCCGTTGGCAGCCACAGCGGCGTCGTGCAGCCGCTGCCGATGGTGGCGGAGCTATGCCGCGAGTCGGGTCTGCCGTTGGTCGTCGACGCGGCCCAGGCGCTGGGGCAGGTGGATTGCGCGGTGGGTGCCGACGTCGCCTATGCGTCGTCGCGCAAGTGGATCGCGGGGCCGCGCGGCGTCGGTGTGCTGGCTGTTCGCCCTGACCTGATGGAGCGGTTACGGCCGCGCTTGACGGCACCGAAATGGGCGGCGCAGTTCAGCGTGTCTCAGCAACTGGAGTTTGGTGAGGCCAATATCGCTGCGCGCGTTGGGTTTTCGGTCGCACTCGGAGAATATCTGGCATACGGGCCGGAGTCGGTGCGCGGCCGCCTGGCCGAGCTCGGCGCGATCAGCCGCGGCGCCCTAACCGATGTGCCCGACTGGACGGTGGTCGAAGAAGTCGAAGAGCCGAGCGCGATCACAACGCTGGCCCCGGCCGACGGTGTCGATCCTGCGGCCGTGCGGGCTTGGTTGCTCGAGGAACGGCGGATCCTGACCACGCTTGTCACGGTGGCGCGGGCGCCGCTGGAGCTGACCGGGCCAGTGCTGCGGATCTCGCCACACGTCGACAGCACTGCCGAGGACCTGGAGACCTTTGCCGAAGCACTGATTGCGGCGACCGCGGCGACCGCTTAGCCAAGCCGCGGGGTGACGCCGAGATCGACGTCGGCGTGAGAAAGTACGAGAAAGGTTCGCGCTGGCGTCGATCTCGACGAAATCCGTTGTCGTCACTCCGCTTTATGGGCGCTTACCAGATACCCGGGAAGCTTCATCCGGCCCTTCTCGTCGCGGTCGTGCTGCGGAAACTCGAACGGCGGCGCCGGCGCGTCCGGCGGGATCGCCGGGATATTGGCATGGATGAAGGCCGGCCGGATGTCGTCGATCTCCCAGTACTGGCTCACCTTGGCGCGCAGTTCGTCCTCGTCGACCTCATTGGGCTTCGGGTTCATCTCCGCGGGGAAGGCGCCCTTGGCGAACACCAGCACGTAGAAGCTGGCGCCCGGGGCCGCCGCACGGTGCACCGAGCTCAGGTAGCCGTCCAACCCCTCCACCGGCAGCGAGTGATACAGCGTGCTGTCGATCACTGTGGAGAAGCGACCGTCATAGCCGGTGAAGTTGGTGATGTCGGCCTGCTCGAAGCTGGCGGCGGTCAACCCGCGTTCCCGGGCGGCTGTGGTGGCCGCCGCGATAGCGGTGGGCGTGATATCGATGCCCACCACCGTGTAGCCGTCGGCGGCCAGCGCCAACGACAGTTCGGCAAATCCGCAACCGGCGTCCAGCACGTCGCTGCGGACTTTTCCGGCGGCGATCAGCGCGGCCAACTCTGGTTGCGGCTCACCGATATTCCACGGTGGCGGCCCCTCGAACTGGCCCTCCCCCCGGTAAGTGCTCTCCCAGTCCATCACCTCGTCGGCCATGGTTCCCAAACTACGCGAGGCTACGTGTCCCAGGTGTGCACGGGCTCGTTGGCGTGCATGTGCTCGCAGTACCGTCGCAGCATTTCGGCCAGTGCCTGCGGCCGGGTCATGCCGCCGTCTTGCAAGGCCCGGACGGTGGACACCTGCCAGTGCGCGCCGTTGCGGCCGGTCTGGGCGCGGCCCTCGATAACGCCGAGAAAGCGGTCGCGCACCTGCGCGTCGACCCCCAACGCCCGCAGTCCGTCATCGGCCATCGGCAGCAACGTGTCCAGCACCAGCCGAGCCGGCGTCACCTCGCCCAGACTCGGCCAGTGCAGCCGGGAATCCATGCCGTGCTGAGCGGTATGCAGGAAATTAGCTTGCGCCGCAGCGAAATTCATTGCCGACCACAGCGGTTGGTCCGCCGCGGCCAGGCTGTGCAGTGCGCCGTAGTAGAACGACGAATTCGCCAGCATGTCAATGACGGTGGGTCCGGCGGGCAGCACCCGATTTTCCAGCCGCAGGTGTGGACGCCCGCCGACAACGGCGTAGACCGGTCGGTTCCACCGGTAGACCGTGCCGTTGTGCAGCCGCAATTCGGACAGCTGTGGGACGCGCCCGGCGGCCAACTCGGCGGCCGGGTCTTCGTCGGACACTTCGGGCAGCAGGGACGGGAAGTAGCGGATGTTCTCCTTGAAAAGGTCTACGACCGAGTCGATCCAGCGTTCCCCGAACCACACTCGCGGGCGGACGCCCTGAATCTTGAGCTCCTCGGGCCGGGTGTCGGTGGACTGCGCGAACAGCTCGATGCGGGTTTCCGCCCACAGTTGGTGGCCGAAGAAGTAGGGCGAGTTCGCACCCAGTGCCAGCTGCGGCGCGGCCAGCACCTGCGCCGCGTTCCAGTGGGCAGTGAAATCCGCCGGAGCCAGCTGCAAATGCAATTGCATACTGGTGCAAGCGGATTCAGGCGCAATTGACGCGGCCTGCCAGCTCAGCGGCTCCGGGCCGGCGATGTTGATCGGGATGTCTTCGCCGCGGGCGGAGAAGATGGAATCGTTGAGCGCCGTATACCGCGTCGACTCGCTCATCCAGCCCTCGTTCAGATGCTCCGGCATCAGGGTGGGCAGGATGCCGATCATCACAATGTGCGCTCCACGGGCGCTACCCCGAGTCTCCGCATCGTTCAGGCTGGCCCGCACTTCTGCTTCCAGGTCCAATGCGGCGTGTCCGCGCAGCGGGCGCGGCGGCACGTTGAATTCGATGTTGTAGGCGCCCAATTCGTTTTGATAGGCCGGGTCGGCGATGGCCTTCAGCACGTCCCGGTTCGACATGGCGGGCTGGTAGTCGGAGTCGACGAGGTTGCATTCGATCTCCATGCCCGTGAGCGGGCGGTCCGCGTCGAATCTGGCCCGGGCCAGCATCGTCTCGAAGACGTCCAGGCACAGCTGCACCTTGCGGCGGTATTCCCGCCGCTGTGCGTGGTCATACGTGGTGCGCTTTACTTCTTCGCCCACAAATTCTCCCGAAGCCGATGCAACAGGGTTACCGGCCCCTGCGCAACCGGCGCGTGGCCACGACGATCTGCGGGCGTGGATGGATGGGGCTGTTGAGCAGACCGCCGCCGCGCAGCTCGACGTGTATCGCCGGGTCGGCGTGCCGGGCCGTGACGCACGGGTGATCGCCCAGCTCACCCGCCGCTATGGCGGCCACCGACCCCGGTTCGACGTCAGTCACTGTGATGTGGGCGCTGGGATGTAGTTCCAGCAACCTGCGCGACAGCCCGCCGTGGGCCGAGCCCAGTTCCAGCACCTTGGCATCGGGCACGTCACGGATTTCGTCGAACGCGACCCGGGCGAATCTCTCGTGCAGCCCGAAAACCCGTCCCATCCGGTCCAGCGATCGGACCACCGCGCGCTTCTTGCCGGCGGCGTCGTCACGGTCGAGGTATTCCAGGCGGTCGGTTTGCAGCTCGCGGTCCAGCCACGACGCGTCGGGTCCGCCGCGGGGCATGTCGTCGATGGCTGATTCAGTCGGCATATGGACCATCATGGACGATTGGATGAAGTGTCCGATCTCACAGCGGAGGAGCGCTGAGGTGGCAGGGTTTCCCGATTTCATAGCCGCCATCGACCAGGGCACCACCAGCACGCGCTGCATGCTCTTTGATCGCGGCGGTGGCGAGGTGGCCCGTCACCAACTCGAGCACGAGCAGATCCTGCCGCGAGCCGGCTGGGTGGAGCACAATCCGGTCGAAATCTGGGAACGCACTGCCTCAGTCCTGATGTCGGTGTTGAACACGGCTAACCTTTCCGCGAAAGACATTGCCGCGCTGGGGATCACGAACCAACGCGAGACGACTTTGGTGTGGAACAAGCGCACCGGTAGGCCCTATTACAACGCGATCGTCTGGCAGGACACCCGCACGGACCGTATCGCCTCGGCGCTGGACCGCGATGGCCGCGGCGACGTGATCCGGCGCAAGGCGGGCCTGCCGCCGGCGACCTACTTTTCCGGCGGGAAGTTGCAATGGATCCTGGACAACGTCGACGGCGTGCGGGCCGACGCCGAACGCGGCGACGCCCTGTTCGGCACCCCGGATACCTGGCTGTTGTGGAACCTGACCGGGGGTTCGCGGGGCGGCGTACACGTCACCGATGTGACCAACGCCAGCCGCACCATGCTGATGAACCTGGAGACTTTGGACTGGGACGACGAGTTGTTGTCCTTCTTTTCCATCCCCAGGGCGATGCTGCCGGCGATTGAGCCGTCCTCACCGCGACAGCCGTATGGCGTCACGCTGGATACCGGACCTGTCGGTGCCGAGGTACCGATCACCGGAGTCCTCGGCGACCAGCATGCGGCGATGGTCGGTCAGGTGTGTCTGGCGGAAGGCGAAGCCAAAAACACCTATGGGACTGGCAATTTCCTGCTGCTGAACACCGGCGAGACGATCGTTCGGTCGAGCAATGGCCTGCTGACCACCGTGTGCTATCAGTTCGGGGACGCCAAACCGGTTTACGCGCTCGAGGGCTCGATCGCCGTGACCGGCTCGGCGGTGCAATGGCTACGCGATCAGTTGGGGATCATTAGCGGCGCCTCGCAGAGCGAGGCGCTTGCTCGTCAGGTCGACGACAACGGCGGCGTGTACTTCGTGCCGGCCTTCTCCGGTTTGTTCGCGCCCTACTGGCGATCCGATGCCCGCGGCGCGATCGTGGGGCTGTCGCGATTCAACACCAACGCGCATCTGGCGCGCGCGACGCTGGAGGCAATCTGCTACCAGAGCCGTGATGTGGTGGACGCAATGGAAGCCGATTCCGGTGTTCGTCTCGAGGTGCTGAAGGTTGACGGCGGCATCACAACCAACGACCTGTGCATGCAGATTCAGGCCGACGTGCTGGGTGTGGACGTAGTGCGCCCGGTAGTCGCCGAGACCACGGCGCTGGGTGCTGCCTACGCTGCTGGCTTGGCCGTCGGGTTCTGGGCCGACCCGTCGGACCTGCGGTCGAATTGGCAGGAGGACAAGCGCTGGACGCCGGCGTGGGACGACGACCAGCGCGCCGCAGGGTATGCCGGCTGGCGTAAAGCGGTGCAGCGCACCCTGGATTGGGTGGACGTGTCCTGATTTCTGGAGCCGCGAGCGCGCGCAAATGCACACGATCAGGCCGGTTTGGCCGGCAATTTGCGCGCGCTCGCGGAGCCGACGGCTCAGTCCTCGCCGAGGATGCCGTAGATCTCGCGTCGCGCATTGTTGAGGATCTCGACGATGCGCTGCTGTTGCTCGGCGGTGGCGGTGTGCGCGGACTGCGCGACGGCACCGAACAGCTGACCCATGGATGCCCGTAAATTGACGTGACCCGGGTCTGCGCCTTCGGCGATCTCCTCCCACGGCGGGGTCTCGACCTTCTCAGCCGCCGCCCGGCCGTCGTCGGTCAGCTCGAAAAGCTTCTTGCTGCCGTCGGTTTCGCTGGTGGCAATCAGCCCTTCGTCGTCCAGCAGCTGCAGCGTCGGATAAACCGAGCCCGGGCTTGGCTTCCAGATCCCGTTGCTGCGCTCGGCGATCTGCTGGATCATTTCGTAGCCGTGCATCGGGCGCTCGGCCAGCAACACGAGGATGGCCGCCCGCACGTCGCCGCGACGTCCGCGCCCACGGCCACCGCGGCGCCAGCCGCCCCGCGGGCCGCCGAAGCCGAATCCAAAACCCGGCCCGAAGCCGGGCCCGAAACCCGGGCCGAAACCCAGTGGTCCGTCGTGGGGGCCGGCATTTTCGCGGAGATGCTCGAAGAATTCGCGTCGGGCCTGCCGCCTGGCGCCAGGTCCGAAGCCGAATCCGACGCCGGGCCGGGCAGCGAATGGTCCGCCCGGAGGAGTGAATGGAGTGTTCATGTGTCCAAATCCTTTTGTCTGGGAAGAGGCGGCGTCTGCGCGCCTCGGTATATCACGATATATCGGGATCTAACGGGATGCAACGGCGCTGGTAGCCGCGGGGTCTGGCCCGTTTGCATCCCGATGTAACGGGTAGCTCCTGAACGATGAACGTTGAAAATGCCCATCAGACGTTCGACCATCCAGCGCGAAACATGAGTCAACCGGTGCAGGGTGAAAGCCGCCGAAACGGGCGGGTTTGGTCGTGGGTGAACTGGGGACTGGCGATCTGCACGGTCCCGGGTGCCGCGATCGTGATGCTGTTCGCGCTCGGCGCCGTCATGAGTACCGATGCCTGTAGCGAACGCTCTTGTCCCAACCTGGGCCGTGGTGGGATCGACTTCGGTGTCGCCTTCTACGGTGCGCCGGTGGTGGCTTTCGTGGTGATCGTCGTCTCGTTCTTCACCGCGAAGCGCAAAGGCGGCATCGTCGTTCCACTTCTGGGCTGGGCACTGCTGATCGCCGACGTCATCGTCATGGCAATAACCGTCGCCCAATAGCGCCGGCAATCAGTGCGGCGGTGAGAATCCGTCGCTACTCGGTGTCTGTTGCGGCTCAGGCTGCGGCCACGGCATCGGCTGCTGCCATCCTGTCGGCGCGTGGGGCGCCATGGGCGGCCCCACCGGGCCTGACGGCGGCCACGGCCCGGCGCCCGGGGCCGGTTGCAGCCGAGCTAACTCGCGCCGGTGTCGTTCAGCGAGGACGGCCGCAAGCACCAGCTGGGGTGGCGCACCGGGTGGAGGTGGCGGCGCGATGTGGGAAATCACGTCACTGGCGATCCGATAGGCCATCTGATCACGCAGCCTTGGATCGAGTTGTGCTGCCCGGGAAAGGAATTGGCGGGCAACCTCGGCCTGGCCCGCGGTCAGGCCGGAAAGCTGCAGCGACGACGCCCACCATGCCAGTGATGGAGGCATGGCCGGCGGCGGACCCAACCGGGGCCCGCGTTCACTGACGACGACGGTGCCCGCGAAGATGTCGCCGATGCGTTTGGCCTTCGGCGACAACAAGCTGCAGATCACGGCGGGGCTGCCGAACAGGGTCCAGATCTCCACCACCGACGCCAACGCTCGAAACAGCGCCTGCCGGAAGCGTTCCGGGCCGCCGTCGTCGGACACCACCCGCAGACCCATCGCCATCTTGCCTACCGAGCGGCCACGCGTCGCGGTCTCGATCGCGACTGGATACCCGACTATCACCAGCACCGTGAAAATGATCAATATGGCGGTCGTCAGCGCCTCGTCGAACTCTCGCAGGGTGACTGCCCACAGCATCATGCCCAGCACCCAGCCCACGAACATCAGCGTCAGGTCGATCACCGCGCTGAGCACCCGCACCGGCAACTGGGCGATCTGCACGTCCAGTACTACGGCGTCGCCGGTCACCACCTCGGACATAACACCGAACGGTACAGGCTGCGCGCGATCGCCATGGGCCGGCGGCGGCCGGCAAAGCTAAGCTGCGCAGCGTGGATGTCGACGCATTCGTGCTGACCCATCGCGGTACCTGGGACCGGCTCGACCAGTTGATCAAGAGGCGCCGGTCGCTGACGGGTGCCGAAATCGACGAACTCGTCGAGCTCTACCAGCGGGTGTCCACGCATCTGTCGATGCTGCGGTCGGCCTCGTCCGATTCGCTGCTTGTCGGCCGGCTTTCCAGCCTGGTCGCTCGCGCCCGCGCCGCGGTGACCGGCGCCCACGCCCCGCTGAGCCGTACGTTCGTCCGGTTCTGGACGGTGTCGTTCCCCGTTGTGGCCTACCGGGCCTGGCGATGGTGGCTGGCGACGGCGGTGGCGTTCTTCGTCGTCGCCGTAATAATCGCGTTCTGGGTGGCGGGCAATCCGGAAGTGCAGGCCGTCGTCGGAACACCAAGGGACATCGATCAATTGGTGAACCACGACGTCGAGTCGTACTACAGCGAGCACCCCGCCGCGGCGTTCGCGCTGCAAGTATGGGTGAACAATTCCTGGGTGGCCGCCAAGTGCATCGCCTTCTCGGTGGTGCTGGGCCTGCCGATTCCGCTCGCGCTGTTCGAAAACGCGGCCAACCTGGGCGTCATCGCCGGGCTGATGTTTCAGAACGGCAAAGGGGGTCTCCTGCTTGGCCTGCTCGCCCCGCACGGACTACTCGAGTTGACCGCGGTGTTCTTGGCCGGAGCGGTCGGGATGCGGCTGGGCTGGTCGGTGATATCGCCGGGTGACCGCCCGCGCGGCCAAGTGCTTGCCGAACAGGGCCGCGGCGTGGTGTCGGTCGCGATCGGATTGGTGGGTGTGTTGTTGGTCTCCGGCTTGATCGAAGCCTTGGTGACGCCGTCGCCGCTCCCGACCTTCGTCCGGGTGGGCATCGGAGTCATAGCCGAGGTGGCGTTCTTGTCGTACGTCGTGTACTTCGGGCGCCGCGCGGTTAAGGCGCGTGAAACCGGCGATATCGATGACGCGCCGGACGTGGTTCCCACTCGCTGAACCCCGGCCGAGTGTGAACCTGCGGTTTCATGCCCAAAGCCCAGGATTCACACTAAAGCCCGAGACTACGAATTCTAAAGCCGCCCGGTTGCTTTCATCGCCAAATAGCGATCGGCAAGAGCGGGCGCGATCTCGGAAGGCGGTGCGTCGACGACTTCCACTCCACTTCGGCGCAGTCGCGATGCGATCGCACGACGATCGTTGCGGGACCGTTCGGCCGCAGCCGCGTCGTACACCGCGGCCGGATCCGAACGCCCGGCGGCCATTTCGTCGACGCGTGGGTCGGCGACGGCGGCGACCAGCACGTGGTGCTTGGCCGACAACTGCGGCAGCACCGGCAGCAGTCCCTCGTCGAGGGCGGTCGCGTTCAGGTCGGTCAGCAACACCACCAGCGACCGTCGCCGGGTACGCCGAGAAATTGCGGCTACCATTGCGCGCCAATCGGACTCGACAAGCGTCGGTTGCAGCGGGGCCATCGCGTTGACCAGCTGGGCCAACAGTTCGGTTCGCGATGCGCCGAACACGGCGGCCCGGGTCACCCGGTCGTGGGCCAGGAAGTCGACGTTGTCGCCGGCCCGCGACGCGAGCGCGGCCAGCAGCAGCGCGGCATCCATCGACCAGTCCAGCCGCGGCCACCCGGCAGGATCGGCGGCGGTGGGGTCGACACCGACTCGACCGGCGGCCATCCGGCCGGTATCCAGGACCAGGACGACCCTCCGGTCGCGCTCCGGCCGCCAGGTGCGGACCATGACGTCTGCGCGGCGCGCGGTTGCCCGCCAGTCGATTGAGCGGACGTCGTCGCCGACGACATATTCGCGCAGCGAGTCGAATTCGGTGCCCTGTCCGCGGATCAGCGTGGGGAGTAGGCCCTCGATCTGCTGCAGCTTGGCAAGCCGCGACGGCAGATGCTTACGAGACAGGAACGGCGGCAGCACGCGAATCTGCCCGGCCACCCGCTGCGAAGCCTGCCGCCCCGCCAACCCGAGCGGACCGATCGAGCGGGCGGTGACCGCGGCCGCACGCTGGTCGCCACGACGGACCGGCCGCAGCCCGGTCTCGACATGCTCGCGCTGCCCGGCGGCAACGACGACGGTGTGGGTGCGTGGCTGCGCGCAGGCACTGGGCGGCCAGGCATCGCGGATCTGACCGCGGAACCGGCGCCGGCCGTCGTTGTGAATCAGCAGCCCCGCAGTCACCGGCTGGGCCAGCCGGACCGAACTGTCCGGCGAGCGGGTATACCGCAATCTGCGGGGGCTGGCCGCCAATCCGACATCGATGGCCACCAGTGTCGCCAGCGCTACCAGTAGAGCCTCGAAAGCCTTTGCCGGCCAAGGCGAAAGCGTGATCGGCAGGACACATATCAGTGCCGCCAACCCGGTGCGCCCGGTGAGGATCACTAGCGGGGCACCGGAACCGACGCCAATATTCCCTCGAGCACGCCGTCGGGTGTGGCGCCTTCCAGCTCGGCTTCCGGACGCAGCATCACCCGGTGCCGCAGCGTCGGGCGGGCCATGGCCTTGACGTCGTCGGGAGTGACGTAGTTGCGACCGGACAACCATGCCCAGGACCGCGCGGTGCCGAGTAGCGCGGTTGCCCCACGTGGTGACACACCGAGCTGCAGTGCGGGGGAAGAGCGGGTGGCTCCGACGATGTCGACGATGTAGCCCAGCACTTCGTCGGCGATCAGCACCTGGCGCACCGCCTCGCGTCCGGCTGCCAACTCCGCCGGCCCGGCGACCGGTTTGATGTCGGACAGGTCGCGCGGGTCGAAGCCGTGTGCGTGCCGCCCGAGAATGGCGATCTCGGAATCGCGAGGCGGCAGAGTCACATTCAGCTTGAGCAGGAAACGGTCGAGCTGTGCTTCGGGCAATTGATAGGTGCCCTCGTATTCGATGGGATTCTGGGTCGCGGCGACGATAAACGGGTCGGGCAGGGGCCTGGGCTCGCCGTCCACGCTGACTTGACGCTCCTCCATCGCCTCCAGCAGCGCGGCCTGCGTCTTGGGCGGGGTGCGGTTGATCTCGTCGGCCAGCAGAAGATTGGTGAACACCGGGCCGGGCCGGAAGGTGAAAGCGGCGGTGCGGGTGTCGTAGACGAGCGAACCGGTGACATCTCCGGGCATCAGGTCGGGGGTGAACTGCACCCGCTTGAATTCCAGTTGCAGGGCGGCGGACAGCGAGCGGACCAGCAGCGTCTTGGCCACTCCCGGAACACCTTCCAGCAACACGTGACCCCGACACAGCAGGGCGATCACCAGACCGCTGACCACCCCCTCCTGTCCGACGACGGCCTTGGCGATCTCGGTACGGAGGGCAAGCAGTGCCTCACGCGCCGACTCGGCGATCGGCGTCTGGGCCGGGGCTTGCGGCGCAGGAGAGGGTTGTGTCACTGGTGCGTGACCTGCCTTTCGATGTCGTCGAGCACTCGGGCAAGTTGTAACAGGTCGCTGTCGGTGGCCGGAACCGGGCCGAACAGGTGGTAGAAAACGAAATTCGTGTCGGCCCCGCTGCGCGCGGCGACGGCCGTCACCACGGCGGGCGGGGGAGCGTTGGTGCCCAATCCGAGTCGGGGCAACAATCGCTGCAAGGTCGCGGTGCGCAACGCGTCCGCGGCGCGATCGCGAGCCCGCCTCGACCGGTACAGCCGGCCGCGGCCTTCCACGGTCTCCGATGCCCGCACCACGACGGGCAGCTCCTCGGCAACCAGCGGGCCGATCCGGCGGCCCTTCCACAACGCGACCAGCAGTACGACCAGGCACAGTTGCCAGGCCATCCAGTTCACGTTGTCTGGAATTACATCGGAAAACGATGTGGCGGAGGGCTTTTCGCCTTCGGCGTGGTCGGGTGAGTACCAGATGAGACGGGGCCGGTCGCCGGCGAGGTTCATTGCCAGCGCGGCGTTACCCTCCTGCAGCAGACTCCCGTTCGTCATGAAGTCCGAACTGCCGACCACCGTGACGGTGCGCCCGCCGTCGCGATAGCGGATCAACGCGCCGTTGTAACAGCTGGTCGCCTCGCGGCCGTCCTTGAAGCCGTAGCTGACACTCGGCCCGAACCGGACTGGTCCCGCTCGAACTGCCTCGCGCAGAGAGCAATTCGGCTCCCGGTTGAATGGGCCGCCGCTTGCTATGCGCAGGCCCGGTGCCAGTGCCTCACGAGTTCGTGAGGTCGGTTCCACCAGTAGCAGATCGCCGGGCACCCGTTCCAAGCGGTCCAGTATGGTTCGGTCGGTCAAGTATTGGCTCTGCGCAATCAGGATCAACGTGTCGCGGCGTGCCGACCTTTCCACGTCGGCGACGCTACCGGCGACGACGACCTCCACGCCGCCGTCGCGCAGCAACGTCACCAGGGCATGGGCACCGTGGGGACCGGTCGCCCCGGCATCCATCCGGCCGCCCGGCCGCGGTGCCGTCAGGTAAGCGCCGATCGCCGCCACCGCCGCAAACAACACCAGCATGAGCACCGCCCAACGCCATGACCGCCAGCGGCGCGCCGCCGTACCCTGCTCAGCGGGCGCGGCCGCCGTCACCGGACCTGTGCCCATGAGTCAGCGGGGACGGCTTGCATGCCCGTTGCCTGCGCACCGGCCGATCGCGACCGCAAATGGTCGTCGAGGTCGGCGATCATCTGGTAGGCGGCCTGGGTACCGGGGCGATCACCGTAGGTCACGTCGTTGAATGCCGTTGCCGACTGGGACAATTCGTCTGCCAAGCGAGGTAGCGCGACGCCGGCGTCTCGGGCCAGTTCGTTGGCGGTCCGCCCCGGAGTCGGGTTGAGCACACCGGTCTCCTCCAGCTCGCGGGCCACAGCGCGCAGCCGGTGGCGGATGGCTGCGGCCCAATTCCCTTCCGCTGCATAGCTTTCCGCAGTCGCACGGTGTTGGGCCGCGGTAAGTTGCGCGGTTTCGAAAAGCTGGGAGTCCCCGTCGCGTCTGGTGCGCAGCGTGTTGCGTGCGATGCGGATGGCGACCACCACCGCAACCGCCAGCAGAATGAGCAGCACGGTGGCAGTGAACCATCCGCCCGGTATGTGCGAGGTCTTCTCCAACAGCCGGTAGAGGAATTCGTTGATCCAGTCGTCCAATTTCTGGCTGATCGCGGCCTGGGAATAGATCGGCTTGTTCAGCTCGTGCTGGGCGAGCTGGTGTGCGCCATCACGGTCGATGTCGATGGAAGGCACTGTCAGTAGGTCCTCAAACGGGCCTGGTCAGCCAGAGGTGATCGGTGGACTCCCCCGCGGAGGGTCCGCCGGCGGCGCCGGTCTGCAACACCAGGTCGAACGCTTCTGCGCGGATTCGGCGGTCGGTGTAAAGCAGCACCACGACCCCGGCGCTGAACGGAGAAGTGAGAATCTGGCCCAACGCCGTGCCGATGGACGTGATGGTAGTGCCGAGGATAAGCATGCCGAGTGACGATCCTCCGGCCATGGACACCATTATCTGCCCGGCGATGCTGAACGGCATCCCCACCGCACCCGCGACGACGTTGGTCACCAGAGTCGTCAGCAGCCAGATACCCAGCACCCGCCAGAAGCCGTTGCGCACCAGCGCAAAGGATCTGGCGATGGCCTCGAAGACGGGCAGCCTTTCCAGCACGATCAGCACGGGAGCGAACAACAGCGCGATGTACAGGTAGGCCAGCAGCGCGATCACGATGAGGACCAGCGGGAAGGCCACCAGGACGGCCAGCGCCGCATGGCCGACCGCGGCGGCGCCGGCGATGATGACCGCCGTCAGCCCGATGATGGCCACCGCGCCGGCGCCTTCCAGCAGCGAAAGGCCGATCAACGCGAGCAACCGTCCGCGGATCCTGACCCACGCCTCGCCGATCGTGATCGGGGACCCGAACACCGCCCGCCCGACGACGACGGTGAGCATTCCGGACAGCAGGATGCCGCCCAGCCAGCTGACCAGGACACTGCCACCGATACCGAGCATCCAGCCGGCCGCGTCGGCCCAGGACAGCTCGGCGGCCGGGGAGGTTTTCAGCCGGCTGGCGGCGGCCAATGGGCCCAGCGTCGCGACGTAGCTGATGATCTGCATGACCAGCACTACCCCGGCGGTCAGCCCGATCGTCGCCTTCGGATTGGCGCGGATGTAGCCGACCGCACCATTGAAGATCTCGCTGAGGCCCAATGGCCGCAACGGGATGATGCCGGGCTTGACGGCGCCCGGGGCGAATGGTGGCGGACCGTAACCGGCCGGGAACCCGTAGCCCGGCGGGGCGCTATACCCCGGTGGCGGGCCGTAGCCGGGCGGGGGGCCGTCGGGTCCCCGATCACGATCGGCGAGGCGTGGGTCAGGATCCGCGGACGGTTGCTCGCGTTGATCGGCCTTTCGCTGCTGGAAGGCGCCGGCGCGGCGGC
>NZ_LZSG01000019.1 GCF_001665395.1 Mycobacterium sp. 1164966.3
CCGGGGCGGCGCGGGGGGGGGGGCGGTCGGGCTTGCCGGGGGCGACGGCGGGGGCTCCGGATCGGCGTTCGAGACTGCCGGCAACGCGATCGTGATGGCACTGGCGCCGCTCACCGCGGCGATTGCCAGGGTCGCCCACAGCCCTTTGCTACGTGTCGAGTTTTGGTCCACCTGCTCCATGGCGACGAACCTACCGTGTTACGGCTGTGACGCAAGGAAGCGCCTCTGCCGTTGCGGCGCGGTTTTCCCGATGTTGCCGATCCGCAATGTGTGACCGGACAGGCTCCGGACAAGCTATTGACGCCTCGGCCCACCTGGCGCGGGATAAAGCGTCACTTCGTGAGCTTTGATGCTGAACCACACCCGCTCCCCCGGCGTCAGACGCAGCTCCGCAGCTGCGTCGACGGTGATTTCGGCGGCCAGGCCGGGTGCGCCGTCGGGCTGCTCCTGAGCGCGCACCAAGACCGCGGATCCGCGGGCGTCCAGTTCCGCGACGGTCACCTCGACGGTGTTGCGCGGACTGCCGTGAGGCATGTCCTGATACACCGCGACCGCGGTAGGCGGGAACACAGCTATCGCGTTCTGGCCGTCAGTGGGCTCCCCGAACTCGCTGCCGGGCAACGGATTCGGGTTTCCATGCAGGTGTGCGCCGGATCGGGCGTGCAGCGAGCCGTCCGGGCCGATGGTTCCGTTCACCAGGTTGACACCCGCCACGCGCGCCCCGAAATGGCTGCGCGGCCGTGCCAGCACCTCGACGACCGGGCCGATCTCGGCGATTTTGCCGCACTCGAGCACCAGTACCCGGTCGGCCAGCGTGAACACATCCAGCAAATCGTGGGTGACCAGGATTACTGCGCAGCCGCTGCGACTGACAACGGTACGCAACACCGCTCGGATCGCCGCCGCAGCGGCGACGTCGAGGCCGGTCAGCGGCTCGTCGAGCAGCAGCACGTCAGGTTCGGCCGCCAGCGCCCGGGCGATCGCGACCCGCTGAGCCTGCCCCCCGGACAGCTGCCGCGGCTTGCGGTCGGCGAACAGCTCGGCGTCCACCTCGCGCAGCCAGCGCCGCGCCTTCGACGCGTTCGCCCGCGCGCGGCCCGGCGCGAACATCCCGAACATGCCGTCGCGGCTGCGCGGCCCGAACGCCACGTTGGCGGCCACGCTCAGATGCGGGAACAGCAACGGCTTTTGCAGCAGCAGCCCAACCCGGCGGTCGTGCGTGGACACATGCACGCCGGCTTCGGTGTCGGTCAGCACCCGATCCCCCAAACGCACCACGCCTGCGTCGGGCCGAATCAGCCCAGCGATCACGTGCAGCGCGGTGGATTTGCCCGCGCCATTGGGCCCGAGCACCGCGAGCACCTCGCCGGCGGAGACCGAGAAGGACACATCCAGATGGCGCTCTGCGAAGACCGCGCGCAGCTGCAACTCAGTCATCGCTACCTCGCGTCGGTCCCGGTCAGCCGGCGAGTCCCCAGACCCAGCACCACCAGCGCCGCCACCGCGACGAGCAGGATCGACAACGCCACCGCCGCATCCGGGTCCGTCACCCGCTGCAGGTAGATCTCCAGTGGCAGGGTCCGAGTAACACCCTGGCGGGATCCGGCGAACGTCAGCGTCGCCCCGAACTCCCCCAGCGACCTGGCGAATGCCAGCACGGCGCCGGACGCCACGCCGGGAAGCAGCAGCGGCAGGGTGACCCGCCACCACACCGTGCTGGGCCGCGCCCCCAGCGTCGACGCCACCACCTCGTAATCGCCCCCGGCGGTGCGCGCGGCGCCCTCGAGGGAAATCACCAGAAACGGCAACGAGACGAAGGTCTGCGCCAGCACCACAGCAGTCGTGCTGAACGCGATGCTGACACCGGCGGCCTCCAGGTATTGCCCGATCAGCCCGAGCCGGCCGAACGCGTAGAGCAGCGCAATGCCGCCGACCACCGGCGGCAGCACCAGCGGCAGCAGGATCAGCGGACGCAGCAGCCGCACTATGCGCGTGTCGCTGCGGGCCAGCACCAGCGCCATCGGCACACCCAGCAGCACGCAGAGCAGGGTGCTTGCCGCGGCGGTCTTGAGGCTGAGGTACAGCGCCGCCGCGGATGACGTGCTGGTGATCAGCGACCAAAAGTGCAGCCAGTCGACTTTGATGGCGATCGCCAGCAGCGGCAGCACCACGAACGCGGTCCCCGCGGCGGCGGGTATGTATACCCACCGGGGCAGGTGCGTCGGCCGGTACATGGCTGGTAGTCAGGGGTTGGCTTGTGGTGTCTGAAAGCCGAACTGGGCCAACACTTTCTGGCCCGTCGGGGAGGTCACCAGGGTGACGAATTTCTGGGCCAGGGTGGGTTGAGGTGCCTTTTTGAGCATCGCGATGGGATAGACGTTGACCGCCCCGGCGGCTTCGGGGAAGTTGACGGTCGCCACTTTGTTTGCGGCACTGCGTGCGTCGGTGATGTAGACCAGCCCGGCGTCGGCTTGTCGAGTGGTGACTTTGTTGAGGACGTCGGTCACGCTGAGTTCCTCACTGACCGGACTGAGGCGCACCCCGGTGGAGTCTTCGATGCGATGCGTCGCCGACCCGCAGGGCACCGGCTGCTGGCAGATCACCACGCGCAGACCCGGCTTAGCCAGGTCGGCGAACGAGGTGACCCGCTGCGGATTGTCCGGCGCGGTGACGATGACCAAGGTGTTGGAGGCGAAGTTGCCCGGATCACCGGCCAGCAGACCCGCTTTGGCGACCGTCTCCATCTGCGCGGTGTCGGCCGACGCGAAGACGTCGGCAGTTGCTCCCTGCGTCAACCGGGTCGCCAGCTCCGAAGAACCGGCGAAGTCGAATTCCACGCTGCTGCCGGGATTGTCGGTTTTGAATTGCTGACCGATCTGCGTGAACGCCGGTTTCAGCGAAGCCGCCGCGAACACCACCACCGCGGACGGCGACTTCGGACCGCACGCGAGCAAGCCCGACGCCAATACGGCCGACAGCACTCTGGCCAGGACCCCGATCGGACGCATCGGCCCAACCTATCTCGCTGGTGTCCGGGCCCGGAACGCCCTGAAGGTGCTAGCCGAATAGTTATGCAATTCGTCCGCGCGTCGCGGAGGTGTGGAGTTTCGCCAAAGAGCTACTGTCCAGTAACATTGGCCGGAGTCGACGCCATAACACGCTGAGATTCCAGGCAATGCAGTTCCGGCGGCCGCTGTGGTCCAACGGTTGAGCCGCCGTCGGAACTAGGTTCGCTGCAGCAAATGCGCTGGTGAACGGCCCAGGGTCTGGGTTCAACGTTGAACACGAGGAGGTCATGGCAGTGGAGGTGCTGGTCACCGGAGGCGACACCGATCTAGGGCGAGTAGTAGCCGAAGGCTTCCGCGAGGACGGCCACAAGGTAACCCTGGTAGGCGCCCGCCGTGGCGATCTCGAGGTCGTCGCTAAGGAACTCGACGTGGACGCCATCGTCTGCGACACCATGGACCCCAGCAGCCTCGCCGAGGTGCGCGGGCTATTCCCCCATCACCTGGACACCATCGTCAACCTGCCGACGCCGCGCTGGGAAGCGGGCGATCCCCGCACCTATTCGTTGGCCGACACCGCCAACGCATGGCGCAATGCGCTGGACGCGACGGTGCTCTCGGCGGTGCTGACCGTGCAGGCCGTGGGCGACCACCTGCGTTCGGGCGGGTCCATCATCAGCGTGGTGGCGGAAAACCCGCCCCCGGGCAGCGTGGACGCCGCGATCAAGGCGACTCTGTCCAGCTGGGTTGCGGGGCAGGCAGAAGTTTTCGGCACCCGCGGGATCACGGTCAATGCGGTGGCATGCGGTCGCAGCGTGCAGCCCGGGTACGACGGCCTCGCGCACACACCGCCGTCGGTCGCGGCTGAGATCGCCCGGCTGGCGCGGTTCCTCACGACGTCGGCGGCTCGCCACATCACCGGCCAGACGCTGCACGTCAGTCACGGCGCGCTGGCCCATTTCGCCTGAGCCCCGTCCAGGGCGCTGTCTCAACCGCCGGGCCGATCGCTACGGTTGACACCGTGGCGATCAAGCTCGGATTTCAAATTCCCAACTTTTCCTATGACACCGGCGTAGAAAAGCTCTTCCCTACGGTTATCGCGCAGGCCCAAGAAGCCGAAAAAGCTGGCTACGACTCGCTTTTCGTGATGGACCACTTCTACCAACTGCCCATGCTGGGTCCTCCGGACGCGCCGATGCTCGAGGGCTACACCGCCCTGGCTGCGTTGGCGACCGCGACCGAACGTCTGCAGTTAGGCACGTTGGTGACCGGCAACACCTACCGCAATCCGGCGCTGCTGGCCAAGATCATCACTTCTTTGGATGTGGTGAGCGCCGGCCGGGCGATCCTGGGCATCGGCGCCGGCTGGTACGAGCTCGAACACCGCCAGCTCGGCTTCGAATTCGGTACGTTCACCGACCGTTTCCAGCGACTCGAAGAGGCGTTGCAGATCCTTGTGCCGATGATCAAGGGCGAGCGGCCCACATTCTCCGGAAAGTGGTACCACGCCGAATCGGCGACGGCCGAGCCGCGATACCGCGACCGCATCCCGATCATGATCGGCGGCGGCGGCGAGAAGAAGACCTTCGCTATTGCCGCCCGCTGCGCCGATCACCTCAACATCATCGCGGGGCTCGACGAGCTCCCACGCAAGGTAGACGCGCTCAAGGCGCGCTGCGACGAGGCCGGCCGAGACCCGGCGACCATCGATACCAGCCTGATGTTGACGGTGTTGCTCGATGGCAAATTCGACCCCGACCGGGCGAACCCGCGCATGGTGGCCGGCAGCGCGGAGCAGATCGCCGAGCAGGTGCAGGCGAGAATCCTGGACGTCGGCGTCGGTGGGGTGATCGTCAATATGCCGAATGGGCACACCCCCGGTGTCATCACGACAGTCGCCGAGACGCTGCGACCGCTGTTCGGCATGTAGCCCAGCACACTCTCGCGACGCCGTTGTGGCTGATTACACAGGCTCGCGCTTGGGTATCTAGTCGCCGGCTTGACTACGCTTGGCTGCGGAGTAGCTAACTGCAGTCGAACGCCGATGGAGCCTCGTCAGGAGCAGCCGAACATGAGTCCCGAGCAAGAAGTCCCAGCTGCTCCCAAGCGTCGGCATCAGGTGGTGATCATCGGCTCGGGCTTCGGCGGACTCAACGCGGCAAAGAAACTCAAGCGCGCCGACGTCGACATCAAGCTGATCGCCCGCACCACCCATCACCTTTTCCAGCCGTTGCTGTACCAGGTGGCCACCGGGATCATCTCTGAGGGGGAAATCGCCCCGCCCACCCGTGTCGTCCTGCGCAAGCAGCGCAACGCGCAGGTGCTGCTGGGCAATGTGACCCATATCGATCTGGCCAATCAGCGCGTCATCTCGGAGTTGCTCGGCCACACCTACGAAACTCCGTACGACACGCTGATCGTCGCCGCCGGCGCCGGCCAGTCCTACTTCGGCAACGACCATTTCGCCGAATTCGCACCCGGCATGAAATCGATCGACGACGCCCTGGAGCTGCGCGGGCGCATTTTGAGCGCCTTCGAACAGGCCGAACGGTCGAACGATCCGGAACGACGCGAGAAGCTGTTGACCTTCACCGTCGTCGGCGCCGGTCCGACCGGTGTGGAAATGGCCGGGCAGATTGCCGAATTGGCCGAACATACGTTGAAGGGCGCGTTCCGCCACATCGACTCCACCAAGGCGCGGGTGATCCTGCTGGACGCCGCCCCCGCGGTATTGCCGCCGATGGGTGGGAAGCTCGGTCAGCGGGCCGCCGCGCGGCTGGAGAAGATGGGCGTGGAGATCCAGCTCGGCGCGATGGTCACCGACGTGGACCGCAACGGAATCACCGTCAGGGATTCCGACGGCACCGAGCGGCGCATCGAGTCGGCCTGCAAGGTGTGGTCCGCCGGAGTCCAGGCGAGCCGGCTGGGCCGGGACCTCGCCGAACAGTCGCCTGTGGAACTCGACCGGGCGGGCCGGGTTCAGGTGCTGCCGGACCTGTCCATCCCCGGATACCCGAACGTCTTCGTCGTCGGGGATATGGCCGCGGTGGACGGCGTGCCCGGCGTTGCACAGGGTGCCATCCAGGGCGCCAAGTACGTTGCGACGACGATCAAGGCCGAACTCGCGGGCGCCGACCCCACCCAACGGGAACCCTTCCAGTACTTCGACAAGGGTTCGATGGCCACCGTGTCGCGCTTCTCCGCTGTGGCCAAGATCGGGCCGCTCGAGTTCAGCGGCTTCATCGCCTGGCTGATCTGGCTGGTCTTGCACCTGGTGTATCTGATCGGATTCAAGACCAAGATCACCACGCTGCTGTCCTGGACGGTGACCTTCCTCAGCACTCGTCGCGGTCAGCTCACCATCACCGACCAGCAGGCTTTCGCCCGAACGCGCCTCGAACAGCTGGCCGAGCTGGCCGCCGAGGCGCAAGACGCGGCGACCACCAGAGTGGCCAGCTGACCGTCAGCGCGCCTCGAGGTTCTGTAGCCGCACCTGACCGCGGGCGACCGTACGGTCATTGGCGTCGGTGACGGTGACCAGCCAGAGTTGTTGACTACGACCGCGATGGATCGGTTCGGCAGCGCCGTACACCATGCCCGAGCCGATAGAGCGCAAGAAATCCGTGTTGTTGTTGACGCCCACCACGTTTCCGCCGAGGCCGCTCCCAGGCGAATTCAGCCAGGTGTAGGCCGCCACGCTGGCCATGCTCTCGATCATCGAGCAGTAAACGCCGCCGTGCACCAGCCCCATCGGCTGCAGCAGTTTGTGGGTGACCTCGAGTTGCGCGCGGGCGCCGTCGGGGGTGAGTTCGGTGAACCGCAGCCCCAGCTCGGAATCGAAAGGCGCGGTGAAGTTCTCCGGAAGGGTCACGTCCGACGACACGTTCATGTGTCTACACCATCGGCCGATCCCTGTTCGTCGTGGCCGATTCCCTCCCCAGAAAACAGGCCGGGAAACAGGCGAGCCCCGTGCAACCCAGGCACGGGGCCCGCCGATCGAGTAGACCGGGGGTCGCTGCAGCCCTCAGGACTCTGCCGCGGTCATTGTTCGCTCGACGGGATTTAGAATAGGCAAGGCTGCCCTAATTTTGCAAGGGTAGGCCGGCCGGATTGTTCGGCGCTCCGGGCGCGCGAAACTTGTCGGCCGTCGGTGTTACCAGGGTCACACCCACGTCTATAAAGGCCGGTTTACCAGTGCCTGGTGTCCGCTGGGCGCCCAAGCGCGACCGGCCTGGCCGTGCGACGGGCGGCTTCGCATACGACAACCGGTAGTAAGCCGGAGTACGCTTATTGGACGTCTGATGGAGATGAACGAACTATGGCCAAGCTGACTCGGCTGGGTGATCTGGAACGAACGGTGATGGACCATTTGTGGTCCACACCGGAACCCCAAACCGTTCGCCAAGTCCACGAAGCGCTGTCCGCGCGGCGTGACCTCGCGTACACCACGGTGATGACGGTGCTGCAACGGTTGGCCAAGAAGAATCTGGTTTCCCAGATTCGCGACGACCGGGCGCACAGGTATGCGCCCGTGCACGGCCGCGACGAACTGGTGGCCGGGCTGATGGTCGACGCGCTCGCCCAGGCCGAGGACTCTGGGGACAGGCAAGCCGCGCTGGTGCACTTCGTCGAGCGCGTCGGGGCCGACGAGGCCGACGCACTGCGTCGAGCGCTCGCCGAACTGGAAGCAAATCAACGCAATACGCCTTCTGCTGGCGTTACTGCGGAGGACTGAGGGAGACTGGCAGCGTGTCCGCGCTGGCCTTCACCATCCTTGCGGTGCTGCTGGTCGGTCCGATACCGGCCCTGATAGCCCGCTCCAAGTGGCCGCTGCGCGCTCCACGCGCCGCGATGGTGCTGTGGCAGGCGGTTGCCCTGGCAGCGGTGCTTTCGGCATTCAGCGCCGGCATCGCGATCGCCACCCGCCTTCTGATGCCCGGTCCCGACGGGAGGCCGACGGCCGGCATCCTGGACGCGGAGGGCCGGTTGGGCTGGCCGCTGTGGGCCGCATACATCGCCGTTTTCGCGCTGACGGTGCTGGTCGGTGCGCGATTGATGGTCGCCGTGGTACGTGTGGCCATCGCGACTCGGCGGCGGCGAGCGCACCACCGCATGGTGGTCGACCTCGTCGGGGTCGGACACGACGCCGCCCTGCCCCAGCCCTGCACCCGCACCCGCGACCTGCGCGTCCTGGACGTCTCACAACCGCTCGCCTACTGCCTGCCCGGCGTACGCAGCCGCGTCGTGGTCACCGAAGGGGCACTGAACACGCTCAACAACGCGGAAGTGGCGGCCATCCTCACCCACGAGCGAGCCCATCTGCGCGCCCGCCACGACCTGGTCCTGGAGGCGTTCACCGCGGTGCACGCCGCGTTCCCGCGGCTGGTGCGCAGCTCGACTGCGCTCGACTCGGTGCGATTGCTGGTCGAGTTGCTGGCCGACGATGCCGCGGTGCGCGCCGCGGGGCGCACTCCCCTGGCGAGGGCGCTGGTCGCGTGCGCGTCGGGCCGTGCGCCGTCCGGCGCGCTGGCCGCGGGTGGTCCCAGCACCGTCTTGCGGGTCCGCCGGCTCTCCGGGCGCGGCAACAGCCTGCCGCTCTCGGCTGCCGCGTACCTGGCCGCGGCGGCCGTCCTGGTGGTGCCGACGGTCGCGTTGGCGGTGCCGTGGCTGACGGAGCTGCAGCGTTTGTTCGCCGCCTAGGCGCTGCGCCCGAGCGAAACACTCTGCAGTGTCGGCACTTCGCTGTGTCAGAGTTGTCGGACTAGTGTTCGCCAAAGAGCTCGAGCCGAATTTCTGCGACCGGAGAGGCAAGACATGAGTTCGTCGGAATCGAAGACGGGAACCGCGCAGATCGGCGTCACCGGCCTGGCCGTGATGGGATCGAATATCGCCCGCAACTTCGCTCGCCACGGCTACACCGTGGCTTTGCACAACCGGTCCGCCGCCAAGACCGACGCGCTGCTCAAAGAGCACGGTGACGACGGCGACTTCGTGCGCTCGGAGACCATCGAGGAGTTTCTGGACGCGCTGGAGAAGCCGCGGCGGGTGCTGATAATGGTCAAGGCGGGCGATCCCACCGACGCCGTCATCGAGCAGCTCGCCGACGCCATGGAAGAGGGCGACATCATCATCGACGGCGGCAACGCCCTCTACACCGACACCATCCGCCGCGAGAAGGCCATGCGCGAGCGCGGACTGCACTTCGTCGGCGCCGGGATCTCGGGCGGCGAGGAAGGGGCCCTCAACGGGCCGTCGATCATGCCCGGCGGGCCCGCCGAGTCATACGAATCGCTGGGACCGCTGCTCGAGGAGATCTCCGCACACGTCGACGGAGTGCCGTGCTGCACCCACATCGGCCCCGACGGTGCCGGACACTTCGTCAAGATGGTCCACAACGGCATCGAATACTCCGACATGCAGCTCATCGGCGAGGCCTACCAACTCCTGCGCGACGGTCTTGGCCTGACTGCGCCGCAGATCGCCGACGTGTTCGACGACTGGAACAAGGGCGATCTGGACAGTTTCCTCGTCGAGATCACCGCACAGGTGCTGCGGCAGGAAGACGCCAAGACCGGCAAGCCCCTCGTCGACGTCATTCTCGACGAAGCCGAGCAGAAGGGCACGGGTCGCTGGACGGTGAAGTCAGCGCTGGACCTCGGTGTGCCCGTCACCGGCATTGCCGAGGCGGTGTTCGCCCGCGCATTGTCCGGTTCGGTGGCCCAGCGTAAGGCCACCACCGGGCTGGCCTCCGGCGCGCTGGGCGAAAAGCCCAGCGACTCAGCGCAGTTCGTGGAGGACGTCCGGCAAGCCCTCTACGCGTCGAAGATCATCGCCTACGCGCAGGGCTTCAACCAGATCCAGGCCGGCAGCGCCGAGTACGACTGGGATATCACCCCGGGTGATCTGGCCACGATCTGGCGGGGCGGCTGCATCATCCGGGCCAAATTCCTCAACCGCATCAAGGAGGCGTACGACTCCGACGCCGAGTTGGCGACGCTGATCGTAGCGCCGTACTTTCGCAGCGCGATCGAATCCGCCATCGACGGCTGGCGCCGGGTGGTGGTGACAGCGACCAAGCTGGGTATCCCGATTCCGGGGTTCTCGTCGGCGCTGTCGTACTACGACGCTCTGCGCACCGAGCGCTTGCCCGCCGCGCTCACCCAGGGGCTGCGGGACTTTTTCGGTGCCCACACCTATGGCCGCATCGACGAGGACCCGAGCAAGAAGTTCCACACGCTGTGGAGCGGAGATCGAACCGAAGTACCTGCCTAGCGAGTTGCATAGACGATGAGGTTCCTGGACGGGCAGCGGCCCGGGTACGACCTGACCTACAACGACGTCTTCATCGTGCCGAACCGCTCGGACATCGCCTCGCGGTTCGACGTCGATCTGTCCACCGTTGACGGTTCGGGCACGACCATTCCGCTGGTGGTCGCTAACATGACTGCGGTTGCCGGGCGGCGGATGGCCGAGACGGTGGCGCGCCGCGGCGGCATTGTCATTCTGCCGCAAGACCTTCCGATCGACGCGGTGCAGCAGACGGTGGATTTCGTCAAGAGCCGCGACCTGGTACTCGACACGCCGGTGACCCTGACGCCCGACGATTCGGTCTCGGACGCGATGGCGCTGATCCACAAGCGCGCACACGGCGTGGCGGTGGTCCTCTTCGAGGGCCGTCCGATCGGTCTGGTGCGGGAATCGTCGTGCGTAGGTGTGGACCGCTTCGCCCGGGTGCGTGACGTCGCCGTGAGCGATTTCGTGACGGCTCCGGTGGGCACCGAGCCGCGTAAGGTCTTCGACCTGCTCGAGCACGCCCCGATCGACGTGGCGGTACTGACGGGCGCCGACGGCACGCTGGCCGGGGTGCTGACCCGCATGGGAGCCATCCGCACCGGCATCTACACCCCTGCCACCGACGCCCGCGGCCGGTTGCGGATCGGCGCCGCCGTCGGCATCAACGGCGACGTCGCGGCCAAGGCCCGGGCCCTCGCCGAGGCCGGTGTCGACGTACTGGTCATCGACACCGCCCACGGGCACCAGGTCAAGACGCTGGAAGCGATCAAGGCGGTCGCGTCATTGGATCTGAATGTGCCGCTGGCGGCGGGCAATGTGGTGTCAGCCGAGGGCGTTCGGGATCTGCTCGGCGCGGGGGCGAGCATCGTGAAGGTCGGCGTCGGTCCGGGCGCGATGTGCACCACCCGGATGATGACCGCCGTCGGACGTCCGCAATTCTCCGCTGTGCTCGAATGTGCTTCTGCAGCAAGGGAACTCGGCGCCCACGTGTGGGCCGACGGCGGGATCCGGCATCCGCGGGATGTGGCGCTGGCGCTGGCCGCCGGAGCGTCGAACGTAATGATCGGGTCGTGGTTCGCCGGTACCTATGAATCCCCCGGCGACCTGATGCGCGACCGCGACGACCAGCCGTACAAGGAGAGCTACGGCATGGCGTCCAAGCGTGCGGTGGTCGCCCGCACCGCCGCGGACAGCAACTTCGACCGAGCCCGCAAGGCGTTGTTCGAGGAAGGCATCTCGACATCGCGGATGGGACTGGACCCCGATCGGGGCGGCGTCGAGGACCTGATCGACCACATCGCCTCCGGGGTGCGCAGCACCTGTACCTACGTTGGTGCCGCCACGCTTGCGGAACTGCACCAGCGCGCCGTCGTCGGAGTCCAGTCGGCGGCCGGCTTCGCCGAGGGCCATCCGCTGCCGACCGGCTGGTGATCAACATCTCTCTCATCGTGGCCACCGGGCTGGCCATCGTGGTGCTGATCTTCGGCACGGCGGTGTTCGTCGCGGCCGAATTCTCGCTCACGGCGCTGGATCGCAGCATTGTCGAGGCGAACGCCCGCGCCGGTGGCCGTCGCGACCGCTTCATCCAGCGCGCTCAACACAAGCTGTCGTTCCAGCTGTCCGGGGCCCAGTTGGGCATCTCGATCACCACGCTGGTCACCGGGTACCTCACCCAGCCGCTGGTGGACAAGCTGCCGTACCCGCCGTTGGCCGCGATCGGGATATCCGACGGCCTGGCCGACGGGCTCACCACGTTCTTGGCGCTGGTGATCGTCACCTCGGTGTCGATGGTGTTCGGCGAGCTGGTGCCCAAGTACCTCGCGATCGCGCGCCCGTTGCGGACCGCCCGCGCAGTAGTGGTACCGCAGCTGGTGTTCTCGGTGCTGTTCACCCCGGCCATCCGGTTGACGAATGGGGTGGCGAACTGGATTGTCCGGGAGCTGGGAATCGAGCCGGCCGAGGAGCTGCGCTCGGCCCGCTCACCGCAGGAATTGCTGTCGCTGGTGCAGACGTCTGCGCGCAGCGGCGCCCTGGATCCCGCCACCGCGTCGCTGATGCGCCGATCGCTGCAATTCGGCGCGCTGACAGCCGAGGAACTGATGACTCCGCGGTCGAAAATCGTGTCGCTGCAGACCGATGACACCATCGCCGACCTGGTGGCAGCCGCCGCGAAGTCGGGGTTCTCGCGTTTCCCCGTCATCGACGGTGACCTCGACCAGACCGTCGGTATCGTGCACGTCAAGCAGGTGTTCGATGTCGCACCCCCCGATCGCGGACACACGCCGGTGACGACCGTGGCCAAGCCGGTCACGGTGGTGCCCTCCACGCTGGACGGCGACGCGGTGATGGCGCGTATCCGCGCCGACAGCCTGCAGACCGCGCTGGTTGTCGACGAGTACGGCGGGACCGCCGGCATGGTGACCGTCGAGGACCTGATCGAAGAAATCGTGGGCGACGTCCGTGACGAACACGACGACGCGACACCGGATGTGCTGGCGTCCGGCAACGGATGGCGGGTGTCGGGCCTGCTGCGCATCGACGAGGTGGCCACCGCGACCGGATATCGCGCCCCGGACGGACCTTACGAGACCATCGGCGGGCTGGTGTTGCGCGAGCTCGGACACATCCCGCGGGCCGGCGAAACCGTCGAGGTGCCGGCGTGGGACGCGGACGGTTTGTCGGACGACTCGGTGCGCTGGCAGGCGACGGTGGTCCGGATGGACGGCCGCCGCATCGACCTGCTTCAGCTGACCGAACTGGCCCATCAAGCCGACAATCACCCGACCGGCCCAGGACCGCGAGAATGATCCACGACGCGCTCAAAGTGTTGGCGGCGATCCTGCTGATCGGCGGCAACGCATTCTTCGTCGGCGCGGAGTTCTCGCTCATCTCGGCCCGTCGCGACCGCCTGGAGGCGCTGGCCGAGCAAGGGCGGGCCCGTGCTGTCACCGTGATCCGCGCCGGTGAGCAGCTTGCGTCGATGCTGGCGGGCGCTCAGTTGGGCGTCACCGTGGCCTCCATCCTGCTCGGCCGGATAGGCGAGTCGGCGGTCGCCGATCTGCTGCGGAGGTCGCTGGGTTTCACCAGCATGCATCCGACGCTGGTGCACACAGTGTCGTTCGTGGTCGCGCTGGCCGTCGTGGTGACACTGCATGTGCTGCTCGGCGAGATGGTGCCGAAGAACATCGCACTGGCCGGTCCGGAGCGAACGGCGATGCTATTGGTTCCACCGTATTTGCTCTACGTGCGCGCGGCCCGGCCATTCATCGTCTTGTACAACAAGTGCACCAACGCGGTGCTGCGGGTACTGGGTGTCGCACCCAAAGACGAGCTCGACATCACGGTGTCCACCACCGAGCTGTCCGAGATGATCGCTGATTCGGTGTCCGAAGGCCTACTGGATCAGGAGGAACACACGCGGCTGAGCCGGGCGTTGCGGGTATCGACCAGGGTCGTCGCCGATGTCGCGCGGCCGCTCGCCGAGGTGCGGGCGGTGCCGGTCGCCCGGGCGGGCAGCGGGCCGACGGTCGGTGCCGTGGAACAGGCCCTCGGCGAAACCGGCTACTCCCGGTTTCCGGTCACCGGCATCGGCGGCGAGTTCGTCGGATACCTGCACATCAAGGACGTGCTGACGCTCGGCGACGATCCGCAGGCCATCGTCGATTTGGCGCTGGTACGTCCGCTGCCCCGGGTGCTGCAGTCCCTGCCGCTGGCCGACGCATTGTCGCGGATGCGCCGCAGCAACAGCCATCTGGCGCTGGTGACCGACGAGGGCGGGCAGGTGGTCGCCATGGTGGCGATGGAGGATCTGGTGGAGGACCTGGTCGGTAGCGTGCACGAAGGCACACACTGATTGCGACCCGTATGCTCTGTGCGGCTGGGGGTGCAGACGACTCGGATGGCCCGCCGCAGTGCCGTCCGTGAAGTCGCCAGCCCCGGCTTGACCTGCTGCTGCAGGTCGCCGTATACGCTCGTCAGGCTGTCGCTCGGTAGGCTGGCGCATAGCCAAAATGGGGCCGATCGGCCCGGTTGGTCTGATCGAAGCGGCCAACCGGGCTCCAACCGGGCTTCCACAGGGTGTGAAGGAGAACCATGACTGAACGCGTGTCGGCGGGCAACTTGCGCGTCGCCAGGGTGCTCTACGACTTCGTGAACAACGAGGCCCTGCCCGGTACCGGAATCGACCCGGACAGCTTCTGGGCGGGCGTCGACAAGGTCGTGACCGACCTCACCCCGCAAAACCAGGATTTGCTGAACCGCCGCGACGAGCTACAGGCGCAGATCGACAAGTGGCACCGCCATCGGGTCATCGAGCCGATCGATCAGCAGGCCTACCGCGAATTCCTCACCGAAATCGGCTACCTGCAGCCCGAACCCGACGACTTCACCATCACCACCTCCGGCGTCGACGACGAGATCACCACGACAGCCGGGCCGCAGCTGGTGGTCCCCGTCCTCAACGCCCGCTTCGCGCTAAACGCGGCCAACGCTCGCTGGGGTTCCCTCTACGACGCGCTGTACGGCACCGACGTCATCCCGGAAAGCGGCGGCGCGGAAAAGGGCACCAGCTACAACAAGGTTCGCGGCGACAAGGTGATCGCCTACGCGCGCAAGTTTCTCGACGGTGCCGTGCCGTTGGCGTCGGGCTCGTGGGCAGACGCGACGGAGTTGCGCATCGACGACGGTCAGCTGCAGGTCGCCATTGGTGCGGAGGCCACCGGGCTGGCGAGCCCGGAGCAGTTCGCCGGCTACAGCGGCGAGCTCGGCTCGCCCAACTGGTCGGTGCTGCTGGTCAACCACGGTTTGCACATTGAAATCCAGGTCGACCCGGAGTCGGCGGTCGGCAAGACCGATGCGGCCGGCATCAAGGATGTGATCCTTGAGTCGGCGGTCACCACGATCATGGACTTCGAGGACTCGGTGACCGCGGTCGACGCCGACGACAAGGTGCTCGGCTACCGCAACTGGCTCGGTTTGAACAAGGGCGATCTCGCCGAGAACGTCCTAAAGGACGGCAAGACCTTCACCCGCGTCCTCAACGAGGACCGCACCTACACCACGCCCGACGGCGGCGAGCTCACCCTTCCTGGACGCAGCCTGTTGTTCGTCCGCAACGTCGGTCACTTGATGACCAACGACGCAATTGTCGACAGTGACGGCAACGAGGTTTTCGAGGGCATCATGGACGCGCTGTTCACCGGCGTGACAGCGATTCACGGGCTCAAGAGCGGCGACGTCAACGGGCCGCTGGTCAACAGCCGCACGGGTTCCATCTACATCGTGAAGCCCAAGATGCACGGTCCCGCCGAGGTGGCGTTCACTTGCGAGCTGTTCAGCCGCGTCGAGGACGTGCTGGGATTGCCGCAAGGCACCCTGAAGGTCGGCATCATGGACGAGGAGCGCCGCACCACCGTCAACCTCAAGGCGTGCATCAAGGCAGCAGCCGATCGCGTCGTGTTCATC
Organism: Mycobacterium sp. 1164966.3; assembly: GCF_001665395.1. Classification (GTDB taxonomy): domain Bacteria; phylum Actinomycetota; class Actinomycetes; order Mycobacteriales; family Mycobacteriaceae; genus Mycobacterium. The sequence goes on from NZ_LZSG01000019.1 coordinate 15,762, forward strand.
AACACCGGGTTCCTGGACCGCACCGGCGACGAGATCCACACCTCCATGGAGGCGGGACCCATGATCCGCAAGGGTGCAATGAAGAACAGCACCTGGATCAAGGCCTACGAAGACGCCAATGTCGACACCGGCCTTGCCGCCGGCTTCAAGGGCAAGGCGCAGATTGGCAAGGGCATGTGGGCGATGACCGAGCTGATGGCCGACATGGTCGAGCAGAAGATCGGCCAGCCCAAGGCCGGCGCCACCACCGCATGGGTGCCGTCGCCGACGGCGGCCACCCTGCACGCGATGCACTACCACCAGGTAGACGTGGGCGCCGTGCAGCAGGAACTCGAGGGCCAGAAGCGCACGACCATCGAGGAGCTGCTGACCATTCCGCTGGCCAAGGAACTGGCCTGGGCGCCTGAGGAGATCCGCGAGGAGGTCGACAACAACTGTCAGTCCATCCTCGGGTACGTGGTGCGCTGGGTGGAGCAGGGTGTCGGCTGCTCGAAGGTGCCCGACATCCACAACACGGCCCTGATGGAGGACCGGGCCACCCTGCGGATTTCCAGCCAGTTACTGGCCAACTGGCTGCGACATGGCGTCATCACCAGCGAGGACGTGCGCGCCAGCCTGGAGCGGATGGCGCCGTTGGTAGACGAGCAGAACGCCGGTGATCCGGCGTACCGCCCGATGGCGCCCGACTTCGACGACAGCATCGCCTTCCTGGCCGCGCAGGACCTGATTCTGACGGGCGGGCAGCAGCCCAACGGCTACACCGAGCCGATCCTGCATCGCCGTCGTCGGGAGTTCAAGGCGCGGGCCCGCTGATCGGTGCGGGCCGCTGGTGGCCCGGGGGACCTGGGAATTTCGCGTTGACCAGCGGAGATCTTCAACGGATTCGAACGAAAGGACGCAGACACCGGAATGGGTAGGCACAGCTTGCCGGACCCCGAGGATTCCGCCACCGAGCCCTCTGAGGAATCCTTCGCGGACAGTGCGTACCCCGGGGACGAGGCCGATCACGGTCGACATAGCGGCCAACAGGCGGATGACGAATCGGACATCTGGTCCGACGATGACGACGAATGGTCCGATGACTACCACGATTCGGACGAGAGCCGTTATCTGGACGAAGACGAACCGTCCCCCAGCTGGGGATCCCGTCCCATCGAAGACGAGTCTCTGCCCGCTCCGCGTGAGGCCTACGCCGACCTCAACGACGACCGGTACGCCGCCGGAAGTGACATAGCGCCCGGGGTGGCCGAGGGGTATCCGGACTTTCCGTCCCGGCCCGCGAGCGCGGCAACCCCGGGCCCGTCGACGCCCCCACCGCCGCTCTACGCCGCTGGCCACCGCGGTGGCGGCGAATGGCGCGGCGGGCATCGCAGCGGTCGCGGCGGCCGGGGAGTCAGCATCGGCGTCATAGTGGCCCTTGTCGCGGTCGTCGCCGTGGTGGGCGTATGGATTCTGTGGAAATTCATCGGTGACTCGTTGTCGCATCGGTCGCAGAACGCCGCGGCCCGCTGTGTGGGGGGAAAGGAGACGGTTGCCGTCATCGCCGACCCGACCATCGCCGATCAGGTGCGGGAGCTGGCCGAAAGCTACAACCCGTCGGCCGGGCCGGTGGGCGACCGCTGCGTCTCGGTCGACGTCAAACCTGCCGGTTCCGATGCGGTGCTGAGTGGTTTCAGCGGCAAATGGCCAGCCGAGTTGGGCGATCAGCCCGCATTGTGGATCCCGGGCAGTTCGGTCTCCGCCGCACGCCTGAGCGCGGCGTCCAAACAAAAGATCGTCAGCGACAGCCACTCATTGGTGACTTCACCGGTGCTGCTCGCGATTCGCCCCGAACTCCAGCAGGCCCTTTCCAGCCAGAACTGGGCGGCCTTGCCGGGCTTGCAAACCAATCCGAACTCGCTGGCCGGCTTGAATCTGCCGGCCTGGGGATCGTTGCGGCTGGCTTTGCCGACCAACGGTAACGGCGATGCCTCGGTGCTCGCCGGCGAGGCGGTTGCCGCCGCGTCGGCCCCCTCCGGCGCGCCGCCCACCCAGGGCGTCGGCGCCGCGCGCACGCTGATGGCCGCGCAACCCAAACTGGCCGACAATTCCCTCGGCGCAGCGATGAACGCGCTGCTCGGCGGGGGCGATCCAGCGACCGGCCAGGTGCACGCGGTGGCCACCACCGAGCAACAGCTGTTCCAGCGCGGCCAGTCGCTGCCGGATGCCAAGGGCAAGTTGGGCTCCTGGCTGCCGCCCGGGCCGGTCGCGGTTGCCGACTATCCTGCCGTGCTGCTCACCGGCTCATGGCTGTCCCACGAACAAACCGAGGCCGCCAGCGCGTTTGCCCGATTCATGCAAAAACCCGAACAACTGGCCAAGCTGGCCAAGGCCGGGTTCCGGGTCAATGGCGTGAAACCGCCGAGCAGCGCGGTCACCAGCTTCCCCGCCCTGCCCCCGGCGCTGTCGTTGGGCGACGAGGCGCAGCGCGTCACGCTGGCCAACGGACTGACCTCATCGTCGGCAGCGGTGGCCGCGACAATCATGCTCGACCAGTCGATGCCCATCGACGAGGGCGGCAAAACCCGGCTGGCCAATGTGGTTGCGGCCCTCAGCGAAAGAGTCAAATCGATGCCGCCGAACTCGGTGGTGGGGCTGTGGACGTTCGACGGCCACGAGGGCCGATCCGAGGTGGCAATCGGACCGCTGGACGACCCCGTCAACGGGCAGCCTCGCTCGGCCGCGCTGACAGCCGCACTGGACAAGCAGTATTCGTCCAACGGCGGCGCCGTGTCGTTCACCACGCTGCGCATGATCTATCAGGAAATGCTCGCGAATTACCGTGCCGGGCAAACGAATTCAATCCTGGTGATCACCGCCGGGCCGCATACCGACCAAACTCTCGATGGCGCGGGTCTGCAGGATTTCATTCGCAAGGCAGCGGACCAGGCCCGGCCGATAGCGGTCAACGTCATCGACTTCGGCGGCGACCCGGACCGGGCGACCTGGGAGGCCGTCGCACAGCTCAGTGGCGGCAGCTACCGCAACCTGGCGACCTCGGCGTCCCCCGACCTCGCCGCGGCGGTCAACACATTCCTGGGCTGAGTCGGCATTGCCGAGCAGACGCAAAATCGCCCATTTTGGCCCCGCGAAGGGTGATTTTGCGTCTGCTCGCGCTCGCTGCTTTCGGGCGCTGTGAAGCCACGGCTTTCGGTGTGAAGCTACGGCTTTCAGGGTGAAGACAGGGCGGGATCTGGGATTTTCCCGCCCTGGTTTCACTCCCCAACGCCAAGCCTTCACTCCCAACGCCAAGCCACTACGCCGGCTAGCCGGCCAGCAGGGAGAGCGCGGCGTCGGCGTAAGCCTTGGGATCTTCGATCTGCGGGTAGTGGCCCAAGCCGGGCAGTTCCAGCACCGCGGCGCCGGGACGCAGCTCGCGCAACCCGTCGAGAACGTTCGTCGTGGCCACCGGATCGTTGAGTCCCCACACGAAGCCCAGCGGTTTGGGCCAATCGCGCACGGCGCCATGCCAGCGCTGCGCGTAACGCTCCCGCTCCTCGAGATAGCTGATCAGCAGGTGCGCGATGCGATTGCCGTCGTTGTACGACAACAGCTCCCACTGGGCGGCGGCCTCCTCAGCCGAAAGCGGGTGATCTGCCGAGAACAGCCGGCCGAACCCCCGCTGGAAACCGCGCCGATTCGTCAGCCGGGCCGCGACCGGACCCAGCGGTCCGCGCAGCACCTTCTGGATCGGCCGCAGGCTGGCCCGTTCCAGGATCACGCTGCCGTTGCTCAGCACCGCCCGCTGCATCTCGAAAGGCAGGCGGCCGTCCAGGTCTCGGGCGATCAGCTCGGTGGTCACCGACGTGCCCATGTCGTGGGCGAGCACCACTACCGGGCCGGTCGTCGTCTGCGCGATCACCGTCTGTACCAGGTTGGCCTGCTCGAGCAGGCTGTAGCGATGCGGTCGCGGCTTGTCCGACAGGCCGTAGCCGAGGAAGTCCATCGTCACCCAGGCGTGGTCGCCCAGGTACGGCAGCACGGCCCGGAAATCGAACGAACTCGACGGGAAGCCGTGCAGTAGTAGCACAGTCGGTGTCGCGCCGGCTTTTGACCGGACGAACAACCGGCCCGCGGGCGTCTCCAGCCAGCGACCGGCGTCGCGCCATTCCTGGACACTCAATGCTGTCACCCTTCGGACATACCATCGAGGGCGCGATCTAAGGAGGGTTATGACGATCGAATTCACCCCTGACCCCGAGCTGTATCCGTTCGAGTCGCGCTGGTTCGACAGCTCGCGGGGACGGATCCACTACGTCGACGAAGGTGACGGCCCACCGATCCTGTTCTGCCACGGCAATCCGACGTGGAGCTTCCTGTATCGCGAGATCATCGTCGGGCTGCGGGACCGATTTCGCTGCGTGGCACCGGATTATCTCGGTTTCGGGCTGTCCGATCGCCCGCCCGGATTCGGCTACAAGGTTGACTCGCATGCCCAGGTGATCGGCGAACTGGTCGATCACCTGGGACTCGACGGGTATCTGAGCATGGGTCAAGACTGGGGTGGGCCGATCAGCACTGCCGTCGCCGTCGAGCGTGCCGATCGGGTGCGCGGCATCGTGCTGGGTAACACCTGGTTCTGGCCGACCGACGATCTGACGACGAAGCTCTTCAGCCGCGTGATGTCAAGTCCCCCAATGCAATACGCGATTCTGCGACGCAATTTCTTTGTCGAGCGGCTGATTCCGGCCGGGACCGCGCATCGGTTGAGCCCGGAGGTGATGGAGCACTACCGCGCCGTGCAGCCCGACGCACAGGCGCGGTTGGGGGTGGCCGAACTGCCGAAAGAGCTCCGGGCTGCCCGTCCGCTGCTGGCACGGCTGGCGCGCGAGGTGCCCGCAAAACTAGGCGCCAAGCCGGCACTGTTGGTCTGGGGCATGAAGGACTTCGCGTTCAGACCCGGCCCGACGATCCCACGGATGCGCCAGACGTTTCCCGATCACGTGCTTGTCGAGCTTCCGGAGGCCAATCACTTCATCCAGGAAGACGCGCCCGACCGGATCGCCGCCGCGATCATCGACCGGTTCGGCTGATGCCAGAGTCGAGGACGCGGAGCAACGTTATGCGAACGCCTCCACCGGCGGGCACGCGCAGACCAAGTTGCGATCGCCGTAGGCGCCGTCGATCCGGCGCACCGGCGGCCACACCTTGGGCCGGAAACCCGCACCCAGCGGGTAGGCAGCCTGTTCACGGGTGTACGGGTGATCCCACTCCGCCACCAGCAGACACTCCGCGGTGTGCGGAGCGCCGCGCAGCGGATTGTCGTCAACCGGCCACTCCCCCGCCCCGACGCGGTCGATCTCGCCGCGAATGGCGATCATCGCCTCGCAGAAGGCGTCGACCTCGGTCAGGCTCTCGCTCTCGGTGGGCTCCACCATCAGCGTGCCGGCCACCGGGAAACTCATCGTCGGGGCGTGAAAACCGTAGTCCGCCAAGCGTTTCGCCACATCATCGACGGTCACGCCGGTCGACTTGGTGATCGCGCGCAGGTCCAGGATGCACTCGTGGGCGACCATGCCGTTCTCGCCGGTGTAGAGCACCGGGAAATACTCGTCGAGTCGGCGAGCGATGTAGTTGGCCGAGGCGATCGCGGTCAGCGATGCCGCGCGCAGGCCGTCGGCACCCATCATCCGGATGTAGGCCCAGGTGATCGGCAGGATCGAGGCCGATCCGTAGGGAGCCGACGACACCGGGTGACCGTCCGGAAGCTCGGGCGCATAGGGATGGCCCGGGAGGAACGGAGCCAAATGCGAACGCACCGCAACCGGCCCCACTCCCGGGCCCCCGCCGCCGTGCGGGATGCAGAACGTCTTGTGCAGGTTCAGGTGGCTGACGTCACCGCCGAACTTGCCCGGGCGGGCCAGCCCCACCAGCGCGTTGAGGTTGGCGCCGTCGACGTATACCTGACCGCCCGCGTCGTGCACGGCGGCGCACATGTCGGCGATGTCCTGCTCGTACACACCGTGGGTGGACGGGTAGGTGATCATCAGCGTCGATAGCCGGTCGGCGTGCTCGCTGACCTTCGCGCGCAGATCGTCCAGGTCGACGTCCCCGTTGTCGTGGCAGGCCACGACCACCACGCGCATCCCGGCCAGCGCCGCCGAGGCCGCGTTGGTGCCGTGCGCGCTGGACGGGATCAGGCAGATGTCGCGGTGTGGCTCTCCGCGGCTGGCGTGGTAGTCGTGGATTGCCAGCAGACCCGCGTACTCCCCTTGCGAGCCGGCATTGGGCTGCAGCGAGACGGCGTCATAGCCGGTGATAGCCACCAGCCAGGTCTCCAGGTCGCCGATCAGCCGGCGCAGCCCCGCGGTGTCGGCAGGCGGGGCGAACGGGTGCTGGCGCGCAAATTCCGGCCAGGTGATCGGCTCCATCTCGGCAGCGGCGTTGAGTTTCATCGTGCATGATCCCAGCGGAATCATGCTGCGGTCCAATGCGACGTCCTTGTCCGCCAGCGCGCGCAGGTAGCGCATCATCGTCGTCTCGGTGCGGTTCTGCGTGAACGCGGGATGCGTCAGGAATTCCGACGTGCGGGCCGCAACTTCTGCGCCTGCCGGCTGGACGGGCGACACGCCAAAGGCGTCCAGAACCGCCGCCACATGCTCTTCGGTGGTGGCTTCGTCGCAGGCCGCCGACACATGGTCAGGGTCGACACGCCACAGATTGATGCCCTTGGCCTTGGCAGCCGCCATCACCTCGTCCGCCCTTCCCGGTACCCGGGCCAGCACCGTGTCGAAGTACGTGTCGTGCACCAGCGCGTCGCCCAGGGCGGCGGCGATGGCCTCGGCATGGCCATGCACCCGGCGCGCGATCGCGGTCAATCCCTCGGCGCCGTGGTAGCTGGCATACATCGCGGCCATGACCGCCAGCAGCACCTGCGCCGTGCAGATGTTGCTGGTGGCCTTGTCGCGACGGATGTGCTGCTCACGCGTTTGCAGGGCCAGCCGGTAGGCCGGCGACCCGTCGGCGTCCAGCGAAACGCCGACCAGGCGCCCGGGCAGCTGACGGGCGTGTTTGCTGTGCACGGCCAGGTACCCCGCATGCGGGCCGCCGAATCCCATCGGCACGCCGAACCGTTGCGTGGTGCCGAAGGCGACGTCGGCGCCGATCTCGCCGGGCGGGGTGATCAGCGTCAGCGCCAGCAAATCGGCGCCGACGGCGATCAGGGCCCCGCGATCATGCGCCTGAGCCACCAGAGCGGCCCAGTCGGTGACCCGACCGCTGGCGCCGGGCAGCTGGGTGACGACGCCGAAGAAGTCACCCTCCGGCAGGCCGTCGCGCAGGTCGGCGGTCACGATCTCGATGCCCAACGGTTTTGCCCGGGTGGCCAGCACCGCTGCCGTCTGGGCGAACACGTCGCTATCAACGACGAGGCGGCCAGTCGAGCCGCCGCGCGCCGCACGATGCATCAATGTCATGGCTTCGGCCGCCGCGGTGCCCTCGTCGAGCATCGAGGCGTTGGCGATCTCCAGTCCGGTGAGGTCGCTGACCATGGTCTGGAAGTTCAGCAGCGCTTCCAGCCGGCCCTGACTGATCTCGGGCTGGTAGGGCGTGTAAGCGGTGTACCAGGCGGGGTTTTCCATGATGTCGCGCAACAGCACGGGCGGGGTGAGCGTGTCGTAGTAGCCCTGCCCGATCATCGAGACGGCCACGGTATTGGCGTCGGCCAGCACACGCAGCTCGGCCAATGCTTCGACCTCGCTGGCGGGCGCCGGCAGCCCGTCCAGGCCCGGTGCGGCGCCGGTGTCGGTGAGCTTGTCGAGAATCCCGGCCGGGACGGCCTTGGCGGCAAGCTCGTCGAGTGAGTTGACACCGATGACCGCCAGCATGGCCTCGACGGCCTGCCGGTCCGGGCCGATGTGCCGGTCGGCAAACGTTGCCGGGTGGGGGTTTGAATTCCCTGACATGTGACGAACTCCTGACGCACGGTTCCAGAGGAAGGGTCTAGCGGCCCTCTCCCTCTGTCTTCACCCGTGCACCAGGCGCCTGAGAGATTCGGCGCCGCTACTTGGCGCCTTTCCCCATCGGCGGGCGACGGTCGCTGCGGTCGTCGCCGCTTTCCAGAGGCATCGTTGTCTTACGCGGTCCGGGTGCCTGAGAGGTTGACGGAGAGGTGTTGCTCCTTCGGCGTCCATGACTGGCGGTCATGGAACTCTCCCGCGCAAGCGCGACGCGGCGTCCAGTTTACTCGCCCGCACTTGCTCAGCCGCGAGCGTGCGCATTTGTACGCTGACACGCCGGCCGGCGCGTACATTTGCGCACGCTCGCGGAGGAAGCCTCAGCCGATTTTGCGGTCGCGATGCTTGCGGCGAGAGGCCAGCTCGTCCTCAGGGGCCGCGATCGACTCGCCGCCGTCGGCACGCTCACCGGGGAAGTCGGCGATGACGCCGGTCAACTCCCGCATCGCGCCGGACACCGCGATGCCGAACACCCCTTGCCCGCCCTGTAGCAGGTCGACGACCTCTTCGGCGGATGTGCACTCGTACACGCTGGTGCCGTCGGAGAACAGGGTGATGTTGGCCAGGTCCTGGACACCGCGCTGACGCAAATGGTCGACCGCGACGCGGATGTTGTGCAGCGAGATGCCGGTGTCCAGCAGGCGCTTGACGATCTTGAGAACCAGGATGTCCTTGAACGAGTACAGCCGCTGGCTGCCGGAACCGGCTGCGCTGCGGATCGAGGGAACCACCAGAGATGTGCGTGCCCAGTAGTCCAGCTGACGGTAGGTGATGCCGGCGATCTGGCAGGCGCTTGGGCCGCGGTAGCCCACCAACTCATCGGGCACCGAGTCGTCGGGGAAAAGGCCGGGCTGCACAGGCTCGCTTGGTGCGGCAGCGTCAGTGGTCGCGACATTCGCTTGGTCAGAAAGGTCCAGCTGCTCCTGACGTGGCTGCTCGCTCACGGTGGTTCCTCTCGCCGATCGCGCTCGTGTACTCGCTGCGTCATTGGCTGCCCCCGGCAACCACGGTCGCTCAGGCCCGAGTGCTAGTGAGCATACGCTTTTCGCTAGCTGCCGTGGCCCGAGATGAATCTTCAAGTCGTGTTCAAAGTATGGCTGCCGCCCGGGCCGGGAGCCGCGATCCGCGAGGCGTGTCGACAAAGCAGTGCCAGATGAGACGCATCCGTAACGTTGCCCGGACGATGCCCGACCGCTGCTACGTAGCCTTGAAATCGTCGGGAGACACGCTGTCGAGAAATTCCTTGAACTTCTCCACCTCGTCCTCGCGGACCGCGCTGCTGGACTCCTCGTCGCTCTCATCGGGGATGAGCAGGCCGGCCTGGGCCAGGACCGCTTCTTCGACGTAGATCGGAACGCCGACGCGCAGCGCGATCGCCACCGAGTCCGAGGGGCGCGCCGACACCGTGATGTTGCGATCGAAGATCAGGTCGGCGTAGAAGGTGCCCTCCTGCAAATCCGTGATTCGCACCTCTTTGAGCGAATGGCCAAGTGCGGCAATGAGATCCCTGATCAGGTCATGTGTCAGCGGCCGGGGCGGCTCGACCCCTTGCTGCTCCAGGGCGATGGCCGCGGCCTCCGACTGGCCTATCCAGATCGGCAGGTACCGGTCACCATTGGCTTCGCGCAGTAACAGCACCGGCTGGTTCTGCGGCTGCTCGACGCGAATGCCGACAACACGAACTTCACCCATCTGTGTCTGCCCTCCGCACATGCCGCTGTGTCCGACTGAACCCGGCGCGACGACCCCGCCAAGGCCAGGGTCGCCGAACACCAAGCTGTCGACCGAAGTCTAGTCCTCAGCGGTGAAGAAGGTCGCGAACCGCCGACTTGATCAACGACGTATGCAACGTGATGGCAAGCGCGGCGACCTCGCGCGCCAAATCGTCGGCACGGTCGCGGGCGCCGGCCTTACCGGCTTTGACTAGCGGCCCGGCGATCTGAGCGATCAGATCGGACTGCCGGTCGGCGGCTGACCGAAAGGCACGCAGATGCCGCGGCTCGACGCCGTATTCGGACAGCGCGCGGGCACATTGCAGAATCACCACCGCGTGTTCGTCGAAGAAGCCGCCCGGCCCGGTGGTGATCACCCCCGCCTTGAGCAGTGCCGTCAGCAGGTCGTCGTCTACCCCCGAACGTTCCAGCAGGTCTTCCCGGCTGAGCCGGATGCGGGTGGGAGCCACCTCGGCGGTGTCGGATTCCGAACCACCGTTGTCGGCAACCGGCACCAATCGCGGTACGCCGTAAGGCGATCCGACCGACGGCAGCTCACCGTCCGGCAGGGCGTCGAGCTGTGCCCTGATCACCTTCAGGGGCAGGTAATGATCCCGCTGCGCGGTGAGGATGAAGCGGAGGCGCGCACAGTCGTACGCGGTGAACCTGCGGTACCCGGAAGCGGCGCGCTGCGGCGTCACCAGCCCCTCAGCCTCCAAAAAGCGGATCTTGGAGATGGTGACATCGGGGAAATCCGGCCGCAGCAGGTCGAGGACCGCCCCGATCGACATCCCGGCTACCGCCGGGCTATCGAGTGCGCCCACTAGCCTCCGGTTCCCCCCTCGTCACCCTGCTTGGGTCCGGTCAGGAACACCAAGCGGAACTTGCCGATCTGCACTTCGTCACCGTTGGCCAGCACTGCCGAATCCACCGGCTCGCGGTTGACGTAGGTGCCGTTGAGGCTGCCGACATCGACGACCTGGAATTCGGTGTTCTCCAACCTGAATTCGGCGTGACGACGGCTCACGGTGACGTCGTCGAGGAAAATGTCGCTGTCTGGGTGCCGGCCCGCGGATGTGATGGCCTGGTCGAGCAGGAAACGCGATCCAGCGTTGGGTCCGCGTTTGACGACCAGCAACGCCGAACCCGCCGGAAGGCCTTCGACCCCGGACACTGTGCTCTCCGTGCCGGCCTGCGCGGGCGCGTCGAGTTCGTTGAGGAAGTCGGCCCGAAAGACGGAAGTCGTCTCTACGGTGACATCGTCAGAAGTCTGGTCCTGCGAACTTCCTGAGTCCATTTCCGTCACCCGCTGCTCCTTACTGGCTGCTGTGGCGTTCGACCGGGCCGCTCGGCCGGCTTTTCAATCGAAATGCCGTCAAATGTCTTCAAATGCCGTCAATGCCTTCGATACCTATGTGTCGACCGTACCGCGCAGTGGTCCGCGATGTGGTTCCCACCACAAGATCTTCGCGCAACGCTGGCTGGCACATTAGCAACCGTCATTCGGTCAGTGTGCCGCGGTAGGCCTCGGCGTCAAGCAGCGCCGCGAGGCCCGACTCCAACGTTGCGGTATCCGGCACCTGCAGATCCAGCAGCCACCCGGTGCCGTAGGGATCCGAGTTCACCAGTTGCGGACTGCTTTCCAGCTCGGAGTTGACCGCGGCCACCGTGCCGGACAGCGGCGCATACAGATCCGAGACCGATTTCGTGGACTCCACTTCACCGAAGGACTCGCCCGCGGTTACTTCGGCACCCACATCCGGCAGCTGCACGAAAACGACATCGCCCAATGCGGATTGCGCGAAATCGGTGATCCCGACTCGCACGATGTCGTCCCCGCTGCGGCGAACCCACTCGTGCTCGGCGGTGTAGTGCAGATCGGACGGGATATCGCTCATGGGCAAGTCCTGTTCTGTTGGGTTCTGCTCACTTGACGGGCTGAGCGTATTGGCGTGCTTTCGGTTGCCGCAAGGTGGTCACATCGATGCGGTCGGACTGTTGCACACTCATCCGGGCGCCGACACGCTTGGCGCTGTCCTCGGCGCCACCGGGAATGTTCATCGCCGCGGCCAGCGTCGGCGGATCGCCAATCGCCAGAACCGAATACGGCGGCGAGAACGCTTTTCCGTCGATAGTCAGCGAGCCGGGAGTGCCCACCACCCAGGTATCGACACCGACCCGAACAGACTGGCGCGCATCGTTGATCTCGATGGCCTCTGCGCCGGCGGCGCGCAGCTCGTTGATGACGTCGAGCATGGTGTCCGGCGCCATTCCGGGACCGGGGTCTTCGATCTTGACGGTGACGCCGGGCCCGGTGGCGCCCACCGACCCGACGAGGATGGCCAGCGCCGCCAGCCTGGCCTGCGCGCTTTCGATGGCAGCCTGATCGGTGTTGCCGGACGCCCGCAGTTTGTTCAGGGTGTTCTGAAGCTCGGTCACCTCGGTCTCCAGGGCAGCCTCACGTTGCCGCAGCGAGTCCAACAGCACCAGCAAATCTGCGGGACGGGCGGTGTCCAGGGAATCGCCGGACTTGGTCTGATGCACCTGGGTGGCGATGGCGATGCCCAACACCACACACAACAGGATGGCCAGCGCGCCGAACGCCAACCGGGAACGACCACCCCGCAACAGCCCGGGCAATCCCGTTCGGCCCAGCGGCCCGATTGCTGGCCGGGGACGGTTTCCGGGCAATTCGTGACGGCCGTGCTGCGGTGCGTCCGGCGCTTCGGAGTCAGCAACCTTTCGCGTCGAGTTCTCAGCCTCGGCGGCGCTTTGTGCGCGGTCCTGGGACTGGTCTTCCGGGAAAGACCCCGGGGGTCGCTCGCTCACCCTGACCTCATCTCTGTCATGCGCCGAAGAGTCGGCGCCGCAATGCGGCGGCGTTCCCGAAGATCCGGATACCCAGCACGACGATGATCGCCGTGGACAACTGGGTGCCAACGCCGAGTTGGTCCCCGACGTAGACGATCAGGGCGGCCACCAGGACGTTGAACACGAACGACACCACGAAGACCTTCGGGTCGAAGATGCGCTCAAGGTAGGCGCGCAAGCCGCCGAAGACCGCGTCCAGCGCGGCCACCACGGCGATGGGCAGATAGGGTTGGACGACCTCCGGCACGCTGGGGTGAAAGAACAGGCCCAGCACGATGCCGATCGCAACCGCGGCGATACCGATCATGCTGAGCGGATTCCAGTCGTCGGCAAGGGCATCTGGAACACCGGGACTTCTCTCACTAGGGCCCAATCTGTTTGGCGAACTTGACTTCCCGGATTGCTCCGGCGGGCAGCGAAAGGCGATCGGAGACGTTCACGCTGACGCCGACGCCGTAGGAAGTCTCCAGCAGCCTCAGCCGGTGCAGACCAGGGCTGTTCTCGAAAGTGTCTCGCATCCCGTGCGGCGGCCCGACGGCCAGGATCGTATACGGGCTGCTGGTCGGGTTGTTGTCGACCAGGATCGCCCCGCCCGCCTGCCGGATCGTCACGTTCGGGCCGATCCTGGCGCCGCCAACCGAAATGGCCTCTGCGCCGCTCGCCCACAAGGAGTTGACGACCAGTTGCAGATCGCGGTCCAGGATGATTTGCCGGCTTCCGTTCACCCGCTGCTTGGATACGTCGGAAAGGTTTGGCCCCACACCGGGATCGGTCACCGTCACCGTCAGGCCGGGACCGGTGATCGCTGTGCTGGCCGCGGCCAGGCTGAGGGCATCGAGGCGGGTCAGGAGACGCTGTCCCATCGCGTTGTCGGCTAGCGCGAGTCGCTGCACGTCGTCAACTTGAGCCGCGAGCACGTTGCGTCGCTGGGCCAATTTGGCGGCCGCCGTCTGCGTTGACCGCACACTGGTCGCCAGCAGTTGCTGGGCGGTACGCACGCCGGGTGCAACCGAGCGGGCCTGCGCCACCGCGGCGGCAAAAACCGTGACTACCAGCATCGCCGCCAGCGCCTGCCAGATCCAGCCGAAAACACGTGCTCGCCGGGATGGGCGACCTGGTTGGCCGCGCTTGGCGGCTGCGGCGGCGTAACCGGGGTCCAGGTGTTCCGAGAGCAGGGCCCGCAGCAGCGACGGCACCGGGATCAGTGTGGGCCGCGCCGCCGCATGGGCGCTACGACCCGCGTTGGGGTCGTAGCCGCCGAGCAGCCGGTCAGGTTCAGACATGCTTACCCGCTTGCGGCGTCGGCGGCCGATCGGCCCGGCTGAGCTTGGGCAGCTGGCGAACCACCAGCGTCATCTGCACGATGTACAGGACGAACGCCCAGAGGTACATGTACAAGCCCCAGATCAGAAAGCCCCAACCGCAGGCGCCCACCACCCGGCTCCACAGTGCGTGCCACTGGCCCAGCAACACCAGCGGAAAACCAGACATCAACGCGAAAGTCGCGGCTTTGCCAACGTACGTGACCGGCAACGCGGAGAGCCCGCGACTGCGCAGCGACGGCAGTGTGGCGGCCAACAGCCCATCGCGGGCCAGCAGCGTGATGACGAACCACCACGGCACAATGCCGCCGGCCGCCATGGTGATCGGGACGGCAACCATGTAGAGGCGATCGACCGTCGGGTCCAGCAGCACGCCCAACCGTGAGGACTGGTTGAGCATCCGCGCGATCTTGCCGTCGGCCCAGTCGGAGATCCCGCTGAACATCAGGATCGCCACCGCCCAGGCGTTGGCGTGCGCGACCAGCAGCACGTAGATGAACACCGGGATGAGCAGCAGACGGATGGCGCTCAGCACGTTGGGTACGGTCAGCACTCGATCGGCTGGGTGTGCGGGCTCCATATGCCGTGACCCTAGCCCGGCGACGATACGGTCCGCACGACGGACCGGTGAACGCTCGAGCGCGCGACTGGCCGCACGTTCGACGAGCCCTAGCGGAACACTCCGGGCAGGCTCAGCGTGGACAGCGTGTCATCCGCCAGCGGATTGTCGTTGACCATGTACGTCCACGTCGAGGTCGGTCGCGCCAGCTTGGACAGATCCAGCCCCGGCTCCTCGTCGAGCACATTCGCGGTCTCGAACGTCTGCTGCGCGGCCTCGATCGCGTCGGCGGCCAGCGAGGCGAACGCGTCGACCGCCAACCGGTGAAATTCGTCCAGCGGGTTCTGGCGGCCCAGTGCGCGCAAATGGATGCTTTCCCGGATGTCGGCGAGATATGCCAGATGATCGGCCCAGCCGCGGTCCAGGTGATACAGCATGATCAGTCGGCAGATCTTTTCCAGCCGTTCCTCGGCCTCGTCCTCGGGCATGGCCTCAGCCAGCTCCTCGTACCGCTTCGGAGCCAGCTCGGCAAGCTCCTCGCGCGCAGTCGCCGTGCGCAGCAACGTGTTTCGCCGTTCCACGATGATGGCCCGCTGTTGCGCGATCAGCTGGTTGTAGCGCCAGGTGTTGGCGTGGACATCCAGCATCCGGCCCTCCGCGACCCGCTGGGCATGGTCGAGCATCCCAGCCGCCTTCGGGCTGACGATCCGGCCGTCCTCATCGGTCTCCATGGGCAGCTTGTTGTAGTCGAGGTTGGCCGCGACGACGTCGTCTTCCCAACTCGAGAAGAACACCGAGGACCCCGGATCGCCCTGGCGCCCCGCCCGGCCGCGCAACTGATTGTCCAGCCGCTGGGTGTGATGCCGACCGGTCCCGACCACGTGCAGACCGCCCAGTTCGGCAACGCGGTCGTGGTCGGACTCGTCGGAGCCGCCGAGCCGGATGTCGGTGCCGCGCCCGGCCATCTGGGTGGACACCGTGACCGCGCCGAATTTTCCGGCCTCGGCGATGACCTGCGCCTCTTCGGCGTCGTTCTTGGCGTTGAGCACCACCGCGGGAACGCCGCGGCGCAGCAACCGCTCGTGCAGCTCTTCGGATTCGGCGACGTCGCGGGTGCCGACCAGCACGGGCTGGCCCGTCTCGTGCACCTCGGCGATGTGGTCGATGATCGCGTCGTTCTTGGCCGCGGCGGTGATGTAGACCCGGTCGGACTCGTCCTCGCGGATGTTGGGAGTGTTCGGCGGTATCGGTGAGACGCCGAGTTTGTAGAACTGGCGCAGTTGTTCGCCGGCGGCCAGCGCGGTACCCGTCATGCCGCAGACGGTGGCGTAGCGGTTGATCAGCGCCTGCACCGTGATGGTGTCGAGAACCTCGCCGGTCTCGGTGGTCTCGATGCCCTCCTTGGCCTCGACGGCGGCCTGCAGGCCGTCCGGCCAGCGCTGCAGCTGTGCGATGCGGCCGCGGGATGCGTTGATCAGGTGCACCGCATCGTCGCGGACGATGTAGTGCACGTCGCGTTGCAGCAGCACGTGCGCGTGCAGGGCGACGTTGACCTCGGTGAGCGTGGTCCCGACGTGTTCCTCGGAGTACAAGTCGATTCCGCCGAGGGCCTTCTCCACCTTGCGGGCGCCGGTCTCGGTCAGATGGACGTTGCGGTTGTCGGAGTCGGTGGCAAAGTACTCGTCCGCGTCGGACCCGCGGACCAAGTTGCCGACCAGCTTGATGATTTCCAGGCGTGGGGTCTCGCGGTGGGTGGTGCCGGCCAGCACAAGAGGCACCAGCGCCTCGTCTACCAGCACCGAGTCGGCTTCGTCGATAAGTGCCACATCCGGATTGGGCGATACCAGGTCCTCGACGTCGGTCACCAGCTGATCGCGCAGCACATCGAAGCCAATTTCGTTCACCGAGGCGTAGGTGATCTCGCAGCCGTAGGCGGTTCGGCGCTCCTCGCTCGTCGACTCCCCCGTGATCCAGCCGACGGTCAGCCCCATCGCCTCCAGCAGCGGGCCCATCCACTCCGCGTCGCGGCGAGCCAGATAGTCGTTGATGGTCACGACGTGCACATGCCGCCCAGCGAGGGCGTAGCCCGCGGCCGCGATCGCGCCGGCCAGCGTCTTGCCCTCACCGGTGGCCATCTCGATCACGTCGCCGGCGAGCATCCGCAGGGCGCCGAGCAACTGCACGTCAAATGGGCGCAGGCCGGTCGCCCGCTCGGCCGCTTCCCGGGCGATGGCGAGGAACTGCGGGATGTCGTGGGATTCCGCGAGATCGTCGAGATTCAGCAGCCCGGCTGCTTTGCGCAGTTGCTCGTCTTTGAGGTCGGCGGCTTCCTCGTCGTATTCGGCGGAGGCGTTCACCTCGGCGAGCGAGCGGTTTCTGTTCTTCTCCGTGCTGGCACCGAGCAGCCGCCAGAATCGGCTGCTGACTCTGCCAGGTTGGCTTTGGGTGGTCTTCGGCACAGGTCAACGGTACGCGAGCGGCCCACTCCCACCGCGAGCGTGCGCATTTGTCCGGGACACGCCGGGGGCCGGGCGTACATCTGTGCACGCTCGGCCTCAAGTTGGGGCCGTTAGGCCAAGTTGGACCTGCGTGGGTACGCGACGGTGGGATCGGTGAGCACGTTGACGACGGCGGGCAGGCCACTGGCAAACGCCCGTTCCAGTGCCGGGCGAAGCTCTGCGGGCGCTGACACCAGCTCGCCATGGCCGCCCAGGGCGCGTACCACCTCGTCGTAGCGGGTGCCCGGGCGCAGCTCGGCCACCACCGAATAGCCGTACAGCGCCTCCATCGGATGTTTCTCGAGCGCCCAGATGCCGTTGTTGCCGATCACCGACACCACCGGCACGTTGTGCCGGACCAGCGTGTCCCACTCCATGCCGCTGAACCCGAACGCGCCGTCGCCCTGCAGCAGCACCACCTGCCGGTCCGGACGGGCCAGTTTGGCGGCCAGCGCGTAGCCCGGGCCGGACCCCAGGCAGCCGAAGGGCCCGCTGTCCAGCCAGCATCCGGGCTGATAGCTGTCGATCACCCGGCCGGCGTAGGACCCGAAGTCGCCGGCGTCGATGACGACGACGGCGTCGCGGTCGAGCATTGGGGCCAGCTCGGCGTACACCCGCATCGGGTGCAGCGGGATCCGGTCGTCGGCCAGTTCGGTTTTCTCGCGGTCACGCGCCGCGGTCTCCGCCGCGCGCAGCTCCCCGACCCAGTCCTGATGGTCCGTCGTCGTTCCGATGGAGAGCGCCGCCAGGATGGTCGTCAGGTCGCCGTACAGGCCGGCCGCGACCGGCCGCGGATGCTCGCGGCCGGGTTCGACGCGGTCCGCCACGACGATTTGGGTTTCCGCCCCGAACACGCCGCCGAACCCCAGCCGGAAGTCCATCGGCACGCCGACGACCAGCGCCACGTCCGCCCCGCCCAGCGCCTTTCCGCGCGCCCGCGAGAAGGCCAGCGGGTGGTCGGCGGGGACCACACCTCGGGCCATCCCGTTCATCAGCACCGGAATCTGGCGTTCCTCGGCCAGACGCAGCAGCGCGACCTCCGCGCGCCCCCACCAGACGTTGGTTCCCGCCATGACCACCGGGCGCTGCGCGGCGGAAAGCAGGCCGGCAGCGCGCTCCAGCGCTTCGGGGTCGGGCGCGGGTTCCGCCGGCAGCTGGGTGAGCGCGCCGGCGGCGCAGTCGTCGTCAGCCATGGAGAAGACGTGATCCATCGGAAAGTCGACGAAGCCGACGCCGGACGGGGCGGTGACCGCCGCCGCCAGCGCTTCGTCGACGAGCCGGCCCGCCGCCTCGGCCGACTCGGCGGTGGCGGCGAACCGGGTCAGCGGCGCAACAAACGGCACGTGGTCAATCTCCTGCAACGAACCCATCCCCCAGCGCAGCGCGGGTGCGCGGCCACCCAGCACCACCAACGGCGACTGGTTCTGCTGTGCGGCTGCCATCGCACTCATCCCGTTGGTGACCCCAGGTCCCGCGGTAAGCGCGGCCACCCCGGGCACCCGGGTGACCTTCGACCAGCCCTCGGCGGCGAACGTCGCCGTCTGCTCGTGGCGGGTGTCGATCAGACGGATGCCTTCGTCACGACAGCCGTCGTAGATGGAGAACAGATGACCGCCCGACAGGGTGAACATGGTGTCGATACCGTTGGCGCGCAGTCGGCGGGCGATGAGCCGGCCGGCGTGGAAGGTCTGGGTGGGGGGAGCGTCGGTGCTCATGTCCGCAGCCTATCCGTCGCGCTCAGGTACCTTCGCGGGGAAGTACGCCCCCATGAGGGGTGGCAGCAAGGAGACGCAATAAATGGACCACAGGCTCTTCAAGCCGTCCATCGACTGGTCCGCGGCAATCCCGGAATCCATTGTCTGGCTGGCGATCGCCTGGCTGATCAGCGCAGTCTGTGTGCTGACCGTGTTGGCTGTGTTGAGGTATTCGACCGTTTGGGGTCGGCAGTTCTGGCGTATCAGTGGTGGCTACTTTACTGGCCGTCACGCGGTGCGGGTCTGGCTGATGCTCGGTTTGTTGTTGCTGATGATCCTGATCTCGGTCCGTCTCGACGTGTTGTTCAGCTTCTTCTACAACGACATGTACTCGTCACTGCAAACAGCGTTCCAAGGCGACGCAATGGGCGACGCAAAGGTCTTTCGATCCGGCAAAGACGGCTTTTTCAGCTCGCTCCTGCATTTCAGCGTGCTGGCCGGTGTATACATCGCAAAGATCCTCCTCGACATCTACTTGACGCAACGATTCACCATCGCCTGGCGCATGTGGCTGACCAGGCGCCTCACGGACGATTGGCTGGAGGGCAAGGCCTACTATCGAGATCTGTTCGTAGACAAGCCCATCGACAACCCCGATCAGCGCATCCAGCAGGACATCGACATTTTCACCGCCGGGGCCGGTGGCACCCCGAACATCCCGCGAAACAGCGCCCAGGACATCTTGCTGTTCGGTGCTGTCCACGCGGTTGCGTCGGTGATCTCATTCGCCGCGCTCTTGTGGATGCTTTCCGGGCCGCTGCTTGGGGTGCCGCGGGCGATGTTCTGGATCGTGCTGGTCTTTGTGTTGGTGGCGACCGTCGTCGCGTTCTGGCTGGGGCGTCCCTTGATTTGGCTCAGTTTCAGCAACGAAAGGCTCAACGCCGCGTTCCGATATGCGCTGGTGCGCCTGCGCGACGCCGCCGAAGCCGTCGGCTTCTACCGGGGGGAGCGCGTCGAGGGGGCACAGTTGTGGCGGCGCTTCACGCCGATCATCGACAACTACCGCAGGTACGTTCGCCGAACCATCGCGTTCGAAGGATGGAACTGGTCGATGACCCAAGCGATCGTCCCGCTGCCGTGGATAGTCCAGGCGCCACGACTGTTCGCGCACCAGATCAAATTCGGCGATGTCGTACAGACCGCCTCCGTGTTCGGCCATATCCACGATTCGCTGTCGTTCTTCCGCAATTCATACGACAAGTTCGCGTCCTACCGCGCGGCGATCATGCGGCTGCACGGGCTGGTGGACGCGAACGAAAAGGGGCGCGCCCTACCGACGATCCTGGTCAAACCCAGCCGCGACGTGGCTGTCGAGCTCGCCAAAATTGAGGTGCGCACGCCGGCCGGGGATCGCTTGGTTGACCCACTTGACGTGCGGCTGGACACCGGTTCCTCGTTGGTGATCGTCGGGCAGTCGGGGTCCGGGAAGACCACCCTGCTGCGCAGCCTGGCCGAATTATGGCCGCATGCCTCAGGGACACTCTCTTGCCCGGCCGGCGACAACGCGACGATGTTCTTGTCGCAATTGCCCTATGTGCCGCTGGGCACGTTGCGCACCGTGGTGTGTTACCCGAATTCACCGGACGCCATTGCCGAGCACACGTTGCGGGAAACGCTGACGAAGGTCGCACTGGCGCCGCTCTGCGACCGGCTGGACGAAGAGCGCGACTGGGCCAAGGTGCTCTCCCCAGGCGAGCAGCAACGCATTGCCTTCGCCCGGGTCCTGCTCACCAAACCGAAAGCGGTCTTCCTCGACGAAAGCACGTCGGCGCTCGACGAAGGGCTGGAATTCGCGCTCTACCAAATGCTTCGCACCGAGCTGCCGGATTGTGTGGTGGTCAGCGTCAGCCATCGGCGCGCCGTCGAACTGCTGCACGAACGGCAGCTGGAGTTGCTCGGCGGCGGTCACTGGCGGCTAGGGCCGGTCGAGAAGGAGACGGCCCAGGTGTAGTTACCGCGTGGCCGCGTGCGCCCCCGCGCGGCGGCCGAAGAAGGAACCCTCACCCAGTTGGGTGCCGCTGGCGTAGCCCTTGCCGTCCTGCGCCAGGTTGGACGCGCATGCACCCACCGCGTACAGCCCGGGAATCACGCTGCCGTCGGCGCGCTGCACCTCGCCGTCGAGGGTGACCGCCAGGCCGCCGACGGTAAACCCGGAATACATTGCCCGACCGAGCGAGAGATCGAACACGGCCCATGGGCCATTGTCTTGTGGCGCAAGGAATTCCGGCTGCTTGTGGAGATCCGGATCCTCGCCCTTGGCGGCGAACTCGTTGTAGCGCTCCAGCGTTGCCGCCAGGTTGCCGGCCGGAATGCCCAGCGCGGCTTCCATTTCGGCGATCGTCTCGTAGCCGTCGAGGAACCGGATCAGTGGCATGCCGGGCATCTCGGTGTGCGCTTCGTCGACGATCAGGTAAGCGGTTTGGTCCGGCTGTTCCAGCACGAACGCCGAGGTACGCGAGTGGTAGGAGTCCTCGGCGACGAAGCGCTTGCCCTCGTTGTTGACGATCACACCGGTCAGCAGGATTTCCGGAGGGTAGGCGGCGGCGGTGATGAACAACTCGTCCATGTGCTCGGTGACGCCACCCGCCGAGATACCCATTCGGATGCCGAGGCCGTCGTCGTTCGGGTTGCCCAGGATGTAGGGCGCTACCAGGCCGTGGTGTTTGGTGCGGCGTGGCTGACCCAGCGCCGGGGTGTGCTCGGCGACCATGTCCGGGTTCATCGCGAAACCGCCGGCCGCGATGATCACCGCCTTCGCCTTGACCGCGCCGGTTTCGGTGAAGTGCTTCCATGCCGCGCCGACCACCGCACCCTCGTCGTCGACGATCAGATTGGTTGCCCCGGTCTCGTAGCGGATCTGCACTCCCAACGCGTCGGCGCGTTTCACCAGCAGGTCGATGACCATCGCTGCGCCGCCCAACTCGCCGGGCACCGGCACCGAGTGCCCACGCGGCGCCGGCATCGCCTGCTCGCAGAAGGGCCACACCTTTTCGTTACCGGTGTAGCTCAGGCCCTCGGTGCCCGGTGGGACTACCACTTTGCCTGGAAAGTAACTGCGCTCGAACTCAAAACCCAGGTCTTCCAGCCAGTTGAAATGATCGACGCTGCCCTCGCAGTACGCCCGAATCTTGGCGTGGTCGGGCTTGCGCGACACGGCGACCAGGTACTTGTACATCTCCTCGGGTGAATCCGGGTGTCCGGTCGCCTGCTGGACCGCGGTCCCACCGCCCAGGTAGAAGTGGCCCCCGGCAAGGGAAGTGGTGCCGCCGGCCGCCGCGGCGCGCTCGAGTACCAGCACCGTCGCGCCGGCGGCCGCCGCGCTGACCGCCGCGCAGCCGCCGCCGATGCCGAAGCCGATCACCAGAACATCGACGTCGTCCGACCAGGACTCCACTGTGTCCGCTTTGACCGTCGCCGGAATCTGGGTGCTCACCGCTGCTCCTGTTTTATGTAGTCGTAGAACGCTCTCATCTCCGGTGAGATATGGGCGATCTCTATGAACGGCACTCCGGCCTGTGGCGCTGACACGTAGGCGAAGCGGATTTCACCCGGCATCACGCCCTGCTGGACAACCGGCGCGCCGTGAGCCGACGCTGCCACCAGCGCCGCGTCGAATTGCTCGGGGCTTTCGGCCTCCATGCAGATGTGGTGCAGACCCGGCCCGTTGTCTCGCAAAAAGTCACTATAGATGTTCTCGCCGCGGACCGGTGAGATCAGCTCCAACTGCATGTCGCCGAGGTAGCTCAGCGAGATGCTCGCGACGAAGTCCGCGGGCTCGCCGTGATAGGTGCAGCTATCCGGACCGAAATGGACGTCCGGGATGCGCACCCACTTCCTTACGCCTAACAAGCCGGTAAGGGCCATTTCAGTGGCGTCCAGGTCGTTGGTGACCCAGGCGATCTGCGTCGGCGATTGAACGGGAAGGCTCATCGTCTCGCAGGATAGCCCAGCCCTGACAAAGCCCATAGCCCGCCAAAGCGGCCTGGCCGAACTTTGCCGCCATCAGCAACAAGCGTGCCCCGAGGGCCGGGTGAACACGTTCTAATTCCGGCTATGGCGCCCACCAGGTCAGTGCTGGGCCAGCACGCCCACCAGCAGCAGTATTTGGGTATCGAATACCGACTCGGGGTCGGTGAGGGTGTCGGCCCCGTACTGTCCGAAGACCTCCAGGCTGATCGCGCCCACCACGGCCGCCCAGAGCAGGAAACATTTGGCAATGACCTGATCGTCGCCCGGGAAGCCGAATTCTTGTCGCAGACGCTCGAAATCCGACGACATCGGTTGCGAGACAACGTCACTGGTCAGCCGGACGTCCCCAGTGGCTATCCCGGCGGCGATAGCGTCGAAGAATGCCCCGACGACACGGGTGCCGACGCCGACGGTGCGTTCGGGTGGCGCGTGATAGCCGGGCACAGGGCTGCCGTACAGCAAGGCCCAGCGCGCAGGGTGCGCGACGGCCCATCGCCGCGCCGCCCGCGCGATCGCGATGACGTCCTCGCTCCACAAATCGGGCACGCCCTCGCGGGCTTGGTCGACGGTGTCGGCCAAATCGGAATAGGCGTCAACGAGCAACAAAGTCAGCAACTCGTCGCGGCTGGACACATACCGGTACACCGCCGAGGACACCATCCCCAAGTCCCGGGCTATGGCGCGCAGCGACAACCCGGCAGCGCCATGGTCGATCAGGTGCCGACGGCCGAGTTCGACGATTCTGCTCTCGATCTGCTCGCGCGATTCCTGACGTTTGCCCACCCGGGCAAGTCTCGCACAATCGAGATCACCGCTCTTGCTTTTCCGCATGGCCTGTGGCACGGTGAGCGCATAAGTGAGCGGTGCTCTCGGTTGTCGGCCAAATACGGGAAGGACCGAGCCATGCCGACTCGATACGATCAGCCCAACCGGGCCGCACGAGCCGCCAACACGGTAGTTCGCTGGCTTGCCGAACTGGGAATAAGCATTGCCGGAACACGGGCGCTGCGCGTCCAGGGCCGCAAAACCGGCAAGCAGCGCGGCGTGGTGATCAACCTGCTGACCGTCGACGGTGTGGACTACGTCGTCTCGCCCCGCGGCAACACCCAGTGGGCCCGCAACGTCCGGGCCGCAGGTGTCGTCGAGGTGGGACCACGCTGGCGCAGCGCACCCGTCGGCGTCCGCGAGGTGCCCGACGACGCCAAACCCGAACTGTTGAAGCGTTATCTAGCCAGGTGGTATTGGCAGGTCAAGGACTACGTGCTGGGGTTGACGCCGGAATCCGGCGACGACGAGTTGCGCGCCGCGGCACCCTCGATACCGGTATTCGCCCTGCATCCGGCCACCCGCTGACCTCGGTGGCGGGCTACCCCGCGCCGGCGAGGTCCGCGTTGGCCTGCTCGGAGATGTTGCGCCAGGACACGGCGGCCGGCAGATCTCCCCACACGCTGTTGAAGATTCCGACGATCTGGGCGCTGCCCCCGTTCGATACGTACACCGGCCCACCCGAATCGCCCTTCTGGCTGACGACGCCGTGGGACATGGTGAACCAGCCGTTGTTCACGCTTTCGACGGTTCCGCAGGTTTCCCCGGTGCTCACGCCGAAATGGCAGATCGCCTGGCCGGGCGCGACCGACACTCCCCTGCCTTCCAGCGGGCGGCCGCCAGGCAGGATGTTGCTCACCGCGACGTTGTCGGCCAGCACGATCGCCTCGTAGTCGGCGATCATCTGGTCGGTGGCGACTGTGGTACCGGTAGGCGTGTTGTCCCGGAAGGTTGCCATGTGACCGATGACGTTGTTCGCCCAGTCGGTCACCACCCCGCCGCCCCGGCAATGGCCGGCGGTGTAGGCAATTCTGCGGCCCGGATCGACATAGCCCAGGGTGCAAAGTTTGCTGTCCTGATGGATCTCCATGCCGGGGAACACCGCTGGCGGGTCCGCGCTGGCCGTCCCGGGTAGCAGTCCGGCCAGCACTACCGATGCCGCACCCGCGGCCCACCCGCGCACTGCCCAGCGACGCACCATCGCTCTCCGCTCCGTCGGGGCCGGCGAATGGCACCGGCCGCAGATCGAGGTTATGGTTCAACCCCCCGTCGACATAGCTTTTCGCGCCGGCCACTGCGAGCGTTACCCGGACTTGGCCAGCGGCACCGCGTCGTCGGCCCGGCGTGCCGCACGCGGCTCCCAGCCGGGCGGCCCGAAAACATAGCCCAGACGATCGCGCAGCCGCGTCGCCGACCGCCAGTCGCGGGCGATCGCCACGTACTCGCGCGTCTGCAACTTCCAGATGTTGAAGGTGTCGACCCGCTTGGTCAGACCATAGTGCGGGCGGAACACCTCAGGCTGGAAGGTTCCAAACAATCGGTCCCAGATGATCAGGATGCCGCCGTAATTCTTGTCCAGGTACAGCTGGTCCATCCCGTGGTGCACCCGGTGATGCGACGGCGTGTTGAAGAGGAATTCGAAGGGCCGTGGCAACTTGCCGATTCGCTCGGTGTGGACCCAGAACTGGTAGATCAAGTTCAGTGACCAGCTGAAGTACACCATCCACGGCGGAAGCCCGAGCAGCGGCAACGGCAGCCACATCACGACCTCACCACTGTTGTTCCACTTCTGCCGCAACGCGGTGGCCAGGTTGAAGTATTCGCTGGAATGGTGGGCCTGGTGCGTGGCCCAGATCAGCCGGACCCGGTGCGCGATGCGGTGGTAGCCGTAGTAAAGCAAGTCGACGCCGAGGATCGCGATGACCCAGGTGTACCACTGCTTTGGCGAGAGGTGCCAGGGCGCGACGTAGGCGTAGATCGCCGCGTAGCCGACCAGGGCCAGCGATTTCCAGGCGGCGGAGGTGGCCACCGAAACCAGCCCCATGGACATGCTTGCCATGGAATCGCGGGCCAGGTAGCTGCCGGACGCCGGGCGTGAGAGCGCTGGGTCCGCTATGTCCTCAGGCCGCTCCGCAGCGATGCGTGCCAGCTTGCGCGCCGCCGTCCACTCCAGAATCAGCAGCAACAGAAAGAATGGAATGGCGAACAGCACCGGATCCCGCATTTGCTCGGGTAGCCCGAACCAGAATCCGGCCAGCGCGTCCACAGCACTAGATTACGGCGCGCCGCTCTCGTCAGCTGAGCGGCTAGGGATCCTGGCGTATGGGTACAGACTGTTCGTGATGAGACCGACGAACCACGGCATGCTCAACCGAGGCTTCACCCAGCGACTTCTTCGCGCCACCGGAGTGCGCAATCGGCTCTTTCCGGCCGCAAAGCTGGACTACTGGGCGGCCAATCCGCGGTTGCCCTACGCCGGCCAACCGTCCAAGCGCGTCCTGAGGAAAGTCGACGTCACTCGGCAAGCCCTCAACAACCGTTTGCTCTATCAGGTCACCCCGCGCCTGGCCGACGGCGCGGCGCCGGCCGGCCATGTGCTCTATCTGCACGGCGGGGCCTACGTGCTCGACCTGATGCCGCACTTCCATTGGCCGGCCATCGCCAAGTTGTCGAGTATGTTGCGGCGCACGATGACCGTGCCGATCTATCCCATCGCCCCTGAGCACACCTACCGTGAGGTCTTTCCGTTCCTGCTGCAGGTGTATCGCCGCATGCTGGACAGCGCTGAGCCGAGTTCGATTGCCTTTATGGGTGATTCGGCGGGCGGCGGTATGGCTTTTGCGTTATGCCACGCCGTGCGCGACGCCGGTCTCCCCCAGCCGAGCGACGCAGTGTTGCTGTCCCCGTGGATGCACGTCGGACTGCCGGACCCGGACGTGCCGGCCGTCGCCAAGATCGACCCGTTCCTCAACCTGGACGACCTGCGCGCCGCGGGTGTCCGATACGCCGGCGGCGACCCGCTGGACAATCCCCTGGTCAGCCCCGGCGTGGGACCGCTTGTCGAGTTGCCGCGTCTGACCGTATTCACCGGAACACACGACGTCCTCAACCCCGATACCCGGGCTTTTCGCAAGCGAGCGGCAAACGAGGGTCTCGACATCGGCTGGCACGAGCTCGATGGAGGATTGCACATGTGGATGCTGCTGCCTGGTCATGAGGGAACAGTGGCGCTGGAGCAGGTCCGTCAGGTGTTGAGCCCTTGACCGAGGTGATGGTGATCGGCTCCGGCTTCGCCGGCCTGTGGGCGGCGCTGGGGGCTGCCCGCCGACTCGACGAGCTTGCCGTCCCGCCGGGCAAGGTCGACATCACTGTGTTGAGCGCGAAGCCGTTTCACGACATTCGGGTCCGCAATTATGAAGCCGATCTGAGCGCCTGTCGCATTCCGCTCGCCGATGTGCTTGATCCGGCCGGGATTGGGCACGTCGCCGCCGAGGTAACCGCCATCGACACCGAAGCGCGCACACTCGCGACGTCGGACGGCATTACCTACCGCTACGACCGGCTGGTGCTGGCCGCGGGCAGCCACGTGCTCAAGCCCGACGTTCCGGGTCTGCGCGACTTCGGTTTCGACGTCGACACCTACGACGGCGCTGTCGCGCTGGATCGTCACCTGCGCAGACTGGCCGAGGGTCCACCCACTGCGGCGTCCGCCACGGTGGTGGTGGTCGGAGCCGGTCTGACCGGGATCGAAGCGGCCTGCGAGCTTCCCGGCCGGCTGCGGGCCATGTTCGCTCGCAATGGCTTTCCGCCCCGGGTGGTGCTGGTCGACCACAATGTCGTCGGATCGGATATGGGCGCGTCGGCCCGGCCGGTGATCGAACGGGCGTTGTCGGACAACGGTATCGAGACCAGGGCCGGTGTGCGCGTGATAGCCATCGGCAAAGACAGCGTGTCGCTGTCCTCGGGCGAGCAGCTCGCCGCGGCCACCGTGGTGTGGTGTGCCGGCATGCGGGCCAGTCCGCTGACCGAACAACTGCGGGTGGCCCGCGACCGGCTGGGACGCGTGCAGGTCGACGATCATCTGCGGGTGATCGGTATTCCCTCGATGTTCGCCGCCGGTGACGTGGCCGTTGCCCGGATGGACGACGAGCACGTCTCGGTGATGTCGTGCCAGCACGGGCGTCCGATGGGGCGCTACGCCGGATACAACGTGATCAGCGACTTGTTCGGTGAGCCGCTGTTGACGCTTCGGATCCCTTGGTACGTAACAATTCTCGATCTCGGACCGGCCGGCGCGGTCTACACCGAGGGCTGGGACCGGCAAGTGGTTGCCCAAGGGGCGCAGGCCAAGACGACCAAACAGACCATCAACACCGTGCGGATCTATCCGCCGCTGACCGGCAACCGCGCCGACCTGTTGGCCGCGGCCGCACCGGACCTGCAAGCCCGCCCGTCGGTCTGATGGTGGCGACCCGCAGCGCCCGGCTACGCCGCGCTTGCGATCGCCACGGGGACGTCACTCGGCCTGCGCCTGATCGCCGGCGTACCAATGCACCGCGTAGACGCCCGGCTGCAGGGACAGTTCGGCTACCAGCCGTTCGAGGCGGGCCGGCGTGTGGCCGTCCATCAGCAGGTGTGCGGTCAAGGTGAGGTTGTCCTCGTCGTCGGCCCGCCCGGTGTGGATGCCGCGCAGAATGATGTCGTTACCGGCGGTGTGCTGCACGATATGTGCGCGCGCGTACTTCGCGGATTTAGGCCGACAGATCACTTGGACCTGGTAGGGCTGCAGGCCTTCGTCTTCCTCGACGCTGTTGTCGTGGTCGATGAGCCGGCCCAGCGGCCGCCCGAACAGGTGGATGGCCACCACGGCGCCGGTGGCGATCAACGCGAACAGCAGATGGCCCGAGGCGGCCAGCACCCCGACCGCTGCCGAGCACCACAGCGTGGCGGCGGTATTCAGTCCGCGCACGTTGAATCCTTCGCGCAGGATCACCCCGCCGCCGAGGAACCCGATCCCGGATACCACGTAGGACGCGACCCGGGTGGCGCTGGTGTCCTCGGTGACGACGGAGTACAGCACGAACAACGTGGCGCCCGTGGCAACCAGTGCGTTGGTGCGCAGACCGGCCATCCGTGCTCGCCACTGCCGCTCGAGACCGATGAGGGCGCCGCAGCCCACACCGACGGCCAGCCGGAGCGCGAAGTCGGCGATGGTCAGCGTGTGCATGACGCCGCACTTCCTTCCGATCCAAGACGGCGACGGCAGCTAAGCAGATGTGAGTTAACAGCAAGTGGAGTGGAAGCGAACCGGGGGTGCCGCGCGCGGCTAGCGCGACTTGGGTGTCAGGTGTTCGGGACAGTACGCATTCGATGCGAGGGCTGCGAACCGGGCAGCGCCATCCATCGTCATTCCCGGATTTTCGTTCTTGATGTCGTGCACAACCTGCAAACCGGTTTCACCCTTGCTGATCATCCCGCACACCGCCTTGGCGGAGGTGATGACTTGCCCCGGGCTGCTGTAGGTGAACCCGGCATTGTCCAGCGCTGCCAGGAACGCCGCATCGTCGCCGTCCGGCTCGCCGTATGCGGGTGCTGCGAGGCTGATGGTGACGAAGACGCCGGCAAGCGCTAGTTGCAGTTTCATGGCAGTCAACTCGAATGTGCTTCGGGGAGTGTGATTTTGGGCTTGTCTCCACTGGATACGTGCACCGTGTGGATGCCAGGCTTCTTGGACAACCGGTCGAGCAGTGCGTCGAGTCCGGCCTTGTCGACATTCCAGTGCTGCACCGCTTCGGGTTCCTTCTGCAACCTCGCGATGACGTCGTCGAGCTTGACGGGCTCGACGGGCCCCCTGCCGCCGGTGGCGCGGGCGCGGGCCCCGCTTCCGCTGAGGACTTGCGGCGCCACGCTGCCCAGGGCGCCTCCGGTCATGGCTCCCAAAGCCATTTGGCCGACCAGGCTTCCCGGGATTCCCGCGGCGGGAGCGGCCGCCAGGCTGGCGGCCGGCAAGGCAGTGCTGGCCATCCTGATCGCCGGAGTCGCCGACGCCCAGCTCGGTGGCACCGACAGTTTGCCGACCACGTTGGCGTCGCCCACGCCCGCCGATACCGCGCTGGTCAGGCCGGCCGACCGCAGCCCAAGCCCCGCCCCCAGCGATGATTTCGGAATATCAAGCCCCGCAGCAGAAGGGGTGTAAAAGTATTTGAACTCGGTCATGCCCAGGTTGGGGATGCTCATGATGTCATTGGCTACCGTGCTGAACCGGCCGATGTCGGCGAAAATCCCGAAAGTGTTCTGCCACAGCGGCCCGGCCAAGGGTGACCCCGTGAGGCCATTGAGTATCCCGTCCCAGAAGGCCATGTAAGCGCGGGCAGCATCGCCGAACGGCCGCAGCAAGTCCGCGATGGGGTTGGAGGAGAGCGCCGCCGCCGCTGGGAGCGCATTCGTCACTGCGCTGGTGCCGCTTGCCGCACCGCCGGCCTCACCTACCGCGGCCGCCTGACTGGCGAGCCCAGCCGCATTGGTGGTAGGCGGCGGCTCGGTGAACGGCGTGAGTTGGGAGGCAGCCGCCGACGAGGCGGCATAGCCGAACATCGCCGTGGCGTCCTGGGCCCACATTTCCCCGTACTCGGCCTCGGCGGCTGCGATCGCGGCGGTATTCTGCCCAAAGACGTTGGTTGCCAACAGCATTGCCAGCTGAGCTCGGTTCGCCGCGATCACCGGCGGGGGCACCACCGCCGCGAAAGCGGTCTCGTAGGCGCCCGCCGCCGCCCTCGCTTGGCCGGCCGCGACTTTAGCCTGCGCCGAGGTGGCCGATATCCATGCCACGTATGGTGCTGCGGCGGTCGCCATCGCGACAGCCGACGGGCCGCTCCACGCGTCGTTGGCCAGACTTTCGATGATCGAGCCGTAAGACGCGGCGGTGGACTGCAATTCGCTCGCCAATGCATCCCAGGCGGCGGCAGCCGTCAGCATCGGCCCCGCGCCCGGACCGGTATAGATCTGACCCGACGTGATTTCTGGTGGCTGGAATGCGAAAGTCATTGGGCGCACAGTTCCTTACCGCTAGCCGGCAGCGGCCGCGTTGGCGGCCTCAGTGGCCGCATACGATGCGGCACTGGTCGCCAGGGTGCTCACAAACATCTCGTGAATCGCCGCCGCCTGGGCGCTGACCGCCTGGTACATCAGCGCGTGTGCGGCGAACTGCGCGGCCGTGAGCGCCGACACTTCGTCGGCAGCAGCTGGGACCACGCCGGTGGTCGGGGCCGCCACAGCAGCGTTCTCCGCGCTCATCGACGAGCCGAGCGCCTCCAGGTTCCCGGCCGCAGCAGCCAGCATTTCCGGTTGTGCCGTAACAAAACTCATGCGTCTTACTCTTTCTCCCTAGTCCGCCGGGACCACGATGATGGTGGCCGTCG
This sequence comes from Mycobacterium sp. 1164966.3, assembly GCF_001665395.1. Lineage (GTDB taxonomy): Bacteria > Actinomycetota > Actinomycetes > Mycobacteriales > Mycobacteriaceae > Mycobacterium. Next base: position 46,684 of record NZ_LZSG01000019.1, read on the forward strand.
TAGCTGTGTCAGTGGAGCCCTGCGCTCCACCGCCGCCGGTGGCCCGGACGCCGTTACTGACGGTGTGCACACCAGCGCCAGCAAAGGCGCGTCCAGCCAGACTCGCCGCGGCCATCTCACCGAACAGAGCACCTTGCGGTGCAGCCGAAACTGCCGGCACAGCACTCAAACTCGCACTCGGCAGGACCGAGGCGAACGTCTTCAGCACCGGGGCGGCCGCCACCCAGCCTTGCGGAACCGAAAGCGAGCCGACCAGGGTCGCTCGGCCCATGGATCCCGACACCGCTCCCGCTCCCGAGTTCGGTATGACCGAGGACACGTAGCCGCCCCGTAAGGGTGAAAGCGCCCCGACGGAACCCTTGTCGTTGAGCAGTGCGGCAACGCCCGGCGCGTTTTGCGACAGACCGAGTAACTGAAGTGAAAAAAGCCACCAGCCGCCGCCCAAAACGAACGGAACCATTGGGCTGTAAGCACCGGTGATGGCTTGGAAAATGGAGCGGAATTCTGCCGAGATCGGATAGAGGAAGTCGATGACCGACGCGGCCGGCGTCGCCGCCAAGGGGGCTGCCGTCCCCAACCCTTGCAGCGCACCGGGAACCAACGTGACCAGCTGAGACAGCTCTGTCGAGATGTTCGACGCAGGTGAGGCGGCGGCTTGCGCAACGGCAGCAGCTTGGCCGGCCACGGCTCCCGGCGCAGTGGTCGGCGGCGGTTCGGAGAAAGGTGTCAGCTGGGCGGCTACCGCCGACGAGGCGGCGTAGGCGTACATCGCCGCGGCATCCTGCGCCCACATCTCGGCATACAGCGCTTCGCAAGCCGCAATCGCCGCGGTGTTCTGGCCCAGAAAGTTGGTAGCGATCAATGTCATCAACAGTGTGCGGTTGGCTGCAATCACCGGCGGGGGCACCGTGGCCGCGAACGCCGTCTCGTATGCGACGGCGGCGACCTTGGCCTGCATTCCCGCCTGCTCCGCTTGCATTGCCGTCGCCGTCATCCACGCCACATAGGGTGCCGCCGCAGCCGTCATCGCGATCGACGCCGGGCCCTGCCAGGACCCGACGGTCATCCCCTCGATCGTCGAGCCGTAGGACGCTGCGTGCGAATGCAATTGGGCCGCCAGTACGTCCCAGGCCGCCGCAGCGGCCAACATCGGCCCCGCCCCCGGACCGGCGTACATTCGCCCCGAGTTGATCTCGGGTGGCAGCACCCCGAAATCCACAAACACGCCCATTACCCCCAGTTCCGTTACCGCGCTGCGAGCGCGTGAACCGCCTCGGCGGCCGCAGGCCAAGCCGAATCGGCCATCGTCCGCTCGTGAACGACGCCCACCTGCGCGGAGGTCTGGGTCGAAATCTGTTCGACGGGAACGAAATTCGCTCCGAGATCACAAGCACCTGCGACCGCGGGTCGGGTGGCGACCGCCGACCCGATCCTCGCCGGGTTGCCGGCGGCTGCCAGCGACTCCGGCTGCTCGGTCACAAATGACATGGACTTCCTCCCTGACGACCACGTGTTGGCAACGTGTCGGCGGCCTTGTTCAGCTACCGCACGTATTTCAGCGGGTCTTAGATGGCCGCCATGGTAATCACGGGTCTGCACGCTTGCCGGTGACGCAGTGCAGTTCATATGAAATCCATCGGATTCGCCGGTGATTGGCTGCTTGTCCGGCGAGCAATGCCCGATTCGGCGTCGTCCGATCATCTACTGCATTGGCAGGGAAACACCAGCTAGAGGGCTTTTAGCGCCTGCGAGGATGGGCGTTTGGCGCAATTGTTGGGGCGGGGCCGGTCAGCACTACAAGTGCGCTGGTTCCGCAAATTCGTGAGTGGCTTGTTTCAGCGCATGTGTCAGCAGACCCGCTGCGCATAAATCGTTCCGGAAACCGGCAACACCGACGAATGTTGATATGTGCTATTAATCGCTTCGTCAAATATGCGCTTTGCCGTGGATTGTTGTCGCCCCGCAACGTTTATCAGCAGATTATTTGAATTCTATATGTGTGTGGGCCCCGGATTGACTGGGGCTCGCAGCACATCGAATGCGCGCGCAACGTCGCGTCTGGTCCGTCCGACACCGCAACCGCCAAACGAAAATCGAAAGCGACCATCTGTCAATGGGATTCAGCCCGCAGCGACGGCTAAGCCTTGGACAGCTGATGGGGACAGTAGAACTTCGCCGCGAGCACGGCGAACGTGCTGGCGTGCTCCATGGTGATGGCCGGATTGCGGACCTTCAGGTCGTGAATCAACTCCAGCCCGGATTCGCCGCTGTCCAGACACGTGCACACCGCTTTGGCCGACGCGATAGCTTGATCGGGACTGTTGAAGCCAATGTCGTTGTCGCGCAGGGCTGCGATGAAGCCCCTGTCGTCAGCGACGCCGTACTCCTGCGGTTCGCCATACGCCGGTGCGGCCACGCCGATCGCGACGGCGATGCCGAATAGAGCCAGCAGCATTCTCATGGAGCACCATCCTGTTCGCGTTGTGATGATTGCTGTCTCCTGAATAGCCTGGTAGGCAATGTTTTTCGCATGACCTATCCCAACTGGGCGTCCGACGGCACCACCTTGGGTTTGCCCTTGGTCAGATGCACCGCGTGGATGCCCGGTTTCCGCGCCAGTTGCTCGAGCAGGCTGTCGAGGCCCTCCTCGTCGACGTTGTGGTGCTGCACGCTTTCCGGTTTCTCCGCGATCTGGGCAACCATTCGTTTCAGCTTTTCCGGCGAGGTGCTGTCTTTGAGGTCTTTTACCGGGGTGAGACGGCCTCGAACGCCGATGCCCCCAGCGGCGCTGGGAGCACCCGCGCCGAGGGCGCTGCCCAACATGCCTGCCATGGACATCGAGCTGAACACGCTTGCCTCGCCGAGCGCGGCGGCGGGCACCGCGTCCGGGCCGGCGGCAGACAACGCGGCGGCGACCATCCTGACGCCCGGGGTGGCCGTGGCCCAGCTCGGCGGAACGGTCAACTTCCCGACCAAAACACCACGTCCCCAATCCGCCTGTACCGGGCTGGTGGCGCTCGTCAGCCAGCCGCGGCCCCAGTGCGGCGTAAGCCCGCCGGCCAAGGCGTCTTTGGGAAGGTCGCCGAACGCGGTCGCGTGCGGAGCGAACTTCAAAAACTGCGAGGCGGGGAAGTTCACGAGCAGCCCGATGTCGTTGAAGCCGGTGGTAAAGCTGAGCGGCGTCTTGACCGCGTTGTAAAGGGCTTCGTACCAGGCGGAACCGTTTGGCCCCAATACCGTGTTGAGCAAACCTCGCATCGTGTCCGTGTACTCGGTGCTGAGGTTTGCTCCCATTTGCAACAGGTCCGACCCCGGGCTGGTGGCGGCCGCCAGCGACGACACCGCCGACTGTGCACTGCCGGCCGAGGTGCCGGCCGCTGAACTCACCGCCGCCGACTGGCTGAGCAAGCCGCCCGCGTTGGTGATCTGCGGCGGCTGACTGAACGGCGTCACCTGACTGGCGGTCAACGAGGAACTCGAGTAGCTGTCCATCGCCACGGCGTCCTGGGCCCACATCTCGCCGTATTGGGCTTCGGCGGCTGCGATCGCCGCCGTGTTCTGCCCGAAGATGTTGGTGGCCACCAACTGTGCCAGCAAATTGCGGTTGGCCGCGATCTCCACCGGCGGTACATGCGCGGCAAACGCCGTCTCGTAGGCGGCCGCCGCCGCGGTGGCCGAACTCGCGGCCTCGACGGCCTGCGCGGCGGTGTTCTGCATCCAGGCCAGGTAGGGCGTGACCGCGGCCGCCATGCTCACTGACGAGGGACCCATCCACGGCCCGCTGGACAACGCATCGATCACCGCGGAATAGGAGGCCACCGTCGACTGCAATTCGGTGGCCAGCCCGCTCCAGGCGGCCGCGGCGGCCCTCATCGAGCCCGATCCCGGGCCGCTGTACATCCGCCCGGAGTTGAATTCCGGTGGAAACGCCGCATAAAACATGTCGATCCCCCGGTCAGTCCTCGAGCGCCGGAATCACGAAGATCGTCGCCGCCGCAGGATCGGCCTCGATGGCCGCGCTGAGCGAACGAGCCGTCGCTGCGCCGCCTCCGGAGCCGAACGCGGCAGCACCGAGACCGCGTCCGGCAAGGCTGGACAACGCCATCTGGCCGAAGACGCTGCCCTCGCCCGCGAGTGCGGCTTCCGGTGCTGCTGCCAAGTTCGCCGGTAGCACCGAAGCGAGCGTTCTGATCTCCGGGGCGGCTTGAGTCCACCCCTGGGGCACCGACAAGCTTCCGACCAGCGCCGATCGGCCCATGGACCCTGACACCGGAGCGCCGGTTAGGCTCGCCGCGGGCACGTGCGGCGCCAGCTCGGTAGCCAGCGGGGCCAACGCCCCGCTAATGGGTTTGGGCGGCGTGAAGTATGCCTGGAGACCCTGGCCGTTTTGGGCGTAGGCGTACATCTGCCCGAACGACAGGAACGGCCCGCCGGGTATCGAAGTGAGCCCTTGCAGGGAGTACGGCCCCGACGCGATCGTCGACATGATCGTGTTCCAGTTGGTGAGCTCCGTCGGCACAGCCGGCAGATTGAAGATCGGCGTGGTGCCCGACTCCAGGCCGGAGAAGATGTTGCCCGCGGTTGCGGTCGGCGTTGTCGGCGAGAACGTGGCATTCGCCAGGTTTTGCAGAACTCCCGGCAGACCGTTGATCAAGCCGCTCTGGGCGCTGGCTTGAGACACCGCCGCCGATTGCAGGGAAGTCCCCTCGGCATTGGTGGTCTGGGGCGGCTCGGTGAAGGGCGTCAGCTGCGCAGCGGACGCCGAGGAGCCGGCGTAGGCATACATGGCGGCGGCGTCTTGTGCCCACATCTCCATGTAGTGGGCTTCGGTGGCCATGATCGCCGGAGTGTTCTGCCCCAGGATGTTGGTGGCGATCAGCGACATCAACAATGCGCGGTTGGCCGCGATCACGGGCGGTGGCACCGTCGCCGCGAACGCCGTCTCATACGCGGCGGCGGCGAGTTTGGCCTGGGTACCGGCCAATTCGGCCTGGGCGCCGGTAGCGTTGATCCACGCCACATACGGCATGGCCGCCGCGGCCATGGTGATCGAGCTGGGCCCGGTCCAGGGTCCCCCGGTCAGGCCTTCGATCGTCGCCCCATATGCGGCTGCCGTGGACTGTAACTCGGCGGCCAATTCATCCCATGCCGCCGAGGCAGCCAGCATCGGTCCGGCCCCCGGACCGGCATACATGCGCCCTGAATTGATCTCCGGCGGAAGCGCCCCGAAGTCTATAAACACCCCCGGTACCTCCGGCCCTCACGTCGCGGCGACCGCGTTGGCGGCCTCGGTGGCCGCATATGACGCAGAGCTGGCCGTCAAGGTCGCGACGAACTGCTCGTGAATCGCCGCGGCCTGCGTAGCCATCGCTTGATACACCTGCGCGTGCGCGACGAACTGCGCGGCGGTAAGCGCCGAAACCTCGTCGGCGGCGGCCGGGACGACGCCGGTCGTCGGGGCGGCTGCGGCCGCGCTTCCGGACGTCATCACCGATCCGATACCCGCCAGGTTGCCGGCGGCTGCTGCCAGCGCTTCGGGCTGTGTCGTCACAAAAGACATGGGCGCCTCGCTATAACTATGTCGCTAGGAAACTGTTTTCGGCATTCGTTGTATGCGGCCGGGGAATTGCCCCTGCTTCCTTAGATGGCCGCCATGGCCATCAGGATCCACTCACTTTTTGCCGGCAAATCCGCGCACCGCATATGAAGTGCGCCAGATCGGCCAGTTATTCGGTACTGGTACAGGCCACTCTCAATACAGTGACCATCGTGATCGGAAGTTATGCACAGGGCGTTCCCGCCAGGTAATCACGGTGTAAATAAGACATTCGGAGCTTGGCACGGCGCGTGTGAGATTTGCTTTGCAGTTAACCCTGCGAGTTGCTGTTCTAGCAGTTCATCGCCATAAATCAGAGGGCACAGCAATACGTTATCTAGTCAGCGTAAAACGGCACATCAGCTCCGGCAATGAGACACACGTCACGGGTATCTGCTGAACTCACCGCGCGCGAAATGGCTCAGCCCGAGAATAATTGGACCGGCGTGTCGCAGCTGGCGCGCACTCCGCATATGTTTATCTGAAACATTAAACTGTCATCGACAGGGTTGCCCGTAAGACAGACAAAGGTCGCGGCGCAGCCATTCATTCGACCCGCGCCGCATCGACAAACAATCGCCATGCGATTTCTTGAGCGTAAGTAAGCTCGGCCGTCAATAAGCTGATTCCCAGCTGTTGATCTCCTGTGAGCAGCAACGAATTCGCACGCCGCGGCTAGCCGTCAACCGTTGTGCTATCCCGCCGCCGGCGGACGTGCGACGAAGGTCGGGCGGAAGCCGTATTGGGGTACGGCGCGACCCAATCCCTGGCCGCCGAAGTTGCCGAACGGCACCGGCGGCATGCCCGCCGCCACCGCGGGTGACGGGGCGATCATCGGAGTGCCCCCGAGCGCCGACGCCAGCGGGCCGCCCACGGGTGCGGGACCGGTCCAGCTGGGCGGCACCGACAACGGGCCGACCAGCGAGGCCCCGCCCAGGTTCGCTGCCACCGAACCGCCAGCCGCCCCGAGGTTGCCCAGCGAACCCGCTGCGCCGCCGATCGCGCCTTCGGCGCCCGCGGCGGCGGCCCCGGCAGCTTCTCCGGCCTCCTGAGCGGCTTGTCCCCCGGCCAGTCCCATGAAGTCGGCCGCGGTGCCCATCCAGTTGCCCGGCATATAGAAGCCGGACGAGAAGATGGTGTTCCAGATGTTGGCGTTGGGTCCCCATGCGGTCCAGAAGTTGTCGAGCGCGGTGTTACCCGAGGATCCCCCCAGCAGCATGCTGAGAAGATCCCCAGACCCCGTCGTCGGCGTGGCTGACGAGAGAGGCGAGGCCATTCCCTGCAGTGTGCCCGGGACCGTCGAAAGCACTTGTGACAGCGTGCCTTGCTGCGTGCCGGCCGGCGTGGCCGCCGCCTGGACCAGCGCCGCTGATTGCGCGGTCAGCCCGCTGGGACTGGTGGTCTGTTGCGGCTCGGCGAACGGGCTGACCTGGCTGGCCATCGCCGACGAGGCCGCGTATCCGTACATCGCGGCGGCGTCCTGGGCCCACATCTCCGCGTACTGAGCCTCGGTGGCCGCGATGGCCGCAGTGTTCTGACCGAGGATGTTGGTGGCAACAAGCGCCGCCAGCTGAGCGCGGTTGGCCGCGATCGCCGGCGGCGGCACCGTGGCAGCGAAGGCGGCCTCAAAAGCCCCGGCGGCGGCCTCAGCCTGCGCGCCGGTCTGCTCGGCCTGTAGGGCGGTGGTGCCCATCCACGTCATATACGGCGTGGCAGCGGCCGTCATCGATGCCGACGCCGGACCGTGCCAGCCTTCGCTGGTGAGGCCGGTGAGGACGGAGTCGTAAATCAATGCGGTGGAACGTAATTCGGCCGCCAGTCCTTTCCACGCCGACGCGGCGGCCAGCATCGGGGCCGAACCCGGTCCGGTGTACATCCGCGCCGAGTTGACCTCGGGCGGAAGCATCGCGAAATCCAGTGTCATGGTTGATCTCCCGTTCAGCGGGTGGCGATGGTGTTGATGGCTTCGGTAGCCGCGTAGGAAAGGCCGCTGGAACGCAGCATCTCGACAAACATCTCGTGAATTGCCGTGGCTTGAGCGCTGACCGCCTGGTACATCGCACCGTGAGCGCTGAATTGCGCTGCTGTCAGGGCGGATACCTCATCGGCAGCGGCGGGGAACAGTCCCGTCGTCACAGCCGCCGCGGCAGTGTTCTGCGCGGCCATGATTGATCCGGCCGCGTTCAAGTGGCCGGCGGCCGCGGCCAGTGCTTCTGGTTGCGCAATTACGAACGACATCGGGCTTCTCCTCATCTTCAGAGACCGAACCCGGGCGTGGTGGCTGAGTCCTTCTTGCGCTGGCCGCATTTCACCAGCACGTGTCCGCGCGGCGGAGACGTGCGGTCTGCGGCGTGAGCCGAATCAGACTGCTGAGAGGGTGCCGGGGTTGGATCGCAACGAAATGGTCATCGATCTGGAATACGGACTATCACCGGGACTCATTTCGCTCTCACCTCCTCACGGCCAGGGCATACGGGGATGCCACATGTCGCACACAAGGATGAGGGCCCAGCAAGAACGCTGGGCACGGCACCCCTCTCGTCAGAGCTTTGGCACCACACGGCGTATCCGGTTGGATCGCAACCGGAAGCCACTTGGGCTCAACCCTTCAGCCGGGAGGAGCTGTCCTGACCCTGGGCGTCTCTCGACGTTCGAGGTCAGTGGCCTGTATCCGTGTAGACGCCTCACCTAGCGAGGTGCATACCTAGGAAATGTTGGCACTCACAACCGTGTGAGTCAACCCAACGTGCCCCTTATTGCAACAAAGTTGCACCTGACTTCGGCCAATCGTCACATGTGACACTCGGGCACCAGGAAAGAACGATGTTGGCGCTCGCTTCGGACGTGGTAAGAGCTTTTGGTGTGAACGGTGGGCGCTCGGTGTGAGCGTGGCGGCGGAATCGGCCGGTGAATCTCCGCCCAGGCTGCAGACACAGCCGGGTGTCGGCGGAAACTCCTCGCTGTGAAATTCACTGTGGGGAAACCCAATTCGCGCCTGGCGAGCCCGCAGCCACCGGGCCGGGCTACTCGGTCTTCTTCTCGGCGACCGCGGCGCTGAGGCCTTCGGCCAAGTCCTCGCGAGTCAGCTCCTTGAAGCGGAGCAACTGGTCCTCGCTGAACTCGGTCAGATCGCTGGCCAGCACCGCGTCCAGGTCCTCGTCGTCCAACCGGGCGCTGCGGTGATCGCGCGCCTTTTCGACGACATTGCGCACGAAACCGGCGTTGCCGAGTAGGTCGATGCCGCGGATCAGGTCACCGTCTTCGGAGTAGCTTTGTTCGTTGTAGAACCTCGTGTACGAAGGCAACAACACCTGCGCCTCTTCGTCGGTGATGACGTCTTCGTTCTCCCGCCCCATCAATTTGGTCAGCGCGATCAGCTCGTCCGGTGTATAGCTGTAGAACTCGATGACCGTTGAAAAGCGCCGTCGCAGACCCTGATTCACCTCGAGCATCTTTTCCATCGCCTTGGCATAACCGGCTCCGAACACCACCAGCTCGTCGCGATGATTCTCCATGTACAGCAGCAGCGTGTTGATGATCGCGTTGCCGTAGGGGTCGCCCTGGGAGTAGCCCTTCTCGTGCAGGGTGTGCATCTCGTCGAAGAAGACCGCCCCGCCCAACGCCCCTTCGAGCATCTCCTCGGTGTTCTTCTCCGCGTCGGCCATATAGCGGCCCAAGAGCTTGGTGCGGCTGGTTTCCACCACCATCGGCTTGCGCAGCACGGTCAACCCGCACAGCTGTTTGGTGAACGCGCGTGCCACCGACGTCTTGCCGGTACCCGGCGGGCCCAACAGCAGGGTATGGCGGGAGGTGACCGGCACCGGAAGCCCCATCTTGGCCCGCGCCAAGTTCACCTTGGTCGTCGACTTGATGAGCTTGATTTCCTTTTTGGCCTGATCCATGCCGAGCATCGCGTTGAGCTCGGCGTCACCCTCCGCCAGATACTTCGCGGCTGCTTCGGCATGCCGGGCGGCCTCGGTCTGAGCACGGGTCGGCGCGCTGTCCGGGTCCCAGGGATCGGTGCGGGCCTCGATCGTTTCCGGGTCGGTCATCACCAGCCGGAAGGTGGGATTGTCCAATGCCTCCCGGGCCGGGGTGAACTTCGGGTCCCGGGAATACACGCGGCGCAACAGCTCGACAGCCTCGTCCTCGCGGCCCATATGCCGCAAGCACATGCCCTGGGTGTACAGGGCGATGTTGGCCGCGCCCGGCACCCGGTCCCCCTCGATGGCGTCCTGAGCGCGACGGTAGGCCTCCTCGAAGACGCCCAGCGATGCCAGCGCCGTCGTGGCCATCGCCGCGCCCGCGGCTTTCAGCTCGGGATGACGCCATACCGTCGCATCCGGGAACTGCGCGAGCACGTCCGGCCAGCGTTTGGTGCGGAAGTACAGCACGCCGCGGGCATAGCTGACCAGCTCGGCGTCGAAGGGATGTCGCGGCTCGATGTTGTCCAGCAGCTCGGCCGCCTCCTGGTACCGCTTGGCTTCGGCCAACGTGACGGCATATGCGCAGGCCAGCGAATCGACGCTGGTTACCGCCAGCCGCAGGAACAGTCCGTCGGAGACCTCGGGACGAAACTGCAGGTCCGTGACACCAAGCCGACGGGTCTCCCACCCGAACGTCCTAACCGCCGCCCACGCGCCGGCCAGCACTTCCATGCCCTGCTCGCCGGCGAACACTCGCGCCAGCCAGGCGTCGCACATCGCTGGATCGAGGTTGCTGGCGGTGGTGAACATCTGCAACGCCACCTGCGGGTTGTGACTGGGCTGCAATCCGTTGACAGAGATCCCGGATGCCAGCAATCCGGCGACCATCGCATTGCGGGCGTCTTCGGCGGTCGACTGCGGGCGGCTCATCGCCCTGCAGGCAAGCTCGTTGAGCTTTCCTGCGGCTGACCAAGTTCGAACAGCAACTCGTCATGGTCGTACAAGCCCCGGCTGGGCAGGTCCAGCCGGGCCCGCAGCGAAGGGGTTGGGAGGCTGGCGCGCACCGCGGCCAACTGACGGCCAGTGAGCCGGTTGAGGCCCGCCGCCAGCTTTCTGGGCAGCTTGCCGTCGGTGTGGTAGCGCACCCAGGCCGAGACCTGAGGTTGGCCGCCGCGACTGGTGAGCCGGATCGTGATCACCGTCGCCTCGGTGTCTGCCTGCCACAGCTCGTCCAACGTCTCTGCGTTGATGTCCGACGGCGTCACCCAGAAGCTGGTGGTGTACCCGTTGAAGTGTTTCAGGTGACGCCACCCGGGCCTGCTCCATGTCGGCTCCAGATCGGCCAGCACGGCGCTGTCGACCTCAGCGAGCTCGTCGGCGGTCAGGGGGCGAGCCGCGCAACTTTGCCCGTCGAGATCCTGGGCGAGCCGCTCGGTGGCCGCTACTAACGTCGAAGCCAGCGAATCGCGCACCGCGACGGCGGCCACGTTGCGCTGTGGGTCCATCCGCAACACCAGCCAGGTGCTGCGCTGGTACGAGCGGGGCCGGTCGTTGAGCTCCTCCCACTGTTCGGGGCCCCAGTCGTCGAGCTTGGACAACTCTGCCGCGTTGCCGCCCTGACGTACTTTCACCGAAACGATGTCGACGCTGTCGAGGTGGATGTCGAATTGGCGCAGCCCATCGGCAACCGCGTCCACCGGCAGGGTGTCTGTCGAGGGTCCGGCCGACGGCGACGTCCGATGACGATGGCGCCCGGGGGCTTCCTCCTCGTTGCCGCCGACCGCGATCACCGTGAGCAGCCGGCCCTGGTACTCGCGCACTCCGACCGTGTCGCGCCCGAAGCGGCGCTGGTGATCGATCGCGGGTGTACACCCGGCCGCCAGCGCGGTGCCCGGGTCGGCTGACCAGTCCCACACCCAGGTGGCCAATCCTGACGCCACCGTGATGCCGCGGTAGGTGACCAGCGCCAGCAATGCCACCAAGACCGCCAGACCGACACCCACCCACCACGCCACGTGATGTTCGCCCTGCCATGCCTTCGGACAATGGCTGGCCAGCAGCAAGATCGCTACATCCACGACAAACACCGTGGTGAGCCGCGGCCATGACAAAGCCAGTCCCAACCTGCGCTGAGCCTTCATTGTTGCTCCGCCCCTACTGCTGCTTCCGCGATCGTCGCATCAACGATGCCGTACCGAATATCGCGCCACCTATCAACAACGCCCCGGTCAATCCCCCGGCCGCCACCCACACCGGCACCATATCCCGACGAGCGGGCGGGGTCGGCACGTTCATCGGCGTCGATAGCTTCGTCGGCGGCTTCGGTGGCCCTTCGGGCACATCCCAGGTCAGTGCTGCCACCGGATCGACGACACCGTGGCCCACTTGGTTGTCCACACCCCGAGCGGGTGCCCGGGCCGTGCGGACCAGCCGGTTGACGACTTGGTATGCGGTCAGCTGGGGGAATCTGGAGCGGACCAGCGCAGCCACCCCGGACACAATCGCGGCGGAAAAGCTGGTGCCCGACGGCACCAGCAACGAGTTGTCCGGACCGTCTATCGCGTTGATCAGACCGTCGTCGCGAGGCGAGAGTCCGATGACATCGGTTCCCGGTGCCGCGATCGAGACCCACGGGCCGGCGATGCTCGACTGGCCCATCGGCGCGCCGTTGGAATCCACCGCCCCGACCGTGAGGACATAGTCGCTGAACCACGACGGCGTGACGACGGTGGTGACACCGCTCCAGCCGCGAGGATCCTTGGGCTGCAATGGATCGTAGAGCGGATTCTGCTTGCAGTCCTTCTTGTTGCTGTCGCCGGCCGCCGCCACGATGACGGCGTTTTTGTCGACTGCCGCGTAGTGCACGGCAGCGCCCAAGACGCGCTGGTCGACGATGTTGCGCGCGCTCATGCAGGTCACGTCGGAGATGTTGATCACCGACGCGCCCATGTTCGCTGCATGCACGATCGCGCGCGCCATGGTCTGGACGTTGTCGATCTTCTGCACCGTTTGCGGATCCTCGTCGCCGGTGTAGGGATCCTTCAGGCCGAATGCGTTGCTGGACTGGCGGATTGCGATTATCTCCGCTTCCGGGGCGATTCCGCTGAAAGCGTCCGGCGCGGACTGCGCTGGAGGCGGGGGCGCCGGCGGCGGTGGCTTGGGCGCGGGATCCAGCGGGCGGGGACCACCGACGCTGACCACTCGCCCACCGCCGGAGTAGGCCGGGACCGTCACCGTGCCGCCGCCGTGATTGGCGGACGGCGCCTGCCCCGGCAGGCCGGGGAGGCCCGGCGCGCCCGGATTTCCAGCTCCCGGCCCGCCACCTCCCGGACCGCCACCTGCCGGACCGCCTTCCGACGGCGAGGGCGGCGGCGCGGGGACCATTGTCACGGTCTGAGGCAGCGGCGACAGCGTAACCGTCTGTGGCGGTGGCGCTTTCGGCGGTGGTTCGGTGGTGGGGATAGTGACGGGCTTGCGCGGTGCCGCCGGGGGGCCGGCCGCGCCGTTCGCCGGCGCGGCACCGATCATCGACGCCACTATGGTGCCGTGGGCGTCGCAGTCGGACAATCCGTCGCCGCCCGCCATCACGTAGTCACCACCGGGAATCAGGTGCGCGAATCTGGGGTGCGGCGTCACACCGGTGTCGATGACGGCGACCTTCACCCCCGCGCCGCGGCCGAACTCCCAGGCCTCGGACAGGTTGAGCATCTCCATGTACTTGGGCTGCGACCGAAAGTCCGTTCCCGGCAGCACGCCGACCTCGGTGCAGTAAGAGTTTTGCTTCATCGGTGCGGCCGGTCCGGGCGGACCGTCCGGTGGCACCGCGCCGGGGTCGATTGGCGGGGGCGTCACCGCATAGACGGGCGGTAAGCCCGCCAATGCACCCGAAGTGAGCAGAATTGCGGCGGTGGTCGCTCGAGCCGCGCGGCCCCGCCATTTCCGCGCGCTAACGGTACCGGATTGCTGCATAGACATTCATCAACCACAGTGCCAATGGGAAAATTGGCATCAGGCAAAGGTATTCGATCCATTCCACGAATTTGCGGAACAGCGGGCTGTAGATGGTGTTGGGCACGACTGCCGCGGCCGTCATACCTGCCGTGGGCAGCAGCACCAGGATCGCCACCCCGATCGACAACGACAGCGGTGACGACAGCACCAGGATGTACCGGGTGACCACCGCGGCCACCACCAGCACGGCCGTCGCGGCCAGTGTGATCGCCTGCCAGCGGTCGACGTATGAGCGACCGCGCAACAGCAGGAAGCCCGCGATGAACCCGGTCAGAATGAGCGGGAGCCAGCGCTGGAAGGTACGCGGATCGCACAACGCGGTCAGTGAGACCACCGTCAATATGCCCAGTCCCACCAACAGGCCGGTCAGGAACGACCGCGCGCGCTCCGCCTGGAGGAGCACATCGCGCACCGAGGCCGGCCCTTCCAGGACCGGCGGACCGCCGCCGGAGCGCACCACGGTGGTGGGCAGGTCGGGCCGCGCCTCGAAAACCCATCGGCTGGTGGCCGACGGGAACACCGGCAGCCGGATGCCGGCCAACCGGCGGGCCAGCGACGGAGCGGCGTGATAGGCCACCACGCACGCCAGCGCCACGCAGGTGAGCAGTGTCACGGCACCGGTCATCGCGACCATTCGCGCCAGGCTCGCAAGCGTCGCCACCGCACTGACGGTGACGATCGCCGTGTACATGCCGAGCCGTCGACCGGTGAATCGCAGGGCCAGCATCGCCGCGACGGTGAGCACTCCGGAACCCAGCAGTGCGTGCGGGGACCCCAGCGGTCCCGGCGGGGCGGTGGCTGCGGCCACCGTCAACTCCGCGAGGGAGCTCATCAGCAGGATGTCGCCGACGCGTCGATCCTGGTCGGTCTTGGCCCGGATCAACAACAGCACTGAAACGGCCAGCGCCACCACCGCGATCGCGCTCGCGAACGCGGTTGGCAGCCAGGAGTGGTGGTGCCAGCGGTACCAGCTCAGCAGCGCTGCGGAAAGGCCCACCCCGATCGCCACCATCGACGCGCCGACCTGAACCGCGACTACCGGGTCGATCGCGGCGAAGCGCTTGCTCAGATTCGTCGAGACCGCGGTCGAGATGTGCTCGATCACCTGCGAGCGATGCTCGGTGTCTGCGATGAACCGAATCCACAGCCGGTCGCCGTCGTAGATGTCCTGCTCGGTCAGCGATTGAGTGGCGCGCAACGGCGTGCCGTCCACCAGACACAGCGCCCACCGGCCTCGCCCGGTGGTCTCCAGCGGGGCTTCGCCGAGTTCCCTGAGCCGACTGTTGACCACCTTCAGCAGCGGGTCGGTCATCAGCGAAACCGGGGCGTTCGCATCCAGCAAAACGCCTACTTGGACACCTTCGCCGGCCATGATGCCGACCACGACGGCCCGAGGTTGCGCAATACCCTCAATGTCAGCGTGTGGCGCGTCAGCTACCGCCGTCATCGCCGTGCACCCCCTGCCAATTCCGAATTCATGTGGCTCGCCTCGTGGTGAGTACTCGCCTCGCGGTGAGTAGATGTGGATATCTTTGGTGTCAACTTTGCTGCTGATTCTAGAGAAGTATGGCGCGTTCGCATCTCGAGAGCACTTTACGTTCGAACACGTTGTTGCACTCGGTATCTCGTTACGCGGCTGTTAAACCCGCCGATGTGTTTTCCACTCGCCGTACGGCAATGTGTCCAAAACCGTTTTTACACCTACCTGCACGAGCTGCGGGGTCGCCGGGCAGATGGCCAGCCAGGCCTCCCCTGATCCGGCCGTGCGGGCCTGCTGATAGAGCGCGATGCGGCCCCCCGAACCGTCCTTGAGCGACAGTACCGAGGCGCTTGGCCCCTTGGCGTCATCCCGGTACTGCCGTGCATAAACGGCGACCTCGGCTGCGGGGTCGGACAGCGCCTGCCCCAGTGCGGCGACGGTGGCTGCGCTGATGCCCATCCGCCGCAGATCGCCGCCGGAGAACACGTTGAATCCGGACTCCTGCCACGATTTCGTCGCCTCCAGCATTTCTTCCAGTGGCACGTTGACGGCGTTGATGGCTGCGGGTTCGGCGTGGTGGATCGATTCCAGGCCGTCCATCACCAGTGCCGCGATCGAGGCGCTGTCCGACACGGCGACGTCGTCGACCGTGATGTCGCTGCCAACTCGAACCGCGGATACCCAGTGCTGGCCGCGACGGGCCAGAACCACCCGGAACTCGTTGTCGGGGATGTCGCGTGAACCGGGCGGCTGGTTTTCGTCGTCCACGACGCCGTAAAGCAGTTTGCCGCGCGACAGCAGGGCGACGACCTCGAGGTCGGGTGCGGCGAGCACCCGCATCCGGGCGGCGACCTGCTCGTTCACCTCGTCGTTGACGACGATGCCCTGTTCGCGCATGACGGCCATCCCGGGATGTTCGTTCAGCCAGTCATTTGAATCGGTGGATACGTATGGCCGGCACCGGAGCTCCGGTGCTACATGCCTGATGTCCAGCAACGCCTGGAGCATCCAGAATCCGTCGACATTGACGGTGATATCGGTGCGGGTGCTCTGCTGATCCATCAGTTACCTCATTGAATTGCTCGGACACTGCAGGACGCGGCAGCACACCGGGATGGTGTGCTGCCGCGCCTGGTGTTGGTTGTTAGGCCCAGCTGGACCCGACGGCACTGTCCGTGCTGGCCATGTTGCTGCCGGCCGCCTGGACCTTTTGGCCGTGGGCGTTGGCCTGCTCGTAGATCACCTGGAAGTTGCGTCCCAACTGGGTGATGAACTCCTGGCAGGCCACCGAACCGGCACCACCCCAGAAGTCACCGGCAGCAAGCACATCGCGGACGATGGCCTGGTGCTCGGCTTCCAGTGAGGCAGCCTGGGCACGGATCAAGGCGCCGTGGGCATCCACATCGCCGAACTGGTAGTTAATTGTCATCTCGATGTTCTCCTAACGTCTGAAAGGGTAGGCAGCTTCGGCTGTTGCCGCTAGCTGCTAAGGATCTGCTGCGACGCCTGCTCTTGCTGCTCGTAGTTGTTGGCGTCGCGGATCAAGCCGTCGCGCACACCGTGCAGCATGTTCACGATGTTGCGGAAGGCCGTGTTCATCTGACCCATGGTGTCGTAGGAGGTCGCCTCGGCGGCACCGCTCCAGCCCGCACCCGAGATGTTCTGCGACGACGCCCACATCCGGCGAGCCTCGTCCTCAACTGTCTGGGCGTGGGTCTCGAAACGCCCCGCCATCGCCCGCATCGCGTGCGGGTCGGTCATAAAGCGCGTTGCCATATGAATTACTCCTCAGTCAATAGTTGCTTGGAATTGTCGTGCTGGAAGGCGACGGCTGGGCCGACTGCGCGATGACGCAACCGCCCAACCGCAAACTAACTACGCTCCCCTTTCTGTCAGCCGCCGGTGCCACCGGCCGTTCCAACACGGTCAAGCAGACCGTCCCGGGCGCTTCCATCGCCGGGCAGTCGATCCCCGAGATCACCGACTGCCTGGGGGTTGCCGTCGCAACCCTTGCCTCGCCGGCCTGGTCTAGCCGGCAGCGGCTGCATTGGCGGCCTCAGTGGCCGCATACGAACCGGAACTTGTCGTCAGGGTGTTCACGAACGACTCGTGAATCGCGGCGGCTTGCGCGCTGACCGCCTGGTACATCTGCGCGTGCGCGGCGAACTGGGCCGCCGTCAGCGCCGACACTTCGTCAGCGGCAGCGGGGACCACCCCGGTCGTCGGGGCCGCCGCAGCCGCGTTCTGTGCGTTCATGGCGGAACCGATGCCCTGCAGGCTTCCGGCCGCCGCAGCCAGGGCTTCTGGCTGCGTGGTCACGAACGACATGTTGCTTCCTCCTCATTCGTCAGCAACCGCTCTCCCCCAAGAGAGTAGATGACTCCGCGGTCCGAGGTCGTTTTCGGCGCCGCCAATCGGCAAGTGTTCACCAGCCGGTACGGCGAATTCACTTTCGGTAACGCCACAGTAACAGTGCTCCGCCTGGATCGCGGCCCGCTCGCGACCCCGATAACGAGATCTTTACAGTGCATACGGCCAGCTCCGTGGGTTCTGGTGGGATAAAAATCGCGTCGCCGGCTAACTCCCGCCGGTTAGGCCCGGCGGTGGGCACAGCGTCGTCGCGGGTCCCATTGCCGCCAGGCGCGCGCGGGCCCATCCCGGCGGGCGAAGTCGCCGCGTGCGCGGTGACCGCTGTGGTCACCGCAGCAACTGCCGGTGCGGGGTCATCCGGCGAAGGGTGGGCGCGCCATGACGGTGGGCCGGAAGCCGTACCGCGGACCGCTGTTGGCGCCGGCGCCCCCGCCGACACCCGCGAGCGGCATTCCCCCCAGCAGGTTTCCCGCTCCCGATTCGGGCGCCGCGCTGATCGTGCTGATAGGTAGCGGCGCGGCATGGCTCGGCGCCGCGACGGGCGGGGACCAGGTGGTCGGGACCGATAGCTTGCCGACCGACGCCGCCTGGCCCATTCCCGCGGCCACTCCCTGGCCACCGCCGCCCAGCAGTCCTCCCAAACCGCCTAAACCTTTCCCGGCAGCTGCGCCCGCGGCTTCCGCCCCGGCTTTCGCGGCGGCCGCCGGGGCCAGCCCCTTGCTGATGGACAGCATGGTGTTTGCCATACCGGTCGAGAAATATGGCATGCCCAGCACGTTATAAGCGGGACCGGCAAAGTTCCTGAAGGCGGTGATGAACCACTGCGGGTTCACCGTGCTGTTCCCGCCGATCCCGGTGAGGATCGAACCGAGTATTGAGTTCGGGTCGACCGTGAACCCGTTTGAGGTTCCCGTGATCCCGGTCCCGGTCAGCGACAGACCCTGCAGCACGTCACTCACAGAAGACGTCGTCTGCGCGGACGTGCCCGCCGAAGTACTGGCGGCCTTCGTGACCGCGGCGGATTGCAGCGCCTGCCCGGCGGGGTTGGTCGTTTGGGACGGCGAGGCGAACGTCGTCAGCTTCGTGGCGGTCGCCGAGTTGGCGGCGTAGCTGTACATGGCCGACGCGTCTTGGGCCCACATTTCGCCGTACTGCGCCTCGAGCGCCGCAATGGCGTTTGTGTTCTGACCAATGACGTTCGTAGCCATCAACTGCGACAGCTCGGCACGGTTTGCCGCGATCAGCGGGGGCGGTACTGTCGCCGCGAACGCGTTCTCATATGCGGCTGCCGCGGCGCTGGCCTGGCTGGCTGCCTCCTGGGCTTGAGCGGCGGTCGTGTTCATCCAGGTGACATAGGAGTTCGCCGCCTCAGCCATTGCACCCGACGCCGGACCCAGCCACTCGTCGTCGGTCAGCGTGGTCACCGCCGCTTCGTAGGCCGTTGCGGCCGAAGACAGCTCTGCGGCCAACCCGTTCCACGCGGCGGCGGCCGCGACCATGGGGGACGAGCCAGGCCCCGAATACATCCGCAAGGAGTTGATCTCCGGCGGTAATGCCCCGTAATCCATCCCCAGTCCTTACCTGGCCGCCACCGCGTTGGCCGCCTCAGTGAATGCATACGACCCTGCGCTGGTGCGCAGCGTGTTGACGAACATCTCGTGAATGGCCTGTGCCTGGGCGCTGACCGCTTGGAACATCTGGGCGTGCGCGGCGAACTGGGCCGCCGTCAGCGCCGACACCTCGTCGGCAGCCGCCGGAATCACGCCTGTCGTCGGCACTGCCGCAGCCGCGTTCTGGGCGCTCACTGCCGAGCCGATACCTTGCAAACTCGCGGCAGCCGCCGCCAATGCCTCCGGTTGCGCCGTCACAAACGACATCTGATTTCCTCCCTCGATGGGCTAGTAATTCAATCACCTTCAGCGAAAGTCATTCTGTGGTCACGTTACTTCGCTTGCACCGAACGGTGTTGCGCGCAATGCCAACTATTCATTCCCGGCCAACTACTGTTCATGTCCTGGTAAGCGGAATTCACCTGTAGTTCGCTCGCGAATTCCGTCGATGAAGTCATTGCTTGCCAACACATCGGACAACCCGCCGGCCCATAAAATTTGGTTGAAATTAACCTCCTCTTATCCTGCGGATGGTGATCGGGTGAGCACGTTGTAGCGGAAGCCGTATTTGGTGACGTAGCCGGCGCTGCGCCGGCCGGTTCCGGCGCCGGATAGCGGTATTCCGCGCAGCAGGCCCGATGTTCCGGCATTGGAGGCGGTGGCGGCGTTGATGCTGCTGATGGGTGCGGGTTCGGCGACCGGGCTGATTTCTGCGATGGGTGTGGCGGCGGTCCAGGTTTGGGGCACCGACAAGGCACCGACACGGGCGGCCTGGCCCCAGTTGGCAGCCACCGGGGCGCCCCAGGCGCCGATGGCACCTGGCGGCGGCAGTGCTCCACCGAGCGCGGGGCTAGGAGCAGGAGCGCCGGGCAGCATTCCAGCGCTCCACCCCAGCAGCGAATTAACCGACCCCACGGAGCCGTAGGCAAAATAGGTCTCCGCGGTCCACATGCCCGACGATGCGCCGAAGACGGTGGCGATCAGCCCGTTGGGGCCGACGACCCAGTCCGGCAGCTTCGAGGCTGTGGCGGCGCCGGTCGCCGCCCCGGTGGTGCCGGTCGCCGCTGTGGTCGCCGCTGAGACCGTCGAGGCGGTGTTCCCTGCCGGGGTGGCTGCCGCCTGATTGACCGCCGCGGCCTGGGCGGCCACGCCTTCGGCACTGACGGTGTTCGGTGGCGGCACGAACGGACTCAATACCGAGGCGGTCGCCGAGGCGGCCGCGTAGCCATACATCGCGGCGGCGTCTTGGGCCCACATCTCGGCGTAGTGGGCCTCGGTGGCCGCGATGGCGGCGGTGTTCTGCCCGAAGAAATTCGTGGCGATCAACGCCATCAGCAGCGCGCGGTTGGCCGCGATCACCGGAGGGGGCACCGTCATCGCAAACGCCGCCTCATAGGCCGCCGCGGCCGCGCGCGCCTGCATGGCGGTCTCCTCGGCTTCGGCGGCGGTGGCGCTCATCCAGGCCACATATGGTGCTGCCACGGCCAGCATCGCGGTCGAGGCCGGCCCCACCCACGGCGCGCTGGTCAGCTCGGTGACTATTGAGCCGTAGCCGCGGGCGGCGGTGTCCCATTCGGCGGCCAGACCGTCCCAGCCCGCCGCGGCCGCCAACATCGGCCCCGCCCCCGGACCGGCATACATCCGCCCCGAATTGACCTCCGGCGGTAACGCCCCGAAGTCGAACACTATCCTCCCCCAGCTGTTGCGTGTGGCCCCGTCGCCGACCACGGGACGGTCAGGGAAACGTCACGAAGAGTCCCCGGCTCGTCCATCTCACTTCGGCGCGAACAACTTTCGGAAGCACACCGCACCGCCGGTTTAGCCACTCGCAGAACCGATGCCCGAAACTTCAGCGGCAACAGCACTTCTCGTCCCCACTAAACGGCGCACTCTGTCTCAACAACCCCTTAGCGTCAGCAACATCGCTGGTTATGAATACTAGATCGCCATAGCGCTATACGCGGGTTCCCACACCTCGCAAGCTTTGGCGGAGAAGGTTTTTCCGTTTCCGCCAGGCTTGGCGCGATCCGGACCACGTCTCTCGTTTACCTGCGACAACACCCCGGATGAAAGGCGGTGTTCACTTTCTGGCAACCACGCATTCCATCACTGTTGTCCACATCTGCGGATAAAATCTGGCCGTAATTAATCCCTCGCGAGTGCGACCGCGCCGGCTGAGCTCCCTACAGATCTGTCGAGGGGTACGCCGCAGGGCGGCGTCGTGCTATCCGGCGGATGGTGATCGGGTGAGCACGTTGTAGCGGAAGCCGTATTTGGTGACGTAGCCGGCGCTGCGCCGGCCGGTTCCGGCGCCGGATAGCGGTATTCCGCGCAGCAGGCCCGATGTTCCGGCATTGGAGGCGGTGGCGGCGTTGATGCTGCTGATGGGTGCGGGTTCGGCGACCGGGCTGATTTCTGCGATGGGTGTGGCGGCGGTCCAGGTTTGGGGCACCGACAAGGCACCGACACGGGCGGCCTGGCCCCAGTTGGCAGCCACCGGGGCGCCCCAGGCGCCGATGGCACCTGGCGGCGGCAGTGCTCCACCGAGCGCGGGGCTAGGAGCAGGAGCGCCGGGCAGCATTCCAGCGCTCCACCCCAGCAGCGAATTAACCGACCCCACGGAGCCGTAGGCAAAATAGGTCTCCGCGGTCCACATGCCCGACGATGCGCCGAAGACGGTGGCGATCAGCCCGTTGGGGCCGACGACCCAGTCCGGCAGCTTCGAGGCTGTGGCGGCGCCGGTCGCCGCCCCGGTGGTGCCGGTCGCCGCTGTGGTCGCCGCTGAGACCGTCGAGGCGGTGTTCCCTGCCGGGGTGGCTGCCGCCTGATTGACCGCCGCGGCCTGGGCGGCCACGCCTTCGGCACTGACGGTGTTCGGTGGCGGCACGAACGGACTCAATACCGAGGCGGTCGCCGAGGCGGCCGCGTAGCCATACATCGCGGCGGCGTCTTGGGCCCACATCTCGGCGTAGTGGGCCTCGGTGGCCGCGATCGCCGCGGTGTTCTGCCCGAAGAAATTGGTCGCGATCAACGCCATCAGCAGCGCGCGGTTGGCCGCGATCACCGGAGGGGGCACCGTCATCGCAAACGCCGCCTCATAGGCCGCCGCGGCCGCGCGCGCCTGCATGGCGGTCTCCTCGGCTTCGGCGGCGGTGGCGCTCATCCAGGCCACATATGGTGCTGCCACGGCCAGCATCGCGGTCGAGGCCGGCCCCACCCACGGCGCGCTGGTCAGCTCGGTGACTATTGAGCCGTAGCCGCGGGCGGCGGTGTCCCATTCGGCGGCCAGACCGTCCCAGCCCGCCGCGGCCGCCAACATCGGCCCCGCCCCCGGACCGGCATACATCCGCCCCGAATTGACCTCCGGCGGTAACACCCCGAAGTCGAACAACGCCCCTCCTTAACTGGCCAACATCACAGTGGCCGCCTCTGCCGCCGCATCCGGTGCTTGCGGCATGGCGAAGCGGTCACAAATGGTTTTCGGTAACGCGACGGCGCCATCAGCATTTCTGCGTCGCACGAACGAAATGCGCATTCTGCCTCGATAATCCGCGTCCACAACATCGTTCGATAGCGAGATTAGAGGGCTGTTGCGCGCAACGCCGCGCGCAACGCCAACTATTCATTCATGGCTAATTTCGGGCTAACCGGTGTTCATCCCGAGGTCACCGCGGCTTTACGCAGCTCGGCTGCTCAAGTCATTTTCCAGCCGCATGACCATTTGGCGACAGCAGGTCGACCGGTGCATTTGTCGGCTGCCGGAAAGGAGACATTAACCCGCAGTTTGCTTAAAATATGGACGCAATTAAGAAATGTGTAATCAACGGCAGATGTCCACGCTTTCGCGGCGCCGAAAATCGACGCGCTGAGATCGGCGCTGGCGCGGGTGAAGCCGAGTCCGGTGCGGGACTAGCGCCGCACCTCAGTGGCGGCGACCTGCACGAATACCCCGGTGTCCTCGGCCATTAGCAGGCCCCGGCCGCGGGGCAGCGGGCCGCCCTTCATCTTGCCGCGGATGAAGCCTTCGTCGGGGTCGGCGTCCATCACCAGCAACGGCGCATTCGCCTGGTGCAGCGCCCGCAGCATCGGGTCGCTGCCCGCCGAAGACCAGCCGCCGAAGGTGCGGGTGACAATTACGTGCAACCCGACATCGGCTGCCCTGGTCACCCAGGGAGCGGCCTTGTGCAGCGGCGAATCGAACCCTGGCGGCAGCTGCTGGATGTCGTCGACGATCAGGAAGATCTCCGGACCGCTCCACCAAGACCGCGACAACAACTCCGCCGCTGACAAGCCCGGTGGTGGCTCACGTCCGGCCAGCACCGCGGCCAGTTCGCCCATCATCGCCTGGACGCCGTCCAGGTTGTAGGCGAACTTCTCCACATATTCGGAGCCCAGCGCGGTCAGCAGCTGGCGGCGTGGGTCGACCAGCCAGACCTGAGCCGACGGCCTGCCCGCCGGCGGCGGCGGCGCGCTGGTGGCTCCCGGCGCGTACAGCCGGCCGATTTCGGACATGATGGTGGCCAGCGTCGTGGTCCGGCCACATTCGCGTCGCCCGGTCACCATCAAGTGCCCGTTCTCGGCGAAGTTCAGATAGACCGGCTGCAGGTCCAGCTCCGATATCGCCCAAGCGATTCCGCCGGCGCCGACGCCCTGGCGGGTGTCGCGGGCGGCGAGCTCGCGGACTTGCTCGACGCCGAACCGGGCCGGTAGCCGTCGAACCGGAGCCGCATGGCCGGTCGCGAGCCGGCTGACCGCCGCCACCACACTGTCGGATTCGAAGACGTTGTCGGCCGTGGCGCCCAACGCCGGCCGGGCGATCAGCGTGTGCAGCCCCGCTTGCGGGTCGCTGTCGAGGCGCACGTAGTTGACCGCCACCATGCCGCGTCCCGGCTTGACCGGAACCTCTTTGGCGAACCGCGATCGCACCAACTTGGCGTCCTCCACCGCGGCCAGTCGCAGCTCGATCCGGGAGCCGAAACCGCTGCGCACCGGGGGCCGCAACTCGGATTCACGATCGGCGCTGACCACTACGTGCACACCGAACGACGGGCCCTGATTGATGATCAGGTTCACCTGCTCGATGAGCACTTCGTTCTCTTCGGCCAACGCCCGGTAGTTGTCGATCACCAGGTACACGTCGCCGAACCCGTCGTTGGGGACCGGGCCGGGCTCACCGCCGAACTTGCGGCGCCGGAACATCTCCATCGACGCGATTCCGTATTCGAGGAAGCTGCGTTTGCGCTCGCGGACCAGCGCCAACAGTTCGGCCACCGTCCGGCGCACGCCGTACGGGTCGGTCGGGCCGGCCACCTCGCCGACGTGCGGCAACTGGGACACCGTGGTCAGCGCCGTGCTGCTGTAGGCCAGGCAGTAGAACTGAACCTGTTCCGGGGTGTGGGTCAGGGCGGCCGAGCAGATCAGCGTCTGCAGGGCGGTCGTCTTGCCCGAACCGCCGGCGCCCAGGATCAGCACATTGGCACCCGGCCCGGAGGTGTCGACGGTCCACGGCGGCTGGTCGTGCTTGAACGGCCGGTCGATGATGCCGATCGGGAAAATCAGGTTTCGCGCCGAGCCGTAGTCCTTCTGCCAGGGGTGGCCCAGGAACCGGTTGACCAAATCGTCGATGGCGACGGGCGTTGTCAGCGGCGGTTGCCACAGCCGGTACGGCTCGAACTGGATCTTGCGCAGCTGATCAATGATCACCGTGCCGACTTTCGGCGTCCGGATTCCTTCCTCGTCCTCGTCCTCATCGACGTCGCCGGCTTCGAGCACCTCGCCATTGCCGTGCACCGGAGCCTCTAATTCCGGGCCTCCCACGCTCACCTCGAGCGGCGTGAACGAGTTGGTAAACAGTTGCGGGCGAACGTAATCGATGCTGTGCACCAGTGCCGGTGCTTCCTCGCCGTCAATGGTGACCCCGCGTGAGTAGTAGTCCCGCCAGAGGAACTCGGCCTGGAACCGGATGATGTCCTCGAGACTCTTGCGGAAGTATCCCAATCCGGCCTGTGCCGGCAGGTTCACCGCGTTGGGTACGCCGGCGGCCTGCGCTGCCCCGGCGGTGCGCGCTTTCAGAACCAAGCGGTACCCCATGTTCTCCATGAGCTTTTCCGCGCGGCTCTCAATGGTCTGCGACGCCATCATCAGGTGGATCCAGTAGGCGCGGCCCTGCCGGCCGATCGAGTCGAGGACGTCGACCGCGGTGGGCATGATGCGGAACCATTCGTAGAACTCGTCGATAACCACCACGAGCATCGGCAGTGGTGGCATGTCCTGACCGCGGGCGCGCATGCGGGCACGTACCGCGTTGTATTCCTTGGCGTCATCGACGCCGGCGTTGTCGCATACGGCCTTTCGGCGGGCGATCTCACCCCACAGCGCATCCAGGAAGCGCTCCATCAGCGCCTGGTCCTCTTCGAGGTCGGTGATGATCCGCGACACGTGCGGCACACCGGCGAACGGCTTCACCGCCGACCCACCCTTGAGGTCGGCCAGGACGAACTGCAGTTCCTCCGGCGGGTGGCCGAGCATCAGCGACTCGATCACGGTCCGCACCAGCGTCGACTTACCCGAACCCGTCGTACCCGACATGACGCCGTGCGGGCCGTCGCCACCTTCGTCGAGGGATTTCATGTCCAAGAACAGCAATTCGCCGTTGTCGGACCGAACGCCGAACGGGGCGCGCAGCCGGGACCGGCCCATGGTGTCGGCGCGGCTGCCCCACAAGGAGTTGAAGTCGATATCCGCGGGATCGTCAATTCCGTAGTAGGACATGATGTCCCGGGCGCCGATCTGGGCAACCCGCTGGCCGATCTCTTCGTAGGCCTCGGCCAGGCGCCAGCGGGCCTGCTTCTGCGCGAACTCTTCCGCCTCCGCGCCGCTGAGGTGATCGGTGAGGGCGAAGAACCAGGGCTTGTCGTCGATGACCATCCAGGTGTCGCGGTCACGGGGCAGCGCCTCGATAACGCCCTTTTCGTCGAACCGCAACGTCCGCTCCGGAACAGCAGTCCACATCGAGGAGCCGGTCAGGTCGAAGAAGGTCACCCCGTCGACGCCCTCGGCGCTGATCACGTACTCCCACTGGGGATCGGTGACATCGGCGATGATGACGTGGTGGGGCGTCGGGGTCTGCGCCGACGAACTGGCATGCCGCGGCGTGAAAGACCCACGGCCGGCGAACAATTCGGCCTGCTCGGCGGCGAATTCGCGCACCGAGCTGTAGACCATCCGCGCATTGCCCGCCGCGTCCTGACGCTTGGGGTCACCGAAGTGCGGAAGCCATTTGACCCAGTCCCATTCGTCGAGATCGGAACTGACGACGATCATCTGCACGTGGTCGGGCCCGTGCGAGAACGACAATTGGCAAACGATCGAGCGCATCAACCCCAAGACCTGCTCGCGCTCCCCGATCAGCGAATACCAGGGCTCGACCAGCAGGGAAACCATCTTCGGCAGGTTGTACACGACGCTTTGATAGCGGCCGAATTCCTGCAGCGCCTTACCGGTCACCGGCTCCAACTCGATGTCGGTCGGCATGTTCTGCGGCTCGCCCCAGGTCACCTCGGGGCGCGTCATGCCCACGCCGACGCGGACCACTCCGAAGTTGAGGTCCTTGCCGTCGGGCTTGCGCTCCCACATCCGCGACGATCCCACGGCTGCGGACAGGGTGTTGGGGGCCGGGTGGAACCACCGGTAGTTGGCGTCCATGCTGTCGGCCGACTCGTGCGCCGTTTCGCGCAGCATGTCCAGCATCAGCATGAACTGGGCGCGCATCGAGTCCAGCTTCGGGCGGCTCATCTGCTGCTGGCCACCGAACCGGCCGCCGAACATCATCATGGCGACGCCGCCGATCATGAAGATCGGGAAGATCGAGCCTGCGCCCCCGAACACGTGCGAGCCGCTGGCGAAGGTCATGCCGACCATGCCGACCAGCAGGCCGACCACCAAGACGCCGACCACGATAAGCCACCAGGGTTTGCCTTCCGGCGGCGGAATGCTCAGCGGCGTTGGCAGGACGATGTTTTCCGGCTTGATTACCGGAGGCTTCTCCGGTGTCGGCCGGGCAAAACCACGTTTCACTTGGGTACCGCCAGTTCTTGAG
This sequence comes from Mycobacterium sp. 1164966.3, assembly GCF_001665395.1. Classification (GTDB taxonomy): domain Bacteria; phylum Actinomycetota; class Actinomycetes; order Mycobacteriales; family Mycobacteriaceae; genus Mycobacterium. Next base: position 73,775 of record NZ_LZSG01000019.1, read on the forward strand.
GTGTCATGTCTTTCGGTAGCGTGTCGTGCATCACCAGCGCGTCAGCTCGTGACAGCGTCGGTCCTTGCGGTAGCAGCTGCAGAGCCACCCACGGCGCCAGGCTCGGCTGCGATTTCAAACCCAGTGCCTCGCGGGCTTCTTTACTGGCGTCGACCCCGAACCGCGCGCCCGCCTCGGTGATCCACCACAGCGACTCCGTCGTCTGCGCCCCCGGGTGGTTGCCCGTGACGGCGACGAAGTTCGCATAGTCGGAGCCGAAGTAGACCTGGTCCGCTGCGGTCGCCTCGGCCCGCACCAGCTTCACCACTTTGCCCAATTTGGACGTCGGGATCGGCAGGGTAGGTCCGGACACGACCTGGACGCGGGCCCGGCTCTCCCCTGCGCTGCGCTCCCACCACCAGCAGGTCGACGGATTTTCCCGGATGTCCACCACTTCCAGCGGATTCTCCGGATACGACGAGAGGTCCAGCTTGTTGACCACCGGCATTTTTGCCAAGGCAGCCGGTTGCACGGTCACCGGCTTGCCGTTCCCAGGTCCGCCGGCGTTCTGCAGAATCTGGGCGACCAGCGTCGGAAGCGTCTGCACGCCATCGGTCAGAACCAGCGAATACTGTTGCGGCCCACTGATTTGCGGTGTGACGAGTATCGTCCCCACCGGTCCGGGAGCGCCCGGGAAAGCCGCGGGAGCATTCAGGTTCGGCACGTCTGGCACAACCAATTCGGGTCCGACGGGCAGGGCGTCGAACAACGCTCGGCTCATCGGCTTGGCCTGGCTGACTTGCTCCGGTGTCAACCCGAGCGGCAGCAAGACCGCCCGGTTCGTCGGGTCCACCCGCGAACGGCGCCCCTGCCGAACCACCCAGGCGTCCCCGCCATAGCTGAGCACCACCGCGTCCGACCCGGTCAGCACCCGTCGGTGGTTGCTGAGTTCGGGGGAGCCGTCGATCACCGTCACCGTCACTCCCTGGGAGGATCCGGCGCCTGTCGAGGTGGCCACGCTGTCGCAGACCAACCACGACGACGACGTCGGGGTCTTCGGCGCGAACGACGACGGCGCGCCCGGAATGCCCACCAACGGACCGTGCGGCAGGCCGGCGATCTGGCTGCCGCGAACCAGGTGCGGGTTGTCCGGACGCCCGGTGATCAGCCGCGCCGAGGCCAGGTTCAACGCCGGGTACAGCCGGTCGCCGACGCGGACGTAAAGCGCGCCGGAGTCGCGGTCGGCGATGATCGGCGACTCGTTCAGCTGGCCGGACGGGCTGATGAACGACCAGAGCAGCGCCCCCAGGCAGATGACAACTGCCGCCGAAATCGACGCCACCACCGCCAGTATCTGGCGACGGCCGGGTTCGACCTCCATCCGCACTCGCCAGCGGGTCAAGGCCATGGCCGTGCGGCGGGCAAGGAACTGGTAGCCGCTTACCTGGGTTTTAGTCGACAGCCCGAGGCCGTACCCGGTTCCCCGTCGCCCGCGACTCTCATCCGCCACGTTTATTCACCGTCCGGTTTGCTATAGCGCCTGAAAATTGACTGGGGCTTTGGCCCGCATTTCGGCCTCGATATTCATTGCGAGCGCAAATCACATCGATAACCGTAAGGCACCTGCACAGACCTCGCCACGCGACAGTGCGCGCACTTTTCCCGTGCCTCTTGCTGCCTCGACGAATCCGTTCCCTTTCGGTCGAGATCCGCGCGGACCATTGAGCAACCGAGTCAAGCGCAGCGCGCTCGACAGAGCTGCCAGTTTGTCCGTTCCCCCGCTGCATTCTTGTGCCTTCAAAAGGCATGGTAGCGACCTGCGACCGACTCGGCTCGTCGAAGAGCCAACCCTGACGATCAGCCAGCGGGAGCGGACAGCAACGCCGCGACCCACCTCGGCGCCTTACCCCCGCTGACGAGGCCGGCGGGGTCCGGGACGCAAGATGGGCGTCATGAGTGAGCTTGCGCCCTCGCTGGTGGAACTTGCCAGGCGGTACAGCATCGCGACCGACTATGAGGACTGGGCCGGCCGGCGGGTGCTCGTCTCGGAGACCACCCTGGTAGATGTTCTCGCCGCGCTCGGCGTGGCGGCGGGTACCGAGGAGGAGCGCAACGCCGCGCTGGTCGCGCATGTGCGGTCCTATTGGGCGCGTCCGATGCCGGCGACCATCGTGGCCCGGTCAGCGGCGCAAACGCGGTTTTGGGTGCATGTCACCCACGGGAGCGCCGCCGACGTGTGGCTGCACCTCGAGGACGGCTCGGAGCGCGACGACATCCAGCAGGTCGACAACTTCACCCCCCCGTTCGATCTGGACGGACGCCGGGTCGGCGAAGCGAGCTTCGTGTTGCCCAGCGACCTGCCGCTCGGCTATCACCGGGTGTATTTGCGCTCCGGCGACTCCGAGGCCAGCACCGCCCTCATCGTCACGCCCGACTGGCTCGGTCTGCCCGAGCGGCTCGGCGCGCGCCGCGCCTGGGGCCTGGCCACCCAGCTATACAGCGTGCGGTCTCGCCAGTCGTGGGGTGTCGGCGACCTCACCGACCTGGCGGATCTCGCCGTGTGGTCCGCGGCCCGGCACGGCGCGGACTACCTGCTGGTCAATCCGCTGCACGCGGCCGGGCTGACGCCCCCGATGGAGCCCTCGCCGTACCTGCCGACCTCGCGACGGTTCGTCAACCCGCTTTACCTTCGCGTTGAGGCAATCCCCGAGTTCGCCGACCTACCCAGGCGCGGACGAGTCCGGCGACTGCGCTCCGAGGTTCAGCAACACGCCGCTGAACTGGACGCGATCGACCGCGACACCTCGTGGGCCGCCAAGCGCGCCGCGCTCGAGCTCCTCTACCGGGTGCCGCGGTCGGCGGGCCGCGAACTCGCCTACGCCGCATTCCGCGAACGCGAAGGCCGTGCCCTCGACGATTTCGCGACCTGGTGCGTACTGGCGGAGAAATACGGCGGCGACTGGCACCAGTGGCCGGAGAGGGTGCAGCACCCGGCGAGCGACGGCGTCGCGGCTTTCGTCAAAAAGAACGCCGACGCCATCGATTTCCACCGCTGGCTGCAGTGGCAGCTTGATGAGCAGCTGGCCGCGGCGCAGTCGCAATCGGTCCGGGCCGGCATGGCGTTGGGCATCATGCACGACCTGGCCGTCGGCGTTCATCCCGACGGTGCTGACGCCTGGGCGCTGCAGGACGTGCTGGCGCTGGGGGTGACCGCGGGGGCGCCACCCGATGAGTTCAATCAGCTCGGACAGGACTGGTCGCAGCCGCCTTGGCGCCCGGACCGGCTCGATGAACAGGAGTATCGACCCTTTCGCGCGCTGATCCGGGCGGTGTTGCGGCACGCCGGCGGGGTGCGCATCGACCACATCATCGGGTTGTTTCGGCTGTGGTGGATTCCCGAGGGCGCACCCCCCACCCAGGGCACCTACGTGCGCTACGACCACGACGCGATGATCGGCATCGTCGCCCTGGAGGCATACCGGGCCGGGGCCGTCGTCGTCGGTGAGGATCTCGGCACGGTCGAGCCGTGGGTGCGGGACTACCTATTACTCAGGGGGCTGCTGGGGACCTCGATCCTGTGGTTCGAGCTGGATCGAGACGGTACGGGCGGCCCATTGCCGGCCGAGCGCTGGCGTGAGTACTGCCTGTCGTCGGTGACCACCCACGATCTGCCGCCCACCGCGGGTTACCTGGCCGGCGATCATGTGCGACTGCGGGATTCCCTGGGGTTGTTGACCCGGCCCGTCGAGGAGGAACTGCAGTCAGACCGCGCCGAGCTGGCCGCCTGGATGGCCGTGTTGCGCCGAGTCGGGCTGTTGGAGCAGGGCGCTGAGCCCGACGCAGAACCTGATGCCGAGCAAGTCATCTCGGCCCTCTACCGCTACCTCGGCCGAACGCCGTCGCGACTGCTCGGGGTTGCCCTGACCGATGCGGTCGGTGACCGGCGGACCCAGAATCAGCCGGGCACCACCGACGAATATCCGAACTGGCGAATTCCGCTGACCGGACCGGACGGTCGTGCGGTGATGCTCGAAGAGGTATTCGCCGATCGCCGAGCGGCCGACTTGGCCCAGGCCGTGCGAGCCCAGACCGTCCCACAGACCGGATGATGCACCGCTCGCTCGGTGACCGACCCGCTGTCCTCGCAGGAGACTGTGCCTGAATTCACAGCCGACCCTTAGGATCCGCGTTTGCGGAAAAAAAGCCGCTGGTTCATATGCGGTTGCGGTTTTAGCGCGCGGACGTGCGGGCGGTTTGCTGCGGCACGCCGGCAACCGTCGGGAAAGTTGCCTGCCGACCGGGTCCGCCGCGGCTTCCTGGTCCGGAGGCGCCCGGTTTATCCAAGTGAGGTGGTGGTATTTTTCGCCAAGTGACGAACACCGAACGTCAAGGTGCCGATCCGCACGCCGATTCCGCCCAGGATTCCGCGGGCTCAGTCTCGACAACGACCATCGGCACGCCACTGGCAACCATTCCGGACTTCCGCAGCGAAATCCATGAAGCCGAGGACACCATCGATGTGGAGAGCTACGGTGGCGGGTTCGACCTAACCAGAAGGGCGACGGCGCCGCGGCTGAGGGTGGGCCGCGACAAGTGGTTCAACCTGCTGTGGCTGATTCCGATCGGCTTCGCGCTGCTGATCGCGGCGGTGGCTATCGGCAAAGGCCTGCACAACATGCCGGCGGTGCAGTCGTTCATCCATCGCCACCCCGGCACCGATACCCACTCCGCCGTCACCCCCGGGCTGCCCGCCTGGATCGGGTGGACCCACTTTTTCAACCTGTTCATGATGATGTTCATCATCAGGACGGGCATCCAGATTCTCTGCGACCACCCCCGGCTCTACTTCAGCCGCAATGCCACCCCCGGCAAGGACGAATGGCTGCGGGTGGGGCCACCGGTGCCCGACGACGATCTGTGGACCGCCAACGCCGACACCGTCGCGCTGCCGCCGCAGTTCGGCCTGCCCGGGTTCCGGCACTCGATCGGGCTGGCCCGCTGGTGGCACCTCGGCGTCGATGTCTTGTGGCTGGTTAACGGCGCGGTGTTCTATGTCTTGCTGTTCACCACCGGGCAGTGGCGCCACATCGTGCCGACCAGCTGGAGTGTGTTCCCAGATGCGGCATCGGTGGCCATCCAGTACCTGTCGCTGGACTGGCCGGAAGACAACGGCTGGGTCGCCTACAACGGCATGCAGCTGCTGGCCTACTTCACCACCGTCTTTATCGCCGCCCCGGCCGCGCTGATCACCGGTCTGGGCATGTCGCCGGCGCTTTCGCAGCGGGTCCACTGGATCAGCACGCGGCTGAGCATCCAGATCGCCCGTTCACTGCATTTCCTGGTGCTGGTGTACTTCTTGTTCTTCATCCTCGTGCACGTCACGTTGGTTTTCGCGACCAGCGCCCTGCGCAACCTCAACCACATGTTCGCCGCCCGCGACGACAACAGCTGGATGGGATTCTGGATCTTCGCCGCGGCGATGGTCATCACCGTCGTCGCGTGGGTGTGGGCCACTCCCTTCACAATTCGTCATCCCCGCGTCGTTCAGCGTGTCGGATACGCGCTCGTCGGCCCCTTCCAGCGCATGCTGGAGCAGCTTGATCCCAAGCCCGGCGCCTTTACCGAAGAAGACATTTCGCCGCACCACTGGCGCAACGGCCGTCTTCCGGAGACCGTCGAGTACAAAGAGCTGGAAAAGAACGACTTTCGCGACTGGCGGCTGAAGGTCTACGGTCTCGTTGAGCACCCGATGGAGTTCTCCCTCGACGACTTGAAAGCGCTGCCTTACCACGACCAGATCAGCCAACATTTCTGCATCCAAGCCTGGTCGGGTGTGGCCAAATGGGGTGGCGTGCAAATGAAGACCATCATGGACATCGTCAAGCCATTGCCCGAAGCGAAGTGGGTCGTGTTCTACTCGATGGGCCTGGGCGCCACCGGCGGCATCTATTACAACGCCCACCACATCGGCCAGATGGACCACCACATGACGATGTTGGCGTACAACATGAACGACCAGCCGTTGCCCTACATGCACGGCAAGCCGCTGCGGCTCCGTAACGAGTTGCAGCACGGCTTCAAACTCGTCAAGTGGATCAAGGGCATCGAATTCGTCGCCGATTACCACGACATCGGTAGCGGTTACGGCGGCTACAGCGAAGACCACAAATACTTCGGGCGCCACCAGACGCTGTAAAGCGGACTGGCCAGATCACCCGCCGCCTCCTGGCCGCCGAAGTCGTTTGCCCAAAGCGCATTTCGGGTAGAGCTTTGAGCGGGTTCAACAAGAGGAGGCGCTTCATGGGAGAGTTCTCGCGCGGCCTCGGCGACCCCGCGCAACCCACCCGTACCCGCGGCGCACTCCGGATTGGCGAACCGATCGATGACGTCGAGAGGATCCCCAGGATGGTCGTCGTCGGCGCCGCCGTGATCGTGTTCGTGGTTGGTATGGCCAATTTCGCCTTGGGACAGGTCCGTCTCGGTGTGGCCGCGGTCAGCATCGGACTGCTGGTGTTCGGCGCCGGGCTGAGCTGGCTTGCCATGGAGCGCAGGAGGATTCGCGATGCAGAACGGGAATGGCTGATCGACCACCAATAGCTTGGCCGTCCTACTGAGTCGGGCAGATCTGCTTCAACCAGTCGTCGAGCACCTTGTAGTTCTTCGGGTAGTCCGGGTCACCAAAGTGAGCACCGCCGGCGCTGACGAAGTATTCGATCGCGGCTTTGGCTGAAGGTGGCGGACTATAGCTTTCAATGGCGTTCGCGGCCCTGCGTGCGCCATCGGTGTCCGACCCCGCCAACAGGTCCACACTGGCGTCGTTGACTTCGGCACATTGGCGGGAATTCAGCGGTGCGACGGGCGCGGGGGCGCTGGTCTCGTGGCCGGGTGATGCGGAGAGGCCGGTCGTGGATCTCTCCGGTGCTCCGGCCGTCTTGCCGCTCGAGCAGGACGCCATCAGCGTGGCGCTGACCAGGACCGCCCCGAGCACCCGCCATTTCCGCATACAAACTCTCACCTCGCCGCCGCGGCCCATTGAGATGCGCTGATCCTGCCCTACGGCAGGAGGCTGCGACTACTGGAGGGCGGCGAGGTTGTTTATCGACTTGCGGACGTCGGACCGCAGCACCCGGGCGACCAGGTTTCCGATCGGCCCATTCAGTAGGCCGCCCTTCAAATCGGCGACGAGATGGAAGGTGGAGCCGGGATCGTCGTCGGTGACGCTCATCGACAAGTCGATGCGAATTCCGCCACGGCCGCGGCCTTGCAGCTCAATCGATTTCGGCTCGTCGTAACGCGTGACCGTCCAATGGATGATGTTGCGGAAACCCTTGACCTTGATCAGCGACGAAATGCACGTGCCTTCCTCGATGGTCGACGGAACCTCGCCCCGCCATCCGCCGAAAATCGTCATCCATTCGTCGAATCGACCCAAGTCTGATGCCAGCTTCCACGCCGACGCCGGCTCCAGCTTCGATGACGTCGAAACGTCTACTCGTGCCATATCTTTCCGCTTCTCGTCTGAGGTGGACATTGCGACAGCACTCATAGACGTGTCATTTAGCGCTGTCCGGCTTGCATACCCGCCCGCATCGGCCGGAAAACACTTACGGGCCGTCCCAGGTGGTCTCCAGCTGGTGTGCCACGTCGATGACTTGTGCCGCCTGGGACTGCGGCGCGTCGATTTCGTCGGCCACGTAATGGGCGATGAATCGGCGGATCTCGCCGTCGACGCCCGCGATGATGCGCAACACCTCACCGCGAATGGATTTGGACGACACATTGACGGTGATGTCGGAGGGGCGCGGCTTCGCCACGTCGACGATCAACACCAGCGGCTTCGCCGCCCGCGCGGTTGCACGCAGTGCGATGTCCCCGGTGACGGTGAATCGCTGCTTGTCCAGCCGTAGGTCGAGGAGCAGATCGATCGCCAACGGGATGTGGATCACGAATGTGATGCTGTCGCCGAGGCGACGGGTGACCTGCGGGTCTTTGACTTTGACGTTCGCGCTGACCTTGGCGATTCCCCCGGGCCCCTGCGCGATCGGCTCCATCGCGAACTCCGTGCCGGCGAAATCGGCGAATGCGGCGGCGACGCGCTCGGGGGTGACGGCGACCTCGAAAAATCTACGGCCGAACTCTTCGTAGGTAACGTAGTCGTAGTTTTGCATAGGTTTATACCGTCTCACGTCGCGTGCCGTAATGGCCGCTGATCCGCCCGCGTGGCAGTTTTCGGGCCGGAATCCAGTGCCAGACGAGGCGCGATGCCGCAGCGGGGCGGCCCGGCGTGGACGCCGCGAATGTGTGGTTCGTCGCCCGCTGCCGGATTTGTGAAGAGAGACACAAGCGGTCTCTTCGATTCGGTGTGTCGTACGGCAAGCTGCCAGGCTTGGAAAAACTGGAGGTGTTGGAATCTCATGCGCGCGCATCAAGCTACTGAGTCGCGCCGGGCAGCATCCACGGTGGAGAGGCTGCTGACCTGGCTCGGCGGGGGGCACTGGGGCGAACTCGGTGAGCGTTACGAGCGGTCCACGCATGCCGTGGCCGGTGCCATCGTGCTGTGCGGGGCCCTGCTGGCCTGCCTCGTCGCCGGCCTGGCGGTCGGTCAGTCGGCCCGCTGGCCGGTATGGGCGATTACCGGGCTGGCCCTGGTGTTCGGCCTGCTGGTCGGTGCGGTGACCCGCGGCATCGCCGGCGGCCCCGGGCGCGGCGTTCCGGGCGCATTGGGACGCGGGGCGGTCGCGGTTGCCGTCGGTGTCATCGTGGGTGAGCTGGCCTCACTCGTCATGTTCTCCGGCTCGATCGACCGCCGTCTCGACGAGCAAGCCGCGCTGAGCGCCGACTCCACGCCGGCCGTGGCGCAGGCAACGGCGAGCCTGGCTCGCACCCGCGATGCGCGGACTGCGCTCGACGGCGGCGTCGAGCGGGCCCGCGGCCAGCTGGACAACGCCCTGGTGGTAGCGCGTTGCGAATATCACCCCACACCGGGCTGCCCACAGACCCGGATCACTGGAGTTCCCGGCGCCGGACCCGAAACCCGAACGGCAAACGAACTTCTGGATGATGCGCGACGGGACTTGGACAACGCCACCGCCACGCGTGACCGCGAAGCCCCGCGGCTGGACGCCCTGGTCGCTCGGGGCGAGCAGGCCCTGGCCGAGGCGCGGCACAGCGCGATCGCCGACAGCGGTCGCGGACTCGGTGACCGTTGGGTCGCACTGAACGATCTGACACTCGCCAGCGTGGGCGTGTTACTGCTGCGGCTGCTGACGCTGGCAATTTTCGCGCTGCTGTACCTGCTGCCGCTGTTTCTTCGGCGGTGGCGCGGTGAGACGACTCATGATCGCCAGTCAACGGCGCGCGCGGACCGCGAACGTGCCGAGCTGGAGGCCGATACCGCCATCGCCATCAAGCGTGCCGAAGTTCGCCGCGAGGCCGAAATCATGTGGGCCGAGCACCAACTAACCCAAGCCCGCCTCGCCATCGAGGCCCAGCTGGAGATCGACCGCGAGCAGCAACGCCGTCGAGTGGTCGAAGCGCTCGAAGGTCCCGAGCGACCGGTCCGGGCTTTTCCTGGTGTGACGGCGCAGCGTACTTTCGAACCAGTGGAGGAAGACATGTATCTGCCGATTGCCGCCGAAGCCGAGGCCGCCAGTCGCGCTGCTGCTCAATTGCCCGCTGCCGCAACGGATACCGAATCGGACACACCGAAGAACCTGCCGGCACCGGCCGAATCGGGTGGCGCGGTCGAACCGCGGCAAGAGCGCGCCGGGGGAACGCCACTGATCCCGTCGATCCCAGACGCGACCAGAGCCGCGGCTCGCTGGATTCGCCCGTTGGTGCCGCCCTTCGTCGCTCGGGCAATCGACAACACGACTCAGCCGCTGCGCACCGCGCGCCAGGTGTTCGAAGAGGTCGAGGAGATTGCATTTTCGCTCAAGCGGACCCGCAAAGTCACGGTGAACTCCGAAACTTCCGACTCGGGCAGTTCGCCGGCGGGCGCGCAGCCCCAGCCCGCTGCTGCCGACAACCCGGCTGGGACCCAACACATCCCGTCGTGGCGTGACCAGGCAGACTCCTGGGACGCCGGTAGCTCCGAGAACTACGCGCAACTTCCCGCCGACGACGGGCACCCATCGCTGAGCCGGGCATCGGCGGGCGGTCGGCAGGGCCCGTCGCTCGAGTCGGCAGAACGCGACCGCCGGCGCGAGTTGATCGAGCGCGAAGGGCCGCGTCAACTGCGGTCACCCGACGGGCCGCGACAGCTTCCGCCCGCCGAATAGCACCGGGCGGTGATAGTTCCCGGCTGGCGTCGGAGAACGAAACCACTTGCACCGCTGTCTCATCCGGTGCGCTAGGCGAGCGCCAGTTCAAGTTTCTCGAGACGGCGCACCAGGATGCTGGGTAGCCATCGTCCGACATCGGCCACCTCGATCGCCGACGTGCGTTCGAGTAGCATTCGCAAGACAATCTGGGCCTCCAGGCGGGCCAGGGCGGCACCGACGCAAAAGTGCGCGCCCTTCCCAAAGCTGATGTGGCCCTTGGTTTCAGAGCGGTCCAGGCGAAACTCGCCGGGGGCCTCGAAGTGGGCTGGATCGCGGTTGGCGGCACCCCACAGCAGTAACAGATGCGAGTCGGCGGGTAACTCCACCCCGGCCAGCATGGTGTGATTTCGCACGTGCCGGTAGTGGCCCCGGAACGGTGCCTCGTAGCGCAGCGTCTCCTCGATGAACGATCCGAGCAATTCCGGACTTTCGCGCACCTGCTGCTGGATGTCGGGACGGTGCGCCAGCATCCACGCCGCGCTGCCCAGCAGCGAAGCAGTCGATTCGCCGCCGGCGGCGAACAACGTCACCATCATCACCTGAGCGGTCATCATGTCCAGCTCACCCGCCGCACAAGCGGTGGCCAGCTCACAGAGCAGGTCGTCCTGAGGGCCGCCCTTTGCATGAGGCGCCGCGGCGAAGCGCTCGGCGATGTAACCGCTGAGTTCGAGCACGGCGCTGCGTGCGGCGGCAAGCTGATCCTCGTCGACCAGCCCCTCGAGCAGCTGGGTGGCCGCGTACCCCCACTTCACCAATTGAGCGACGTCGGTGTCGGGCACGCCGATCAATTGGGCCACCACCATCATGGGCAGGCGGTTGGCCACGGCGCCCATCCACTCGATGCGGCCGCAACGCATGCCGTCGGTCAACAGCCGATCGGCGGCCTGCGAGGCGAAGTCCTCCAGCGCCCGGATCCGCCGAGCCGCCAGGTGGCGTATCAACAGCTTTCGGTGCATCGCGTGCGCGGGATCGTCGGCGGTGGCCAATACGTGGGTGGGGCCGCCGAGTGGGTCCATCTCGAACGGCTTGACGGTGCCGTCCCGCGTGCACGTCATCGTCGCGGTCAGGTTGGACGAGAAGTCCTCCGGACGGCTGACGGCTTCGACGACGGCATCCCAACCGCACACCGCATAGAAGTGCGAGTCGCCGATGCGATGCACCGGCCCCGCGGCCCGCATCCGCTCGTAGAGCGGGTAGGGGTTTTGCAGAGCTTCAGCAGCGAACAAAGTCTGCTCGACGACGGTCATTTGCCCAGGCTGATCGCAGGATCGGCACACGTCAACGCCATTGCGAGAAGTTGAAAACCGGCACCAACGGGGCGCCTGACCAGTGATCTCACCACACGGCCCCGACCAGCGGCTCCGCTGAGAATAAGTGCCGCTGTTGTCTCAGCGTGAGAAAATAGACCCGCTACTTCGCTGAAGGGCAGGTGAGCGGTGCCGAGTGACGATTGGCTGGTCGGGGGCGATCGGCGGGCAATGGCAACCGAACGCATCCATGCGGCGGCGACCGACCTGATCACGCAGCAGGGTCTGGACGCCTTCGACATCGAGACGCTGGCCGCGCGCGTCCACTGCTCCCGCGCGACCGTCTATCGATACGCCGGCGGAAAAGCCGAGATTCGCGACGCGGTACTGGCGCGGGCCGCCAATCGCATCGTCGACGCCGTCCGCGCGGACGTCGAGGACTTGACCGGGCCGGAACGCGTCGTCACCGCGATCATCGCGGCACTCAACAGGATTCGCTCCGACCCACTGGGTCAGTTGATGGTCGGCTCGATCCGCGCCACCGACGAAATCTCGTGGCTCACCTCTTCGTCGCTGCTGGCCGGCTTCGCCACCGATCTGGCCGGACTCACTGACGGCGACCCGCAGGCCGCGCAATGGTTGGTGCGCGTGGTGCTCTCACTGATGTACCTGCCCGCCGAGAACGACGACGCCGAACGCCAACTGGTGCAGCGCTTCGTCGCGCCCGCCTTCACTTGAATCTGGCGCTCAGGAAGTGACGCCCGCGGTACTTCCCCACTACCGCGGCCGTCGTTCAGCAGGTCGCAACGGCCTTCCGCGCGAACAGCTGGCCCCACTCGTGGCGGGCCGCGGACTGCGCTTCGCTGAAGCTGGGTGTCGTCTCGCCTTCACCCGCCAGATGGACCAGCGCCCACGCCATCGCGAATACCGGCACCTTGTGACGTACTGCGGCGCTGTGCAATTCGTCGAACGCGGTCTCTGACGGGCAGCGTCTCAAGCCAATGAGAATGCCCCGCGCGGTGTCCAGAATGCGGCCCGAGTTGTGGCCACACGACATCTGGGCCGGAACCCAGTTAGCGATCATGAAGTGGATACCTCCTGTTGAGCCCTATCGATGTCGGCAAATTCGCGACCACGATCCCCGATAGCGCACTGTGCAATGATTTGCGTTTTAAACGCGTAGTGCCAGACCAACGCCTGAATCGATATGTGCTTGTGACAGTGCTGATATCGACGGGGGCCTCAATTACGCGCCGGTGTGAGGGCAAGTGCCAGAGCGTCTTTGGCAGGCAGTGGATGCCTTGATCCCGTCAGGACCACCGTGGTATGCCAAATCAGGCTCCTCGCACCAACTCCCGCATTACCGCCTCGGCGACCGTCACTGCGTGGCTTACCGTTTCGTAGACCAGGTTCTCCGGTGTGTCCGACATCAGGTGATAGTTCGACAGCTCCTTGTGGCGGTCGATCGACGAAAAGCATGCGGTGGGAAATCTCGCCCGGCTCATCAGCACCGCGTCGGTGCTGTTGCGCGAACGCATGCCCCTGCGCAGCGGCGCATCGGCACGCTGCGCGAACGCATGCCCCTGCGCAGCGGCGCATCGGCACGCTCGGCCGCGCGAACCACCAGGTCGCGGAACGGACTGTAGTAGTAGTCCTCCATTACCGTGGTGCCCTCGCCCTCGAGCATGATCAGCTCCGGCGAGCCGACGGTGTCGAAATTCAGGAAGTAGGTCCGGCCGCGGTCGAGTGCGGGCGCATGGCGCGCCAAGAACCCGTAGATACCGCCCTGCAATATCTCCTCGGCACCAAGCGAAACCAGCAGAGCGCGTACGCCTTTCACAGGTCGCTCACGGAGTCGTTCCGCGAGCGCGACGATCAGCGCGACGGCAGACAGATTGTCGTTGGCTCCAGGGACGACGGGGCTGCGAGCGATGTCGGCGAACACCGCGGCCGCCGCCGCGCTCATCGCGGTACCCGCGATCATCATCCTGCGGCTGCCGCGCAAGGCGCCGACGCCGGCGAGGGCGGGCGCGAGGATCGGCGGCCACCAGTTGGGCAACGACGTGTTCATGCGTTCGGCGATGCCGGGAAATCTCTCGACCAAGAATTGTTGAGGACCTTGGTTGAAGAACTTGCCGGTGCGTGCCGCGTCGTGGTGGGCGCACACGACGACGGTGTGTTCGCCGCCGGGGTCACCCGCTTCGGCCACGACGTTCCACGTCGTTCTGGCCTGCTGTGCGTTCTTGCGGGCCACCCGCGGACCGTTGGAACAGTCGTCGGCGATCGCGAGCCCCGCACCCACGCCCGCCAGCGCTGCCGGTACCCGTAAGCGCCGGCTGATCAGGCCCGCAAGACCGGCCGCCGCCCCGATTGCCGCCAGCTTCACGTGCAATCGGGGGTAGCCGTCGAAGAACTGCTCTTCCTCGATCCGGACGTTTCGCGCGCCCGCCGTGCGCAGGCGCTCGACGATCCACTCCGCCGCCTGCCGCTCGCCCGGCTCACCAGCAGCGCGTTCGATCGGCGCCAGCGTCTCGACCACCTCACGCATCGTGGCGAGCTCGGTCGGCAGCGCGGGGACCCGACCAGACAGAGCCATAGCAGCTCCTCTCAGTACTTTGTGAGCCAATTTCAGCACCGCAGAGCCTGCAAGCGCACACAATCTTCTCAGCAGGAGCCGATGGGCAGATGGCCCGCCACGAGGCACAGCCACCCGAGCCGCCATTCCTTGCTATTTTAGATATTCTAGTTACTGTAGGGGATACAGTAGCCCGGCTACGGCCGCGCTGCGCCAAGGAAAGTCATCAGCGCGGCAGTATTTCGTGGGAGAGATGCGATGGAGCCGACCGTTGATCTGAGCCCAATCCCGATGCGGCGCACCGGCGGCACGGTAATGCGTAATCCGGAAATGCATTGGGCCGCAACGGCTGCCGTCGATACGATCACTGGGATATAAGGGCGGGTTTCGGCGATGGGCAGGGTGACAGGCAAGGTTGCGGTGATCAGCGGGGCCGCGCGCGGTCAGGGCCGTTCGCACGCGCGGATGCTCGCCGCGGAGGGTGCCGACATCATCGCGGTGGATCTGTGTGAAGACATCGAAACGAACGAGTACCCCCTGGCCCGGCCGGAAGACCTCGAGGAAACCGCGCGACTGGTCGAGAAGGAGGGCCAGCGCACGGTCAGCGCGATCGCCGATGTCCGCGACCGCCCCGCCCTGTCCAAGGCGATCGACGACGGCGTCGCCGAGCTGGGACATCTCGACATTGTCATCGCCAACGCAGGCATATGTCCATTGACCGCCGGCCTGCCGCCCAAGGCGTTCGCGGACGCCGTGGACGTCGACCTGGTCGGGGTGCTCAACCTGGTGCACGCCAGCCTCAGGCATCTGCAGGCCGGCGCGTCGATCATCGTGATCGGATCGAACGCCGCATTCATGTCGTCGATGAACACCAGCGGCATCGACGGCGGTCCCGGCGGGGCCGGCTACGCTTTCGCGAAACTGGCTGCGGCACATTACGTCAACGACTTCGCACGGGCGCTGGCACCGTTCTCCATCCGGATGAACGCGGTGCACCCGACCAACGTCAACACCGACATGCTGCACAGCGCGCCGATGTACCGGGCGTTCCGGCCCGACTTGAAGAACCCCACCCGCGAGGATGCCGAGCCGATCTTCCCGCTCGTGCAGTCGATGCCCATCCCCTACGTCGAACCAGAGGACATCAGCGAGGCGGTGCTGTTTCTGGCCTCGGACGCGGCCCGCTACATCACCGGGCAGCAGTTACGCGTCGACGGCGGAGGCTTCCTCAAGGTCAAACCCTGGTCGGGCGGGTGACTTCGGTGAAATCAATCCGACTGCACCGCAACAAAACCGGAGGAGCACAGTGAGCCAGGAGCCGCCCGCGGTTCAGCGTCGGCTCTACGCGCTGATGGCGCTGATGAAAGCGGCCGACGACCGGCTGTCCAAGGGCATCGGCACCGGCGAGTTCATGTGCGTCTACTGGCCGTCGCGCGGACAGGAGGCAATCGCCGCTGCGATGGCTGTCGCTCTTCGCCCCGACGACCAGCTGGTGACGACCTACCGCGGCCTGCATGACCTGATCGGAAAGGGTGTCCCGCTCGAGGAGATCTACGGCGAGATGATGGGCCGAACCGTCGGCGCGAGCCGAGGCAAGGGTGGCACCATGCACATCGCCAACCCGGAAAAGGGTGTGATGCTCTCGACCGGAATCGTCGGCGCGGGCCCACCGGTGGCTGTGGGGCTGGCGATGGCCGGCAAACGTAAAGGCCTGGACCGGGTCACGGTGGTCAGTTTCGGCGACGGCGCTACGAATACCGGATCGTTCCATGAGGCGGCTAATATGGCCGCGCTCTGGGATCTACCCCTGGTCCTGGTGTGCCAGAACAATCTGTACGCCGAGATGACGCCGACCTCGGACACGATGAAGCTCGAGCACGTCGCCGACCGTGCCGCCGGCTACGGCATGCCGGGCGTACGCGTCGACGGCAACGACCCGTTGGCCGTGAAATCGGTACTCGACCAAGCGCTGCAGCGGGCACGCGCCGGTGACGGACCGACCTTCATCGAGTGCGTGACATTTCGCTTCCGTGGCCACTACTTCGGTGACCGGATGCCCTACATCCCCAAGGATCAGCTGGCCGCGGCGATGGAGGCCGACCCGGTGCCGCGGTTCCGCCGTCACCTTGCGGATGCCGGCATCTGCACGGAAGACGAGCTCAGCCGGATCGACGACGATGCGCTGCAGACGGTGGACACAGCGTTGAACACCGTGATGAGCGCGGACCCCGCCGCCGCCGACGAACTCGAGCGCGACGTGTACGCGACGCCGATCGGGTTCCCGGTCTGAGGAGCGACGGATGAATAAGAAAGAGGGAGTGGACGAAAAAGAGATGACCATGCGCGAGGCGCTGAACCTGGCGCTGGATCAGGCATTGCAGGCCGACGACCGAGTGTTTCTGCTCGGCGAGGACATCGCCGACCCGGGAGCGTCCGGCCCGACGGCGGGGCTGTCCACCAAGTACGGTCACGACCGGGTCCTGGACACGCCCATCTCGGAGGCCGCGATCGTCGGTGCGGCAATCGGTGCCGCCATCGACGGGATGCTGCCGGTGGCCGAGATCATGATCATGGATTTCATCGGCATCGCCGCCGATCAGCTGATCAACAATGCCGCCAAACTGCGGTTCATGACCGGCGGGCGCACCACTGCGCCGATCACCGTCCGCACCCAGGTGTATGCCGGCCTGGCCACCGGTGCGACCCATTCGCAAAGCCTGGAGGCGTGGTTCATGCACGTTCCGGGGATGAAGGTGATCGTGCCGTCCACTCCGCGTGACGGCAAAGGCCTACTGACCTCCGCGATCTTCGACGAGGACCCGTGCCTGTTCGTCGAGACGATCCGGTTGCAGGGCAAGAAGGGGCCGGTGCCGGCCGACCCGGGATTCGCAATCCCGTTGGGTCAGGCCGACATCAAGCGAGCGGGTACCGATCTGACCGTCATCAGCTACGGGCGCAGCGTGCACGACGCGCTGGCCGCCGCGGCCACCCTGCAGGAGCAGGGCGTGAGCGTCGAGGTCGTCGACCTGCGCACCCTGGTACCCCTGGACGTGGAGACGGTCGTCGAATCCGCTCGTCGCACCCGCCGAGTCGTGATCGTGCACGACGCGGTCCAATTCGGCGGCCCGGGAGCCGAAATCGCGGCCATCCTGCAGTCCGAACTGTTCGGCGAGTTGGCCGCGCCCGTCGAACGCGTCGGCGCCCGTTTCGTTCCCAACCCTGCGGCGGCGGCGCTGGAGGCCCAGGTATACCCCTCGCCGGCACGGATCGTGGCGGCCGCGCAGCGCACGCTGCAGAGGGCGGGAGCCCATGGCTGACTTCATCATTCGCATCCCCCGGGTGTCGGTGGCAGTCTCGGAAGCCGAGCTCACCGACCTTCTCGTCGAGGCCGGCGAACATGTCGAAGCGGGCACTCCCATCTACGTGATCGCCACCGAGAAAGTGGAGCAGGAAATCGAAGCGGGCGCCTCCGGCACGGTGCAATGGACCGGTCAGATCGGAAGCACCTACGACATCGGCGCCCAGATCGGCGTCATCAGTTCCTAACGAAAGGATCAGGCGAGCAATGGATCTCAATGAGACCCGGGAGAGAATCATCTACCAGAAGGAAGGTCCGATCGCAAAGGTCACCCTCAACTGGCCGGAGAAGGCCAATGCCCAGGACCAGAAGCTGGCCGAAGAAGTCGACGCCGCACTGCTGGATGCGGACCGCGATTATGACATCAAGGTGCTGATCGTGAAGGCCAACGGCAAGGGCTTCTGCTCGGGACACGCGATCGGCAACAACGCGGTCGACTACCCGTCCTTCGTCGAAGGTGCGAAAGTCATGGGCTCGCCGTGGAAACCACAGACCGACCTGTTCGTCAAGCCCATCCTGAACCTCTGGGAGTTCTCCAAGCCGACCATCGCGCAGGTGCACGGCTACTGCGTCGGCGGTGGCACCCACTACGGGCTCACCACTGACATCGTCATCGCCTCCGAGGACGCCTACTTCTCCTACCCGCCGCTGCAGGGCTTCGGCATGCCGTCGGGCGAATGTTCCATCGAGCCATGGGTTTTCATGAACTGGCGGCGCGCGGCCTATTACCTCTACCTCGCCGAGGTCATCGACGCCAAGCGGGCGCTGGAGATCGGTCTGGTCAACGAGGTCGTCCCGCGCGACGAGCTGGACTCGCGGGTCGATGCCATCGCCCGCCACATCGCGCAGGCCCCGATGACGACGCTGCTCGCGACCAAGGCCAACCTCAAGCGGGCCTGGGAGCTGATGGGCATGCGGGTGCACTGGCAAAGCTCCAACGACCTGGTCGCGCTCGCCTCGATCAGCAAGGACGTGCAGGAGCTGATCCAGACCGTGTTCAAGGACAAGGTGCTGCCGTCCGAACAAGCGCGCCGCCAAGCGGCCGCTGCCGCATCGGCCGACGGCGCGGCGACTACCTGAGTTTTTCGGGGTTCAGCAGGTGGACATCGCCGAGCACGCGAGCAGCGCCGGGCAGCGGCCGGCCATCGTCGTCGCCGACGGTGCGACGACCTCGTACGGCGAACTGTACGCCCGCAGCCGCCGCGTCGCCGCGGTGTTGCACGACGCGGGACTACGCCGCGGCGACGGGGTGGCGCTGGTCTTGCCGAACCGGGCGGAGTTCCTCGAAATCACCTGGGGCTGCCAGCTTTCCGGGCTTTACTACACCGCCGTCAACACCCACTTCACACCCGAGGAGGTCGCCTACGTCATCGACGACTCCGACGCGCGGGCGGTGCTGGTCGACGGGTCGATGGGAGAGTTCGCGGCGCACATCCGCAGCGTCAACACCGGCGTCAAGGTCCATCTGGTCGTCGGCCCCGAATTGCCGGGCTGGCGACGCTATGAGGACGCGCTGGCCACGGCGGGGGATGCGCCGCCGCTGTCGGACGGCTCGGAGATGCTCTATTCGTCGGGCACCACCGGACGGCCCAAGGCCGTGCGACGGCCGCTGCCGACCGACGGGAACGGCTCCTGGGCGCAGGCCGTGCTCGAGATGGCGCTGACCCACAAGTACGGGATGAGCCCGTCGAGCGTGTACCTCTCCCCCGCGCCGCTGTACCACGCCGCCGGGGTGAACTACACCATGGCGGTCAACCGCGTCGGCGCCGCGTCGATCATCATGCAAAAATTCGACGCCGAGAGCGTGCTGCGGCTGATCGAAACCCACCGCGTCACGCACGCCCAGTTCGTGCCGACGATGTTCGTGCGGATGCTCAAGCTGCCCAAAGCTGTCCGGCAAAGCTATGACGTTTCGAGCTTGCGGTGCGTGATCCACGCCGCCGCGCCCTGCCCGGTGGATGTCAAACGGCGGATGATGGAGTGGTTCGGGCCGATCATTCACGAATACTACGGTGGCACAGAGGGATTCGCCGGCACCACCATCGGTCCCGATGAATGGCTGGCGCATCCGGGTTCGGTGGGCATACCGATGTCTCCGGTGCACGTCGTCGGCGACGACGGGCAGGAACTCCCCGTCGGTCAGTCCGGCGAGCTGTATTTCGAGGGCGGCCCGAGTTTCGAGTACTTCAAGGATCCCGCCAAGACCGCGTCGGTGTACAACGAGCGAGGTTGGCGGACACTGGGAGACATGGGTTTCGTCGACGAGGACGGATACCTCTACCTCACCGATCGCTCGACGTTCATGATCGTCTCCGGTGGGGTGAACATCTATCCTCAGGAGGCGGAAAACCTTCTGATCATCCACCCGAAACTCGTCGACGCAGCGGTCTTCGGCGTCCCGAACGACGAGTTCGGCGAGGAGGTCAAGGCCGTCGTGCAGCCGGTCGACGGGACCCTTGCCGGGCCCGACCTGGAGGCCGAGCTCATCGCGTACTGCCGAAAGCACCTCGCCGGGTACAAGTGCCCGCGCACAATCGAATTCGACCCGGAGCTGCCCCGCGACCCCAACGGAAAGCTTTACAAGAGGCGTATGCGTGAACGTTACTGGGAAGGGCGGGCGTCACGAATCTTATGAACGAGGGAAAGCCATGGATGTGAACTGGGCGCCGCTTCCGGTGCCATGGGCCGTGCAGACGCCCGATCGTATCCCCAAGCAGCGCTACTACGACCCGGAGTTCTACGCGCTGGAAAACGAGATGTTCTGGCCGCGCGTGTGGCAGATGGCGTGCCGGCTGGAAGAGATCCCCAAGCCCGGCGACTTCGTGGAGTACGAGATCCTGGACGACTCGATCATCGTGGTCCGCGTCGACGCCGGAACCGTTCGCGCCTATCACAACGCCTGCCGCCATCGCGGGGTAAAGCTGGTGGAAGGCAATGGATCTCGGCGCACGTTCGTCTGTCCTTTTCACGGGTGGTGTTGGGGTGTCGACGGACGCAACACTTTCGTCGCGCGCCCCGACGTGTTCGCCGAGGAGAACCTGTGCCCCGACGATCTTCAGCTGGTCTCGGTGCGGTGCGAGCTGTGGGGTGGATGCGCGTGGATCAACTTCGACGACCACGCGCCCGCACTGCGCGAATGCCAGGAGCCGTTCGCGTCGATCTATGACGCGTGGCAGGTGGAATCGTTGCGGGTCGAGTGGTGGCAGTCGTGCCGCCTCCCGGTGAACTGGAAGCTG
Organism: Mycobacterium sp. 1164966.3; assembly: GCF_001665395.1. Taxonomy (GTDB): domain Bacteria; phylum Actinomycetota; class Actinomycetes; order Mycobacteriales; family Mycobacteriaceae; genus Mycobacterium. The sequence continues at coordinate 94,492 of NZ_LZSG01000019.1, forward strand.
GCGACGGCGGCGTTCATGGAGGGCTACCACGTGCCCCAGACGCATCCCCAGCTGCTCCCGTCCGCTCAGACGGGCGGGCCGTCTGCCGCGGTGCACCCCGTTGTCCAGAGCAGCCTGTATTTCATGCGCACCCTCGGCGACGGCATGGCCGGGATGACCCACCAGAACGACGTGCGAATCGCCGAGGGCCTGCAGAACATTGACCTGCCAGCGGATCCGGCCGAAGCGCTGGGCGCCTGGCGCAGCGCCCTCAACGATGCCGTCGTCAGCTGGCACCGGGCCCGGGGCAGCACCATGCCCGATCTCAACGACCTGGTTCGACGCGGGATCACCGACGCGATCGGGTTCTGCTTCCCGCATCACTTCATCCTGCCCACCTACAGCAGCGCCTCGTCGTACCGGATACGGCCGCTGGGGCCCGAGGAGACGCTGTTCGAGATCTGGTCCCTCACCCGGCTGCCCTCCGACGTTTCGGCTGGGAAGCCCACACCACCAGAACCCATGCCGCCAGATGACCCGCGCTGGCCACCGATCCCCGCCCAGGACTTCTCCAACCTACCCCGACAGCAAAAAGGTCTGCACTCCAAAGGATTTGAGTACATGCGGCTGTCCAACCAGATCGAGGGACTGATCTCGAACTTCGAACGCGTCGTCGACGGCTTCCTCGCCGGCCTGCCCTACGACGCGTTGGTACCCGCAATCCAGAAGACCAACACCACCATCGATGTGCCGGTGGCGGACCTGGGATTCAGCGCTCCCGTCGCTTCGGAGGCACGATGACCAACTGGGATCACTCCGTCGACCTCCTGATCGCGGGCAGCGGCGGGGGCGGGATGGTGGCGGCACTCGTGGCGCTCGACTCCGGGATCGAGCCGCTGGTGATCGAGAAGCTGGAACTCATCGGCGGGGCGACGGGGATGTCGGGCGGCATGGTGTGGTTGCCGAACAACCCCTTGATGGTTGCCGAGGGAATACCCGATTCGCATCAAGACGGTATGGCGTACTTCGACGACGTTGTCGGCGACATCGGTCAGGCGTCGTCGGTCGCTCGCCGCGAGATGTTTCTGACCGCCGGCTACCAGATGATCGAGTTGCTCCTGCAAAAGGGTGTTCGCCTTGTTCGATGCCCCGGCTACTGCGACTACTATCCGAACCACAAGGGCGGCAACGCAGCCGGACGTTCGGTCGAGGGCATACCTTACGATGCGTCGGCATTGGGGAGCTGGGGCGACAGGCTCCAGACTATGGACAAGAACTGGAATCGCGGATTCGTGGTGATGACCAACGAGCTGCGGTCGGTGCAGTACTTCAACCGCTCGCCACGCGCGTTCGCCGTAGCGCTGAGGGTGTTTACTCGCACCTGGTCCGCCCGGCTGCGGCGCCGCAGGATGCTGACCAACGGCGCGTCAATCATCGGTCAGATGCTCAAGGTGCTGATCGACCTCAGCGCGGGTGATCCGCCAGTGTGGACCAACACTGCGATGGACGACCTGATCGTCGAGCAAGGTCGGGTCGTCGGCGCCCGCGTCACTCGCGGCGGCTCGTCACTGAATGTGGAAGCGCGCAAAGGTGTGCTGCTCGCCGCGGGTGGGTTCAGTCGCAACGCGGAAATGCGCCGCCGCTTCAGCGGCGATCAGCCGAACGAGGCAAAGTGGTCTCTCTCGAATACGGGCGACACCGGCGAAGTGCTACAGACGGCGATGCAGCTGGGCGCGAAGACCGACTTGCTCGATGAAGCCTGGTGGCTGCCATCAGTTTTCGTCGCTGACCCCCGCGCCCGCGCAATCGGCCAAGCGCGGCAGCGGCCCGGGGCCATCTACGTCGACCGCACCGGCAGGCGCTTCTGCAATGAGTCGAACTCCTATGTCGAAGTCGGCAAGGCAATGTACGCCAACAACGCCGTGCCGTGCTGGCAGATCTTCGATGAAGGTTATGTACGACGGTACGTCTCATCTGCGAATCCGCTGCAGACGCGCCGGCTGCCGGAAGAGGTGATCGAGTCGGGAGCCGTCCTGCGCGGTGACACCCTTGCTGACCTCGCACGCCAGATAGATGTCCCCGCAGAAGCATTGGAGCAGACGGTCGTGCGCTTCAATGAGTTCGCGGCCAAGGGGCTAGACCCGGACTTCGGGCGCGGTCAGTCGGCGTACAACGTATGTCTCGGCGATCCCGGTTACAAACCTAACGCCGCACTTGGGCCGCTCGACCGTGCGCCGTTCTACGCCGCCCGGGTGTTCCCGGCCGACGTCGGTACCTGCGGCGGGGTACTCACCAACGAGCACGCGCAGGTCCTCGACCAAGACGAACGCGTGATTGAGGGGTTATACGCGACGGGCAACATCACCGCTACGGTTATGGGCCGCAACTATCTCGGAGCGGGCGGTAGCATCGCGAACACCATGGTGTTCGGCTACGTCGCCGCCAGCCACGCCGCCGGTTAGCTTGCGCGAGCAGGTGGCGCGAGCAGACGCAAAATCCCGCGACACGCCGGGGTTGTGGGGGATTTTACGTTCCCCCGCAAGCGGGAGGTGCCCCCAGCTCGCCCTCGATAAACTCGCGCGGTTTCATCCCGGACTGCATGAGCTCGGCCCGCCGCGCCTGAACGTCGGACGCCGCACCGACCATGTTGGTCAAGATGTGGCTGACCTGCAGGTGCACCCGCATGCCCATCAACTCCCACGCGCGCTTGACGTTGTTCTTCACCGCCATCAGCGTCGTCAGCGGGATCTGCGCAATTTTGCGGGCCATCTCCTCGACGACATTCTCGAGTTCGTCGCGCGGCACCACCCTGTTGAGCAGACCCCACTCGAGGGCTTCCTGGGCCGAGAGCGTCGGGGCGAGCAACAGCCAGTCCATGGTGCGGTGCCAGTTCATCAGCAGCCACGGCTCGATCATGGTGTGCCCGCCGGGTTCTCCGAGGCTTTGGGCAAGCGGCATCTGGAAGTACGCGTCATCGGACGCCACACAGAAGTCGGTCAGCAGACCGAGGTAGATTCCGCCACCCATGCAGTAGCCGTGGATCTGCGAGATCGTCGGCTTGGGAAACTCCCACAGGTACAGCGTCGGCCAGAGAAACAAATCTGCGGTGCCCTTGTACAGGTCCTCGAAGGTGTTTCCGAAGTCTGGGTAGGGGTTTTCGTCGGGGCTCCAACGCGCCACGTGCCCGCCGCAGAAGCCCTTGCCGTTGGCCTTGAGGATAACGACTTTGATCTCCTTGTCGCGGTCGGCCTCGTGTAGGCAATCGTCGACTTCGGTGACCAGGACCGCATCCTTGGTGTTCGCCTTGTCGACTCGGTTCAGGATGATCCGCGCAATCGGCGGTTCGCGCTCATAGATGACCGCTTCGAGCACACGCCGCTCCATGCCGGGTGACATTACCGGATATAACGGTGCCATCGAACGACTCGAGAGTTTCGTGTGATTCCGCTTGAGCCGCCGTCGATCTTGTCGACGCGGACGGCCGACCGCGTCGCCACCGCAGAAGTTCGCAGGATATTCGCAACGCCGGGTGGTTGCGCGATGTCCACGCTTGCGGTGAGCTGACTTGGAGGCACTGAAACAGTTTCCGACGAATGGGGCTCGGCATGCCGGGCAGCACAGCTGGAATTGGTGGCCCGGCTGAAGTCGTCCTATCCGGAGCTTCCTGATGCTCCCACCCCCGATCTTCTGGACCACGAGCGCATTGCCGCCTACCTCAAGACGCCGCATGACGTCGGCGGTGAGCCGGATGTTCCCCTCAGATTCGAGAACAAGCAGTACGAGAAGTGGGAAGAGAACACCTACGTTTTGTGCGAGGTTCTCGGCTGGCGCGGGATCTGGTTGTCGGAGGAACGACGCCGGATGGGCAACGTCGACCTCGGCCGCACCATCTACCTGGGACTGCCCTACTACGGGCGATGGCTGCTGGCCGTCGCCCGCATTCTGGTCGAGAAGCATCACATCGGTCTGAGCGAGTTGGCCGAACGCATGGCCGAGGTCAAGGCGCGGTACCCGGAAGGCCTGCAGGGAAAGTCATTGGCGGCCAAGCCGAAGTTCGAAGGTGACCCGTCGAGTGTCGAACGCAATAGTCACCACATGCACGCGGTCGGCAAGGGCGACCCCCAAGTGTTCGCCGGACAGGCCGGCGACCCGAAGTTTCGCGTCGGCGACCACGTCGTGGTAAGGGACCTTCCGGTCTTGCTGTATACCCGCACTCAGGAGTACTTGCGTGGTGCCAGAGGCGAAATCGCTGTCGTCTCCTACGAAAGCCCGGCAGCTGAGGACGAGACGTGGGACAGCCCGGACATGAAGCCGGAGTGGTTTTACATTGTTCGCTTCAACCTCTCCGAGCTGTGGGATGGCTACACCGGACCTGGCAACGACACGTTGCAGACCGAGATCCCGGAGCGATGGCTGGAAAGGGCCTCAGCATGACCGATCACGATCACGATCGAACCGCTGCACCGATGGTCGACGAGACAACCGATTCGAAGTCCTCGAGATCGCCCTGCGCGAACTGTGCATCGAGAAGGGCATATTCACCGCGGAGGATCATCGGCGCTTCACCGAATTCGCCGAACAGATCGGCCCGACGCCCGCCGCCCGCATGGTGGCCCGGGCCTGGCTCGATCCGGAGTACAAGCAGCTCGCCCTCACCGATGCGCTCGCCGCAAGCAACGAAGTCGGCGTGGACTGGCTGCAGCCCACGGGGTTTGGGACTCCCAGCGACTTCACGGCCTTTCGTGTCCTCGAAGACACGCCCACGCTGCACCATGTCATCGTGTGCACCTTGTGTTCCTGCTACCCGCGGCCGATACTGGGCAATTCGCCTGAGTGGTACCGGACACCGAACTTCCGGCGCCGTATCGTGCGCTGGCCACGCCAGGTGCTCGCGGAGTTCGGGCTGTACTTGCCCGAAGAGGTCGAGATCCGGGTGGAGGACTCCAATCAGAAGCACCGGTTCATGGTGATGCCCATACGCCCGGCCGGCACCGACGGCTGGTCCGAGGACCAGCTGGTGCAGATCATCACTCGTGATTGCCTGATCGGCGTCGCACTGCCGAAGGTCGGCGTGACCACGAAAGTGATCACCGAGACCCGGCCGGCCATCCATCCGGTGGAACAGTGATGGCGAATACTCGTTCGGTCAACGGCACCGCACCCACGTCGCTGGCGAAAATCATTGAACGCAACCAGGTCTGGCGCCGGATGGCAGCAAAGTACGGCGTCGACAACCCCGTACCGCCATGGAAGACCAGTCTCGACGGTATCTGCGACGCGCTCGACCAAAGCGCCTGTGGCTCAGAGGTGCTCAACTTTGTAGAGCGCCGTGACGAAGAGGACGCGCTCTCGGCAACCGTCTATTCCACGCTGCCCTATCCCGAGAATCGGCTGGTCGCGCTGGCGCACTCGTTGGTGGCGCGCGGCATTATCGACGAGGCCGAGCTCGAGGAGCGTATGGCAGCAGTGCGGGCGAGGCTGGAATCCTGAGCGTCAGGATCGGGCCAGCAGCCACGCATAACCGTCGCTCTCACCGGACACGACCGGGACGAGCTCGGCGAAAGCGGTGGAAAGCTCGCCGGGTTCCGCCCGGAACGGACCTGGGGCAGAGCCAATTTCACTGAGCACCACGATTGCCAGCAGCCCGCCCGCAGCCAGGCGTTCGATGATGGCCCGCTCGAGGTGGCGGTCCCGAAACTTGTGGCAGAAGACGACGTCGACTTGCGGACCATCCGGCAGGCCGTCGTCGAGGTCCCATGTCTCGAAGCGGCAGCGATCGCCAACCCCGGTGCGCCGGGCCAGATCTCGCGCCTGGTCAACGGCCACCGCGGAGATGTCCACCCCCAACATCGTCAGTCCGCGGCGCGCCAGCCAGACCGAGCCGAGTCCCTGACCGCAGGCGATGTCGAGACCCTGGCCGGACGTCGGGAACATATCGGCATAGGCGGCGAAGACGGCCGGCGGACCAACCGCATCCACGGGTGCCGGTCCGCGGCTCGCGTGCTTCTCGTCCCAGCGGCGGCGGTCCTCGTCGGTCACACGCCTCAGCCTAAGGCTGCAGGACCCGTTCGCCGGAGTCCTGCGATGGACGCGGGTCGCCCCATCGTTGGCTCAGCACCCGCATCGGGTCCGCGTAGCCGTCGGGCATCCCGCGATATGGCGAGTGCCGTCTCAGATACCAGCGCAGTGCGGGCGCCAGCAGGCGCAGTACCACCCGTCGCCAGCCGACCTTCGCCCGCAACTCGGCGTTCATGCCGGGAAGCGAATGATGCTGGAAAGCAAGAACATTCTGCGAACGTTCGGTGTCCATCCAATCGGTGGCATACCAGGAACGGTCGTCGTCGGGATCGCCGGGCCGTCCCGGCGGCAAGCCGCCCGCCAGCCCCATCGCGGCCGCAGACTCGGCGCCGATGACGGCCTGGGTGATGCGGTGGGTTTCATCGCCGCCGATCAGGAAGACCTCCCGAACCTCGTCGGTCACCGTCGCCGCGCAAAGCGCGGCAGCGACATCACGCACGTCGACGCTCTGAATACGCCCGTCGGACGGCAAGACCGCTTCGAAAAAGATCAGCTCGCGGTCGATCGTCCAGCGCGGTTCGGCGCTGAGCACCGCGCCGAGCCGGAGTATCACCCACTCCAAATCCGAAGTTGTCACGAGGCGTTCGGCCAGGGCCTTGTGTTCGCCGTAGAGCTCGGTGGGTCGCACCGGTGTCGACGACGTCAACAGCTCATCGGTGCGGTAGGGATTGCGCGCCCCGTACACCGCGATGCTGGAAGCGTGCACGAAGCGCGGCGGGGACGGCAGCGCCGAGGCGGCCTTGACCAACTCCGCGGTGGCATCGACGTTCACCGACCGCGCGAGCTCGCCACGGGCATAGCAGAACGGCGGAATGACGGCCGCCAAATGGATGATCGCCGACGGCGCAACCGCTTCCAGCAAGGTCGTGACATCGGTGGGTGACGTCAGATCGGCCCAGCGCACCTCGACACCTGGACGTGCGGTGAGCGCTTGTGCGCGTTTGCGGTTCGCGGGAATGTCCAGGTCGGTCGCCACCACGCGACGGCCCTGGCCGGCCAGCGCGGCAACCACCGCAGAGCCGACGAGGCCGAATGCCCCGGTGACGAGTACACGATCGGTGGTCACTGCGGTCCTCCATAACGGAATAGTCGACACACGCCATTTCTGGACAACTGTCTGGATTTAATGATCGAGGGTAGCCGGTTGTCGGCGGTCGGGCAAGTGTGGTCCAGGCAGCAAAGGTCGCTCCTAGACTGGAAAACACGCGCGAAGTCGCATTTCTCGATGAATTTGTCCCGCGCTGTCGACCGTTTTCTATACTGGACGGGTGTCTAGAGATTCCGCTCCTCCGGTGGCCTCCGTCAGCCGTGACTCGGGCGCAGTTCGCCGGTCGGACCGTCGGCCGGGGCAGACGATCCGCAAGGTTCTCGATGCCGGGCTGGAGGAGCTGCGCGAATCCTCCTACGCCAACCTGACTATGCGGGCGGTAGCGGCCCGTGCCGGCGTATCGCCGGCCAGCGCGTACACCTACTTTTCGTCCAAGAGCGCGCTGGTCGCCGCGGTCTACTTGCGTTTCCTGCGTGATCTTCCGATGCACACCGACGTGAACGACACGACGAAGACCCGGGTGAGTGCCACCATGCGGGACATGGCGGTGGTGGTCGCCGACGAGCCGGAGCTGATCACGGCGTGCGGTGCGGCGTTGATGGCCGACGACCCCGCGGTCAAGCCCTTGCGGGAACAGATTGCAGAAGAGGTCTCCAGGCGGATCGGCGCAGCCCTGGGCCCGGGATGGTCGCGTGCGGTGAAGTCCACGCTGCAGATGACGTTTGCCGGCGCCCTCATGACGGCCCGGTTCGTCAGTTACGACGAGATCGCCGGGCAGTTGGACGAGGCGGTCAACCTGATTCTCGGCGCGTCAGTCGCCTGACAGAGCTCGCCAGTGCTCCGCTTCACGGACGAGCTGGACTCGGGAAGCGATGCCGAGCTTGGTGTAGATGTGCGATAGGTGAGCTTGCACGGTGCGGGGCGACACGAAAAGCCGCGTCGCAATCTCCTTGTTGGCCAGCCCTTCACAGGTCAGTCGGGCGACATCGCGTTCAGCCGGTGTGAGCGATTCCCAGCCAGTCGCGGGCCGTTTGCGTTCGCCGCGGCCGCGCTGCGCATAGGCAATCGCCTCCTCGAGCGACAGCGCCGCGCCTTCCGCCCACGCAGTGTCAAAACCCGCTGGATCCATGGCATTTCGTAACTCTGTCACTGCAAGTTGGTAGGCGGCTTCGTGAATCTTGAAGCGCACCACTCCCATACGCTCACGAAGCCCCGCTGCCGCGCCGAACAGCCGGGTTGCCTCGGGATGGTTGCCGTTGCGAGCGGCCACGCCGGCAAGGCATTCAAGAATGTCCGGGACGTGAAGATACAGCCCCTTGCCGGCTGCGAGGTCCAGCGCCTCGTGGGCGTCACGTTCACCGTCCGCGGGCGAACCTTCTGCAATCGCTATGCGGGCGCGAACTGCCAGCGTCGCCGCCCGATGCCAGCCCTTTGCCACCGCGACGGCTGTGTCAGCCATCTCACGCGCCTCGGCGAGATCACCGCGCGCCAAGGCGACTTCGATGGAGTTGAAGGCACGCTGTACATCGGACAGTTGGTGCTGGAAGGTGCGCAAGCCCTGCCATGCTGCCTCGCCGGCATGGTGCGCGGCATCGATATCCCCTGCGGCCAGGCAGGCTTGGGACAACTGCGCATAGCCCATCCCAAGGAAGTACTCCCCTAGGTCGGCGGAGCATTTCAGCGCCGCTTCGGCGACGGCGACTGACTCCTCCACTTCACCGTGATGCGCAAGCGATATTCCCAACCCCATCATGAAGATCGGTTTGAAGACCTCGTCGTGAGCCTCCTCGCAGTCGGTTACTAACGCAGTGAACTCGGAAATGGCTCCGGCTAAGTTGCCCTGCACGAGAAGCGCCCACCCGATTCCCAGGCGAGACTGGCGCGAATTCGCCCGGTCTCCAATCGCGTCGGCGATATCGCGTCCTTCCTGACCTGCCCTGCCCGCAGCTGATGGATCACCAGCGCTTAACTGGCTGTTGGCTTCCCAGGCAAGGATCTGGCTCAACCGCCATAGGTCGTCGGTAGCCCGAGCCAACGCGGCCGCCTCCGCGTAATACGCTGCCGCTGCCGCATCTTGATACTGGGTTCCCGCGATGAAGCCGCAGGCAGACAATGTCCGCGCAAGCAGTGCCGGGTCGTCAAGTTCGCGGGCAATCTCCAGCGCACGTTGGGCGCGGCTCATGCGATCGCCGACAAAGGCATTCAATATGGACGCGTCGCAAAGAGCACGCGCGTACACCGCTGGTGCGACCTCGACGGGCTGGTCGAAGTCGCCCAATATGGTGCGGAACCAGGCGAAGCCCTCCAAGATGCGGCCCCTGGTCAGCCAGACCGGCTGTAACGACGACGCCAGCGCCAAAGCCCGCTCTGTGTCGCGATTTTCCAGGTCCCAGCCGAGTGAATTCCGCAGGTTGTCCATTTCGGTTTCGACCTGCTCGAGCCGTTGCTGATAGTCGGTGCGGGCGGGCGCATCAAGTAAGGCCGCAATCGACGTGTAGTGATCGCAATGCCGCGACCGCACCGCATCGGCTTCCCCGGACTCGCCGAGTTTCTCCAGCGCGTATTGCCGCACCGTCTCGAGCAGCCGATATCGCGTGTGACCGCTCGTCTCGTCGGCGACCACCAGCGATTTGTCGACAAGCAGAGTCAGCTGATCGAGCACCTGATACGGTTCGATGTCATCTCCGCCGCACACGAATTGTGCTGCAGTCAAATCAAATCCGCCATAGAACACCGATAAACGTCGGAACAGGATGCGTTCGGTCTCGGTCAGCAGCGCATGCGACCAGTCCACCGAAGCACGCAGCGTCTGTTGGCGACGGACCGCGGTACGCGAGCCCCCGGTCAGCAATCGGAAACGGTCATGCAGGCTGTCGACGATCTCGGTCAGCGACAACGCCCGCACCCGCGCGGCCGCCAGCTCAATGGCCAATGGCATGCCGTCCAAACGGCGGCAGATCTCCGCGACCGCGGTCGAATTGTCCTCAGTGACGGCGAAGTCGGGCCGGGCCAGCCGCGCACGTTCGGCGAATAGCTCGACGGCCTCGTCGGCCAGCGACAGGGAGGGCACCTGCCAGGTCACTTCGCCGGTGATGTTGACCGGTTCCCGGCTGGTGGCCAACACGGTTACGCGGGGAGCCGCGCCCAGCAGCTCGACGAGCAACGCGGCGCTGGCGTCCAGCAGATGCTCGCAGTTGTCCAACACGATCAACATGTGGCGATCGCGAACAAATCGAATCAAAGTGTCCATCGTCGAACGGCCGGGTTGGTCGGGCAGGCCCAATGCGCGGGCCACAGTCACCGGCACCACCTCGCCGGCGGTGATCGGCGCCAGGTCCACGTACCAAACCCCGTCGCTGAACAGGTCACCCATCGCATCGGCCACCTGCACGGCCAGTCGAGTCTTGCCGACTCCCCCGGCCCCGGTCAACGTGACCAGCCGATTGGCCGCCAAAGCGCCTCGCACGCTAGTGATTTCGGCTCCACGCCCGACGAAGCTGGTGAGCTGAGCCGGAAGATTATGTGCCGCAACGCTGCTCGCGGTGCGCAGCGGCGGAAAGTCATTGCGCAAGTCCGGATGGCACAGTTGCACCACGCGCTGTGGCCGGGCCAGATCACGCAGCGGGTGAGCACCCAGATCGGTCAGCCAGGCGTCTTCGGGCAACGATTCGGCGACTAGATCGTCCGTCGTACCGGAAAGGACTGTCTGGCCACCATGGGCCAGGTCACGCAGGCGCGCCGTGCGATTGATCGTCGGGCCGACATAGTTGCCCTCGTCCCTAAGCCGCACGTCGCCGGTGTGGATCCCGATGCGCAACCGGATCGGGGCCAGCGGTGCCCGCTGCAAATCCAGCGCGCAGGCCACCGCGTCGCTCGCCCGGCCGAACGCGATCACAAAGCTGTCGCCCTCACCCTGTTCGACCGGACGCACGCCGTCATGGGCAGCGACCGCCTCGCACAGTGCCTGGTCCAGGCGCGCCACCGCGGCTGCCATCACCTCGGGCTGGGTTTCCCACAGCCGAGTGGATCCCTCGACGTCGGCCAGCAGCAACGTCACGGTTCCAGTTGGTAGCCCATTCACACCGACGTCACTCCACTCAGTTGTGCTCATGCTAGCCAGCATGCGGTGACGTGTGCGGCAGAACATTAGCCAAATGGCTTAATAGTTTGCTGCGGGCTATGCCTACGTGAGCGTTCTCGAGCGTCGCGCGAATCGGCACGTTGGCCGATGATCGCCGGCCGCAATCGCCGGATAGTCGAGTTCATGACCGTCGAAACCCCCACTGCCAATGTCTTCGATCTCGCACTCCCATCCATCGCGTATCACGAGTCCCGCGATCACAACGAGGTCCATCGACTGATCCGGCAAGCCCGCCACCGCTCACCGATCGCGTTGGGTCCCTATGGACCCGAGGTGCTCACCTACGAGCTGGTGCGCATCGTGTTGCGCGATTCCCGGTTCGCCATGCCGCAAGGGATGGGCTTGGTGGTGCAGGGTATTACTTCCGGCCCGGTCTGGGACAAGGTATGCAAGCTGCTCATCAGCCTGAACGGCGCCGAGCATCGCCGGCTGCGCCGCCTGGTGTCCCGGGCGTTCACCCCGCGCGCCGCCGCACGGATGCGCACCGCATGCACTGACGTCATCACCGAGCTGGTTGACCAGCACACCGCCGCCGGGCACTGTGACATGGTCACCGACATCGCCCAGCCGTACCCGGTTCCCATCATCTGTGCCCTACTGGGCGCACCGCGGGAGGACTGGCAACGGTTCTGCACGTGGGCGGGCGACATCAGCAAGGCGTTCGGAGTCCATGTCGCCGAGGAGGAATCGACGATCCTGCGCGCCTGGGAACAACTCGAGGCCTACGTCGAGGACTTGATCGAGCGTCGACGACGGTCCTTGTCCGACGATCTCATCTCCGAACTCATCCGCGCGGAGGACAACGGAGACCGGCTCACCCACGACGAACTCGTCAGTCTCGTGGCCCTTCTGCTCAACGCCGGAACCGACACCACGCGAAACCAATTGGCCGCCGCCGTGCAAGTGCTCTGCGAGCACCCCGACCAATGGGCATTGCTCGCCGAACACCCCGAGCTGGCGCCGCAAGCCGTCGAAGAACTCATCCGCCACTCTCCGATCATCTACACGGCACTGCGTGTCGCCACCGGGGACGTCGTGCTCGGCGATGCCCTGATCCCTGCGGGGACCTACGTCATCGCCAATACCGCGTCCGCCAACCGCGACGAGGCCGTGTTCGACGATCCGGACCGTCTGGACATCACTCGCGACGGAGGCCCGGGCATCATGACCCTCGGCGGCGGTGCTCACTACTGCCTGGGCGCCCATCTGGCCAGGGTCGAACTCGTCGAGGCGCTGCGCGTCATCACGCGACGCATGCCCAACGCCCGTCGCGCCGGCGCACCATGGAAGCTGCCGACCGAACTGTCCGGCCCCACAACGCTTCCCGTTGAATTCGGCTAGCAGGACGAGCAGACGCAAAAGCCCCCGAATTCCACTCGAATTGGGGGCTTTTGCGTCTGCTCGTGCCATGGCATGTTGAGGATGATCAAAGGAGGAAGCAGACGTGGTCGGTATCGGACAGGCGGCGATGGGTGCGGCACCGGTTTTCGGTGGCGCGATGCTGGCCTTCGCGGCCGGGCAGTTCAGGGGCCCCGACTTCCGGGGAATGATCAAGCAGGACATGGACCTGCTTGATCGGCTGCCCCCAGACGCCACCGAAAGACGGGCCAACTTGCAGCGCAGCATCGACGACCGCATCGACGACCTGATCGACGCCGCCGACCGGGGGCGTTCGCTGCGCAGGGCGGCCACGTCGTACCACGGAAATTGGCGGGACGTGGTGCTTTTCCTGTGCGCTGTGCTGTTCACCATCGTCTGGTGGAACGTCAAACATGATCGCGCCAACTGGCTGCCGACGTTCATCGTGCTGATCCTGCTGTGTGTGGTGGCGGCCGGCTACGCGGTCCGGGGGGCGGTCCGCTCCACCGCGTCGTTGCTGCGACACCGGCCGCCCGCCGGAAACCCCCGGCCGAGTCGATAACTTCCTTAACTTATGTATTTTTGTAAATAAAGGCGCCCGGAGGCATTGCCCAGCGCCGGACCCGGGTGTCACGCTAGCTGCATGACAGACACCGAAGGTTTCGTCGACCAGGCAGTCATGGGCCTCGCTGAGCCACAACCCATGTACAAAGCGCTGCGCGAGTCGACTCCGGTATTTCGGGCGCCCCAGGCGGTGGTGCTCAGCCGTCTTGCCGACATCGAGATGGCGCTCAAGCGAACCGACCTGTTCTCGTCGAACATGGACGCCGTCGATCTCGGCAACGTGCGACCGCTGATCCCCCTGCAGGTCGACCCGCCCGACCACGCCAAATACCGCCGCATCCTGGACCCGCTGTTCACCCCGCGAGAGATGGCCCGCCGCGAACCGCTCGTCACCGACCTGGTGAATCAGATGATCGACGGCTTCGCCGACCGGGGCGAGTGCGACTTTCACGCCGAGTTCGCGGTTCCTCTTCCGTGCACGGTGTTCCTGCAGCTGCTGGGTCTGCCGCTGGACGACCTGGACAAGTTCCTGGACTGGAAGGATGGCGTGATCCGGCCCGAGGGCGCCACCGACTGGGATGGCCGCCACAACGCCTCAGCTCCGGTGGCGCAGCAGATCTACGACTACTTCGAGCGCGCCATCGACGACCACATCGCCAACCCGCGCGACGACGTGCTGTCCGCCATGATCGCGGCGAATGTGGAGAGCGAGGGCCGGCCACTGTCGCGCGACGAACTGCTCGACATCTGCTTCCTGTTTCTGATCGCCGGCCTGGACACGGTCACCGACTCGCTCGACTGTTTCTTCGTGTATCTCGCGCGACACCCCGACCACCGCCATCAGCTCATCGAGCAGCCCGACATCCTGCCGCACGCGATCGAAGAGTTGTTGCGTTGGGAGACGCCGGTGCCCGGGGTGGCCCGCGTCGCCATGCAGGACGTCGAGGTAGGCGGGTGCCCGGTCAGCAAAGGCGAACGGGTCAGCCCGCTGCTCGGCGCGGCCAATACCGACCCAGCCGAGTTCCCCGACCCGGAGCTGGTGGACTTCACCCGCAACCCCAACCGGCACCGTGCCTTTGGCGGGGGTCCGCACCGCTGCCTCGGATCCCACCTGGCCCGCATGGAATTACGAGTGGCTTTGCGCGAATTCCACCGGCGCATACCGGATTACGAGATCAAGCCCGGTACACAGCTGACCTACACCGCGGCGCTGCGATCGGTGGAGGCATTGCCGCTGGTATTCGGAGCACCGGCACGATGACTCACGTCTCGGTCGACCCCGACCGCTGTGTCGGGCATGGGCGTTGCTACACGCTGGCGCCTGACGTCTTCGATGCCGACGAGATCGGACACTCGGTCGTAGTGGTCGAAGACGTCTCCGGCGCAGCCGAGCAGCATGCTCGCATCGGCGAACAGAACTGCCCGGAACAGGCGATCACGCTCACGTCGTGAGCTCCGCTGTCGCACAAGGAGACTGGGCGTAGACCGGTCTGAGTTAAGCCCTGCCTGATTCCAGGCGCTACCCGCACGGCCAAAATCGGCGTGGATATGGCAGACACTTGCCGCCCGCGGGTCGTACGCTGACGCAAGGCCAGAGAAGGGACCCTGCCGATGGAACCGAACCAGCTCGATCCAGTAGCCAGTGAACGGTTGTCGCACGCTGCAAAGTCATGGACGTCCGACCTGTCGATCAACGAGTTCGCATTGCTGCACGGGGCCGGATTCGAACCCATCGAACTGGTGATGGGGGTGTCCGTCTATCACGTCGGCTTCCAGTTCAGCGGCATGCGGCAGCAGCAGGAGTTGGGCGTCCTCACCGAGGCGACGTATCGGGCGCGCTGGAATGCGATGGCGCGCATGCAAGCCGAAGCCGATGCCCTCAAGGCGGACGGGATCGTCGGCGTCCGCCTCAACTGGCGCCATCACGGCGAGGGCGGTGAGCATCTGGAGTTCATGGCGGTCGGCACCGCGGTGCGTTACACCGAAAAGCCCGGCGCATTCCGGCGCCCCAACGGACAGGCGTTCTCCAGCCATCTATCCGGCCAGGACATGGTGACGCTACTGCGATCCGGGTTCGCCCCGGTGGCTTTCGTGATGGGCAACTGCGTATTTCACATCGCAGTGCAGGGCTTCATGCAGACGCTGAAGCAAATGGGCCGCAACATGGAGATGCCGCAGTGGACACAGGGCAACTATCAAGCGCGTGAGCTGGCGATGTCGCGCATGCAGAGCGAGGCGGAACGCGACGGTGCAAATGGAGTGGTGGGCGTACATTTCGCCATTTCCAACTACGCCTGGGGCCTGCACACGGTGGAGTTTTACACGGCGGGAACCGCGGTGCGCCGCACCGGCAGCGGAGAGACGATCACTCCGTCGTTCGTCTTGCCCATGGACGGCTGATGGTCGACTTTGATCACGAGCGGGTGAGTCGGACCGTCGGGGCGGCACTGGCCGGTCCGGGCGGAGTCGCGTTGGTGGTGAAGGTGTTCGCGGGACTTCCGGGTGTGGTGCACACGCCCGCGCGACGCGGATTTCTGCGATCGCAGCCCGAGCGGATCCAGATCGGTGACTGGCGTTACGAGGTCAGCCACGACGGCCGCCTGCTGGCGGCGCACCTGATCAACGGCATCGTCATCGCCGAGGACGTTCTCCTCGCCGAGGAGGTCGGCCCGCACGTCGCGCGAGCGCTCGGGCAGATCGTCGCCCGATACGGCGCGAGTGTCATCCCGAACATCAATGCCGCCGTCGAGGTTCTCGGCACCAGCACCGGCTATTGATCCGCATCCTGGCGCCTTGGCGGTCACGCTGAACCGCTCGGGCGTCGGGCTCGTGTATTTCGCATGAGTCACGGCCGTCACGCCATGGGTAGTTCGGGCTCGTTGTTTTCCTCGATCGAAGCACTCACTGGCTTCGATCGGCCGGATCGCGGCCTGACCATCGAACCGCACGACGGGCAGCGCCAGCACCGGGTCAACGGCCATTCAGTTCCAGCGTTGGACAACATCAACCTGCGGCTCGACGGCCGGCAGTTCGCGTCGACGCTCGGAGCTTCCGGAGCGAGTAAGAGCACATTGCTGCATCTGCTCGGCGCGGTGATCGAAGCACTCGTCGCCGTCGATCAGCCGGATCGCGGCCTGACCATCGAACTACGCGATGTGGTGCGCCAATACCGAGTGGGCGGCCAGTCGGTCCGCGCGCTGGACAACATCAACCTGCGGCTCGATGGCGGACAGTTTGTGTCGATGGTTGGACCGTCGGGCGCGGGTAAGAGCACATTGCTGCATCTGCTCGGCGCGTTGGACTCCCCCGATTCGGGGTCGATCATCTTCGACGGCAAGGAGATCGGCCGGCTTGGCGATCAGCAGCAGTCCGAGTTTCGGCATCATCGGGTGGGATTCGTCTTCCAGTTCTTCAATTTGTTGCCCACGCTCTCGGCATGGGAGAACGTGGCCGTGCCGAAGCTGCTGGACGGGGTGCGGCTGGGCAAGGCCAAACCGGATGCGGTTCGGTTGCTGGAGCGGGTCGGGCTCGGCGACCGAATCGAGCACCGGCCTTCGGAGCTGTCCGGCGGCCAAATGCAGCGTGTCGCGGTGGCGCGGGCGTTGATGATGGATCCCCCGCTGATCCTCGCCGACGAGCCGACCGGAAATCTCGATTCCGCAACGGGCGCTTCGATCTTGGAACTTCTGGCCGAAGTCGCACACGAGGAGGGGCACGGCCGGCTGGTGGTGATGGTGACCCACAACCCAGAGGCGGCGCAGGCGACGGATCGGGTTATCACACTGCAGGACGGCAAAGTCGGTTCCGACGAGTCATTGCTGGTCCCGTGCTGAGACCCGGCTCGGCGATCGCTGCCGCGGCCAGCCGGCTGCGGCTGTTCAGCCTGCGCGAACTCGCGGTCCATCGTCGACGCACGATCGCCTCGATCGCGGTGATGGCGGTGTCCGCAATGTACTTGGTGGCGATATTCGGCATCTTCGGGTCTATCACCGGTTCAGTGAACCGGCTGGCCGACGGCGTAGCCGGCATCGCCTCCCTGGAGGTGTCAGGCATCACCGACGCGGGATTTCCCGACACCATCACGGCCGACGTGGCCGCGGTCCCCGGTGTCGCGGTCGCGGCACCCATGATCCGGACGTCGGCGTCCACCGCGTCCGGTCACGTGCTGCTGTTCGGCGCCGACCAGAGCATCGCCGCGCTCGGCAGCGCACTCAAAGACGCCGTGTCGGGCCAGCTGACAAGCCCGTCGGATCCTCCCGACGGCGTCCGCGTCGGTCCGGCTGTGGGCTATGCGAAAGGCGCGACGTTCCAACTTGGTTCGGGATCGGTCACCGTCATCGAGGTGCTCGGCGGTAAGCGGCAGGCCGATCTCAACGGCGGGCACTATGTCCTCGCCCCACTTGCATTGGCGCAGAACATCACCGGGCGGCAGGGTCAGCTCGACTCCATCCTGATCACTGTCAAACCCGGCACCGATCTGGATCAGGTTCGCAAAGCGGTCGTCGCCGCCGTCAACGGCCGGGCAGTTGTGGCCGACCCCAGTATGCGGGCGACGCGGGCCGGCGACGGTGTCAAGATGATGAACTATATGGCGCTGATGGGCGCGATGGTCGCGTTGATGGTCGGCGCCTTTCTGATCTACACCACGATGACGATGGCGATCACGCAGCGCCGCCCGGTCATCTCGATGCTGCGCGCGATCGGCGGCCGTCGCGTCACCATCGTTCGTGACATGCTCGCCGAAGCGGCGGTGCTCGGACTTTTCGGTGGTGCCATCGGATCGGCCGCCGGAATCCTGCTGGGCCGCATAGCCATTGGCCGATTGCCAGCGGCCATGACTCAAGGGCTGGAGGCCCGCGTCGAATACTGGCTGCCTGCCTATGCGGTACCGGCGGCGCTGGCGGCCACCGCGCTCACCAGCGTGGTGGCCTCGGCGATGGCGACCCGGCAGGTGTACAAGGTCTCGCCGATCGAGGCATTGGCGCCAGTCGGCGTCTCGGCCGCCGATCGCGTGCCACGATGGCTACGAATCGTAACCGGGATCGGCGCCGGCGTTGTTCTGGCGGCCTCGATGCTGATCGTCGTCAGTCAGCGCGGCGTGGTGGCGTTCGCCGCGATGTCGGCAGTGTTCAGTGCCGAAGTGGCGCTTGGCTTCGCGCTCACCGCGCTGATCGTAAAGGCCACTGCCGCGACGGCCCGAGTGTTCGGCTCCTCCGGGGCATTGGCGGCGGCGACGATCGAACGCGCGCCGCGACGGGTGTGGGCGACGGTGATGACGGTCCTCATCGCGGTCGTCACGACCATCGCGATCACCGGCACCAACACTGACATGATCCGCTCGGCGCGGGGCATCTTCTCGTCGGTCGCCGACGTCCCGGTCTGGGTGAGCGCAAATCCCCCGGACAGCTACCCCACCGATGCTCTGCCGCAAGGTCTTTCGGAAAAGGTCGCCGCGGTGCCGGGCGTCGCACACGTCACCGAGGGCGCATTCGGGTTCGCCGAGGTCGGCGGCACCCGGGTGATGCTGGACGGGTTCTCCGCGGGAACCGCCGACGCCCTCTTCCACGCGCTCGACAACCGGGTTCGCGCCGACGTGCTCGACGGGCGAGGGGTAGTGCTGACCCAGAACCTCGGCAAGGTGCTGCACGTTCGGGCTGGTGATCGACTACGCATGCAGACGCCGCGCGGCGTGCAAGAGACGACCGTGTTGGCTCTGGTGCCGTACTTCTCGACGGTCATCGGGACGGTCGGAATGAGCCTGGATCAAATGCGCACCTGGTTCGACCGTCCGGCGGCCACCGTATTGCAGGTTTCGGCCGACCCAGGCGTCGATCCGCGGCACCTGCTGACCGAGGTTCGCCGGGTGGTGCCGGCGCCGAACTACGTTTACGACGGTCACGCCGAGCTGGCCGGCCTCGAGGCGCCGATGCGCCAAAGCATGTTCATTGCGAATGCCGTCTGGGTCATCGTTGTGTTGGTGGCCGCGGTCGCGCTGCTCAACACCCTGACGCTGTCGGTGCTGGAACGGCGTCGTGAAATCGGTGTGCTGCGGGCGATGGGATCCAGCCGCCGGTTCACCCTGCGGATGGTTCTGGTCGAAGCGGTAGGTATCGGCGTGGTCGGAGGGGTGTTGGGACTGCTGTTCGGCGTGACGGACCAGTGGCTGTTCAGCCTGGTCAGTGGCGAGATGATGAGCTTCCAAGTCAGCTTCCGGCCAAACGCGATGATGCTGGTCTTCACGATCGGCGCCTTGGCGATCAGCTTGCTCGGCAGCGTGCCACCCGCGCGGTGCGCGGCACGACTCAACATCATCGAAGCCGTCAGCGTCGACTAGAACCCACGTCGGGCGAACCGAGATCCATTCGGAATGGCGGGTATTCGTCCCGCATCAAGGAAACATAGACCGCAACCCGATAACGCCATCGCGCGATGCCCAGGAGGAGCTCGAAGATGCCGCGCGGGATCGTTCCGGTACACAACAACGCCAGCGCGGTGATTGGGGCAAGCACCTGCAACAACGGCTCCATCGCCCAGCACAGCAGTATTTGCGGCAGCGCCAGCAGCCACCACTTCACCAGCACAGCCCAATTCGACAGCCGCTCCGGATAATCCACCTCT
Organism: Mycobacterium sp. 1164966.3; assembly: GCF_001665395.1. Classification (GTDB taxonomy): domain Bacteria; phylum Actinomycetota; class Actinomycetes; order Mycobacteriales; family Mycobacteriaceae; genus Mycobacterium. The sequence goes on from NZ_LZSG01000019.1 coordinate 114,279, forward strand.
AGATCGCCCGGGTAGTCGGGCCGGGACGCGAGGGTGAAGGGCGGGTACCTGTCGGTGCTGTTCATCGGGAAGCGGTAATTCATGACGCGCCAGGACCACCGCAGCACGCCGACGTTGAAGTCGAATATCGGACGCGGATACCGTCCGGTGCACAAGATGGCAACGCCGGCAACAATTGTCAGCACCGGATACACCAGATAAAGCGCTATCAATATCGGGTAATGCGGGACGGCCAGCACGCACCACTTGACCAGCCAGAGCCAGCGCGAGGGGGCGTCGAAATCACCTCGAACGCGCACCGGATAGCCCGCATCGCTCATCGCTGTGCCGAGTGGATCGGGGCCCGGATCGGATTGTTCGCAGCGAGGTCTCGGCTGATCCGCGCCGACAACCGGCGGTGACTGGTAGACCGCAGAAACGTGGTCAGGGCCCAGGTGTGCAACCGGTCGGACATCAAAGCCGCCGGTCGCAGCAAGGACTCACCATGGGCGACCTGAAGCGACGCCACCCGCGACACCGCCGCCACCCTGCGCCGCCTGGTCTTCTCGTACCAGCGCAGCGCGCTCGGCACATCGCCGAACCTGGTGCCTCGCCGGAGATCTGAGAGCGCCGCGCACAACACCATCGTGTCGAGCAACGCCTGATTGGTGCCCTGCGCAAGCGTCGGCGGCATCGTATGGGCGGCATCACCGAGCAACGTCAGCACTCCTTGGCCCGGTGCGGGAATCGGATGCCGAAAATGCGGGAACGGCGAAGCCGCCAGGTCGTCGTCGCTGAGTTTCGCGAGTAGCAGGTCCACCGCGTCGGTCCAGCCACCGAAGTTCTCGCGGATTACGTCGATCGGGCGCATCGGCCTGACGAAGTCGGACGACCACGGCAAATCGAACCACCACTGCAGCTCGCGCTCACCCGCGGGCCAGAGACCGAGATTCCCGCGGTCGCCGATTACGATCAGTCCGACCTGCTTGTCGGCGAGGTCCGGGAATTCGGCCAGCCCCTGCCAGCTGCACCAACCGGTCGGCCTCGCATTCGGCGCACCGACCACTTCGCGAATGGTCGAGTGCAGTCCGTCGGCACCGATGAGCAAATCGCCCTCGGCCGTGCTGCCGTCTTCGAATTCGACCCGCACGCCGCCGCGCCGCGTGGTGATCCCGACCGCGCGGCAGCCGCAGCGGATGCGTTCTGCCGGAAAACCATCCAGCAGTCTCTCTAGCAGGACTCGGCGCGGCACCATCCGCACCGGCGCCCCGAGCCGGTTCTCCATCGCTGCCACGTCCACAGTGGCGAGCCGACGGCCGCTCGATGTCAGCACCCGAACACCGGACAGCAACTGACCGGCCCCCTTCATGTCCACGCCCAACTGCCGCAACACGGTCTCGCCGTTGGACCAGATCGTCACCGCACCGCCACCAACCTGCACGTTCGACCGCTGGTCGAAGACGGCGACGTCATGACCGTCGCGCAGCAAGCCCCGGGCCACGGAGATCCCGGCTACGGCGGCGCCGACCACCAGCACCCGAAGCGGTCGCCGCGGTGTGCCGACCGCTTCGCCGACGGGCGCGCTCAACGTGGGTGGTAGACAACTGACATGACTGTCGGCGCCAGCGCGATCACGCTCTTTCATCCGCCCTCCGATCCGCAGCTATTCGACCGGTGGGTGACCGGATACCTTGCTTCGGCGCGTCACTGCGTTGGTCACGTATCCGCACGCCAATCGGTTCAGAACGGTGGCCAGCTCGATTGGGCGGTCGAGGTCTCTTTCGACAGCGCCGAGCTGCTCGATGCCTGGCTCGACAGCGATGAGCGCCAAGCCCTGCTCGTCGACGGTCAAGCGCAGGGATGTTGGCGCTCCGCCGCCGATCTGATCCTCGCGCGTGGCGAGCTGCCACCGGCCAACACAGGCGTCTTCCTGCATAGCGTGACTCCCGGCAAGGAATCCGAATTCATCTCGGCGCAAAGCGATCTCACGAACGTCAGCTCCGGCTTCCCGGGATATCAAGGCACCGCGCTGTTTCCGGCGGATTCGTCCGGCCAGTGGATGTCGGTGCTCCGATTCCGGACGGCGGGTCAGCTGACGGGGTGGATCGGCTCCCGCGAGCGCCGCGAGGCGCTGCCTCGGTTGCGCGGCGAACTGACCCGAGACTTCGCCGAGCTGTCACGTAGCGCGCCGTTCGGCTCGACGGTCCGAGTGGCCGACGGGCAAACCAGGATCACGCCGGCATGGAAGACGGCGATGCTGGTGGTGCTGTGCCTGTACCCCACGGTGATTCTGCTTTCCAAGTCGCTGGCGCCGGCCCTCAGCCACGCCGGCGTCGGACAGGCACTGGCGGTGTTCATCGGCAACGTCATCAGCGTCGTATTGCTGCAGTGGGTGCTCGTCCCGGCGGCGTCACGGCCGTTTCGGCGCTGGCTCGATCCCATCGATGGCACTTCGGCACGTATCAGCGTGGCCGGAGCCGCGGTGCTCGCCGTCGCCTATGCCGCATTGGTGCTGATCTTCACGCTCGTCGGATAGCTGGGCGGCCAACCGCCAATCATGGTGTGCAGCAAACCCGCCATGCCAGGTCTCCTATCGTCGGCATCGCAACGCGAGGTAGTGTGCGATGCGATGAGAATCTCTCATACGGTGGTCGCCGGTCTGACAGCGGTGAGCCTGGTGCTGATGGCGGACGGTTGCAGCGGTAAGCCCACGCCGACCGCGGGTAGCCACGGTCCGGCGCCGACGTCGTCGGCCGCCGGCAAGCCGTCCGATTACGCCAAATTGTTGATCCAGGCCACCGATATCGTCGCGCCAGAACCGTTCACGGCCGGCCCGCAAACCAACGATCCCAATGGCCAACCGGGTGTCGCGACGACGTTCAGCACGCAGGACGGTCTTCACGTCATTCACGACACAATCCAGGTCTTGTCGGACGGCGCCGCCGCCACGAATGCGCTGAACGCGGCGAAGGGCGCGCAGGCCAACACCTTGAAACACCCGGCCACGCAACCCGCCAAGATCGGCGGCGGCGGCGCGACGATCACGGGCAACGCACTGGACCACTCCAAGGGTGTGACGATACTGATGTTCACCGAGGGCAAGGCGTTCGTCACACTGCAATTCGATGGCCCGGTCGACTCGCTGGCGCCGCCGGATTTTGTCAACGACGTCGGTCAGAAACAGGACGCGGCCGTCAAGAAGGGCCTCGGCGGCTGACCGTTGCGCTGCCCGTTGCGCTGCCCGTTGAGCCCGGCCCTCAATGAAACGGAGTCGACATGGACGACGGCGTGCACGGACACTGCGACAGCACATTCGACAACGTGCGCGCCGTGCTGGCGGACAACGTCGCCTCCGGCGAAGAGGTTGGCGCATGCATCGCGATCGATATCGACGGTGAATCGGTCGTCGATATGTGGAGTGGCTGCACGGACTTCGCGCGCACGCGGGCCTGGAACAAGGACACCATCGTCAACGTGTGGTCCTCCACGAAGACGGTCACCAGTCTGGCCGGCCTGATGCTCGTCGATCGCGGTCTGGTGAAATTGGATACGCCGGTCGCCCGATACTGGCCGGAATTCGCGACAAACGGCAAGCAGGACATCACGTTTCGCCATCTGCTATCCCATACATCGGGTGTTTCCGGCTGGGATGCGCCGTTTAGCACCGAAGACATGTACGACTGGGACAAGTCCACGGCGGCGCTGGCCGCCCAAGCTCCGTGGTGGGAGCCGGGAACCGCGTCGGGCTATCACGCGCACAATCAAGGCCACCTCATCGGCGAGGTGATGCGGCGGGCCACCGGGCGCTCGCTCAAGCAGTTCGTCCGAGACGAAATCGCCGGCCCGCTCGGCGCAGACTTCCAGATCGGTGCCACGCGTGCGGATTACGACCGCATCGCTGAGATCGTCCCGCCGCCACCGCTGGAGTTGCCGCTGGAAATGCTTCCCGAAGACAGCCCGATGCGCAAAACCTTCAGCGGACCACCACCCAACGCCGACGCCGCTAACACGCCGGCCTGGCGCGAGGCCGATCTGGGCGCACTCAACGGCCATGGCAACGCGCGTTCGTTGGCGACCATATTGTAGGCAGTTTCGTTGGGCGGCACGACACGTGAGGTCGAGCTGCTTAAGCCCGAGACCGTCGAGCTGATCTTCGAGGAGCAGGCCAACGGTGTCGACCTCGTCCTGCCCGCACCCATTCGGTGGGGTGTCGGTTATGCGCTGGCGAAAAACGAGGCACTCCCCTATGTTCCGGACGAGAAGATCTGTTTCTGGGGTGGATGGGGCGGCTCGATGGTGGTGATGTGCCCGGATCGCCGCACCACCATCTCCTACGTGATGAACAAGATGGGCCCTGGGATTCTGGGCTCGGACCGGATGGCGGCCTACGGGGCGCTGATATTCCACGCGCTCACATCGTTGGCGTGAGCGTTCAGCTCGATTCCGCACTGGCCGCAGGCTCGGCGAGCAACCTGTCGCAGGGTAACGTTCGATACGTCTTAGCCTTCTAGAAAGACCCCCATGCCCCACACCCTTACTGCCAGCGGCACGGTCCTCGACATTCCCGACGAACCGGACTGGGCGCGCATGCGTTCCGAGACCGGCGCGCGGCTGCACACAGCAATGGCGGAATACGGCGTCGACGCGCTGATTCTGTTGATGAACAGCCATGTCCAATACGCAACCGGGGTCAGTTGGCCGCTGCTGGACGCCGGTCTGTCGCACGTGGAGCGCCCGGTGGCGGTCGTGCTGGCCGAGGACGTGCATCCGCATCTATTCCTGCCTTTCCGGAGTGGGGCTGCGTCGGAGCCACCGGGTCCGGCCGACCATCTGCACGGCCCGGTGTATCTCGAATTCGACTACGGCGTAGCCGATTTCGCTCGCACGCTCGCCGAGTTGATACCGCCAGATTCGACCATCGCGGTTGACGAGCTGACCGGCGCGATGCGCCGTTCGGCGGCGTCGCTGTTTCCGTCGGGCCCGCCGTCCGATGCAGCTGTCGTGGTCGGCGCCGCGCAGCTGATCAAGACCCGTGACGAGGTCTCGTGCATTCGCCGGGCGTCCCGGATCACCGAACAGGCCATGGCCGATGTGCAGCAAGCGCTGGCGCCGGGCGTGCGGCAGATCGATCTTTCGGCCGCGCTGGTGCGCCGTGCGTTCGAGCTGGGTGCGACCGCCAACATGCTGGAAGCCATCTGGCAGGTGATGCCGGCCTCACGCGACGCCGGCGTGTGGACGACCCACGGCGATCTGGCGCTGCCGCTGCTGCCCACCGACCGTGAACTGGAAGCCGGTGACGTGCTCTGGACCGACATCAGCTTCAGTTACGCCGGATACTGTTCAGATTTCGGCCGCACCTGGTTGGTCGGCGCGCAACCCATGGCAGCGCAGCAGGACCAATTCAGGCAGTGGAGATCGATTTTGGACGCGGTGTTGGCGGTGACGAGGGCTGGTGCCACTTCAGGAGATCTGGCTCGCGCGGCGATCGCCGCCTACGGTGGCCGAAAACCATGGCTGCCGCACTTCTATCTGGGCCACGGCATCGGGACCTATCCCGCCGAAACCCCAATGATCGGAACCGATCTGGGTGAGGAGTTCGACGACAACTTCGTCTTTCCGCCCGGCATGGTCCTGGTCCTGGAACCCGTGGTGTGGGAGGACGGTACCGGTGGCTATCGCAGTGAGGAGATCGTGGTGATCACCGAAGACGGCTACACGCCGATCACCGACTACCCCTACTCGCCCTACGGTGACTGAGCCCATGACAACTGAGGTGGTGCCCGACGCCCGGAAATTACGGATCGGGCGCCGGGAACGCGCACTGGCCCAAATGCAGGCGCACGACCTTGACATTCTGGTGCTCGGGCGGCAGGCCAACGTGCGCTATGTCACCGGCGCCCCGCAGCTGTGGATCGCGGGCACACGACCGTTCGGCCCGGTCTGCGTCGTGGTCCGCGCCACCGGCGAGATCTACCTCAACACCACCGACGACGAAGGCGTCCCCGAGGAAATCGGCCACGATCACCTTTACGGATTGACCTGGAACCCGCTGACCCTGATCGACGTATTGAAGAAGATCGACGGGGCAGAATCGGCGAGGCGCGTCGGAACCGACGCGATCACACCCACTTTCGCCACGCTTCTGCCCGACGCGTTTCCCAACGCCGAGCTGGTCGACGGTGAGTTGGCCATGCGAGCGGCGCGGCGCATCAAAACGCCCGACGAGATCGCGGCCATCGGGGAGGCCCTTCGCATTGCCGAGGGCGGGCTCGCCGCCGGGGTAGCCGAATTGCGCGCGGGGCTGGCTGAGCGGCAGATGGCCGGGGCAGTCCTGGAAGCCATGGCCGCAGGCGGTGTGAGCGCGCCTGCCACCCAGGATGCCGCGTGGGTGACCTCGCGCGAACATCCGTGGCGGCGCGCGCGGCCGCACGGTCCAGTGCGAGACGGCGACCTCGTCGCATTCGCCGCCGGCGTATTGGCCGGCGGTTACGTCGGCGAGGTCGGGCGCACATGGCCGGTCGGCGAGGCAGGGCCTGAAGTGCGCGAGCTGTTTCAACGCTCGAATACGCTGTACGACAGAATGATTGCGGCCTGTCGCCCCGGCGCCTCCACCCGCGGACTGCTCGCGGCCTATGAAGCGGCCGACGAGCCCATTCCGCCAATGCCGGTCGCGCACGGGCTGGGGCTCGGGTTCGATCCGCCTGTGGTTTCTGAGATGCTTTCTGCCGCAGATGCACACGAGAACCTGGAGCCCGGGATGGTGCTGGCGATCACGGCCTACGTGTGGCAGGAAGGCCTCGGAGCGGTCCTTCGCCGAGACACCATTTGCATCACCGTAGACGGCGTTGATGTGCTGACCACCAGCCCCTTGTGGGGCGACGCATCGTAGGCCGCCGCAAGCTATATCTGACCTTGTGTCAAACGGGTTCGTCGTCGTCGTGTAGGAATCGTTCGGGGTGGTGAAACGCGTTCGTTCGTGGCTGTCCGTGGTCGAGGTGTGGCGGTGGTATCCATTCGGTTTGGCCGTGGCTGTTGGTGCGGGTGGTCCAGCCTTTTTCGGC
>NZ_LZSG01000020.1 GCF_001665395.1 Mycobacterium sp. 1164966.3
CCAATATCGTCGCCGCGGACCTCGCACTCACCGGTGTGCAACCCCGCGCGCACCTGCAGACCCAACGCCTGCACCGCGTCGCGAATCGCCACCGCACAGCGGATCGCGCGTTGCGGGCCGTCGAACACCGCCAAAAAACCGTCCCCGGAGGTGTTGACCTCACGACCCCGAAACCGACCCAACTGCGCGCGCACCACCGCATCGTGGGCGTCCAGCAACGCATGCCAGTCCCGATCACCCATCTCCGCGGCCCGCCGCGTCGAGTCCACAATGTCGGTGAACAACACCGTCGCCAGCACCCGATCCTCAGCCACGTCGGCCTGATGGCCGGTGAGAAACTCGGCGACCTCCCGGAACGACTCCCGCCACGGCTCCACGAAGTGAAACACTTTGCGCCCCGGCAGCTCAACGTATTTCGCGCCCGGAATGTGGTCAGCTACGTACTTCCCCATCGAAGGCGTTATGAACGGGTCGTCGGTGTGCTGGATAACCACCGTTGGCACGCGCACCGTCGGAAGCACTGCCCGGACATCCATTTCCGCCGTCAGAGGCATCATTAGCGCAAGGGTCCGTGGACTCGCCGCAAGCCGTTCCATTCGCGCCCATGTTGCTCGAATCTCTTCGTTCCACGGCATATCTGGGTTGATCAGATGTTCGAACTCCCCGGTCCCCCACATGGCGGCCATTGCATTGACGGCTTCCTCGTCGAGCCCTTTGGGGCGCGTCTCGCCGCTCGCGTAGCCCTCCAGCACAACCAGTGCGGTCGTCCGTGACGGATGTGTCGCCGCGAACAACGACCCTGTCGCAAGCGCGCCGTCGATAGCGACGAGAACGGCCTCACGAGTTCCGATATCATCGAGCACCGCCGCGATGCTGTCGGCCCACTGCTCCAACGTCGGCAGCGCACCCGGCGTGACGGGATCAGACGCTCCCGTGCCCGGCTGGTCGAAGAAGATCAGCCGGCCGAGCGACGTCATCGCCTCGACCCACCCTTGTAGCGACGGTAACTCTGGAAGAATCTCGCAGCAGGTGAACCAGTTCGGGACGAACACGATGTCGCGAGGGCCGTCGCGTGACGTGCGATAGGCGACGCGCAAGTCCCCGTTCAGCGCATAGCGCGTCTCCGAGAACACCGCAGAAGTGTAAGTCCGCGTGAGCGGGTCAGCGGAGCTTTGTCAGCCCTCCAGTTTGTAGCCCAGCCCCCGCACCGTCACCAGGTGCACCGGATTCGCAGGGTCTGCCTCGATCTTGGACCGCAGCCGCTTGACGTGAACGTCGAGCGTCTTGGTGTCACCGACATAATCCGAGCCCCACACGCGATCGATCAGCTGGCCGCGGGTCAGTACCCGGCCACTGTTGCGCATCAGGTATTCGAGCAGGTCGAATTCCTTGAGCGGCAACGTGATTGTGTCGCCGTTCACCGAGACGACGTGGCGTTCGACGTCCATCCGGACGGGGCCGGACTCCAGCACCCCGTCGCTGAACTCCGAATCGTCGTCACCGCCGCGGCGCAGCACGGCCCGGATCCGGGCGATCAGCTCGCGCGCCGAGTAGGGCTTGGTCACGTAGTCGTCGGCGCCCAGCTCCAAGCCGACGACCTTGTCGATCTCGCTGTCGCGCGCGGTCACCATGATCACCGGAACGCTGGACCGGGCCCGCAGCTGCTTGCACACATCGGTGCCGGACATGCCCGGCAGCATCAAATCGAGCAGCACGATGTCCGCACCGGCGCGGTCGAACTCGGCGAGCGCCGAGGGCCCGTCGTTCACCACCGTGGCCTCGAAGCCCTCCTTGCGCAGCAGAAACGCCAGCGGGTCAGCCAGCGATTCCTCGTCCTCCACGATCAGCACACTCGTCATGCGCGCTGCTCCTCCTCATCGCGGGTCATCGACTCAGTTCTTCCTCTCGTTGTGACCGATTAGGCCGCACGTCGCGCACTCGTGGCTCCTCCACTTGCTCATCGTCGAGCTGCGCCGAGACGGCTGGAATGGACAGGGTGAACGTCGATCCGGTTCCGGGCTTGCTCCACACGCCGATGCTGCCGTTGTGGTTGGCGGCGACGTGCTTGACGATGGCCAGCCCCAGCCCGCTGCCGCCGGTAGCTCGCGAGCGCGCCTTGTCGCCGCGGAAGAACCGCTCGAAGACCCGCTCCTGGTCTTCGAGGGCGATCCCGATGCCCCGGTCGGTGACGGCGATCTCGACATTGTTGCCGCGCAGCCGCCGGCTGATCGTCACCGGCGTCCCGCGGGGTGAATACGCGATCGCATTGGACATCAGATTGGCCAGTGCGGTAACCAGTAGGGTTTCGTCGCCCCGGACCCGCAAACCGCTCGGCGCGTCGGTGCGCACCTGTATATCGGCGTTGTCAGCGGCCACTTTGTGACGCGAAATCGCCTCGGACACAATGGTGTCGACGTCGACGTCGACCATGTTGGGCAGCCGTTCAGCGCCCTGCAGGCGGGACAGTTCGATCAGCGAAGCGACCATGTCGCCCAGTCTGTTTGCTTCGACCAGCACCTTCTCGGCGAACCGGCGCACGGTCTCGGGGTCGTCGTGCGACGCCAGTAGGGCCTCGGCGAGCAGGGCCATCGCGCCGACAGGGGTCTTGAGCTCGTGGCTGACATTGGCCACGAAATCACGCCTGACCGCTTCGATGCGCGCATAGTCCGACTGATCGTGGACGAAGACCACAGCGAATCGACGGTCTTCCTCGCTCAACAGGCGCGCGTACCCGTGCACCGATAGCCGACCGCCGGCCAGACGTTTAGCCGGTGCCAGGTCGAACTCGATGTCTTCGCCACCCAGCGCCTGCTGTGCGGACCGCCACGCCTGGTCGTCGAGCTGGCGGTCACGCACCAGGCCCAGCTCCTTGGCGCGTTCATTGAGGTACACCACGTCACGGTGGCTGTCGACCACCGCCACGCCCAGCGGCATCAGCGCGATGATGCGCTGCAGCATCTGCGCGACGGTGATGCCCGCCCACTCGGTGGCCGCTCGCTGCCGCCGCTCGGTGAGGCGCGGTGCCACGCGGGCGCCGATCACTACGCCCACGGCCAGTGCCAGCCCGGACAAGACCCCGGCCAGCAACAGCGCCGAGAACACAGTCACAACCGAAATCCTACAAATCTGGTGAACGCCGCCCTAGCGGAGCGAGGCCAAAATCGGACAAGTCACATATTGCGCCACAGGTGTTCGGCTGCCGTTCACGTGCCGTTTGGCAAATGGCCCCGCTGGCGTGACCATCGGGGTCACTCAAGCCTTGACGGCGCCCTGGCTGGCTACCGCGGCGGCACCTGCGGCGGCAGCCTCCGGGTCCAGATATGTGCCGCCGGCCACCACCGGACGCAAATCGGGATCCAGGTCGTAGCGCAGCGGGATGCCGGTCGGGATGTTCAGCCCGACGACGTCCTCGTCGGACATCCGGTCCAAGTACTTGACCAGGGCCCGCAACGAGTTGCCGTGCGCGACGATCAGCACGGTCTTGCCGAACCGCAGATCCGGCACGATGACGTCGGTGAAGTACGGCAGGAACCGGGCGACCACGTCCGCCAGGCATTCCGTCAGCGGCCCGCCGCCGATATCGGCGTAACGGGGGTCCGCATCCTGGCTGAACTCGCTGCCCCGCTCGATCGGCGGTGGCGGAGTGTCATAGCTGCGCCGCCAGGCCATGAACTGCTCTTCGCCGTAGCGGGCCTTGGTCTCGGCCTTGTCCAGGCCTTGCAGCGCGCCGTAGTGGCGTTCGTTGAGCCGCCAGCTGCGCCGCACCGGAATCCACAGCCGGTCGGCGGTGTCCAGCGCCACATGCGCTGTCGTTATCGCGCGCCTCAACAGCGAGGTGTAGAGGATGTCGGGCGACAGGTTCTGTTCGACCAGCAACTCACCCGCACGCACCGCTTCTGCCTGGCCCTTTTCGGTCAGCCCGACGTCGACCCAGCCGGTGAACAGGTTCAGGGCGTTCCAGTCGCTCTCGCCGTGGCGGAGCAGCACCAGCGTGGCAGTGTCTCCCATGCCGGTTAGTCTCTCACGCAGTCCCCACCGGGTAGTCGCCGTCGTCGTCGTCATCGTCGTCGATCAGGTGCGCGAACGCCTGCAGGTTCTTCAGCGACTCCCCGCGCGCCACCCGCCACTCCCACTCTTTCTGGATCGACGACCGAAAACCCAACTCCAGCAACGTGTTGAAGTCCGAGTCGACGGCTTCCAGGACCTGCCCGAGTACCCGGTCGATCTCGTCGGCGTCGACCGAGTCCAGCGACATCCGCCCGACCAGGTAGATGTCCCCGACGTTGTCCAGCGTGTAGGCCACGCCGTAGAGCCGGCGATTGCGTTTGAGCAGGAACCGGTAGACACCCTCGTGGTTCTCGTCGGGCTTGCGGCAAACGAACGCCTCGACGCGAACCGAATGCTCCCCGACGGTCAGGATGGTGTTGGTCTTGAGCCTGCGCTCGCCGGGCAGCTCGACAATCAGGCCTGGCAGACCGCCGTGCGCGCCCGCGTGCTCCGAGTAGGTCAGCCCGCTGGCGCGCAGCGCACGCTCGATCAGCTGCTGGGTTGCCTCCGAGGCGGATGTCGTCATGCGCCTACGCCGCGACGCGACGCCCAGCGGCGACCGGTACGCACCGATACCAGTTCGCGGACCTGGCGGGCAGCCCTGAAGTCCGCGATCGCACGCCGGTAGCTGGCCAGCAGCGCGTCGGTGGTGTTATCCCAGGAGAAGTTGGCCGCGTGGGCGGCCGCCGCCCGGCTGATCGCCTGGCCCTGGGGTCCGGTGCTGAGCTCCAGCAGGTGGTCCAGGGCGCCTGCCCACTGGTCGACGTCGTGTCCGGACACCAAGGTGCCGGTGACGCCGTCGCGCACCGCCACCGGCAGTCCGCCCACCGCCGCCGCGGCCACCGGGGTGCCGCAGGCCTGCGCCTCGACGGCGACCAGGCCGAACGACTCCGAGTAACTCGGCACCGCCACCAGGTCCGCAGCCCGGAACAGGGTGGCCAGATCCGCGCGGGACTGCGGCGGCAGGAACGTCACGCGATCCGCGATGCCGAGCTCGTCGGCGAGCCGAACCAGCCCGTCCGGCGCCGCCAGACCGCTCCCGGACGGCCCGCCGGCCACCACAATGCGCACCCGCGGCAGCTGCGCGGCGGCGCGCAACACGATGTCGGGCGCCTTCAACGGCTGGATCCGGCCGACGAAGGCGACCAGGCGTTCGTCGAGCGGCAGGCCGAGCGTCGCCCGGGCCGCCCGGCGGTCTCCTGGGCGGAACACATCCAGATCGACGCCGGGATGGACCACGTCGATTCGGGCGGGGTCGGCGTGGTGGATCGAAATCAGTTGTCGGGCTTCGTCATCGGTGTTCACGATCAGCCGGTCCGCTTCATCTACCACCTGCTGTTCACCGACCGTACGCAGCGGCGGCTCGGGCGTGTCCCCGTCGGCCAGCGCCGCGTTCTTCACCGCCGCCAGCGTGTGCGCGGTGTGGACCAATGGCACCGCCCAGCGGTCGCGGGCCAGCCAGCCGACCTGACCGGACAGCCAGTAGTGCGAGTGCACGATGTCGTAGTGCCCCGGTTCATGGGACGCTTCGGCGCGCAATACGCCGGCCGCGAACGCGCACAACTGGGTGGGCAGGTCGTATTTGTCCAGGCCTTCGAAGGGTCCGGCCACGACGTTGCGAACCAGCACGCCGGGCGCCACCCGGGCCACCGGCGGGTCCGCGGACGCGGTGGCCCGGGTGAAGATCTCCACCTCGATGCCCCGCCTGGCCAGGTGCAATGCGCTCTGCAGCACGTAGACATTCATGCCACCGGCGTCGCCGGTGCCGGGCTGGGCCAGCGGGGACGTGTGCACGGCCAATAGGGCCACCCGGCGCGGATTGCTCACTGCGGGGTCTTGGCGCACCCTTTCATCATTACAGGACGCGCTCAGCGCACTACGCCGACGACTCGGGGACGGCCTCGGGAAGCCGGACGTCCAGCACCCCGGAACGGCGCATCGCGCCCAGCGGATCGGCGTAGATTCCGCCCAGGGACACGATCCCGGCACCGGCCTCCTGTACCCGGTTGCCGAACGCCGTGACGCGGATGTCGCGCGGCGGCAGCACCGAACGCGCCGCGAACGCCGCCTCGACCTCTTCCATCCCCTCGGGATACTCCGTGAACGCGTGGCCCCCGACCACCAGCTCGTCGGGATTGAGCAAGTCGCGCAGCAACGCGACCGCCTCGCCGAGCATGCAAGCGCGCTCGGCCAGCAGATCTTTGGCCAGCTGGTTGCCGGCCCGGGCCACCCGCAGTAGGTCGGTGATGCCCGCGGCGGACCCCACCATCCGGTTCGTGGCAGCGAGACCGGGCAGGATGCGCAACCGGCGGGCGGCGGCCAGGACCGCTTCGTCGCTGACCGTCGACTCCAGCTGTCCGGTGCCACCGAGCAGGTCGGAGTGCGCCGGCAGGCCCGCGATGGTGCCCGGGCCGCTGGCTGGGCAGTGCACCCGTCCATCGATCACCAGCGCATAGCCCACGGTTTCGCGGGCGTAGACGTAGAGCGTGGTCGCCGACGTCGGAGCGAACCGCCGCATGCCGAGCAGCAACTCGGCACCGGCCATCGCGTCGACGTGGGACGCCACCGACACCGGCAGGCCCAGCGCGTCGGCCAGCACCGGCCCCACCGGCGCCTGTCGCCAGCCCAGCCGGTGGTGGTCGACATGTCCGGTGGCGCTGTCGACGGTGCCACCGATCGCCACGCCGGCCCACAGCGGCTGGCGGCGATGCCATCGCCTCAGGTACCGGTCCGCGCTGTCGGCCAGCGACGCCAGCGCCGGCCCTGCGCCGCTGCGCGGGGTGGGGGTCTCGACCGTGTCCAGCGTGCGGCCGAACAGGTCGGTGGCCACGATGCTGGTGGTTCGGGCGCCGATGTGGATCCCCAGCGTCACGAACGGTTCGTGGTTGACCTCGACGGGCACGCGCGGGCGTCCGATGGCCCCCGAGACGGCCAGATCCGCCCGCTCACGCAGCAGCCCGGCGTCCAGCAGGGCGATGACCTGACGATTCACCGTCGCGATGCTCAGCTTCGTCACGCCGGCGATGACGTCACGCCCGACCGGGCCGCGTAACCGCACCGCGCGGAAGACGGACGCCGCGGCGGAGTCAGACAGATGCAGCGACGGCGGCACGATCTGGCGGTGTGACCGCAGCTGGGCGCGGCGGCTGGATGAATGATGGGTGAAAGAGGTTGAGCGCACGAGCGTCCTTAAGTCCGAGTTCTGTTGGCCGGGAACCTGGCCGCGCTTTCCGAATGAGGTCAGGCGCGACAAAGTGCGCGGCAACAACACTCGCCCGCGCAGAACTGCGCGGACGGGCTGCTGAACACGGCGCTGCGGTGCACAACGAGGAATTTAGCACGTTTATTAGAGTTGTCCCGATGATCACCGCGGACGCGCAGCAACGGGTGGCAGTGGTAACCGGTGCCAGTTCGGGAATCGGGGAGGCGACCGCCAGAACCCTTGCGGCCCAAGGGTTTCACGTGGTCGCGGTGGCACGCCGGACGGACCGGGTCAACGCCCTGGCCGACGACATCGGCGGCACCGCAATTGTGGCCGACGTCACAGACCAGGGGGCCGTCGACGCGCTGGCCGGCGCGCTGGATCGGGTTGACGTGCTGGTCAACAACGCCGGCGGGGCCCGCGGCCTGGAACCCGTCGCCGACGCCGACTTCGAGCACTGGCGCTGGATGTGGGAGACCAACGTGATGGGCACGTTGCGGGTCACCCGCGCGCTGTTGCCCAAGCTGATCGACTCCGGCGACGGACTGATCGTCACCGTCACCTCCATCGCCGCGATGGAGGTCTACGACGGCGGAGCCGGCTACACCGCGGCCAAGCACGGCCAGGGCGCGCTGCACCGCACGCTGCGCGGCGAACTGCTGGGAAAGCCGGTGCGGCTCACCGAGATTGCGCCGGGTGCGGTCGAAACCGAGTTCTCGCTGATCCGCTTCGACGGCGACCAACAGCGCGCGGACTCCGTGTACGCCGGGATGACGCCGCTGGTGGCCGCCGACGTCGCCGAAGTGATCGGGTTCGTGGCCTCCCGCCCCGCGCACGTCAACCTGGACCAGATCATCATCCGGCCCCGCGACCAGGCGTCAGCGACCCGTCGGGTTACCGGCCCGGGGTAGTCGGGGTGCCCGACAGGCTGGGCGCGTTCGACGGCGTGGCCGGCGCGGTGACCGGAATCTTCGTCGCCGGCGGGTGCGCCGACGGCCGCGGCAGCGCCGACATCGACACCCAGGTGTCCCAGTCCACGGCCCAGTCCCAGATGTCGCCGTCGGAATAGGACAGCTGGATGGAGCTTCCCGTCACCTCGACCGGGTCGCCGTAGATGGCGCTGGCGAAGTACTCCGCGGCGTCGCCGGTTGACAGGTTGATGCAGCCGTTGGTGACGTTGGTGTTGCCCTGTGCGCCGGCGCTCATCGGGTTGGCGTGGATGAACTCGCCGTTGTTCGAAATCCGCACCGCCCAGCGTTCGTGGACGTTGCTGTAGCCCGCTGCCGGGTTGGACATGTAGAAGTCCGCGTATTTCTCGGTGACCACGTGGATTCCGTTGCGGGTGACGTTGCGCGCCTTGTCGGCCTCGCCGTAGCTGCAGGGGAAGTCCATGATGACACCGGCGTCAGTGACCACCTGGATGCGATGCGACGACACCTCGGCCTTGACCACCTGCCGGCGTCCGACCTGAATGCTCAGCGAGAAATCCTGCGCGCCGTAGGCGCCGTCGCCGAACGGCAGCCCGTACAGCTTGGCGTCGACGTTGACCGTGGTGCCCGCCGGGTAGTACTCGCGGGGACGGTAGTGGATGCGCGCGCCTTTCGCCTCGTCGGGCAGCCACGCCCAACTGCCCTCGACCGGCGGGTTGGTGGTGACCGTCAGCGCCCGCTCGACGGCTGCCTTGTCGCTGATCGGCGCGTCGAACTGGATGATGATCGGCGCCGCGACTCCGACGGTCTGCCCGTCGGCCAATTGGAATCCGCCGTCGATCTTCTTGGTGGGCGTCACGGTGGTGAACTTGCCCTTGACCGGAATCGCCTTGCCGTCGTGGCCGACGGCCGACCCGTTCCAGGTGTAGGTCGAGCCGTAGCCCAGTGGCTCGGTGATGCTGTAAACGGTGCGGTCCTGGTTGTAGGTGCCGGCGACGGCCTTGCCCGACGAGTTGGTCAGGGCGACGTGCTGGAACCAACCGTCGCCGACCTCCACGCTGATCGGCGCGTTGGGTATCACGTCGTTGGTCGAATCGGCGGGCTGTAACTTCAGCTGGGCCGCCGCCGCCTGCTTCTTCTCGGCCTGCTTGCTCGCGGGGCTCGCACAAGCCGCCAGGATGTTCGGTGCGAACACGCCGACGCCGAGGGCCGCCAGGGCCAGACGCCGGTTGATCGACCCCTGGTTGCGGGGGTCGCTGGAGGTGCTCACGACACCTAAAGATACCGGGCGAAATGCGGGCCAAATGCCTTCCGGGCTGTCGCGGCGGCGTGCAGCGCGGTGCTCAGGCTCACAATCGGCCCTTACAACACGCACCCAACCAGCACCGGCTCGGGTATCAGTGTGATACCGAACACATCCCGGACCCCGTCGCGAATGATGCGGGCCAGCCCCAACACGTCGTCGGTGGTGGCTGCACCCCGATTGGTCAGCGCCAGCGCGTGTTTGGTGGACAGCCGGCAGGGGGCGGAAGGGTTCGGGTAGCCCTTGGCAAAACCCGCGCGCTCCACCAGCCAGCCGGCGGCCAACTTGACCCCGTCGGCTGCGGGATAATGTGGCACCGGTCCGTCAATGGTGCCGGCCAGGCGCGCGTAGACGTCCGGTGACACCACCGGGTTGGTGAAGAAGGACCCCACGCTCCAGGTGTCGTGGTCGGCCGCGTCCAACACCATGCCCTTGCGGGCACGCAGCGCCAGCACCGCGTCTCGGACCGCTCGCGGGTCGGCCCGCTCGCCGTTGCCCGCACTCAGGGCGGTCGTCAGCTCTCCGTAGCGCAGCGGCGCGCTGCACCCCGAGGGGTCCAGTGCGAACTCCACTTCCAGCACCACGTCCGCAAGAGCTTGCTTGAGCATGCTGGTGCGGTAGCCGAAGCCCAGCTCGGCCGGCGGTACCCAGCGCACCGCGCCACTGCCGCGGTTCAGCAGCCGGACGCGGGTGATGGTGTCGGACACCTCCGCGCCGTAGGCTCCCACGTTCTGCACCGGTGTCGCCCCGGCCGATCCCGGGATGCCGGACAGGCATTCCAGCCCGCCCAGCCCGTGCTCGATGGCCCTGACCACCACGTCGTCCCAGACCGCACCCGCCTCCGCGCGCACCACGTTGCCGTCGACCGCGATGCCGTCATTGGCCAGCCGCACGGCGGTGAGCTCGGTCAGCGTGTCGTCGATCACCAGATTCGAACCGCCGGCAAACACCAGGACCGGGCTGTCGTCGGCATCCAACTCCCGTAACGCTGCGATCACCTGTTCCGTAGTGGCACAAGTGATTAGACGGCGCGCGACCGGCCCGACCCGCAGTGTGGTCAGCGGGGCCAGCGGTACCTGCTCGGCGACGTGCGCACCGGCGAAGAGCGAACCGGGATCGCTCCGTTTCATGGCCCGTAACGGTAGCCTGGCCTGCTATGCCGCGTTCATTCGACATGACCGCCGAATACCAGGGCAGCGTCGAAGACGTCTTTCGGGCTTTCGCCGACCGGGAGTACTGGTTGGCCCGGCTGGCCGACTCGGGTGCCAGCGAATCGGCGCTCGAGTCGATGCGCGTCGGAGGCGAATCGGGAAACGACGGCACCGTCGAGGTTGTCATCCTGCAGGTGATTCACCGCCAACACCTGCCGGGCCTGATCACCCAGTTGCATCGGGGCGACCTCGGTGTCAGGCGCAAGGAGACCTGGAGCCCGATCACTGACGGCACCGCGACGGCATCGCTGGCCGGAGAGATCGTGGACGCTCCGGCGACGCTGTCCGGCACCGCCACCCTGGTTCCCGTTGCCCCGGGGGGCTCTCGGGTGGAGTTTCAGGCCAGTGTCCAGGTGCGCGTTCCGCTTATCGGCGGCAAGATCGAGAACGTCATCGGCGCGCAGCTGGCAGCTCTGGTGGAAGCCGAGCAGCGTTTCACCGCGAATTGGATCGCGGCTCACACCTGACTCGCTCGACTCCTAGGCTGGCGAGCATGCGAATCGCGCTGGCGCAAATACTCAGCGGCACCGACCCGGCCGCCAACCTGGAGCTGGTGCGCGAATACACCGACCGGGCCGCGGAGGCCGGCGCCCGGCTGGTGGTGTTCCCGGAGGCGACCATGTGCCGGTTCGGCGTCCCGCTGGCGCCGATCGCCGAGCCGGTCGACGGGCCATGGGCCGAGGGGGTCCGGCAAATCGCGAGCCGGGCCGGCATTACCGTGATCGCCGGCATGTTCACCCCCTCCGGCGACGGGCGGGTGAAGAACACGCTGATCGCCGCCGGCCCGGGCGCACCTAACCGCCCCGATACGCACTACGACAAGATCCACCTGTACGACGCGTTCGGCTTCGCCGAGTCACGCACCGTCGCACCAGGAGACGAACCGGTGGTCATCACCGTCGACGACGTAATGGTGGGGTTGAGCATTTGCTACGACATCCGGTTTCCGGCGCTGTACACCGAGTTGGCCCGGCGCGGCGCCCAGCTGATCGTCGTCTGCGCGTCATGGGGTGCGGGTCCCGGCAAACTCGAGCAGTGGACGTTGCTGGCCCGGGCCCGGGCGCTGGACTCGACGAGCTACGTGGCCGCCGCCGGGCAGGCCGACCCGGGTGTGGAATCCGCGTCAAAGGCACCGACCGGGGTGGGCGGCAGCCTGGTGATATCACCGCTGGGCGAGGTGGTGGCCTCGGCGGGTGCCGACCCGCAACTGCTGGTCGCCGACATCGACATGGCCGACGTGGCAGCCGCCCGAGAAAACATCGCAGTACTGCAAAACCAGGCACGCTTTATTCAGGTGGATAAGGCAGAATCGCCAGGGTGACGAATCCGCAAGGACCGCCCAACGACCCGTCGGCGTGGGGCCGTCCCGGTAACCAGGGTCCTTTTGGCAATCCGCAGGCACCAACCGAGCGGCTCCGCGGCGGGCAGCCGCAGGGTGGTTCGCCCGATCAAGGGCGAACGGTGCCAGGCCAGTTGCCGAGCGCGACGGAGCGGTTCGGCACGGCCAAGGCCAACCCGCGGCAGCCCGGCTACTCGCCGCCCCCGACACCGGCCGGACCCCCGAGAAGTCAGGTCGCCGGGCCGCCGGAAGACCCGGCCAAGCGGAAGAAGAAGCGCAGCCTTCGCGATCCGCTATCCATCGTCCTGGTGCTCGTCATCGTGCTCGCGGTGGTGGTTGCCGGGGTGATCGGAGCCGAGCTGTACGTGCGAAACCGAGCGACCAACAAAGTCGCCGAGGCCTTTGCCTGCGAGTTCCAGGACAAAGCCACCGCGAAGTTCGGGGTGGCTCCCCTGGTCCTGTGGCAGGTGATCACCAAACACTTCACCAACATCTCGGTGGATACGGCCGGCAACCAGATCAAGAACGCCAAGGGCGCGAAGATCGATCTCAAGATCCAGGATGTGCGCATCACGAACAGTCCCGATGCCAAGGGCACCATCGGCTCGATCGACGCCACCTTCACCTGGCCGACGCAAGGCATCAGGGACTCGATAGCGAGCAAGTTGCAGGGGCTGGCCAAATTCGTCACCAACACCGTGACCGCTCATCCCAACGACGGCACCGTCGAACTGAAGGGCATGTTGGACAACATGGTGGTCAAGCCGGTGGTCTCCGGTGGCGGCATCGAGCTGCAGATCCAGAGTTTCAATGCGCTGGGCTTTTCACTTCCCAAAGAGTCCGCGCAGTCGCAGTTGGACAAGTACACGTCCGACGCCACCAAGAACCTCCCGCTGGGCATCCACGCCGACAGTGTGCAGGTCACGTCCGACAGCCTGGTCGCTCACTTCGTGACGCAGAACGCCACCATCCCCACCGGGGGCAGCAACAAGAACTCCTGCTTCTCCAACCTGTGATCCAGGCCGTCAGCTGAGGCCATCGAGTACGGCGCGGGTGCCCGACAGGCCCAGCCGGGTGGCGCCGGCGTCCAGCATGGCCAGCGCGTCGGCCGCGGTGCGGATGCCGCCGCTGGCCTTCACTCCGAGTCGTCCGCCGACCGCGTCGGCCATCAGCGCTACGGCGGTCACCGATGCTCCGCCCGCGGGGTGAAACCCGGTCGAGGTCTTGACGAAGTCCGCGCCGGCGTCCTCGGCGGCGCGACATACGTCTGTCAGGGTTTGCGCGGGCGCCCGATCCAGCAGCACCGCCGACTCGACGATCACCTTGAGCACGGCTGCGCTGGCAGCGGCGCGCACCGCCTCGATGTCCGACCGCACGCCAGCGAAATCGCCGGCCAGCGCGGCGCCGACGTCGATGACCATGTCGATCTCGCCGGCCCCAGATGCCACGGCGGCGGCCGCTTCCTGCGTCTTGACCGCGGACAGGTGCTTGCCCGACGGGAATCCCGCCACCGCCGCCACCCGCACGTCTCCCCCGGCGGCTTGGACCGCGGTCGGCACCATCGACGGCGAGACGCACACCGCGTAGACGCCCAACTCGGCGGCCTCGGCGACCAGCGCGGTCACGTCGGCAGCGGTGGCCTCCGGTTTGAGCAGCGTGTGGTCGACCAGCGCGGCCAGCTGGTCACGCGTCAGCTCCACTAGAAGCCCTCGTCGGGGGCGCCCGGGTTGCAGCCGGAGGCGACCATCTCGGAGTCGTCGACGACCGGGCGCCACGGCTCCAGGTTCCAGCTGGTCTTGCCCGGTTGCGCGAACTCGGCGAACTGCCAGTGACAGATGAACTGGGCCCGCATGCCGGGAGTGTCGGCGTCCGGTGACAGTGCCAACACCTCGGACCAGGCTTCGTCGGCGGCCCCGGTCGTCCCACCCTGCCTGGCGGCAGCGCGGCCCGCCGGCGTCGGGTAGACCCGCAGGCTGGTGAAGTGCCCCCACCGAGCCCACTGCGTGTGATCGACGAAGGGAGGGGCGGGGTCTGCCCCCGGGTCCGCCACCGCCGGGGCGGCAGCTACCAGGGCGACCAGCGTCAATGCCGCGGCCAGCGGGGCTTTCATCTGCTTGTGGGAACTAGTGCGACTTACCTTGAACCTCAAGAAGCTTGGGCCGTACGTCGACCAGGTATACGCCGGCCGCACAGGCGGATATGACCATGAAGAACGGGCTGGCGAACAGCAGGGTGGCCAGGGCCACCGCGCCGGCGAGGATCAGCAACCACACCGGCTTGGTCAGCTTGTCCGCAGCGGTATAGGCGTCGTGCCGCTGCATCGCCGCATGCACAAACGCATACACCGACGTGACCAAAACGGCTATCCCCAGAACGATCATGACGGTACCCACGACATTCACGCCTCAAGGGTATGCGGGCCCCTGCCAAAACGTCGACTCCGAGCTGCCCTACCGGAGGGCAGCTCGGAGTCAATTGTGGGCTCTAGCCCTTACTTCTGGGTGACCTTCTTGGCCGGAGCCTTCTTGGCCGGAGCCTTCTTGGCCGCAGCCTTCTTGGCGGGCGCCGCCTTCTTGGCCGGAGCCTTCTTGGCCGGGGCCTTCTTGGCGGGCAGCTCGATGCCGACCAGCTTGGCGGCGCGCTCGCCGACCGCGCGGGTCTGCTGCGCGACCGTCCCCAGGGCCTCCTGGGTCAGCTCGACAGCCTGGTCCACGTAGCCCTCGGCACGCGCCGAAGCGTCCTCGAACGCCGACTGGCTACGCAGCCGCTCCAGAGCGGCCTCGCCGCGCTCAACCAGCTCGTTGTAGCGGGTGGTCGCAGCCTCGAGGTAGCCCTCGGCGGCGTTGCGCAGCTCCTCGGGGGTGAACCGCTCGCGCAGTTCGCGGAACCGGTCCGGCAAGTCCTCCTGCAGCTTGGCCAGCCGGTCGCGGGTCTCCTCGACCCGGCTGCGGGTGTCGGTACGTCGCTCCCCGGCGCGCTCGCGCAATTCCGCAACCAAGTCGTTGACGGTCGCCAGGGCCAAGTCAGCCGCGCCAAGCGCCGCCAGCAACGGAGCCCTCAGGTCCTCGATGTTCGCGTTTTCAGCCATGTTTGTTCCTTTCATGGGTTTTCGTTCGGCTTCATGGGTTTCTTTCGGCCTTGTGCGTATCTGGTCTGGTCTGGGGGTTAGGGCAAGCGTTGGCTCCTGCGCGAGGAGTAGTCAAGACCCGCGGATTGACATGGCACGCGGCTTGCAGAGAACCTCCTGATTTGTCGGGTCGATGGATGGTTGAGTTCGTCAACCGGGCCGAGGACAGCGCTGATGGTTTCGCCCAACCGGGCGACCAAATCAATCGGCGGTGTCGGTTTGGCTCGGACACTCCTCACGGATGGATTCGTTCTGGAAGGTGAATGACGCGTAGATGTCGAGCAGGACCTGCTTCTGACGCTCGGTGATCGCCGTATCGGTGATGATCGCGTCGCGCACCGGGCTCGGCTCACTGGGCTCGAGAATCCCGGCCCGCACATACAGGACCTCGGCGGAAAGCCGCAGCGCCTTTGCTATCTGGTTCAGGACGTCGGCGGACGGCTTGCGCAACCCGCGCTCGACCTGGCTCAGGTAAGGATTGCTGACACCGGACCGTTCTGCGAGCTGGCGCACCGAGACGTGAGCTGTCTCACGTTGGCTTCTGATGAAGCTGCCGATGTCGGAAGCCATATCGGAAGCAGCGGTAGACACCTTAGCGGCGAGCTTCTCCTCCGCCATTGGTGCCCTCCTCGATACACGGAAGTCGGTGCTTGGGAGCACCAGAGTACGGACGAATGCTTGCTATTGCAAGCGCTTGTTAGCACTCGTCAGAACAGCACCTGCGCGACGGCGTAAATCACCAGGCCCGCCAGCGCACCTACCACGGTGCCGTTGATCCGGATGAACTGCAAGTCGCGGCCGACGTGCAACTCGATGCGACGGCTGGCCTCCTCGGCATCCCAACGCTCGATCGTCTCGGTGATGATCGCCGTGATCTCCACGCCGTATTGCGAGACCAGGTGCTGTGCGGCGCGCACCATCCAGTTGTCGACCTTGTCGCGCAGGTCGGCGTCGTCGCGCAGCGATTCGCCGATTCGAACCACGGTGTCGGTAATCCGGCTGCGCAGCGTGCTGGACGGGTCGTCGACGCCCTCGAGCACCAGCCGTTTCAGCGTCTTCCACGCGGTCGCGGCCGCATTCGCGATCTCGTCGCGGGCCATCAGCTGCTCTTTGATCGCGTCCGCGCGCGCGATGGTGGCCGGATCATTTTGCAGGTCGTCGGCGAATTCGAACAGGAAGCGCGTCGCCGAGCGCCGCAACTCGTGGTCCGGGTTGCGGCGCACCTTGTCGGTGAAGTCCATCAGCTCGCGGTGGATGCGATCGCCCACCATGTGGTCGATGAACCGGGGCGACCAGCTCGGGGAATCACGCTCGACCACCCGCTGGATCACCTCGCCGGCGTTCAGCGACCACTGGAACGCCCGATCGGCCAGCAGCTGAATCAGGGCCTCCTGCCGGTTCTCGGCCAGCAGCGTCGCCAGCACGCGGCCCACCGGCGGACCCCACTGCGGCTCGGCGATGCGGCGCACGATCATCCGGTCGATCACCTGCTGCACGTCGTCGTCGCGCAGCAGCTCGACCAGCACCCGCAACACCGTCGCCGTCTCGTTCGCCACCCGCTCGGCGTGCGAGACGTCGGACAGCCACTTGCCGAGCCGTCCGGGCACCTGCGCGTCGCGCAGCTTGGTCTCCACCACCGCCGGTGACAGGAAGTTTTCCCGCACGAATGTGCCCAGGCCCTCGCCGAGCTGGTCTTTCTTGCGCCTGATGATCGCGGTGTGCGGGATCGGGATGCCCAGCGGGTGCTTGAACAGCGCGGTGACCGCGAACCAGTCGGCCAGGGCGCCCACCATGCCGGCCTCCGCGGCAGCACCGACGTAGCCGACCCAGATGCCGGTGGTGCCGTGCGCCTGGGCCCACCGACAGGCGAGGAACAAGCCGGTGGCACCGATCAGAAAGCTCAGCGCCACCGCTTTCATCCGGCGCAGTCCCCGCCGCCGCTCCGCGTCCGCGACCGGATCGGCCGCGGCGAACGACTCCGCGAACGACGCGCGGGCCGGGCGCGTCACCGCGGGGAGCGCCTCGCCTGGATGTGAGGCTCTGTGTGCCACCACACCATCATCCACGAGCGGGACCCCGGCACCGCTGACTTGCGCTGAGCCTCGGCGCTCAGGCACCCGACGGGCCGTAATATCGAGAGCGTCTAGGGAATGGGAAATCGGCGAAAGTGGCAGAGCAAATCCCCGCGGTGACCGCCAAGACGGACGGCCGCAAGCGGCGCTGGCATCAACACAAGGTGGAGCGCCGAAACGAGTTGGTTGACGGCACCATCGAAGCGATTCGCCGACAAGGCCGAAACCTCAGCATGGACGAGATCGCCGCCGAGATCGGCGTCTCCAAGACCGTGCTGTACCGCTACTTCGTCGACAAGAACGACCTGACCACCGCGGTGATGATGCGCTTCGCGCAGACCACGTTGATTCCCAACATGGCCGCCGCACTGTCCTCCAACCTCGACGGCTACGACCTGACCCGCGAGGTCATCAGGGTCTATGTGGAAACCGTGGCGGCCGAGCCGGAGCCGTACGGCTTCGTGATGGCCAACAGCTCGGGCAGCAAGAGCAAGGTGATCGCCGACTCCGAGCGGATCATCGCCCGCATGATCGCGGTGATGCTGCGCCGGCGCATGATCGAGGCCGGGATGGACACCGGCGGGGTGGAGCCGTGGGCGTACCTGATCGTCGGCGGGGTGCAGTTGGCCACCCACTCCTGGATGTCGAATCCCCGGATGAGCACCGCCGAGCTCATCGACTACCTGACGATGCTGAGCTGGAGCGCACTGTGCGGGATCGTCGAAGCCGGCGGTTCGCTGGAGAAGTTCCGCGGGGAGCCGCATCCTTCGCCCATCGTCGGGCCCTGGGAGC
This sequence comes from Mycobacterium sp. 1164966.3, assembly GCF_001665395.1. Taxonomy (GTDB): domain Bacteria; phylum Actinomycetota; class Actinomycetes; order Mycobacteriales; family Mycobacteriaceae; genus Mycobacterium. The sequence goes on from NZ_LZSG01000020.1 coordinate 18,023, forward strand.
AGTTGTAGACAGGGGGCGTAGCAAATGCCTGAGGTCAGCGCCGGCTCACGGCTGAAGTCGTGGGGCTATGCATTGCGCACCACCAATCCGCCACCGGACGGCCCCGTCGACGCGGTGACCCGCTGGCTCGTCGTCACCCGCGCGGCACTGCTGCCGATGACGCTGTTCTCCGGGCTGGTAGCCGCGCTGCTGGCGATCGGCAAGCCCGGGCTGGACTGGCGCTGGCTGGTCCTGGCCGTGGTGGGCATCACGTTGGCGCACACCGCCAACAACCTGATGAACGACCTCTACGACACGCAGGTCGGCACCGACAGCGCCACCTACCCGCGCGCGCTCTACGCTCCGCACCCGGTGCTGTCCGGGCTGGTCAGCCGGCGCACGCTGGGCCTGGCGATCCTGGCGGTGAATGTCGCGGACCTGGCCATCCTGGTCATCCTGACCTGGGCGCGCGGCTGGCCCGTCGTGGCCTTCGCGCTCAGCGGGTTCGTGCTGAGCGTCGCCTACACGGCTCCGCCGCTGCGGCTGAAGAAGCGTGGGCTCGGCGAGCCCGACGTGTTCGTGGTCTGGGGCCCGTTGATGGTGTGCGGCACCTACTACTCTGCAGTCGGCGCGGTGGGCTGGGACGTGGTCCTGGCCTCGCTCCCCTACGGTTTGCTGTGCACCACGGTGCTGATGGGCAAGCACATCGACAAGATCCCCTACGACGAGCCGCTGGGCATTCGCACCGTGCCGGTGCTGCTCGGCGAGGGGCGTGCCCGGATGCTCACCCTGGGCATGATGGCCGGCTTCTATGTGCTGATCGCCGGTGCGGTTGCGGTGCGGGCGATGCCTTGGCCGGCACTCGTGGTGGTCTTGGCGCTGCCCCGGCTGGTGAAAGTGTGGCCGTATTTCCGCCGGCCGCCGCCCGAGGAGCCGCCACCGAATTTCCCGGTGTGGCCGCTGTGGTATGCCGCACTGGCCTGGCTGCACGTCCGGCAGGCTGGTGCGCTGTTGGTGGTCGGGCTGGCGGTCGGAGCGGCTCTGCGCACATTGTGAGTTCAGCGCCGCTAGCGGCTAGCATGCATTGATCGCATACGGGGGCTGGTTCTAGGGCGCGTCGATTGCTGCGCCATGAGCCTCCGTGACCCACAGAAAGGCTCTTCTCGTCATGGCCGTGCAGCTCACGCCGCATTTTGGGAATGTGCAAGCCCACTACGACCTATCCGACGACTTCTTCCGCCTGTTCCTCGACCCCAGCCAGACGTACAGCTGCGCCTACTTCGAGCGCGACGATATGACGCTGCAGGAAGCCCAGCTCGCCAAGATCGACCTGGCCCTGGGCAAATTGGGGCTCGAGCCAGGGATGACGCTGCTGGACATCGGCTGCGGCTGGGGCGCCACCATGCGGCGTGCCATCGAGAAGTACGACGTCAATGTCGTGGGGCTGACGTTGTCGGAAAACCAGGCCGCGCACGTCCAGCGCACGTTCGACGAGATGGACACCTCCCGCAGCGCGCGGGTGCTGCTGGAAGGGTGGGAGAAGTTCGACGAGCCCGTCGACCGGATCGTGTCGATCGGTGCGTTCGAGCACTTCGGCCGGCAACGCTGGAGCCACTTCTTCAAGATGGCTTACAGCGTGTTGCCCAGCGACGGCGTCATGCTGCTGCACACCATCGTCCGTCCCAACTTCAAAGACGCACGGGCCAAGGGCCTGACGCTGACCCACGAAGTCGTTCACTTCACCCAGTTCATCCTCGCCGAGATCTTTCCCGGCGGCTGGCTGCCGACTCCGGCGCTGGTCGAGGAGCACGCCGTCGAGGCGGGCTTCAGGCTGACCCGGGTCCAGTCGCTGCAGTTGCACTACGCGCGCACGCTGGACATGTGGGCCGCCGCGCTTCGGGCCAACCGCGAACAGGCCATCGCGATCCAGTCCGAGAAGGTCTACGACCGCTACATGAAGTACCTGACCGGCTGCGCCAAGCTGTTCCGCGAGGGTTACACCGACGTTGATCAGTTCACTTTGGAGAAGTAACTCAGTACGTGTAGAAACCGTGCCCGGACTTCCTGCCGAGCAGGCCCGCCTCGACCATCCGCAACAGCAATGGCGGCGGCCCGTATTGCGGCTCCTTGAATTCCTCGTACATCTTGTCGGCGATCAGTTTGACGGTGTCCAGCCCGATCAGGTCGGAAAGCCGCAGCGGGCCCATGGGGTGGGAGAGCCCGGCAACCACGGCCTTGTCGACGTCTTCGACGGATGCGAAGCCGCCCTCGACCATCCGGATCGCCGTCAGCAAGTAGGGCACCAGCAGCGCGTTCACCACGAAGCCGGACCGGTCGGAGCAGCGCACCACCTGTTTGCCCAGCACTGAGCTGGCAAACTCTTCCGTGCGCGCGGCAGCGGCCTTGTCGGTGACCAGCGTGCTCACCAGCTCGACCAGTGGCAACACCGGGACGGGGTTGAAGAAGTGCAGTCCGAGCACGCGCTGCGGGTTCTTGGTTGCCGCGGCGATCTTCATGATCGGGATGCTGGACGTGTTCGACGCCAGCACCGCGTCGGGGTCGGTGATAACCCGGTCGAGCTCGGCGAAGATGCCGGCCTTGACGGTCTCGTCTTCGACGACGGCCTCGATCACCAGCTGACGGTCGGCGAGGTCGGTCAGGCTGGTGGTGAAGGTCAGCTTGTCGAGTGCGCGGTCTCGCTCACGCTCGGTCACCTTGCCCGCGCTGACGCCCCGCTCCAGCGACTTGACGATGCGGTTGCGACCCGCGGTGATCAGCGCGTCGGTGGTCTCGAACACCGTCACGTCGACGCCGGCACGTACCGAGACCTCAGCGATGCCGGATCCCATCTGCCCGGCGCCGATTACCCCTACCCGGTCGATTGCCATTGACCACTCCTCTCATACGCGCATACGCGCGAGCAGACGCAAAATCACCTCATTTCGGGCAGAAATGGGTGATTTTGCGTCTGCTCGGCAGATTAACTCAGTGGAACTGGCCCTCTTCGGTGGAGCCGGTCAGGGCGGTGGTCGACGACTTCGGGTCGACGGTGGTGGCGATCCGGTCGAAGTAGCCGGCACCGACCTCGCGCTGGTGCTTGGTCGCGGTGTAGCCCCGCTCCTCGGCGGCGAACTCCTGCTCCTGCAGCTCGACGTAGGCGCTCATCTGGTTGCGCGCGTAGCCGTACGCCAGGTCGAACATCGAGTAGTTCAGCGCGTGGAAGCCGGCCAGGGTGATGAATTGGAACTTGAAACCCATTGCGCCGAGCTCCTTCTGGAACCTCGCGATGGTCGCGTCGTCGAGGTGCTTCTTCCAGTTGAAGGACGGCGAGCAGTTGTAGGCCAGCATCTGGTCGGGGAACTCGCTCTTGACGCCCTCGGCGAACTTGCGGGCCAGCTCCAGGTCGGGCGTGCCGGTCTCCATCCAGATCAGATCCGCGTACGGCGCGTAGGCCTTCGCGCGGGCGATGCACGGCTCCAAGCCGTTCTTCACCCGATAGAAGCCCTCGGAAGTGCGCTCGCCGGTGATGAACGGGCGGTCGCGCTCGTCGACGTCGGAGGTGATCAGCGTGGCGGCCTCGGCGTCGGTGCGCGCGATGACGACGGTCGGGACGTCGGCTACGTCAGCCGCGAGCCGGGCCGACGTCAAGGTGCGGATGTGCTGCTGGGTGGGGATCAGCACCTTGCCGCCCAGGTGGCCACATTTCTTCTCCGAGGCCAGCTGGTCCTCCCAGTGCGAGCCGGCGACACCCGCGGCGATCATGGCCTTCTGCAGCTCGTAGACGTTGAGCGCGCCACCGAAGCCGGCCTCGCCGTCGGCGACGATCGGAGCGAGCCAGTTCTCCACCGACTTGTCGCCCTCGACCGCGGCGATCTCGTCGGCGCGCAGCAGCGCGTTGTTGATGCGACGGATGACCTGCGGCACCGAGTTGGCCGGGTAGAGGCTCTGGTCGGGGTAGGTGTGGCCGGAAAGGTTGGCGTCACCGGCGACCTGCCAGCCGGAGAGGTAGATGGCCTTGAGGCCGGCGCGCACCTGCTGCACGGCCATGTTGCCGGTGAGGGCGCCCAGCGCGTTCACGAACTCCAGGTCGTGCAGCTGACGCCACAGCACCTCCGCGCCGCGACGGGCCAGGGTGTGCTCCTCGACGACGCTGCCCTGCAAGGCGACGACGTCCTTGGCCGAGTAGGTGCGGGTGACGTCCTTCCAGCGCGGGTTGGTGTCCCAATCGCGCTGGATCTGCTCAGCGCTCTTCGGGGTGCCGACGTCAGACATGGATAACTCCTTAACGGTCTTCACTGACTGGGTTCCAAGTGAGGCTCAAGGCTTGACTTCACTGGTGTGCTAACACGACCCTGACACAGGCCATTCCTGCTGGTCCACCCATTTCACTTGCGAATTTTGGCTATGACTGGTGGTCATTTTGCGAATCTTGCGAAGGCACGCAAACACTTGACCGTTTCAGAAACTACCCGCCAGTAACCAGAATGCGCAGGTCAGCGGACAATTAACCGGGACGCTTGTCCGGTTAAAGGGAGAACAGCGCAGCGACGGCTTTCGTCTCGTCGCCGACGGCATATGTGAGCGTTGTAACAGCGCGATCGGTCAGTCCGGAACCGAACTTCTCGGTGGATCCGGCGGGGTGGACATGCGAGATGATTTCGAGCTTGTCACCCAGCGCCACTGGTGCCTCATGCTCGATCGTGACCCGCAGTGGCCCGGCCAGCAGCTCGGGGTGGGAGGCCAGGTAGTCCTCGACCACGCTCCAATAGACCGAGTTGTTCATGTGGTCGAACAAGTCGATGTCGGTGACCCGGACCGGGAATTCGTGGATCTCGGACGCGTCATCGCGGCTGCCGGGCTTCAGGTAACCCTTCCAGCGCAGCCGGTCGACCGAGGTGGTCTTGTGCAAGCCCGCCAGGAAGTCGTCGGCGATTCGGGCCGGCATCTCGGTCTCCCGGTTGACGTGGATCCAGAACGCCTCGGATTCGATCAGGCCGCCCTTGCGCCCGTCTATCCGGACCCGCATCTCGCACCACCGGTTGGAGGTGCCCGAACACCAGCGCCGGCACCGCAGCATGTCCTGAAATTCGATCGGGCGAATCAGGTCGACCATGGTGCGCCGGACGATCCACAGCGGGTGGGTCTCCTCGAAGCCCATCTCCCGCAGCTGGTCCTGGCCGATGTCCTGGATGTGCCGGCAGGCCGCGTCCAGGCGCAGCCGGCCGGTGCGGTCGATGTCGGCCACCCGCAGCGGCCACTCGCGATCGAACACATCGGGGCTGCCGTCGGGCACCGGCATCATTGTTTTGTCCAGGCTCACGGCTAAAACTCCCGCATTCGGCGTATCTCCCCCTATTTCTGATGCGAATCATGCCAATGGCAGCGTGGATATTCCAAAATTCGGCACCCCGACGCGCGTGCAAAGTCTGCCAATCAAGCATTAACAGTGCAGCGTAGGCTGGGTCGAGTGTCCAAAACGTTCGTCGGCTCACGGGTGCGCCAACTGCGCAACGAGCGGGGTTTCAGTCAAGCCGCATTGGCCCAGATGCTCGAGATCTCGCCGAGTTACCTCAATCAGATCGAACACGACGTGCGGCCCTTGACGGTGGCAGTCCTGCTGCGCATCACCGAGGTGTTCGGGGTGGACGCGACCTTCTTCGCCCCGCAAGACGACACGCGGCTGGTCGCCGAACTGCGCGAAGTGACCATGGACCGCGATTTGGACATCAACGTGGACCCGACGGAGGTCGCCGAGATGGTCAGCGCTCATCCCACGCTGGCTCGCGCGGTCGTCAACCTGCACCGGCGCTACCGGATCACCACCGCGCAGCTGGCGGCCGCCACCGAGGAGCGCTTCTTCGACGGCAGCAGTGGCAGCGGATCGATCACCATGCCGCACGAAGAGGTCCGCGACTACTTCTACGAGCGCCAGAACTACCTGCACGAGCTCGACACCGCGGCCGAAGACCTGACCACGCAGCTGCGGATGCATCACGGCGACCTGGCCCGGGAGCTGCCCCGGCGGCTCACCGAGGTGCACGGGGTGCGCATCACCAAGCGCATCGACCTCGGTGACACCGTGCTGCACCGCTACGACCCCAAGACCAAGACGCTGGAGATCAGCAATCACCTCTCGTCGGGCCAACAGGTGTTCAAGATGGCCGCCGAATTGGCCTATCTCGAGTTCGGCGAGCTGATCGACTCCATGGTGGAGGACGGCAAGTTCACCAGCGCCGAATCACGCACCCTGGCCAGGCTCGGGCTGGCCAACTACTTCGCTGCCGCCGCGGTGCTGCCGTACCGGCAGTTTCACGACGTGGCCGAGAACTTCCGCTACGACGTCGAGCGGCTGTCGGCGTTCTACTCGGTGAGCTACGAGACCATCGCGCACCGGCTGTCCACGCTGCAGCGGCCCTCGATGCGCGGGGTGCCGTTCTCGTTCGTCCGGGTAGACCGGGCCGGCAATATGTCAAAACGGCAGTCCGCCACGGGCTTTCACTTCTCCTCCAGCGGAGGCACCTGCCCGTTGTGGAACGTCTACGAGACCTTCGCCAACCCGGGCAAGATCTTGGTGCAGATCGCGCAGATGCCCGACGGCCGCAACTACCTCTGGGTGGCCCGCACGGTAGAGCGCCGCGCTGCCCGGTATGGTCAGCCCGGTAAGACCTTCGCGATCGGGCTGGGCTGCGAACTTCGCCACGCCCACCGGCTCGTCTACTCGGAAGGACTCGACTTGTCGGGGGATCCAGGGAAAATCGCCACACCGATCGGCGCGGGTTGCCGCGTCTGTGAACGCGACAGGTGTCCGCAGCGGGCCTTCCCCGCGCTGGGGCGCGCACTCGATCTTGACGAGCATCGCAGTACGGTGTCGCCCTATCTGGTGCTCCAGCCGTGACGGGCAGCCAGATCGCCCGGATCCCGTCCGGCGGCTTCCGCGAGCTGGGGCCGATCAACTGGGTCATGGCAAAGCTGGCGGCGCGCAAGGTGCGCGCACCGGAGATGCATCTGTTCACCACCCTGGGACAGCGTCGGCTGCTGTTCTGGACGTGGTCGATCTACAGCGGCCGACTGCTTCGGGGCCGGCTGCCGGCGATCGACACCGAACTGGTGATCCTGCGTGTCGCGCATCTGCGGTCCTGCGAATACGAGCTGCAGCACCACCGCACCATGGCGCGCGCCAAGGGCCTGAACGCGGATCTGCAGGCCACCATCTTCGCCTGGCCGGACGTAGCGGCAAAGGCCCGCAACTGCCTCTCCGCGCGCCAGCAGGCACTGCTGCAGGCGACCGACGAATTCGTCAAGGACCGCACCATCACCGATGAGACCTGGCAGCGGTTGGCGGCCCACCTGGATCGCCGACAGCTGATCGAATTCTGCTTGCTGGCAAGCCAATACGACGGGCTCGCCGCCACCATGCATGCTCTTGAGATCCCGCTGGACAACCCGCGCGGCTAGGGGGCGGCGCAGACACGTCGAACGTGGGGGATATGTATGAGTTCTTATGGTTTTTCGTCCATTGGGCCCACGTTCGACGCGGCGCAGCTAACGGCCGTCTCACAGATAGATGTTGGCCAGCACCGCCAACGCCAGCACCACCGGAAGTATCGGCAGGCCGAATGCGAACGCCGCGCCGAAATATCTACGGCGCCAACGCATCAGCGTGCCCCCCACCACCGCGCCGACCGCCAGTGCCACGGACAGCAGCAATACCGCCAAGCTCCACTTGCTGACTGTGGTGAGGGATTCGCCGACCGAAATGGCGATTAGCCACAGCACATAGCCGGCGACCAAACCGGCAGTCGCGCCCACGATCTTGGCCGGGGTATGGCTCTGAGTGGTTTTCATAGCTGCTCAGAAGTTGATCATGTGGCCAACCAGGCCGTGGAAGCACTCCTGCAGCGCCTCGGACATTGTCGGATGGGTGTGCACGTTGCGGGCCAGCTCGTTGGCCGTGAGGTCCCACTTCTGCGCCAGGGTGAGCTCGGGCAACAGCTCAGAGACGTCGTGGCCAACCAGGTGCCCGCCGAGCAGCTCACCGTACTTGGCGTCGGCGATCAGCTTGACGAAACCGCTGGGATCCCCGACGCCGTGCGCTTTGGCGTTGGCGGTGAACGGGAACTTCGCCACCACGACGTCGTAGCCTTCGTTGCGGGCCTCTTCCTCGGTGAGCCCGAAGCTGGCGACGTTGGGCTGACAGAACGTCGCGCGCGGCAGCATGCGGTAGTCGCCGAGCGCCAAAGTCTCTGCGCCCGCGATGGTTTCGGCCGCCACCACACCCTGCGCCTCGGCGACGTGGGCCAGCTGCAGCTTGCCGGTGACGTCGCCGATCGCGTAGATGTGCGGGACGCTGGTCTGCATGTAGTCGGTGATGCCGATGGCCTTGCGGTCGGTCAGCTCGACGCCGGCCTGGTCCAGCCCATAGCCCTCGACGTTGGGCGCAAACCCGATGGCCTGCAACACCTTTTCGGTCGTGAGCTCCTCAGCGTTGCCGCCCTTGCTGACGCTGACGGCGACCTCGGACCCGTTGTCTTTGATGGACTCGACCTTGGTACCGGTGAGAATTTTCACGCCGAGCTTCTTGAACTGCTTCTCGATCTCCTTGGAGGCGTCGGCATCCTCGTTCGGCAGCGCCCGCGGCAGAAACTCCACGATCGTCACGTCGACGCCGTAGTTCTTCAGCACGTAGCCGAACTCCATGCCGATCGCGCCGGCGCCGGCGATGATGATCGACTTCGGCAGGTCGCGGGACAGGATGAGTTCTTCGTAGGTGACCACGTTTTCCGACAGCGAGGTGCCGGGCACCAGCCGGGTGCTGCTGCCGGTGGCGATGATGGCGCTGTCGAACGTGACCGTCTCAGTGCCACCTTCGTTGAGCTCGACGGACAGCGTTTTGGGATCGGTGAATCTGCCGTACCCGTGGATCTCGGTGATCTTGTTCTTTTTCATCAGGAAGTGCACACCGGCGACGCGGCCCTCGGCCACCTTGCGGCTGCGGTCGAAGGCGATCCCGTAGTCGAACGTCGCCTCGCCGCTGATGCCGAAGGTCTTGGCTTCCTTGGTGACGATGTGGGCCAGCTCGGCGTTGCGCAGCAGCGCTTTGGACGGGATGCACCCGACATTGAGGCAGACGCCGCCCCAGTATTTGGGTTCGACGACCGCGGTGTTCAGACCGAGTTGGGCGGCGCGGATGGCCGCCACGTATCCGCCGGGGCCGGCCCCGAGGACGACGACGTCATAGTGGGTCACGCGCACTACCCTAACGTTTGCGCGGGCCCGGCAAGACCGTCAGTAGGGAATGACACTCAGCAGACAGTGGCCGGTGCGCTCGCAGTAGTAATAGCCGTACAGCGGCGCCGCGGCGGCGACGGAGGCAAACGGCCCCGACATCACCGCAAGCGACAACGCCGAGATCAGTGGCCTACCCGGAACCATCGCCAGCAGCACGCCGGCCACCGAGCACGCCACCACGTAGACCAGGACCACGAACACCGGCCAGGTCTTGTCGACGGTGTGAAACCACCAATAGAACAGGCCCAGCCCGAAGACCCCTGCGGCGCACCAGACGCCGAGGATCACCACAACCAACTTCCACCACTTCAGGTATTGGTATCGCCCCGGCACCGCGACAGGCACGGTGGCCGGCACGAGGGGAGCCTCGGGTTCGGCTTTCGCTGCGCCGTCGGGCTCGGCCGGCTCCGGCTCTTTCGGCTCCTCCTCGGGCTTCTCCGGCGGCACCGGCAGCGGTCCCGACTCGTCGTCGAAGTTCGGGACGAACGGCACCGACGGTTCGCCGGTGTCGAAATCCGGCACGAACGCCTCGGTCCCCGGAGAAGCGTCGTTCTCGGCTTCTTTGTCAGCCACCGGACACAACCTGAATCGCGACGAGCGCGCCGAACCAGCCCGGCGCCAGTGCGAGGATGAACGCGCCCACCATTGTCACCCAGCGTCGCCCCGACAGCAGGATCACCAGTAACCCGATCACGCTGGGAATTCCGACCACCAGCGCAATGACGACGTCCGGCCGGACCCGCGTATGGACCAACAACGTCGACGCCACCGCGGCCAGCTGCCCCAGCGCGACGCCGGTCAGCATGGCGCCGGCCAGCAGCCAAGGTCGCGGAAGCGGAATCACGCTTTTCGACCTTACTGCGGTTACGGGCTACTGACCGGGCACGCTCCCGGCGGGTTACCAGACACCACCTGACCCCGGACCGCCGGGCGTTCGCCCCGCTCGTAAGCCGCGCCGGTGATCACCGGCGCCGCCTCTACCTGGGCTTTCTCGTCGTCGCTGAAGACCCGGCCGCGACTGAGGAACCGCAACCCTTCGGGCGCTTCCAGGCTGAACCCGCCGCCACGGCCGGGCACCACGTCGATGATCAACTGGGTGTGCTTCCAGGTCTGATACTGCGGCCCGGAGATCCACACCGGCACGCCGTCTCCCCCGACGTCCAAGACGCCGAGCAGGACGTCGCGGTCGCCGACGAGGAAGTCGGCGCGCGGGTAGCACATCGGCGACGACCCGTCGCAGCAGCCGCCGGACTGGTGGAACATCACCGGCCCGTGCCGCTGTTGCAGGCGGGCCAGCAGGTCGGCGGCGTCGCTGGTGATCAGCGCGCCCGGGATCATCAGAAGAAACCCAGCGCCTTGTCGGAGTAGGACACCAGCATGTTCTTGGTCTGCTGGTAGTGCTCGAGGGCCATCTTGTGGCCCTCGCGGCCGAAGCCGGATTGCTTGTAGCCGCCGAAGGCCGCGTGCGGCGGATACACGTGGTAGCAGTTGACCCACACCCGTCCGGCCTTGATCTCGCGCCCGGCCCGATAGGCGGTGTTCCCGTCGCGGCTCCACACGCCCGCACCCAGGCCGTAGAGGGTGTCGTTGGCGATGCCCATCGCGTCGTCGTAGCTGTTGAACGGCGTCACCGCGACCACCGGCCCGAAGATCTCCTCCTGGAAGATGCGCATCTTGTTGTTGCCGGTGAAGATCGTCGGCTGGACGTAGTAGCCGCCGGACAGGTCACCGCCGAGTTCGGCGCGCTCGCCGCCGGTGATGATCTTGGCGCCCTCACCCTTACCGATTTCGATGTAGGACAAGATCTTTTCCAGCTGGTCGTTGGACGCCTGCGAACCCAGCATGGTCTCGGAATCCAGCGGGTCGCCCTGCCGGACGGCCTTGGTGCGGATCGCCGCCAGTTCCAGGAACTCGTCGTGGATGTCTGCCTGGATCAGGCTGCGGGATGGGCACGTGCACACCTCGCCCTGGTTGAGGGCGAACATGGTGAACCCTTCCAGCGCCTTGTCCTGGAAGTCGTCGTTGGCCGCCATCACGTCGGAGAAGAAGATGTTGGGACTCTTGCCGCCAAGCTCCAGGGTGACCGGGATCAGGTTCTGCGACGCGTACTGCATGATCAGTCGCCCGGTGGTGGTCTCGCCGGTGAATGCGACCTTGGCGATCCGGTCGCTGGACGCCAGTGGTTTGCCGGCTTCGGCGCCGAAGCCGTTGACGATGTTGACCACACCGGGCGGCAGCAGGTCACCGATCAGCGACATCAGGTAAAGGATCGAGGCCGGCGTCTGCTCGGCCGGTTTGAGCACCACCGCGTTTCCTGCTGCCAGCGCCGGAGCCAGTTTCCAGGCGCCCATCAGGATCGGGAAGTTCCACGGGATGATCTGCCCGACCACGCCGAGCGGCTCGTGGAAGTGGTAGGCGACGGTGTCCTCGTCGATTTGGGACAGCGCGCCTTCCTGTGCCCGGATGGCCGCGGCGAAATACCGGAAATGATCGGCCGCCAGCGGGATGTCGGCGGCCAGTGCCTCCCGGATCGGTTTGCCGTTGTCCCATACTTCGGCGACCGCCAGCGCGGCAGTGTTCTCGTCGATGCGGTCGGCGATCTTGTTCAGGATCGCCGACCGCCCGGCAGGCGCGGTCTTGCCCCACACCGGGGCCGCCGCGTGCGCCGCGTCGAGCGCCTTGTCGATGTCGGTCTCGTCGGAACGCGGTATCTCGCAGAACACCTCGCCGGTCACCGGCGTCGGGTTCTCGAAGTAGCGGCCCGAGGCGGGAGCCACCCACTGGCCCCCGATGAAGTTCTGGTACCGGGATTCATACGACATCAGCGCCCCGGCTGCACCTGGACGTGCGAAGACGGTCATTTGCTCGGCTCCCTCATTCGACCCTCATGTAATACAGCTCACACTACCGCCGGGACCAGAATGGCAGCCATGACTCCTGGTGCCGAGGCCCAAGACAGCGACCCGTATCTGTGGCTCGAAGACATCACCGGTGAGGAGGCGCTGGATCGGGTCCGCGCGCGCAACGAGCCGACGAAAGCCGAGTTCTGTGATGCGGAGTTCGAGCAGATGCGCGCCGAGGCGCTCGAAGTGCTCGACACCGATACCCGCATCCCCTACGTGACCCGCCGCGGCGAGTACCTCTACAACTTCTGGCGCGATGCCGACAACCCGCGCGGGCTGTGGCGGCGCACCACATTGGACAGCTACCGCACCGACGCCCCCGAATGGGACATCCTGATCGACGTAGATCAGCTGGGGCGAACCGACAATCAAAAATGGGTGTGGCACGGGGCCAACGTCATCAGGCCCGACCACACCCGCGCGCTGGTCACCCTCTCCCCGGGCGGCTCGGACGCCGCCGTCGTACGTGAATTCGACATGCTGACATGCGAATTCGTCGCGGGCGGGTTCGAGCTGCCACAGGCCAAGTCCCAGACGGCGTGGGCGGATCCAGATACCGTCCTGGTTGGCACCGACTTCGGCGACGAGTCGCTCACAGATTCCGGCTATCCGCGAATCATCAAGCGGTGGCGCCGGGGTACGCCGCTGACCGATGCGGAAACGGTCTTCGAGGGCACGCGCACCGACGTCAGCGTCATGGCGTCGGTGGACCGGACACCCGGCTTCGAGCGCACCATGCTGGCCCGAGCGCTCGACTTCTGGAACGAGGAGGTCTATGAGCTGCGCGGCTCGGAGCTAATCCGGATCGAAGCACCCACCGACGCCAGCCTCTCGATTCACCGGGAGTGGCTGCTGATCGATCTGCGCAGCGATTGGACCGTCGGCGCCACGAGTTACGCCGCGGGCTCGCTGCTGGCCTCCGACTATGCCGCATTCCTCTCCGGTGCAAGGGAATTGACTGTGGTGTTCGAGCCCGACGAGCACACCGCGCTGTCTCACTACGCGTGGACCCGGGATCGGCTGCTGATCGTGACGCTGGCCGACGTGGCGAGCCGCGTCGAGATCGTCACGCCAGCATCTGTGAGTGGCTGGCGGCGCCGGCCGTTGTCCGGTATCCCCGCCGCCACCAACACCGTGATCGTCGCGGCCGACGACACCGGCGACGAATTCTTCTTGGACTCAAGTGGATTCGACACCCCGTCGCGGCTGCTGCGCGGCAGCGGCGACGGCCGGCTGGAGAAGATCAAGTCGGCGCCGGACTTCTTCGACGCCGAAAACATCACCGTGTCACAGCATTTCGTCGAGTCGAAGGACGGCACCTCGATTCCGTACTTCCTGGTGCGGCCGGATGGCACTGATGGGGCGGGACCAACGCTGTTGGGCGGCTACGGCGGATTCGAGTCGTCCAACACCCCGGGATATGCGGGCGTGCTGGGCCGGCTGTGGCTGGCTCGCGGCGGCACCTACGCGCTGGCCAACATCCGCGGCGGCGGCGAGTACGGGCCCGGCTGGCACACCCAGGCGATCCGAGCGGGCAGGCACAAGGTCGACGAGGACTTCGCCGCGGTGGCAACCGATTTGGTCGATCGCGGCATCACCACCGTCGAACAGCTCGGCGCCCAGGGCGGCAGCAACGGCGGTCTGCTGATGGGCATCATGCTGACCAAATACCCGGAGAAGTTCGGCGCGCTGGTGTGCGACGTGCCACTGCTCGACATGAAGCGCTATCACCTGTTGTTGGCCGGCGCCTCGTGGATGGCCGAATACGGCAACCCCGACGACCCCGACGATTGGGAATTCATCTCCAAATATTCGCCATATCAGAACATTTCGGCGGATCGCAAGTATCCTCCGGTGCTGATCACCACCTCCACCCGCGACGATCGGGTGCATCCGGGCCACGCCCGCAAGATGGCGGCGGCCCTGGAGGCAGCCGGTCATCGGGTCTGGTACCACGAGAACATCGAAGGCGGCCACGCCGGCGCTGCCGACAACGAGCAACTGGCGTTCAAGGCGGCGCTCAGCTACAGATTCCTACACCGAATGCTTCGGGCCTGAGCGTTTACCCCTGAGCGTTTACCCACAGTGCCGATCGGGCACCCACGGTGATCATGTCGTCGCAATTGCCGGGGGTTCTCAATCCGCTCTCGTCGGTTCTGGACCACTACGGCTACCTGGCCTTGGTGGGCGTGGTCGCCGTGGAGGGGATCGGCGTTCCGGCACCTGGCCAGATCATCCTGATCGCGGCCGGTGTCTACGCAGCGTCGGGGCATTTGAACCTCGCTGCGGTGTTGATATTGGCGTTGCTGGCCGCGGTGATCGGGGACAACTTCGGGTACGCCATCGGCTATTACGGCGGGCGGCCGCTGGTGCGCCGCTTCGGCCGTTACGTGTTGCTCACCGAGAACCGGGTCGCGGCCACCGAGCGCTTTTTTCACGGGCGCGGCAACATGGTCGTGCTGATCGGGCGGTTCGTCGACGGGCTGCGCCAGGCAATCGGGATCGTCGCGGGCCTGGCCGAGATGCAGTGGCGACGCTTCCTGACCTACAACGTGGTGGGCGCCATTGCGTGGGTCGGTCTCTGGGTCCTGGTCGGATACCTGGCCCAAACGCACATCCCGGTGATTTACGCCAAGTTTGTGCAGTACCAGACCTACTTGCTGATAGCGGTCGCAGTCGTGCTGATTGGCCTGCTTACGCGTTGGCTGTATCGGCGGCGGCAAGAGTCCTCAGCCGGGTAGTCGAGCGTTCAGGCGTGACTCGACGTGGTCCAGTTCCGCCGCCACGCCGAGGTGGCCGTTTTCCGAAAGCGTCCGGCCCAGCTCAGCCAGCGCCCGATCGAGCTCTTCGGTACACGGGTGCCTGGTGGCCGTCGGCAGCGCATAGCGCAACTGCGCCGTTGCCGACAGTTGGTGGTCCGGCGATAGGCGCGGAATCGCCATGGCGAAGACCTTCAGCACCTGGGCACAGGTCTGATGTTGCCCACCCTCGATGGCGCCCACCGCGATGCTCGCCAACGCGGTCAACACCAAGGGAATAATGCGATCCCGGTAGACCACCGGAAGCCGGTCCTCATCGTCTGACTCGCCTTGCGGCGGGGACTCCTGAGCCCAGTACGCCAAGAGCTCGTGCAACCCGTCGACTGTCACCAAGGCCGCTTCCGGATCCCGCTGAGTCGCAGCGGCCCACCCGATGCTGGATAGCTGATGCACACCGTAAGACGGTTCCCGGTCGAGTTGCCGCTCCCTGCCGCAGCGCAACGCGTCGAGGACGGCTTCGGCCAACCGGTCACGTTCGCCCTCGTCGTCGGCACGGACCGTGGCCAAGTGAGTGCCGGCGACGATGTGCGTTCCCAGCTTGGCGGAGAACTCGATCTCTGCTGCCCCAGTTGCGGAGTCGAGCGCGCGACGGAGGGTGTCGAAGTCGATGTCGACGAGATAGCCGCTGCACTGGGCACAGACGGTAGTCGCCGGGAGGTGCTCGAGAAGTGGTTCTTTCCGCACATTCCGTAACCACTTCAGCTGGCGGGCACGCGTTGCGATGGTGATCTGCACGATGCGCTCCACCACCGAAGGAGGACGTAGCTGGTCGAGCACCAGATATCCGAAGACCACCAGTCCAGCCATGGCCAGCACGCTGAGGATCAGCGCGACCGCAGTACTGAACACGGCTTGCTGGGGGTCGACCAACGCCAAGACCACGACGTAGAAAGCCGACAGCCCGGCGAAGTAGCCGAAGAAGGCCTGGTTGACGAGGCGGCGAAAAAATTGCTCCACCACGACCCACGTAAACACATCGGCCATCCGGTGGATCAACGTCAGTAACAGTACGAAGGTGATCGTCATCAAGGTGAGCATCCCGGGAGCCACCGTGCGCAGCATCGACTGGTTTTCCTGCGGCGGCGCCAGCTTCGACAATGCGTGCGCGACCGGGCGCAGCCAGCCCACCTCGGTACCGTCCAGCACGCTGGTGATGACCCCCAGCACGACGAACCCGGCGATGATCGCCAGTGGCACCGCAAGGAACTCTTGCAGCGCCCGTCGCAACCCACTTTCCCGCCTCGGACGTAGCCTTTCCGCCGTCCGGCGCATAATTGTTCACCCACCTCTGCCGGGACACCCTCGCCGTCGTTGGTACCCCCTCTGCTCTTCGGCGAACCAGCGCCGGCCGGCGGGCCGACGCTTGACACTCGACTCCAGCGGCACTTCGCTTCCGCTATGCCGATATCCGAGCCGACACCCGAATTCGAGACCCTGCTCTACCGGACCGCGGGCCCGGTGGCCACCATCACGCTCAACCGCCCGGAGCACCTGAACACCATCGTCCCGCCCATGCCCGACGAGATCGAGACCGCGATCGGGCTGGCCGAGCGGGACCAGGACATCAAGGTCATCGTGTTGCGCGGCGCCGGACGCGCCTTCTGCGCCGGTTACGACTTCGGCGGCGGCTTCGCACACTGGGGTGACGCCATGATGACCGATGGCAAGTGGGACCCCGGTAAGGACTTCGCCGTGATCACCGCGCGCGAGACGGGGCCGCATCAGAAGTTCATGGCCATCTGGCGGGCGACGAAACCGGTGATCGCTCAGGTGCACGGCTGGTGTGTGGGCGGGGGCAGTGACTATGCGCTGTGCGCCGACCTCGTCATCGCCAGCGAGGACGCCGTGATCGGCACGCCGTATTCCCGCATGTGGGGCGCGTACCTGACCGGGATGTGGCTGTATCGGCTGAGCTTTGCCAAGGTCAAGTGGCACTCGCTGACGGGCCGGCCGCTGACCGGTGTGCAGGCCGCCGAGGTGGAGCTGATCAACGAGGCGGTGCCGTTCGACCGCCTGGAGGCCCGCGTCGCCGAGATCGCCGGCGAGCTGGCGCAAATCCCGTTGTCCCAGTTGCGGGCGCAGAAACTGATCGTCAACCAGGCCTACGAGAACATGGGTCTGGCGTCCACCCAGTTGCTGGGCGGCATCCTCGACGGCCTGATGCGCAACACCCCCGACGCCCTCGACTTCATCCGAACCGCCGAAACGGAGAGTGTGCGGGCGGCCGTAGAGCGGCGCGACGGCCCGTTCGGTGATTACAGTCAGGCTCCGCCGGAGTTGCGACCTGATCCCAACCACGTCATCGTCCCTGATGACCGCAGCTAGTAAGATCGGCTATTGATTTTGATTCCTGTTCGAGCGAACCCTGAGAGTGTTACGGTTATCGATATGTTTCGGCTGACTTCTAGCCTGCGTGCAGGCGTTTGGTTCCTGGCCCTCCTGGTAAGCCTCGGCGTCGCCGTCGCGACCTTCCCCAAGGCCGCGGTCGCCGATTCCACCGAAGACTTTCCGGTACCGCGCCGCATGATCAACACCACCTGCGACGCAGAGCAGTATCTGGCGGCGGTTCGGGACACCAGCCCGGTCTACTACCAGCGCTACATGATCGACTTCAACAACCACGCCAACCTGCAGGAAGCGACGATAAACAAGGCGCACTGGTTCTTCTCGCTGTCGCCGGCGGAGCGCAGGGAGTACTCCGAGAATTTCTACAACGGCGATCCACTGACCTACGCCTGGGTCAACCACATGAAGATCTTCTTCAACAACAAGGGTGTGGTGGCCAAGGCAACTGACGTGTGCAACAACTACCCGCGCGGCGACATGTCGGTGTGGAACTGGGCATAAGGCTTTTTCGGGGATAGTCGATGAGCGACGGGCCGCCGTGCTCTGTTGCCGGTCGCCAAGTTCGGTACAGGGAGGGTGTTGATCGTGAAGGCACTGAGGTTCGTCGGCATGGCGATACTGGCGGCGCTCACTTCATGCGTGTTCCTCATCCAAAGTGGCACAGCGCACGCCGACTTCACGCCGTGCTCGACGGAAGGTCAGAAACTCTGGGGCGACACCGGCCCCATCCTGTGCACGCGCGACGGGGATGAGCCATTGCATTGGGTGCGCATTCCTGCGGCGGGGATGTGTGTGGCGATCTGCGATCGGTTCGGCCCGCCCTAGGTTTCGAAAACGCTGAGCCAGTCGTCGCGAATGCTGACGACGGTCCAGCCTCGCGTATTGGCTTCGCCGAGAGCCTTTTCGGCGCCGGCGACATAGTCGAATTCGCGGTCGGCGTCGTCGTGACGCACCAGCATGCACAGCGACGGCTCAGCGGCGTGCGTATATTGCATCATCGCGATGTCGCCGTTGGAGTTGCCCACCGCCAGGATCGGGCGTCGTCCGGTACGTCCCCAGATCCGCACCGGCTTGACCGGGCCCCAACTAGACAAGTCGAGGAACTCCGGCCGCGATGTCGTCAACAGCTGACCGTCTTTGAAGTCCAGACCAACCGAGCTGCCGATCACGCGTTCCGGCGGTAGACCGTACATCCGACCGGTAACCGGGCGCATGAAGTCGCGACCGCCGCCGGAGGCGATGTAGTTGGTGAATCCGTTGGCCTCCAGGTAGCGCAACAACTCGACCATCGGTGCGTATCCGCATGCGGTGTAGGGGCGATTCAGCGTCGGGTGGGTGGCTTCGGCGAAAAAGCCCCGCACTCGCTGCGCATGCTCTTCGACGGTCATCCCGTTGAATGCCGAAAGTATGGCCCCGGCAAGGACTTTGACGTCAGAGTCGTCGCCGTTGTAGTGCTTGGTGACGGCGTCGTCAAACCAGGACAGGTCGCGGGCCGCGGCCGCGAGGTAGGGCTGCTTGTGCTGAAGTGCGACGTCGGCCGCGGCTTGCTCGGCCAGCCGGCGCACCAAAAAATCCAGTTGAATGTGGGCGGGCTTCTCACACCAGAGGGTGCCGTCATTGTCGAATACCGCGACCCGCGCCTCGGGCGGCACCTCGGCTGTGACGCGGCCTACGAAGTCGACGATGGCCGCCTTCGCGGGTCCGTCCTTCCACAGGTCGAGCATCTAGTCCTTCGCCAAGAACTGATGCAGCTTCTCCACCGCGTGGTCGATGGTGAAGCTGGCCGGTGGGTGTCGGGGCGGGAATTCCTTGAATGTGTCGAGGAACTTGGTGGCCATCGCTATCGCGTAGAACACGAAGTAGTCGTGATGCAGAAACCAGTCGTAGTAGGTGTTGGACGTAATGTCCGCGTACTCAAACGGATCGGTGCGCAAGTTGAACAGCTTCGGCGCCCGTAGCGGGGTGAACGGTTCGGCCCAGATCTGCAGCGTTCCACGGCAACGTTGTTCGGCGAACACGATCTTCCAGTTTTCGAAGCGCATCGCGACCAGCTCGCCGTCGTCCGAGAAGTAGAAGAAGCCGCGTCGCGGGCTGGTCTCGACCTCGCCGGTCAAATAGGGCAGCAGGTTGAATCCGTCGATGTGGACTTTGAATTCCTTCTGTTCGCCCTGCAGCGTTATTTTATAGCCCTGCTTGAGTTTTTCGCTGACGTCGGGATCCCCCGCGGCGGCCAATAGTGTTGGCAGCCAATCGTGGTGCTGGATGATCTCGTTGGAAACGGTGCCCGCCTTGATCTTTCCGGGCCAGCGGATCATCTCGGGCACCCGGAATGCGCCCTCCCAGTTGGTGTCCTTCTCGCTGCGAAACGGCGTGGTACCCGCGTCCGGCCAGCTGTTGCGGTGTGGCCCGTTGTCGGTGGAATAGATGACGATGGTGTCCTCGGCGATGCCGAGCTCGTCCAGGGTGTCAAGCACGTGACCGACATTGCGGTCGTGATCGATCATCGTGTCGTGGTAGCCCGACTGCCAAAGTCCGGCCTGCCCTTTGCTTTCCGGCTTGGTGTGGATGTAGAGGTGCATGTGGGTGGTGTTCATCCACACGAAAAATGGTGTGCCCGCCGCGTGCTGGCGTTTGATGTAGTCGATTGTGATTTCGGTGATCTCGTCGTCGATAGTTTCCATCCGCTTGATGTTCAAGGGACCCGTGTCCTCGATCACCTGCTTGCCGACCGGACCGAACTTCGGGTGGTCGGGATCGGTGGACACCTCGTCAATGGCCCGGCACTTGAGCACGCCGCGCGGTAGCGCCAACTGGTAGAGCCGAGGGAACTGATCGGCGTGCGGATAGTCCTCCTGCTCGGGTTCCTCTTCCGCGTTGAGGTGGTAGAGGTTGCCGAAGAATTCGTCGAACCCGTGCACTGTCGGGAGGTATTTGTTCAGGTCGCCGAAGTGGTTCTTGCCGAATTGGCCGGTGGCATAACCCAGCGGCTTGAGTAGCTCGGCGATCGTCGGATCCTCTGCGGCCCAACCGATGTCGAAGCCGGGCGCGCCGACCTTACTCATCCCGGTGCGGTAGACGCTTTGCCCGCTGATGAATGCGGCGCGGCCCGCCGTGCAGCTCTGCTCGCCATAGGAATCGGTGAACCGCATTCCCTCATTGGCGATTCGGTCGATGTTGGGCGTGCGATAGCCCATCAGGCCGTCGCTGTAACAACTCAGATTGGTGATCCCGATGTCGTCGCCCCAGATCACCAGGATGTTGGGTTTACCGTCCGGCGTGACTGGGACCTTACGCGTCTGGTGAGGAGCGATCAGACCTTTTTAGGAGGGCGGGTCGTCGGTCGACGCTGACCCGACGCGGTACGGGAGCGGGTCGGATGCGCCGAATGTCTCGGCGTCGGCAAGCTTGGTGTAGACCTCCCACTTCTCATCGTCGGGCGCGGTGACCCACACCTTGTCTTGGGTGGCAAAGCAACAGGTGGTGTCCATCTCCTCCTCGGTGAACAGACCGGCTCGCCCCAGGCGGCCGATCTCTGCATGCACCGTCTCGCTGGACTCGACTTCGACGCCGAGGTGGTTGAGCGATCCGCCCCTGCCGGGGTTCTCGATCAGGACCAGCTTGAGCGGTGGTTCAGCCACGGCGAAGTTCGCGTAGCCGGGCTTGCGTTTGGCCGGCTCGGTGTTGAACAGCTTGGAGTAGAACGTGATTGCCTCATCGAGGTTATCGACATTGAGGGCTAATTGAACGCGAGACATGGCGGCAAACCCTCCAAGTTGTGAGACATATATCGAACTAGTGTGGCGTGGCCTAGCATGCCACCTTTTCGATATATGTCAATCTTTGTGCCAAGATGGTGCGTATGCCTAAAGCGTTGCCGGTGATCGACACGAGTGCGCCGGTCTGTTGCGCCCCGGTTGCGGCTGGTCCGATGAGCGATGAGGACGCGTTGCAGATTGCGTTGCGTCTCAAGGCTCTGGCAGATCCGGTTCGGGTCAAGATCGTCTCGTACCTGTTCAGTTCCTCCGCCGGCGAGGAGATTTCGGGAGAGCTTGCGGCGGTGTTGCAACTCAGCGAGTCCACGGTCAGCCATCATCTGAACCAGCTGCGTAAGGCGGGGCTCATAGCCTCGAACCGGCGCGGGATGAACATGTTTCATCGGGTCCGTCCGGACGCGTTGCAGGCGTTGTGTGCCGCGTTGGACCCAAACTGTTGCTCCTAGCGGAGCCGGTTTGTACCCATCTTCATGCCGAGGTCAGTGGATGCCTGGCTTTCGTCAGTAATGCGGCGTGGCCGCCGGAAAGCGATCAGTGGTCGCCGTCGAAACCATTAGCTCTCCAGCGCCTTCGCGCAGCCAGCAAGGATCGCGCGAAAGGCAAAGGAGCGCATAAGCGGAGCGCTGAGTATCTCGAGCATCTTGCCGCCGCCGCGAGGAGGAATCGTGTAGCCACTTACCCAATCGACATGCGTTCCCTTAGCCGACGGAGTACAGGTGAGCATCCCGTTTTGATGCACCGGTGGGAACCCGTCGACAACCTGATATGAGCAACTACGGGGCGAGTCGTAGGCCGTAATCTGCTCGTGCACCCAGAAGCCGAAGCCTCTCAGTTCACGCGTGGCTCCGACTGCGGGACCCGACGAGTCCAGCCAGGTGGCTTTGCGGAACCATGGAGAGACGGTCAGGTTGGCTGGATCCAATAGCCACGCAAAGACCCGTTCCGGCGGTGCTGCGATCGTCCGCTGCTCATAAATCTGCGTCACGAGATGTCCCCTGCAGTGCTGTCGATTCCGCGGAACATGCTAGACGCGGCCGCGCTTCGCATAACGCACACCGTGTGATTTGCGGGCCGCCACGAGCGTCTGCGCCGTCCGGCCGGCCGGTGGCTCCGAATAGCTGATGTGCAGCAGGAATTTGGACGCTCGATAGCGGTCGTTGGGAGCGGCGTGGCCGGCCTGACCGCCGCTTACGTGTTGTCGGGGCGGGACCGGGTCACCTTGTACGAGGCCGATGTTCGGCTCGGCGGTCATGCGCACACTCATTTCGTGAAGCACAGCGACGGCAGCGTCGTGGCGGTCGACTCGGCATTTCTGGTGCACAACGACCGGACGTATCCGACGCTGTGCCGGTTGTTCGGTGAACTCGGCATCGCCACCCAGGAGTCCGAGATGTCGATGTCGGTGCGGGCCGACCACATCGGGCTCGAATACGCCGGGGCGCTCGGCGTACGCGGTCTGTTCGCGTGCCGGCAGTCGCTGCGCCCGCGCTATCTGCTGATGCTCACCGAGATCATCCGCTTCCATCGAGCCGCACTCCGGATGCTGGACGACGATCCCGGTGACCACCCGGAGACCCTGGAAACCTTCCTGCAGCGCCACCGCTTCTCGTCGTACTTCGTCGATTACTTCATCACGCCGCTCGTGGCTGCCGTGTGGTCGTGCGCCGGTGACCACGCATTGCGCTATCCAGCTCGGTACCTGTTCGTCTTCCTGCACCACCACGGCATGCTGTCGGTTTTCGGCTCGCCAACGTGGCGCACGGTAACGGGCGGATCGGCAAATTACGTTCAGGCCATCGCTTCTCGGCTCGACGAGGTGGTAACCGGAACGCCCGTCCGCTCGCTGCGACGCATGCCGGACGGCGTGCTGGTGCAAGCGGGCGGCAGCCCGCCGAGGCTTTTCGACGCGGCCGTCGTCGCCGTGCATCCCGGCCAGGCGCTGTTGTTGCTCGACAAGCCGAACGCCTGGGAGCGTTACGTGCTGGGCTCAATCCCCTACTCGACCAACCGCGCCCAGTTGCACACCGACGAATCGGTGCTGCCCCGCCGTCCCCGCGCCCGTGCGTCGTGGAACTACCTGGTGACTCCGGACTCCGACCATGTTGTGGTCAGCTACGACGTCAGCAGGCTGATGCGGCTGCCCGGTACGCGCCGGTATCTGGTCACACTCGGCGGCGAGGACCGCGTGGACCCTCGGTCGGTGATTGCCGAGATGACCTACAGCCACCCGCTGTACACACCGGAATCGGTTGCCGCGCAACGTGCTTTGCCGACGCTGGACGACGACCGGGTGGTGTTTGCCGGCGCCTACCACGGCTGGGGCTTCCACGAGGACGGCGCCGCTTCCGGACTGCGCGCGGCGCGGCGACTCGGCGCCGACTGGCCGGCGCCGGCCAATCGCGAGGCGGTGGTCAGGTGCTGACTCCCTCGATCTACCGGACCACGATCACCCATTCCCGACGGGTGCCAGTGCACCATTCGTTCGAATACCGAAGCTACAGCTGGTATTTCGATATCGACGATCTGCCCCGGCTGCCCTGGTGGCTACGACCGTTCGCCCAATTCCGCGCCGACGACCACTTCACCGGAGCCTCGGGGGGTTCGCTACGAGACCGGCTAAAAACGTTTTTAGCCGAACACGAGGTAGCCGCTCCCGACGGCCGCATCACCGCGCTGCTGCAAGCTCGCGTTGCCGGCTACGTTTTCAATCCGTTGAGCGTCTTCTGGTGCCACGACCGCGACGGCATGCTGCGGCACGTGATCGCCGAGGTGCACAACACCTATGGCCAGCGCCATGCCTACCTGTTGCCGCCGGCCGAAGTGCCCGTGGTGACGACAAAGACCTTCTACGTCTCGCCGTTCAATCCGGTTGACGGCTACTACGTCGTGCAGGCGCCGCTGCCCACCAAAGAAGTCGACATCACCGTGGCCCTGCACCGTGACGCCGGGCCGGCCTTTCCAGAATTCATTGCGAATATGCGCGGTGAGCGTCGACCGGCAAGCACCAGGGAGGTCGCCGTCATGCAGCTCATATCGCCGTTGGCCCCGCTGCTGGTGGCGACCAGGATCCGGATGCAGGGGCTCAAGTTGTGGTTGCGCCGAGTGCCGGTGGTACCGCGATGAGCATCGAGACCATCCGAAACCCTTCAGCAGCAATAGATTCGGAGCGCTGGCCGGCGGTCGCGACAGAGCCGTCGGGTCCCGTGGCGGCGGCGTCGGCGGTGGTCGTCGAACGGCTGCTGCGCCGCGCCGCGGCCCGGCTGCCGATGCGCCTGGTCTACCCCGACGGCGCGGTGATCGGCGCGGCCGATCCGACACTGCCGGTCCTTTTTCTGCACCGGCCCGACGCGCTGGCGCGCCGGATAGGACGGCACGGCCTGATCGGTTTCGGTGAGTCGTATATGGCCGGTGATTGGTCGTCGAATGATCTCGCCGGGCTGCTGACTGTGCTGGCGCGGTCGGTCACCGACCTGGTCCCGAGGGCTCTGCAATTGCTACGGCCACTCGGTCCGGCCTTCCGCCCCCGCTGGCGAGGAGCCGACCGCGATCAGGCGCGACGCGACGTCGCCAAACACTACGACCTGTCCAACGAGCTGTTCGCCGAATTCCTCGACGAGACCATGACGTACTCGAGCGCGCTGTTCACCGAGATGCCGACCGCATGGCCGGATTTGGCTGCGGCACAACGACGCAAGATCGACCGGCTACTGGATCAGGCCGGCGTCCGGCCAGGCAGCCGGGTGCTGGAGATCGGCACCGGATGGGGCGAACTGTGCATCCGCGCGGCCGCCCGCGGGGCCCGCGTCCGCTCGGTGACGCTGTCGGTCGAGCAGCAGCGGCTGGCCCGAAGGCGGGTCGCCGCGGCGGGTTTGTCCCACCTGGTGCAGATCGACCTGTGCGACTACCGCGACATCGGGGCCGGCGAATTCGACGCAGTGCTGTCGATCGAGATGATCGAAGCCATCGGATACCACTCGTGGCCGCGGTATTTCGCCGCACTGGAAAGGCTGGTGCGCCCGGGCGGCCGGGTCGCGATCCAGGCCATCACCATGTCGCACGCACGGATGCTGGCCACCCGTCACACGCACACCTGGATCCAGAAATACATCTTCCCCGGCGGACTGCTACCGTCCACCCAGGCCATCGCCGGCATCACCGAGCGGCGCACCCGTTTGCGGACGGTCGACATGGCCTCGCTGCGCCCGCACTACGCCGAAACTCTGCGGCTCTGGCGAGAGCGGTTCGCGCAGCGCCGAAATGAGTTGGCGCAGTTGGGCTTCGACGAGGTGTTCGGGCGAATGTGGGAACTGTACCTGGCGTATTCGGAGGCGGGCTTCCGGTCGGGCTACCTAGACGTCTACCAGTGGACGTTCGTGCGAGGGGTGGAGTCGTGAACTTCGTGATCGTCTCGGGCGCTTCGGCTTTGGCTCTCGCCGTGGTGCATTCGGTGACGTTCCTGATCGGTCGGCGGATCGGCCGCTACAACGTCGTGGACGTGGCGTGGGGGCTGGGCTTTGTCGCCGTCGCCGCCGTCGCCGCAGCGCTTGGCCACGGCGACCCCACCCGTCGGTGGCTCCTACTGGCCTTGGTGACGATCTGGGGCGTGCGGCTGAGTTGGCACATCCAGCGCAAGACCGTTGGCAAGGGTGAGGATCGCCGTTATGCCGACCTGCTTCGCGATGCGTCCCCTGCGCAGGTGGTGCGCAAGGTCTTCCTGCTGCAGGGCTTCCTGGGCTGGTTCATCTCGTTGCCGCTGCAGCTTTCCGCGGTCGGCGGACCCACGCCCAAGCCGTTGCTGGCCGTCACCGCGGTGGGCGTGGCGGTGTGGCTGCTCGGGTTCACCTTCGAGGCCGTCGGCGATCGACAGCTGAAGGCGTTCAAGTCCGACCCGCAGAATCGCGGCATCATCATGGACCGCGGGCTGTGGTCCTGGACCCGCCACCCCAACTACTTCGGCGACGCATGCGTCTGGTGGGGGCTGTGGCTGGTCAGCATCAACGGCTGGGTAGCGCTCGCCACGGTGGGCTCGCCGCTGGTGATGACGTACTTTTTGGTGCACGTCAGCGGCGCCCGGCTGACCGAGCGGTACATGCGGGACCGACCCGGATTCGCCGAATACCGGAAGCGGACAGCGTATTTCGTGCCGTGGCCGCCGCGGACGGGAAATCGGGCATGAGCAGATTGCCCCCCGCGACTCCGGCTGACGATAGGCTACCGATCGATGACCGGACCGTCAGGGCTGAGCGGCGACCTGGACACCTTGCTGCGCAAGGTCGCCGGTGGCGACCGCGGCGCGTTCGCCGCGGTCTACGACCTCACCAAATCCCGGGTGTACGGATTGGTGATCCGGGTGTTGCGTGACGCCGGCTATAGCGAGGAAACCACCCAGGAGATCTACCTCGAGGTGTGGCGGACCGCGTCGGACTACGACTCGGCCAAGGGATCCGCCCTCGCGTGGCTGCTGACCATGGCCCACCGGCGCGCGGTCGACCGGGTGCGTTCCGAGCAGGCCGGCACCAGGCGGGAAGGACGCTACGGTGCCGCCACCGTCGAGACCGCCGGCGACGTCGTCGCCGACTCGGCGATCGCGAGTGACGAGCGGCGCCGGGTGACCCGATGCCTCGAGGGCTTGACCGAAGCGCAGCGCGAGTGCATCGAGCTGGCGTACTACGGCGGGTTGACGTATGCCGAGGTATCGCAACGGTTGGCCGCCAACCTTTCGACGATCAAATCCCGCATGCGTGACGCGCTGCGCGGCCTGCGCAATTGTCTGGACGTGTCATGACCGACCCGAACGAATCCGAACTGCTTGACCTGGCCACGCCGTATGCGCTGAATGCGCTGACCGAAGAGGAGAAGGCTGACCTCGACCGCCGGGTTGCCGCGTCGGCGGTCGCGGCTGAATTCCATGACGAAGTGCGGGCGGTGCGCGAAACGATGGCGGTGGTCTCGGCGGGGACAGCTATCCAACCACCGACGCATCTACGGGCAGCCGTCCTGGCCGTGACGGAACCGACAGAGCTCGAGGTCAGGCGGCAACGGCGTTGGCGAACAGCCCTTTTGGCGGCTGCTGCCGCAATCATGATCGGATTGTCCGCATTCGGCGTCGGCGTGCTGATGCGACCGCCGCCCCGGCAGACGGTCGCCGAGCAGGTCTTGACGGCGCCCGATGTGCAGACCGTCTCTCGCCCGTTGGGCACCGGGACCGCCACATTCGTGTTCTCCCGCGACCGCAACGCCGGTGTGCTGGTGATGAACAACGTGGCGCCGCCGTCGCCGGGCACGGTGTACCAAATGTGGCTGATGGGCACCAATGGCCCTCCGACATCGGCGGGGACCATGGGTACTGCGGCCGTTGCACCCTCGACGAAAGCCATGGTTCGCGACATCGGACCGTCGACGGCGCTGGCGTTCACTGTGGAACCCGGCGCCGGGTCGCCGCAGCCGACCGGCACGGTGTTGGCTCAGTTGCCCTTAAGCTGACTTCCTGCGTAGGCTGAACACCGCCGCCACAATCACACCGAGCACCACCAGCGTGGCGCCGGTGAGCAGCGTCAGGTTGAGCCATTCATGCAGGCTGGACTTGGCGTAGCGGACCATCACGTCGCCAACGGTGCGAAAGTCGCCGGTGGTCCTATTCAGTTCGGTGATGATGCGCCGGTCGGCGAGCTCGATGGCGGCCCATCCCGCCGCGCCTTCCAGCAGCACCGCGATGCCGATGGCGGCCAGCGCCCTGCCGCGGCGCCGCGCGGCGACCAGCAGCAGAAAACCGAACAGGGCGCTCATAGCCGCCGCGCCTATGCTCGCCCAAGGACCCCAAGTCGCGAGCCAGCCGAGCTGGCCCTGCCGCAGCGACTGCGTCGTCGAAGGCACTGTCACCGTCACCGGAACCGTCAGCTTCGTCGGGACCGTCACGTGGTGACTGGTCAGCATCTGCTGGACCGAGCTTTCATTGAGCATCGGGGCCAGATCTACCACCCACTCGGAGTCCTGGCCGGACTGCGGCTTGCTGAACAACCAGTTGTGGGCGGCCTTGTTCGCCTCGGCGAACAACGGCGGAAAAGCCGGGCTTGCCGTAAATTTCGCGACCACGTCGTGGACCTGCGAGGTGTCGGCAGTGCCGCCGTGATCGGTGATGAGGCGCATGGCGCGCGTGGTGAGTTCGGCCGCCATGGCGGACTGCAGCGCGGGGTCGGCGGCGGCCTTGCGGGCCAGCCTGCCGTAGCCGTCGACGTCGACGATGTTCCGCTGCAACCACGACGCGGGAACCAGCACCACCAGCGCGGCCGTGGTGGCCAGCCACAACACCACCGTCAGCGTGAGTCGCACGGCAAGGGCTTTACGGGACGATTCCGCGCAGGTAGGCGGCTTGGCCGAGGTGCTGTGCACAGTCGTCGACGATGCTGACCAGTCGGGCGCTGGCCGTCACCGGCGGGTCCCAATTGGTGTCCACGACGCGGCACAACTCATCGGCGGTGACTTTGGTGGCGTATTCGAGGCTGAGTTCGTGCACCGCGTGGTAGTAGCCGGACAGCAACTCCGCCGATGCGCGCACCTTCGCCACATCCTCCGGGCTGTGCCCGTAGCCGGTGTCGTTGCGCGGCAGGTCCAATCCGAATCGGTCCACCCAGCCGTCGCGGGTCCACACCTGCTCGACGCCGGCGATGTCGGCGAGCTGAATGTCCTGCACCCGGGCGCTGTGCCAGATCAGCCACGCGATGGTGTTGGCCTCGGGGGTGGGCCGGTAGTTGGACACCTCGTCACTCAGGCCGTCGGTGAGGTCGTCGACGTGTTCGATCAACCGGGTGAAGGCGTCCCGAAGCAATTCCTGCGCGGCCGCGTCAGCGTTGGGCATACCACCGACCCTACGGCTGCCCGTGCCAGACGGCCTCGACGTTGTTGCCGTCGGGGTCGCGCACGAAGGCGCCGAAGTAGCCGGGGTGATATTCCGGCCAGAGCCGCGGCGCATGCAGCGACTCGGCGCCCAGCCCTACCGCCGCGTCGTGAAACGCGCGCACCGCGTCTTCATCGGCCGCCTCGAACGCGACATGCACTTCCCGATTGGGGCCCTGCGCGGTGCCGGCAGCCTGGTCGGCGATCCAGAAAGCCGGCTTGCCGTCCCGGCCGTATCCGATGGCCACGCCGAAATCCAGCTGCCGGGAAAAGCCGAGCACGCCCAGCACCGTGTCGTAGAACTCCTGTGATTTCGGGTAATCGGCGCAGTTGATTCCTAGATGGTCAAACATCAGCGCCACTCCTCCTCATCGCTTCGTCCCCCTCGCCGCTGCGCGGCTGGGGGCGCCCCCACTGCATCGTCGTCGGCGCGCACGCCACCGATCCTGGCATGTCGCACCGACACGGTCGTAGATTAGTTAGATGCGCTATGACCTCCTGATCCGCAATGGCACCATCGTCGACGGGCTGGGAGGTGAGCCGTACGTCGGCGACGTGGCCGTCCGGGACGGCGTCATTGCCGCGGTGGGCTCCGTGAACGGCGCAACGGCCGAGCGGGAGATCGACGCGACCGGTCTGCTGGTCACCCCGGGTTTCGTCGACCTGCACACCCACTACGACGGGCAGGCCATCTGGTCGGACCGGCTGACGCCGTCGTCGGCGCACGGGGTGACCACGGTGGTGATGGGCAACTGCGGAGTCGGCTTCGCGCCGTGCCGGCAGGAAGACCACGACGTGCTGGTCGACGTGATGGCAGGGGTGGAGGACATTCCCGGTGTGGTGATGACCGACGGCCTGCCGTGGAACTGGGAGACGTTCCCCCAATTCATGGATGCGCTGGACGCCGGGAAACGCGACATCGACGTGGCCGCGTATCTGCCGCACTCTCCGCTGCGCGTGTACGTGATGGGTCAGCGGGGCGCAAATCGCGAGCCCGCCACCGGCGAGGACCTCGCCACCATGCGCGCGCTGGCCAAAGAGGCGATGGAAGCCGGGGCGCTGGGCTTCGCCTCGTCGCGGCTGATGATCCACAAGACGGAGAGCGGGGCGCAGATCCCCAGCTACGACGCCGCCCGCGAGGAGATCGAGGAGATCGCCCGAGGGGTGGTCGACGGCGGCGGGGGTCTGCTGCAGTTCGTGCCCGACATTCCGGCCGGCGGCTACCAGCCCGTGCTGCAGACGGTGTTCGACGTCGCCGAGGACGTCGGGCTGCCGCTCACGTTCACTCTCGTCGTCGCCAACACCGGCGACCCGACCTGGCCGGACGCCATCACCATGATCGAGAAGGCGAACGCTGCCGGCGGCGATATCACCGCGCAGCTGTTGCCGCGGCCGATCGGGCTGATCATCGGGCTACAGCTGTCCGCCAACCCGTTCGTGCTCTACCCCAGCTACCGCGAGATCGCCCACCTGCCGCTGGCCGAGCGGGTCGCCGAGATGCGCAAACCCGAAGTGCGCGCTCGCATTCTGGCCGACAAGCCCGGCGTCGGGCACCCGATCCTCTATGTGGCGCAGGCCTGGGACTGGATCTTCCCGCTGGGCGACAACCCCAACTACGAGCCGGACCCCGCGGACAGCATCGGGGCCCGGGCCCGGGCCCGCGGCGTGAACCCGATGGAAGAGGCCTACGACCGGCTGCTGGACGACGCCGGCCATCTGGACGAGGCCGAGCGCGTGGCGCTGGAGATCGCCAACCTGCGCGCACCCGAAGCCGATACGTTTTACCTGCTCGGCCTGATTGCCGATGCGCGCGGCCGCCATGCCGATGCCGGCGATTTCTATCGCAAGGCGCTGTACCTGGAACCCGCGCACTATGAAGCGCTGACGCATCTTGCCGCGCTGCTCGACGTGGCGGGCGACACCGTGGCCGCACGCCAGCTCATGCTGCGTGCGGAGCGCGCGCTGGCACGCCAGGGCAAGAGGCCATCCGCATCATCCGAATCCGAAACACCGGAGCACACACGAGGAACGCATGGCGCACGCCGTCCATGACCACGCGGGCGTTACCACGCTCGTTGATGACTGCTGGAACCGCATCGGCACGCGCGGCGATCAATCCTGCCCGCGCCTTGCCACGTATTCGCGCTGCCTGAATTGCCCCGTCTTCGAAGAGGGGGCGGCTGCGCTGCTCGAT
>NZ_LZSG01000021.1 GCF_001665395.1 Mycobacterium sp. 1164966.3
CCACCCGAGGAACCCCCACCCTTCTAATCACCGTCGCGCGCCGCTTCACCGCGACTCGATATAGGCGGTTCTGACCATCGGCCCGGTGACGCTAGACTGAGCCGTGATCCAGCGCGAGCGTTCGGCCTCGGCGCACAGACACACAGATGGTCCCGTGCGGACGTGTGTCGGGTGCCGAAAGCGAGGGCTGGCCGTCGAACTGCTTCGAGTGGTTGCTGTGTCGACCGGGAACGGCGAATACGCCCTGATCGTTGACGCAGCGAGTAGCCTGCCGGGGCGGGGTGCGTGGCTGCATCCCGTGCCGCAGTGCGTGCGACAGGCGATTAGGCGGCGGGCTTTCAGCAAAGCGTTGCGTATCGCCGGTTCGCCGGACACATCCGCGGTGGTCGAGCACATCAGTGGCTTGAGTGGGCCCGACCCGACGGTCAACAGAACAGGTAGCAAAGAACATGAGCACACCGTGAAGTCCCGATGACAATGCGTCATAGCTAAACCCCGAGGCGCGGCCCACGACTGTCGCCTCATGGACAGGAGAAGTAGTGGCAGGTAAGGCCCGCGTACACGAGTTGGCTAAGGAACTCGGTGTAACCAGCAAGGAAGTTCTCGCCCGGCTGAACGAACAGGGCGAATTCGTCAAATCCGCATCGTCGACGGTGGAGGCTCCCGTCGCACGCCGGCTGCGCGAGTCGTTCGGTGGCAGCAAGCCGGCCCCCGAAAAGGCTGCGGAAAAGGCGCCCGAAGCCAAGGGCAAGTCGGTCGACGCTGCCCTGGGCAAGGCGATTGACAAGGCCGTCGGCAACGGTGAGGCCGCCAAAGCTACCGCACCGCCGGCGCCGGCCGCCGAGGCACCCGCACCGCCGGCACCAAGCCCCCGGCCGGCAGCACCGGCCCCTGGGCAAACGCCCGGCCATCCGACTCCCCATCCCGGTATGACGCCTGGCGCGCGTCCCGGCCCGGCGCCGAAGCCGGGGAGTCGTCCGCCCCGGGTTGGCAACAACCCGTTCTCCTCGGCCCAACCCGTCGACCGCCCGATCCCGCGTCCGCCGGCGCCTCGTCCCGGCGCGCCGAGGCCGGGGGCCCCGCGGCCGGGCATGTCGCCCGGCAGCATGCCGCCCCGCCCAGGCGGGGCCGGTGGACCCGTGCGCCCGGCGCGTTCCGGCGCGCCGCGACCGGGTGGTGGCCGGCCCGGCGGGCCCGGTGGCGGCCGCACCGACGGCGGGGGCGGGAACTACCGCGGCGGCGGTGGCGGAGTAGGGGCTGCGCCCGGCGGCGGTGGCTTCCGTGGCCGTCCCGGCGGAGGTCCCGGGGGCGGCGGTGGCGGCCGTCCCGGACAGCGCGGTGGTGCCGCGGGCGCCTTCGGGCGTCCCGGCGGCGCTCCTCGGCGTGGCCGCAAGTCAAAGCGGGCAAAGCGCGCCGAGTACGAGAACATGCAGGCACCGGTCGTCGGCGGCGTGCGGTTGCCGCACGGCAACGGCGAAACGATCCGGCTGGCACGCGGCGCGTCGCTCTCCGACTTCGCCGAGAAGATCGACGCCAACCCAGCTGCGCTGGTGCAGGCGCTGTTCAATCTCGGTGAGATGGTGACCGCCACCCAATCGGTGGGCGACGAGACGCTCGAGCTCCTGGGCAGCGAGATGAACTACGTCGTCCAGGTCGTCAGCCCCGAGGACGAAGACCGCGAGTTGCTGGAATCCTTCGACCTCTCCTACGGAGAAGACACCGGAGACGAGGGCGATCTGCAGACCCGTCCGCCGGTGGTGACCGTGATGGGTCACGTCGACCACGGTAAAACCCGACTGCTGGACACCATCCGTAAGGCCAACGTCCGTGAGGCAGAGGCCGGCGGCATCACCCAGCACATTGGCGCCTACCAGGTCAGTGTCGACCTCGACGGCAGTGAGCGGCTGATCACCTTCATCGACACCCCGGGTCACGAGGCGTTCACCGCCATGCGTGCCCGCGGCGCCAAGGCCACCGACATCGCCATCCTGGTGGTCGCGGCCGACGACGGTGTGATGCCACAGACGGTTGAGGCCATCAACCACGCCCAAGCCGCGGACGTGCCGATTGTGGTGGCGGTCAACAAGATTGACAAGGAAGGCGCAGACCCGGCCAAGATCCGCGGCCAGCTCACCGAATACGGTTTGGTGGCAGAGGATTTCGGTGGCGACACCATGTTCGTCGACATCTCCGCCAAGCAGGGCACCAACATCGAGGCGCTGCTGGAGGCGGTCGTGCTGACCGCCGACGCTGCCCTGGACCTGCGCGCCAACCCCGACATGGAGGCCCAGGGCGTGGCGATCGAGGCACACCTCGACCGCGGTCGCGGACCGGTTGCCACCGTGTTGATTCAGCGCGGGACGCTGCGCGTCGGCGACTCGGTGGTCGCCGGTGACGCGTACGGCCGCGTTCGCCGCATGGTCGACGAATTCGGTGACGACGTCGACGCGGCACTCCCGTCGCGTCCGGTGCAGGTCATCGGGTTCACGTCGGTGCCCGGCGCGGGTGACAACTTCCTCGTCGTCGACGAGGACCGCATCGCCCGCCAGATCGCCGACCGGCGCAGCGCCCGCAAGCGCAACGCGCTGGCCGCGCGTTCGCGCAAGCGGATCAGCCTGGAGGACCTGGACTCGGCGTTGCGGGAAACCAGCCAGCTGAACCTGATCCTCAAGGGCGACAACGCCGGTACGGTCGAGGCCCTGGAAGAGGCCCTGATGGGCATTCAGGTGGACGACGAGGTGGTGTTGCGGGTCATCGACCGCGGCGTCGGTGGCATCACCGAAACCAACGTCAACCTGGCGTCGGCCTCGGATGCGGTGATCATCGGCTTCAACGTGCGCGCCGAAGGCAAAGCGACGGAGCTGGCCAACCGCGAGGGCGTGGACATCCGCTACTACTCGGTCATCTACCAGGCGATCGACGAAATCGAGAAGGCCCTGCGCGGCATGCTCAAGCCGATCTACGAGGAGAACCAGCTGGGTCGCGCCGAGATCCGCGCCCTGTTCCGGTCCTCCAAGGTCGGTCTCATCGCCGGGTGCCTGGTCACCTCCGGTGTGGTGCGCCGCAACGCCAAGGCCCGGCTGCTGCGGGACAACATCGTGGTCGTCGAAAACCTCTCGATCAACTCGCTGCGGCGGGAAAAGGACGACGTGACCGAGGTGCGCGACGGCTTCGAATGCGGTATGACGCTGGGCTATTCGGACCTTAAGGAAGGCGACGTCATCGAGTCCTACGAACTGGTGCAAAAGGAACGTTCCTGACCACCGCCGACGATGCAGAGCTGAAGCGATGAGGAGGAGGCGGTGAATCGAAATGGCTGACCCGGCCCGAGCGCGCCGGCTGGCTAAGCGGATCAACACGATCGTCGCGAGCGCGATCGAGTTCGAGATCAAGGATCCGGGGCTGTCCGGCGTCACCATCGTCGACGCCAAGGTGACCGCCGACCTGCACGATGCGACGGTGTACTACACCGTGATGGGACCGTCGCTGGACGACGAGCCGGATTACGACGCCGCGGCCGCCGCGCTGGAACGGGCCAAGGGGGCGCTGCGCACCAAGGTGGGGGCAGGCACCGGGGTACGGTTCACCCCCACCCTGACGTTCACCCGGGACACAACCTCCGACAGCGCGCGCCGGATGGAGGAGCTGCTGGCCCGCGCCCGCGCTGCCGATGAAGATCTGGCCCGGGTTCGAGTGGGCGCCAAGCCGGCCGGGGAGGCCGACCCTTACCGACAACCGTCAGCTGAGCCTGAGGACACCGGTGACGGCGATCGATCCGAAGACTGAGCTACCCGGCACCGGGGTCGCGGGGGGGCGCGTCGACGCCCTCGGCGCCGTCGAGCTGTTGGCCGCGGCGCAGACCGTCGCGGTGATCTGCCACGTGCACCCTGATGCCGACACCATCGGCGCGGGGCTGGCATTGGCGTTGGTACTCGACAAGTGCGGCAAGGAGGTCGAGGTCAGCTTCGCCGCGCCGGCGACCCTGCCGGAGTCGCTGCGATCGTTGCCCGGCCGCCACCTGCTGGTCGGTCCCGACGTGCTATGCCGCGATGTGGATCTGGTTGTGACCGTTGATGTTCCGAGTGTCAAACGGCTCGGTGCGCTGAGTGAGCTGGCCGACGGCGATCAGCCCCTGCTGGTCATCGACCACCACGCTTCCAATGATTTGTTCGGCTCCGCGAATTTTGTTGACCTGTCGGCTGATTCGACCACGATGATGATCGCCGAGCTGCTTGATGCGTGGGAGAAGCCGATCGAGCTGGACGTGGCGCACTGCATCTACGCCGGGTTGACGACGGACACCGGCTCGTTCCGCTGGGCCAGCGCCCGCGCGCTACGGCTGGGGGCCCGGCTCGTCGACCTCGGTGTGGACAACGCCGCGATCAGCAGGACGGTGATGGACAGCCATCCGTTCGGGTGGTTGCCGATGCTGTCGCGGGTGCTGGGCTCGGCGCAGTTGGTGCCGGAGGCGGCGGCTGGGCGGGGACTCGTCTATGCCGTCGTCGACAACCAGGAATGGGTTCGCGCGCGTCCGGAAGAAGTCGAAAGCGTTGTCGATATCGTGCGCACCACCCAACAGGCTGAGGTGGCGGCGGTGTTCAAAGAGGTTGACCCGCAACAGTGGTCGGTGTCGATGCGCGCCAAGAAGGACGTGGATCTGGCGGCGGTCGCGTCGGCGTTCGGCGGCGGGGGCCACCGGCTGGCCGCCGGCTATTCGACCGAGGGCTCGATCGAGGACGTCGTGGCGTCGCTGCGCGCCGCTCTTGGCTGACCCGGACCGACCGGCTACCGGCCGGGAAGTCGCCAAGCTGGCGTTGCCCGCGCTGGGTGTGCTGGCGGCCGAGCCGTTGTACCTGCTGTTCGACACCGCGGTGGTCGGTCGTCTCGGAGCGCTGGCGCTGGCAGGCCTGGCCATCGGCAGCCTGATACTCGGCATGCTGGGTTCGCAGTTGAACTTCCTGTCCTACGGCACGACGGCTCGCTCGGCACGTCACTTTGGGGCCGCAGACCGCATGGCGGCGGTCCACGAAGGTGTACAGGCGACCTGGCTGGCAGTTGGCGTGGGTGGGTTGATCGTCGTCGTGGTGGAGGCGGTGGCGGGACCGCTGGTATCGGTGATCGCGTCACGCCCCGCCATCGCCGGCGCGGCGCTGCCGTGGCTGCGGATAGCGATCCTGGGCGCTCCGGCGATCTTGGTGTCGTTGGCGGGTAACGGGTGGATGCGCGGCGTGCAGGATACCGTGCGGCCGCTGCGCTACGTGGTCGTCGGCTTCGGACTCTCGGCCCTGC
The DNA here is from genome assembly GCF_001665395.1 of Mycobacterium sp. 1164966.3. Taxonomy (GTDB): domain Bacteria; phylum Actinomycetota; class Actinomycetes; order Mycobacteriales; family Mycobacteriaceae; genus Mycobacterium. The sequence goes on from NZ_LZSG01000021.1 coordinate 5,290, forward strand.
TGTGCCCGCTGTTGGTCTACGGCTGGCTGGGGTTGCCCCGCTGGGGGTTACCCGGTTCTGCGGTCGCCAATTTGGTCGGCCAGTGGGTAGCCGCGGTGTTGTTCTTGGGTGCGTTGCTGGCCGAGCGGGCATCGCTGCGGCCCGACACTGCAGTGCTGCGCGCGCAACTGGTGATGGGCCGTGACCTGGTCCTGCGGACCCTGTCGTTTCAGGTCTGCTACGTGTCGGCCGCGGCAGTTGCGGCGAGGTTCGGCGCCGCGGCGGTCGCCGCCCACCAGGTAGTGCTGCAGCTCTGGAATTTCCTTGCGCTGGTTCTGGATTCGCTGGCCATCGCGGCGCAGTCGCTGGTCGGTGCTGCGCTGGGTGCCGGCGAGCTCGCCGACGCGAAGGCGGTGGCACGTCGGGTGACGGTGTCTTCGTTCGTGGCGGCGGGAGTCCTGGCGGCGGGGTTCGCGATCGGCGCCCGGGTATTGCCGGAACTGTTCACCGACGACCCGTCGGTGCTCGCTGTGATCGGCGTCCCCTGGTGGTTCTTGGTCGCTCAATTACCGATCGCAGGAATCGTTTTCGCCCTCGACGGGGTGCTGTTGGGTGCGGGTGACGCGGCGTACATGCGCACCGCGACCATCCTCAACGCGCTGGTCGGATTCTTGCCGCCGATCTGGTTGTCGCTGGTCTATGGCTGGGGACTGGCCGGCATCTGGTCGGGGCTGAGCATATTCGTCGTATTGCGATTGGTCTTCGTCGGATGGCGGGCGTTGTCCGGACGCTGGGCGGTGCCGGGAGCGGCGTAACAACTCGCGAGATCGACGCTAGCGCGAACTTTTGCGAGAAGACCGCACGATAACGTCGATCTCGACGCACAGGCCGTGCACCCACGATCCCTGGAAAATCGGGGTTACACTGCGCCGGTGACGGTGACGCAGCGGACATGGCACCGTTCCTGGCGCGACTACGTACTGTTCGCCATGCTGGTGGGCCCCAATGTGGCGCTGCTGCTGGTGTTTATCTACCGCCCGTTGGCCGACAACATCCGGCTGTCATTCTTCGATTGGAACATCTCCGATCCCACCGCGCAGTTCGTCGGGCTGTCCAACTACGCGGAGTGGTTCACCCGCGCAGACACTCGCCAGATCGTCTTCAACACAGCGGTATTCACCGCTGCGGCGGTGATCGGCTCGATGGGGCTGGGCCTGGTTCTGGCCATGCTGCTCGATCAACCGCTACGCGGACGAAACCTGGTGCGCTCGACCGTGTTTGCACCGTTTGTGATCTCCGGCGCCGCGGTCGGACTGGCGGCCCAGTTCGTCTTCGACCCACACTTCGGTCTGATCCAGGATCTGTTGCACCGCGTCGGCGCCGGTGTGCCCGACTTCTACCAGGACCCGCACTGGGCGATGTTCATGGTAACGGTCACCTACATATGGAAGAACCTCGGCTACACGTTCGTCATCTATCTCGCCGCGCTACAGGGAGTACGCCGAGACCTGTTGGAGGCCGCCGAAATCGACGGCGCCAGCCGCTGGTCCACCTTTTACCGAGTGTTGCTGCCACAACTGCGTCCGACCACGTTCTTCCTGTCCATCACCGTGCTGATCAACTCGTTGCAGGTGTTCGATGTCATCAACGTGATGACCCGGGGCGGGCCGCTGGGAACCGGCACCACGACCATGGTGTTCCAGGTTTACCTGGAGACGTTCCGCAACTTCCGGGCTGGTTACGGCGCCACCGTCGCCACCATCATGTTCCTTGTGCTGCTTGCGATCACCTACTACCAGGTGCGGGTGATGGATCGAGGGCAGCGGCAATGACGTCGGCGAGATCGGCTCGGCTGCTCGGCTATGCGGCGATGCTGCTCGTCGTTGCCCTGATCGCCGGGCCGCTGACGTTCGTCTTGTTCACGTCGTTCAAGGACCAGCCCGACATCTATTCGCAGCCCACCACCTGGTGGCCGCCGCACTGGCACCCGCAGAACTACCGGACGGCTACCGGGCAGATCCCGTTCTGGACGTTCCTGCGCAACTCGGTGATCATCACGTCAATATTGGCGGCGGTGAAGTTCGTGCTCGGCGTGCTCAGCGCGTTCGGTCTGGTGTTCGTGCGGTTTCCGGGCAAGAACGCGGTGTTCCTGTTGATCATCGCCGCGCTGATGGTTCCCAACCAGATCACGGTTATCTCCAACTACGCGTTGATCTCTCAGGTAGGTCTGCGCAACACGTTTGCGGGAATCATCCTGCCGCTGGCCGGGGTGGCGTTCGGAACGTTCCTGATGCGCAACCATTTTCTCTCGCTGCCCGTCGAGGTCATCGAAGCGGCCGAGATGGATGGCGCGCGCTGGTGGCAGCTGCTATTCCGGGTGGTGTTGCCGATGTCCGGACCCACCATGGTGGCTTTCGGCATCATCACGGTGGTCAACGAATGGAACGAGTACCTTTGGCCCTTCCTGATGTCCGACGACGAATCGGTTGCGCCGCTGCCGGTGGGCCTGACCTTCCTGCAGCAGGCCGAGGGTGTGACGAATTGGGGTCCGGTGATGGCGGTGACGCTGCTGGCCATGCTGCCGATTCTGCTGATCTTCGTCGTCTTGCAGCGGCAGATGATCAAGGGCCTGACGTCCGGCGCGGTCAAAGGTTGACGCGTATGGACGCGCTGAGTCGCAGAAGCTTCCTTGCATTGGCAGGGCTGGCGACCGGTTGTGCAGGGATGGGCCGTGGCAGTGGGATCAAATCAGGAACTGGCCCGATTTCGTTCTGGTCCAATCACCCCGGCCAATCCAGCTCCGTCGAAAGAGAGTTGATCGGCCGGTTTCAGAGTCAGTTTCCCGGCCTGGAGGTCAAGCTGATCGACGCCGGCAAGGACTACGACGAAGTGGCACAGAAATTCAACGCGGCCCTCATCGGCACCGACGTACCCGATGTCGTTGTGCTGGACGATATCTGGTGGTTTCACTTCGCTCTCAGCGGTGTCCTCACCCCGCTCGACGGCCTCTTTGGTCAAGTCGGGGTGGACCCAATCGATTACGTCGACGCGCTGCTCGCCGACTTCGAGTTCAACGGCAAACACTACGCACTGCCATATGCGCGCTCGACACCGCTGTTCTACTTCAACAAAGAGGTTTGGGAACGGGCTGGTCTGCCGGACCGCGGACCGCGCTCCTGGCAAGAGTTCGACGAATGGGGTCCGCAGCTGCAGCGGGTGGTCGGTGCCGGGAAGTGGGCACACGGGTGGGCGAATGCCCAAGGGATCTCCTGGACCTTCGAAGGGCCGAACTGGTCGTTCGGGGGCGCCTACTCGGACAAATGGACACTGAAGTTCACCGACCCGGCCACGATATCGGCGGGCACCTATCTGCGAAACTCCATCCACGGCAAGGGTTACGCCGCGATCGCCCACGACCTCGCCAACGAATTCGCCACCGGCATATTGGCCTCGGCTGTCGCGTCAACCGGCGCTCTGATGGGCATCACCGCCGCCGCCCGATTCGACTTCGGTGCGGCACCGTTGCCCACCGGGCCCGGCGGTGCACCGGCCTGTCCGACCGGCGGGGCGGGTCTGGCGATTCCGAGCAAGCTGTCCGAAGAGCGAAAGCTCAATGCGCTCAAGTTCATTGGCTTCGTCACCAACCCGCAGAACACCGCGTATTTCAGTCAGCACACCGGATATCTGGCGGTGCGGAAGTCCGCCGTCGACGATCCCGACGAGCAGAAGTACTTGGCGGACAATCCGCGCGCCCGAGTCGCGCTGGACCAGCTCCCGCACACCCGCCCGCAGGACTATGCCCGCGTTTTCCTGCCCGGCGGTGACCGCATCATCTCCGCCGGCCTGGAATCCATCGGACTGAAAGGATCCGACGTGACGACTACTTTCACCGAGATCAACAAGCAGCTGCGGGTCATCTACGACCGCCAGATCAAGCGGAAGTTGCCGGTCTAGCGCAATGGCCAGAGTTGAGTATTCCGCAGTCACCCACCGCTATCCCGGCGCCGACGCTCCGGCGGTGGACAACCTGGACCTCGACATCGCCGACGGCGAGTTCTTGGTGCTGGTCGGCCCGTCTGGTTGCGGCAAGTCCACCACCCTGCGAATGCTGGCCGGGCTGGAATCCTCCAAAAACATCGTCAGCGGCCGCATCACCATCGACGACGTGGACGTGACGCACCTCCCGCCACGGGCACGTGATGTCGCCATGGTGTTCCAGAACTATGCGCTCTACCCGAATATGACGGTTGCGGCGAACATGGGGTTCGCACTGCGCAACGCCGGCGTCTCCCGCGCGGAGACCCGGCAACGAGTGCTCGAAGTCGCAGACATGCTCGAACTGACTGAACTGCTTGACCGTAAGCCGTCGAAGCTGTCCGGTGGGCAGCGTCAGCGAGTGGCGATGGGACGCGCGATCGTGCGGCGGCCCCGGGTGTTCTGCATGGACGAGCCGCTGTCGAATCTCGATGCCAAGCTGCGGGTGAGCACCCGGTCGCAGATCTCCGGATTGCAGCGGCGGCTGGGCACCACCACCGTCTACGTCACCCACGACCAGGTGGAGGCGATGACGATGGGCGATCGGGTCGCCGTGCTCAAAGACGGTGTGCTGCAGCAGGTTGACACACCCCGGGCCCTCTATGACGATCCGATCAACACGTTCGTCGCGACGTTCATCGGCGCGCCGGCGATGAACCTGATCGACGCCAGCGTGGCCGACGGCACGGTGAAATCACCCGATTTGGCGATACCGGTTCCACGTTCAGCGGCCCAGCGTGTGCTGGTCGGTGTCCGCCCAGAGTCCTGGGATGTCGTGGCAGCCGACACCTCGGGAGCCTTGCCGGTGGTCGTCGAGCTGGTGGAAGAGCTCGGGTTCGAATCATTCGTCTACGCAACGCCCGTCGAGCCGGACGGCTGGTCGTCACGGGCGAACCGCATCGTGTTCCGCACCGACCGTCGCACAGCGGTGAACGTGGGTGACTCGCTGTCGATCGTGCCGCACCCGCGCGAGGTCTGCTTCTTCGACGGCCAAACCGGCAACCGCATTCGGTGAATGGTCACTCACCCTTCACGTTGAGCATCTGGCGCAGCTCGAAGTCGATCTTGACCAGGTCCCGCGCGTCGTCCATCACCACGTCGACGTCCTTGTACGCCCCGGGGATCTCGTCGACCCACGCGTCGCCGTGGCGGTACTCGATACCCCGCATCGCCCGCGCGAGATCGTCTGCGGTGAAACGCCTCCGGGCCTCGGTACGCGAAAACCGGCGCCCGGCACCGTGCGGGGCGCTGCAGCCCGGCCTTGTTACCCAGGCCGGTGACGATGTAGGAGCGGGTGCCCATGCTGCCCGGAATGACCGCTCGGACACCCTTGTTGGCGTTGATCGCGCCCTTGCGGGTGATCCAGACGTCCTTACCGCCGTGGGTTTCCACCGTCGAATAGTTATGGTGGCAATCTATCCGGTCCACCTCGATGCCGGCCGGGTGGTCGTTCATGTGCTCGGCGAGAACCTGCCGGAAGCGGTCCATCATCTCGGCGCGGTTGGCCAGCGCGAATGCCTGGGCCCACTTCAATTCGTTGATGTAACTGGTGAATTCCCGGGTTCCCTGCGGCAGGTACGCCAAATCTGGGTTCGGCAGCGTGATCCAGAACTGGCTCATCAGCTGCTGGGCGATCTTGATGTGGCGGTTGGCGATCCGGTTGCCGACGCCGCGGCTGCCGGAATGCAGGAACATCCAGACGCGATCGTCGTTGTCGAGGCACAATTCGATGAAGTGGTTGCCGCCGCCGAGGGTGCCAAGTTGCAGGCGCCAGTTGGGAGATTGGCGCAGCTCGACTCCGCTCGATTCTGCCTGGCGTTCCAGCGATTCGATGCGTTCGGCGGTGAAGTCGAAGCGGTCCGTTCGGTCGTTGTAGCCGCCCTTGCTCATCGGAATGGCTGACTCGATGGCGGCGCGCAGCTTCGCGAGCGGCAGACCGGCGATGTCGTCCTTCGTGTACTTGGTTCGCGCGGCGATCATGCCGCAGCCGATGTCGACGCCCACCGCCGCGGGGATCACCGCAGCCAATGTCGGGATCACCGTCCCCACCGCTGAACCCTTACCGGTGTGGGCGTCGGGCATCAACGCAACATGCGGGTGCACGAACGGCATCGCGGCCGTCTGTTTGGCCTGTTCGATCGTGGTGTCGTCGATCTGGGAGGCGAAATTGAGCAACTTGTGCCCGTCGACGCGCTTCATACCAACCAATCATGTCCCGCATACGTCGGGAAAGCATCCGAATTATGTCAGCGCACTTGCGCGCGTCCGCGTTGCAGCACGGCCTCGCGGTTGGCGGCGATGTCGGCGCCGCTGGGCCGGAATTGCTTGGCCGCCATCGCTTCCAGCCACAGACCGGTACTGGTCTGCGACTCGTCGATCCGATGGTAGGACGCCAGCAATGCTCGTACCGCGTTCTGGTTGTTGCCCACGATGGTGGTCGCCACCTGCCGCGCGGCGGTGAGCAGCTGGTCGTGTGCCACCACCTCGGTGACCAGGCCGGCTCGCAGCGCGTCGGCCGCGGACAGGTAGTCTCCGGTCAGGCTCATCCGCCGGGCCAGACCCACTCCCACCTTCTGCGGCAGGCGCACACTCAGTCCCCAGGTAGGCAGCAGGCCCACCCGGGCGTGGGTGTCCGCGAAGCGCGCCTGCTCGGAGGCGATGACGATGTCGCAGTACAGGACCAGCTCCAGCCCGCCGGTGACCGCGGCGCCGTTGATCGCGCCGATCACCGGCTTGGTCATCGCCGGCCAGCGCGGCGAGATATCCGGCAGCGCCGTCTGCCCGCCCAGCTCCTTGAGGTCCAGACCCGCGCAGAAAACCGGGTCGGCGCCGGTGACGATGACGACGTCCACGCCCTCGTCGGTCTCCGCGTCGGCCAGCGCGCCGAAAAACTGATCCCGTAGCGCCGCGGACAGCGCATTGCGGGATTGCGGCCGGTTGAGGGTCAGCGTGCGCACGCGCTCCTCGGTTTCGATCAGCAGGATGTCGTCGGTCATACGGCAACCGTAGCCAGCATACATAGGACCAGTATGCTGGCCATATGACCAGAATAATGACCGCTACCGAGGTGAAGGCGAAAATCCTTGCCCTGCTTGACGAAGTCGCAGAAGGCGAGGAGATCGCGATCACCAAGCACGGCCGCACCGTAGCCCGGCTGGTGTCAGCGACCGGATCGCACCCGCTGAAGGGCCGGTTGTCGGGGGTGGCCATGACGGCGAGCGATGACGACGAGCTTTTCACCACCGGCGTGTCCTGGAATGTTTCATGACAACGGTGCTGCTCGACACTCACGTAGCGCATTGGTGGTCGGCCGAGCCGCATCAGCTCAGCCTGGCCGCGGCGCAAGCCGTCGAGCAGGCCGACGAGCTCGCCGTTGCGGCGATTACGTGGTTCGAACTGGCATGGCTCGCCCATCATGAACGCATTCAACTCACAATTCCGATTGGATCCTGGTTGCAGCAACTGGCTGCGCACCTCCGCACCGTCGGCATCACTCCGTCCGTTGCCGCCGCCGCCGTCTCCCTGCCGTCGTCGTTCCCCGGTGATCCGGCCGACCGCTTGATCTACGCCACCGCTGTCGAACGGGGCTGGCGATTGGTCACCAAGGACAAGCGGCTGCGCAGCCATCGGCATCCGCGTCCCGTCACGGTTTGGTAAGGGGCGCCGGTCGTTGCCTATCGTTGAAGCATGTGCCGGAATATCACCGAACTGCGTGGATTGCAGCCCGCGGCCACCGCCGAGGAGATCTCGGCGGCGGCGCGCCAGTATGTGCGCAAGGTCAGCGGCATCACCCGCCCGTCGGCCGCCAACGCCGAGGCATTCGAGGTGGCGGTCGCCGAGGTCACCGACACGACGACGCGGTTGCTGCAATCCCTGCCGCCGCGGCGCCAGCCGCCCAAGACCGTCCCGCCGCTGCGCCGGCTGGGAGTTGGATGACGCGGGTCGCCACCGCTCCCGCGCTCAAGGAGTGGAGCGCGGCGGTGCACGCGCTGCTCGACGGTCGTCAGCGGATCCTGCTGCGCAAGGGCGGCATCAACGAGAAGCGGTTCGAGGTGGCCGCCCGCGAGTTCCTGTTGTTCCCGACGGTCGCGCACAGCCACGCCCAGCGCGTCCGGCCCGAACACCGTGACCTGCTGGCCGCGGCGGCCGCGGACAGCACCGACGAGCACCTGACGCTGAGGGCAGCCGCGAAAGTGGTTGCGGCGCTTGAAGTCAATCGGCCGGACGGCCTGCGGGAAATCGAAGACCTGCACATCTGGACTGCTGAGTCGGTGCGCGCCGACCGGCTCGACTTCCGGCCGAAGCGCAAGCTGGCAGTGCTGGTGGTCCAGGCGATTCCGCTGACCCGGCCGATACGGATACTCCGCACCCCGGAATACGCCGGTTGCACCAGCTGGGTCCAGCTGCCCGTCGAACCCACCCTCGGCGCGCCGGTACACGCCGACGCGGCGCTAGCGGAGGTCGCCGCCCGGGTTCGCGACGCCGTCGGATAAAGCATCGACCGGAAGCACCAGCCCGAGCGTCCGAAGTGCACCGAATGGATGACCGTCCGCGCCCGGAGCTGCACGACGGTTGAGGCGACTCAGAACTTGTAGAACGGGGCGAGGTCGTTGGCCCGCTGCAAGTTGGTGGGCATGCAGTCGACCTCGGGGTTGGAGTAGACCGTCGAGAAGTACAAGGCCTGCTGCAGCACTCCGTAGCTGGTCTTGAAGGCGACCATGCAGGAGTAGAACCAGAAGCTGTTGTGATACGTCGGCTTCATCACCCAGTACTGGGCGGCGCGGTGTCCCTGGATCGTGGTCTCGAGCGCGTCAGCGGGCAGTGTCTGCTCGTAGGTGCGCCAAATGATCGGTTCGACGGCCATCTGATAGTTGCCTGCGTCGAAGTGACAGCGCAGCCCGTCTTCGTGTTCGGGCGGGGTGAACGCCAATCCCAGCCGCTGCAGGGCGTCGAACGGGATGTCCTCGCATGCGTCGAACGGGCGCGGGTCGGTGGTCGCCACGATGGGGCTCTTCATGGTGGTTGGCGTTTCGATCGGCTGCGCAGTCGACCGCAGTTCGATGGGCCCGCGTCCCGACGCGGGAGGCGCGCTCTGCCAGCTGACTGTCACCAAGACCGCTGCCACTAATGCGGCAAGCGCTCCGATCAGCCGCAACCTGGTAACCACGACACCCCCTGCGATCGGCGGTCCTTTGCCCGGACTATACAAGTCGGTTGCTCGCCGTCACAGTGAAACTAGAACTTGTCGAAACCAGAACCTGTGCTAGCTCGGCGGGCGTGCCGGTGGTGCTGCCGCCGGGCCGTTAGGGTGGTTATTCGTGGCTGGGCAAGAAAGAGGGTGGAGGTCGACCAACGGCGGGCAACCGACGTTGTGGGCGATCTCTGACCTGCACACCGGTCACACCGGTAACAAACCCGTCGCCGAGTCGCTGAACCCGTCGTCCCCGGACGATTGGCTGATCGTGGCGGGGGACGTTGCCGAGCGCACCGACGAGATTCGCTGGACGCTTGACCTGCTGCGCCGGCGGTTCGCCAAGGTGATCTGGGTGCCCGGCAATCACGAGCTGTGGACCACCAGCCGCGATCCCAACCAGATCTTCGGCCGCGCGCGGTACGAATACCTGGTCAACATGTGCGACGAGATGGGCGTGGTCACGCCCGAGCACCCGTTTCCGGTGTGGACCGAGCGCGGCGGCCCGGCCACCATCGTGCCGATGTTCCTGCTCTACGACTACAGCTTTCTGCCGCAGGGGGCGACCACCAAGGCCGAGGGCTTGGCCATCGCGCGCCAGCGCAACGTGTTGGCCACCGATGAATTCCTGCTCTCGCCGGAGCCTTACCACACCCGTGAGGCCTGGTGCCGGGAGCGCCTGGCCAGTACCCGAGCCCGCCTCGAACAGCTGGACTGGATGACACCGACCGTGCTGGTGAATCACTTTCCATTGGTGCGAGAGCCCTGCGACGCCTTGTTCTATCCGGAGTTCTCGCTGTGGTGCGGCACCACCAAGACCGCCGACTGGCACACCCGTTACAACGCCGTCTGTTCGGTCTACGGCCACTTACACATCCCCCGCACCACCTGGTATGACGACGTGCGATTCGAGGAGGTGTCGGTGGGCTACCCGCGCGAGTGGCGGCGCCGCAAGCCATACAGCTGGCTACGGCAGGTGCTGCCGGATCCCCAGTACGCGCCCGGTTACCTCAACGACTTCGGCGGACACTTCGTGATCACCCCCGAGATGCGGGCACAGGCCGCCCAGTTCCGGGAACGGTTGCGGCAGCGGCAATCTCGATGACGGCCACGATGCTGGTGTCCTCCGTGTTGCCCGACGCGCGCGACATGGCGTACGCCGAGTTGTACTCCGACCCGCCCGGGCTGTCCCCGCTTCCCGAAGAGGAACCGCTGATCGCGAAGTCGGTTGCCAAGCGGCGCAACGAGTTCGTCACCGCCCGGCACTGCGCCCGCATCGCGATGCGTGAGCTCGGCCTGCCGCCGGTACCGATCCTGAAGGGAGACAAGGGGGAGCCGTGCTGGCCCGACGGCGTGGTGGGGAGCCTCACCCACTGCACCGGCTATCGCGGCGCGGTGGTGGCACGCAATAGTACGGTGCGCTCGGTGGGCATCGACGCCGAACCCCATGACGTGTTGCCCGACGGCGTGCTCGACGCGATCACGATCGACGAGGAACGTCACGAAATCACCACCCTGCCCGCGGGGCTGCACTGGGACCGAATCCTGTTCTGCGCCAAGGAGGCAACGTACAAGGCGTGGTTCCCGTTGACAAAGCGCTGGCTGGGTTTCGAGGACGCTCACATCGTGTTCGACGTCGACGGCGAGGGGAACACCGGCGACTTCGTCTCCAAGATACTGGTCGACGGTGCCGCGCTGACCGGTCCGCCGCTGACCACCCTGCGCGGGCGCTGGTCGGTGGAGCGCGATCTGGTGCTGACCGCCATTGTGCTGTGAGTTCAGCTGCCGGGCTCAGCCCGGGCATCGTCGTGGTCGACAAACCGGCCGGCATGACCAGTCACGACGTGGTGGGCCGCTGCCGCCGGATCTTCGCCACCCGCCGGGTGGGACACGCGGGGACGCTGGACCCGATGGCCACGGGCGTGCTGGTGATCGGGATCGACCGTGCCACCAAGATCCTCGGCCTGCTGACCGCGGTGTCCAAGTCGTATGCCGCCACCATCCGGCTGGGCCAGACGACGTCCACCGAGGACGCCGAAGGTCAAGTGTTGCAATCGGTTTCGGCCGCACATCTGACATCTGAGGGTATCGATGCCGCGATCGAGGGGTTGCGTGGCGACATCATGCAGGTGCCGTCGGTGGTCAGCGCGATCAAGGTCGACGGCCGCCGCGCCTACCGGCTGGTTCGCGAGGGCCACACCGTCGAGCTCAAAGCCCGGCCGGTGCGCATCGAGAGGTTCGAGCTGGTGGCTCTTCGACGCGAGGATCAGCTGGTGGACGTGGACGTCGAGGTGGACTGCTCGTCGGGCACTTATGTCCGCGCGCTGGCCCGCGACCTCGGCGATGCGCTCGGGGTGGGTGGGCACCTGACGTCGCTGCGCCGCACCCGGGTCGGGCGCTTCGCGCTGGACCAGGCGTACTCGCTGGACGAGCTGGCGCAGCGGCCCCGGCTGAGCCTGACCCTCGACCAAGCCTGCCTGTTGCTGTTCCCGCGCCGCGACCTGACCACTGATGAAGCCGAGGCGACCGGAAACGGCCGCTCGCTTTCACCCGCCGGCATCGACGGCGTCTACGCCGCTTGTGCCCCCGACGGCCGGGTGATCGCCCTGCTACGTGACGAGGGTTCGCGGACCAAGCCGGTCGTCGTGATCCGCCCCGCGACGCTCTAAAGAGCGATTAGATGCAGCCCAGCATGTATTGTTGACCTCGCCCAAACAGAGCGTCGCGGTGAAATGGGGTGAGCGGTGGCTGCCGAAGTCGACGGCCGGAGCGTCCGGCGCACGCAGGCCGAGCGCAGTGCGGCGACCCGCGTGCGTTTGCTGGACGCGACCATCGAATGCCTGACCACCTATGGTTATGCCGGCACCACCACGCCCCGGGTAGCCGAGCTGGCTGGAGTTACCCGGGGCGCTCAGATTCACCACTTCCCGTCCAAGGAAGACCTGGTGGTCGCCGCGATCGAGCATCTGGCCCAGCAGCGCGCGCAAGCCGCAATCGCAGAGCTGGGTCGTGTCAAAGCCGGCACCGATCTGATCTCGACCGTGCTGGATTTCATGTGGGAAGCCCATCAGGGGCCTATGTTCATTGCCGCACTAGAACTTTGGGTTGCGGCTCGCACCGATCCGGTGTTGGCGCGTCAGATTCAGCGGGTGGAGCCGCTGGTGAACAGCGCGCTGATTGCGGCTATCGCCCAGCTGATCCCTGAACAGCAGGCGCAGAAGCAGATACGGGATGTCGCCTACACCGCGATGGATGCACTGCGGGGAATCCTCGTCGCCAGCTTCGTCGAACAAGATTCCGACCGCGCTCGGCGGCGTTGGGAGCGTGCCTGCGCCGACCTGCGCCCCCGCCTCGCCGAAATTTTGCCGGAATCGTTGTCGCAATAGGACCGCCGGCCTTTGACGCACCGCTGTTGACCTTCTGCCGGCAATTGTTGCAAGATACAGTCTGGTGTGTATGTTTCTTCGAGAGGAGCGCCGTGGCGAACAAGGTATACGTGGTAGGCGTCGGCATGACGAAGTTCGAGAAGCCGGGCCGCCGCGAGGGCTGGGACTACCCCGATATGGCCAGAGAGTCGGGGACAAAGGCGCTCGAAGACGCCGGCATTGAATACTCCGAGGTCGAGCAAGGTTACGTCGGCTATGTCTACGGGGAATCGACGTCCGGGCAGCGGGCTCTGTACGAGTTAGGCCTGACGGGTATTCCGATCGTCAACGTCAACAACAACTGCTCGACCGGATCGACAGCGCTTTACCTTGCTGCCCAAGCGATTCGGGGCGGATTAGCGGAGTGCACGATCGCCCTGGGTTTCGAGAAAATGAAGCCGGGATCGCTGACCACGAGCTATGACGATCGCGCGCAGCCGATGGACAAGCATGTCATGGCGATGGCCGAGATATCTGAGGTGCTCTTTCCCGCGGCACCGTGGATGTTCGGCGCGGCGGGTCGCGAGCATATGAAGAAATACGGCAGCACCGCAGAGCATTTCGCGAAAATCGGCTACAAGAACCACAAGCATTCGGTGAATAATCCATTTGCGCAATTTCAGGAGTCCTACAGCCTCGACGACATCCTGGCGTCGCGGATGATCTACGACCCGCTCACCAAACTGCAGTGCTCGCCGACGTCGGATGGCTCGGGCGCGGCGATTCTGGCCTCGGAGGCCTTCGTCGACAAGCACGGACTGGCGGGCCAGGCGGTGGAGATCGTGGGACAGGCCATGACGACCGACTTCACCTCAACCTTCGACGGCACCTGCAAAGGCCTCATCGGCTATGACATGAACGTCCAAGCCGCGCAACATGTCTACGACCAGTCCGGTCTGGGCCCGGAGGACTTCCAGGTGATCGAGCTGCACGACTGCTTCTCCGCCAACGAGCTGCTGTTGTACGAGGCTCTCGGCCTGTGTGGCGAGGGGGAGGCGCCCAAGTTGATCGACGATGACGACACCACCTACGGCGGACGCTGGGTGGTCAACCCGTCCGGCGGGCTGATCTCCAAGGGACATCCGTTGGGCGCCACCGGTTTGGCGCAGTGCGCCGAGTTGACCTGGCAACTGCGCGGCACCGCTGACAAGCGCCAGGTCGAGGGCGTCACCGCGGCGCTGCAGCACAACATCGGGCTTGGCGGCGCCGCCGTCGTCACCGCATACCAACGAGCGGAGCGCTGATGGGACACATCGAAGCCACCCGGGACCTGGCCGCCAGTCCGGAAGCGCTGTGGGAAACGGTCGCCGATCTCGCCAACTGGGACAAGTGGTTCACCGTGCATGAAAAGTGGCTGGCGGAACCACCGGCCACGCTGAGCGAGGGCGCCAAGCTCACCGCCAAGATCGTCATGCTGGGGATGGCCAACAAGATCGAATGGACGATCGAATCAGTTGACGCGCCAAACCATTTGGTGCTGAGCGGCACCGGTATGGCCGGTGTCAAGGCGCAGTTCACGTTCGACATCGCGCCGGACGGCACCGGTTCCAAGTTCACCGTGTCCGGTGATTTCGAGGGTGCGATGATCAAGGGCGCGCTGGGCAAAGCGGTGGAAAAAGACGGCGTCAAACAGCTTGCCAAGACGCTGGATCAGCTCGACGAGTTGGCGTCGGCATCGGCATGACAAGCGACGAGTTGCAGTTCGACGACAGCGCCCTGAACCAGTGGACCGACGACGAGCGGTTCGAGGTCACTCCGGAACGCCTGGCCGAGTACGCGGCGGCCACCAACGATCCGATCGAGGCACATCGTTCGGGGGAGGTGGCGCCGCCGGTATTCGCGATCGTGCCTGTCTTCGAGGCGCTGCTCATCCCGGCGGTCGACGTGATGCCAGTGGAGCTGATACCGCGAGTGGTGCACGGAGAGCAGGACTTTCGCTTCCATCGGCCGATCCGGCCCGGTGACAAGCTGGTTTCGCGCGGCAAGATGATCGGCTACGAAGGCCTGGAGAAGGGTACTCGGGCGGCCATCCTGCTCGAATGCCGAACCGAGGATGGTGAGCTGGTCAACGAGCAGTATGTGACCACGTTCGTTCGCGGGTTCAACGCGGGTAAGGCGGTGGGCGAATTGAGCCCAAGCCACAAGTTCGACGACGCGCTGCGCGCCAACGCCCCGGTTGCCAAGGTTCTACAACACATCGACGCGGACCAGACATTTCGCTACTCCCCGGCAGCCGGCGATCCGATGCCAATCCATCTCGACGAGGACGTGGCCAGGAACGCCGGACTGCCCGGGATCATCGCCCACGGGCTGTGCACCATGGCGTTCACCTCCTGGGCGGTGCTCACCGAGCTGGCCGACTCCGATGTCAACCGGCTCAAGCGGCTCGCGGTCCGATTCTCCAAACCGGTGCTGCCCGGCGATGACCTGGAGACCAAGATCTGGAAAAAGGGTTCTGCGAACGCAATCAGCAGCTACGCATTCGAGACCACAAGAGGCGACGGCGCCGGGGTGGCCATCACCGACGGACTGGCGGAAATCGCCGACTGACATTGGAGGAATGAGCAAATGGGAGTTCTGGACGGCCGGGTCGCGGTGATCACCGGCGCGGGCCGCGGTATCGGACGCGAACACGCGCTGCTGTTCGCGCGAGAAGGGGCCAGGGTCGTCGTCAACGATCTCGGCGGTGAGAATACCGGTGCGGGGGCTGACAGTGGCCCTGCCGGCGAAGTGGTCGACGAAATTGTTGCCTGCGGTGGCACCGCTGTCGCCAACACTGCCAACATCGCCACCTGGGATGGCGCGAAAAGCGTTGTGCAGCAGGCTGTCGAAGAATTCGGCCGATTGGACGTACTGGTCAACAACGCCGGGATCCTGCGCGACTCCTTCATCGCGGGCATGGAGGAATCCCAATGGGACGCGGTGATCGCCGTCCACTTGAAAGGCCATTTCGCGATGCTGCACCACGCCGCCGCCTACTGGAAGAATCAGTCGAAGGCCGGCGATCAGCCCAACGCCGCGGTGATCAACCCGCGTCCGGGTCCGGGGTGACGCTCCCTAATCCCGGTCAGGCGAATTACGGTGCGGCCAAAGCCGGAATCGCGGCGTTGACCCTGATCGCCGCCGAGGAGCTGGAGCGCTATGGCGTTCGGGTGAACGCGATCGCGCCGATCGCCCGTACCCGGCTCACCCTGGCCACCCCGGGCATGGGCTCGTTCATGGCCGAACCCGAGGAAGGCGAACACGATTTGTTCAGCCCGGCCAATATCTCGCCGTTGGTGGCCTACCTGGCGACGGAGAAGTGCCCGGTGACCGGCAAGGTGTACGCCGTTCAGGGTGGCGCGATTTCGCGACTGTCCGGATGGCGGGATGTGGATACCATTGAGACCGACGGTCCCTGGCTGATCGACGACATCGCCGCGCGTCTGCCGCAGTAATCACCTCAAACTTCCACCCGATCAGGAGTATGTGATGTTCGAATGGTCCGAAACCGACCTGATGGTGTGTGACGCGGTTCGCCAGTTCATCGACAAAGAGATCCGCCCCCATTTGGACGACCTGGAGACCGGCCAGCTCTCGCCGTATCCGATCGCCCGAAAGTTGTTCAGCCAGTTCGGTCTTGACGCGATGGCCGCCGAATCGGTCAAGTCGATGCTCGACCGGGAGCGGGCCAGACAGGAGGGCACCGATACCGGCGGCGACGAGCATGACGAAAACCGCAGCAGCTCAAGCGCTATGGGTGGGCTGGGTGGCCAGGCGTCGATGGTCGCGATGCTGGTGTCCGAGTTGGCCGGGGTCAGCATCGGCTTGCTGAGCACCGTGTCGGTGAGCCTCGGGCTGGGCGCGGGAACCATCATGAGCCGCGGAACACTGGCCCAGAAGGAACGCTGGTTACCCGAGCTGATGACGCTGGAAAAGATTGCGGCATGGGCGATCACCGAACCCGACTCCGGATCGGACGCGTTCGGCGGGATGAAGACTCACGTCAAGCGCGACGGAGAGGATTACATCCTCAACGGCCAGAAGACCTTCATCACCAACGGGCCAGACGCCGACGTTCTCGTCGTCTACGCCAAGCTCGACGACGGTGATCCATCCGTGAACAAGCGCAACCGGCCGGTACTCATCTTCGTGCTCGACGCGGGCATGCCCGGCCTCACCCAGGGCAAGCCGTTCAAGAAGATGGGCATGATGTCGTCGCCGACCGGCGAATTGTTCTTCGACAACGTGCGGCTGAGCCCGGACCGGCTGCTCGGCGAGAACCAGCGGCACGACACGGACGGCCGGGACAGCGCCCGCGACAATTTCGCCACCGAGCGCATCGGGATCGCCGCGATGGCGCTCGGCATCATCAACGAATGTCACCGGCTCTGCGTGGATTACGCGAAGACCCGCACACTCTGGGGCAAGAACATCGGGCAATTCCAATTGGTCCAGCTCAAGCTGGCCAAGATGGAAATCGCCCGGATGAACGTGCAGAACATGGTTTTCAACAGCATCGAGCGGCAGCAGGCCGGCAAGCCGCTGACCCTGGCCGAGGCGTCGGCGATGAAGCTGTACTCATCCGAGGCCGCCACCGACGTCGCGATGGAGGCCGTGCAGCTGTTCGGCGGCAACGGCTATATGGCCGAGTACCGGGTGGAGCAGCTGGCCAGGGACGCCAAGTCGCTGATGATCTACGCGGGCAGCAACGAGATACAGGTGACCCACATCGCCAAGGGGCTGCTGAGCTAGCTACGCAACCACCCAAATGGCCCGGGCCGCCGGACTTCCCAGCTCGACGGTGGTCTGGGCGCCGTCGGCCGACTCGATCGCCACCGAGATCATGCCGGCGAACTCGCGGCGGGTCAGGACCCGGAACTGCGAGTCCAGACTGATCCCGACGCTGGCGAAATAGCGCAGCATCTCCGGGTCGGCATCGGAGATGCGGGCCACTGTCCCGGTGTCTCCGTCACCGCAGGCCCACAGTTGACGGGCCGGCGGCGACGGCACTTGCCCATCCGTGGCGGGGATGGGGTCGCCGTGCGGGTCGCGCCGCGGGAACCCCAGCTTGGCGTCGATGCGAGCCATCAAACGGTCCGATACCGCGTGCTCGAGCACCTCGGCCTCGTCATGCACCTCGTCCCAGCCGTAGCCCAATTCGTTGACCAGGAAGGTCTCCAGCAGCCGATGCCGGCGCACCATTGCCAGCGCCGCTCGGCGGCCCGCTTCGGTCAAGGTCACCGCGCCGTACTTCTCGTGGTTGACCAGGCCCTGCTCGGCAAGCTTGCGGATCGACTCCGAGGCCGTGCTGGCGGACACACCGATCTTCTCAGCCAGCATCTTGGTGCTGACCTTGTCCACAGACCACTCCTGCGCAGTCCAGATGACCTTCAAATAGTCCTGGGCAACCGCGGTAAGGCCGCCGGTCTCTTCGTCAGCCCTCACAACATGAGAGTCTAGGGCCAACGAATCTGCGGTGAGGGCGCGTCCAACCCGCCGATCACGCATGTATTCAGCCGGTACCCGTAGGCTTGCGGTCGTGCAGCGGTGGCGCGGTCAGGACGAGATCCCCACGGACTGGGGTCGATGCGTGCTCACCATCGGGGTGTTCGACGGCGTGCACCGCGGCCACGCCGAATTGATCGCACACGCGGTCAAAGCCGGGCGCGCCCGCAACGTGCCGACCGTCTTGATGACATTCGACCCGCACCCAATGGAAGTGGTCTATCCGGGCAGTCATCCGGCGCAGTTGACGACGCTGACGCGCCGCGCCGAGCTCGTCGAGGAGCTGGGTATCGACGTGTTCCTGGTGATGCCGTTCACCACCGATTTCATGAAGCTCACACCTGAGCGCTATGTGCACGAACTGCTGGTGGAGAACCTGCACGTGGTCGAGGTGGTGGTGGGCGAGAACTTCACCTTCGGCAAGAAGGCCGCCGGCAACGTCGACACTCTGCGCAAGGCCGGCGAGCGATTCGGGTTCGCGGTGGAATCGATGTCGCTGCTGTCCGAACACCACAGCAACGAGACCGTGACGTTCTCGTCGACCTACATCCGGTCCTGCGTGGACGCCGGTGACGTGATGGCCGCGACCGAGGCTTTGGGTCGCCCGCACCGCGTGGAAGGCGTCGTGGTCCGTGGCTACGGCCGGGGCGCCCAATTGGGCTTTCCCACCGCGAACGTGGCGCCGCCGATGTATTCGGCCATCCCGGCCGACGGCGTCTATGCGGCCTGGTTCACCGTGCTCGGTCAGGGACCGGTGACGGGGGCCCCCGGGGCAATAGTCCCGGGTGAGCGCTATCAGGCCGCGGTGTCCGTCGGCACCAATCCCACCTTTTCCGGACGAACCCGCACCGTCGAGGCGTTTGTCCTGGACACCGACGCCGACCTGTATGGCCAGCACGTAGCGCTGGACTTCGCCGCCCGCATCCGTGGCCAGCGCAAGTTCGATTCGGTGGACGACCTGGTCGCCGAGATCGCCAGGGACACCGAACGGACGCGCGCCCTGCTGGCTGGGGGGTAACGCCGCCTGCCGGCGCGCTGCTAAACTGCCCGACGACATCGGCGCGTGCTGCGGTTCGCGGTGGCCGCGCCTTGAACGCCTGATCGCGGACCGATTGATGGAGATAGTTTCGTGGCGCTTACAGCCGAGCAAAAGAAAGAAATCCTGGGCACCTACGGCCTGCATGACACCGACACCGGGTCGCCGGAGGCCCAGGTCGCGCTGCTGACCAAGCGGATCGCCGACCTGACCGAGCACCTCAAGGTGCACAAGCACGACCACCACTCACGGCGGGGGTTGCTGCTGCTGGTGGGGCGGCGGCGCCGGCTGCTCAAGTACGTGTCGCAGATCGACGTGGAGCGCTACCGCTCGCTGGTGGAGCGGCTGGGTCTGCGTCGCTGACGCCGCAGACCCTCTAGACCTGCGCGTTAGCCCGTGTAGAGTGAGAGCGTTCTGGACCGGCTCGGTCCAGCAAACGGTGCGGTTCACGCAGCTCCGCGTGTGCCGTTCCAGCGTGTCACGTAGGGAGCAGCCCAGTCTGTATCGGGCGGTCTTCGGTAGTGGCTGCCGGGCTCCCCGCATCTGGGGCAGACCGGCCGCTTCGATCGATGGCCGTAGCCGTATTCAGATTTGCTCCTGACGAGCACCCCGTTCGGGTTGCGCATGGATGCGCGAAACAGCTGAATAACCCAGAGAGGCCATACGGACACCTATGTCTGTAGCTGAAATTGAAGAAGGCGTGTTCGAGGCGACCGCCACCATCGACAACGGGAGCTTCGGCACCCGCACCATCCATTTCGAGACCGGCCGGTTGGCCCTGCAGGCCGCCGGCGCTGTGGTCGCCTACCTGGACGAAGACAACATGCTGTTGTCGGCGACCACCGCCAGCAAGAGTCCCAAGGAACACTTCGACTTCTTCCCGCTGACCGTCGATGTCGAGGAGCGGATGTATGCCGCCGGCCGCATCCCCGGCTCGTTCTTCCGCCGCGAGGGCCGGCCCTCCACCGACGCGATCCTGACCTGCCGGCTGATCGACCGCCCACTGCGCCCGTCGTTCGTCGACGGCCTGCGCAACGAGATCCAGATCGTGGTCACCATCCTGAGCCTGGATCCCAACGACCTGTACGACGTGCTGGCGATCAACGCCGCGTCGGCCTCCACCCAGCTGGGCGGCCTGCCGTTCTCCGGACCCATCGGGGGTGTGCGAGTAGCGCTGATCGACGGCACCTGGGTGGCCTTCCCCACGGTCGAGCAGACCGAGCGGGCCGTCTTCGATATGGTGGTCGCCGGTCGCATCGTCGGTACGGAGGACCAGGGCCAACCCGATGTCGCCATCATGATGGTCGAGGCCGAGGCCACCGAAAACGTCATCGAACTGATCGACGGCGGGGCCCAGGCGCCCACGGAAAGTATTGTGGCGCAAGGCCTCGAGGCGGCCAAGCCGTTCATCGCCGCGCTGTGTACCGCACAGCAGGAGCTCGCCGACGCGGCCGCCAGGCCGACCAACGAGTATCCGACCTTCCCCGATTACGGCGAAGACGTCTATTACGCGGTGTCATCGGCGGCCACCGAGGAGCTGTCGTCGGCGCTGACGATTCCCGGCAAGGCCGAACGCAACGAGCGCACCGAAGAACTGCGGGCCCAGGTTCTCGAGCGGCTCGCCGGCACCTTCGAGGGCCGCGAAAAAGAGGTCAGCGCCGCGTTCCGGTCGCTGACCAAGAAGCTGGTCCGCCAGCGCATCCTCACCGACCATTTCCGCATCGACGGCCGCGGCATCACCGACATTCGCGCCCTGTCGGCCGAGGTCGCCGTCGTCCCACGGGCGCACGGCAGTGCGCTGTTCGAGCGCGGCGAAACCCAGATCCTGGGCGTGACCACGCTCGACATGGTCAAGATGGCCCAGCAGATCGACTCGCTGGGACCCGAGACGACCAAGCGCTACATGCACCACTACAACTTCCCGCCGTTCTCCACCGGCGAGACCGGCCGCGTCGGCTCGCCCAAACGGCGTGAGATCGGGCACGGCGCGCTGGCCGAGCGGGCGCTGGTGCCGGTGCTGCCCAGCGTCGCGGAGTTTCCCTACGCCATCCGGCAGGTGTCGGAAGCCCTGGGCTCCAACGGGTCGACGTCGATGGGGTCGGTCTGCGCCTCCACGCTCGCGCTGCTGAACGCGGGAGTTCCGCTGAAGGCGCCGGTCGCCGGCATCGCGATGGGCCTGGTCTCCGACGACATCGAGGTTGAGGGTGGCGGCTCCGAGCGGCGCTTCGTCACCCTGACCGACATCCTGGGCGCCGAAGATGCCTTCGGCGACATGGACTTCAAGGTCGCCGGCACCAAGGACTTCGTCACCGCACTGCAACTGGACACCAAGCTCGACGGGATTCCGTCGCAAGTGCTCGCGGGTGCGCTCGAGCAGGCCCGCGACGCGCGGCTGACCATCTTGGAGGTGATGGCCGAAGCCATCGACAAGCCGGACGAGATGAGCCCGTTCGCCCCGCGGGTGACCACCATCAAGGTCCCGGTGGACAAGATCGGCGAGGTGATCGGCCCCAAGGGCAAGGTCATCAACGCCATCACCGAGGAGACCGGCGCGCAGATCTCGATCGAAGACGACGGCACGGTGTTCGTCGGCGCCACCGACGGGCCATCCGCGCAGGCCGCGATCGACCGGATCAACGCCATCGCCAACCCGCAGCTGCCGACGGTGGGCGAGCGTTTCCTCGGAACCGTCGTCAAGACAACCGATTTCGGCGCGTTCGTGTCGTTGCTGCCCGGTCGTGACGGTCTGGTGCACATCTCCAAGCTCGGTAAGGGCAAGCGCATCGCGAAGGTCGAGGACGTCGTCAACGTGGGTGACAAGCTGCGGGTGGAGATCGCCGACATCGACAAGCGCGGCAAGATCTCGCTGGTGTTGGTGGCCGAAGAAGAGAGCTCGGCGGACAAGACCCCTGCCGGTTCGGGTACCGCGCCAGCCGATGCCGTTAGCTGATCCCAAGCGACCGGCAAAGGATCCCGCGCCGGTCGGGGCACCGCGGCGCACCACCCTGCCCGGCGGACTGCGCGTGGTCACCGAATACCTGCCCGGCGTCCGCTCGGCGTCGGTCGGGGTTTGGGTCGCGGTCGGTTCGCGCGACGAGGGCGCGACGGTAGCCGGGGCGGCGCACTTCCTCGAACACCTGCTGTTCAAGTCGACGCCGACGCGCACGGCGGTGGATATCGCCCGGGCCATGGACGCCGTCGGCGGGGAGCTGAACGCGTTCACCGCCAAGGAGCACACCTGCTACTACGCGCATGTGCTCGACAGCGACCTCGCGCTCGCGGTCGACCTGGTCGCCGACGTAGTGCTCAACGGTCGCTGCGCGGCCGAGGATGTCGAGTTGGAACGCGCCGTCGTCCTCGAGGAGATCGCGATGCGCGACGACGACCCCGAGGACGCGCTGGCCGACATGTTTCTCACGGCGCTCTTCGGCGACCATCCGGTGGGCCGCCCGGTGATCGGCTCCGCGCAATCCGTCTCGGCCATGACCCGCAGCCAACTGAACTCCTTTCACCTGCGCCGCTACACCCCCGAACGGATGGTCGTCGCGGTGGCCGGCAATGTCGACCACGACGAGGTGGTGGCACTCGTCCGTGAGCATTTCGGACCGCGTCTGGTGCGCGGGCGGCGTCCCGTCGCGCCTCGGAAAGGTGCCGGGCGGGTGAACGGCGGGCCGCGGTTGACGCTGGGCAAACGCGACGCCGACCAGATCCACGTGTCGTTGGGGGTGCGCACACCGGGGCGCGGCTGGGAGCATCGCTGGGCGCTGTCGGTGCTGCACACCGCGCTGGGCGGCGGTCTGAGTTCGCGGCTGTTCCAAGAGGTTCGGGAGTCACGCGGCCTGGCTTATTCCGTGTATTCGGCGTTGGACATGTTCGCCGACACGGGCGCATTGTCGGTGTATGCGGCGTGTCTGCCGGAACGTTTCGCCGAGGTCATGCGCGTGACGAGCGAAGTGCTGGAATCGGTGGCGCGCGACGGCATCACCGAGGCCGAGTGCCGGATCGCCAAGGGTTCGCTGCGCGGCGGGCTGGTCCTGGGACTGGAGGATTCCGGCTCCCGGATGAGCCGCATCGGGCGCAGCGAGTTGAACTACGGCAGGCACCGCACCATCGAACACACCTTGCAGCAAATCGAGGCGGTGACCGTCGAGGACGTCAACGCGGTGGCCCGCCGGCTGCTGGGCAACCGCTACGGGGCGGCCGTGCTCGGCCCTTACAACTCCAAACGATCACTGCCGCAACCACTTCGGGCGATGGTAAATTAGCGCGATGGTGCTCGGCTTCTGGGACCTCGCGGTGCCCATCGTGGGTGCTCCCATGGCCGGTGGTCCCGGCGGACCGGCGCTGGCCGCGGCGGTGTCCAACGCGGGCGGGCTCGGTTTCGTCGCGGGCGGGTATCTGAGCGCAGAACAGTTCGCCGACGACATCGCCGCGGCGCGCGCCGCCACCACCGGTCCGTTGGGCGTGAATCTCTTTGTGCCCCAACCCAGTGTCGCCGACTGGGTGCAGCTGGAGTACTACGCTGAGGAACTCGAGGAAGTCGCCGAGCACTATCATGTCGAGGTCGGCCGGCCGGAATTCGGTGACGACGACGACTGGGAAAGCAAGCTCGAGGTGGTGGCCGACCTACGACCCGAACTGGTGTCGTTCACCTTCGGTGCGCCGCCGCCGGATGTCGTCGGGCGGCTGAGCGCGCTGGGGCTTTTGGTGATGGTCACGGTGACGTCGACTTACGAGGCCGGTGTGGCGATCGCTGCGGGCGCGGACAGTCTGGTGGTCCAGGGGCCGGATGCCGGCGGCCATCGGGGCACGTTCGCGCCCGACATGGAGCCCGGCGAGGAGCCGTTGCACCAGCTGATAGATCGCATTGGCCATGCACATCGCGATATTCCGCTGGTGGCGGCGGGCGGACTGGGGACCGCCGAGGCCGTCGCGGGTGTGCTGCGCAGGGGAGCGGTGGCCGCGCAGGTCGGCACCGCGCTGCTGCTGGCCGACGAAGCCGGCACCAACCCCACCTACCGCGCCGCGTTGAAGCATCCGCAATTCACCAACACCGTTGTCACCAAGGCATTTTCGGGTAGATATGCACGCGCCCTGGAAAACGAGTTCACCCGCTTGCTCGACAATGTGGCGCCGCTGGGCTATCCGGAGGTCAACCAGATGACGGCGCCGATACGGGCGGCGGCTGTCGAGATGGACGACCCGAACGGGATCAATCTGTGGGCGGGTACGGCTTATCGGCAGGCGAATGCCGGGCCGGTGGCCGACATTGTCGCAAGTCTCGCCGCGATCGGCTAGCCGCTGTTGCGAAATGCACGCTTGTAGCTGTCTTTGGGTGTGAATCCTCGGCTTTCGGTGTGAGCCTAGGGCGGGCATCGGCGCGATTTTCCGCCGTGGCTGCACCCGCAACGCCAAGGATTCACATCCAAAGCCAAAGATTCACGCCAGAATGCTCGCCGGATCGGTGAACGCCAAACCCAGGTCGCTGGCCACGCGTTCGGACAGCAGCGCGCCGTCGTGGGTCGAAAGCCCTTTGGCCAGAGCGAGATCCGAACGGCAAGCTGCCTGCCAGCCGCGGTCGGCCAGTTTGAGCACATAGGGCATGGTCGCGTTGGTCAGCGCAAACGTCGACGTCCTGGGCACCGAGCTGGGCATGTTGGTCACGCAGTAGAACAGTGTGTCGTGTACGGCGAAAGTCGGGTCATCGTGGGTGGTCGGCCGCGAGTCCTCGAAGCAGCCGCCCTGGTCGATGGCGATGTCCACCAACACTGCTCCCGACTTCATGTGTGCGACAAGCGAATTCGTGACCAGCGTGGGCGCCTTGGCGCCCGGGACCAGGACCGCCCCGATCACCAGGTCGGCGCCTTTCACGGCATCCTCGAGCTCGTACACCGATGAGTGGCGGGTCCGGAACTTGCCGTCCAGTTCGCGAAGGCGGTTGATGTCGACATCGAATACCGTGACGTCCGCGCCCATTCCGCCGGCGACGCGGGCGGCGTTGTAGCCGGCGTTACCGCCCCCGATCACCACGACCACAGCCGGTTCGACACCGGGCACCCCGCCCATCAGCACCCCTCGCCGGGCAGGCGGGCCACCGTGGGTCCGCATCAAGTGATAGGCCCCGACCTGGGCGGAGAGTCGTCCGGCGACTTCGCTCATCGGGGCCAATAGCGGCAGCGCGCCGTCGGGCGTCTGCACCGTCTCGTAGGCGATTGATGTTGTCCCGGAGGCTAATAACGCATTGGTACACCCGCGTGACGCGGCCAGGTGCAAGAACGTGAACAAAATCTGGCCGCGGTGCAGCAGGGGATACTCGGCCGGCATCGGTTCCTTGACCTTGAGCAGCAATTCGGCGTCGCCCCAAACTTCTTCGGCCGTGGCGATCAATTGAGCACCGGCTGCCTTGAAGTCCGCATCGGAGATCGCCGAACCTTCCCCGGCGCCGGCCTGGACGATTACCTCGTGGCCGCGGTGGGTCAGTTCGGCGACTCCCGCCGGGGTGATGGCGACCCGGAACTCGTTGTTCTTTGTCTCGGTCGGAATGCCGATACGCATCCTTCCAGTGTGAAGAACATTCGGGAGGTCCGCAAAGAACACGATGATATTTCGGTAGTGTGGCGGTATGCCTGATGAATCCGCGGGATTTGCGGCCCAGCTGGATGACATGTCGAAGGATGTTCGGCCGGTCGATCTGGACGACGTGGACCGCAGCATTCTGCGCGTCTTGCACGGCGATGCCAGGATTACCAACAATGCGCTCGCCGAGGCGGTGGGTATCGCCCCATCGACGTGCCACGGGCGCGTACGGCGGTTGGTGGAACTCGGCGTCATCCGCGGCTTCTACGCCGACATCGACCCGGTCGCAGTGGGATTGCCCCTGCAGGCGATGATCTCGGTGAACCTGCAGTCCAGTGCGCGCGGCAAGATCCGCAGCTTCATTCAACAGATCCGCCGCAGGCGACAGGTGATGGACGTCTATTTCCTGGCCGGCGCCGACGATTTCATCCTCCACGTCGCTGCTCGTGACACCGAGGACTTGCGCTCGTTCGTGGTCGAGAACCTCAACGCCGACGCGGACGTCGCGGGCACCCAGACTTCGCTGATCTTCGAGCACCTGCCCGGCGCAGCGCCGATCTAGTGGCGATCTAACCCTGTGTAGGGCCTGGGCCGGCTGGTTATGATCACCAGATGACAGAGCCATCCGCCTCGGCGACCGTGCAAATCGACCGCAGTCCTGACGAGGTATACCGGCTCATCACCGACCTGCCGACGCTGGCTTCGTTGGCCGAGGAGGCGGTGGCGATGGAGTTCCGCAAGGGTGACTGCGTGAGCACGGGGGCGGTGTTCGTCGGCCGCAACGAAAACGATGACAAGCGCTGGTCGACGAAGTGCACGGTGACCGACGCCGAACCGGGCCGCGTCTTCGCCTTCGACGTCCGCTACACCGTGCTGCCGATCGCCCGCTGGCAGTACGACCTTGAAGCCGCCGACGGCGGCTGCCGGGTCACCGAGAGCACCTGGGACCGCCGGCCCGGCTGGTTCCGCAAGGTCGCCTACCGGGCCACCGGTGTCAAAGATCGCGCCGCCGCCAACGCCGAGCACATCCAGCTCACCCTGCAACGCCTCAAGCAACGTGCGGAAGCCGGGTAGTTCGACGACGATACGTGATCCCGCTGTCGCCGTCGTCGGCGCGGGAATGTCCGGTTTGTGTGTCGCTATCGCGTTGCTGCGCAGCGGCATCACCGATCTCACCGTCTACGAGAAGGCCGACGAGGTGGGCGGGACGTGGCGCGACAACACTTACCCCGGACTGACCTGCGACGTGCCGTCGCGCGTCTATCAGTACACGTTCGCCACGAACCCGAACTGGTCGCACATGTTCTCCCCGGGCGGCGAGATTCAGGCCTACTTCCGTGGTATCGCAGACCAATTCGCGCTGCGAGACCGGATCCGGTTCGGTACCGAAATCGTCAGCGCCCGCTTCGATGGCCGCCGCTGGGTGCTGCGCACTGACGCCGGAAACGAGGTCGAGGTGGACTTCCTGATCTCGGCTACCGGAGTGCTGCATCATCCCCGAATGCCGTCGATCGCCGGCCTGAACGACTTCGGCGGCAACGTGTTTCATTCCGCGCGCTGGGATCATCGAGTGGCGCTGCAGGGGCGGCGCATCGCGGTGATCGGCAATGGATCTACCGGAGTTCAGCTGGTCTGCGGGTTGGCCGGCGTGGCGGGCAGAGTCGTGCTGTTCCAGCGCACCGCGCAGTGGGTCATGCGGCTGCCGAACCCGCGATACTCCCGGTTCGCCAGCGTTACCCACCAAGCCATTCCATGGCTCGATCGACTGGCTTACCAGGTATACAGCTTTCTTTTCGACACTTTCGCCGTTGCATTGACCAAACCCGGTTTGCGACGAAAGTGGATGGGAGCGCTATGCCGCGCCAGCTTGCGCAAGGTGCGTGACCCCGAGCTGCGCCGTTCACTGACCCCGCAGTATCAGCCCATGTGCAAGCGGCTGGTAATGTCGGCGGGCTTCTACCACGCCATCCAGCGTGACGACGTCGAACTGGTCACGGCCGGCATCGACCATGTGGAACGCCGCGGCATCGTCACCGAGGACGGCGTCTTGCACGAGGTGGACATCATCGTGCTGGCCACCGGTTTCGACACGCACGCCTTCTTCCGGCCGATGCGGCTGACCGGCCGGGACGGAATCACGGCCGACGAGGTATGGCGCGACGGCCCGCACGCGCACCAGACCGTTGCAATCCCCGGATTTCCCAACTTCTTCATGATGCTGGGGCCGCACAGCCCGGTGGGGAATCTGTCGCTGACCGCGGTTGCCGAATCACAGTCCAATCACATACTGGACTGGATAAATCGTTGGCGCCATGGTGAATTCGACACCGTGGAGCCAACCCCCGCGGCGACCGCGATCTACAACGACCAGTTGCGTGCCGCCATGCCCAACACGGTGTGGACGACCGGCTGTGACAGCTGGTACCTGGGCAAGGACGGTCTGCCCGAAGTCTGGCCCTTTACGCCGGGCGCACACCGCGCGATGCTGGAAAATCCCGATCCAAGCCACTATGACCTGCGCAGCTTCGCCTGAGGCGTGGTGCCGCATTTATACTGACCGAATTTGAAGGGGGCCACATGATTACCGTTGACGACCAGGCAGTCGGTCCGCATGACGATTCCCTCGATCACGAACGCCTGGTCCTCGAGGCACGCGACGTCAAGTTCGACTGGGCCAAACTGCCTTTTCACTATGTGCCAAACGAGCCGCTGGCCACCCACGTCCTCAACGTCCTGCATCTGCTGCTGCCCGCGGGCGAGGAATTCTTTGTCGAGGTATTCAAGAAAGCGCTGCCGCTGATCAAGGACGACCAGCTGAGGCTGGATGTGCAGGGATTCATCGGTCAGGAGGCGATGCATTCCCAGGCCCACTCAGGCGTGCTCGCCCACTTCGCCGCCCAAGGTGTCGACCTGACACCGTTCACCGGCCAGGTCAGGTGGTTGTTCGAGCGCTTGCTCGGTGAGAAGCCCCGGCGCAGCGCACGGCGACAGCACAGTTGGTTGCTGGAGCAGGTTTCGTTCATCTCGGCAATCGAGCATTACACCGCCGTGCTGGGTGAGTGGATACTCGATTCCCCCGAGCTCGACGCCGTCGGGGCCGATCCGGTGATGCTGGACATGCTGCGGTGGCACGGAGCCGAGGAGGTCGAGCACAAGGCCGTCGCGTTCGACACCATGAAGCACCTGCGGGCCGGGTACTGGCGCCAGGTGCGCACCCAGCTGGCGGTCTCGCCGGTGATGTTGCTGATGTGGATTCGCGGAGTGCGGTTCATGTACTCGGTGGACCCGCTGCTGCCGCCGGGCAGCAAGCCGCGCTGGCGGGATTACATCAGGGCCGCACGCCGCGGGCTGGTGCCCGGGCCGCTGCGCCTGGCGCGGGTCGTCGGCGACTACTACAAGCCGGGCTTTCACCCCTCGCAGTTGGGCGGCCTGGATCTGGCCGTCGACTATCTGGCCGTCTCACCCGCCGCCCGAGCATCGCACTGAGCTGTGGCTAGCACCAACGTCATTGCTTCCGACGGCGTCACCCTGGCCGTATGCCGGTACAACGACATCGACCCGCAGCGCCCGACCATCCTGGCGATTCACGGCTGGCCTGACAACCACCATGTGTGGGACGGAGTCGCCGAACAGCTCGTCGACCGCTATAACTTCATCGCGTACGACGTCCGCGGCGCCGGCGAATCATCCTGTCCGGCAACTCGTTCCGGATACCGTTTCGACCAGCTGGTGTCCGACACCAGGACGGTGATCGACAGCCTGGGCGTCGGCCGGGTGCACCTGCTGGCGCACGACTGGGGCTCGATTGCCACCTGGGCCGCCATCACCGACGAGTCGGTGATGGCCAAAGTTGCCTCCTTCACCTCGATCTCGGGCCCGCATCTGCGCTACTCCGGCAGGTTCCTGCGATCAGCGCGCTTGCCCGATGTCGCCAAACAGCTTGTGGGTTCGAGTTATATCGGCTTATTTCTCTGCCCGGGGCTTCCTGAATTGGCTTTTCGGTCCGGGTTGGGCGTCAAAGTGCTTGGTGCTGTTGAACGTTTCGGTCGCACAAGCTCCCGCAGCCGGCGTCAAGTGCCGCCCCGCTCGATCGGCGACTACGTCAACGGCCTGGCCTTGTACCGCGAAAACATGCCCGCGCCGATGGTGTCGCCCGGCCCGCAGCTGCCACGAACCGACGTCCCGGTGCAAGTGCTGGTGCCGCGTAGGGACCTTTTCGTCACGCCCGCGCTGCAGCGGTTTACCGGCTCAATTCCGAAGGGCAGCAGGGTCATTCCGATCGAAGGCGGGCACTGGGTGGTGACATCGCGACCCGACGTCATCGCCCGGCTGACCGCCGAATGGGTAGACCGTGTGGTCGGCGGTGTTCCCGCCGGCGAGTCGGAGGTGCGCACCGGCCCGCGCCAGGTGGGCGGCAAGCTCGCGTTGGTTACCGGTGCGGGCTCAGGTATCGGCCGGGCCACCGCAGTCGAGCTGGCCCGTCAGGGCGCGCGCAAGGTGGTAATCGTCGACCTCGACTCGGTGGCGGCCAAGGAAGCCGCCGATGCGGTGCGCGCGGCGGGTGCCGAGGCGGCCGTCTACCAGGCCGACGTCAGCGACGAAACGGCGATGAATGACCTTGCGGCGCAAGTTCACCGAGAACACGGCGTCGTCGACATCCTGGTCAACAACGCCGGTATCGGGATGGCCGGCCGGTTTTTGGAGACGTCCTCAGCGCACTGGGACGCAATCATGGGCGTCAATGTCCGCGGCGTCATCGCCGGCAGCAGGGTCTTCGGCGAGCAGATGGCCGAACGAGGCCAGGGCGGAACGATCATCAATATCGCGTCGGCGGCGGCATTCATGCCGTCGAAATCGATGGTCGCCTACAGCACGACGAAGGCCGCGGTGCTGGCATTCAGCGAGGCCTTGCGCGCCGACCTGGCCGACGAGGGCATCACCGTGACGGCTGTGTGCCCGGGCTTCGTAAACACCAACATCGCCAAAAGCACTGTCTACGCGGGGATGACGGCGCAACAGCAGGAGCGTGCCCGGCAGAAGGCGGACGCGGCGTACCGGCGCCGCAACTTCACCCCGGAAGCCACCGCCAAGGCGATCGTCAAGGCGGTCAGGACCGGTCCGGCGGTGCTACCGGTGGCCGCGGAGTCCCGCATCGGCTACGCGATGCGCCGCATCAGCCCTTCGGCGCTTCGACTGTTCGCGCGCTTCGACCTGCGGCAGAAGTAAGGATTCGACGGTGTCGGAAAGCATTTGGGACAGCAGGCCGGCCGACCTTTACGGCCGCCGCGACCGCGACCGCTTCGCCACCGTGCTGTGGGGCGTGCGAACGCTGTTCGGGAGCTTTGCCGCTGCGTCGCGGTGGTCACCGGCGCGGGTGGTGCCGGTGCGCCGCACGCAGTTCGCGGTGGTCACCCGCCGCGAACTCGTCGCACCCGACGTCGTCGCGTTGACCCTGGCCGACCCCGACGGCGGATTGCTTCCGTCGTGGACGCCCGGCGGACATATCGACGTCCAGCTGCCCTCGGGGCGACGCCGCCAGTACTCCCTGTGCGGACCGCCGGGGCGGCGCACCGACTACCGCATCGCCGTCCGCCGGATCGCCGACGGTGGCGGCGGTTCCATCGAGATGCACGACGTGTACCGGGTGGGCGACACTTTGACTTTCGAAGGCCCACGCAACGCCTTCTATCTCGGCACGACGGAACGTGACGTGTTGTTCGTGATCGGCGGCATCGGCGTGACGGCCATTCTGCCGATGATCCGGGTGGCCCAGCAATACGGAACCGATTGGCGCGCAGTCTATGCCGGCCGTAGCCGCGAATACATGCCGTTCCTGGACGAGGTGGTGTCGGTGGCGCCGGACCGGGTCACGGTGTGGGCGGACGACGAGCACGGTCGTGTGCCCGCCGTCGACGACCTGCTGACGGGCGCGGGGCCAGCGACGGCCGTCTACGTGTGCGGGCCCAGCGCCATGTTGGAGGCGGTCCGGGTGGCCCGCAATGAACATGCCGACGCGCCACTGCATTACGAGCGGTTCAGCCCCCCGCCGGTGGTCGACGGAGTTCCATTCGAATTGGAACTCGCCCGGTCGAAACGCGTGCTCAGTATTCCTGCGAACCGGTCCGCTCTCGACGTCATGCTCGACGGCGACCCGACGACCCCGTACTCGTGCCAGCAGGGCTTCTGCGGAACATGCAAAGTCAAATTGCTTGCCGGACAAGTCGATCACCGGGGCCGAGGTGTCGTAGCTGACGACGAGATGCTGGTCTGCGTGTCCCGGGCGAAAAGCGACCGAGTTGTCATAGACGCCTAGGTGCTGATGGGCGCGGCGAACGTGGGCGATATGCACGCGTTTTGATCACTTTTCGTACATAACACCCACGTTCGGCGGGGAGCTAGAAGACGCGCTGTTCTGTCAGCACGTCGGCGAAGTTTCCCAGATCCGCGGCGAAGGCGGCCGGCTGCTCGAAGGCCGCGAAGTGCCCACCGCGGTCCTGAATTGCATAGTGCACCAGGTTGTATCGCGCCGCCGCCCACGCGCGGGGGGTCTGCGCCAGCTCATAGGGATACACGGCGTATCCGGTGGGGACGTCGACATGACCGGTCCACTCGCTGGTCCCGCTGGTGCCGGCGCGCTTGGATTCGCAGTAGAGACGCGCCGCAGAGGTCGCGGTGCCGGTGAGCCAATAGAACATCAGGTTGTCGATCAGCCGATCAATGGAAATGGGCATGCCTTCTCTGATGTCGCACCAGGCATGAAATTTCTCGAGTATCCAGCCGGCCAGGCCCAGCGGCGAGTCGTCCAAGCCGAAACCCAGCGAATGTGGGCGCGTGGACTGTAATTCCATGTACGCAAGGCCATCTTTGACGCGTTCGGCGCTGGACGTGAGGGCAGCGAGTTCGGACTGTGAGACGTCCGCCAGCAGTTCAGTGTCGCTCTGGTCGGGCGGCGCCAGCAACATGTTGCTGTGGATGGCGGCCACGTTGGGGGCGTAATGCTCGCCGAGGTGGCGCGCGACGAGCGCGCCCCAATCGCCGCCCTGCGCGATGTAGCGCTCATAGCCGAGCTCCGCAATCACGTCAGCCACCGCCGCGGCGACGCGGGCGACGTCGACGCCCCGTTCGCTCGTCGGGCCGGAGAAACCGTAGCCGGGCATCGAGATCAGCACGACATGGAATCGCTGCCGCAACATCGGCAGGGCGTCGAGGAATTCGACGATCGAGCCTGGCCAGCCGTGTGTGATAACAAGAGGCAGGGCGTCTCGGTCGTCTGACCGTGCATACAGGAAGTGCACGCGCTGTCCGGCCGCTTCGGTGACGAACGAACCGATCGCGTTGACCTCGGCCTCGACGCAGCGCCAGTCGTAGCGGTTCACCCAGTGGTCGACCACACCGCGAAGGAACGACTGGTCGGTGCCGTAATCCCAACCCGCACCGGCAATCTCGGCTGGCCAGCGGGCGTTGCTGAGCCGTTGCCGAAGATTGCTGATCTGCACTTCGGGCACGTCGAGAACCAACGGTTCCATGACCTCAACCTTCCAGATAGGCGACCAGAGCATTGATCAGTCCGCGCCGCGCCATGTCGAGATCGGCATACGAGCCCAGTTGGCGCTCCGACACCAGGCCGCGCATCGCCCCCGGGATGAGGGCCGCCACCTCGCGCACCCGGTCGGCGTCGACATCCAGCCCGGCAAAGGCGTTCTGGCAGGTCTCCAGCCAGCTCTTGCCCCAGGAGAACAACTCCGCGGCGGTGCGCGGGTAGAGGCGTTCCAGCTCGGCGGGATCGCGGGGGAGTGCGGCGCGCAGGTTTTCGATCGCCCGTGAATCCGCGGATGCCAGGCCGCGATAAAGGGTTTCGATGATCGCGCCGACCCGCTCCTGCAGACGTGCGTTCGGTCGGACGGGCGTCGACAGCGTCGAGAATGTCGCGGCGCGTCGCTCTGCGGTGCGGTGCAGCACCGCAGCCCAGAAACCGTCGGTGTCGCCGAATTGGTATTGCACCGCGCCCCAGGTAGCGCCGATGTCCTTGGCGATGCGGTTGGCCGACACCGAGCCCGGCTCGCCCGAGGCGAGCGATCGCAGCGCGGCCTCGAGCATGCTCTCGCGAGTGGCGTTGCCGCGCCGGTTGGGACGCCGGCCTTCGACGCCGGCCCCGGCAACCCGCCCAGTCATGCCGTTCATCCTATGGTCTCGACATGCTTTTTCATAGAAGGTACTGTGATTGTTCGGGCTGGCAAGGAGGATTCGATGGCTAAGCCGCCGTTGTCGATGAAACCGACCGGGTGGTTCCAGGTCGCCTGGTCGGACGAGATCGCCGTGGGCGACGTGCACAAGATGAAGTATTTCGACCAGGAGATGGTTGCTTGGCGGGCGGAATCCGGCCAGCTCACGGTGATGAATGCTTACTGCGAGCATCTGGGTGCTCATCTGGGTTACGGCGGCAAGGTCGTGGGCGAGGTGTTGCAGTGCCCGTTCCACGGGTGGCAGTGGAGCCAGCAGGGCCGCAACGTCTGCATCCCGTACCAGGACCGCCCAAACCGCGGCCGGCGCATTCGCACCTATCCCGTGGTGGAGCGCAACGAGTCCGTCTACATCTGGCACGACGTTCAGGGGCGTGAGCCGTACTTCGACGCCCCCGACGTGTTCGCAAGCTTCGGCGACGAGAGCAGTGCGGCGGATTATTACCCGCAGCAGCGGTTGTACCGAGCCGGCCTGGAGATGCATCCGCAGTACGTTTTGGAGAACGGTGTGGATTTCGCGCACTTCAAGTACGTGCACAACACGCCAATCGTGCCGGTGTTCACCCGCCACGACTTCGATGAACCGGTGTCCTTCGTCGACTTCACCATCACCTTCGAAGGGGACGACGGCCAGAGAATCGAGGACGTCAACAGCGGCGTGGAGGCCATCAACGGCGGTCTGGGCATCGCGGTGACCAAGAGCTGGGGAATGGTCGACAACCGCACCATCTCCGCCATCACCCCGGTCGACGAGTCCACCTCCGATGTCCGGTTCATGGTCTACATCGGCCGCACGCCCGCCAAGGATCCGGCCCGCGCGGAGCTCAGGGCGCAGGAGTTCGGGCGGGAAGTGATCCGGCAGTTCGAGCAGGACGTCCACATCTGGCAGCACCAGCGCTACTCCGACCCGCCGGCGCTGGCCCCCGACGAATACCAGGGCTTCACCGCAATTCGCCAGTGGGCCAAGCAGTTCTATCCCGACGGCATCGGTGGCAGCGCCGCCGAAGTCTATGCAGCGTCCCAGAAAGGCTGAATCTCAATGACTGCACCCGCTCGACCCGTTCGTGTCTTCCAGGTGGCGACGGGCAACGTCGGTTCGGAGATGATCAAAAGGATCGCAGCCGAACCCGACCTCGAACTTGTTGGCGTGCACTGTTATTCGCCGGAGAAGATCGGACGCGATGTCGGTGAGCTGGTCGGCCTGGCTCCCAACGGGGTGAAGGCTACCGGCACCGTCGAGGAAATCCTCGCGGCTCGACCCGATGTCCTGACCTTTCACGGCGTGTTTCCCGACGAGGATCTCTACGTCAATGTCCTTGAGGCCGGGATCAATATCGTCACCACCGCGGACTGGATCACCGGGTGGCACCGCGACAAGAACCACCCGCACCCGTCGGGCAAGCCAGTCACCCAGCTGCTGGCAGAGGCCTGCGAAA
This sequence comes from Mycobacterium sp. 1164966.3, assembly GCF_001665395.1. Classification (GTDB taxonomy): domain Bacteria; phylum Actinomycetota; class Actinomycetes; order Mycobacteriales; family Mycobacteriaceae; genus Mycobacterium. The sequence continues at coordinate 40,695 of NZ_LZSG01000021.1, forward strand.
AGGGCGGTGCCACCTTCTACGGCACTGGGATGAATCCTGGCCTGAACCAGATCCTGGGCGTGGTGTGCTCTGCCGACGTCGCGGAGATCGAAAACATCACCACCATCGAGTCCGTCGACGTGTCGTGCCACCACTCCAAAGAAACCTGGATCGAGGTCGGCTACGGCCAGCCCGTCGACGATCCGGAGATCCCGTCGAAGCTGGAGAAGTACACCCGGGTGTTCGCCGACAGCGTGCTGATGATGGCCGACTGCTTCGATCTGACACTCGACGAGGTCAAGTTCAGCTACGAGCTGGGTGCGTGCACCAAGGACGTGGACCTGGGCTGGTACACACTGCCCAAGGGGTCACTGGGCGGCAACTACATCAAGTACCAGGGCATGGTGGACGGGGTTCCGCGAGTGGAGACGCACCTGGAATGGCAGATGACGCCGCACACCGATCCCAACTGGAACATCAAGGGCTGCTACATCACTCAGATCAAGGGCGACCCGTGCGTCTACAACAAGCACATGATTTTTCCCAAGCCCGGCATCGACCTGTCGAATCCGGCCAACTTCGCGTCGATCGGCATGACGGTCACCGGGATGCCCGCGCTGCACGCGATCAAGTCTGTCGTCGCCGCGCGCCCCGGCCTTATCACCAGCGCTGATTTGCCGTTGCGAGGGTTCGCCGGGCGCTTCAAGAAGTAAGTGTGCGTCAACCAAGCTCCACGAGCGTCCGCAAAATGCCGTCACGGGCGGCGTGTCGGCGTACAAATGCGCGCGCTCGCGCACGAAGCGGCGCAGTAGGCTGAGCCGATGCGGGTAGGCGTGTTAGGAGCCAAAGGGAAAGTCGGCGCGACGATGGTTTCGGCCGTGCAGGCCGCGGACGATCTGACGCTGTCCGCGGAGGTGGACCTCGGGGATCCGCTGACCCTGCTGACCGAGACCAACACCGAGGTCGTCATCGACTTCACCCACCCAGACGTCGTGATGCCCAATCTGGAGTTCTTGATAGACAACGGGATTCACGCTGTCGTCGGCACCACCGGGTTCACCGCCGAACGCCTCGAACAGGTGGAAGCGTGGCTGGCCGGCAAGGACACGTCGGTGTTGATCGCGCCCAACTTTGCCATCGGGGCGGTGCTGTCCATGCATTTCGCCAAACAGGCCGCGCCATTCTTCGATTCGGCCGAGGTCATCGAGCTGCACCACGCGCAGAAAGCCGACGCTCCGTCGGGCACTGCCGCGCGCACCGCGAATCTGATCGCCGAAGCCCGAAAAGGGTTGCCGCCCAACCCCGATGCCACCATCACGAGCCTGCCCGGCGCCCGTGGCGCCGACGTCGACGGCATCCCCGTGCACTCGGTGCGCCTGGCTGGACTGGTGGCGCACCAGGAGGTGCTGTTCGGTACCGCAGGGGAGACGCTGACCATCCGTCACGACAGCCTGGACCGCACGTCGTTCGTGCCCGGCGTGCTGCTGGCCGTGCGTCGCATCAAGGAACGGCCTGGTCTCACGGTCGGCCTTGAGCCTCTGCTCAGCCTGCAATGAACACCACTGTTCGCATCCAGTTGCTCATCGCTTTCCTGTGTGTGGCGATGCTGGTGTACTTCGTGCTGCTCGGTCGCATTGCGATCGCGCTGATCGGCTCGGGGCGGGTGGCTGCCGTCGGGTTGGGAATGGCGTTGCTGGTGATGCCCGTCATCGGGTTGTGGGCGATGATTGCCACGCTGCGGGCGGGCTTCGTCCACCAGAAGCTGGCCCGGCTCATCGCCGAGGACGGACTGGAACTCGATGCCAGCGCACTGCCGCGCCGGCCGTCCGGCCGCATCCAAAGAGACGCCGCCGACGCGCTTTTCGCCTCTGTGCGCAGCGAGGTGGAAGGCGATCCCGATGACTGGCGGCGCTGGTACCGGCTGGCCCGGGCATACGACTACGCGGGAGATCGTCGCCGGGCCCGCGAGGCGATGAAGAGAGCTGTCCAGCTAGAGGCAAGCTAGTGAGCAAGCTGCTGATCGTGCACCACACGCCATCGCCGCACATGCAGGAGATGTTCGAGGCCGTGCTGGCGGGTGCGACCGATCCCGAGATCGAGGGGGTGGAGGTCATTCGGCGACCCGCCCTCACTGTTTCGCCCGTCGAGATGCTCGACGCCGACGGCTACGTGTTGGGCAGCCCGGCCAACCTGGGTTATCTCAGCGGGGCCATGAAGCACGCCTTCGACTGCGCCTACTACCAGCTCCTCGACTCCACCCGCGGCCGGCCGTTCGGCGCCTATCTGCACGGCAACGAGGGCATCGAGGGAGCCGAGCGCGGCCTCGACGGGATCACCGCGGGGCTCGGCTGGGTGAAGGCCGCAGAGACGGTCGTGGTGATGGGCAAGCCGAGTAGGGCCGATGTCGAGGCGTGCTGGAACCTGGGTGCGACGGTCGCCGCGCAGTTGATGGAGTGACTGGTAACTACCGAGCGGATCCGTCATCGTGTGGACGGCGACGTGCACGATGCGTATCCCCGGCTTACGCAATTGAGTCCGAGCTCTCCAAAACGTATGCACGACTAGTGGCTGCGTTGGCACAAGAGGCGGAGCACAGGTCGCAAGAGACAGCAGGCCAACAGCCATGGGCTTGATAGGCAAGTAACCACTTGCCTATAGTCGGGTGGTGGGCGATGTGTTCAAAGCGCTCGCCGACCCGACCCGACGCGCGATTCTCGACGAATTGCAACAGCACGACGGCCAGACATTGTTCGAGCTGTGCGGCAGGCTGAGCGCCAAGCACGGACTCAATTCGTCGCGGCAAGCGGTTTCACAGCACCTCGACGTGCTCGAAGCGGCGGGCCTGGTCAGGGTGCGCCGCGAGGGCCGCTACCGGTTCCACGACCTGGACACATCACCGCTGAGAGCCATCGTGCGACGGTGGCACATCGACCGAGAAGGAGCGCCATGAGAATTAAGCTGACCAGCGTTTTCGTTGACGACCAGGATAAGGCGCTCAAGTTCTACACCGATGTTCTCGGCTTCGTGAAGAAGACCGAGGTGCCACTGGGAGAGTATCGATGGTTGACGGTGACCTCCCGAGAGGAACCTGATGGCGCCGAGTTGCTGTTGGAACCTGATGCCCATCCTGCGGTCCCACCGTATCGAGAAGCGTTGGCGGCCGACGGAATTCCCGTCGCATCCTTCCAAGTCGCCGATGTACACGCGGAATCCGACAGGCTCAAGGGGCGCGGCGTCGTATTCACTCAAGAGCCGGCCAAGATGGGCGAGGTGACTACCGCCGTGTTCGACGACACCTGTGGCAACCTGATCCAGATCGTCAGCGAGTAGCGGACTAGGTGTAGGACGGCTGGAACGCTTCGGCTGGCTGCGCCAGGGCCAGCGCTGAGCTGGTGCCGATGGGGCCGTGCCGGTCGAACAAAATCGCGCTTCCTGCGGCTATCCCGGCCGTGCCGTAGTGACTTTGGGCAGCCAGGCCGATGTATTCATCGTCCGGCAGCCGGCTCGCGGTGACTGTGTAGTCGGCGTTGATGTAGCGTAAACCCCCTGTGCCCCAATGTGTTAGCGAACTGGTGACGTCACCGACGAATGCCAGGCGAGTGAACGGCGTCAACGGAAACCCTTGCACCATCGGGCGAAACACCCGCGTCCACGCGAACTTCTGGGAGTGGGATTGTTCCCATTCACCGGCGGCGATACCGGGACTGCCGTCCGTGGTGTTCCCATACCCCCAGATGAGGAATGGCATGTCGGCGGGGAAACCCTCGGAGTTGGTTGGCAGCGGCGGCATCTCGACCGAGGCGGACCAAACCTGACCATCGGGATGCTCGCCTCGTCGCAGAAAGAGCGCACTGGCACGCGCGACGGTCTTTCCGCTTTGGACCAGAACACCGTCGACGAGCTTGATGCGCCGGCCTTCTCGCTGCACGTAAGTCTGAATCTGTACCGGCTCCATCAAGGCCGGCCGCAACAGGTCGACGGTCAGCCGAGCCGGTTGCAAGTCGGGGTCGATGCCGGATTGCTCGATTCCCCAGCCCAATAGACCGCCGACGATCTGGCCACCCATGCCGACGCCCCACGGGCCCCGCGTCATATCGCTCGGCAGATAAGAGTCGCCGTCGACAGCGAAGAACGCCTCGGGCATGATGGCGGAATCTTCGATCGTCACCGCTACGACGATAGGGCACCAGTAGCGAGGTGTGGCCATGCCTTCGATTGCCTCTCTGACCGAGATCTCGCGGAGCGGCAACCCGTTCCCGGTAACGGGTGTGTCCCGCGACGCCGACGGGATACCGCGCTACGATGTCGTCCCGGCGACGCTGCTGGACATGCTCGCCGAGCAAGTTGACCACCGCCCGGACGACGAAGCCGTGGTCGAGCTCGGGGCGGGCCGGCTGACGTACCGACAGCTTTGGGACCGCGCGTCGCGGGTCGCCGGTGGCTTGCGCGCGAACGACCTGAAGCCGGGCGACCGGGTTGCGGTGCGCTACCCGGCGGGGCTGGATTGGGTGCTGGCGTTCTGGGGCACGGTGATGGCCGGAGGCATTGCGGTGGCCGTCAATACGCGTTCCGCTCAACCGGAGGTCGACTTCGTTCTGTCCGACGCCGGTGCTCAGGTGGACCTGGCCGCAGACTCACCGCTGCCTGACGGCCAACCGTACATGACCGAAAATCTCACCCGCACCGACATAGCGGCGCTGTTCTACACGTCGGGCACCACCGGGCACCCCAAGGGTGTGCCGACGACCCACGAGGCGTTCGTCACCAACACCGAGAACGCGGTGCGGTGCCTGCGACAGCCCAGGGATATCGGGGAGGCGCTGCGCACCCTCATCTCGGTGCCGCTGTTTCACGTAACCGGTTGCAACTCACAGCTGTTGGCAGCAGCCCGGCTTGGCGGCGCGGCGGTGATCATGCCCACACTCAACCTCGACGAGCTGATCAGCACGCTGAGCGCTGAGCGCATCTCGCTGATGGTGACCGTCCCGGCGATCTACTCGTTGCTGTTGCGCCACAAGGACTTCGCCGCGGCCGATGTCTCCGGGGTCCGCTGGGTCGGCTACGGCGGCGCGCCCATCGCACCGTCGCTGGTCCGTTCGGTCAAGGACGGGTTTCCGTATGCCACGGTTTTCAACGGGTACGGCATGACCGAGACCGCCTCGCTGATGACTGCGCTGCCCGACGAGGACGCCGTCGAGCATGCGGACTCCGTCGGATACGCCGTGCCGTCGGTGGATCTTGGCGTGATCCCGCTCGACGACGGATCCGGTGAATTGGTCGGCGAATTGGTGACGCGCGGAGCCAATGTCACCACCGGCTACTGGAACCGGCCGGAGGCCACGTCGGCCACGATCGTCGACGGTTGGCTGCACACCGGAGACGTCGTCCGTGTGGACGACGCGGGCCGGGTACACATCGTCGACCGACTCAAGGACATCATCAACCGTGGCGGGGAGAACGTCTCCAGCGTCGAAGTCGAAGCGGTGCTGCTGGCCGCTCCCAATGTCGCGGACGCCTGCGTGCTCGCGGTTCCCGACGAGGTGATGGGCGAGAAGGTGGGCGCGGTGCTGTTCGGCGGCACCGATCCGATCGACGTGCCGGCGGTGATTGAGCACTGCCGCGGGCAGCTCGCCGATTTCAAGGTGCCGCAGTACGTCACGGTGGTGGACGGCGCGTTGCCACGCAACGCCGGCGGCAAGTTGCTCAAGGGCAAGCTGCGCGAGCAGGTGCAGTGGGGTAAGCCCCTGCGCTGACCGCGCCGAGCCTGCCCGGGTTTCGTCGCCCTGGCCGCAGGTTCGATACGACCCGGCACCAGCGATACCAGTCCCGCGTGGATGGAAATGGCGGGCTTGCGTGTGTCGGCGGCCTACATGCACATCAAAATGTCGCGCTCGATACGACAGCGTTAACACTGCCAGCATCTGCATTACGAATTTATGAACGAATTCTCACATGGGCGCCTTCGATTGGGGGTACGGATGACCTGTCTTCGTCAAAACCAAACGTCATACCGAGAGGAGCACTAGATGTCGTTTCTGACTGCACAGCCTGAGGAGCTGGCCGCTGCGGCCGGCAAGCTCGGTGTGATCGGCTCGGCCTTCGCCGCCCAGAATGCGGCCGCGGCAGCCCCGACCACCGGCGTCATTCCCGCCGCTGCGGACGAGGTGTCCATCTTGCAGGCTTCGCTATTCGCCGCGTACGGGACGCTCTACCAACAGGTCAGCGGCGACGCCACAGCGATGTACGACAGCTTCGTCAACACGCTGCAGACCAGCGCCGGGACATACGAGGCCACCGAGGCGGCGAACACCTCGGCGGCGGCTTCGCCGTTGTCATCGGTAGGTGCCGCGGCGGCCCCAGCCGCCGCAGCAGATCCGCCGGGACTCGATATCGCCGACATCGTGGACATCGGCGGCGGCAACTGGGCCTCGGCCGCGTCGAACTTCCTCGGTTTGGCAAACGGTGGCCTGCTGGTGCCGGCCGAGCAGGGCACCGGTACCGCCGGAGCGGCGTTGCTGGGTTTCGACGGCGCGAGCGCGGAGTCGGCGGCGACGGCCGGTCTCGGCGAGGTGCCGGCCGCCGGCATGGGTCCCGCGTTTGCCGGCATGGGGGTGGCGTCGTCCGTCGGGGCGTTGTCGGCACCGGCGAGCTGGGCGGGATCGACCACATTGGTTTCCAGTACCGCGACGCCGAGCCCGGGCGTGTCACCGGGCGCGGGCTGGACGGCCGCTGCGCCGCCAGCCGCCTCGGCGACGCTGCTTCCGGGGATGCCGGGGTACGCCGCGGTCGGCCGCAACAGTGCCGGCTTCGGTGCGCCGCGCTACGGCGTCAAGCCCATCGTCATGCCGAAACCGGCGGCCGGCTGAGCCCGCCCCGACGCGCTCAATCGACCGACTTCAACTCAAAGAAAAGAGACAGCAATGGATTTCGGAGCATTACCCCCTGAGATCAACTCCGCACGCATGTATGCCGGCGCTGGTGCCGCACCGATGATGGCTGCCGCGGCGGCCTGGAACAACCTGGCCCTCGAGCTCAGCACGACGGCCAGCTCGTTCGAGTCGGTTATCACTCAGCTGACCGCCGAACTATGGATGGGTCCCGCGTCGTTGTCGATGGTCGCCGCGGCACAGCCGTTCGTGGCCTGGTTCAACTACACCGCGGAAGCCACTGCGCTGGCGGGCTCGCAGGCTACGGCGTCGGCGGCCGCATTCGAAACGGCGTTCGCAATGACGGTGCCGCCCGCCGAGGTGACTGCGAACAGGGTGCTGCTGGCACAGTTGGTGGCCACCAATGTGCTGGGGCAGAACACGCCGGCGATCGCGGCCACCGAAGCCCTGTACGGCGAGATGTGGGCGCAAGACGCGCTGGCCATGTACGGCTATGCGGCGGCATCGGCGGTCGCTGGAAAGCTGATCCCGTTGACCACGCCGGCGCAACCGACCAACCCAGCCGGCATCGGCGGCCAAGCCGCCGCGGTCAGCCAGGCCGCGGCATCCAGTTCCGTCCAGCAAGTGGGTCTGAACAACCTGGTCGGCAACGTGCCCGACAGTGTCAGAAGCCTCGCCTCGCCGGTCACCGCGGCTGCCGCCGCGCCGGATCCCAGCGGGCTCGTGTCGGACACCATCAACGGCGCAGTCAACACGGGCGCCTGGTTCACCACCGCTGGCATCGTCTCCGCGATATTCCTGAACCACACCCTGAATACGATGCCGGCAGCCGCGGCTGCCGCCGGGGCCATTCCGGGTGCCGCTTCGTTGGCAAATACCGTGGTGCCGGCAGGGCTCGGCGGCGCCCCGCTGATGGCAGCTGTGGGCACCGCGCCGTCGGTCGGTGGCCTTTCGGTGCCGGCGGCATGGTCCGCCGCCGTCCCGGCTACCTCGTCGACGACGGCCGGTGCCAGCGCGTTGGAGGGCAGCGGTTGGGCCGTGCCCGAGGAGGCAGAAGCGATCGCCGGAATGCCCGGCGCGCCGGGAATGGCGATAGCCTCCAAGGGCGCCGGTGCTTACGCTGGGCCGCGGTACGGGGTCAAGCCCGTCGTCATGCCCAAGCTGGTTGTCGTCTGATCTCCGAGGTGTGCCTATGACGCTGCTGATCGCCAACCGTGGGGAGATCGCGCTCCGAATCATCCGTACCGCAACCGAACTCGGCGTTCAGACGGTCGCGGTGTATGCCGAGGACGACGCCGATAGCCCACACGTGCATGCGGCTGACGAAGCGATCGGGGTACCGGGCTATCTCGACCAGGCCGCGATTTTGGCGGCGGCCAAGGAGTCCGCTGCCGAGCTGATCCATCCGGGTTACGGGTTCCTCAGCGAAAACGCTGGATTCGCCCGGGCCTGCGCGGCCGCCGGCGTGGGCTTCGTGGGACCGGGTGCCGATGTGCTGGAAACCGTCGGCAACAAGTCCGCGGCCCGTGCCGCCGCGATTGCCGCCGGGCTGCCCGTACTGGCCGCGACTGAAGGGCCCAGCAGCGTCGAGGATGTCCGCGCGTTCTACCTCGCCCAAGCCGACCAGGGCGGCGGCATCATGATCAAGGCCCTCGCCGGCGGCGGCGGCCGCGGCATGCGCAAGGTGGACAGCGTCGATCAGATCGTCAACGCATACCGGCAGTGCGCCGCGGAGGCACAACTCGGCTTCGGTGATCCGGCGGTGTTCGCCGAGGCGCATCTTGGCGCGGCCCGTCACATCGAAGTGCAGATCGTGGCCGCGCCGGCCGGTTCTCAAACGCATGCGCTCGCTCTCGGCGACCGTGACTGCAGCATCCAACGCCGTTATCAGAAGCTCGTGGAAGTTGCTCCTGCGCAAGGGCTTTCGGATACCCTGCGCCGCTACCTGCACCAGGCCGCGGCCCGGCTGTGCGCGAATGTGGAGCTGCACGGGCTGGCTACGGTTGAATTCTTGGTCGCCGGTGACAAGTTCGTATTTCTCGAGGTGAACCCGCGAATTCAGGTGGAGCACACCGTAACCGAGGAAGTCACCGGCATCGACCTGGTGGCCGTGCAACTGGCTATCGCTGGTGGTGCGTCTTATTACCAGCTGCGGCTGCCCGCCGGAATCGCTTCGGACGGAAGCGAGGTCATTGGCGAGCCGGCATCGCGGCGGGGCGTCGCAATTCAGACGCGGGTCAACATGGAAACCTTCGGTCCCGACGGGTCCGTCGTCCCGGTGTCCGGCACGCTGACGGTATTCACCCCGCCGAGTGGCCCCGGGGTACGCGTCGACACCTTCGGCCGTCCCGGCCTGATCCCCAGCCCGCGCTATGATTCGTTGCTGGCCAAGGTGATCACCCACACACGGGGTTCGGACTTCCCGGCTGCGCTGCGCAAGGCGCGCACCGCGCTGGCCGAGTTCAAAATCGAAGGCATCGCCACGAACATCGCATTCCTGCGAGAGCTGCTGTCTGACAGTCTGATTCAGGCTGGCGAAGTGACGACGAGCTTTCTCGACGAGAAGCTTCCGCAGCTGGCGACCGCGGCGCTGTCTCGTCAGCACGAGGTGCGGGCGACCGCGGTCGAACTCTATCCGGGTGAGGAGGTGCTGCGCGCGCAGCTGGCCGGGACCGTCGTCGAAATTCCGGCCGAAGGCGAGGAATTCGGTGCCGGCGCACAATTGGTTGTACTCGAAGCGATGAAGATGCAGCACGTGCTCGCGGCGCCGGACCCGTTGCGTACCGTTCGCAATCTGGTGACACCCGGACAGGTGGTCGGAACCGGCGACCCGTTGGTGGTGTTCATCCGCACAACCGAGGCCGCAGACGGTGAATCACAAGCCACCGCACTCGATCTGGACCGTCCGCGCAGCGATCTCGACGAGGTCCGGCAACGCCACCTGCTCACCCTGGACGAGGACCGGCCGGCGGCGGTTGCCAAGCGGCACAAGCAAAATCGCCGCACCGCACGCGAGAATATCGCCGACCTGGTCGATGCCGGCAGCTTCGTGGAGTATGGCGCCCTGGCCATCGCCGCGCAGCGCAGTCGCCGGTCCGAGGAGGATTTGATCGCCAACACCCCGGCCGACGGTCTGATCGCCGGCCTGGCCACCATCGGCGCAGACCGCTTCGGGCGCTCGGCGGCCGAGGCGGTCGTGGTGTCGTACGACTACACCGTGCTGGCCGGGACTCAGGGCATGCGCAATCACGCCAAGACCGACCGCGTTTTCGACCTGGCTGCCCGGAAACGGCTGCCGGTGGTGCTGTTCGCCGAAGGTGGCGGTGGCCGGCCCGGTGATACGGATGCCGGCGGCATGGCCGGACTGGACGTGCCGACTTTCCGGATGCTCGCCGGCCTGAATGGTCAGGTGCCGCTGGTCTCGGTCGTGTCCGGACGCTGTTTCGCCGGTAATGCGGCGCTGGCCGGGGTTTGCGACGTGATCATCGCGACCCCGGACGCCAACATCGGGATGGGCGGGCCGGCGATGATCGAGGGTGGAGGGTTAGGGGTCTATCCGCCGGAGGCGATCGGGCCGATCGAGGTGCAGCGGCACAACGGCGTCGTAAGCCTGGTCGCCCGCGATGAGGGGCACGCGGTTTCGCTGGCCAAGCAGTATCTGTCCTACTTCCAGGGCAGCGTGAACGATTGGACGGCACCGGATCCGCGGCTGGCCCGACATGTGGTGCCGGAGAACCGATTACGCGCCTACGACGTGCGCCGCGCGATCGAGTCCATCGTCGACGTCGGCTCTGTGCTGGAGCTGCGGGCGGATTACGGAGTCGGCATCGTCACCGCGCTGGTGCGCGTCGAAGGAGTGCCGTATGGCTTGATAGCCAACAGCAGTCATCATCTCGGCGGGGCGATCGATGCCGAAGCGGCGGACAAGACCGGCGACTTCCTGACGCTGTGTGAGTCGTTCCGATTGCCGGTGATCTCGCTGTGCGACACCCCGGGCTTCATGGTGGGGCCGGACGCCGAAAAGGACGCCGCTGTGCGCCGGTTCGGCCGCATGTTCGTGACAGGTGCGCGACTGACCGTGCCGCTGGGAATGATCATCCTGCGCAAGGGCTATGGGCTTGGTGCCATGGCCATGGCGGGTGGATCCTTTCGCGCACCGCAGTTCACCGTCGCATGGCCGACCGGTGAGATAGGCGGTATGGGCCTGGAAGGCGCTGTGCGGCTCGGGTTCAGCAAGGAATTGGCCGCCGAGACGGACCCCGTAGAGCGCGAGCAGTTGTTCGAACGGCTAGTGGCCGCGGCCTACCAGCACGGCAAAGCCCTACGGTCGGCCACCACCTTCGAACTCGACGATGTCATCGACCCGGCAGACTCCCGGGCCTGGATCACCAGGCTCCCGGGAGTGTGCCGGTCAGATGCCGATTAGGCGTGGCCGCCGCCGCAGCCGACGCCGGGCAGACACCCGCTGCCGCCAGGGACGCCGCCGGGTCCGGCGTTCTGGCCGCCGGAGCCGCAGCCGACGCCTGGGACGCAGCCCTGGCCACCCGGACCGCCGCCCGGACCACCGTTCTGGCCGCCGGAACCGCAGGTGCCGTTGGCGTCGCAGCCGCCGCCGCCTGGGTCGTCCTTGAAGACGACATGCGTCGGCCCAGGGGACGTCATCCCAGGTCCCGCCGCAAAAACTTCGGCGGAGGACGCTGGCGCCGCCGCGATCGCTGCAGCGACAGCCCCCGCCACTACCAGTGGTTTCATGAGGTTTAATTTCGCTAACATTCTTTGCGCATACCACGCGCAGGCCGGTACAAAACATTTCGCCAGCGACCGAATGCAGACCCCGCACCGCCCTAATAGAACATGCCCCACAACCGAAGGCATACCGAAATGACCTCACTGGATCTGACCGGCCGCACTGCAATCATCACGGGGGCCTCGCGCGGAATCGGGTTGGCGATCTCCCAACAGCTGGCGGCAGCCGGGGCCAACGTCGTGCTCACTGCCCGCAAGCAGGAGGCGGCCGACGCTGCAGCGGCGCAGGTGGGTCAGGGTGCGCTGGGCGTGGGTGCCCATGCGGTCGACGAGGATGCGGCGCGGCGTTGTGTCGATCTCGCACTCGAGCACTTCGGCAGCATCGACATCCTGGTCAACAATGCGGGAACCAACCCGGCGTTCGGTCCGCTGATAGAGCAGGACCACGCGCGGTTCAGCAAGATATTCGATGTCAACCTGTGGGCGCCGTTGCTGTGGACCTCGCTCGTGGTCAAAGCCTGGATGGGGGAGCACGGCGGCGCTGTGGTCAACACCGCTTCGATCGGCGGCATGCACCAATCCCCGGCGATGGGCATGTACAACGCCACCAAGGCCGCGCTGATCCATGTCACCAAGCAGCTGGCGCTGGAACTCTCACCGCGGATCAGGGTCAATGCGATCTGCCCGGGTGTGGTTCGCACCCGTCTCGCCGAAGCGCTGTGGAAGGACCACGAGGATCCGCTGGCGGCGTCTATAGCGCTCGGGCGAATCGGTGAGCCGGTTGATGTGGCGCAAGCCGTCGCGTTCCTGGTTTCGGATGCGGCCGGCTGGATCACCGGGGAGACGATGGTCATCGACGGGGGCCTGCTGCTGGGCCCCGCACAGGGCTTCCAGATGCAGTCGGGAGGCGCGCAATGAGTGGTTCGGACGCCCCAGACGACGTTGCCGCCGACCTGAACGAGCGCGTGCGGTCGCTCCTCAAGGAACACGACCCGTCGACCACCGATGCGCGGGAATTTCTGGGCGCGCGTTTCGATGCCGGCCTGGCGTGGGTGTATTTCCCGCCGGGTAATGGCGGCCTGGGCCTGCCGCATACCTATCAGGAGCGGGTCGAGGCGGAGCTGGCCGCCGCCGACGTGCTGGCCGGCGGCGGTGGCCGGAACCTCATCGGGCTCGGCATGGCAGCGCCGACGATCGCGGCATTCGGGACCGACGAGCAGAAGCGAAAGTTCCTGCGCCCGTTGTTTACTGGTGAACACGTCTATTGCCAGCTGTTCAGCGAGCCGGGTGCCGGATCCGATCTGGCCGCAGCCGCAACTCGCGCCGTGCGCGACGGTGACGACTGGATTGTCAACGGGCAGAAGGTTTGGACATCGATGGCGCAGCACGCGCAGATGGCGATCCTGGTTGCGCGCACCGACCCGAACGTGCCCAAACACGCTGGTCTGACGTACTTCTTGGTCGACATGACGCAGCCCGGGATCGACATCCGTCCGCTGCGACAAATCACCGGCGAGGCGGAATTCAACGAAGTGTTCCTCACTGACATCCGGGTGCCCGACGCGAATCGCCTCGGTCCGGAGGGCGGCGGCTGGCGGGTGGCGACCACCACGCTGAACAACGAGCGCGTCGCGATCGGTGCTCGCTCCGGGATACCGCGCGAAGGTGCCCACATCGGCAAGGTCGCCGCGGCGTGGCGCAACGAGCCGGCGCTGCGCAACCCGGCAATGCACGACCAGCTGATGCGGCTGTGGGTCGAAGCCGAGGTGCTCCGGCTCAGCAGCGAGCAGCTGCGCCAGCGTGCCGCCGCCGGTCAGCCAGGCCCTGAGGGCGCCGGCATGAAGGTCGCGTTTGCCCGTCTGGCGCAAGCGATCTCAGGTTTCGAGATCGAACTGCACGCCGACTCCGGGCTGCGCTACGACGACTGGACCATGCGCAGGCCGGAAGTCGTCGACCTGATCGGTCGCGGGCCCGGGTATCGCTATCTTCGTGCCCGCGGCAACTCGATCGAGGGCGGCACCTCGGAGATCCTGCGCAATACCATCTCCGAACGCATCCTGGGATTGCCCGGCGAACATCGCGTGGACAAGACCGTCGCCTTCAAGGACCTACAGAGGTGAGTTCGTTGAGCAATCTGCTGTATTCGGACACCGAAGAGGCGTTGCGCGACAGCGTCCGTCACCTCTTCGCCGACCGGTGTCCACCGGAGGCGGTGGCGCGGGCCTATGACGTAGAAGCTTCGCCGCCGCCAGATTTTTCCGGCGTGTGGCGGACGCTGGCCGCCGAGTTGGGCGTGGCGGGGCTGCTGGTGCCCGAGTCGCTTGGGGGGGCCGGGGCGAGCGCCCGCGAAGCCGCGGTCGTGATGGAGGAGATCGGCCGCGCCGTCGCGCCGGTGCCGTTCCTGTCCAGCGCGGTGCTCGCGACGCTCGCGCTGCTGGGCGTCGGCGACACCGAAACCGTGCCGGGGCTGGCCCAGGGTACGACCACCGCCGCGCTGGTGGTGCCGTTTTCCAGCGCGCCGGGCGATCCGATCGCCGGAATCAGCGCCGCTGCAGACGGCCTGAGCGGAGTGGTCGGCAACGTCGCAGGTGCGAGCGAAGCCGACGTGTTGGTGGTGCCGGTCGCAGGCGCTGACGGACTCGAACTCCATGCCGTCGACCGCGAAGCAGCCGGCCTTGAAGTGTCGCCGGTGCTGGCGCTCGACATGACGAGACCCCTTGCGGATATGGGTTTTTCGGGCGTCGCGTCGTCGCGGGTAGGGACTGGCCCGGCTGCCGAGACGGAGGCGGCGTTGGCTGAAGCGCTGCAGACCGGTGCGGCTCTGCTGGCGTCCGAGCAGCTAGGGGTCGCGCAGTGGTGTTTCGACACCACGCTGGCCTACGCGAAGGAGCGCAAGCAGTTCGGCCGAACGATCGGCTCGTACCAGGCGGTCAAGCACCGGCTGGCCGACCTATGGATAGAACTCAACTCGGCTTCCGCGGCGGCGCGCTACGCCGCCGACACCTCCGCCCGTGGCGATGCGGACGCGCCGGTCGCGGCGGCCCTCGCGCAGGCCTACTGCAGTGATGTCGCGGTGCATGCCGCCGAGGAGTGCATACAGCTGCACGGCGGCATCGGAATGACCTGGGAGTATCCGGCGCACCTGTATATCAAGCGGGCCAAGAGCGACCAGCTGGCCTTCGGCACCGCCTACCGGCACCGCAGCCGGCTGGCCGAGTTGGCGGAGTTGACCTAGCGCGAGCAGACGCAAAAGCACCTGGATTGTCGGCGTGTCGGGTGCTTTTACGTCTGCTCGGCAGAACTAGCCCAGCGCCCCACGGAAGGTTTCGATCATCGCGGCCCAATGCCGCTCGGCTGCCGCTTCGTCATAGGGCGGGTTGTCCGGCACCGCGAACCCGTGGGCGGCCTGGTACCACTCGATGGTGTGCTGCACACCGGCCGCCGTCAGCGCCTTGTCGAGCTGCTCGGCGTGGTCGGCGGTGAACGATGCGTCGTTCTCGGCGCCGCCGATATAGACCGTGGCGCCAATCTGGTCGGCCAGCAGGTGCGGGCTGTCGGCGGAGTCGGTGACCAGTCCGCCCCCATGGAATGACGCCGCGGCGGCGACGCGATCCGGCTGACGCCCCGCTACCACCACCGAGATGCGCCCACCCATGCAATAGCCGCACACGCCGAACCGCGCTCCTGACACCTCCGGCCGGGCTGACAGGTAATCGAAAAACGCAGCCGCATCGCTGGCCATCATGTCCTGGGTGATGCTGCCGATCATCGACATCAGCCGCTTGCGCTCGGCAGGGTCGCCGAACGCGGTGGACATATCGATCGGAGCCCAGTCGCCGTGGCGGTAGTACACGTCGGGTAGCAGCACGGCGTAACCGAAACCGGCCAGCTTGGCCGCCATCTGGTCGAACGTCTCGCGCGTCCCGCCGGCGTCGGGATACATGACCACACCGGGCCATGGACCGGAACCCTCGGGGGTGAATAGCAGGACGGGGCAGCTGCCGTCCGGGGTGGTGATGCTGTCGGTGATTTTCGGCATGGCCTCCGTTTTACTCTTCGTGATCGAGGCTTATTCGACTGCGTCGACCCGCCGCGCCCGGCTTCGCCGCGCTTGCGATCGACGCTAAGCTGGCCGCGTGCCGATCGCGACGCCGTACGAGGATCTGCTGCGCCTGGTGCTCGAGCGGGGCACCGCCAAAGCCGACCGCACCGGAACCGGCACCCGCAGCCTGTTCGGCCAACAGCTGCGTTACGACCTGTCGGCGGGCTTCCCGTTGCTCACCACCAAAAAGGTGCACTTCAAGTCGGTGGTTTACGAGTTGCTGTGGTTCCTGCGCGGTGACTCCAACGTCGGGTGGCTGCACCAACACGGAGTCACCATCTGGGACGAGTGGGCAAGCAGCACAGGCGATCTCGGGCCAATCTACGGTGTGCAGTGGCGATCCTGGCCGACGCCGTCCGGTGATCACATCGACCAGATCAGCGCCGCGCTGCATCTGCTGCGCACCGACCCGAACTCTCGGCGCATCATCGTGTCGGCCTGGAACGTCGGCGAAATCCCGCACATGGCGTTGCCGCCGTGCCACGCGTTCTTCCAGTTCTACGTCGCCGACGGACGACTGAGCTGTCAGCTCTACCAGCGCAGCGCCGACCTGTTCCTCGGAGTGCCGTTCAACATCGCCAGCTATGCCCTGCTGACCCACATGATGGCCGCCCAGGCGGGGTTGGGAGTCGGCGAGTTCATCTGGACCGGCGGCGATTGCCATATCTACGACAACCACGTCGAACAGGTCCGGATCCAGCTTGGTCGCGAACCGCGTCCGTATCCGGAACTCGTTCTGGCTCAAAGGGATTCGATCTTCGACTACAGCTATGACGACGTCGTCGTCAAAAACTACGATCCGCACCCGGCAATCAAAGCGCCCGTCGCTGTATGAGCGTCGGCCTGATCTGGGCGCAGTCGACGTCCGGTGTGATCGGTCGCGGCGGCGACATTCCGTGGCGGGTGCCCGAGGACCTGGTCCGCTTCAGGCAGCTCACTATGGGCCACACGGTGGTGATGGGACGGCGAACCTGGGACTCGCTGCCGGCCCGGAACAGGCCGCTGCCCGGCCGCAGGAACGTCGTACTGAGCCGCCAGGCGGACTTCACCACTGACGGCGCAGAGGTGGCCGGTTCACTCGAAGAAGCTTTGTCGAATTGCGTGACCGAGCGTGAGAACTGGGTGATCGGCGGCGGCCAGATCTACGCGCTCGCGCTGGAGAGGGCCGGCCGCTGTGAGGTCACCGAGGTGGACATCGACCTACCGCGTGACGACGAGGACGCGCTGGCCCCGATGCTCGACGAAGCGTGGCTGGGTGAGACGGGCGACTGGCAGGTCAGTCGGTCAGGACTGCGATACCGGTTTCACAGCTATGTTCGTGCATGAGCCGTGACCGCCGGCACCTGACATACTCGTCAGGGGTCGGCCTCATGGGGTCCACCAGCTTTTCCGGAAGGAGATTTGTCGGTGATAACCGAACCCACAAAGACGTTCACTCGCACGTTCAGGGGCTACGACGCGGCTGCGGTCGATGCCCATATCGAGATGCTGACGACCAAGCAGCAGTTGCTGCGTGACGACGTCGAGAGCCTGAGAGCCCGGTTGAAGGAGTCCCGCGACGAAGTAGAGGCGTTGCGGAGGGAGGTGGCCGTCCTGACGGACACGTCGCCATCGCCGCACGCGGTGCAGCAGCGGATGGCGAAGATGCTGCGGCGTGCGGTCGACGAGGCCGCCGAGATGCAGGCGGAGGCGCGGGCCGAGGCAGACGCGCTGATCGCCGCGGCCGAGGCCGAGGCCGAAGCCGCGCAGCGAGAGCACGAAGAGCAGCTGGCTGACCTGGCCGCGCAGCTGAAAGCCCTGCAAGCCGAGTACGGGGAAACCAAGCAAAAGCTCGACGCCGAACTGGCCGGTATGCGGGCTAGAACCCAGTCGGAGATCGATCAGGCGTGGGAGGACGCCCGGCGCGAGACCGATCTTTATCGTGAGCAGGCTGAGCGTGCGGTGGCCGAGGCACGTCAGCAACGCATCAAGGTTCTCGAGCAGCTGATGGGTGCGTACCGCGATCTGGAAGCCGTTCCGGCCGCTCTTGAATCGGCATATCACGAGGCCAAAAACGCAGCCGAGACGAATTCCGTAATGCCGTTGGACGAGAAAGTCAGCACGGGGTGATCTCGCGGCCGGTTGGTGTCAGACCCGACCGGTATTCTCAGCGCCGTGTCGACCCGGAACCGCAGGCTGACCGGCGAGCAGGCCCGACGGATAGCAGTTGCGGCCCAAGGATTTAGCGAGCCGCGGCCCAACGGCCCGATCAATCGGGCGCATTTGAAGCGGTTGATCGCTCGCATCCAAGTGCTGCAATTGGATTCGGTGTCGGTAACGGTGCGCGCCCACTACGCGCCGGTGTTCAGCCGGCTCGGCCCGTATGACCGCGGCGTGCTGGACCGGGCGGCTTGGGGCCCGGCTCCGGCCCGCCTGCTGGCGGAGTACTGGGCGCACGAGGCCGCGCTGATGGCCGTCGACGACTGGCCGCTGCTGCGCTGGCGGATGCGCGAGTACCGGTACGGCCGCTGGGGTGCCCACATTGTGAAGGCCAACTTGAAGCTCGCCGACAAGATCATCGCGGCCGTCACTGACCTCGGTCCCTGCACCGCCGGCCAGATAGAGACGTACCTGTCAGCAGAGCCACGGGGAAGGAAAGGGCCCTGGTGGGGTCGCAGTGACACCAAGTGGGTGGCAGAGGCGCTGTTTGCCTCCGGGGTGCTCACCACCGCCACCCGGGTCGGTTTCGCGCGCCACTACGACTTGGCGGAGCGCGTGCTGCCGCCGGCAGTGCTGGCGCGTCACGTCGACGACGACGAAGCCGTGCGCGAGCTCACCCTGCGCGCTACCGCCTCGCTGGGCGTCGGCACCGAGGCCGACATCCGCGACTACTTCCGGCTATCGGCGCAGCAGGTCAAGCCGGCCATCGCCGAGCTGTTGGCCGCCGGTGAGATCGAGCGAGTCCAGGTGGACGGCTGGCCGGCGCCCGCGTATCTGCGAGCCGGCCGCAGCGTGCCGCGTCAGGACCGGGGCACCGCGCTGCTGTGTCCGTTCGACCCGCTGATCTTCTTCCGGCCGCGGGTGGAACGGCTGTTCAACTTC
Organism: Mycobacterium sp. 1164966.3; assembly: GCF_001665395.1. GTDB lineage: Bacteria > Actinomycetota > Actinomycetes > Mycobacteriales > Mycobacteriaceae > Mycobacterium. Next base: position 59,490 of record NZ_LZSG01000021.1, read on the forward strand.
GCTTATCGCATCGAGATCTACGTGCCCGCGAGCCAGCGCAAGTACGGCTACTATGTGTGGCCGTTCCTGCTGGACGGACAGCTGGTCGCGCGGGTTGACCTCAAGGCCGACCGCGCCGCCGACGCGCTGCGGGTGGTGGGCGCGTTCGGGGAGCCGGACATACCGCGGGCCCGGGTAGCGGCCGCGCTGGGCGGTGAGCTGGAGACGATGGCGTGCTGGCTGGGCCTGGGCCGGGTCAGTGTGGCGGGCCGCGGCGATCTGGCCGCCGACCTGCGAACAGCGGCCAAGCGGGCCGGTTGATGAACGATCTCAAGGACACGCTCTGGAAGGCCGCGGACAAGCTGCGCGGCTCACTACCGGCCAGCCAGTACAAGGACGTCGTCCTCGGGTTGGTGTTCCTGCAATACGTCTCCGCCGCGCACTGGAAGTCGTTGGCGGACAACGCCAAAGCGGCCAACATCGGTCAACTGGCCGACCAGTCGATGCGGGCGGTGATGGCGGCCGACCCCGCGCTGGCCGGGATGCTGCCACAGCTGTACGGAAACGTCGACCAGCGTCGCCTCGGCGAGTTGGTCGCGCTGCTGGACCACGCGCCATTGAGCGGTCCTGGTCCGCGCCACGCGCGTGACTTGCTCGGTGAGGTCTACGAGTACTTCCTCGGTAACTTCGCTCGCACGGAAGGACGGCGGGGCGGTGAATTCTTCACCCCGCACAGCGTCGTGCGGGTGATCGTCGAGGTCCTCCAACCGGCCAGCGGGCGCGTGTACGACCCGTGTTGCGGGTCGGGCGGGATGTTTGTGCAGACCGAGCGATTCATCGTCCGGCGCGATGGCGACCCGCGGGCCGTCTCGATCTTCGGCCAGGAGAGCGTCGAGGAGACCTGGCGAATGGCGAAGATGAACCTCGCCATCCACGGCATCGACAACGCCGGTCTGGCTCGGGGCGACACCTTCGTCGACGACCGGCACTCCGGCGTCCAGATGGACTTCGTGTTGGCCAATCCGCCGTTCAACATCAAGGATTGGGCCCGCGACGAGCAAGATCCGCGGTGGCGCTTCGGCATTCCGCCCGCCGGCAACGCGAACTTCGCCTGGATTCAGCACATTCTTTCCAAACTGTCGCCGGACGGTAAGGCCGGTGTGGTGATGGCCAACGGCTCGATGTCGTCGAACACCGGCGGGGAAGGGGACATTCGCGCGCGGATCGTCGAGGCGGACCTGGTGTCGTGCATTGTGGCGATGCCCGGTCAGCTTTTCCGTAGCACCGGAATTCCGGTGTGCCTGTGGTTCTTTGACATGAACAAGATCGAGCGGTCCGGCCAGGTGCTGTTCATCGACGCTCGCAGCCTCGGGCGTTTGGTGGACCGGACGGAGCGGGTGCTGATACAGGACGAGGTTGCCCGGATCGGTGAGACCTACCATGCCTGGTGCTCTACAAAACATCCTGCTTACCAAGATGTTCCGGGTTTTTGTAAGACGGCGACGCTGGACGAGATCAGAGCCGCGGGCTACGCGCTGACACCGGGACGCTATGTGGGGGCTCCGGCGGCTGAGGATGACGACGAGCCCGTGGCCGAGAGAATTGCCCGGCTGAAAAAAGAATTGCTGGCGGCTCTCGACGAATCCGCAGCGCTGGACAAGCTGTTGCGCGAGCAGGTGGAGCGCGCGTGACACGGCTGGGGGACCATCTCGACTTCTGCGCCGGATCCGCGCCGCCGGAGCGGCGACTGACCGGGCGGTTTCCCGTCTACGGCTCCAACGGGCCCATCGGCTATGCGGCGCAACGCAATTCCCGTGGTCCGCTCATTGTGCTCGGCCGCGTCGGATCGTATTGCGGCAGCATGCATTACTGCGAGGCCGATGTCTGGGTCACCGACAACGCGCTGGCTTGCCGGGCGAAGAATCCCGAGGAGACCCGCTACTGGTATTACGCCCTGCAGACCTGCGCGCTCAACGAGCACCGAACCGGATCCGGGCAGTCGCTGCTCAACCAGAGGATCCTTCGCGACATTTCAGTTCGGGCCGTCCCGACTCGCGAGCGGCGGCAAATTGCCGAGCTACTCGGCTCCCTGGACGACAAAATAGCCGCCAACCGGCGGGTGATCACTGCTGCCGAGGCATTGATGGTGGCCACTGCCGCGTCGGTCTCCGATCATGTGCCGCTGTCCACCCTGGCGGCGCGGTCGACGGCGGTCGTCAACCCCGGGGATTTCGACCGCACCGTCGCCCATTTCAGCTTTGCGGCTTTCGACCACGGCGCGAATCCCGCGCTTGGCGACGGCGAGGCGGTGAAGAGCGGCAAGTTTCTGTTGACGGCGCCGTGTGTGCTGTTCGCAAAGCTGAATCCCAACACACCCCGAGTGTGGAATGTGGTCAGCCTTCCACCGGAAATGGCCTTGGCGAGTACGGAGTTCGTCGTGCTGCGGCCCATCGCCGTCGATACTTCGGCGTTGTGGGCTGCCGTTGCGCAGCCCAGCGTTTCGCAATCGCTCCAACAGAAGGTCGCCGGGACTTCCGGAAGTCGTCAGCGCGTCCGGCCGCGTGACCTGTTGGAGGTTCGTGTGCGGGACGTACGACGGCTGCCCGGTGCGGCATCGCGGTCGCTCACCGACCTGGGCCGGCTGTGTCAAGCGCGGCGGGCCGAATCCATCCGGCTGGCCGCCTTCCGGGACGCGATGCTGCCGCTGCTGATGTCGGGTGAGCTGCCCACCCTGCACTGAGGGCGTGCGCGCCGGCTCGATGCGCGCCCTGGATGCGGGCTCGGCGCCACCAGCGCAGGCTCACGCGCCGGTCGGCGGTTAAGGTGAGCGCCGTGGCCGAGACCCCGCCGCTACGGGTGCAACTGATCGCCAGGACGGAATTCCTGGCGCCGCCGGACGTCCCGTGGACCACCGACGCCGACGGCGGCCAGGCCCTCACCGAGTTCGCCGGCCGGGCGTGCTATCAGAGCTGGTCCAAGCCCAACCCCAAGACTGCGACCAACTCCGGCTACATCAAGCACATCATCGATGTCGGGCACTTCTCGGTGCTCGAGCACGCGAGCGTTTCGTTCTACATCACCGGTATCTCGCGCTCCTGCACCCACGAACTGATCCGACACCGGCATTTTTCCTACTCGCAGCTGTCGCAGCGCTATGTCCCGGAGAAACAGTCAAAGGTCGTGGTGCCGCCGGGGATGGAGGACGACCCGGAGCTGACGGAGATCCTGACCGCCGCCGCCGACGCCAGCCGAGCCACCTACACCGAACTGCTGGCCAAGCTGGAGGCCAAGTTCGCTGACCAGCCGAACGCGCTGTTGCGTCGCAAGCAGGCCCGTCAGGCCGCGCGCGCGGTTCTGCCGAACGCCACCGAAACCCGCATCGTCGTGACCGGCAACTATCGGGCGTGGCGGCACTTCATCGCCATGCGGGCCAGCGAGCACGCCGACGTGGAAATTCGCCGGCTGGCCATCGAGTGCCTTCGCCAGCTCGTCGCCGTCGCGCCCGCGGTGTTCGCCGACTTCGAGGTATCCACGCTGGCCGACGGCACCGAGGTCGCCACCAGCCCTTTCGCCACCGAAGCCTGAGCGGCGCGCCGCTCACGAGCGTGCGCAGATGTACGGCCCAAGCGGCGTGTCCCGGTACAAACACGCTCGCTCGCGCTGCCAAAAACAGATTTGGCGCCGCCGGGTAATCTTGGGAACCGTGACTACCGTCGGATTCGACGCCCCAGCGCGGCTGGGAACCCTGCTGACCGCGATGGTCACACCCTTCGGCGCCGACGGGTCCGTCGACACCGCCGCCGCGGCGCGTCTGGCGAAGCACCTGGTGGATGCCGGCTGCGACGGGCTGGTCGTTTCGGGAACCACCGGCGAGTCGCCGACCACCAGCGACGACGAGAAACTACTCCTGCTGCGGACGGTGCTGGAGGCGGTCGGCGACCGGGCGCGTGTCATCGCCGGGGCGGGCACCTACGACACCGCCCACAGCATCCGGCTGGCAAAGGCCTGTGCCACCGAGGGCGCACATGGGCTGCTGGTGGTGACGCCCTACTACTCGAAGCCGCCGCAGACCGGGCTACAGGCGCATTTCACCGCCGTCGCCGACGCCACCGATCTGCCGGTGCTGCTCTACGACATCCCCCCGAGGTCGGTGGTGCCGATCGAGCCCGCCACCATTCGCGCGCTGGCGTCACACCCCAACATCGTCGGCATCAAAGACGCCAAGGCCGACTTGCACAGCGGCGGCCAGATCATCGCCGAAACCGGGCTGGCCTACTACTCCGGTGACGACGCGCTGAACCTGCCCTGGCTCGCGATGGGTGCAATCGGCTTCATCAGCGTGATCTCCCATGTCGCCGCCGGCCAGCTGCGAGAGTTGTTGTCCGCCTTCCAATCCGGTGATGTCGCTACCGCGCGCAAGATCAATAACACCCTGGCGCCGCTGTGCGACGCGATGAGCCGGCTGGGCGGAGTGACTTTGTCCAAGGCGGGACTGCGACTGCAGGGCATCGAGGTCGGAGATCCCAGGCTTCCGCAGGTCGCGGCGACGCCGGAACAGGTCGACGCGCTGTCCGCCGATATGCGTGCGGCGTCGGTGCTCAGGTGAGCCGCCAGTGAGCTCAACGGTGGCCCGGAAGTGAACGAAGACCTGGCCCCACCGGGTCCTCTGCCCGCGGGCGGGTTGCGGGTCACCGCACTGGGCGGCATCAGTGAAATCGGCCGCAACATGACGGTTTTCGAACACCTGGGCCGACTGCTGATCATCGACTGCGGAGTCATGTTCCCGACCCACGACGAGCCCGGCGTCGACCTGATCCTGCCCGACCTGCGCCACATCGAGGACCGACTCGACGACATCGAGGCGCTGGTGCTGACCCATGCGCACGAAGATCACATCGGCGCCATCCCGTTTCTGCTCAAGCTGCGGCCCGACATCCCGGTCGTCGGGTCGAAATTCACCCTGGCGCTGGTGGCCGCGAAATGCCGCGAGCACCGGCTGAAGCCGGTATTCGTCGAGGTGGCCGAGGGGCAGAGCAGTCGGCATGGCGTGTTCGAGTGCGAATACTTCGCCGTCAACCACTCGATCCCGGACGCGCTGGCCATCGCCGTCTACACCGGCGCCGGAACAGTGCTGCACACCGGCGACATCAAGCTCGACCAGCTGCCGCTGGACGGCCGGCCAACCGACCTGCCCGGCATGTCCCGGCTCGGCGACGCCGGCGTGGACCTGTTCCTGTGCGATTCGACCAATGCCGAGCACCCCGGGGTGGGGCCGTCGGAAAGCGAAGTGGGTCCCACCCTGCACCGGCTGATCCGCGGCGCCGAGGGGCGCGTCATCGTCGCGTGCTTCGCCTCCAACGTCGACCGGGTGCAGCAAATCATCGATGCCGCAGTGGCATTGGGACGGCGGGTCGCGTTCGTCGGCCGATCGATGGTGCGCAACATGGGCATCGCGCGGGAGCTGGGCTTCCTGCGGGTGGGTGATTCCGACGTCATCGACATTGCCGCCGCCGAGATGATGGCGCCCGAGCAGGTGGTGCTGATCACCACCGGTACTCAGGGCGAGCCGATGTCGGCGTTGTCGAGGATGTCACGGGGCGAACATCGCAGCATCACACTGACGGCGGGGGATCTGGTCGTGCTGTCGTCGTCGCTGATCCCCGGCAACGAGGAGGCGGTCTACGGGGTCATCGACGCGCTGTCCAAGATCGGGGCACGGGTCGTCACCAATGCCCAAGCGCGGGTACATGTTTCGGGCCATGCCTATGCCGGTGAGCTGTTGTTCTTATACAACGGGGTGCGCCCGCGCAACGTCATGCCGGTGCACGGGACCTGGCGGATGTTGCGCGCCAACGCCAAGCTGGCGGCGAGCACCGGGGTATCGCCGGAGTCAATTGTGTTGGCGGAGAACGGCGTCAGCGTAGACCTAGTGTCGGGACGGGCATCGATTGCCGGCGCGGTGCCGGTGGGCAAGATGTTCGTCGACGGCCTGATCACCGGCGACGTCGGCGATATCACCCTGGGCGAACGCCTCATCCTGTCGTCGGGCTTCGTGGCAGTGACCGTGGTGATCGAACGCGGCACCGGCCGTCCGGTCGGCGCGCCGCATCTGGCCTCGCGCGGGTTCTCCGAAGATCCCAAGGCGCTGGAGCCGGCGGTGCGCAAGGTGGAAGCAGAGCTGGAATCGCTGGTGGCCGCCCACGTCGCCGATCCGGTCCGGATCGCCCAGGGGGTGCGCCGGACGGTGGGCAAGTGGGTAGGCGAGACGTATCGCCGGCAGCCGATGATCGTGCCCACGGTTATCGAGGTCTAATCCGGCGCCAGCAGACGCAAAGTCCCGTAATTCCAGGTGTTTTGGGGGATTTTGCGTCTGCTCGCGCCCAATGGTCTCGGCGCCGTCAAGTCTTCTCCGCGTACGCCGACCACTCGATCTGTGATGCCTCGAGTTTGCGGCCGGTGGGCTGGATGTAGCGCTGCACGAGCTCGTCGGGCCCGGCCTGCTCCAGCAGCCGCCAACCGTATCCGGCGAGGAAATCGGATACCTCCTCGGGCAGTAACCCGAAGTGCCACAGTTGCTTTCGCTGGCGCACGGAGCGATACAGGGTGCGGGTGCCGTACCGGTTGGTGCCGTCGATGAAGTCGCGACGGACGTAGGTGAACACCATTCGGCTGCCCGGTGCCGTGGGCCGCAGCCCTTCCATGGTCGCGCGAACAGCATCCTCGGTGAGGTATTGGGTGACGCCTTCCCAAATGAAGAACACGCGATAGTCGGTGCGGTAGCCGTGCTCGGCCAGCGCGGTGAGCAGGTCGTCGTGCTCGAAGTCCAGGGCCACCAAGCGAACCGAAAGCGGGAGATCGCCCAGCACGCGTCGTACCGTTCTGGCCTTGCGGGCGATGTTGACCGGTAGGTCCACCTCGAAGACCGGTTTGCGGATCCGTCGCGTCAACTGGTAAGCGCGGGTGTCCAGCCCGGCGCCCAGGACCACCACAGCGTCGATCTCTTCAACCGCCTCGGCGAGCTTGTCGCCGATAAACCGCTTGCGACACGCCAGATTCGCCCACAGACCGCGGCCGGTCCACTCCGACGCGCCGATGAATGCGCGCCGCACGCGAGCCGGGCGGGTCGCGAGGACCATCAGCCGCAACGGGACGGGCAGGAACAGTTCGGCGAGGTCGTCGTCGACCAAGCGTTGGCCGGGTGGCTCATGTTGTTCGACGGCCGCCAACACCATCGGGCCGAAGGCGGTCTGGGCGGCGGGGTTTCGGCTCATCGCTTGTTCACACAGCCAGCATCGACCGGCAGGGTGACGCCGGTGATGTACCGGGCTTGGTCGGACACCAGCCATGCGACGGCGTCGGCGATGTCGTCGGGCTGGAGGATTTGCACTGGGAGCGCGTTGCCGCTGCCCTGCCCCGCTCCCTGCGCGGCCAGGTCGGCGAGCCACTTGCGGGTGAACTCGTTGTTGATCATCGGCGTGTCCACGCCCGACGGGTGTATCGAGTTGACCCGGATATTGTGCGGGGCAAGCAGATTGGCGTACAAGCGCATCAAACCCACCAATCCGTGCTTGGCGGCGGTGTAGCCGATCGAGCCGGCGTCGGCGCTGCCGATGCCGGCCAGGCCCGCCGCCGAACTGATCAGCACGACCGACCCGCCGGTACCCTGCTCGACCATGGTCGGCACCGCAACGTCGATGGTGTGGTAGGCGCCGGTGAGGTTGACGTCGATGACGTCGTGCCAGGCGTCGGTGGACTGCATGGGGGCGATTCCGGCGTTGGCGATGACGATGTCGAGGCGACCGACCTCGTCCAGGCCAGCCCGCAGCGCGCCGGCCAGCGATTTGCGGTCGCGGACGTCAGCCTGTTTGGCCACGATGCGCGCCCCGGTGTCCTCGACGAGCTTGACGGTGGCCGCGAGGTCCTCTGGGGTGCCCAGCGGATAGGGCACGCTGGCGATGGGCTCGCACAGGTCGACGGCGATGACGTTGGCGCCCTCGGACGCCAGCCGAACCGCGTAGGCGCGACCCTGACCGCGCGCGGCGCCGGTGATGAAGGCGACCCGGCCTTCCAGCGGCCGGCCCATCAGGCGCGGAGCTGGCCCTTGCTCGAGTCGCCCGCGGGGATGGGCTCCAGCATCTTGATGTCCGGTTGTCCGGCCAGGTGCTCGCCGGCGGCGGCGAACATCTTGCCGATTGCGGGCGCGGTGCTGTGTGCCTTGAGCGCCTCAGGGTCGGCCCACTGCTCGACGAAGACAAAGGTCTCGCCGGTCTGGTGCAGCGAGTACAGCTGACAGCCCGGTTCGTCGTGCACCTCTTCGACCGCGGTGGTGAGGATGTCGCGGACGGTGTCGACCGACTCGGGCTTGACGGTCAGGGTGGCGACGACGACGACGGGCATACTGAGGCCTCCTGTGGCGGCGGGCGGTGCCGGCTTTAGTGACGCTGGGTCAACGTTTGTCACCCTACTCACGGATTCTGACAACGGGACCGGCACATGGGCGGAGACGTTCCCGTTACCAGTGTGGCGGTTGGTGCATATGAGGCAATTGCGACTACGCTTGCCCCCATGGCTAGTAAGACCGCTGCCCGCTCCGGAACCCGAACGAGCAGGTCAAGGGCCACTTCCAGGACCGCTCCCCGGGGCCGCGCCCGCGGTGGGCGGCCGCCGGCACCTCGCAAGAGGCCGGCCCGACGCCAGTCTCGGTCCGTGCTGATTTCCGCCGGGCTGGGGGTCGGCCGGGCCGCGCGCGCGACCTGGCTGATGGCGGCCAGGGGCACCGGCAGCGCGGCGCGCTCGATAGGCCGGGCCCGCGACATCGAACCGGGACATCGCCGGGACGGAATCGCGCTGGTCCTGTTGGGCCTTGCCGTCGTCGTCGCCGCGAGTTCGTGGTTCGGCGCCGCCCGGCCGATCGGCGCGTGGGTGGACATGGTGCTGAGGACGTTTATCGGCTCGGCCGTCGTGGTCCTTCCCGTGGTTACCGCAGCGGTCGCGGTAGGCCTGATGCGCTCGCAGCCCAATCCCGATGCGCGGCCCCGGCTGATCCTCGGCTCCAGCCTGATCGCGCTTTCCCTGCTGGGCCTGTGCCATTTGTGGGCGGGATCGCCGGAGGCCCCAGCGGCGCGCCAGCGTTCGGCCGGGTTCGTCGGTTTCGCCATCGGCGGGCCGCTGTCGGACGGGTTGACGGCCTGGATCGCGGCGCCGTTGTTGTTCATCGGCGCGCTGTTCGGTTTGTTGCTGTTGACCGGGACGACGATTCGCGAAGTACCCGATGCGGTGCGTGCCATGTTCGGCACCCGGCTGTTCCAGCGTGAGTACGAAAACGATTACGAGTCCCACGACGACCAGGACGACCCCGAAGAAACCCCGCGCGAGGACTTCTCGGACGGCTACTACGACCAGTCCCTCGACGAGGAGCCGCAGGCCTGGCCGTCGGCCGCCCCCCCCGACATCTCCTTTGATGGGGACGACGACACGCCTACCGTTCCGGATCCTCTGGTGGCCCGCAGAAAACGTGGCCGGGGACGTAAGCAAAACGCCTCGCCCGCCGAGGGTCTCTACACACTGCCGCCGCTGGACCTGCTGGTGGCCGGCGATCCGCCCAAGAAGCGCAGCGCGGCCAACAACCACATGGCCAGCGCCATCGGCGAGGTGCTCACCCAATTCAAGGTCGACGCCGCGGTCACCGGCTGCACCCGTGGGCCCACCGTCACCCGCTACGAGGTCTCGCTGGGGCCCGGTGTCAAGGTCGAAAAGATCACCGCGCTACAGAAGAACATCGCCTACGCGGTGGCCACCGAGAGCGTGCGGATGCTGGCCCCGATCCCCGGCAAGTCCGCCGTCGGCATCGAGGTGCCCAACACCGACCGGGAGATGGTACGGCTGGCGGACGTGCTCACCGCGCCGTCGACCCGCCGCGACGACCATCCGCTGGTGATCGGGCTGGGCAAGGACATCGAGGGCGACTTCATCTCGGCCAACCTGGCCAAGATGCCGCACCTGCTGGTCGCCGGCTCCACCGGGTCGGGTAAGTCCAGCTTCGTCAATTCGATGCTGGTGTCGCTGCTGACGCGGGCCACGCCGGAAGAGGTCAGGATGATCCTGATCGACCCGAAGATGGTGGAACTGACGCCGTACGAGGGCATTCCGCACCTGATCACGCCGATCATCACCCAGCCGAAGAAGGCCGCAGCCGCGCTGGCTTGGCTGGTCGAGGAGATGGAGCAGCGCTACCAGGACATGCAGGCGTCAAGGGTGCGACACATCGACGACTTCAACGACAAGGTCCGGTCCGGTGCCATCACGACGCCGCTGGGCAGCCAGCGCGAGTACCGTCCTTACCCCTACGTCGTCGCGATCGTCGACGAGCTGGCCGACCTGATGATGACCGCACCGCGAGACGTCGAAGACGCCATCGTGCGGATCACCCAGAAGGCCCGGGCCGCCGGCATCCATCTGGTGCTGGCCACTCAGCGCCCGTCGGTGGACGTCGTCACCGGGCTCATCAAGACCAACGTGCCCTCCCGGCTGGCGTTCGCGACGTCGTCGCTGACCGACAGCCGGGTGATCCTGGACCAGGCCGGCGCGGAAAAGCTGATCGGCATGGGCGACGCCCTATTCCTGCCGATGGGTGCCAGCAAGACGGTCCGGCTGCAAGGGGCGTTCATCACCGACGAGGAGATCCACGCCGTCGTCAACGCCTGCAAGGACCAGGCCGAGCCCGAGTACACCGAGGGCGTGACGACCGCCAAGCCCACCGGCGAGCGCACCGACGTGGACCCGGACATCGGTGACGACATGGACGTGTTCCTGCAGGCCGTGGAGTTGGTGGTGTCCAGCCAGTTCGGCTCCACGTCGATGTTGCAGCGCAAGTTGCGGGTGGGCTTCGCGAAAGCCGGGCGGTTGATGGACCTGATGGAGACTCGAGGCATCGTCGGGCCCAGCGAAGGGTCCAAGGCCCGCGAGGTGCTGGTCAAGCCCGACGAGTTGGCCGCGACGCTGGCCTCGATCCGCGGCGCCGGCGCGGACACTGCCGGCGAGCAGACGTAAAGTCACCCGAATTCCCGGCGTGTCGGGGGATTTTGCGTCTGCTCGCGCTTATAAAACCAGCAGCATTCGGGAGTTGCCCAGGATATTGGGCTTGACGTAGCTCAGGTCGAGGAACTCGGCCACCCCGATGTCGTAGGAGCGGCACATCTCTTCGAACACCTCGGCGGTGACCGGCGTGCCCTCGATCTCGGTGAAGCCGTGGCGGGCGAAGAACTCCGTCTCGAAGGTCAACACGAACAAGCGTTTCAGCTCCAACTCACGCGCGACCTCGAGCAGCCGGTTGACGATCGCGTGACCGATACCGTGGCCGGTGATGGCCGGATCGACTGCGACGGTGCGAATTTCGCCGAGATCGGACCACAGCACGTGCAGGGCTCCGCACCCGACCACACGGCCTGGTTCTCCGGGGTCCTCGGCCACCCAGAATTCCTGCACAGCCTCGTACAGCGTCACGAGGTTCTTCTCCAGCAGGATCTTTCCCGCGTAAGTGTCGACGAGTCGTTTGATCGCGGGAACGTCGGATGTTCGCGCGCGCCGAACCAGCGGCCGGTGATCCCGTGGGCTTTCCATCTCGGGTAACAGTATCGACATCAAGGACGGCTGAGCTGGTCGACCGTTATTCTGTTGCCGTGTCGGGGCAGCCTCAAATCAGTTCCGTAGGGGGCCGCGCCCGCATCGCCAACCTGGCTAACGGGCTGACCGGCTTACGGCTGGTGATGGTGCCGATTTTCCTGTTCGCACTGTTTTACGGGGGCGGCCACGTCACCTCGGCCCGCATAGTGGCGTGGGCGATATTCGCCGCCGCCTGCTTTACCGACCGATTGGACGGTCAGCTGGCGCGCAACTACGGCATGGCCACCGAATTCGGCGCGTTCGTGGACCCGATCGCCGACAAAGCCCTGATCGGTTCGGCGCTGATCGGGCTGTCCATGCTCCACGATTTGCCGTGGTGGGTGACGATATTGATCCTGACCCGCGAGGTCGCCGTGACGGTATTGCGGTTGTCGGTGATTCGGCGGGGCGTCATTCCCGCGAGCTGGGGCGGCAAACTGAAGACCCTGACTCAGGCGGTGGCGATCGGGCTGTTCGTGTTGCCGCTTTCGGGCGCGCTGCACGCGTCGGCGGTGGTGGTGATGGCGATCGCGATCGTCCTCACGATCGTCACCGGCATCGACTATGTGGCCTCCGCGGTGCGGGAGGTTCGGCAGACACCCCGCTGATCGGGGAACCAACGCCACCGTCGCCCGCGTTGACCTGATGACTGTTGCTTTCGGATGCAGGCGTGACCTGGACAGGGAGTTTTCATGGGGCTATTGGTGCGGGAGGTCATCGGCGACGTGCTGCGCCGGGCCCGGATGTCGCAGGGCCGGACACTGCGGCAGGTGTCCGACTCGGCGCGGGTGAGTCTCGGGTATCTGTCGGAGGTCGAGCGCGGGCGCAAGGAGCCCTCCAGTGAGCTGCTCAACGCCATCTGCGACGCGCTGGAGCTCCCGCTGTCGGAGGTGCTCATCGGTGCCGGCGAGCAGCTGGCCCGTGAGGAACACGCGACTCACGCCGAGCCGGCCAAACCGGCTGGCGGCCCTACTATCGACGTCAGCACGAAGGTCGTCATCCCGCCTGTCGCGTCACTGGCGGTGGCTTGAGTGCCCGAAGAGGCGGCGCAGACCAGCAGAAGCGCACCAAGGGTGGGGAGATCGCCGCGGACGCACTAAATTGAGCGGCAGGGTAAGCAGCCCACAGAGGCAAACAAGGCACACCGGAAGCGAAGGCGGAGCTCACTCATGGCCAATCCGTTCGTCAAAGCGTGGAAGTACCTCATGGCGCTGTTCAACGCCAAGATTGACGAGCACGCCGACCCCAAAGTGCAGATTCAGCAGGCCATCGAGGAAGCGCAACGCACCCATCAGGCGCTGACCCAGCAGGCCGCACAAGTGATCGGCAACCAGCGTCAACTCGAGATGCGCCTCAACCGGCAGTTGGCCGACATCGAGAAGCTGCAGGTCAACGTGCGTCAGGCACTGACGTTGGCGGACCAGGCCACCGCCGCCGGAGACGCCGCCAAGGCCGTCGAGTACAACAACGCCGCCGAGGCGTTCGCCGCCCAGCTGGTGACCGCCGAGCAGAGCGTCGAAGACCTCAAGACGTTGCACGACCAGGCTCTCGGCGCAGCGGCTCAGGCCAAGAAGGCCGTCGAGCAGAACGCGATGGTGCTGCAGCAGAAGATCGCCGAGCGCACCAAGCTGCTCAGCCAGCTCGAGCAGGCCAAGATGCAAGAGCAGGTCAGCGCGTCATTGCGGTCGATGAGTGAGATCGCCGCGCCGGGAAACACCCCAAGCCTGGACGAGGTGCGCGACAAGATCGAACGCCGCTACGCCAACGCGCTCGGTTCGGCCGAACTTGCGCAGAGCTCCGTGCAAGGGCGCATGCTCGAAGTCCAGCAGGCCGGCGTGGAAATGGCCGGTCATTCCCGGTTGGAGCAGATCCGCGCCTCGATGCGCGGGGAAGCGTTGCCGACCGGTGGTGCGGCTCCCGGCACCCCGGCGACGCCGGCGGCCGCCGATCCCGGCCGCGGGCCGATCGCCGAGAAGCCGTTTGGCCAGTAGTCACACGGAGGGTCCCAGATGACGGTGAAGACGACCCAGGACGGGCAATGGCGCGAATTGCTCCGGCGCGGCTTTGACACCGTCGGGGACTTGTCCGACCTCGTCGCAGCGAAGGTCAACGCCGTGATCGATCCGCGCGCGCGGTGGCTGCGCCGTCGTCGTCGCGCATTGCGATGGGGGCTGATCTTCACCGCCGGCGTGGTGTTCTGGGGACTGGTGACGACGTTGCTCGCGTCGTGGAGCACCCCATTCTGGGTGTTGCTGATCACGCTGCTGATCGCGGCGGGCGAGGCCATTCCGGCGACGCTGTTGCTGCTTCGCTACCGCTGGCTGCGCAAGGAGCCGCTACCGGCGCCGCGGCCGGCCAACATCCGCCGGCTGCCCCCGCCCGGCTCGGCTGCGCGGCCCGCGATGTCCGCGCTCGGCGCCTCCGAACGCGGGTTTTTCTCGCTGCTGGGCGTCATGGAGCGTGGTGCGATATTGCCGACGGCCGAAATCCGTGACCTGACGGTCGCGGCCAACCGGACATCGGCGGCCATGGCGGCCACCGCCGCCCAGGTGGTGTCGATGGAGCGTGCGGCGTACTACGCCGAATCGTCACGCTCACACCTGGCGCCCACCATCAACGCCTACACCGCGCAGCTGAGCGAAGGCGTTCGTCAGTACAACGTAATGGTTACCGCCGCAGCCCAATTGGTGTCTTCGGCGAACGGCGAGGCGGTTCCGGGTGCCGTTGGGTTCGCCCAGCAGCGTTACCGTGCGGAACTGGTCGACGCCACCGATCGTCTGGTCGGCTGGGCGCAGGCCTTCGACGAACTCAGCGGATTGCAGCGGCACTAACCCCGGGGCCGCGGACCGTATCGTTCGATGTACGCCTGGTGCAGATGCGCATCGCGCTGACGGGCGCGTTCGTTGACGAGCTCGGGATCCAGGCCGTGTACCCGCAGCATGTGCTGGCGCCAGATCTTGTTGAGCGCATGCGAGAAATACACGAACGGAATGAGAATCGGCAGCGTCATGCTCAGATGCACTTCGAGCGTCGTCGGGATCAACCAGAACGGCGCCAGCACCAGCACGGCTGGAACCGCAACGCGAACCATCATTCGCGCGGTTGCGCCCTTGCCCGCCAGGTCGTTTCGCACCCAGTCCAGCATTGAGTCGGGCAGCCGCGCCCCGTAGCAGTAGCGGATGTATTGGATCGCGTTCGGCTTGGTGCGGCCGGTGTCGCCCCTCATGAGCTAGAGCGTCGCCCGCAGCGGCGGCACCAGCACCGCGACCAGGCCGCGAACCGTCGCTTTGAGCATGTCGTAGGCGTCGACATAGTCGCGCCACAGCGTGATCCGTCCATCGCGGAGCTCGAAGATCCCGCAGGCCCAGAACTGGATTCGCAATGGCCCGACGATCAGCGCGTCGGTTCGTTCGGTGAGCACCGCATTGCCGTCGGCGGCGATGCGGTGGATCTTCACCTCAAACCCGATGCGGCCCTGCATCCTGCTCAGCAACTTCGCCGTTCGGCGCCCGCCGCGGATCCTGGAAAACCCGACGTTCTCGTAGACGAGGTCGTCGGCGAACAACGCTTCGATGGTCTCGAAGTCCTCGTCCTGCAAGGCGTTCAGGAAAGCCTCGACCGTGCGGGTGTTATCGGTGGTGGTCTGTGTCAGCTCGGTCATGGTCGCCAGAGTATTCGTCTATGGCAGGGTAGGGCGAGTGCGCGTCGCGGTGGTCGCCGGGCCGGATCCCGGGCACTCCTTTCCCGCGATTGCGCTGTGCCAGCGGTTTCTGGCGGCGGGCGACCAGCCCACGCTGTTCACCGGCGCGGAATGGCTCGAGGCCGCGCGCGGTGCCGGGATTGACGCCGTCGAACTGGACGGGCTGGTGGCCGACGACGAAGATCTGGACGCCGGGGCCCGAATCCACCGGCGAGCCGCCCGGATGGCGGTGCTCAACATACCGGCGCTGCGCGACCGGGCGCCTGATCTGGTGGTGTCCGACGTCATCACCGCGGGCGGCGGCATGGCTGCCGAGCTGCTGGGCATCCCCTGGATCGAACTCAACCCGCATCCGCTGTACCTGCCGTCCAAGGGCCTGCCGCCGATCGGCAGCGGCCTGGCGCCGGGCACCGGTATCCGCGGCCGGCTGCGAGATGCCACCATGCGGGCGCTCACCGCACGCTCCTGGCGCGCGGGCCTGCGACAGCGTGCGGTGGTGCGGGTCGAGATCGGGCTGCCGGCCCGCGACCCCGGGCCGCTGCGACGGCTGATCGCCACACTGCCCGCCCTGGAGGTGCCGCGCCCGGACTGGCCGTCCGAGGCGGTGCTGGTGGGTCCGTTGCACTTCGAGCCGACCGATCGGGTGCTGGAGATTCCCGCGGGCTCCGGGCCGGTGGTGGTGGTCGCGCCGTCGACGGCAATGACCGGGACAACCGGACTGGCCGAAATCGCGCTGCACTGCCTGAAACCGGGCGACACATTGCCGCCGGGATCGCGGCTGGTGGTGTCCCGGCTGGGTGGCGCGGATCTGACGGTGCCGCCGTGGGCGGTGGTGGGGCTGGGTCGCCAGTCCGAGCTGTTGACGCATGCCGATCTGGTGATCTGCGGCGGGGGCCACGGCATGGTGGCCAAGACGCTGTTGGCCGGGGTGCCATTGGTGGTGGTTCCCGGCGGCGGGGACCAATGGGAGATGGCCAATCGCGTGCTGCGCCAGGGCAGCGGGCGGCTGATCCGGCCGCTGACCGCCGAGGCGCTGGTGGCCGTGGCGGGAGAGGTGCTGTCGTCGCCGCGTTATCGCGAAGCGGCGCGTGCAGCCGCCGCCAGTGCCGACGGGGTGGCTGACCCGATCGCGGTGTGCCGTGAAGCGCTTGCCGCTGGGTATGTTGGCTGACGTGCGGCTGACGGAGTTCCACGAGCGTGTCATCCTGCGATTCGGCACGGCATACGGCGCTTCGGTGCTGGTCGATCACGTGTTGAGCGGGTTCGGCGGCCGTACCGCCGCGCAAGCGATTGAGGACGGCGTGGATCCCCGAGACGTCTGGCGGGCATTGTGCGTCGACTTCGACGTGCCGCGCGAACAGTGGTGACGTTGGTTTTCGGGTTTGCGGATCGAGCCTGCGTCCAGGGCTGCCCTTGGTTTGGGCGTTCTCAGCGCAGTTTGGCGCCACGGCCGCAGACTCGGTTCGCTAGCTCCGGCCCGGTGCGCGGTCGAACACGCAATCGCCGCACAGTGAACCGCCCGGGATGCGGTAGAAGAGGCAGCAGCTGTGGCGCCGGAAGCCCAGATCCGGGTCGGTGATGGTGCCGGACCCGGCCAGGTCGCCGGTAATCAGCAGGGCTTCGGTGATGGTGACGATCTCGCAGCGCAGGTCGGGCCGTGCCGAAAGCAGCGCCGTCGACGCTCCGACGAGCGCGGACGCGATGTTGCCCGCCAACAACTTCGAGGCCAGCCTGACCGGCATACCGGCGGCCAGCGGCTTCATGTGCCGTTCTACGACAGCGCGATACAACAGGTCCGCCGACGGTGAGCGGACGACTTCGCCGACGGGCTCGGGCAGGCGCAGCCGCGTCCCGTCGTCAGCGCGCTGCAGGTGGGTCAGATCCGGGACGACGCCGTGGGCGACAACGGACGCGAGAACGGGGGACCACAGCCGGGCGGCATGGCCGAGGTGAACCAGGGAAGCGCCGACGCGCAGGTCGGTGACGCGGTAGCGCCGGACCGTGGCGTCGATCAGGTCGGTGCACCCGTCGGCGTAGGACTGGCCGACCGGATGCCATCCCGTTGCGTCGCCGCCCACGGTCAGCGCGAAAAACCCGCCGTAGGACGATATTTCGGCCAGCTCGGTAGAGATGTCGATGCCGGGCCGCTCCTCCCGAGGGAAATCCGCCGCTGTTTCGGTAGCTGATACTTCCACACACCATCGCTACGGCGTGTCTGACTTGTATCGAACAGGTGTTCGTCTACTGTGGGGATCATCGGTGGAACCGATTTGTCGGACCCCACGCCTAATGTCACGGCTAACCGACCAATACCGGTCACCGAACACCGACTACAGGAGAGGCACCATGACGCAAGCCCCCGACCGCGAGAAGGCTATCGAACTGGCGATAGCCCAGATCGAGAAGAGTTACGGCAAAGGCTCGGTGATGCGTCTCGGCGACGAGATGCGTCAACCGATCTCGGTCATTCCGACCGGGTCCATCGCACTGGACGTGGCGTTGGGCATCGGCGGCCTGCCGCGCGGCCGGGTCGTGGAAATCTACGGCCCGGAATCCTCGGGTAAGACCACCGTCGCGCTGCACGCGGTGGCCAACGCCCAAGCCGCTGGCGGCGTCGCGGCGTTCATCGACGCCGAGCACGCCCTGGACCCGGAGTACGCCAAGAAGCTCGGTGTGGACACCGATTCCCTGCTGGTCAGTCAGCCGGATACCGGTGAACAGGCCCTTGAGATCGCCGACATGCTGATCCGCTCCGGTGCACTGGACATACTGGTCATCGACTCGGTGGCGGCACTGGTACCACGCGCCGAACTCGAAGGCGAGATGGGGGACAGCCACGTCGGTCTGCAGGCCCGGCTGATGAGCCAGGCGCTGCGGAAAATGACTGGCGCGCTGAATAACTCGGGAACCACTGCGATCTTCATCAACCAGCTCCGCGAAAAAATCGGAGTGATGTTCGGCTCACCCGAAACGACAACTGGCGGAAAGGCTTTGAAGTTCTACGCGTCGGTGCGTATGGATGTGCGCCGGATCGAGACACTCAAGGACGGCACTAATGCGGTCGGCAACCGCACCCGGGTCAAGGTTGTCAAGAACAAGGTGTCGCCACCCTTCAAGCAGGCTGAGTTCGACATCCTTTACGGCAGGGGCATCAGCCGGGAGGGCTCGCTCATCGATATGGGTGTGGATCAGGGCTTCATTCGCAAGTCCGGTTCCTGGTTCACCTACGAGGGTGAGCAGCTGGGTCAGGGCAAGGAGAACGCCCGTAACTTCTTGATGGAGAACGCCGACGTGGCCAACGAAATCGAGAAGAAGATCAAGGAAAAGCTCGGCATTGGCGCGGTTGTGACCGATGACGACGTCTTGCCCGCCCCCGTCGATTTCTGAGCCGTCTCGCGAGGAGCAGGCGCGGTCGCTGTGTCTGCGCCTGCTCACCGCGAGGTCGCGTACCCGGGCCGAGTTGTCCGGCCAGCTGGCCAAACGCGGATATCCGGACGACGTCAGCGAACGGGTACTGGACCGGCTGGCCGCCGTCGGCCTGGTTGACGACGCCGAGTTTGCCGAGCAGTGGGTGCAGTCCCGGTGGGCGAGAGCGGGAAAGAGCAAACGCGCCTTGGCCGCTGAGCTGCACACCAAGGGTGTCGACAATGACGTGATCACCGCGGTGCTGGCCGGGATCGACGCCGGTGCTGAGCGAGCCCGCGCCGAGCTGCTGGTGCGGGCCAAGCTGCGGCGGGAAACGCTGAGCGATGAAACGCGAGTGACTCGGAGGCTGGTCGCGATGCTGGCACGCCGCGGCTACAGTCAGAACCTGGCCTGCGAGGTCGTCCTCGCCGAGCTGGCCGCCGAACGGGAGCGCCGACGGGTCTAGCTGCGGGTTAATGCCCCTGATGCCCGTCGCCGTACCATGTCCCCGTGACTTCGATGGCGGCGCCGGACGCGGCGGCGGTGCGTACCTACCAGGTGCGCACCTACGGCTGCCAGATGAACGTCCACGATTCCGAGCGGCTGGCGGGCCTGCTAGAAGCGGCGGGCTACCAGCGGGCGGCTGACGGCTCGGATTTTGGAGACGCCGACGTCGTGGTCTTCAACACCTGCGCGGTGCGGGAGAACGCTGACAACAAGCTGTACGGCAACCTCAGCCACCTGGCGCCGCGCAAACGCAGCAACCCCGACATGCAGATCGCAGTCGGCGGCTGCCTGGCCCAGAAGGACAAAGACACGGTGCTGCACAAGGCGCCGTGGGTCGACGTCGTCTTCGGCACGCACAACATCGGGTCGCTGCCCACGCTGCTCGACCGCGCACGGCACAACAAGGCCGCCCAGGTGGAAATCGCCGAGGCGCTGCAGCAGTTCCCGTCATCGCTGCCCAGCGCTCGCGAATCCGCTTACGCTGCTTGGGTTTCCATCTCCGTCGGCTGCAACAACAGCTGCACGTTTTGCATCGTCCCGGCGCTGCGCGGCAAGGAGGTGGATCGCAGCCCGGCCGACATCCTCGCCGAAGTGCGGTCGCTGGTGGACGACGGCGTGCTCGAAGTCACGTTGCTGGGCCAGAACGTCAACGCCTACGGCGTCTCCTTCGCCGACCCGGCGCTGCCCCGCAATCGTGGCGCGTTCGCCGAGTTGCTACAAGCGTGCGGACGCATCGACGGCCTGGAACGGGTGCGGTTCACCTCTCCGCACCCCGCCGAATTCACTGATGACGTCATCGAAGCCATGGCGCAGACCCCGAATGTCTGTCCGGCGTTGCACATGCCCCTGCAGTCCGGCTCCGACCGGGTGTTGCGGGCGATGCGGCGGTCCTATCGTGCCGAGCGGTATCTCGGCATCATTGAGCGGGTCCGGGCAGCCATGCCGCACGCGGCCATCACCACCGATCTGATCGTGGGCTTCCCGGGTGAGACCGAAGAGGACTTCGCGGCGACCCTCGACGTGGTGCGGCAAGCCCGATTCGCGGCGGCCTTCACCTTCCAGTACTCCAAGCGGCCCGGAACACCCGCGGCCGAACTCGACGGACAGCTGCCGAAATCGGTTGTACAGGAACGCTATGAGCGGCTGGTCGACGTGCAGGAGCAGATCTCCCTCGAGGGCAACAGAGCCATCGTCGGTCAGCAGGTCGAATTGCTGGTTGCCACCGGTGAGGGACGCAAAGACGCCCGCACCGCGCGGATGAGCGGGCGGGCGCGCGACGGCCGGCTGGTGCACTTCGCTGCGCACGGCGAAGTCCGGCCGGGCGACATCATCACCACGACGGTCACCGACGCCGCGCCGCACCATCTCATCGCCGACGCCGGCATCCTGACCCATCGACGCACGCGGGCCGGTGATGCGCACGCCGCCGGGCAGCGGCCGCGCGGCATGGGCCTAACTGGTCTCGGCATGCCCGGGATCGGCCGGCCGCACCCACCGACTGAACCGCTCGGGTGCAACCGATGAACGCGGACCCCAACGGCACCGACTTCGACGCCTTCCGGTCCGAGATCGAGGCGGCGGAACGCCGGATCGCTCGTGAGATCGAGCCGGGCCCAAGGGGTTTCGTCGTTGCCATCCTGGTGTTCGTGCTGTTGGGATCGTTCGCGCTCTCGCACACCGGCAATGTGCGCGGCTGGGATGTGCTGTTCAGCAGTCACGGCGCCGGCGCGGCGGCGGTAGCCCTGCCTTCCCGGGTGTTCGCGTGGCTGGCGCTGGTGTTCGGCGTCGGCTTCTCGATGCTGGCACTGCTGACCCGGCGCTGGGCGCTGGCCTGGATTGCGCTGGCGGGTTCGGCGTTGGCCTGCGGCGCGGGGATGCTCGCGATCTGGTCGCGCCAGACCGTGCCGGCCGGGCATCCCGGGCCTGGGGTGGGGCTTTTCATCGCGTGGATCACGGTGATCTTGCTGACCTTTCACTGGACCCGCGTGGTGTGGGCGCGCACCATCGTGCAGCTCGCGGCCGAGGAGCAACGGCGCCGGGTCGTTGCGCAGCAGCAGTCCAGGACACTGCTGGACGCGTTGGATGAGACCCCAGACGGTCCAGACGCCCCGGAAGACCGAGCGACCTCCGAGGACTCTGACGGTCCCGAGGAAAAAGACAGCCGCTAGGACCGGCGGGTCAGCGCTTGTGCGGCCGCGTCGGCCCACTGCCGCCACTGTTCGGCGTTGGCCTTGGCCTCTTCGGCCTCCTTGGTCCGGCCGGCGGCCGCGGCCTTCTCGGCCTGCTGCGCGAACTGCTCGGCCCGGTTGCGGAACTGCTCGGCACGAGCCTGCGCCTGCGGATCCGACCAGCCCGAGTCGCCGGCATCGCGCAGCTTCTTCTCAACGGCCCGCAGCCGTCGCTCCAACTCCGAGGTGCGTTCGCGGGGCACCCGGCCGATCGCGTCCCATTTGTCGGTGATCGCGCGCAGGGCGGCCCTGGCCGCATCGAGGTTGCCGGTATCCAGCCTCTCCGCTTCGGTCAGAAGCGCCTCTTTGGCCGCGGCGTTGGCCCGCAGCTCCGCGTCCTTTTCGGCGGTCGCGGCGTTGCGGGCGGTGAAGAACGCATCCTGGGCCGCCTTGAAGCGACGCCACAGGGCGTCGTCGACGTCTCGGGTCGCTCGGCCCGCCGCCTTCCACTCGGTCAGCAACTTGCGGAATTCGGCGCTGGTGGCCGTCCAGTCCGTCGACGCGGCAAGCTCTTCGGCCCGTTCGCACAGGCGCTCCTTCGACTGACGCACCCCCGATCGCTCCCGGTCCAGCTCGGCGAAGTGCGACCCGCGGCGCCGGTTGAATGTTTCCCGGGCCGCCGAATAGCGCTTCCACAGCGCGTCGTCGACCTTGCGGTCCAGGCCGGTAATCGTCTTCCATTCGTCGAGGATCGCGCGCAACCGGTCGCCGGCGATCTTCCACTGGGTCGAGTTGGCTGCCAGGTCCTCGGCCTCAGCGGCCAGCGCCTCCTTGCGGGCGGTCTGCTCGGCCCGATGAACCTCCCGCCGGGAGCGATCCGCGACGACGATGACGTCGATACGGGCGATCAGGTTGGTCAATCGCTGCGTGAGCGCATCGACGTCGCCCAGCACGGCCGCCGTCGGCAGCGTCTCGACCAGCGCGACAGCGTTGGCCCGGATCTTGCGCGCATCGCCGGTTCCCGACGTCAGCCGCTCCTCCATCAGCGTGATCTCGGTGCTCAGGTCGTCGAATCGGCGACCGAAATGGGCGAACGCGGCCTCGGGGTCACCCGCCTGCCACGATCCGATGACCCGCTCGCCGGCCGAGGTGATCAGCCAGACGGTGCCGTCGTCGTCCACGCGCCCGAATTGGTGCGGATCGCTGTGCGGAGTCACGACGAACGGGTGCGCGACGGGTCGTGGCGCCGGCCGGGGACCGGGCCGCGGTCCCGGCCGTGGCGCAGGCTTGGGTGAACCCGGGGAATCCTTGGCGCGTGGCTCGTCAGCCGTCATTCCGCCGTCACCTCCCTTGACCGTTCGCGCGGCGACATCCCGCGCACCTGCCGCGCTCAGCGGCACCTTCGTCTACCGACTCCAACAGTATTCAAGCAGCTTGGCGGGCCGTGCGCGGGTCGCTTGCCGGCGCGCACCCGCATAGCTGCGGAAATGCAAGCGGCGGATAACAAATCGGTTCCACCCTGCGCTGGACCATAGGGCGATGTCGCACAGCGCCGGTAGCGTGGCGGCACACGACATCGGAGGATCCCGGGGGGCTTTTGGGCCGGGTCGGTGGGAGGCATTCACCATCGCGACAATCGCGAACGTTGACATTGCGGCGTTGCTCGCGCTGGTCGCCGCGCTGATATCCGGCGTAGGAGACGTGGTCCGTCAGCGCTCAGCGCAGGAGATCACCGACGACGATCAGGTCGGTCATGTCGAGCTGCTGCGCATGTCGTTGCGGGACACGAGGTGGTGGCTGGGCAGCGTGGCGGCATTGGCCAGCGCGGCGCTGCAGGCGGTGGCCCTGGGCTTGGGTTCGGTGGTACTGGTGCAGGCGCTGCAGGTGACCTCGCTGTTGTTCGCGTTGCCGGTGTACGGCTGGGTGACCAAACATCGTCTGACCCGCCGAGAGTGGGGGTGGGCGGTGTTGCTGGCCGCGGCGGTGGCGGTCTTCGTCGCGATCGGTGAACCGGCCGCCGGCTACCAGCGGGCGTCGCTGCAGACCTGGGCCGTGGTGGCGGTCGTGATCGGACCGGCGATGGTGTTCTGCGTGCTGGGCGCGCGGATCTGGGCTGGCCGGGTGGCCGCGGTGTTGCTGGCGCTGGTGTCGGCGTCGTCATGGGCGCTGTTCGCGGTGCTCACCAAGGCCGTCGTCGACGTCCTCGGTGACGGTTCACATGGCGGCGTGGCGGCGGTGTTGCGCATGCCGGAGTTCTATTTCTGGGTGCTGGTCGCGGTGATCGGGACCGTGTTCCAGCAGTCGTCGTTTCGGGCCGGCGCGCTGACCGCGTCGCTACCGGCGATGACGGTGGCCGAGCCACTGGTCGCGTCGCTGCTGGGGGTAACCGTGCTTGGCGAAACCCTCGGAGCCGACGGTCCGGAGCTGATCGGGCTCGTGGCCGCCGTCGCGGTGGTGGTTGTCGCGACGACCGCCCTTGCCCGCGGCGAGGCCGCCACGATGGTTTCGGGGGCCGAGCAGGAGCTCTCCCTCAACTGCGAGCCGGGTCTGCTCGACGCATTGCCGATGCACAGATCTGACATAGATGAATTGAGTAGGTGTTGAACATGGATTACCCGAGACATCGGGCAGGTGGTCAGTGATGGCGAAAGTCGACATCGCCGTGGTTCTTGCGCTGCTCGCGGCCTTCGCTTCGGCGATCGGCAACGTCTTCCGGCAGCGGTCCGCGGAGGAGATCACCGACAGGGAAGTCGGCCACCTCGAGCTGTTCCGATTGTCGCTGCGCGACACCCGGTGGTGGCTGGGCGCCGGCGGGGCGATCGCCAACTACGTGCTGCAGGCCGTGGCCCTGGCGCTGGGCTCGGTGATGTTGGTGACGGCGCTGCAGGTGACGGCGTTGCTGTTCGCCCTGCCGATCTACGCGTATCTCACCAGGGTCCGGGTGACCCGCCGGGAGTGGGCCTGGGCGGTCCTGTTGGCCGGCGCGCTGGCGGTGGTCGTGACCATCGGCGATCCAGGCAGCGGCACGTCGCGGGGCTCACTGGGAACCTGGACCGCGGTCGGCGTGGTGATGGTTCCGCTATTGGTGTTCTGCGTGCTGGGCGCCCGGTTCTGGACGGGCTCGGTGGCTGCGGTGCTGCTGGCCGTGGTCGCCGGCTGCTCGCTGGCGCTTTTCGCGGTGCTCACCAAAGGGGTGGTCGAAGTGGTGCACGGCGGCGTCGGTGCCCTGCTGCTGGCTCCGGAGTTCTATTTCTGGCTGGCCGCTGCGGCGGGGGGCATGATCTTCCAGCAGTCGTCGTACCGCGCGGGATCGCTGACTGCCTCGTTGCCGACGTCGGTTGTCGCCAAGCCGCTGGTGGGGTCTGTGCTCGGCATCATCGTGCTCGGCGAGACCTTGCACACCACCCGGACAGGAGTTTTCGTCGTCGCCGCAGGGGTGGTTCTGGTGATCGTCGCGACCTTCGCACTGGCCCGCGGCGAGGCGGAGAACGTGACCGAAGAGGCGATCGAGAGTGGACGCATTCCGATCGTCACCGATCCGCGGGTAATACCGAATGCGGCATGGGCCCGCGCGGCGAGCGAGTCGGCCGGCCTGGTTCGCAGCCCCGGCCCTACCCCCTGATCCGCGCCCGGTCGGTGTCGCCGAGCCGCTAGCTTGGTGAGGGTGCGAGTTGAAAATTGAGGGCCTTCGATGTCGAAAGTTGAGATCGCCGCGCTCGTCGCCTTGTGCGCGGCGCTGGCATCGGCGATCGGTGATGTGATCCGGCAGCGCTCGGCGCATGAGATCACCGACGAGCATGTCGGCCACCTGCAGCTGTTCGGCTTGTCGCTGCGCGACACCCGGTGGTGGCTGGGCGGCATGATGGCGGTGCTGAATTACAGCCTGCAAGCGGTCGCCCTGGTCTGGGGATCGGTGCTGCTGGTGACTTCGCTCCAGGTGACCGCGCTGCTGTTCGCCCTGCCGATCTATGCCCGCCTCACGGGACACCGGATCACCCGCTGGGAGTGGGTTTGGGCGGTCGTCCTGGCGGTTGCGCTGGCGGTGGTCATCATTGTCGGCCATCCCGACGTCGGCCAGCCCCGCACGTCGCTGCACACCTGGATCATCGTCGCCGCCGTCATGGGCCCGGTATTGGTGGCCTGCCTGGTCGCCGCGCGAGTGTGGGCGGGCCGCCCGGTGGCGGCTGCGTTGTTGGCGCTCGTGGCGGGTTCTTCGTTGGCGCTGTTCGCGGTACTGACGAAGGCAGTCGTCGAAGTACTGCACGACGACGGCTTCGGTGCCGTGCTGCGTACTCCGGAGTTCTATCCCTGGCTGCCCGCAGCGCTGGCCGGGATGATTTTCCAGCAGTCCGCTTTCCGTGCCGGTGCATTGACCGCTTCGCTGCCCACCATGACCGTCACGAAGCCCGTGGTGGCGGCGGTGCTCGGGGTCACGCTGCTCGGCGAGGCGCTGACGGCCAGCGGCGCCGAGGCGTTTGTGCTGGCCGGCGGCGTGGCATTGGTGATCATCGCGACCGTGGCGCTGGCTCGCGGCGAGGCCGCGACGATGGTCGCCGAAGCCGGGCAAGACAGCAAAGACGCCATGGACTCGTTCAGTGACGATGGGGTCCCGGGCGGAGAACCCGTCGTCGAGGGAGCCACCTAGGTCCACTGTGTCGAGACGTTAGTTTGGTGACGTGCTGAGCGGCATCGCTATCGTTCCCTCCGCGCCGGTGCTGGTTCCCGAGCTCGCCGGTGGGGCCGCTGCCGAGCTGGCCGACCTGACGGCGGCGGTGGTGGCGGCCGCCGGGTTTTTGCCCATGGGCTGGGTCGTGGTCGGAACCGGCAGCTCTGACGAGGTAGTGCGTCCCGACCGCGTCGGCACCTTCGCCGGCTTCGGCGTCGACGTGCGGGTGCACCTCGGCCCGCAGGGCCCTGGGCCGACGCAGGCGCCGGCCCAGTTACCGCTGTGCGCGCTGATCGGTGCCTGGGTCCGCGGCCGGACCCGCCCCGACGCCGTCGCACAGGTCCGGGCGTACCGCAGCGACCACGACGCCGATACCGCCGTTGTGCTCGGTAGGAGGCTGCGTGCCGAGCTCGACAAGTCGGGCGATCCGGTCGGTGTGCTGATCGTGGCCGACGGCGCCAACACGCTGACGCCGGCCGCTCCCGGCGGCTACCACCCCGGCAACGCCGACGCGCAGCTGGCCCTAAACGACGCGCTGGCCAGTGGCGACGTCGCCGCGTTGACTCGACTCCCCGGCCAGATTCTGGGCCGGGTGGCGTTCCAGGTGCTGGCGGGGCTGGCCGAGCCCGGACCACGAACCGCCAAGGAGCTCTACCGGGGGGCGCCCTTCGGAGTGGGCTACTTCGCGGGTGTATGGCAGCCGTGAGACCGCTTGCCATCGTCGGCCCGACGGGCACCGGCAAGTCGCGGCTGGCGCTCGACGTCGCCGAGCGACTGGGCAGCGCCGGAATCGGCGCCGAGGTGGTCAACGCGGACGCGATGCAGCTCTACCGCGGCATGGACATCGGCACCGCGAAGCTGACGATCGAGGAGCGCCGCGGCATCCCGCACCGTCAGCTCGACGTCCTGGACGTGACTGAGACGGCCAGCGTCGCGCGCTACCAGCAGGCCGCCGGCGCCGACATCGAGGCGATCGCGGACGGCGAAGCTGTGCCCATCGTGGTGGGCGGCTCGATGCTCTACGTGCAGTCCCTGCTGGACGACTGGTCGTTTCCGGCCACCGATCCCGCCGTCCGGGCGCGATGGGAGCGCCGGCTCGCCGAAGTCGGAGTGGGCCGGCTGCACGCCGAGCTGGCCAGCCGCGACCCGGCCGCGGCAGCGGCGATCCTGCCCACCGACGCCCGGCGCACCGTGCGGGCGCTCGAGGTGATCGAGCTCACCGGCCGGCCATTCGCCGCGTCCGCGCCACGCATCGGAACCCCGCGATGGGACACTGCCATCGTCGGATTGGACTGTGACACAGCGATTCTCGACGAGCGACTGGCGCGCCGCACCGAAGTGATGTTCGAACGCGGCCTGGTGCGGGAAGTAAGTGAGCTGCTGCGCAAGGGCCTGCGCGATGGGGTCACCGCGTCCCGCGCGCTGGGCTACGCGCAGGTGATCGCCGCCCTGGACGCGGGCCCCGACGCCGGACCCGAAGCCGAGCGGTTGCGGGCCGCGCAGCAGCAGACCTTCGTGGGCACCCGCCGCTACGTACGACGTCAGCGATCCTGGTTTCGACGCGATCACCGGATCCAATGGTTCGACGCGTCGGGGGACGCCGAGCGCATCGCCGAGGAAGCGGTGCGGGTGTGGCGGAACCTATCCTGATCGGGTGATGCGCGCCGGCGACGATGGTGCCGGCGCAGGCGGGATCGGAGGAGCGGCGCACATGATCTTCGCGAAGGGCCACGGCACCCAGAACGACTTCGTGCTGCTGCCCGATGTCGACGCCGAGCTGGAGCTCACCAGCGCCCGAGTGGCCGCGTTGTGCGACCGGCGCCGGGGACTGGGCGCCGACGGAGTGCTGCGGGTGACTACGGCGGGCGCGGCGGTGCGGGCCGGTTCGCTCGAGCGGCTGCCCGACGGCGTGAGCTCCTACGACTGGTACATGGACTATCGCAACGCCGACGGGTCGACGGCGCAAATGTGCGGCAACGGCGTGCGGGTCTTCGCGCACTACCTGCGCGCGGCCGGAATGGAGGCGCGCGACGAGTTCGTCGTCGGCTCACTGGCCGGCCCACGGTTGGTCACCGTGCACCGAGTCGATGCGACCAGCGCCGACGTGACCGTCGACATGGGAAAGGCCAACCGGCTGGGCACGGGCGCAGCCGTCATCGGTGGCCGGCGCTTTCAGGGAATGGCGATAGACGTGGGCAATCCGCACCTGGCGTGCGTGGATCCGCAGCTGACCCCCGACGAGCTTGCGTCCCTGGACGTCGCGGGCCCGGTCAGCTTCGACACCGCCCAGTTTCCGGCAGGGGTGAACATCGAATTGCTCACCGCACCCGAGGCCGGACTGATCCGGATGCGCGTGCACGAGCGCGGTGTGGGTGAAACCCGTTCGTGCGGAACGGGAACCGTTGCGGCCGCCGTCGCGGCACTGGCTTACGCCGGCGCGGATACCGGAACGCTCACGGTGCGCGTACCGGGGGGCGACGTCGTGGTCACCGTCACCAACGCCACCAGCTACCTACGGGGACCGTCGGTTCTGGTGGCCCACGGTGAGCTCGCGGACGCCTGGTGGAGCTCGCCAGCCTGAATTTATTCGGATGCGCGCCGGCGGCGGGCGTGCCACCATCGATATTGGTTATGACAGATCCCAATTCGCCCGGTACGGCAGATTCGCCGATGACGGGCATCCCAGAATCCGCACCGAGCCTCGGTGAACTCGCTCTCGAAGACCGGTCCGCGCTACGCCGCGTCGCCGGCTTGTCCACCGAGCTCGCCGACGTCTCCGAGGTCGAGTACCGCCAGCTGCGGCTGGAGCGGGTGGTCTTGGTAGGGGTGTGGACCGACGGCAGTGCCGCTGACAACCAGGCCAGCCTGGCCGAGCTGGCGGCCCTGGCCGAAACCGCTGGCTCGCAGGTGCTCGAAGGGCTGATTCAGCGCCGCGACCGGCCCGACCCGTCGACCTATATCGGTTCGGGCAAGGCGGCTGAACTGAGAGAAGTGGTCGTGGCGACCGGCGCCGACACCGTCATCTGCGACGGTGAGCTGTCCCCGGCGCAGCTGACCGCGCTGGAGAAGGCGGTCAAGGTCAAGGTCATCGACCGCACGGCCCTGATCCTCGACATCTTCGCCCAGCACGCCACCAGTCGGGAGGGCAAGGCGCAGGTGTCGCTGGCCCAGATGGAGTACATGCTGCCGCGGCTGCGCGGCTGGGGTGAGTCGATGTCGCGGCAGGCCGGCGGCGGCGGCGGCGGCAGCGGCGGTGGGGTGGGGCTGCGCGGCCCTGGTGAGACCAAGATCGAGACCGACCGGCGCCGCATCCGCGAGCGGATGGCCAAGCTGCGACGCGATATCAAGGCGATGAAGCAGGCCCGCGATACCCAGCGCAGCCGCCGACTGCACAGTGACATCCCGTCGATCGCCATCGTCGGCTATACCAACGCGGGTAAATCCAGCCTGCTCAACGCCCTGACCGGGGCCGGCGTGCTGGTGGAGGACGCGCTGTTCGCCACGCTGGAGCCCACCACCCGCCGCGCCGAGTTCGACGACGGCCGACCCTTCGTGTTGACCGACACCGTCGGCTTTGTGCGCCACCTGCCCACCCAGCTGGTCGAGGCATTCCGCTCCACCCTCGAGGAGGTCGTCGACGCCGACCTGCTGGTGCACGTCGTCGACGGCTCCGACGTCAACCCGCTGGCCCAGATCAGCGCGGTTCGTCAGGTGATCTCCGAGGTGATCGCCGATCATGACGGGGATCGTCCGCCTGAGCTGTTGGTGGTGAACAAGACCGACGCGGCAGGCGACCTCATGCTGGCCAGACTGCGCCACGAGTTGCCCGGGGCGATATTCGTCTCCGCCCGCACCGGCGACGGCATCGACGCACTCCGGCGGCGGATCGCCGAGCTCGCCGTGCCCACGGACACCACCGTCGACGTGGTGATCCCGTATCACCGCGGTGACCTGGTATCTCGTGTGCATGCCGACGGCCGGGTGCAGGAGGCAGAGCACAACTCCGAAGGCACCCGCATCCGGGCCCGGGTTCCGGTGGCGCTGGCCGCCAGCCTGCGGGAGTTCTCCGTCTGACCGGACGGCCCTCCGCCGACCAACCACCCGGTTGGTATATGTTGGGCTGCAGACATTTCTGGCCGGAGGTAAATCCATGGGCAGTGCCATCAAGTACCAGCGCACTCTTTTCGAACCGGAACACGATTTGTTCCGCGAGTCCTACCGGGCCTTCCTCGACCGCCACGTCGCGCCGCACCACGAAGAGTGGGAGAAGGCCAAGATCGTCGATCGCGGAGTCTGGCTGGAGGCCGGCAAGCAGGGCTTTTTGGGCATGGCCGTACCCGAGGAGTACGGGGGCGGCGGGAACCCCGATTTCCGGTACAACACGATCGTCACCGAGGAAACCACCGCCGGACGCTACAGCGGGATCGGTTTCGGGCTGCACAACGATGTCGTGGCGCCCTACCTGCTAAGACTGACGAACGACGAGCAGAAGCAGCGCTGGCTGCCGGGATTCTGCACCGGCGAGCTGATCACCGCGATCGCGATGACCGAGCCGGGGACCGGCAGTGATCTGCAGGGCATCAAGACGCGAGCGGTCAAAGACGGCGACCACTACGTGCTCAACGGGTCGAAGACGTTCATCACCAACGGCATCAACTCGGATCTGGTGATTGTGGTGGCCCAGACCGATCCAGAAAAGGGTGCGCAAGGGTTCAGCCTGCTGGTCGTCGAACGCGGCATGGAAGGCTTCGAACGCGGCCGGCACCTGGACAAGATCGGGCTGGACGCCCAGGACACCGCGGAGCTCTCGTTCACCGATGTGCGAGTTCCGGTGGAAAATTTGCTCGGCGAAGAGGGTCAGGGCTTCATTTACCTGATGCAGAACCTGCCGCAGGAAAGGATCAACATCGCCGTCATGGCGGCGACGGCCATGGAGACGGTGTTGGAGCAGACGCTGCAATACACCAGAGAACGCAAGGCCTTCGGCAAGCCGATCGGTAATTTCCAGAACACCCGTTTCCTGCTGGCCGAACTGGCCACAGAGGCCACGGTCGTGCGCATCATGGTCGATGAGTTCCTGGCGCTGCACCTGGAAGGAAAGCTGACGGCCGAGCAAGCCGCCATGGCCAAGTGGTACTCCACCGAGAAGCAGGTACACCTGATCGACCGTTGCCTGCAGCTGCACGGCGGGTATGGCTACATGCGGGAATACCCGGTCGCCCGGGCCTATCTCGATGCGCGGGTGCAGACGATCTACGGCGGCACGACCGAGATCATGAAGGAGATCATCGGCCGCAGTCTGAGTGTCTAAAGGACCGGGAAAGGGTCCGCATTGTCGTGGGGATGAGCGCGTCACGTAACGTCGGCATTTGTGTCTTCTTGTGCCAAGCCGTCGATTGCCACGGCGGTGGGGGACCAGGTCAGCCCGGCAAACACCCACGTCAACTGCGTTTGCCCGCGGCGCCACCAGTCGCGAACCGGTGCTGAATTGGCATCATTTCGACATCGGCGGGGTATCTGTTTTCCAAATATTGCAAATTTGACTTCGCAATTGTCATTTGCTCTAGCAAAGTTATGCGAGCCCGGCGACAAGACCGACTGTCGGCGGGAGATGGCGGGCGCGGCCACCGATAACGGCATATCCGCCGGCTGGGAGGCTTGGTGAACGGGCAGAGAGGTAGCTTGGGCAAGCTGCTCGGTCGGGCGCTGGTCAGCCTGGCGGCCATGGTGGTGGCCGCATTGTTGCTGACGCCTGTTGCGACAGCTTCTCCGATCGGCGACGCCGAGACCGCCATGATGGCGGCATGGGACAAGGCTGGTGGCGACTCGTCGCCACTGGGCGCCCGCAAGGGTGACGTCTACCCCGTCGGCGACGGGTTCGCTCTGGAGTTCGTCGGCGGCAAGATGTACTTCACCCCAGACACCGGCGCCAAATTCGTCTACGGGCCGATTCTGGAAAAGTACGAGTCGTTGGGCGGCCCGGCCGGCAGCGACCTGGGATTCCCGACGATCAACGAAGTTCCCGGGCTGGCCGGACCCGACAGCCGGGTGGCCACCTTTTCGGCCAGCGACAAACCGGTCATTTACTGGACGGCCGATCACGGTGCGCACGTGGTGCGCGGCGCGCTGAATGCGGCCTGGGACAAACTCGGCAGCTCGGGCGGCGCGTTGGGCGTCCCCGTCGCAGACGAAAGCTACGACGGCGACGTCGTTTCCCAGAAGTTCAGCGGCGGGGCCGTTTCCTGGAACAGGAAAACCAAGCAGTTCTCCGCCGAGCCCGCGGTATTGGGCGGCCAGCTCAAGGATTTGCAGGTCGTGATCGATCCCGCTGCCGCGATAAACATGGCCTGGCGCGCTGCGGGCGGTGCTGCCGGTCGGCTGGGCGCCAAGAAGGGCGGCCAGAATCCCATCGGCGGCGACGGGATCGCTCAGGAATTCGCCGGCGGCAAGGTGTACTACAGCCCCGCCACCGGCGCGAATGCCGTCGAGAGCGACATCCTGGCTAAATACGAGTCCCTGGGTGGGCCGGTCGGCAGCGAGCTTGGCTTTCCCGTCGCCAACGAGTCGGACGGGGCCATCCCGTCGAGCCGGATCGCCGTGTTCTCCGGACCCGACAAGCCGGTGATCTTCTGGACACCTGACCACGGCGCGTTCGTCGTGCGCGGCGCTGTCAAAGTGGCCTGGGACAAACTCAAGGGCCCCCTGGGCAAGCTGGGAGCGCCGGTCGGCGACCAGGCCGTGGACGGCGACATCATCTCGCAGAAGTTCACTGGCGGAATGATTTCGTGGAACCGCGCATCCAACACGTTCAGCACCGATCCGGCCAACCTGGCGCCGTTGCTGTCCGGTTTGCAGGTGCCGGGGCAGAACCAGCCGAGCGGTGCAGCTTCACCTGCGCATCCGAAGAAATTCGGCTGGCACTGGTGGTATCTGCTGGCGATCATTCCGCTGCTGATGTTGCTGTTGTCGCTGTTCTTGGTGCTGAACGGACGCCGTCGGCATAGCCGTGCCCGCGAAGCCGCCTACGCCTACGAGACCTCACACTATGACCCCGACCATGGGCCGGACCCGGGCTACGACGTCACGGCCGCCGAGTCCTGGGCCAACGAAGACGCAGAATTCGCCTCCCGACAACAGGCCCCGGCCGACACTCATGCGCCGGAAGAGGGCCCGGCATCCAGGATCAGCTGGTCGCGTTCCGCGGCTACCGCCGTTGCAGCCGAAAACGAACCCATTGGAGCCGAATATGGTCGCGATTCGCTCGCCGGACCCGATGCGGCATCTCGAGAAAATGGCGCGGACGCGGGTTTCGAAGAGCAGGGGGAGAATCCCGACGACGTCGACACCACTTCCATACCTGTGCTGACCGATACCGGCATTCCCGATTCCGGTAATGCCGTTGACGTGGTGAGTGGCGGTGCTCCGACCGGCAGTACCGAGGAGGACTTCGGCGAGGAACCTCGGGATGTCGGCTATCCCGAAGAGGTGTTTGCCGAGGCGCCCCCGGAGGACTCCTATTCCGACGACCTTTTTGCCGAGGCGCCGCCGGAAGCGGATTATTCCGACGATGTTTTTGCCGAGGCGCCGCCCGAAGCGGGTTATCCGCAAGAGGTGTTTGCCGAGGCGCCCCCGGAGGCCTCCTATTCCGACGACGTGTTTGCCGAGGCGCCGCCCGAGGCCTCCTATTCCGACGACGTTTTTGCCGAAGACGCGGGACCGCAAGCCGCTTTTCCCGACATCCCTCCCGGACCTGAAGCCTCCGAAGCCGCTGGGGCCGCTGCGGCTGCTGCGTCAGTCACCCCACCCCGAACCGGCCGGCACGCGGCCGCCGACGAGGCGGCAGAGATGCCCGACGAAATTCCGGAAGAGCCGGAAGCAGAAGCCGGTGCGTCGGTTGCGCCGCGGCAACCCCAGCCCGCACGCCCGACAATCCACTTGCCACTGGACGACCCCTACCAGCCTCCCGAGGGATATCCCATCAAGGCAAGTGCGCGCTTCGGTCTGTATTACACGCCCAGCAGCGAGCTTTACGAGAACACGCTCCCCGAATTCTGGCTGGCCAGTGAGGAAGTCGCGGAAGCGAACGGCT
Source organism: Mycobacterium sp. 1164966.3 (assembly GCF_001665395.1). Lineage (GTDB taxonomy): Bacteria > Actinomycetota > Actinomycetes > Mycobacteriales > Mycobacteriaceae > Mycobacterium. Next base: position 93,665 of record NZ_LZSG01000021.1, read on the forward strand.
TCACCAAAGCAGACTGAGCAATTCAGCTGACAAGCTAGATCTTGCGGATCACCGTGACCACCTTGCCCAGCACGGTTGCTTCGTTGCCGGGGATGGGATCGAACGCCGGATTGTGCGGCATCAGCCACACCTGACCACCCGCGCGCTTGAACGTCTTGACCGTAGCCTCACCGTCGATCATTGCCGCGACGATGTCGCCGTTGTCGGCAACGTGCTGCTGGCGGACCACAACCCAGTCGCCGTCGCAGATGGCGGCCTCGACCATCGAGTCGCCGACCACCTTGAGCAGAAACAGCGTGCCTTCGCCCACCAGCTCCCGTGGCAACGGGAAGATGTCCTCGACCGCTTCCTCGGCGAGGATCGGTCCACCGGCCGCAATGCGTCCGAGGACGGGAACAAAAGTGGGCTCCGGCAGGGCGTCGGAGCCAGCTACGTCGGTTACCGGTGTCGCCCCGGCATCGTCGGCGCCCCGTACATCGACGGCCCGTGGCCGGTTCGGATCACGGCGCAGATAGCCCTTGCGCTCCAAGGTCCGCAGCTGGTGTGCCACCGAGGAGGTCGACGTCAAGCCGACGGCATCGCCGATTTCCCGGATGCTCGGGGGATATCCGCGGGTGGTGACTGAGGCACGGATGACGTTCAGGATCGTGCGTTGTCGTTCGGTGAGCCCGGCGCCCACCGGATGTAAACGGGCGTCCGCACCGGCCGAAGTGTCGTTGCTGTCACTCATGTCTCGAATGTAGCCGCAGGGGCCGGCAGAATCAAACATGTGTTCGACGGGTGTGTCGCAGTGGGGCCAGGCCGCCCCGTGAGCTCTAGACCTGCTGAATAACAATGGTGTAACTCTTCGCGAGATCGGGTACTCCGGCCGCATGCCAGTGATAGCGACCGACGAACTTGTCGGTGGGGCGGTCTAGCGTTTTGCTCGTGCGACACGCTTCGCTCAAATGTTCGGTATTCGAACAGACGAGCGACTACTGTCGAACACACGAGCGAGGATCAGTTGACCGGAGGAACGCGCATGACAACCATTCACACAATCTCGCACTCGCCGCGAGCCGGCAGCACCGACCAGCTGCGGCGCCCAGTGAAGGGGCCTCGTTACGGCCGGCCGGCCTGGTCCTGCCCTCCCGGCCCGACCCGGCCGGCCGGTGCGCCGACGCGCTACCGCGGCACCGGCGTCGCGATGTCGTCGGCCCCTCACCGGAGGCGCCCGGTCAGACTCACCACTACGGTCGGGCTGGCACTGCTGGCCGGCATCATCACCCTCTGGCTGGGCCTGATCGCCCATTTCGGGCAACTGGCCAACGGCGACACCAGCGCTCCGGCTGCCCACGTGCCCGACCGGCTCGCCGTGGTTCGGGTGGAGCCGGGCGAATCCCTTCAGGACGTAGCGGCACGGGTGGCGCCCGACGCGCCGCACCGCCAGGTGGCAGAGCGTATCCGCGAACTCAACGACCTGAAATCGCCGACACTGGTCGCGGGCCAGACCCTGATCGCGCCCGTCGGCTGACGGCAACGCGGTGTACTGCGGAAACCGCTCACTGCCATGGCCGCGCGGGGGCAGCCGCGGCGAATCGGGGTGTATGGCGCCAGTATTGGCTCCGCCGGCGAGCGCACAGGTACTCTCGGAGTCGTCTGCGGTACCCGAATGTCGGCACGGCAAAGGAGCGGCGATGCACTGTCCGTTCTGCCGGCATCCAGATTCCCGGGTGATCGATTCGCGAGAAACCGATGAAGGCCAGGCCATCCGGCGACGCCGGTCCTGCCCAGAGTGTCAGCGACGGTTCACCACGGTCGAAACGGCGGTGCTTGCGGTGGTCAAGCGCAGCGGTGTCACCGAGCCGTTCAGCAGAGAGAAGGTCATCAGCGGTGTGCGCCGCGCATGCCAGGGTCGTCAGGTAGACGACGATGCGCTGAATCTGCTGGCCCAGCAGGTGGAAGACACCGTGCGCGCGGCCGGATCGCCGGAAGTCCCCAGTCACGAGGTCGGGCTGGCGATCCTTGGACCGCTCCGCGAACTCGACGAGGTTGCCTACCTTCGGTTCGCTTCGGTATACCGGTCATTTTCTTCTGCAGACGATTTCGAGCGCGAGATCGAGGTGCTTCGGGCGCACCGCAAAGTATCGACACCGAATTGACGCGAGGGTCCAGCCCGAGAGTCGCCGGACTACGCTGCTTTTATGGCTGTCGACTTGCATCCGAACCTTGAAGCGCTGGCACCACTGCTCGGTACCTGGTCAGGTCGCGGCACCGGTAAGTACCCGACGATCGAGCCTTTCGAGTATTTCGAAGAAGTCCTATTCACCCATGTGGGCAAACCGTTTTTGGCTTACACGCAAAAGACCAAGGCAGTGGCCGACGGGAAGCCGTTGCATGCCGAAACGGGGTTTCTGCGAGCCCCGGAACCCGGACATGTCGAGCTGGTTCTGGCCCATCCGAGCGGCATCACCGAAATCGAGGTCGGCAATTACTCGGTGAGCGGCGACCGCATCGAAATAGAGCTGACCACCGACTCGATCGGATTGACCCCGACCGCCAAAAACGTTAGCGCGCTTGGCCGTTCGTTTTTGATCGACGGCGACGAGCTGTCCTATACGGTACGGATGGGCGCGGTCGGCCAGCCGGTGCAGGACCACCTCGCCGCGGTGTTGCGCCGCAAACCGTAACGGGCGCGCAGCTCAATCCGCTTGTCTGACAGCGGGAGTCGAGCTCATGGCCCGACTGTACGACATAGCGATGATCAGGTAGCGCTGCGTTCGTCGGAACCGATGGCCTCCAGCACCGCGACACGGGTGTCGACCGGCCCATGGACGGTTCCTTCGCCGCCTCTGCTGAGCAGTGCGCGCAGCGCAGCCGGATCGTAATCGGCGGGCTTTGTGTTGTCGATGAACCGCTGGACGATGTCGATGAACCGAGCGGGGTCGTCGTGGAAGGGGAAATGACCGCAGCCTTCGAAGATCTCGAGCCGGGAGCCCGGCATGGCGGCGTGGGCCATAGTGGCGTGCCGGACCGGAAGCACCGCGTCCCTGCTGCCCCAGATGATCTGCACCGGGATGGCCTCGGTCAAATAACATCGGTCCAGCATGGTGACGATCTGCCCGCGCCAATCGACCACGGCGCGCAAGGTGCGGCTGAACGCGGCCGACGCCGTCGGCTCCGGGAGATCGTTCAGCACTCGGAGCATATTCGGCAGGTCGTGTCCCAGCGCGGTGGTTCCCAGGGCCTTGCCGACTACCTTGCCGGCAACCTGCACCGCCGGCAGCACGAGCGGCAACCGCAGCAATGCGATGGCCTCGCTGCCCATCGGTAGCGAGGCCAACCGCAACACGAAGTTGACGTCCTTGGTGACACCGCCGGCGCCGACCAGGATCAATCGCTCGACAAGTTGGGGGAACTGGTAGGCGAATTGCATCGCCACGCCTCCGCCGAGCGAATGCCCGACGATGGTCACCCGCTCGATGTCGAGCACGCTGAGCAGGTCGCGCATGCCGTTGGCGTAGGCCGCGACCGAGTAGTCGGCGCGCGGCTTGTCGGACTTCCCGTGGCCTAACAGGTCCGGGGCGATGACGGTGAAGCGCTGCGCGAGCTGGGCGTGTACGCCCTCCCAGGTCGTGGAATTGTCGCCGATGCCGTGGATCAGCAGTATCGCCGGACCTTCACCGGCAATCCGGAACGCCCGCCTATAGCCGTGAATGGTGCGGAACTGCAGCGAAGGTTCAACAGGGTCGGTTGTACACAACTTCAAGGGGCGTACCGTCGCTGGCCTTTTGACGTTCACCATGGATAGACGGTAGTTCACCTAACCGCTAGACGCCTGTTGAGGTGGCGGGCGACCCCAAAGCGCAAGCAGCTCCGCTGCTAAGCGCCACCCCTGCCGCCCGCCTGCGCGCGTGCACGGGTAGCCGTGCACGCTGCCCTACCGAGGAGGCGGGGCAAGGCAGGACCTCCTCCGAGGTCACCCGACGGAGAGGCAAGCTTCCGGACAAGGCGTTTGGGCGACCGTTATTGGGTGGTACTCAACACCGGTGAGAAACATCAAACGATTTGCAGCCGCGACTGCTTTGGCCACAGGTCTTGGACTTGCCGGTCTGGGCGCGGCGAGCGTAGCTGAAGCCCTTCCCGGCCCTACCGGACCGATGCCGGCTGACTGGTGCCCTGGACAGTTTTGGGACCCGGGCTGGGGTAATAACTGGGACTGGAACAACTGCCACGCAGGCGGGCCCGGTTACATGCCCAACGGCGGCCCCGGTCCCGGCCCAGTCGGCCCCAATGGGATGCCCAACGGTGGCCCGGGACCCGGCCCGTACGTGCCTAACGGCCCCGGCGGTCCGAATGGTGGAGTCGGCGGCGGCGGCCACGGCGGCCACTGACCGGTAGCCATAGCGGTCGCTTCGGAGACACGCTGAGCGCGGTCCAGCCCGGCACCCTCCGTCGTTACAAGCTGCCTGGGCCGGATGCCATTATCGGCACCGTCCGGGGGATGGCTACCCGAGACGGGGGATAAGTGGCGCGCGGCTAGGCCCGGATGCGGGGTCGTCCGTGGTCGCCTCACGCTGGCGCTCAATTGATCGTTCCTGCGTCGTCCGCATCCCGCGACAGGTGAATACGCCCGAGGACACGGAGACCAGATGCTTCCTGAGCTGGATCTTCGATGAACGGCGGTCGTGTACAACCGGCGGTAGCGAAGGCGCAGTCACTTCCCGCACCGGTCGAAGGTTGCGCTTCCGCTCGGTCATCTCGCGACACCTCTCTCCCAACGTCATTGTCGGGACAGCTCAGGGCGATCAGGTCGGGTCTGGGCGTTCAGGCCGAGTCGTCGTCGTCAAACTTCTTTTCTGCCTGCTGAGCCAGGAATCGCTCAAACTCCGCACCAAGCTCGTCGCCGCTAGGCAGCTCCTCATCGCGCCTCAGCAGTGACCTGTTCTCCTGGGCCTCGATGTAGGCGTCGTACTGGCGCTCCAGCGCCGCCACCACTTGGGCGACCTCGGCGCTCGCCTGCACCTGCTCGTCGATCTTGGCCCGGATGTCCGCAGCCGCCTCGGACAGTGCCGTCAGGGGCAGCTCCAGAGACCCGGTTTTGGACACCTGCTTGAGCAGTGCCTGGGCGGCAGCCGGGTAGTCGGTCTGGGTCAGATAGTGCGGGACGTGCACGGTGAATCCGACGACCTCGTGACCATGCTGGGCCATCCGGTACTCCAGCAGATTGGACGCGCTGCCGGGCACCTGGATTTCGGAGATCCACGGCTGGAAGTCGGCGATCAGTTCCGCGTTGTTCGAGTGCGCGGTCATCGTGACCGGCCGGGTGTGGGGGACCGCCATCGGCACTGTGCCCAGACCGATGGTCTGCCGCACGCCGAGGCGCTCCGCGAGCAGGCGCACCGCGGTAATGAAACGTTCCCATTTCAAGTCCGGCTCCATGCCGGCCAGCAGCAGAAACGGTGTCCCGGCGGTGTCCCGCAACGCGTACAAGCTCAGCTCGGGATCTTCGTAGTGGGTGAAGTGGTCTGTCTTGAAGGTCATCAGCGGGCGCCGCGAGCGGTAATCCAGCAGCTCGTCGATCGCAAAGGACGCGACCAACTCGGTGTCCAGGGCCGCCCTGAGATGGGCAGCGGCCAGCCTGATGGCGTGACCGGCGTCGGAGAACCCTTCCAGTGCGTGCACCAGCACCGGGCCGCGGCCGTCGGACGTCGACAATTGCGGTGCCGGGAACTCGAGCTCGTAAATGCCGGGCTGCCCTGGCTGGTAGTAGTCGTCGTCCGGGTTGCGATGGCGCGCCATCGGTATTGCCTCCCTCCCAGTTATCTCCAGGGTGCCCTAACCAGTGTCCCTCACATCCAAACGGCACCGAAACGCAACAGCACCGCAGGGTATTCGACGTCGGTAATGGTGGGCGCTTGCCAGCACTCCCGGGCAGGCATGATTGAGGCGATGCGCTTCCCGACGGTATGGCTATGCTCGCTGGTCAGCCTGACGACATTGCTGGCGTGCGACCCCGCCGGGGAGGGACCGGCCGCGGCTCCCGCACCGGTCGACCCGCGGGTGGGCGCGATCTTCCCCGAGGGCGGCAAGGTGCACTTTTGTACCGGTTCGGTGCTGCATTCCAGCAGCGGGAACCTCATCCTGACCGCCGCACACTGTCTGCTGGGAGGCTTCCGCGCCACATTTGCTCCCGGCTTCTCCGGTAACGCCGAGCCGGCCGACTTGTGGCAGGTCGACGACGTCTACCTCGATTCACGCTGGGTCGCCAAGAAGGATCTGCGAGCCGACTACGCGATCGCCAGGGTCAGCAACCAGCACGGTGGGTCGCTGGAGGCGCGCGCCGGCTCCGGCCTGGTGCTGGGCACCACGCCTGCCCCCGGGACCCGCGTCACCGTGACCGGCTATCCGGCCGGAGCGGGTGGCTCGCCGATCAGCTGCCAGGCCCCCACCGCAATGACCCCTGGCGGTTTCCCCGCTCTGGCGTGCGACGGGCTGGTCGGCGGCACCAGCGGCGCCCCCTGGGTCAGCGGCACCGCGGTGACCGCCGTGATCGGCGGCCCGGAAGGCGGCGGGTGCCAGGCCGACATGTCGTACTCGGCGCCGTTCGACGAACACATCGCGCAGCTGCTGGCTCGCGCCGAAGCCGGTGGCCCGGGGGACAAGGCGCCAACCGACTACGACGACGGCTGCTGAGCTGCTCGGGTCAGCGGCGGAACTGGTTGAGCGCGCGCATTTTGTTCGTCACGTCGAGCGCGGCGACCTTGTATGCCTCGGAGAACGTCGGATAATTGAACACCGCGTCGACGAGGTAGTCGACGGTCCCGCCGCACCCCATCACGGCCTGTCCGATGTGGACCATCTCGGTGGCGCTGGTACCGAAGATGTGCACCCCGAGCAGCTTGCGGTCGTCGGTGGACACCAGCAGCTTGAGCATGCCGTATGAGTCGCCGGCGATCTGGCCGCGGGCCAGTTCACGGTACCGGGCCACGCCCACCTCGTAGGGGATCGCGTTCTTGGTCAGTTCCACCTCGGTGGCCCCGACGTAGGAGATCTCGGGAATCGAGTAGATGCCGATCGGCTGCAGTTCGGTGATGCCGTCCACCGGTTCCCCGAACGCATGGTAGGCAGCCAGACGGCCTTGTTCCATCGAGGTTGCGGCCAGCGCGGGGAACCCGATCACGTCGCCGACGGCGTAGATGTGTTCCACCTTGGTCTTGAAACTGCCGTCGACCCAGATCCGGCCGCGTCCCTCGACCTCCAGGCCGGCGTTCTCCAGATCGAGGTGGTCGGTCTGCCCCTGGCGTCCCGCGGAGTACATCACCGTCTCGGCGGGGATCTGCTTGCCGCTGGCTAGCGTGGTGACGGTGCCCGCGGCGCCGACGTCGACCGCGGTCACTTCCTCGCCGAACCGGAAGGTCACCGCCAAGTCGCGCAGGTGGAATTTCAGGGCTTCGATCACCTCGGGGTCGCAGAAGTCCAGCATCGTCTCGCGCTTTTCCACCACGGTCACCTTGGTGCCCAGCGCCGCGAACATCGAGGCGTACTCGATGCCGATCACACCCGCACCGACCACGACCATCGAGGACGGCAGCGACCTGAGATCGAGGATGCCGTCGGAGTCGAGCACCCGTTGCTCGTCGAACTCGACGCCGGACGGTCGCGCCGGCCGGGTGCCGGTGGCGATGACGATGTAATCGCCGGTGACAGTGGTCATTTCGCGGCGGCCGGGGTCTTCGATGCAGATGGTGTGCGAATCGACGAACCGGCCGTGCCCGATCAGCAGGTCGACCCTGTTGCGCATCAATTGGTTACGCACCACGTCGACTTCCTTGCCGATCACATGCTGGGTTCGGGCCAGCAAATCGGCGGGGGTGATGCGATCTTTCACGCGGTAGCTCGCCCCGTAGAGCTCGCGCTGGTTCATCCCGGTGAGGTAGAGCACGGCCTCGCGCAGCGTCTTCGAGGGGATGGTGCCGGTGTTGACGCAGACGCCGCCCAGACTGCGGCCCCGTTCGATGATCGCGACAGATTTACCCAGCTTGGCCGCGGCGATGGCGGCCTTTTGGCCGCCGGGCCCCGAACCGATGACGACGATGTCGTACTCCTGCATCGAACCCATGCATAGACGATAGAGCCCACAGTCGCGACTTTCTCCACAGACGACAGCTCAATCTCATTGTGCGAGTGCAGGCTGACGGTGCCGGTTGCCACGTTGGTGCCCATGACGAAGCATCGATCTGACTTTGAACTCAACCGTCCTGCGGCGCTGATCGCCGCGCTACCGGCCGTCCTCGGCTTCGTGCCGGAGAAATCACTGGTCGTGGTGTCGATGGAGGGTGACGAACTGGGGTCGGTGCTGCGCGTCGACCTCTCTGACGAGCTACCCGGCCGCATCGAGCACCTCGCCGAGGTGGCCGCGGCCGCCGATCCCGAGGCGGCGGTCGCGGTTTTCGTCGACGCCGAGGGCGCGCAATGCCCGCGCTGCAACGAGGACTTCCGCGAGTTGTCTGAGGAGCTTACCGACGCGCTGTCGCAACACGGCGTCGTGCTGTGGGCAGTGCATGTGGTGGATCGAGTGGCTCGGGGCGGGCGCTGGCACTGCGTCGACGGTTGCGGTAGGGGCGGGCTGATCGACGACCCGTCGTCGTCGCCGCTGGCCGCTGCGGCAGTCCTGGACGGGCGTCGGCTCTACCCGCGCCGCGCTGATCTGCAGGCCGTCATCGCCGTCGAAGACACGATGCGCAGCGCGGAATTGGCCGCGGCCGTGGAACGGCAGGCAACCGTGCGCGAGACGGCACATCGCGCGGACCCGGTGGGCCGGTGTCGCGTCGACGTGGAGAAGGCAATGGCTGCCGCCGCCCGGGTCGCGGGCGGGCAGGCGCTACCCGATGCGGAGGTGGCGGAGTTGGGTTGCGCGCTGAGCGACGGGCAGGTGCGCGACATCCTCTATGCACTCGCGGTGGGTGCGAATGCCGGTGAGGCCGAGGCGCTATGGGCTGAGCTGGCGCGACGGCTGCCGCCGCCGTGGCGGGTTGAGGCGCTGGTGCTGCTGGCCTTCAGCGCTTATGCACGCGGCGACGGGCCGCTGGCCGGGGTGTCGCTGGAGGCCGCATTGCGCTGCGATGCCGACCATCGGATGGCCGGCATGCTGGACACCGCATTGCAGTCCGGCCTGCGGCCCGAGCGCATCCGTGAACTCGCGCTCACCGGCTACCGGCTCGCCCGGCAACTCGGTGTGCGCCTGCCGCCGCGACAGACGTTCGGTCGGCGCGCCGGCTAGTTGCGCGAGCTGCCGAGCAGACGCAAATCACCTGTTTCGACGCGATCATTTGGGGGATTTTGCGTCTGCTCGCGCTCGGGTCAGACCTTCTCGACCTTGACGGCGTGTGCCATCTCGTGTGGCAGGGTGACGTTCTCGTGGCCCGGTATGAGGATGGTCACACCGCCCGACGGGCTGGTCTCGACGGTCACTCGCGCATTGGGCACGACGCCGGCGTCTTTGAGTCTCGTGATCAGATCAATGTCGCCCTGCACGTGCTCGGTCAGCTGGCGGACGACAACGGCCACCGGCGATCCGGCGGGCAACTCGGTCAATCGCACCAGGTTGACCCCGTCGGCGTCGGACTCCGAGCCCACGCCCAGATCCAGCAGACCCGGAATTGGGTTGCCGAACGGCGAAGTGGTCGGGTTGTTGAGCACTTTGACCAGCCGGCGCTCGACGTCCTCGCTCATCACGTGCTCCCACCGGCATGCCTCGGCGTGCACTTCTTCCCACGGCAAACCGATGACGTCGACGAGCAGTCGTTCGGCGAGACGGTGCTTGCGCATCACTGCGACGGCCAGCGCCCGGCCCTTGTCGGTGAGTTCCAGATGGCGATCGCCCGCCACGTGCAGCAGTCCGTCGCGCTCCATCCGGGATACCGTCTGGCTGACTGTCGGCCCGCTTTGGTCGAGCCGCTCAGCGATCCGGGCACGCAGCGGTGTCACGCCCTCTTCCTCGAGGTCGTAGATGGTCCGCAGGTACATCTCGGTGGTATCGACCAGCTCGTTCATCCAGCACCCTCCATTGACGCTGAGTCTACTTGGCCAGCTGCGTGAATGGGTCCAACGTGTCCTAGGCAAGCAGTATGCCCGCCGCGGCGCGGCGGGCATACTGTCTGCTACCTAGCTGTGGGCGGAGTCGTCAGCTTGCATACGAGCGCAGCCGGTCGGCGCGCTCGCCGTGGCGGAGCTTGCACATCACATCGCGCTCGATCTGACGGACGCGCTCGCGGGACAACCCGAAAAGCTTGCCGATCTGATCCAGCGTGCGCGGCTGGCCGTCGTCCAGACCGAAGCGCAGCCGGATCACCTGGTGCTCACGCTCATCGAGCGTGGCCAGCACGCTGCGGATGTCGACGTGCAGCAACTCGGCAATCACCGCGTTCTCGGCGGACATCGCTTCGGCGTCCTCGATGAAATCGCCCAGCGGGGCTTCCTCTTCGGAGCCGACCGGCATGTCCAGGCTCACCGGGTCACGGCTGTGCTCGAGCAAGTCGTTGATCTTCTCGATCGGTATGCCCGATTCGGCGGCGAGCTCCTCGTCGCTGGCTTCGCGTCCCAGGTTCTGGTGCATCTCGCGCTTGATCCGCGCCAGCTTGTTGACCTGTTCGACCAGGTGCACGGGCAGCCGGATGGTGCGGCTCTGGTCGGCCATGCCGCGGGTGATGGCCTGGCGGATCCACCATGTGGCGTACGTCGAGAACTTGAATCCCTTTGTGTAGTCGAACTTTTCCATCGCGCGGATCAGGCCCAGGTTGCCCTCTTGGATGAGGTCCAGCAGGGGCATTCCACGGCCTGTGTAGCGCTTGGCCAACGACACGACCAGGCGCAGGTTGGCTTCCAGCAGGTGGCGGCGGGCTGCCTCACCGTCGCGCACCACAGCCGCCAGCTCTCGCTTGCGGTTCTCGCCGAGACGCTTACGGGTCTCGAGCAGGTGTTCGGCATACAGGCCGGCCTCGATGCGCTTGGCCAGCTCGACCTCGTCGGCGGCGTTGAGCAGGGCCGTTTTGCCGATGCCGTTCAGGTACACGCGTACCAGGTCCGCCGCCGGGCTCTGTGCATCCAGATCGCTCTCAATGCGGGTGGACCGTGTCGTGGGGTCGGCGCCTCTGACGCCTGCGTTGGCCCCCCTTGCGGCTGCATTTGCCATTGCGCCCTCCCGATCGGCTTGTGCTGTCATGTGGTCTAACGACAAACCCTTAGTGAGAGTTCCCAGCGCCTTGTCATCTCACACGCCTTGACGTGCGGTAATGTGCCGTCGACCTGAGAATGTCCTGAGAAGTGCGGCGAGCCGGCGCCATTCGGAAACTCTGAGCGCGGCGACCTACGCGAGGTCGTCCGGGCCAGGGGGGTGGAAATGCCCGGCGGGATGTGGCCGCGCCTCGAGCGCGGGCCGTTCGGCCGTCGGGAACAAGGGGGTCCGGCGCTGGGGTCGGTCGAACCGGCGAGGCTCGTCGGCGCGGCGCGGGGGCCGGTCGTTGGCGATCAGCACGGCCATCCACGGCAACGGCACCGACACCGCCACGATCAGCAGCGAGATCAGGCCGTTGTGCCAGGCGCCGTATGCGACGGCGGCCAAGATGAGGGCCGGGATACGGAACGCCATCAGCGTCAGGTACTTACGCACCCGCGCCCGATGCTCTTCCTCGTACGAGGGCGCGGCGGCGGTGATGAGCACTGGCCTGCCGTCGTCGTCGAACCCCTGGTCGGAGCCGCGCTTCATCTCTTCACTCTCCCACAACAGATCGATTCCGGCTTATCCGGTTTCGCCACGTCGATCACGTGCAGCTCGACCAGTGCACAATGTCAGGTATGCAGACCCAGACGATCGAGCGCACCGATACCGACGAACGCGTCGACGACGGGACCGACAGCGACACGCCGAAGTACTTCCACTACGTCCGCAAGGACAAGATCGCCGAGAGCGCCGTCATGGGCAGTCACGTTGTGGCGTTGTGCGGTGAGGTATTTCCCGTCACACGCGCGGCCAAACCGGGCTCGCCGGTGTGCCCGGAATGCAAGCAGATCTACGACAAGCTCAAGAAAAGCTGATCAACCGGCCTGGTCCGCCGGGGCAACGTTGTCCTGCGACGGGGGAGGCTGGTACTCCGGGTCGCGACGCACCCGCGCGACCAGCCAGCGTCGCAACCGGTGGGCGTGGGTGGCCTGGGCGGGGAACTCCTCCTGGATAGCGGCGTTGAGTTCGGCGCCGAACATGACGGCGAAGCCCCCGAAGAACGCGAAGAGCAGAAACGCGATCGGCGTGGCCAGCGCCCCGTACGTGTAGCCGGTGCTGGTGATCCATTTCAGGTAGAACCGCAACCCCAGCGTGGCGGTCACGAACACCGCTGTCGCGAAGATGGCGCCGATCATCAGCCGATGCGACGGCAGCGGTACCGGCAGCGAAACGCGGTACAGCACCATCACGCCCAACATGAGGCCGAAGATCAGCATCGGGTAGTAGCCGTAGTGCAGCAGGTTGCCCAACGTCGGCGGGATGTGCTCAGCGACCTTGCGCGGGCCGACGACGGCCAGCGGCGCGGTCGCCACCAGGAAAATCAGCATGATCACGTAGAGGAACAACGAAAAGAATCGTTGTCGCACCGGGTGACGCAGCGGCGTCTGGTCGTGCGCTTCCACCACCGAGTCGACGAACGACGAGATCGCCGACGATCCCGCCCAGAGCGAGATGACGAAGCCCAGTGACACCACTTCGCCACGCGCGTGCTTGGTGACATCGCGGATGGTGGGCTCGATGATCTCGTTGACCACGCTGGGCGCGAAGAAGCTGTGGGCGGTGGTGACCAACGTCTTTTCGATGGCCGGCAGCGTGTCAGCGCCGAACAGCGGCGCTACGAAGGCCAGGCAGCCCAGCATTCCCAGCAGCAGTGGCGGCAGGGACAGACACGACCAGAAGCCCGCTTGCGCGGACTCCGAGAAGATCGAGTCATCCCAGCTTTTCGATAACGCCCTTTTGCTTATTCGCCACACATGGTGGCGGGACGGCCTGGCTGCCTGGTCATTCATACCCATCCAGCATTACCATGACTGCTCGCACAGCCTGGTAGCGGATGAGTTTGGACGAATTCAGCTTCCGCTGACCTCGAGCACGGCGGATTGCTCGGTCAGCTTCGCTTGATGCTTGTTTGCGTGATGCATGCAGAAGAGCAGCTCAGCTCCGGAAGCCAGCTTCGCACGAACGCGGGCGGCTGCGCCGCAGCGGTCGCAGCGGTCAGCTCTAGTCAGTTCAGGACTGGTCAGAGTTGCGTTCATGGCGTCTCCGTTTCTGGCGTGTCTTCAACTGTGTCAGACGTTTGGGGTTTTCGCCTTGTTCCCCGACCGTTATCAGGTGTGTCGTTTCTCACGGATTCCCGCTCGTCAGTCAGGCAAGCTAACTTCTATGCCGTCAGCGCGTGTACTGGTGCACCTGTGCCCGGCCGAGAAGTGGTCGCGAGTCGGCAGCTGCGGCGAAATCCGGCCCGACGCGGGCGCCCCGTTCGTGCACCTGTCGACTCCGGGTCAGGTGCATCTGCCGGCCAATCGGCTGTACCGCGGCCGCAGCGATCTGCTGCTGCTCTACATCGATCCGGCGGCGCTCGACGCCCCGGTGCGCTGGGAGCCGGGGGTGCCGACGGATCCGCAGTCGATGCTGTTCCCGCATCTGTACGGCGCGCTGCCCGCGAGCGCTGTGATCGAGGTCACTGCCTATTCACCGGCGCCTGACGGCAGCTTCCCGCCGCTGGGCGACACGTAGGCGTCGGCTTCGATTTCCACCAGCAGGCCGGGTTCGATGAGCGCGGAAACCTCGACCATGGTGGCTACCGGACGTATCTGCCCGAAAACGTCTGCGTGTACTTGCGCGACTGCGCGCCAGTGAGCGATGTCGGTCACATAGATGCGGGTCCGGACCACATCGGTCAAGCCCGCCCCGGTCTGCGCGAGCGCAACCTCGATGCGGCGCAGAGCGTCTCGGGTCTGCGCGGCGAGATCGTCGCCGCTGCCGGTGGTTCCGGCCACCGCCACGTACGGGCCAACCCGCACCGCGCGCGAATAACCCACGATCGATTCGAAATCGGATCCTGACGAGACGTTTTGTCGACCTGCTGGCATGTGGTGACACTACGTCCGCGCTGCCGTTGGCGCATTAGGAATTTCGGCGCGGCATTGGGGTCCGGGCCACCGCGCTGATGCATCGTTGAGCGTCCGAAGAAAATTGTTGTGCCGCAACAGAATTAGTGGTGAAAGCACAGAGCGTGCCGTTACGGACCCTCGCCACAACAGCTTTGACCTCGTTTGAATTGTCAAACCTGGATCCGTCGAGCCTTTACACGATTTCCGCTGCGATCGCATCATCGACGCGGTCACCGAACGGCATCCCCTCGGTATCAGTTTGCACAACCACGTAGGTGGACAGCGGTGTGTGGGCCACCATCAACGGAGCAATGCGAGCGTGTCAAACCACAGAGGTGATTGCCTGATGTCTTGTCGCTCATGGCGTGTGGTTGGTGCGCTCGCGGGGGTCGCCCTGCTGATCTTCTCCATGGACACCGGGCCCGCGGCAGCCGTCGACCCCTTTGAGGTTCAGAGCCCGAATCTGTTGGTCAACCCGGGCGCCGAGCTGGGCGACCCGTCGTTGTCTGGATACAGTTCGGTGTCCATCCCGGGCTGGAGCGTGACCGGCACACCGACCGTGATCAAGTACGGCACCCAGCGCCGCCTGCCATGGCCCCTCGCGTCGCCCGGGCCGACTCTGCCTGCCGCCTTGGGATTTCCGCGCGCTCAGAACGGGCCCCCGGACGGCGCAGTACAGTTCTTCGGCGGTGGCAACGTGGCCACATCCACGCTGACGCAAACCGTCGACCTGCGCGGCCTGCCCGCCAACGGCGCAGTGTCCTACCGGCTAAGCGGATGGCTCGGAGGCTTCTTGGAAGATCCCTCCGCGGCGACTGTCACGGTCACTTTCCTGGACGCGAATCAAGCGCCGGTGGGCACCGGCAAGATCGGGCCGGTCACTGTATTTGACCGCCGATTGAGGACTGTGCTCCTCGAACGTCAAACCACCGGGACGATTCCCGTGGGCACCCAAAGCGCGCGTGTCGTCGTGACCCTCAAAGACTGCAACCCGGTATTCGGCAGCTACAACAACGCCTACGCCGACAACCTCTCATTTACCGTGGGTGCTCCGCTGCCCGCCCCGCCGCCCCCGACACCGCCCTTGTCCAAAGTCGGTCCGCTCGACCACGTGTTCATGATCTATCTCGAGAACCATGGCGTGAAAGACATCCGCGGCAGCCGCAATGCGCCATACATCAACGGCCTCATCGACAACTACGGATACGGGGCGAACTACTACGCCCAAACCCACCCCAGCATTCCGAACTACTACCCGATCCTCGGCGGGTCGGACTTCGGCTTCAACTACAACTGCGAACTGGACTGCTTCGACGAACCCAACCTGGTCGACAACATCGAGCGAGCGGGCAAGGGCTGGGCCAGCTACGAGCAGTCCATGCCCTCCCCCTGTTTCACGCAGTCCTCGGGTCCCTACAGCCCCGGCGAACTACCATTTCTCGCCTTCCACGACATCGTCTCGAATCCCGCTCGCTGCCAGCAACATGTGTTGCCGCTGGAGCGGATGGCCACGGACCTCGCGTCGCCCGCCACCACCCCGAACTACGTGTGGTGGGCTGCGGACGAGGACCACAACATGGAGGGCCCCATCAACCTCCAATTCATCATCAGCCTGCTCACGGATCATCAATACAACATCAAGTCCGGCGACAAGTTTCTCGCCGAGACATTGCCGATCATCATGAATTCGCCTGCGTTCCAGACGCAGCGCAGCGCCATCTTCATCACGTGGGACGAGGACTACAACAACATTTCACTCGGCATCGGCAACGAAGGCAATCATGTTCCCATGATTGTCATCCCGTCACCGAACTCCGGCATGCGCCAAGGCCACTTCCTGGCAGGCCACTACAACAACCATTACAGCCTGCTGCGGACCATCGAAGACTCGCTCCAACTTCCCCGGCTCACCAACAACGACCGATTCGCCACGGCGATGAACGACTATTGGCCATAGCGTGAGCCTTCTTCCGGGAGCCATCCAGGCGTAGCGTTGCCGATGTTCTCAACGAACAGGAGAACTGCTATGGCAGCCAAATTTGAGATCAGCAAGGACAAATCCGGGAAGTTTCGATTCCACCTGAAAGCGGCCAACGGCGAGATCATCGCCGCCAGCCAGGGCTACGAGACCAAGGCGAGTGCCGAGAAGGGCATTGAGTCCGTGAAGGCAAGTGCTTCCGTCGCCAACGTCGTAGACCTGACCCAGCCGCAGCCGGCGCACAACTAGCGCCGTCTCTAATTCGCCGACGCGCGAAGCGAATTCGCTTCGCGTGATGGTTGAATGCGCGCTGCTGCGCCAGAGGCTAAGTGCCAAGGCCTCCTTCTGGAGAAGGTGGAGACGCGACGGCAGTCCCCGGTGCGCCAGGACCTCCGCCAAGACGACTGGCCGCAAAGGCCGCACCCTGGTCAATTATTGGCGCGTTGGTCGAATACGCCTTATGTACGTCGAAACTTCCCCCGTCGGAACAGATCGGGTCCGCGGGAGCGCATACCTGGATGGTCTTGGCCTGATAGAGCGGCCCGATAACGACCGGCGGCGCGCCGAAGAGGTTCATCATCTTGTCGCTTGGCAGTGCGTAGAGCACCACGGAGGAGACGTGGTTGGCCACCTCGGGGTCCATCGGTTTGGGTACGCTCGCCGGATCGATCCCAGCCGGTACGGCAGGCGAGGTGACGAAGCCCATCACGGCCGCGCCCGACGAATAACCGCCGAGCACCAACTTGGTGTTGGGGCAGTCGTGCGCCATCGAAACAACATGCGCGCCCGCGTCTCTGACGCCGTCCATGCCCGCACTCTTAAAGTCATAGGTAGCGGGGTAGTCGACCGGATACACGTCAAGCGATTTTGCGCCAAGCCGCGGGCGCAGGGAGTCAATGAATGCCTGTCCGGTCGGGCCGACGCCAGGCGGGTCGTCGGTGCCGCGCGCGAACACCACCTGAACGTCCGGACAAGGATCGGCCGAGGCGTTAGGGATTGCCGATGCGAGGACCGAAGCGTTGACCCCCAACACCGCGACCACCGCAGGAGCAAGCAAACGAGAGACGTGACGTGCAGCGCTGCTGAGAAGGTGTCCATGCATGTGATCACTAAAGCACGACTTTCTGGCAATGGGACGATGTTCGGTGTGGCAGTTTGCGGGATGTCCGCTCCTTCAGCGGTTGCTCGCTTCACCAAGCGGTAGCGGCCGAAAGGTGCGCCGTCCACGTCAGCCGATGTCGTTTACTCCCTTTCGAGCTACTGCTCGACAGCGAAGGTATGCAGATGGCCATAAAAATCGCCAACCGCACTCGAGGCTGTTCGGTTTCGCGCACCTACTGGAAGTCCGGCCGACTGCTCGTCCGCTACGGCGCCGATCACGAATATCTCGCCGAGAATCTTTCAATAATCCCGTAGCACCCGGCGCATTGTCTGCCGCAACGACTGGCCTCGGAGCATGATGGAGCACGAGAGAAAGGACTCTCAGTTGGCTCTTGCTAGAAGAACTGCTGCTGTGTGCCTCTCTTGCTTTCATCGCTATGGGAGTTGGCACCGCCGCCTATGTAAAGGGGAACGCTAACCGAACAATTGCGTTCGCCGTAATTGGTATTGCGTTGGGAGCCATGGTCTTTGGTCTGATGCGGCCGAAGTGGGCGAGGCGCGCCGCTGACTATTCAAGTCGGATCCCCCCAACGGATGGCATTGGCATGGCGCTCGCCGTGATTGCTGCTGGGCAACGGCATGAGGAATGGCAACGCGCCGCGCTCGAACGGCGTGAGCGCGTAGCGCGCGGTGCCGGCGACACCGGCCAAGCCGCAGCGAAGACCGAAACGGCTACCACGAAGGTCAGATGTCTGCAGTGCCAACATGTGCAGTCGGTGCCAGTCAGTCAACCAGCATTGGTATGCGAGCAATGCAAGGCACAGATTTGATGCGCGGTGCTGTGCCGACTAATCACAGTTGGCAAACATTGGCCCACACTGTTGGCGCCCGTACGGTCAAACCTTGCGGCCACGCGCCTCCACGCTGAGTGCCCTCAGTCGAGGTAGTCGCGCAAGACCTGAGAACGGCTGGGGTGACGCAACTTTGACATCGTCTTGGACTCGATCTGGCGGATGCGCTCGCGGGTCACCCCGTAGACCTGTCCGATCTCGTCGAGCGTGCGGGGCTGGCCGTCGGTGAGGCCGAAGCGCAGCCGCACTACGCCGGCCTCGCGTTCGGACAGCGTCTCGAGCACCGACTGCAGCTGGTCCTGCAGCAACGTGAACGACACGGCGTCGACGGCCACGACGGCTTCGCTGTCTTCGATGAAGTCGCCGAGCTGGCTGTCGCCCTCGTCGCCGATGGTCTGATCCAGCGAGATCGGCTCGCGCGCGTATTGCTGGATCTCGAGCACCTTCTCGGGCGTGATGTCCATTTCCTTGGCCAGCTCCTCAGGCGTGGGCTCCCGGCCCAGATCCTGCAGCAGCTCGCGCTGAATGCGGCCGAGCTTGTTGATCACCTCGACCATGTGCACCGGGATGCGGATGGTGCGCGCCTGGTCGGCCATGGCGCGGGTGATCGCCTGGCGGATCCACCACGTCGCATAGGTGGAGAACTTGTATCCCTTGGTGTAGTCGAACTTTTCGACCGCCCGGATCAGGCCCAGATTGCCTTCCTGAATCAGGTCGAGGAATGCCATGCCGCGCCCGGTATAGCGCTTGGCCAGCGAGACCACCAACCGCAGATTGGCTTCCAGCAGATGGTTTTTCGCACGGTCGCCGTCGCGACAGATCCACATCATGTCGCGGCGCTGAGCGGCGGGTAGCTTGTCGCCGCGCTCAGCCATTTCGGCCATCAGCTGCGTGGCGTACAGACCCGCTTCGATCCGTTTCGCGAGCTCGACCTCTTCCTCGGCGTTGAGCAGCGCCACCTTGCCGATCTGCTTGAGGTAGGCGCGTACCGAGTCCGCGGATGCGGTGAGCTCGGCGTCCTTGCGGGCCTGCCGCAGCGCCTCGGATTCATCCTCGTCCCAAACGAAATCGCCGGAGGCCTTGTCCTTTTCGCTGGGTTCAGCGATCTCTTCCTCGTCTTCAGCGGCGGCTTCGGCGGGCGCCGCGACGGCAACGGCCTCGGTCTCCTCGCCCTCGGCGTCGGCTTCGAGATCGACGTCGTCGGCCTCGGCGGCAACTTCCTCGAGATCTTCGAGGTTCAGATCGGCGGCATCGATATCGAGGTCTTCGTCCGGCTCCACGCCGAGGTCGGCGTCGAGGTCCTCGGTGGCTTCGGCGTCGTCGACAACGGCCAGGGCGTCGGCATCCGGGGCGGCGGGGGCCCCTTTGGCTGTCGCCTTGGCACCACGACCGGACGTCCCCTTTGCGTCAGCGCCTTTTGCGCGGCTTTTCTTGGGGGCCTCGGCGGCCTGCGCGGTGGCGGCGGATTTGGCGGCCTTGGACGCAGTCTTGGTAGCCCGTTTTGCGGGAGCGGCGGTGCCATTGCCGGCCTTCGCCGGCGAACGCTTGGCAGCTGTCTTGGCCGGAGACCCGTGAGAGCCAGAAGACCCGGACGACTTCGCGGTGCGCTTCACCGGATCGTCAGTTGCTGGGCTCGTCTTGGTCGCTGCCACATAGACCCCTTCGGTCGGACTCACTTCCGGTGGATCTGGGCGTGCTTAACCGAAAGTGTCTGCTATGTCGAATGTCGGCGTTGATACCAGCGTGAATACTCGCGCGTTATCGGTCGGGCGGCCGCCGCTGACCATTGTAACGACAGTGCGCGCCCATACTGCGCCAGCAGGCAAAATTCAATGCGTGACGTCCGTTGTGGAGGCCATCGCCGCACCGACTATCCCGGCCGTGTTCTGCAGGGCCGCGGGCACGATCGGGGTGCGGTTTTCCAGCAAATGCACCCACTTGTCCGCCTTACGGCTGATGCCGCCGCCGGCGATGAACAGATCCGGCCACATCGCGTTCTCGATGGCGATCAGCACCTTGGTGACCTCTTTGGCCCATTTTTTGTAGCTCCAGCCGTGGTTCTCCTTGACCGATGACGCCGCCCGGTGCTCGGCCTCTTTGCCGTCGACCTCGAGATGGCCGAACTCGGTGTTGGGTATCAGCGTCCCGTTGTGAATGACCGCGGAGCCGATTCCGGTGCCGAACGTGAGCACCACCACCAGCCCGGTGTGGCCTTTTCCCGCTCCGTAACGCTCCTCGGCGAGCCCGGCCGCGTCCGCATCGTTGAGCACCGTGACGTCCTGGCCGTCCAGTTCGGCACTGATGATGTCGCGCGCGCTGGTCCCGATCCAGGACTTGTGCACGTTGGCCGCGGTCTGCACGATGCCGTGGGTGACCACGCCGGGGTAGGTCACGCCCAGGGGACCGGTCCACCCGAATGCGTTGACGACCTCGGCGATGGTCTTGGCGACGGCCGAGGGGGTAGCCGGTTGCGGGGTCAGCAGCTTGATCCGGTCGCCGATCAACTGACCCGTGTCCAGATCGACGATTCCGCCTTTGGTGCCGCTGCCGCCGACGTCGATGCCGAATCCACGACGTTGCGCGGCGCCGGCTGTTTCGGACAGGGTATCGGTGCTGGTCATCAAATCTCCTCGGCGAGACGAGACAGTTGGCTGCCCGCCCACCTTAGCCCTGGGAATTGCCGTGGTTGAGCAGTTGGACGCCGTGCCGGTCAACTGTGATGCGATATAGCGGTGACGCCTGCCGACAACGACCCGGCGCGGCTGCGCTCTGCGGCCGAAACGCTGGCTGCTGAAGCCGCCGCGTTCGTGCGAACCCGCCGTGCGCAGGTATTCGGCGTCGGCGCCCCCACCGCCGCCGACGGCGACGTGGTGAAGACCAAGAGCACCCCGACCGATCCGGTCACGGTTGTCGACACCGAGAGCGAACGCTTGCTGCGTGATCGGCTGGCGCAGCTGCGACCCGGTGATCCGATCGTGGGTGAGGAAGGCGGCGGCCACACTGGCCGGACGGTGCCACGCGCCGACACCGTCACCTGGGTGCTGGATCCCATCGACGGCACGGTGAACTTCGTGTACGGCATCCCGGTGTACGCGGTGTCGGTGGCAGCACAGATCAACGGCGTGTCGGTGGCCGGCGCGGTCGCCGACGTCGTCGCCGGGCGCGTGTATTCGGCCGCGCGCGGGCAGGGCGCGCAGGTCACCGACGAGCATGGGACGCAACCGTTGCGCTGCACCGCCGTCGAGGAGTTATCGATGGCGTTGGTAGGCACCGGCTTCGCGTACTCGCTGCGGCGCCGCACCGTCCAGGCGGCGCTGGTGGCGCGGATGCTGTCGATGGTCCGCGACGTGCGCCGGATCGGCTCGGCGGCGCTGGACTTGTGCATGGTGGCGGCGGGCCGCCTGGATGCCTACTACGAGCACGGGCTGCAGCCGTGGGACTGCGCGGCGGGCGCGCTGATCGCCGCCGAGGCGGGCGCCCGGGTAGAACTGCCCGACTACAGCTCGCCGGACGGCAGTGCGGGCCTGGTGATGGCGGCAGCGCCCGGAATCGCCGACGAGCTGTTGGCGGCCCTCAAGCAGTGCAACGGCCTGGAGCCGATCCCCGACTGACGCTCAGCAGCTGCTGGTGTGGATTTTGGACAGCAGCGCGGGATCCGCGGCTTCGGTGGCACCCGGGCGCAGGGTGGCGAGGACGGCGTCGATGTTGTCGTCGTGCGCCAGGGCGGTGAATTCGGTACCGAGAACCAGATCGACTGAGTCGTCGGCGCGGCCGTCGTGGAACAGTTCGGTGCAGGGCGCCACCAGCCATACTGCGGCCGCCGTGGCCTGCCCGGCGGTGCCGAAGCGGATCTGGCCCTGACAGTTCAGCCGGGTTCCGGCGTAGACCGGGTCGTTGGCGGCGGACGGCTGGGCGAAGCCCAGATCCCGTAGCGCGCCGGAGACGTCGGCGGCCTGACCGCCGCGACCGCTGGCATTGAGGACGCGGACCTTGGTTTCGCTGAGTTTGGCCGGCGCGACGTCCGTCATCTCCGACCGCGACACCGGTTCACCCACTTTGACCGTCGTCGACTCGGTCGTCTGCGGAGGCGGGTTACAAGCCGTAGCCTCGCGGACCTTCGCCGGCCGCGTCAGCGCAACGGTCCAGATGATGCCGGTCATGATCGTCAGCAGGATCACCACGATGATGGCGGGCCGGGGGTTGCGTCGCCGAAAGGGCCGGCCGTGCTTGTCGAAAGCGGTACCTTCGGTGATTTGTGCGACCACAGGTGCACTCTAGTCGGACGCTAAACGCACTGTTTAAGGGCGAACTCAAGAGTCAATACAGGGGTGTGACGTAAATCACACTCTAATGAACGGCGATCCGGGCACGAATCATTTGGTGGATGCGTTCGACGCTGGTACAAAGCGTTGCTTGGGATATTGCGGGTTTAAGGGATCTAAGGGCACAGAGGGTTAAGGGCAAGAGGGGATAGGACGATGCCTACCGACTACGACGCTCCACGGCGCACCGAGACTGACGACGTCTCCGAGGACTCGCTGGAGGAGCTCAAAGCGCGGCGGAACGAGGCGGCGTCGGCAGTGGTCGACGTCGACGAATCCGAATCCGCTGAGAATTTCGAGTTGCCCGGCGCCGACCTGTCCGGTGAAGAACTGTCTGTGCGCGTCATTCCGAAGCAGGCGGACGAGTTCACCTGCTCGAGTTGCTTCCTGGTGCAACACCGCAGCCGGCTCGCCAGCGAGAAGAACGGCGTGATGATCTGTACCGACTGCGCTGCCTGACAGCTGCACTCAGCTTCTCAGGGCCGACAGCACCCGCTCGGGGCGACGGCAGCTCACCAGCCAGTACGGCGTGGGGTCATCGGGGTCGTCGAGGACGACCAGAATCATCGGGCCCACCCATGCCCGGTGCAACACAAAAGCCGCCGGGTCGAGCTGACGGCCAAGCGCCGCTGACTTGGCGGATGCGACGATTTCGGCGGACCGGGCGATGGCGGTGACCGGCAGGTGCGCCTCGCCGGCCCAGAGCTCGACGTCGCCGGCCGATGACTCGCCGGTGACCCGGATCTCGATCCGGCCGAGCCACAGCAACGCGCCGGCCGCGACGGTGAACAGGATTACGTACGGCAGCCAGTCGGGCAGCGCCGTGATGCCGAGGTTGACTTCGAAGGCGATGAGCCCCGCCAGCGCGAAGCCCAGCGGCCACCACCACCAGGGCACCCACAGTCGTTCGCGATATCGCACGCTGTGCGGCGCTATACGCGTACCCGACACGCGGTCAAGAGTAGTCTGTGGCCCCGTGTCGCCCAGTCTGGCCGTTGTCCGTCTCGACAAGGATCTGCCCCTGCCCAGCCGTCCTCACGACGGCGATGCCGGGGTCGATCTGTACAGCGCCGAAGATGTCCAGCTGGCACCCGGGCATCGCGCCCTGGTGCGCACGGGCGTCGCGGTCGCGGTCCCGTACGGGATGGTGGGTTTGGTCCACCCGCGTTCGGGATTGGCTTCCCGCGTGGGACTTTCGATCGTCAACAGTCCGGGGACCATCGATGCGGGCTACCGTGGTGAGATCAAGGTTTCGCTGATCAACCTCGACCCACACACGCCGATCGACGTGCACCGCGGCGACCGGATTGCCCAGCTGCTGGTGCAGCGGGTCGAGCTACTCGAGTTGGTGGAGGTCTCCTCCTTCGACGAGGCCGGGCTGGCCGAAACCTCCCGTGGCGACGGCGGTCACGGTTCCTCCGGCGGCCACGCAAGCTTGTGACGCCGGCGACGATTCAGGGCAGGAGAGCGATGGAGAGGAGCGGCGCTGATGGCGGCATTCGGTAGACGCTCAGGCAAAGACGACAGCTCGAAGGCTTCCGTCGAGCCGCCGGACGAGACGCCAGCGCCCGCGGCCGCCGAAGCAGCGCCGCAAGCCGACGCAGGCGCCGAAGACCAGGGGGAGCTGGAGGGCCCGTTCGACATCGACGACTTCGATGACCCGGCGGATGCGGTGCTGGGCCGACTCGACCTCGGCTCGGTGCTGATCCCCATGCCGGCCGGAGGCCAGCTGCAGGTCGAGTTGACCGAGAGTGGGGTGCCCAGCGCGGTGTGGGTCGTCACCGAAAACGGCCGCTTCACGATCGCCGCGTATGCGGCACCCAAGACGGGCGGCCTGTGGCGTGAGGTGGCCGGCGAACTCGCCGATTCGCTGCGCCAGGACTCGGCCCAGGTCAGCATCAAGGACGGCCCGTGGGGTCGAGAAGTGGTCGGCACCGCCTCGGGCGTGGTGCGTTTCATCGGGGTCGACGGCTACCGATGGATGATCCGCTGTGTCGTCAACGGCTCACACGAGACCATCGACGCGCTGGTCGAGGAAGCCCGCACGGCACTGGCGGACACCGTCGTCCGTCGCGGCGACACGCCGCTGCCGGTGCGCACGCCACTGCCGGTCCAGTTGCCCGAGCCGATGGTCGAGCAGCTGCGCGAGGCGGCCGCACAACAGGCCGCGCAGGCGGTCTCGCAACAGACAGAGGCCGCCGCGCGCCGCGGTGCCGAGGGATCGGCGATGCAGCAATTGCGCACGACGACCGGCGGCTAGCCGGCGCAGGTCGCACCCGGCGTTGCCGAGCCTGCGACGGTGGCGCCGAACCTGCGTCCAGGGCGCATCTGCCCGCCATCGAGTAGCCATGACCGCAGGCTCGCTGCGGTCAACAGTCGGCAAGCGCGGCCAGACAGGCCGCGCCCAGCGCGGCGGCTTCCGCGCCGATCTGATCCAGCGTCACCGTGCGCAGCGCGGCGCGCGGCGCTGCGCTCACCCAGTCGACACCGACCTGCAGGGGGTGAATGGGGTCGTCGACCGCGGCGGCTACCCCCAGCGGCACGGTCAGCCGCTGCAGTTCCGTTCGGCTCGGGGCGATGTAGCCCGCCGCCGCCTCCATGGCGTCGGGCAGCTGCGGCCATTGACTGCGCCACGACCGGGCCAGCTCGTCGGCCAGCCAGTGCGGGCTGGACGCCCGCATCTGCGTAGTGGTGGCTTCCAGGCCGTCGCGGCGCAGCTGGGACGCCGAATGCCGGGCCGCCAAAGCGGCCGGCGCCGAGCCCGGGTCACCGGTCCAGGCCGGCAGCGCAGCCAAGACGGCCACCGCCTGACCGGGATGGGCCAGCGCCCACGCTGCTGCCACCGCCGCGCCGATCGACACGCCCCCGACGCAGATCGGGCCGGCGCGAGCGGCGTCCTCCAAGGCGGACACATAGCCGTCGATCAGACGGCCCGGCTGCGGCCGCGGCGTGACCACCACGGCGCCGACATTGCGTAGGGGGCCGGAAAACGCCCGGTCGACGTAATCGTCGTCGGATCCGGTTCCGGGCAGCAACACGGTGGTGACACCGCGCAAATCGACAGCCACCCCTAGATAGTGCCCGGCGTCCGCGGGGGCACCAAGATGGCTGGCAGTGAGACCGGTTTCGGCTCGGTGGCGCCGGGGAACCAACAGGTCTACGGTTGCCGTTGGCATAGGTATATAGCGGATGTTGGTTGCCGTAGTCGAGCACTGTCAGGAGTGGCCATGAGGGCCCAAGGTTTTCTGCGCCGGCTCTCCCGTCGGTTGACGGAGGACCCGGAGGAACGCGACTGCGAGGAGCTGTCCGACGAAGTCATCAGCACCGGCGCGCAACGCGTGATCGACTGCCACCGCGGTCAGGAAGTGACGATGGTCGGTACTTTGCGCAGCGTGGAGACCACCGGCAAGGGCGGCTCCGGCGGGGTGCGCGCGGAGTTGTTCGACGGTAGCGACACCGTCACGCTGGTCTGGCTGGGTCAACGCCGGATCCCCGGCATCGACTCGGGTCGCACCCTGCGAGTACACGGTCGGCTCGGCAAGCTGGAGAACGGGTCCAAAGCCATCTACAACCCGCACTACGAGATTCAGCGGTGACCGTCCCGAGTGATCTGGGGGATTCACCGGGGTCTCCCGTCAGCGCCAAGCGTGTCCACCCGGACCGGCTCCTCGCGCAGGTTGGTGGGGTGGCCGGTCTCGTCTACTCGACGGTGCCGGTGGTGATCTTCGTGGCCGCATCCAGCGTCGCGGGGCTGCTCCCGGCGATCGGGTTCGCCGTTGGCGCGGCCGCCCTGATCTTGGTGTGGCGGTTGATCCGTCGGGAATCGACGCAGCCCGCGCTTTCCGGATTCTTCGGGGTGGCCATCTGCGCGCTGATCGCCTACGCGATGGGTGAGTCGAAGGGCTACTTCCTGCTGGGCATCTGGATGTCGTTGTTCTGGGCGGTGGTTTTCGCGGTGTCGATCGCGATCCGCAAGCCGGTGGTCGGCTATCTGTGGAGCTGGGCCAGCGGGCGTGATCGCGGCTGGCGCAACGTTCCCCGGGCGGTGTATTCGTTCGACGTCGCCACGCTGTGCTGGACGCTGGTCTTCGCCGCCCGGTTCGCGGTCCAGGAGCTGCTGTACGACGCGGACAAGACTGGTTGGCTCGGGATAGCGCGGATCGCGATGGGCTGGCCGCTTACCGCGGTGGCCGCGCTGGGGACCTACGCGGCCATCAAGGCGGCTCACCGAGCCATGCCCGCCGACGACGAGGCAGCTGACGGGGCTCCGGCCACCGGCGCCGAGATCGACAGCGACGCCCAGCGCGACTAGTGGCGATCACGAGCGCGGCGTAGCCGGGCGAAGTGGGTCGCCACCATCAGGACTTGTGGCGATCACGAGCGCGGCGTAGCCGGGCGAAGTGGGTCGCCGCCATCAGGACTAGTGGCGATCACGAGCGCGGCGTAGCCGGGCGAAGTGGGTCGCCACCATCATGACTAAGCGCCGGGCTGTGCCCGAGTGTCCTGGTTCGACAGCAGCAGCTTGCTCAGTTCCTCTTCCACCTCGGTGACCGCGACGAAGAGCAGTTCGTCGCCACCTTCCAGCGGCTCGTCGGCCTCGGGGACGATGACCCGGGGCCCGCGCAGGATCGTCACCAGGGCGGCGTCTCGCGGCAGCTGCAGCTTGCGCACCGGCTTGCCGCCCCACGGGGTGTCGTCGGGCAGCGTGATCTCGACCAGGTTCGCCTGACCCTTGCGGAACTCGATCAGCCGCACCAGGTCGCCCACCGCGACGGCCTCCTCGATCAACGACGCCAGCATCCGCGGCGTGGACACCGCCACGTCCACCCCCCATGCGTCGGTGAACAGCCATTCGTTGCGGGGATCGTTGACCCGGGCTACCACCCGGGGTACCGCGAATTCGGTTTTGGCCAGCAGGCTGAGGACCACGTTGACCTTGTCGTCGCCGGTGGCCGCGACCACCACGTCGAACTCCTCGAGGTGCACCGACTCGAGCAGGCTCAGCTCGCACGCGTCGCCGAGGCGCCAGTGCGCGGCCGGGATGGCGTCGACATCGACGTGGTCAGGGTTGCGCTCGATCAGGGTGATGTCGTGGCCGTTCT
Source organism: Mycobacterium sp. 1164966.3 (assembly GCF_001665395.1). Taxonomy (GTDB): domain Bacteria; phylum Actinomycetota; class Actinomycetes; order Mycobacteriales; family Mycobacteriaceae; genus Mycobacterium. Next base: position 121,173 of record NZ_LZSG01000021.1, read on the forward strand.
CCACGAGTTCGCGGGTGACCGAGCGGCCCACCGCACCCGCGCCCGCGACAGCTACCTTCATTTCCGGCGCTCCTCGGTCAGCGGGATCATCGGCTCGGTCCTGAGTCCAGGTCTTCGCTCGGCGGCAAGGCCGCGATGGCAACCGCCTCAGCGGCGCGTCCGGATATCGCGGCGACGTAGACCTGGTCGCCGGCCTGGATGACCGTCTTGGGCTCCGGCAGGATGCCCGTCCCGAATCGGATCATGAAGGCGACCCGCGCGCCGGTGGCCTGCTCCAGGTCGGTGGCGCGGTGTCCCACCCAGTCCTCGTGCAGGACCACCTCGGAGACGGTCACGGTACCGGTCGGGTCGCGCCACTTGGCGGTCTCGGTTTCCCGCGTCAGAGCGTGGAGCAGGCGATCGGTGGTCCAGGGCACCGTGGCAATGGTCGGGATGCCCAGACGCTCGTAGACCTCGGCGCGCTTGGCGTCGTAGATGCGCGCGACGACGCGCTGCACACCGAACGTCTCCCGGGCCAGCCGTGCCGAGATGATGTTGGAGTTGTCCCCGGACGAGACCGCGGCGAACGCGTCGGTCTCCTCGATACCGGCCCTGAGCAGTACATCGCGGTCGAATCCCTGGCCCAGCACGCGCTCGCCGGCGAACTCCGGACTGAGCCGGTTGAAAGACGCGCTGTCACGGTCGATGACGGCGACATCGTGGCCGATTCGGGACAGCCCGTCGGCAACCGAAGACCCCACCCGGCCGCACCCCATCACAATCACCCGCACTTGCGGCCCTCCCGGCTGCGTCCTGCATGTCCACGCTTATCGGTAGACCACATTGGCCAGCCGATTTCGGTAGGGACAATTCTCGCCTAGGGAACGCTACCGCCAAACCCGGGTGGGCTTACCCTTGGCTCTCGTGTCCAAACTTTCAACCGCCGCGCGCCGGTTGCTCATCGGCCGGCCGTTTCGCAGCGACCGGCTGAGTCACACGCTGCTGCCCAAGCGGATCGCTTTGCCGGTGTTCGCCTCGGACGCGCTGTCCTCGGTGGCGTACGCGCCCGAAGAGGTTTTCCTGATGCTGTCGGTGGGCGGCTTGGCCGCGTACGCGCTGACGCCGTGGATCGGCCTCGCGGTGGCGGCGGTCATGTTGGTGGTGGTCGCCAGCTATCGGCAGAACGTGCACGCCTACCCGTCCGGGGGCGGCGACTACGAAGTCGTGACCACCAACCTGGGCAACACCGCGGGCCTGGTGGTAGCCAGTGCTCTGATGGTGGATTACGTTCTCACCGTTGCGGTTTCGACGGCATCCGCCATGTCGAACATCGGCTCAGCTGTCCCGGTGGTCGCGCAGAACAAGGTGTGGTTCTGTGTCGCCGCAATCCTTTTGGTGACCGCAATGAATTTGCGCGGGGTTCGCGAGTCGGGGCTGGCTTTCGCCATCCCCACCTACGCGTTCATCATCGGCGTGATTGGCATGGTCGGCTGGGGGCTGTTTCGAATCTTCGTGTTGGGAAACCCGTTGCGAGCCGAGTCCGCGCATTTCCAGATGCATTCCGAGCACGGAAAGATCGTCGGGTTCGCGCTGGTGTTCTTGGTGGCGCGGGCGTTCTCCTCGGGATGCGCGGCACTGACCGGTGTAGAGGCGATCAGCAACGGGGTGCCGGCGTTCGAAAAACCCAAATCACGCAACGCGGCAACGACATTGCTGTTGCTGGGTGCTATCGCGGTGACGCTGTTGATGGGCATCATCGTGCTGGCCAAGACGCTTGGGGTTCAGCTCGTCGATGATCCCGCGACGCAGCTTTCCGGAGCCCCGCCCGGCTACTACCAGAAGACCTTGGTCACGCAACTGGCTGAGACGGTGTTCGGCAGCTTCCACATCGGGTTCCTGCTGATTGCCGCGGTGACGGCACTGATCCTGGTGCTGGCGGCCAATACCGCGTTCAACGGGTTTCCGGTGCTGGGTTCGGTCCTGGCGCAGCACAGTTACCTTCCGCGCCAACTGCACACCCGCGGCGACCGGTTGGCGTTCTCCAACGGAATCCTGTTTCTGGCGGGCGCAGCGCTCTTGGCGATCATCGCGTTCCGCGCCGAAGTCACCGCGCTGATCCAGCTCTACATCGTCGGTGTGTTCATTTCGTTCACGCTGAGTCAGATCGGCATGGTCCGGCACTGGACCCGGTTGCTGCGCACCGAGACCGATCCGCGGGTGCGGCGAAAGATGATGCGCTCGCGGGTGGTCAACGCGGTGGGGTTGCTTTCCACCGGCGCGGTTCTGGTGGTCGTGCTGGTCACCAAGTTCCAGGCCGGCGCGAAATACGCCATCGCCGCGATGGCTGTTCTTTTCCTGATCATGAAGCTGATCCGCAAGCACTACGACAGCGTCAGCCGCGAATTGGAGGACCAAGCCGCCGCGCATGGCGACGATGTCGTGCTGCCCAGCCGCAATCACGCCCTGGTGCTGGTGTCGAAGTTGCACCTGCCCACCCTGCGTGCGGTGGCCTATGCGCGAGCCACCCGCCCCGATGTGCTCGAAGCGATCACCGTAAGCGTCGACGACGCGGAAACCCGTGAGCTGGTGCACAAGTGGCAGGAAAGCGACATCAGTGTGCCGCTGAAGGTCATCGCCTCGCCGTACCGTGAAATCACCCGTCCCATACTGGATTACGTCAAGCGGGTCAGCAAGGAGTCACCGCGCACGGTGGTGACGGTGTTCATCCCCGAGTACGTGGTGGGCCGCTGGTGGGAACAGCTGCTGCACAACCAGAGTGCGCTGCGGCTCAAGGGCCGGTTGCTGTTCATGCCGGGCGTGATGGTGACGTCCGTGCCCTGGCAGTTGACTTCGTCGGAGCGTGTCAAAACTCTGCAGCCGCATGCCGCTCCGGGTGACGCCCGCCGGGGAATCTTCGATTGACACTTCAATCTGCCTGCGCCGAGCTGACTTTGGTAACCGGTGCGCCTGCCAACGGCGGCAGCTGCGTGGCTCATCATGAGGGCCGGGTGGTGTTCGTCCGCTATGCGCTGCCCGGTGAGCGGGTGCGGGCGCGGGTCACGGCGGACCGCGGATCTTATTGCCACGCAGTGACTGTCGAAGTCATCGATGCGTCGGCCGACCGAACGGAGTCACTGTGCCCGATCGCCGGTGCGGACGGCGCCGGCTGTTGCGACCTGGCATTCGTCACGCCGGATGCGGCTCGTCAGCTCAAGGGGCAGGTGGTGGCCAATCAGCTGCAACGGCTCGGCGGCCACAGCTGGAGCGGGCAGGCGGAGCCGTTGTCTGATTCCGGGGCCACCGGTTGGCGAACGCGGGTCCGGCTCGAGGTGGGCCCTGACCGTCGCCCGGGCTTTCACCGCTACCACAGCGACGAGCTGGTGGCCGAGCTGCGCTGCGCGCAGCTCCCGGACGGAATGCTCGACGGGCTGGACGCGCCGGACTGGCCCCCCGGCGCGCAGCTGCACGTCGCCCTCGACGACGACGGCACCCGGCATGTGGTCCGCACCGTGCGTCACGGGAAGCGGACCGCTACCAAGGTGATACAAGGCGACTACGAGGCTGTGCAGCGGATAGGCCGGCGCACTTGGCAGGTGCCGGTAACGGCCTTCTGGCAGGCGCATCGGGCCGCCGCAAGCGTTTACAGCAGCCTTGTCGTCGACTGGGCGCAACCTACCGCGGGCATGACGGTGTGGGATCTCTATGGCGGCGCAGGTGTTTTCGCCGCGGTGCTGGGCGAAGCGGTGGGGGAGTCGGGTCGGGTGCTCTCCGTCGACATTTCCCGCGCGGCCGGGCGGGCCGCCCGGACCGCACTGGCTGACCTGCCGCAGGTGCAGGTCGTCACCGATTCGGTGCGCCGCGCCCTGGCCGGCGAACAAATCAGCGACTCGAAAGCGGAACTGGCGGTGCTGGATCCGCCGCGCTCGGGCGCCGGGCGCGAGGTGATCGACCTACTGGCCGCCGCCGGGATACCGCGCGTGGTGCACATCGGCTGCGAGGCAGCCGCTTTCGCGCGGGACATTGGCCTGTATCGCAGCCACGGCTACGTCGTCGAGAAGCTCAAGGTGTTCGATGCGTTCCCGCTGACCCACCACGTCGAATGCGTAGCGCTGTTGACCTCCGCGCCGAATGGGCGATAAGGCTGCGTTTTTCCTATGGCTTTTCTACGGCTTTTCTAGGGCGAGATCCGCCGTTTCCGCGTTGCCGGATTCCAGCGTCGTCGGTATGACGGCGGTGATACGGGTGCCGCGTCCGGGCGCGGTGTCGATGGTGAGGTCACCGCCGATGGCTGAGAGGCGGTCGGTCATGTTGGTCATTCCGGCGCCGATGGTTGCGGCGTCGAATCCCTGGCCGGTGTCGCTGATCGTGAGGGTCAGGGTGCGGTCGTCGGCATCTGCGGTGATCGTGACCGTGGTGCCCTCGCCGCCGTGTTTGGTGGCATTCTGCAGCGCTTCGCTGCAGCAGAAATAGAGGGCGGCCTCGGTGGACGCGTCGTATCGGCCGAGGCCGTGCAGATTCAACTGCACGGGGATGGGGGCGTGGGCGGCGACCGCCGGCAGGGCCGCTGCCAGACCGCCGCTGACGAGCAGCGGGGGGTAGATCCCGTGGGCGAGTCGGCGGATCTCGGCGATCGCCGTCTCCACCAGACCGGACGCCTCGGTGAGCAGCGGTTGATATCGGTCCGGCCCGGCGGTGCGAGCGAGCTGGATGAGCACCGCCAGGGCGGCGAGGTGTTGTTGGGCGCCGTCATGCAGATCCCGCTCCAGACGGCGCCGTTCCTCGTCGGCGGCGGTGATCAGCCGGCCGCGTGACGCTTCGAGTTGGGCGGCTCGCTCGGCGAGCAGTTTCTCCGATGTTCGCAACGCGTTGGCGTTATTCCACACAATCACCAGGATGAGAAGCGCATTGACCGGCATCGCTGCGACTATGAACGAAGTCTCGATCCAGCGAGGCGCGTGCACCACGGCGACATTCTGAAAGCGCGCTATTGCAGCCAGAGCCAAGACGCAGCCTGCGGTGATCATGGTGAACGCCAGCCCGCGCTGCCGGCGGATGTAGGGCTCCGCGAAAACGACGGGTATCAGCGCCGCGAGCACCATCACCGGCAGCAGGACCGGCGCTACGAACGTGATGAGTAAAACGGCGATCCAGTTACCGATACAAACCAGCGTGATCGATTGCTGATATCTGCGGTGCCGTGCCAGGCGCAGTCCGACCACCAGCACGGCAGACTGCGCGGTGCTGATCCCGGCGATGGCCAGAAACCAGGGGGATCGCAGCACATATTGGTACTCCCAGAGCGGCAGCATCACGCCGGTACCGAAGTACATGGCCAGATAACCGTAACCAAGGAACAGCTGAAAGCGTTCCGCCTTCAGGCGGTAAACGAGGTCGTGACCCAATAAGGACGAGGACCGGACCGCGGCGTGCAGTAGCACCTTCGGCACCCGCCAGTAGGGCACCGACGCGGCCGGATCCGCCGGCCTCAGTGGGGTGCTCGCCATAGCCGGGTGAGCAAATCTGGACTCAGGTGCTCTTTGTGCAGGTAGGCCGCGGCGCCGCAGTCGAGCGCCCCGGCGGGAAGGTCCTCGAGGTCGTAGGTAGACATCAGCAGGACCATCAACTCCGGGTGTGCTGCCCGGAGACGGCGCGTGGCTTCGATGCCGCCCATTCCCGGCATGTGAATATCCATCAGCACGATCCCGGCGTCGCGGTCCCGAAGCAGTTCGATCGCGGATTCGCCGGTTTCGCATTCGCCGGCCATGACGAAATCTTCGCTGGCAGCCACGGTGGCGGCGGTAGCGAGCCGGAAACTGGCCTGGTCATCGACCACCCAGACTGGCACTCGTTCGTCCCGCACGTGCGCATTATGTGCAGCCTGGCCGGCCCAGACCAGGGTGTACACACCACACTTCGCAAGGCTGTCGACGCTCACCGTTTCACGCCGAGACGTCGTCGAGGAACATCAGCACGGCCTTGACCCGCCGGTCTACTGAGTCGTCGACGGTCAGGCCCAGCTTGGCGAAGATCGAATTGATGTGCTTTTCCACCGCCCGCTGAGACAGCACGAGTCGTTGCGCCACAGTGCGATTACTGAGCCCGGTTGCCAATTCCGCGAGCACCTCGCGTTCCCTGGGGGTCAGCCGGCTCAGTGTTGCCGCGGAACGCGGCTGAGCCAGCAGCGCTTCGACCACCAGCGGATCGAGCACCGTGCCACCGGCAGCGACCTGGTGCACCGCCTCGCTGAGCTGTTCGAAGTGTGAAATACGTTCCTTCAACAGGTATCCGCGGGCCGCCGTACCGCCGTCCAGAAGGCCCGCCGCGTAGCTCGGATCCGCATATTGCGACAACACGATCACCCCGGTGTCCGGATGCGCGGTGCGCATCCACCGGGCCAACCTGATGCCCTCATCGGTCGACGTCGGCGGCATCCGCACATCGGTGAACAGCATCGTCGGTTGATACTTTTCGATCAGTTCGACGGTGGAGTCGTAGTCTTCGGCAACGCCGACGACAGTGACGTCGGGGTCGGTCGACAATGCCCGGGAAACGCTATCTCGGACCAACAGGGAATCCTCGGCAATGAGGACCGAGATCGGACCACTCACCTTGCTGCCGTCCTTTCCCGGTCGTTCACGATCGCGATCACCGTCGCAGCTGGAAGTCGGTGTCGTCGGTGAAATTATCCGAGTATCGGCGCCGGTTCGCTCGACTAATGCACAAACCGATGGCATTCCACTACACCATTTCTGCATGGCGCGGCGCGGGCGCGGTGAACCTGGCCGTCAACGTTTGCTCCGGCTGAGCGGGAGTCGGTCGAATCGCCGGCAGCCGCGGACTCGGAGCGCGTTGACCTCGGCGACGGTGATCAATCGTTCGTCGCAGGCTTGCCAGCCGATATCCACCCACAACGTGCGGCCTGAGGTGTCGGTTCTCGGGATCATCGTGGATTTGACCTTTCTGCGCGGGGGTCGTATCGCCACTGGCGACACCCTCACCATCAGGTCGCGGATATTGCGCATTGCAAGTCGTCCCTTACAGCTCTTTGTCGACATGACACCGGTTCTTTACGCGCCGCCATAGCCCGTGGCTGCGGTGGCTGCACAACCATGGTCGGCGGCGGTCGCGGTCCACGGCAGCCTGCCGGCACCACGATTTGTGGTGGTGTGCGCACGGTGGTGCGTGCACCAATCCCGGGCCTGTGTACACCCGGGCGTGCACATCACTGCCAAGTGTGGTGTGTGCTCTCTCGCCCCCGTCGCGCTGCCCGACGAAACTTCATCGCATCCGAGGCTGGTCCACCCGCGACAAGCCCACCCGACAAGGAGGCGTGAAATGCCGCAATCAGCAACGACATCCGCAGCAGAACCCGATGTCATCCAAAACGTTGAACCGCCCGCGGTGGAAGACGCGGCGTCTCCGGCGCCCGTCCTCATCACTGAGCAGGAGGTCGCGTTCAGCACCGCGGTGGCCCTGTCGCCACGGCCGGCATCGAAATCCCGACGGTTGTTCGACGCGATCCGCGCTGCCGGCGCCGCATTGCGTCTGCCGCCGCCGAAAAACCACCTCCCGCAGTCCAACAGGTACCTCGAACACGCCCGTATGGCTCGCGAGATGGAGCGGCTGTGACCCGATGAAACCAGCAGCGGCGCAACGGGATTCAGGGCAATCAGGCCAACACGAAATACCGCAACCACAGGTAGATCGCGGATATCCCGATGGAGATCGCAGCGACGATGGCTCCCTTGCGGGTGAATTCCCAAAAGGAGATCGGGTTTTCGGCGCGGCGGGCGATGCCCAGGATGACCACGTTGGCGCTGGCACCGACGGCGGTGAGATTGCCGCCGAGGTCGGTGCCCAGCACCAGCGCCCACCACAGCACCTGCGGGTGCGGGCTGCCCGCCATCGAATGCACCAGCTGGCCGACGATCGGCGCCATGGTCGCCGCGTAGGGCACGTTGTTGATGATGCCGCTGAGCACGAAGGACACGATGAGGATCAACATCGTGGTCAACAGCGCATGGCCACCGGTGGCTTCGGTGGCCATGCGCGCCAGTTGGCTGACGACGCCGGTCTTCACCAGGGCGCCCACCATGACGAACAGCCCGGTGAAGAACAGCAGCGTGTCCCATTCGACACCGGATAGGTAATCGGAGTGCTCCAACCGGGAGATCACCACGAGAATGCCGGCCCCCAACAGCGCCACGACGGAGGGCTCCATGCGAAGCGCCGAATGAGCGACGAATCCGATCAGCACCGCCATCAGGACAGCACCGGACTTGATGAGCAGTTGCGGATCGCGGATGGCCTCGCGTTCCTCCAGCGACATCACGTCGGCGACCCGCTCGGGTTCGACGTGGAACGCGCCGGGAAAGAGGCGCGGCAACAGTGCGATGAAGACGCCGGTGATGATGATCACCACGGGTGTCACGTGGATCAGAAAGTCGTTGAAGCTCAGACCTGCCCGGCTGGCGATGATGATGCTGGGCGGGTCGCCGATCAACGTGGCCGTGCCGCCGATGTTCGACGCGAACACCTCGGCCATCAGAAACGGTGCCGGCCCGATCGCCAGCCGGTCGCAGACCAGCAGCGTCACCGGGGCCACCAGCAACACCGTGGTGACGTTGTCAAGCAACGCCGAAGCGATCGCGGTGACCAATACCAGCAGGATCATGATGCGCAGCGGGGAGCCCTTGGCGCGTTTGGCCGCCCAGATGGCGATGTACTCAAACACACCGGTCTTGCGCAGCACGCTGACGATGATCATCATGCCGAGCAGCAAAAAGATTACGTCCCAATCGATCCCGGTGTCGCGGGAGTAGAAGACGTCGTCTGACCTGATCACCGGCAGGGCGACCACGATCGCCGCACCCGTCAGCGCCACCAACGTCTTGTTGATCCGGTCGCCGGCGATCAGCGCATAGGCGACCACGAACACGGCGATCGCTATGTAGTTCATCGAGATTCCTGTGCTGCTGTCCGCAGCCGACCTGTCACTGCATCCGATGCGATCAAGATTGCAGGGCCGCGTCCAGGAGGCGCGATGCAGTGATCACGCCGAGCAGGCGTCCGCCATCGACTACCGCGAGTAGGGGGCTGCGCAGCCGCGCCATGGTCGCGGCCACCTCGATGATGGTGTCGTCGGCGTTGACCGGAGGAACGTCGATCAGGTGGTCCGGCAGCACATCGCGTACCTTTTTGCCGCGCAACTTCTCCGCACAGCGGTCGGCCATCGACTCGTTGAGTACGCCGGCCAGCGAGGGATCGTCCTGGACGTAACGGGGCACGATGAATCGCACCACTTGCGAGGCGGGCAGCACCGCGTACGGCTTTCCCGCCGCGTCGGTGACCAAGAGCCCGGGCAGCCGGTGCTCGGCGAGGGTGCGGGCGGCGTCCAGCGCGTCGGAATCGATCGTGACGGCGGGAAAGTCCTCGGCGAAGTCCTCGGCGCGCATACGGCGACGATACGTCGGAATCGCAGGTGGGGTGTGGTCGGCACCCAGGCGTCATGGCGAGCTCCGATGGGTCACAGTGACTTCAGTGCCGACCAGGCTTCCCGGCTCGCCGCAAAGTGACGCTACCAAAGAATGTGGCGGCGGCGACTGTTCAACAAGGGCGCTGTTGCGGTCGCTGCGTAGACTGGCTGGATGCTGGAACAGATCCGCGGGCCCGCTGATCTGCAGCACCTTTCCCAGCGGCAATTGCGCGGCCTGGCTTCCGAGATTCGCCAATTCCTGATCCACAAGGTCGCCGCAACGGGGGGGCACCTGGGCCCGAACCTCGGTGTCGTCGAGCTGACGCTGGCGCTGCACCGGGTATTCGACTCACCACACGATCCGATCGTCTTCGACACGGGTCACCAGGCCTACGTACACAAGATGCTGACCGGCCGCTGCCAGGACTTCGAGAGCCTGCGCAAAAAGGGCGGGCTGTCGGGGTATCCGTCGCGCGCCGAGAGCGAACACGACTGGGTGGAGTCCAGCCACGCCAGTGCGGCGTTGTCGTACGCCGACGGCCTGGCCAAGGCTTTCGAGTTGACCGGACATCGCAACCGGCACGTCGTCGCGGTGGTCGGCGACGGCGCCCTCACCGGCGGCATGTGCTGGGAGGCACTGAACAACATCGCTGCATCGCGCCGCCCGGTCATCATCGTCGTCAACGACAACGGCCGCAGCTACGCGCCCACGATCGGTGGGGTGGCCGACCATCTGGCCACGCTGCGGCTGCAGCCGGCCTACGAGCAGGCGCTGGAAAAGGGTCGCGATGCGGTGCGTGCGGTGCCGCTGGTGGGCGAGGTCGTCTATCACTTCCTGCACAGCGTCAAAGCCGGGATCAAGGATTCACTGTCGCCGCAACTGCTGTTCACCGATCTCGGGCTGAAGTACGTCGGCCCGGTGGACGGGCACGACGAACACGCGGTGGAGGTGGCCCTGCGCAGGGCCCGCGGGTTCGGCCGCCCAGTGATCGTGCACGTCGTCACGCGCAAGGGGATGGGCTACCCGCCGGCCGAGGACGACGAGGCCGAACAGATGCATTCGTGCGGCGTGATCGACCCGGCAACCGGCCTGGCCACCAAGGTGGCCGGTCCGGGGTGGACGGCGACGTTCTCCGACGCACTGATCGCCTACGGCAAGAAGCGCCGCGACATCGTGGCCATCACCGCGGCCATGCCCGGCCCCACCGGACTGACGGCGTTCGGGAAGAAATTTCCGGACCGGTTGTTCGACGTCGGCATCGCCGAGCAGCACGCGATGACGTCGGCGGCGGGGCTGGCGATGGGCGGCCTGCATCCGGTGGTCGCGATCTACTCGACGTTTCTCAACCGGGCCTTCGACCAGATCATGATGGACGTGGCGCTGCACAAGCTGCCGGTCACCCTCGTGCTGGACCGGGCCGGTGTCACCGGAAACGACGGCCCCAGCCACAACGGCATGTGGGACCTGTCGATGCTCGGCATCGTGCCCGGTATGCGGGTAGCCGCGCCGCGCGACGCCACCCGGTTGCGCGAGGAACTCGGCGAGGCGCTGGACGTCCACGACGGTCCGACGGCCCTGCGGTTCCCGAAAGGCGATGTGGGCGAAGACGTTCCGGCTATCGAACGGCGCTCCGGCGTGGATGTGCTGGCGGTGCCGGGCGGCGGCTTGAACCACGACGTGCTGCTGGTGGCGGTGGGGGCCTTCGCGCCGATGGCGCTGGCGGTGGCCAAACGGCTGCACAACCAGGGAATCGGAGTGACGGTGATCGACCCGCGCTGGGTGTTACCGGTGTCCGACGCCATCGGCGAACTGGCGGCACAGCACAAACTGCTCGTCACGCTGGAGGACAACGGGGTCAACGGTGGCGTGGGTGCGGCGGTATCGGCCGCGCTGCGCCGCGCGGAGATCGACGTGCCGTGTCGCGACGTGGGACTGCCGCAGGAGTTCTTCGATCACGCGTCGCGAGGTGAGGTGCTGGCCGATCTCGAACTGACCGACCAGGACGTCGCCCGCCGGATCACCGGTTGGGTTGCCGCACTCGGCGCTCCGCTCGGGTCTGAAACCGAGGTCCGCGAGACTCTCGACTAGCCGTCGTTCGGCGCCCGAGGTTTGGGGTCGCGCCGAGATCGACGCTGGCGCGGCTCTTCCTCGGACTTCTGCGCGCTACCGTCGATCTCGGCGCCGGCGTTTGGCGTCAGGGCCGCGGCCAGCGCCGGGACGACGAGTTCTCGCTGCCAGGTCCGCGCCTGGCGGAGACGCAATTGCTGCTCCACAGCCTCGGCCGCACTTCCGGCTTGTTCCGAGATGGCCTCCCAGTCCCAGCACAGCCGCCGCACCAGTTCGGGCAAGATCAGGTTCTCGACCGGCACCCTGACCCGCTCTGACACTTCCGCCAGGGCCGCCCGGGCAGCCTCCAGCCTGGCCGCGGCCTCTGGTTTGCGTTTGCTCCACCGCGCCGCCGGCGGCGGCCCGTTGGCCGGTTCGGCTTCCTCCAGCGGATTGGGGCTCTCCCGGGCCGCCTGCAACGCCGACAGCCACATTGCAGCGCTGCGGCGCTGGTTGCGGCCGCCGAACACCGGCAGTGCGACCAGATCCTCGATCGTCTTCGGGTCGGCGATGGCCGCGTCGATGATGGCCGAGTCAGGCAGGATGCGACGCGGCGCGATGTCGCGGCGCTGGGCGATGCGGTCACGCGCCGTCCACAATTCCCGAACCGCCGCCAAGGCGCGCGGGTCACGTATTTTGTGGATCCCCGACGTCCGCCGCCAACGCTCCCGCCGGACGGCCGCCTCCCGCTCCGTCTCCCGTGCCTCGAAGCTGCGGAGATATTCGAATTCCTCTGCGGCCCAACCAGTTTTGTCTTGCTCGGCCAGCACTCCCGCGATGGCGCGCCGCAGCTCGATGAGGAGTTCGACGTCCAGGGCCGCGTAGTTGAGCCATTCCATGGGCAGCGGGCGCTTGGACCAGTCGGCAGCGCCGTGGCCCTTGGCCAGGCCGAGGCCCAGCAGTCGCTGGACCATGGTCGCCAGGTTGACCCTGTCGAATCCGGCCAGCCGCCCGGCGAGCTCGGTGTCGTACAGCGCCGGTGGCCGCAGGCCGACCTCGGCCAGGCAGGGCAGATCCTGATCGGCGGAGTGCAGAATCCACTCGTCCTGGCCCAGGACCTCGGCCACCGGCCGCAGCACGGTCAGCGGGTCACCGCCGTGGCTGACCGGGTCGATGAGCACGGTGCCGGCGTGGGCCCGCCGGATCTGAATCAGGTAGGCCCGGTTGGAATAGCGGAAGCCCGACGCGCGCTCGGCGTCCACCGCGAACGGTCCGCTGCCGCGGTCCAGGAGAGTTGCGGCCGCCTCGATATCGCTGGCCGTCACCGACAGGTGCGGTAGCCCCTCGGCAGGATGCAGTAGCGGGGTGGGTTCCGGTTCGGTGCCGCCCGGAGAATCGGTCTCCGGCGGAGACGGCTCGGGGCGCATGTCAGGCGCGTGACCGCGAGCCCAGGTCGGTGACCCCGGCCGGCGGAATACCTGCGGCGTGCTCCAGGACGTCGCAGAACGCCTCGACGTGGGCGCCGAGGTCCGGAGTTGTCGCCGTCCATGACGCGCGCAGTTCCAGCTGGTGGGCGCGCGGCGGTCCGGAGATGTCGCCATAACGCACCGACGTGGTGGCGGTGACCGTGCCGCCCAGCGCAGTGACCTGCTCGGTGCGCGACTGAAGCGCATCGACCAGCCAGCTCCAGGCCACCTCGGGCAGCAGGGGGTCTACCGCCTCGTGGGAGTCCAGGTCGGCCTGGATGTAGGCGACCAGGCGGATGGTGCCGTCCCACGCGTCGGAGCCGTCCGGGTCGTAGAGCAGGATCAGCCGGCCGAAGGCGTCGCCCTCGGATCGCTCGGGGACAATCTCGACGTCGGGATGCTTGACCTCGGCGCCCAGCGCGTAGCTGTACGGCGCCAGTCGCTGCGGCGGCCGGATGGGGCCGAGCTCGATTTCGGGCCGCACGGTGACAGCGTTCATGGCCGCTACCGCTTCGCGGAACGGGGCCGGTTCGGCTGCGGAAGTCACAAAAGGACGGTAGACCCATCCCCCGACACGCCGCGACAGGCGCGCCGTTTTTGTGCTAGTGGGGCGGTTCTATTGAGCGTCGGACCCGAACCGCGCGGGGCGCTTCTCGCGGTGGGCGGCGAGCCCTTCCCGCACGTCGGGGCCGCCGAACCCGATGAATTCCAGCCCGAGCGACGTCTCGAAAGCCGGCCCGAACATGCGGTACCAGTGGTTGAGGCTGTGTTTGGTCCAGCGGATCGCGTGCTGGGCCCCGTTCGCCAGGTTCTCGGCCAGCCGTGTCGCGGTGCCCAGCACGTCGTCGTCGTCGACGCAGGTCGAGACCAGCCCGATGCGCTCGGCTTCTTCGCCGGACAGCGTCTCGCAGGTGAGCAGGTAGTACTTGGCCTTGGCCATGCCGACCAGCAGTGGCCAGCAAATCGCCGCGTGGTCGCCGGCCGCCACCCCGAGCCTGGTGTGACCGTCGATGATCTTCGCGGTGCGGCCCGCCACCGAGATATCGGCGAGCAGGGCCACCACCAGCCCGGCGCCGACGGCGGGGCCCCTGATGGCCGACACCACCGGTTTGTCGAGGTTCACCAGGTTGAGCACCAGGTCGCGGGCCTCGCGCATGATGCGGACACGGCCCTCGTAGTCGCCCATGGTTTCCTCGATCAGATCGAAGCTGCCGCCGGAGGAAAACGCCTTGCCTTCGCCGCGAACCAGGACCACTTTGACGTTGGGATCGCGGTCGATCACCGGCCAGATGTCGGCGAGATCGCGGTGCATCTGCGGCCCGACCGAATTGAGCCCCGGCGCGTCGAGAACCAGAGTCAGTACCCCGCTATCGCCGGGTTCGATTCGCAGACTGGGGAATTCGTCATAGCTGATTGGGGCGTGGCGCACTGGCATACGTGGATGCTACGCACGCCCCGATCTAGCGGCCGTGCCCGCCTCCGCTTTGATGTCGCCGCGAACAATGCGTTCGGCCAGACGGGAAGCCAGCGCCATGATGGTCAGCGCGGGATTGGCGCTTCCCTGCGTGGGACACACCGAGCCGTCGGTCAGGAACAGATTGGGCACGGCCCAGGTCCGCTGGTCGGAGTTGACCACGCTGGTCTGCGGGTCAGATCCCATCCGGGCGCCACCGATGAGATGTGCGAATCGCTGAATGGTCAGCACGTCCTGCGCGTCGGCGGCCTGCAGGATGTTTTTGATCACGTTCGTCGAGTACTCCATGTTGGCCTTGTCGTTGTCCGACAGGGTGTAGTCGAAGCGGGCGACAGGAATTCCGTAGTGATCGGTCGCTTCAGCTCCGGAGGCCAGGGTGACCCGGTTGTCCGGGTGCGGAAGCAACTCGTTGAGCACCCCGATGGTGGCCCAGTGGTTGTAGTCCCGCATGTATTCGCGCAGCGCAGCCCCCCAATGGCCGTCGGCAAGGACGTGTTCGGCCCATCCGATAGGCATCGGCGAGACGGTCTGGATGGAAAATCCGCGGGCGAACCCACGTTGTGGATCGGTTTCGTAGAACTGTTCCGACGACACCTCCGGCGGCGGCGCCTTGTACATCCGCAGTTCTTCCGGCCACCGGCCCGCGGTCTGCGATGCACCCTGCACCATCACGTATCGGCCGACCTGGTCGTCGTTGTTGCACAATCCGTGCGGGAATCTGGCGCTCGTTGAGTTGAGCAGGAGCCGCGGAGTCTCGATTGAATAGCAGGCTATCGCAACCACTTTGGCACGCTGGCGGCGCTCCTTTTCCCCGTGCTCGTCGAAATAGACCACCCCGCAAGCATTTCCGGCATCGTCCAGCTCGACACGGCTGGCCATGCAGTTCGCCCGGATCTCGACGCCGTGGGCCAGCGCGTCGGGCAGGTGCGTGACGAACGGGCTGGCCTTGGCGTTGACCTTGCAGCCCTGCAGGCAATACCCGCGGTAGATGCAGTGCGGCCGGTTGCCGAAGGTGCCGTTGACGATTCCCACCGGGCCGACCCGCATCTCGATGCCGAGTTTGATGGCGCCTTCCCAGAGCCGCATGGCAGCTCCGGTCACCGGATGCGGCGCGAAGGGGTAGCGATGCGGATCGCCCCATGGCCAGTCTTGGCCTGCCACCGGCAGCTCTTGCTCCAGGCGCTGGTAGTGCGGACGCAGGTCGGCGTAGCTGATCGGCCAGTCGGCGCCGACGCCGTCCCGGGTGAAGGTTTCGAAGTCGCTGGGGTGAAACCGCGGCGTGTAACCGGCGTAGTGCACCATCGATCCGCCCACGCCGCGGCCGGAGTTGTTCTTGCCCAACTCGATCGGGTCGGAGCCGCCGATGATCCGCTTCTGTGTCCAGTACAGGGCGTGCGACCCGGCCTCGTCGGAGACCCAGTCCTCGTCGGGGTGCCAAAACGGGCCGGCCTCGAGTATCACGATCCGCCAGCCGGCCCGCGCCAGTCGCTGGGCCAGCACGGAACCACCCGCACCGGCGCCCACGACGACGAGGTCGACTTCCTCGTCGTCGGAGTAGCGACGCATGGTGGCCTCGCCGGGCAGGTCGCGCGAGTGCACGTCGAGCAGGAATCGGGAGTCGTTGTCCCGCGGCCCCACCGCGCCCTTGAGCAGGCCGCGCCAGAAGTCACCCATCGATGTCGTCCTCTTCCACGGCTTTGACCGGGTCCTCGTCGGTTGCGCCCGGGGTTTCGAAGGGTTCCCGGCTGCCGACGCCGCCGAGCCGCATGAAACCGCGGGGATAGGCGGGGCCGCCGAAGCCGATCTCGTTCCATGCCCAGGGATGGCTGTAGAAAGCGCTGAGCGTCATGCGCATGACCACCGACCAGGCCCGCGAGACGTTCAAGCGCTCCCAACTGCCGCCGGATAGCTTTGCGTCGGCAAACTGCCCGATGATCGATTCCCGGCTGTCCAGGTCGGCAGCCGCGAACGACTCAGCACCCGAGGTCGCCCGGGCCGTCTCATCGAGGGCGGTCAGCACGATGCGCCAGGTATCGCGGTCGTCGGGCATATCGGCGTACTGATAGCCGTCGAGCTTGCCGTCGGCGAGCTTGGCGTCGACGAACTCGGCGACGGGGATGCGGGGCTCGGAATCCTGGGCGAGCACGGTGTCGCAGAACGCCCGCAGGGTCGGCTCTTGCGACGCGTCGAAAAACCGCAGCGGCCCAGGTTCGTCGAGCCGCGCCAGCACCACTTTCCTGGTGGCGTCGTCCCAGCTGTCGACGGTGGCCAGCACGTCATAGTCCGGATAGCGGCCGATCATCTGCGGTGTGGTGCCGCGACGCTGGCGCGGCAGCCACGACGGATGCAACGGCCGTCCGTTAGGCCTCAGGTTGGGTAGATGCTCGCCGTTGGACATGTCCGGCATCGCAGCCTCTCACTTCTCCCGCCGCAGCACGGCGGCCAGCAGGCCCATGCCGCCGACAATGCTCATCAGCCCGGGTGCGGCGATGGGCGGTCCCATCGGCACGTTGTAGCTGGCCATTCCCCAGCCGCCCGGGCGACGTGACACACCGCGAGCATGGAAGTACTGACCCATCAGCCCGTTCGCCGCGTACACGGCCGCCGTGATGGGCAGCCAGCGCTTGGCCCAGCGCTTTGAGAACACGCCCCCCACGCCCGCCACCACGACCGGCGGGGTGACCACGATGGGGCTCCACATCCACTTGTTGCCGAAGCTGGCCTTGTAATGCTCCAGATAGACCTCGGCGGTCGTCACTACCGCCGCGAATGCGGTCAACCCCGACAGCGATCGCTCGAAGCGGCCATGGGCCACGTTCCGCAACACCCGATCGACGAGATACTCCACCTCTTCAACGGGGTTGGCACCCTTTCCCGGCTTGTCCATGAGCAACATCGAGCGTCTCCTTCCGCGGCAGTCGAGGGGGGCGACTGGACTTCGTGAATATGTCGCCGCCTAACGGCGCTTACCCAAAACGGCCGGCCACTAACGGGTCCGGGGCACGCGACTTGGCCGGCGTGGCAGCATTGGGGCCAGTGAATATTCCTGCACGTACCCGTCGCGACCTGGTCCAGTCGCCCTATCTGGCCGCGGTCGCCGGCCGCAAACCCAGCCGGGTCCCGGTGTGGTTCATGCGGCAGGCGGGCCGTTCGCTGCCCGAGTATCGGGCACTGCGGGAACGGCACAGCATGCTGGCGGCCTGCTTCGAGCCGGAAGTGGCGTGCGAAATCACCCTGCAACCGATACGCCGCTACGACGTCGACGCGGCAATCTTGTTCTCCGACATAGTGGTGCCGCTGCGGGCGGCCGGCATCGATCTGGACATCGTCGCCGACGTCGGACCGGTGATCGCCCACCCGGTACGCACCGCCGCCGATGTCGATGACATGAAACCCCTTGACCCGCAAGCTATTCAGCCGGTGCTGCAGGCGGTCTCGTTACTGATCGACGCACTGGACGAGGTACCGTTGATCGGTTTCGCCGGTGCGCCGTTCACGTTGGCGTCCTACCTCGTCGAGGGAGGGCCCAGCCGAAACCACGCCCGCACCAAGGCGATGATGCTGGCCGAGCCGTCGAGCTGGCATGCGCTGATGACGAAGCTGGCCGATCTCACCATCGCGTTTCTGCGCGGCCAGATCGACGCCGGGGTCGACGCCATCCAGATGTTCGATTCGTGGGCCGGCACGCTGTCGCTGGCCGACTACCGCCAGTACGTACTGCCGCACAGCGCCCGGGTTTTCGCCTCGCTGGCCGAGTACGGCGTGCCGATGACGCACTTCGGCGTCGGGACCGCTGAGTTGCTGGGCGCGATGTCCGATGCCCTCAAACCGGCACCGGCGACGGTTGTCGGTGTGGATTGGCGCACATCGCTCGCCGACGCCGCGACCCGCGTGCAGCCCGGGACGGCGCTGCAGGGCAACCTGGACCCGGTGGTGCTGTTGGCGGGCTGGCCAGTGGTGGAACGTGCCGCGCGTGCCGTCGTCGACGACGGGCGTCGCGCCGTGGACGCCGGGGCGGCCGGCCACGTCTTCAACCTCGGCCATGGAGTACTGCCGGAGACCGATCCCGGAGTGCTGACCGAGTTGGTGTCGCTGGTTCACTCGCTATGAGTGCGCGCTCGTATTGCGTTGTCGGTGGCGGCATTTCGGGTTTGACGGCGGCCTACCGGCTGCGGGCGGCAGCGGGTGAAGACGCGACCATCACGCTGTTCGATCCCGCCGACCGGCTCGGCGGGGTCCTGCGCACCGAACTGGTTGCCGGCCGGCCCATGGACGTGGGCGCTGAAGCGTTCGTGCTGCGCCGGCCCGAGATGCCGGCGCTGTTGGCCGAGCTGGACTTGTCGGGGCGCCAACGCGGCACGACGGGCGCCCGACCGATGATCTACAGCCAGGGCGAACTGCACCCGCTGCCGTCGGGCACGGTGGCAGGGATCCCGTCGTCGGCGGCGTCGGTGGCCGGACTGGTCGATGACGAGACTCTCGCGCGGATCGAGGCCGAACCCGGCCGTCCTTTCAGCTGGCAGCCGGGAAGCGACCCGTCGGTGGCCTCGCTGGTGGCCGACCGGTTCGGCGAACAGGCCGTGGCGCGGTCGGTGGATCCGCTGTTGGGCGGCGTGTATGCGGGCTCGGCGGCCACGATCGGGCTGCGCGCCGGGGCGCCCACTGTTGCGGCCGCGCTCGACCGTGGCGCCGCCAGCCTGACCGACGCGGTTCGGCAGGGACTGCCGCCGGCCGGCGGCGGGCCGGTGTTCGGCTCGCTGAGCGGCGGCTATCAGGTGCTGCTGGACGAGCTCGCCGCGCGCAGTCGGCTGCGGTGGGTGCAGGCCGCTGTGACGAAGCTGGAGCCCGGGTGGGTGCTGCACGACGACGCCGGTACCGGCTGGCACGCCGATGCGGTGATCTTGGCCATCCCGGCCCCGCGGCTGGTGGGCCTGATCGAGGATCTGGCCCCGCGCAGCGTCGCCGCGGCCGGCCGGATCGCCAGTGCTTCGTCCGCGGTGATGGCGCTGGCGGTGCCCGCCTACACGCCGTTCCCGCAATCCTCCGGTGTACTGGTCGCCAGCGGTGAGCCGTTGCGCGCGAAGGCGATCACCTTGTCTTCCCGCAAATGGGGCGGGATTGGTGACGCGCAGTTGCTGAGACTGTCGTTCGGGCGGTTCGGCGAAGATCTGGCCGTCCGGACGTCCGACGACGAACTGCTGGCCTGGGCGCTGGACGACCTGGCCGCGGTGTTCGGTGTGGCCGTCGAGCCGGTCGATGTCCGCGTGCAGCGCTGGATCGACGCCATGCCGCAGTACGGCCCGGGTCATGCGGATCTGGTCGCGCAGGTGCGAGCGGGTCTGCCGCCGACGCTGGCGGTAGCGGGCAGCTATCTGGACGGCATCGGCGTGCCGGCTTGTATCGGCGCGGCGGGCAGGGCGGTCACCGGCGTCCTAAAGGCATTGGAGGCGCCCGACGCGCAAGTGGCACGATAGGTGCCATGACCCGGCTCGATTATGAGGCGCTGAACTCGACGCTTCGCTACCTGATGTTCTCGGTGTTTTCGGTACGGCCCGGCGAGTTAGGTGATCATCGCGATACTGTGATCGACGACGCCGCGACGTTTTTCAAGCAGCAGGAGGAACGCGGGGTCGTCGTGCGCGGCCTCTACGACGTCGCGGGACTGCGCGCCGACGCCGACTTCATGATCTGGACCCACGCCGAGCGGGTGGAGGCGTTGCAGGCCACCTACGCCGATTTCCGGCGCACCACCACACTGGGCAGGGCCAGTTCGCCCGTGTGGAGCAGCGTCGCGCTGCACCGTCCGGCGGAGTTCAACAAAAGCCATATCCCGGCGTTTCTGGCCGGCGAAGAGCCCGGCAACTACGTCTGCGTGTACCCGTTCGTGCGCTCTTACGAGTGGTATCTGTTGCCCGACGAGGAGCGCCGGCGGATGCTCGCCGAGCACGGCATGGCCGCCCGCGAGTATAAGGATGTCCGGGCTAACACGGTGCCGGCGTTCGCGCTCGGCGACTACGAGTGGATCCTGGCGTTCGAGGCACCCGAGCTGGACCGGATAGTGGACCTGATGCGGGAACTGCGTGCGACCGACGCCCGGCGTCACACCCGCGCCGAGACGCCGTTTTTCACCGGTCCGCGGGTGCCGGTCGAGCAGTTGGTGAATGCGCTGCCATGACCGCCCCGGACCCGACCGATCCCACTCGTTTCGAGGAGATGTACCGCGACGACCGGCGGTCGCACGGCTTGCCCGCCGCCACGCCTTGGGACATCGGCGGCCCGCAGCCGGTGGTTCAGCAGCTGGTCGCGGTGGGCGCGGTCAAGGGCGAGGTGCTCGACCCGGGCACAGGTCCTGGGCATCATGCGATCTACTACGCCTCGAAGGGCTACTCGGCCACCGGTATCGACGGGTCGGCCGCAGCCATCGAGCGCGCCAAGGAGAACGCGCGCAAGGCCGGTGTCTCGGTGAACTTCGAGGTCGCCGACGCGACGAAGCTGGAGGGCTTGGACAACAGGTTCGACACCGTCGTCGACTGCGCTTTCTACCACACCTTCAGCACCGCTCCCGAGCTGCAGAAGTCCTACGTCCAGGCGCTGCACCGGGCGACCAAGTCGGGAGCGCGGCTCTACATGTTCGAGTTCGGCGAGCACGACGTCAACGGCTTCAAGATGTTCCGGTCGCTGTCCGAGAACAACTTTCGCGAAGTGCTTCCCCTGGGCGGCTTCGAGATCACCTACCTGGGAACCACTACCTACCAGGTCAATATCAGCGCCGAGACGATCGAGATGATGGCCGCGCGCAATCCCGATGTCGCCGAGCAAGCGGCCGAAATGCTCAAGCAGTTCCGGGCGATGGAGCCGTGGCTGGTCAACGGCAGGCTGCACGCGCCGTTCTGGGAAGTGCACGCCAGGCGGGTGGACTGAGCCGGGCTTCGCCCGCTAACTCTCCGTCGGCACCAGGCGCAGCGAGATCGAGTTGATGCAGTAGCGCTGGTCCGTCGGCGTCGGATATCCCTCGCCGGCGAACACATGACCGAGGTGGCTGTGACAGTTGGCGCACAACACCTCGGTGCGCGTCATTCCCATCGAATTGTCGGAACGCAGGATCACCGCGTCGGAGCTCAATGGGTCGAAGAATGACGGCCATCCGCAGTGTGACTCGAATTTCTCTGTGCTGCGGAACAATTCGGCCCCGCAGGCCCGGCACTCGTAGACGCCCTCGGTTTTGGTGTCGGTGTACTCACCGGTGAACGGCCGCTCGGTGCCGGCGCGACGCAGCACGTGGAACTCTTCCGGTGTCAGTTTCTGACGCCACTCGTCATCAGTCAGCTCAAGCTTTGGACGGGTCATGCATCCACGCTAGCGAAACTAGCGGTGACCTGCCGCGCCCGTCTCCGCCGCGCTTGCGATCATCGCGTCTTCCCGGTCGGCGGTCAGCCATGCCGGGTCGATGCCGCCGTCCAGCCGGCTCTCCGCTTTGGCGTCGAGGTAACGGAAGTACAGCACGGTGAACACCACAATCAACAGCAGCGACCAGCCGTAGGTGATCTTCAGGTAGTGCAGGGCGCGGCCGTACCTCATGTACTTGTAAATCAGCCAGTCGTCCAGCGTCAGGAAGCCGTAGATACCCAGCCACGCCGGCCAGTTGCGGATCAGCGAGTTCCGCAGTACCACCGTCATGAGGAACGGGAACAGCATCATCGAGTAGTAGCCCTGGGCCAGGGGCAGCGCCAGCCACGACCACAGCAGCAGCACACCCGACGAGTTGGTGAACCAGAACAGCGGGTCGCGGGTGCGGTAGTAGCGGTAGAGCAGCCAGAGGGCACCGATCGCGATCAATGTGAACCCGACCCGCAGGGCCACGATCAGCCAGGTCGGCAGGCCGAAGTACACGCCGTTGCCCTCGATCGAACTGTTGAAGTAGTCCCGGGTGCCCCCGATGTACGGCAGCGTCTTGGTGAAGAAGTCCATCGGGTGGCTGACCAACGGCAGCGCGGCCAGATTGATCACCACCGGAACCACGATCGCGGTCACCACGGCCCGCCACTGTCGGTTGAGCAGGGGCAGCAACACCAGCGGACCGAGCAGGGGTTTGAGCGTCAAAGTCAGTCCGATCGCCACGCCCGCTAACCACTGGTGGCCGAGTTTGCCGTCCAGCAGCCACCGCAGGAACAGCATTTCGGCCAGCAGGACGCAGCCGTTGATGTTGGTGAATACCAGCGTGCTGGTGACCGTCTCGGTGCAGAACATGGCCAGCAGCAGGGAGGGCGCGGCCACCGACGACAGCGTGAATTTGAACATCCGCAGCAGCAGATACCAGGCGATCAGGATCGCCACGGTGTTGATCGCGATGAACAGATACCGCGACGGCGTGAAGGACAGGTATCCGAACGGCGCCATCAGCAGCGTGCCGCCGGGCGGGTACAGGTAGTGCGGGTCGACGTAGTCGAAATGCTCGTTGTAGATGTCCAGGCCGTGCCGGAAGTTGCTCACCGCGCGGTATACCGGCTTGAAGTCGTCGGTGATGTTGCCGTTCAGCGTGAGCACAATGCTGCGGTGCAGCACCGACAGGATGGCCGCCGGCCACAACACCGAGCGCAGCACAGTCGCGGCGCTGGGCGCGCTGGTGGGGGGACGGAATGCGGCCTGTATCCAATCGCTGAAGCCGGTTCGGGTCGAGTCAGCTGCCGTCACGAGCGAACCGTACACCGGCCGGGCGCGCCGCCAACTATTAGGCGGGGCAATAGGTGTCGGTTCCGGGCAGCTTGCCGGTGTCCAGATATGCGATCAGCGGTGGGACCGCGCAGGACGAATAGATGCTGGCGCCGTGGCCAATGCCCTGCCACATGACCCGCTTGCTGGCCGCGTTCGCATTGATGATGGTGGCCGCCGTGGCGGCGACACCTTCAGAGCCCACGATCGGGTCGTTCTGCACACCCATCAGCAGGACGTCGACCTTGAGGTCCTTCGGCGGCGGTGACGGCGAAGTCGTGGGCCAGTGCACGCATTTGACTAGGTTGAGCGCGGCGACAGTGCCGAACTGGGGATAGAGCTTCCCCCACGCGACCACCAGCTCGCGGACCCGGTCGGGGGTGGGGCGGTTGAGCGCATCGCTGCAGCCGTTGACGAACTGGCCGTCCGAATCCAGGGTGGCGTCAGCCCGGTTGATCAAGCTGTTCAGTTGGTTGGTGTCGCCGGAGCGGGCCGACGCCAGCGCGTCCGACAGGCTCGTGGTGATGTTGGCGCGGCCGCTGGTGGGATAGCCCAGGGCGGCGACGATGGCGTTGGCCACCGACGCCACCGACGCGCCGCGCGGACCCTTACCGGCGCGGGCGTCTGCGAGCAGGGCGGAGACAGCGCCCTTCGGGTCGGCGCCCAGCGAGCAGTTCATCGCCACGCACTGCGCGGCGAACGCGTCAAGGGCGGCTTGCTGCCCCTTGACCTGCTGCTCGGCGGCGCCCTCGGCGTTGATGCCGAGCGAAACGGGGGAGTCGAGGATCAATCTTGCGACCTTGTCGGGCCGCGATCCGGCGTAGGCCAACGCCACCTGTGCGCCATTTCCGATTCCGACCAGGGCAAGTGCGGGCACATCCCACAGGTTGCGCAACCGCTCGAGATCGGAGGCGGCGTGGGAGTTGTCGTAGGACGAGGCGCCAGGCGCCAAGGCGTCGGTGCAATTCGTGGTCGCGGTGTTCGACACGTTCGACAGGTTGGCAACCGGGTCGTCGCCGGATTTGTACTGCGCCTGATCGCGCATCGTCTGGCGGTCGAAGCGGTCTCGGCAGTCGATGGGGCTCGACATGCCCATGCCGCGGCGGTCGACGGCGACTAGGGGATGGCTGCGGAGCACATCGGAACCGGCGCGGGAGAGCCACACCGCCAATTGCGTCGACG
Organism: Mycobacterium sp. 1164966.3; assembly: GCF_001665395.1. Taxonomy (GTDB): domain Bacteria; phylum Actinomycetota; class Actinomycetes; order Mycobacteriales; family Mycobacteriaceae; genus Mycobacterium. The sequence continues at coordinate 145,505 of NZ_LZSG01000021.1, forward strand.
ACGGCAGGTCGGCGCCGGTGGTGAAGACCAGTGGGCCGGCGTCGCGCGGAGTCTGACTCGACCGGGCGCGAACAGCGCCGATGCTCAACGTTCCCGACCCCCCGTTGACCGGATCGAGGTCAGCATCATAAGTAGCGCATTCCAGCAACAGGCCGGGCGGTGCGGTGACCCCGGCGTCGGCGAGCACCCGCTTGGTGCAGTCGCGCCAGGATAGGTCGTTCTTGGGCGCGGCGATCGGCGGTGGCCCCGCCGGCGGCGGCTTGGTAGTGGCCACGCCCTGCGGCCGGGCACCGGAGTTGGTGGCGAAGCGCGGGTCTGCGGGCAGCAGCGGCACACAGCCGGACAACAGCGTGGTCGCCGCGACCAGGATCGCGGCAGACGTGGCGCGCCGACTCATGCCGACCACAGTAGCCATATGCGCTCAGCTCTTGATGTAGCGCGTGTACAGGTAGCCGGACTCATCGGTGAGAACGTGTGCGCACCGCATCGGGGTCAACAGCTGGCCAGATCCGGTCGCGATCCGCGGGGCCAGCCCGCCGACCAGGCAGGGCGCGATCGTCAGGCAGAGTTCGTCGAGCATTCCGCGCTGGACGAACGAGCCGAGCAGCATCGGCCCGCCCTCGGTGAGGATGCGGCGAAGACCGCGCGCTTGAAGGGTTGCCAGCACGGCCGCTTCGTCGACCTCGCCCGGATCGTTTGCTGAGCAATCGACCACCTCGGCCAGGCCGGCAAGCCTTTCGTGCGTCGAATCGGCGGCGTTCGTGCAGGTGAGCACCAAAGGCCGCACCTCGGTGCGGGTGAACACTCCCAGGTCGCGGTCCAGTCGGCCCGCCCTGGTCACGATCACCAGCTGCGGGACCTCGCTTTGGCCGCGTGCTTGCCGACGCTGGCGCTGGGTGACGCTCAGATGCGCGCCGGAATACTTCTCGATGCGCACCGTGCCCGCGCCCACCAGCACGACGTCGGCCAGTTCACGCAGCAGATTGAAGATGAACTTGTCGCCGGGTGACGCCATCGCCGCGGTGGTGCCGGCCGCGGTGGCACCACCGTCCGCGCTAGTGATGAAGTTGGCCCGAAGCCAGATGCCGTCGTGTTCGGCCGGGTAGTCGTAGAACTGCGGCAGTTCGCCGTCGTCGACTTCACGCCCGGATTCGAGCAGCCTCAGTGCGGGCATGGGTTTGATTGCAGCACGCCGCTACAGTGCCTGCATGCACGGGTCCACTTCGACGAATGAGCCCGAGCCGAACGCGCCCGAGCCGAACGCGCCCGGCCAGGTCGCTCACCTAGTGGACCGGCACCCGAGTGTGTCGCCGGAACGACTGATCTCCCAATTGCGGCCCCCGCCAACGTTCGCCGATGTCAGCTTTGCGACGTATCGTCCCGATCCGGCGGAACCGACTCAGGCTGCTGCCGTCGCGGCGTGTCAGGATTTCTGCCGCGAGGCTGTGCAGCGACGGGCGGGCCGCAAAAAGCTGTTGGGCAGACGGGAGGTGCTGCCCGGTGTCGGGCTCTATCTCGACGGCGGGTTCGGAGTGGGCAAGACCCATCTGCTGGCCTCGGCGTACTACCAGCTGCCCGGTCCCGGGCCGGAAGTAGCGCCGGAAAACTCCGAGGCCCCAAAGGCTTTCGCAACGTTTGGCGAACTGACCCAGCTGGCGGGGGTGTTCGGCTTCGCCGAATGCATTGATCTGCTGGCCAATTACACCGCGGTGTGCATCGACGAGTTCGAATTGGACGACCCGGGCAACACCACGCTGATTTCACGGATGCTCTCGTTGTTGGTCGAGCGCGGTGTGTCGGTGGCCGCCACCTCCAATACGCTGCCCGAGCAACTCGGCGAGGGGCGCTTCGCCGCGCAGGACTTTCTGCGCGAAATCAACACGCTGGCAAGGATTTTCACCACAGTGCGGATAGAGGGGCCGGACTATCGGCATCGCGACCTGCCGCCGGCGCCTAAGCCGTTGTCCGACGAGCAGGTAGCCGCGCGCGCGGCGGGTGTGGCCGGGGCGACCCTCGACGACTTCGACGCGCTGTGCCGCCATCTGGCCACCATGCACCCGTCGCGGTATCTGACCTTGATCGAAAACGTGACCGCGGTCTTCCTGACCGGTGTGCACGCCATCGACGATCAGAACGTCGCCCTGAGGCTGGTCTCGCTGACCGACCGGCTCTACGACGCCGGCATCCCGGTGGTCGCATCCGGTGCGAAACTGGACACCATCTTCAGCGAGGAGATGCTGGCCGGTGGCTACCGAAAGAAGTACCTACGGGCCACTTCTCGGCTGCTGGCGCTGACCGCCCAGGCAAGTCGAACTGCCGGATGACTCTGGGTCACAGATTCCATTGGGCAAGGTGCACACCGGTCTTCTTGTCCAGCAGCACCACATTGGACACCGGATCACGGTAGGCGTCCCAATACACTTCGCCACGCACGATGGATCCCTGTGGGGCGTTCACGAGTACGTTGTCCAGCGCGTCGGGTGCATCGGATGTCCGCGGCTTGTACGCGTCGGCGAACGGCGTCACGCCATTGAAGCTGAAGTTGGTGGCCATGATGAACGAATTCGGCACGCGCACCGCGTGAATGGTCACGTCGGCGCGCTCAACGGTGCTGTCGGGAAAGCTTTTCACCGGTACGCCGGAGCGGGTGTAGCCGAATCCCGGCGGCGGGTCACACGGCGTGACGCTGCTAACCGTGACGTCTGCGACGTACGTGCCGGTGTCCACCCGCAACGTGTCGCCGATGTGGCCGATCGGCGCGTCGCTCGCCCAGGCGCGCGGTACGGCGGAGGTGAGGCCTGCGACAGTGACCACTCCCGCAACGGCGACGAGGAGAGTGGTCATGACAGCCAGCCAGCGGTGCATCGTTGCCTCCTCGGCTCCTTCGGCGGACCCTCGCATGATTGCACACGCGCCGTAGCAAAGGGGAGTGGTTGGGCGTAGCTGGTCAGCCGTCCTGCGCAGCGTCCCGGCCGGGGCCGGTGACGGTGTTGCCGCTGGTAAGGGATTCCAGCGCGGCGACCAAGTCCACCTCGACGCGCTCTTTGTCCACGCCGCATCGGTGCAGTGGCCCCTCGCCGTCTTCGAGCTCGAGCAGCGCCAGCAGCAGGTGTTCGGTGCCGATGTAGTTGTGGCCCAACCGAAGCGCTTCGCGAAAGGTCAGCTCGAGCGCCTTGCGCGCCGGGCCACTGAATGGGATGAGTTCGGGCACCTCGTCCCCGCGCGAGGGCAGGGTCACCGCCCGCCGCAGCGCCTCGGTGTCGACGTGCTGCAGGTTGAGCAGGACGGTTGCCAACGCGGCCGGGTCACTGAGGAGACCGAGCAGCAGATGGTCAGGGGTGATCTCGCTGTTGGCGTTTTCGTGGGCGACGTTCTGGGCGGCGACGACGGCTCCGCGCGCCCGCGGTGTGAAGCGCCCGAAGCCCTGATCCGGATCGAGCACCGTGGCTTCGGACCGAGGCACGAACCGCTTCTGCGCGGCCTGCTTGGTGACGCCCATGCTCTTCCCGATGTCTGTCCACGAGGCACCCGAACGGCGCGCCTGATCGACGAAATGTCCGATGAGGTGATCGGCGACCTCGCCCAAATGCTCGGCGGCCAAGACCGCGTCGGTGAGCTGTTCCAGCACATCGCTGTGGACGCGCTTGATGGCGCTGATCAGCTCGTCGAGTCGGACGGGGTAGGCGATCGGGGTCGGCTCGGTCATGCCGTCAACAATAGGTTGACGATGTCGTGATCGTCAACTTCGGGTTGACGCCTCGGCGCTCAGGGTGAACTGACGACTTTCGGTGTGATTTGACGGCTTTCGGTGTGCACGTAGGACGGGAACCGGGCGGCGGTGAACTCAGCCTAGGATTCACCTGCAAAGCCCAGGATTCACTCGCAAAGCCAAGGATTCACTCGCAAAGCCAGGCCCGATGCGGTGGCGGCCGTATCGGTTGCCCCTCAGAGGGCGCTCCCGCCGCCCAGGATGCGAGCCCGTCGCCACCCTGCGACTATCAGGGCACTGTGAAGCTGCCGATCCTGACCCTGGCGGGCCTCGCCGTTATGCTCGGCGTGGCCGCGCCCGCGTACGCCGACAGCACCGACGACGAATTCATCGCGACGATCCAGGCGGCCGGCATCAGCTTTCCGGACCCGGTCCAGGTGATCGCGGCTGGCAAATGGGTGTGCGAGAAGGCCGGTCAAGGCACGCAGATGGTGGATGTCGTGAAGGACGTCCAGCGCCTGAACCCTGGGCTCAGTCAGGAGAAGGCCGCGAAGTTCACCGCCATCGCGGCCAACGTCTATTGCCCGAAGGCGCTTTCGACGAACGTCGTCAAGGGCAGTGGCGGCTCCTAGCCAGCAGCGCGTGACCGATTGTTAACACCCTGGCTACCGACATCCCGGTGAACGAAACGTGTCCTCAACATTTCGTCTCTACCATCCTGTGACGGATAGCAGCCGGTATGTGGCCGAAAGGAAGCAAACTTGGACTTCCTTCAGGCGCAGTTGATCGATCCGCTTAGCGATGTCCTGAACACCCATGTCCTCGTCTACTTGCTCATCGGTGTCGGTATCTATTTCACGTTGCGCACCAGGTGTATTCAGATCCGGTACTTCGGCCGCATGTTTGGCCAGCTTCGCAGATCCCACCGTCAAGACGGTGGGATCTCTTCCTTTCAGGCTTTCTGCGTAGGGCTGGCGTCACGGGTGGGCACCGGGAACATCGCCGGTGTAGCTATCGCGCTCACCGTCGGCGGACCCGGCGCGATCTTCTGGATGTGGGTGGTGGCTGCGGTCGGCATGGCCACCGCGGTCGTCGAGGCGACGCTCGCCCAGCTCTTCAAGGTGCGCTCCGGCGACGGTACTTTCCGCGGTGGCCCAGCGTTTTACATCCAGCGCGGGCTGCACTCGCGGGCAGGCGGTGTCATGTTCGCCGTGTTGCTGATGATCACGTTCTCGACGGCGTTCAACATGGTGGAGACGAACGCGATCAGCGGAGTTCTGAAGTCATCCCATGGCATCCCGATCGGTTGGACGACACTGGCTTTGGCCGTGCTCGCGGCCCCGGTGCTCTTCGGTGGGGTGCGCAGGGTCGCCAAGTTCGCCGGAACGGTGCTGCCGGGAGTCGCACTGGCCTATGCGTTGCTGGCGCTTGCGATTGTGGCGGCCAACGTCACCCAGCTGCCGGCGGTGATCGAGCAGATCGTCGGCGGTGCATTCGGAATCAAGCAAATGGCAGGCGGTTTCGCCGGCGGTATCGCGGTGGCGATGCCAACCGGGGTCAAGCGTGGTCTGTTCGCCTGCGAGGCGGGGATGGGTAGTTCGCCCAACATCGCCGGTGCCGCCACCGTGTCACATCCGGTGGAGCAGGGGCTGATCCAGTCGCTCGCCGTCTTCGTCGACACCATGGTGATCTGCACCGCGACCGCATTCATCGTGCTGATGTCTGGGCCAAGCGTCTACAACCCCGCTCACACCGGTTCCGTCGCCGGTGCCAGCCTGACCGAATCTGCCGTCGCCGCCGGACTGGGCTCGTGGAGCACCGTGTTGATGACGACGGTGGTGTTCGTCTTCGCGTTCGCCTCGGTGCTGAGCAACTACGTGTGCGCCGAGGCCAACCTGTTCTTTCTGGGCGGCCGCCGCGCGGCGATACGCGTGCTGAAACTCGTCACGCTGATGGCGATCGCGTTCGGCGCGATGTCCAAGCTGACGCTGGTATGGGCACTCGCCGACCTGGCGATGGCACTGATGGCGATTGCCAATCTGATCGCGATCTGCTTGCTGAGCCGGTGGGCGTTCGCGGCGGTGAAGGATTACCAGCGCCAGTCCGAACTGGGCGTAGAGCCGATCTTCGTGGCCAGCGAGGCGGACCTGCCCGGCGCTCTCGAGGGAGACGTCTGGGAAATTCCGCAACGTCGGCCGGTCACCCCAGTTCCCGGAGCCCAGCCAGTCCGTCGATCCGCACTCAGGTTGTCACGAGTTTCGTCGGCAGCGTAGGCAGTTCGTCCCATGGGATGCATGGGCCACTCCGCTCTGCGAAGATCGGGAAGTCATGAGACTGCTGTGGGTGCTGACAAGCGTCGCCGTTATGTGCGTTACCGCCGCACCGGCGTACGCCGACGACAATGATCAAGAGTTCCTCGCCGACCTCCGCCAGGCCGGTATCACCTACCAGGACCCGGATCACGCGATAACGGCTGCGAAGTCGGTGTGTCAGTTGATCGACGAGGGAAAGTCGGCTGCGGACATCGTCACCGAACTGCGCAACCGCAACCCGGCATTCCAGGGAACCGGCGCCGCCAAGTTCACGACGCTCGCCGCCGCACACTACTGCCCCAAGTACGTGACCGGGGAGGACACCAGTCCGGCCCCGAAGGCCGGCAGCTGACCCGCGTATCGGCCCTGCCGGTTTCGGTCTCCCTTAGGGTTGAGGCCGTGCAAACAGCAGAGCAATCACCGTCGGCCATGCCCATGTCCCGCAAGGTGCTGTGCGGCGTCTATGGGGCGATCGCGCTCGCGGCGCTTGCCGCGACCTGGAGCCAGAATGTCGCATACGCGGGCAAACCTGCCGGTTTTCTGGTCAACTTCGTCAAAGACACCACGGTCACGGCGGCTTCGCGAAGCATCACTGCCGACATCCTCATGTTCGCCTTGGCCGCGACCATCCTGATGGTGATCGAAGCCAGGAAGTACCACATACGGTTCATCTGGGCTTACATTCTGGGATCCGCACTGATTGCGGTGAGCGTGTCGTTTCCGCTTTTTTTGATCGCCCGCGAATTGCGGTTGGGCGCAACGGAATCACCACGCCTGCACGCGGTCGACACGATCCTGCTTGGCCTTTTCGCCATTCTGACTGTGGCCCTTACGGTTTGGGTTGACCTGCGATGAGGGCACGGCTGGCCGCGGGCTTGATCATTGGCGTGACCGGGTTGCTCTGGGGCGGGGCGCGGGCGGCGGTCGCGCGGATCGAACAAAACCCGGATCCGTTCACCCGCGAGCAACTTCTCGCCGAGCTCGAGGGTGAGGAGACGCTGATCACCCGCCCGGACGGGGCGGTGTTGCGGGCGCTGTCCGCAGGACAGGGACCGCCGGTGGTCTTCGTGCACGGCTATACCGCCACCGCAGCCGAGTGGAACTTCGTGTGGAACAAACTGCAGGGTAAGGGGTTTCGTGTCATCGCCTTCGATCAGCGCGGCCACGGGCGTTCCACTCTGGGTTCCGACGGCATCGGGTCCGAGCCCATGGCGGCCGATATCGCGGCTGTCCTGGAGCACTTCGACGTTCGCGACGGCGTGCTCATCGGACACTCGATGGGCGGATTCTTGACCGTTCGCGCCATGCTCGACCATCCCGATCTGGCGCGACGGCTACGCGGGCTGGTGCTGTTCGCCACCTGGGCGGGTCGCGTGCTGGACGGGGCACCGCAGAACCGGCTGCAGATCCCGCTGCTGCAATACGGCGTCCTGCAGCAGATGCTGCGCAGCAAGACAGTGGCGGTGCTGTTCGGCGCCGCTCAGTGCGGGAGAAGCCCGTCGCCGACGATGGTCTCGGTGTTTATCGAGTTGTTCAATCAACACCTCGATAACCACGGGTCGTTGCTACCGATCGTGCGGGCTTTCTCGCAAGAAGACCGATACCCGCGGCTGGGTGAAATCGCGGTGCCGACGGTGATCATGGTCGGCTCCGCCGATCGCACCACCCCGCCCCATCACTCGCGCCGACTTACCGCAGGCATTCCGGGGGCCCGGCTCGTCATCATTCCGGACGCCGGACACCTGTTGAATTGGGAAGCCGCCGATGAGCTGGTCGAGGTTATCGAATCATTTCCGGCACAAGAGGTTTCGACTCCGCACTAGCGACTGGGCGGGTTCCGAAGGCGCTCTGCGAGGTATGCCGCCGTGACGCTCCCGGGTGCGATGGTCCGGCAACGATCTGCTTCACGACACATCACCAGGCCAACCCCCAACGTCGCTTGTGCGAAGTATTCGTGAACTTCTTGCGAAATCTTGCGGATCACGGCCGGGCGGGGTGGCCTCGCGGCGTGGGCACAACGCAGTATTACTTCCCGGATGGCCATCCGTTTACTACGGCAAGTGAAGGGAAGAGCTCCGAGCATGAGACAGGTCAGTCCGATTAGTGAGGAACCGGTACTAGCGCATCTCGAACGGCGACTGGTTCACGAGTTCCCCAGAGTCTCGCCCGAGCATGTCGATGCCGTTGTGAGGCGAGAGCACGCTCGCTTCGATGCCAGTCCGATCCGGGGTTTCATCCCACTGTTCATCGAAAAACACGTTCGGGACGAATTGGGCCACGCGACGTAGGGGCCGGGCGAACGGATTTCCGACGCACAACCTCCTTACGTCGGCGGGTGCATCAGCTTGCGACGCAATCCTTTTCGGGCTATCGGGTACGGTCAGGCCGCTCTAGGGTCAGGATGATGAGCGGGTCGCGGCTCAACTCTTGAGTGCATGTCCAATTGGAAGTGCGCAGCTTCTCGCGCCGTCAATCGTCCGGATACGAGTTATTTGCCTCGGCCGCGGGTATGCGTGCAATCATGCGCATCATCCACGCCGTTGCGGCGTTTGGCACCGCCATCGCCGTCCCATTGATCGCCCCTGCTGTGCTGCCGCCGTCGGCCCACGCTGACGACGACGGCTACCTCCGTTGTGTGGGAAACATCCCGAACCTGCCGCTGTCGGCCCCCAGCCCAAACAGTCGGTACCTCGCTGGAACTATCGAGCAAGATCTGAAATCCGGCGTTTCCCCTGCTGCAGAAGCTCAGAAAGTTGGGCAGATGGGATTCGAGCCGCGGGTTGCCAACGCGGTTGTGCGTTGCGTGATGCAGAACAACCCGTAGGAAAGTCAGTCGGTTCCCAAGTCAGCCCGGTGGTGCAGGCGGCGGCGCAGGAGGATCTTGCCCGTGTGCCGGCGCCGCAAGGTCAAACCCGCACCCGGGGCAGACCAAATGTCCGTTCGTCACGTCTTGCCCACACCCGGGGCATGTCTGTGTGCTTTTGCTCGTCACCACCCATAAGCCGCCAAGAAGGACATCGACACAGAGAACGATGAATATCCCCATACCGATTTTCGTGCCAATTGCTTCCCCGGCTCTGCAGCCGTCGGAGTGCTGGTTCGAGCAGGCATCGAATCCCGAGATGACATTCACGATCAGCCAGGTGACGAACAAAACCTGCAGCCCCAGGATGCACCAGGTGAGCGGGCGCCATGACGACACGGGCGGATTCTCCTTTGTTGCGTCGGCAAGTAGGTCAGGCGCCGTTGGTGACGGGGGTTGACGTCGTGCCGATGTATGGACTCTTCAGGCGGCCTCGACCACCGCGGCGCAAGCCGGTGCGATGCGGTCGCCTCGGCTAGATCCCCACCCAGACCCACTGCTGATGACCCCCGTCCCACACCGGGCGCAGCGACTGTGCCCACGGCGGCGGTGGCGGGGGCGGCGGCACCGACTCTGGCGCGTACCTCGGCGCATACTCCGGCGGGGGAGTCCACCATGCCGGCGGCGGCGGTGGCGGTTTGCACTCGTTGGTCAAGGGGTTGTGCGACCAGTTTGGGTCGCACTCCGCCGAGGCGACTCCCGCCGCCGCGACTGTCACAGGGGCCATCGGAACTAGCGTGATCGCGACACCAGCGGCCAGACGGCGAACGAACCTCGTCATCGCAGGACCTCCTCAGAAGGACCCGTCCCCAATTCGGATTGCTTGAGCTTATGCCCTCGGCACCTCTGTGGAGGGTCGGACAGAGAGATCCCGCTGGGTTCTGCGGGCCACCGCAAGAGCTACCTGACCGGAGTCTCGATGCTGTGGTGGGCTGCCCGACGCGGTGACATCATGAGCGGGTGAGCGGACAAACCTGCTGGGGTTGCGGCCTAGAAACCCGTAGCTCGTACGGTAGATGGCCGGATCGACATCCATGGGTCGGGTCGGCGCTAGCGGCGCCGGCAAGGCTTGCCGCCCTAAGCGATCGGCATCCAGCGGCCGCAATGGCGGTGGTAGTGCCGGGCACGCTCATCGCCTTTGCCGCGATCGCCGCGTACCCACTCGTTTTCGTGCCACTGGTGGTTTTCCTCGGCGTGGCTCTCGTGGTGTCAGTCGCCAACGAGGGAGTCAGGCCCAACCCGGCCTGTTGGCGCGCAGACTGCCCCGCCATGAGCCCAAAGCCATAAGGTGGCCGCTCCTCGAAGTTTCGGTGGTCGGCGAGGGGATGCAAATATCACCAGATGACCATCCGGACCAGCCTTCGGCTCGTACCGATTTCGCCAAGCAAGTTGCAAGTAACACCAGCCTTTCGCGCATTCTTTGCACGCGAATTACCTTGAGGCACAACAATATTGATGGAGCAATGGCAGGAAGGCGCGGCATGCGACGGCGGGTGCCGTTGCAAGAACGCGGCGAGCGTTACAAGACAAAGGCTGCCGCGGAGACCGACATCAATTCGGTGCGGACCGACGCCACCGGTGCCACGGTGGCGGACAACACCGGTTAGCGCGTCACAACTTCCGGTCCGCTCGCGCCGTTCGGCCTGCCCGCAATGGGCCGCGCCATAGCTTCCCCGGTTGCTAGCCCAATGGTGGCGGACGCAGACCGGACTCCAGGGGTGGTCCCCACCGCTGGGGCAGCGGTGACCCCGGCCCCATTAGTTCCGGCAGCGGTGACCCTGGCCCCATCAGTTCGGGCAGCGGGGACCCCGGCCCTAACAGTTCGGTTAGTGGCGACCCCGGCCCTAACAGTTCGGGCAGTGGCGACCCCGGCCCTAACAGTTCAGGCAGTGGCGACCTAGACCCCCACGGCGGTGCGGATGGCCCTGGGTCCCCCGGCCATGGCGGAGGGGCCGGTGGGTCCGCGCGTGCCACGCCGGCGCCAATACCGAAGGCGGCCACGCCCAGCGCACCAGCGACGGCGAATCCGGCCAACGGTTGCCCGAAACGCATGTGCCGAGCTTATAGGGATTTCAGTCGTTCGTTGGCGTTCTTAATGGCCTCAACCACCTTGTCGAGTCATTCGGCTAGGCTTCCTTCCTCCACCGGAACCTTGGGGCCACATGACGCCGAGGCGGCGGCACAGCTAGCGACTCTCACCAGAGTCATGGGTTCTTCAGTTGTCTCTGCTTCTCGTTCTGGCTCGGCCTCACGTCCGGGTCGTCCCCATGTACGCGGTCCTCCTCCCGCCGCTTCACCTCATCGGCGGCCTTGCGGGCCTGATCTTCGCGGTCCTGCTTCTTCTCAGTCATGCTGCGTCGGGTACCCGCTTTTCAGAGCTAACGGCGCGGCGATGCCTCCCGGCGTTTCCGTTCGCAGTCGTCGAGGGGTAACCGCAATGGCGACCGAGCACAGCGCCCATCGCGCCTGCTTTATGTTGCCGAAATGGCATCGACGGTTGACGCCTTGTTCGACGCCGCCGGTGTGGTCCGACTTAAAGCCGTGCCTTGGCGCGCCCATCTTCCGTCTGACGTGCCCGGCATGTACGTGATCGCTCGAACCGCTGATCCCGCAGCGTTGGTTATCGGTCCTGGCCTTATCGACGAGCCGTCTGCGCGACAACTCTTGGATACGCGGCCCGAGCTCCCTGTCGACGGAGAGCGCCCCTCACCAGAAGCACTGGCCCGACGACTTGCCTCGATGTGGCTGCCAGACGAACCAGCCGTCTACGTAGGCATGGCCGGCCTCATTGAGGACGAGGCTGAACCAGTTCTACGGCAAGCGCCTCGGCGCCCGATCACCTCATGCCGGGGGTTGGCCCGTCAGATGCTTGACCGATTTGAATCAGACCTGGGTGCGCTTCGGCGAATGCAGCGACGTCAAAAAGGCCGAGCGAGAGATGCTGCAGACGTTCATGGTGGCTATAACTTTAGATCCACAATCTGGGCGGCCGCGCTGGTCCCAGCAAGCGACCGACAGCGTAGTTCTGCTATTCGGATGCCCATGCGGTGACGTGGATGCTCACCAGGCGTGCCCCATCAGCCGCCCCACTCGAATCTGTCAGCTCGGCTGCGCAAACGCAGCGGCCATGCGCTCTTCTAGGGACCTGAGGTCGTAATAGTCTCGCCAGCGTTTGATTCGGTTATCGCCGTCGACTTCAATCACCGCCACGACTTCTAAGTCGAACGTTTTGCCTTGGATTCCAAACGTGTCCACTCGCTCGGTCATCACGGTGCCACCACTCGCGACCAGAGCCCTTATCTCGACGCTGAAGCTGGAGAGCATCGCCATCGATTGCATTTCTGTCCTGATGGCATCGATACCCTCGTGGATCCCTCGTGGACCATCGATGAAGACGGCGTCGTCGCTGAAGTAGCTGGCCAGCGTATCGGCGTCAGACTTCTCCATGGCGGCTAAGTAGTTGCGTATGACTGACTCCGCTGACTCGCTCATTGGTTGAAACTCCTCTCGGATAGCGGCAGTGGCAGACTAAGCCTCACCCCGCCAGTGCAAGCACACTTTCAATCGTGGGCTATGAGATCAGCGAACTTGATGCTCTTGCGGTCGCATGGAGCCTGGCCGATGTGGCCGGCGTGAACATCCGCTGGGATTGGCGAGTCGTGGCCGAGCAGGTCGCGGGTAGCCGCAGGGCCAGACGCTCACCGTCCCTGAGAAAGTAGCCCAGGAATGGGAACGCTCACGGTGGGTTGAAAGAGTCGCTAGCGAAAGGCGAGCACTTCTCGCTGCTCGTTCTCGTTACGCGGCGAGCAAAGCAAGGATGCGGTCCTGAAGCCCCCGGGAGTCGTAGTAGTCGCGCCAGCGCGCAATGCGTCCGTTGCCGTCAACTTCGAAGACGGCCGCAGCTTCGATTACAAAGGCCTCATCCTTGAACTCGAAAATATCGACACGTTCGACCATCACCGTGCTGCCGCTGGCGAGGAGACCATTGATGTCAGCTGTCGTACTTGGTACCAACGCTGCGACTACTTGAAGTTGCGCTCTGATGGCATCAACACCCTTAAGAGGTTCGTTGTGACCATCCGTCCAGACAGCATCCTCGGTGAAGAAGCCAATGAGTTCGTCGACGTCCCAACGCACCCACGCGGCGTGAAAGTTCCGAACGGCAGACTCGGCTGATTCGACCATGCGTAGGGCTTTCTTTAGTCCGGCAGAAATGTCGGAGTCTTGTCTGGTTTGCCAGAAGCGTAAGAGCCGGAGGTCGGTCAGTCTCGCGCTTTCGTCAAAGACAGTTGCCTTTAGCGCTGAGACCCATCCGTGAGCGGGTTATGCAATCCCTGACAAACGACCATCCGGACCAGCCTCCGGCTCGTCCCGTTTTTCGCCAACCAAAACGAAAGTAACACGCCTGGCAAGGCTCTTCAGGCACAATGCGGACGAATTACATTGAAATACAACATCTTTGGAATTTAATGATGGCACGGCATGGCACACGTAGGTGTTACGTTAACGGCTGTCGTTGCGACGACTGCAGTGAGTCGAACCGCATGTACTTCCGTCAGCGCAGGGCCTCCCAGACGGTGGCCGACCAGCACCATCTGATGCTGGAACCTTGGAGTTGGGCGTCGAGGCCGAGATTGCGAGACAAGCTGAGGCTCGTCCCGGCCTCGCCGCGGCCGCGCTCGCCCTGGCGCGAATCTCGGATAACCCGAAGGCAGTTTCCAGTCAGCCGGCCGCGGCAAAGGTGTTGTCAGTGCTGCTGGAAAAGCTACGTTCTGCCTCGGTGCGCGACTCCCGAGGGGGCCTGGCGGTCGTGCGAATGATGACTGAAGCTTCTGATGCTGGCTTGGTCGGCTCCGCCAGGGAGCGGGGGAATGGGGGGTGTGCTGTCGCCACGAGAGGACGGCAGAAAAAGCACACATTGGGACCGAGCGTGGGATAGCCGCACGCGGGGCAGACCCTGACCTCGTCGCCGAACATAACTTCGGTCCGGGTCATCTCGTTCGGGTTCGCGCGCGGTGATCGCATAAAGGCGCAATACCACAGAACACTGTTAGCCAAACAGCGATTCTTAGACGGAGCTTAGACGCAGTGCGGATCTTCGTTTGACTGCACGGTGCCCAGGGTATTTAGACGGCGTCGAACCAGACTGCCACAGGAGGTGCAGGTCCTATGCTGTCCGGCGCTCTTAACACTCTTGTATGGATATTGATCCTCGTCGTGATCATTGCGGTAGTTATTGCCGTCGTCCGAGCTGTGGCGGGACCGAGGGATGCGACTGTCAGGGATGCCACTGTGGTAGAGCAGCCAGTTGTGCGCCAGCCGCCTCCTGCCACGAGCGGGGGTTTAACTCCTGGATGGTACCCAGATCAAAACGATCCGAGTTTGATGCGATACTACGATGGTCGAGTTTGGACCGCACAGACTCAACCTCACACATAGTCATTTCTTCATTGTTGGGCGCCTTGAAGTCAGCAGACTGTTACTTGGCTGCAGAGTGACTAGAGCGCTGTCCATATCGGCCCTGAGTCCCTTCCACGACGGGTGCCTCAGTGTGACGCCGAACTCCCGGTACTCGACGGCCCCCACCAATTCGGCGTGGACCCACCGCGCGTAAGGGCCTATGTCCCAGGGAATTTCGGTGAAAGGGGAGGTGCTGCGCCGTAGCGGCTCTAGGCACTTGATGAGTCGTCGTCGCTCTGCATCGCTGAGGCCGGCGCCGACCACTCCGCAGAACTGAAGTTGACCTTCGGTCGTGTGTGCGCCGACGAGCAAAGCGCCTACCGTGTGCCGGTTAACGCCGACGCCCGGTAGCCATCCACCGATGAGAAAGTCGCACCGTATCCGGTGCGGTGTCTTGATCCAGTGCCGTGACCGCAGCCCCGGCGTCTACGCGGAGTCAAGGTGCTTGCACACGATGCCTTCCAGCCTTAGCTCCGCGCTAGCCGCGAGCACCGTCATCGGGTCGACATCGGTCCAACTTCCAGCAAATTGAACGACGCGACTTCTACTACTGGATGCGATGTCCCTGAGTCGTTCGCGCCGGGACGCATATGGCTTACGGGTGATGTGTCCTTGCCGTCGTATTGGAGAACGTCGAACACGAAGAATCGGACGGGCACTTGGCGCAGCAACTCCGCGCTGGGTCGCCGGTTCTGGGGCCACCGCCGCTGCAGGCGGCTAAAGCAAGGAACACCGTCATCGTCTAGGGCGACGATTTCGCCGTCGAGGATCACGCTTCGCTGCCCGACAGCCGTGGGCAGAGCCGCAGCGATTTCTGGAAACGTCCGGGTGATGTCGGCGCGGTTGCGGCTCAGCAGGGCCACCTGTTCGCCGTCGACTATCGCTAGGCCCCGCTGGCCGTCGTACTTCGCCTCTACCGCAAAATCGGCGAAGTGGGCCGGCGGACCGTAACCGCAGGTACCGGCACAGTGGGTAGGCGTCAAAGCCTACTTCCCGCAACGGAATTCGCGCCGCCAGAACTGGGGCAAATGATGGAGCGGCCGTCACACTAGATGACATGCAGAGACATAACACGCCGGGACTCTCGGCACATCCATCGATACGTGAAGTGGCCGTCTGGTACGGCGTGGACGAGCGCACTGTGCGCCGTTGGTTATCAGCTGGCGAATCAAGGGGCGTCGCCTGGGTCCGCGACTAATCCGCCTCGATCGCGACTCGGTACTCGCGCTGGGCCGTCCCGTGGGGGGTGTGCGGTGATCGGGCGGCCCGAAGGGTCGCCCCTGCGTAACCAGATCAGAGCGTTGGCCTATCAGATCGACCATGCTGCGGATCTCTTCATCGGTACCACTCTCGATAGCCTCCGTAACGACCGGAAAATTGCTGCACGAGCTAACGGTTCATGAACTCCTAGCCGTCCGCGACGACCTCTTGAAACGGGCCGCGCGGTGAGCGTTAAACGTGGCCGGGATAAAGAGCTGAAGCCGAGGCTAATAAACTACTCGCCGCAAGCGTGCGGGACACCAAACGGAGTCTCGCCCGCGACTTGGAAAAGGCGAAATATGAGCATGGCTTGATCTCCGCGGATGTACTGCAGCACTAGGACCCGTCCAACGACTGGGACACGATTGATTCGGCCTTCCAGATTCTCACCGACGCCGATGATATTGACTATGTTGATGCCACTCTGGATGCAGAAATCGACATCAGCCGGAATGACCGGCTCGTAAAGCGACGGAGCCTTATGCAGCCCGTCGATGACGATTCAGAACCAGCGCTAGAAGATGAAAAAGAAATTCCTCCTCTTGGCGTTAATAAGTATGGCCCGCGTAAAATCTGCACTCGCTGCGGCTAGCTAAACGGCGGGAGTACTTTCCCCTAAGGCCGACGCTAAAGACGGCCTGCGCCCCGTGTGCAAGGCGTGCAGCAAGGAAATTGTGTCACAGAATCGCAGAAATGCGAGGTCAGGGGCCTAAACGCCCTGCAGCGAAGGGGGGAAATAAAGTTCACTTTCGCGCGGACGCTCACCCGGTCCCAAACGGACCAGAATTTGCCGGGCTGAATTATGCCCAAAACCTATGACTCATGTGTAAAGGGGAACAATGTTCCAAGAATGCAGCCGCGGCCACCAACTCAATGGGCCGCTGGACGTTCTGCCGAATGGCGGGTGTCGGCAATGCGACCGCGACCGTGACCGCAGATGCCGCGCGAAGAATCAGCAGGCACGCAAGATCATCGAGGCCCTAGAGGATCGCGGTATCGACCCGGCCGCCATTCAAAACAAGGCCGCCAAAGTCGCTCTGGCGCTCCGAATTGTCGAGCTGTGCGGAATGATCCCGTAGAGGCCGAACTTGCGTTACAGCGCCAACCAGTGGCCTTTATGGGGCTAATGCGGGCACTGGACAGGTTGATTGATGCCCAGACGGGGTGCCCGGTGGCGTGAAGATCGATAAGGGCCGGGGCATTGCCACGTACGCGGCCCTCCGTCGCGACAACGGAGTGACCATTCACCAGGGCGCCAGCCGGATTATGTTGGCGCCCGATGAACTCGCCGAATTGCTTGATGCGATCCAGGCAATCACAGGCCAGTGCAGCCGCAAGGCAGAGAAGGCGATAGCGATTGACGAACAGCGATAATCGACGCAACGAATATCAGGAAGAGATGAGCCGGGGCAATGCCGGCGGGATTCACCTGCACAGATTCTGGCAAGCGCGTGCTAATGACCCAGAGTTGTCAATATGGTTGCGCATCGTCGCGCTGGCCTGCAGTTCTCACACGAAGAACGGCATGCAACATTTGCGTTGGATGGCATGTCGTCGCTGCCCGAAGCGCTCCACAAAGACAAGCATGTGATCCAGAACGAGATGAAGAAGGCGATAAGCCGCGGCTTTCTTGCCGAGGAATCGAACGCCATGTGTCTGGTCCTGCCAGACGGGGTTTACGGCGGCCTGAGGGGCACAAGTTCGCGAAATGCAAGCTGCATCCGACGCGCTGATATAGCACCGTCCCGCCATCAACGGGCCGACGCCAGCGGCCAACGTTTAGCAACCCGCTCGGCTACGCGAGCTAGTCGCCCCCCTAAGGGGGCTCATTTCCCGAAGGGATTCCCAGCCCGCTCGCTACGCGAGCCTAGTCACCCCCCGAAGGGGGCTTGTCTTCCGAAGGGAACCCAACCCGCTCCTTAACGCGAGCTACCTCCCCCGCGAAGCGGGTTGGGTTAAGGGTGCTATTCAAAGTTTGTCGGGCCAGCATGGTCGGCCGTACCTGGGCGGAAGCCTTTGGGCCGCCTGATAAATTGCCATATAGCGCGTTGCATCGTCGCAGCTCAGAGGGTATGACTCGCATCGATTTGATGCCATTTGGCATCGATTTGATGCCGGTACACCGCATTACCGCAGGTCGGCCGATCCGGGTGGCCTCGATTTGATCCGAGCCGGTCGGAGAAATGCGCGCATAGCCCGCCCAAAAGCTGTTCGGCCGAGTCACGAAATTGAACGAGCAGGCCCTCCGCGCCAGCGCCCGCGCGCCCGCATATCTTCAGCGCCGCGGCGTCCCTGGGCAATGCGGTCACAATTGGCTGTAAAACCTTGTCGTTCAACGCCTTTCACTACCTGAGTTGCGAAATACGCTGTGGTTGTACCACTTGCGTCGTCGATTGCCAAAAAAAGTCCGAGCCTTTGGCTCGTCCGGATGGTCGTTTGCTGAGGTTTGCGAATCCACTGGTGACGTGTCGTCAATCGGGCGTGCAGGGAAGAAGCTCGCCGGGCTGCGAAGGAGGATCGGCTCCGCCCAATAGTTCCTGTTCATGTACTCGATAAACAGTTGAGCGGCATCGAAATTTTTCATGACGTCCACAATGCGCCCGTCGCGAATATCCGTGTATTCTACGGCCCATATCTCCGTCGGCCAGCCCGTTGCATACAACATGCTTCCTGGATCCCTTCTACGGCTTCGAGCAACCTAGCTAGGTCCAAGCCTCGCTTGCGGCCCCCCAACCAAAAGAGAATCGGACGCAAACCGGGTGACGATTCAACGGCTTACATACGTGGAACCCCCCAGCGGCAGCTGAAGGGAACCTGCAAGGTAACTTTAGAGACATCAATCGCCAGATTGGTCGATTTTCTTCCTTCGTAACGTATTTGGAATGCTCCTTTAATCACATGGGTGAGTTATGACCGGGGGTTTATCGCGTGCGTCCGTACGAGTGCAGGCAATTGGCCTAACAGTGGTGAAATGCTATGGAGGCGAACAACCATATGCTCCGCGCACAGCCGACACTGACACCATCAGCTCCTCGCTGCGACGGGGTGGCGGCGCTTCGCCGTGCGCCTCCGGAGCGCGGCACGCCGCTGCCGCCGATAGACGCAACGGATGCGCTGCGAGAAACGTAGGGGCCAGGCTTTCCGGAGCGCGGTCGACTCATACCAAACCCACACGAACCCCCCGCTGGGGTCGGTAGCATTTGCCACCTGGGTGGATGGCGGAAGGCCCTGCCATGGACGAGGTGGAATTCGGACGGTACCGGCTGGTCGAGATGATCGGCGAGGGCGGCATGGGCGAGGTGTGGCGCGCCCGCGACACAGTTATCGACCGGGTCGTTGCCATCAAAGTCCTAACCGCGAAGCTGTCCCAGGACGAAGACTTTCAGCAGCGATTCCGGCGCGAGGCTCATGCCGCGGCACGGTTAGAAACTCCCCATGTGGTTCCGATATACGACTACGGCGAGATAGACGGCCGGCTATTCGTAAGCATGCGACTGATCAAAGGCCGCGACCTGGCCAGCGTGCTGTCCGACGGTCCGCTGGAACCCGCCCGCGCGGCCCGCATCATCGGCCAGGTCGCCGAAGCCTTGCATGCCGCCCATGAAATCGGGCTTATTCACCGCGACATCAAGCCCTCCAACATCTTGCTCGACGACCGCGACTTCGCTTATTTGATTGATTTCGGCATCGCTCGCGGCGCCGATGACACGCGGCTGACGAAGACCGGTAACACGATCGGCACCTTCGCCTACATCGCCCCCGAACGTCTAGAAGGACGAGCGGAGGATGCGCGCGTTGACATCTATTCACTGGCGTGTGTCTTGTATGAATGCCTTGCCGGAGCGCCGCCGTTTGAAGGTGACACGATGGCACGCCTGGTTGCCGCACACCTGACTTCGCCGCCACCTCGACCCTCCATTAGTCGGCCAGAGGTACCCGCTCAGGTAGACGACGTCATCGCCACCGGCATGGCCAAGGACCCCGACGAGCGGTATGCGACCACCGTTGAGTTAGCCAACGCAGCAACCGAGGCGATCACCGTCCCCATTGGGCGACCGGCCCCCAGTCCGACGCGCATCCCAGCCACCGAGCCGGTGCACCAGGCGGAGCACAATGACGCTCTTCCCAGCCAGCCCGGCTCACAGCAGGATGCTCTGCGCATTTCCGCGTTCGCATCATCCTCAGCCCCTACCCAGTTCGATCCAACTAGCGGTGACACCGCACCTCCAAAATTGTCGGGTGCGCCAAGCGGTGACCTCAGAAGCCGACGGCGGCGCTGGATCGCATTGGCAGGTGGGGCAGCGGTGATCGCAACTATCATCGTCGTCCTGACGATGGTGTCCACCAATGACACTCAACGTGACAACCGGCCACCCGCCAGCCCAACCAACGCCGCACGGCCGAACACCGGGCCCTTCACCGGCGTGTACCGCGCCGACTTCGGCCCCTCAGCTACCGATGGGAATCCGGATGAAGGAGGAACCCCGTCAACCGGGCAGTGGGCTGTGCGTTCGGTATGCCAGTCCGACCGCTGCGTGGCAATTGCGACCGCGACGGGTGGACCTACCCTGCAGTCGGTGTTCGTGTTGGACGATGTTGGCGGACAGTGGCGTGGGGCAAGTACGGCCTCAGTGGCGTCGTTCCCACCGGGCGTGACGGGCTTTGACGGATGTATCCCGGGCGAATACTGGACGGTCATCACGCTGGCACCACGCCCCGACGGAACGGTGGCCGGCCAATATCGTGCAATAGGACCCCCGAATTGCGAGACTGACCGTACCATCACCTTCACCCGGATCGGAGACGTCGACCTGAACAGCCTTCCGGATCCAGCCAGCCAACCGGTGCGCGTTGCGTCCCCGGCCGCCGCGTGGCACGGCCGTTACCGTGGCACGACAACTTCGCCCAAGAGGACCACAGTCTCGTGGGATACGAGTGTTGAGACCTACTGCCTTCGGACGGGCGAACGTTGCGTCAGCTACGAACACAGTGACGGGTCGCGCCATTATTTCTTCGCGGACGGAAAATGGGTTTATAACTCTGATAGTCAAGCACCATGCGCCGGCCATGGATCTTTTCCAACTAAAACCGATTGGGTATTTCCGCTTCCGCAGCCATCGCAAGACCCGATCAGGTTGTTAACTGGCCACGGACACACGCAGGTAACCGGCAGCACTACCTGTGCGGGCTCATACGACCAAGAAGTGAAATATGAACGCACCGGCGACTAATTAAAAAGAGAGCCGACGCCTAGCGCGGGTCATACCGCCGCCAAAATACCCACTTGACCAATTAACCGCCGCCGTTCTCGGTCATCGACTTGACCAGCGACAGATGCAGCGACAACCCCGCCCCGACGCCGAAGCCAGCTTGTCTAGCAGCACAACAGTTCCTCTTTCCCCGAAATCCCTTCGGACATAGGTGCTTACGCGCGGTGGGTCCATCCCGAATTGGTCGGTGCCGTCGAGTACCGCGAACTCGGCGCCACTTTGCGGCATCCGTCGTGAAAGGGCTAGAGGGCCGACGTGGACAGTGCCCTAGTAACCCAGCCTCAGACGACTTAGACGGGGCCGCTGCATACTCGGGACCGTGCGTCAGCTAAAGGGCGCCACTGCGAGTTGAAACCGTTCGACTGACAGATTTCACAATTCCCGATGTGAGTACCGCGGCAGCGCATAGGCTATCCGTCGGGCGATTCTCGACGCTGGGACTGCCGCCGAGATCGCGATGAACGTTTTTGTCGGCAGGCGCCTTGATGAGGTCAACACTGAGGAAGCCGTGAAAAAGCGATAATCGATCGCTACGACAGCCTTGGGCTAATGAACGACCTTCTGGAGTCGCTCAAGCCCGGTCTGCTACCCGCTAATGTGAAGGACGACCTAATTTCGAAGCGCAATGTCGCCATCCACGGTCGCAGCAGAGCAGGTAGGCGCTGGGATGAAATCACTGTTGAAGGCGATTAAGGCCATCGCAACCGCCGCGGCGATAGTCGACGCAGCGCATCCCCTCGCCGACCTCTTGGCCTGACGGCGCATCTAACCCTGTACGACAGTTCTTACGACAGTTTGCGCTTATCTCGCGCTACTGCCGCGCTTGCCGCCCGGCCCACACCCGTCCAGCTCGTCGGCGGTGGCGACGATCAGCGCCGCCAGTTCCCGCGCCTGGTCGGTGGTCAGATTGACGTCGCTGCGGATATTGACGGCGGGTGCCTCGTCGAGGGTTGCCGTCGTCGATGTGGCCGTCGGGAACTGTAGGGCGCACCCGCGCACCGTCGCCCCGTGGCCGGTGACGTGCCGGTCAGCGGTGAAGACCAGACGGAACTTGTTACCCCAGTTCTGCCAATCGTCGACCTCGGCGGCGCTGGCCGGCGGTGTGATGCCCCGGGTAGGGGTTGGTTGTGGTGGACATGGTGGTGAACCCCTTTCTGGTGGGTTCAGCCTGCTCCATTGTCCTGGTATTGTCTTGACAATTTGTAAAGCTAATCTAGATACCATATATGAGCTGCATAAATGTTGGTGCGCGATACTGGGATTGAACCAGTGACCTCTTCCGTGTCAGGGAAGCGCTCTCCCGCTGAGCTAATCGCGCTGAGTCGAATTCGGAGGTGGAGACGGGAATCGAACCCGTGTGCACGGCTTTGCAGGCCGTTGCCTCACCACTCGGCCACTCCACCGCTGGGGTTGATGCCACTTGCACCTTCGAGCGGATGACGGGATTCGAACCCGCGACCCTCACCTTGGCAAGGTGATGCGCTACCAACTGCGCTACATCCGCGCGCAACGGACGAGATCGTCGCCCGGTGCGAAGCACGACGATAGTCCAAGTGAGCGGGCACACACAAATCTCTTGGTGCAGTGCATGTCTACGCTACCGCGCACCCGGCGGTGCGTCATGCAGCGCGTCCAGCGGACAAGGCATCGTGCTACTCTTCGACCTCGTTCGCCTCTCGGCGGCGGTCCCGTGGCTCAGTGGGAGAGCGTCCGCTTCACACGCGGAAGGTCGCTGGTTCGATCCCAGCCGGGACCACCCAGTTCGTGCAGGTGAAGTACGGTATCTAGCCCTTCAAAGCAAATTTCCCGCCATCCCGTTGTGACGTCGCCCAACCGCCGGCTCCTGAGTTCTCCGCCTTCCGTATCACCTCAAAAGGCAAGCGCAGGAGGACAAACCATCAATGCGAGCGAAATCGCCAGGGAAACCCGATCGGAACGGTTCGCAGCCTCAGTCGGTGGGTCCTACTGGTCGGGGCCGGCAAAGACGGTGTGCCAGTCTCCCCGCGATGGGATGATCGAGCAGCAGTAACAAGGGAGACGCAATGACTGCATGCAAGATCACGTCGCTCTCGAGGACCGCCGCTTTCTTCGCCTGCCTGGGAGCCGCGCTGATCGCAGGAGGGCTGATCGCCGCGGCGCCGCCGGCTAACGCGGGCTGCCTGTACGGAGGACCCGTTTTGAGCAAGTGCGATGGACCAGTCCAGCCGGATGGCACTTGGCAACGTTGCGTGGCATTTACCACTCTGGTGCCTAGCGGCATGAGTACCTTCCTAATGCCAGAGAAGCGCTGCGATGTGATGGGTCCTGATCAGCACCCTGCGGATCCCGGCTTCACCGATCCGCCGTCGCATATCGACGACTGAGCTCGGCTAAGACAAGCCCTACAGGCCCTGGCCCGCGAGCCAGCCCTCGATTCTTTCGGCGACGGCCTGCCATCCGGGTTCGAGCATCATGTTGTGGCCCATATCGGGAAAGAAGCCGGCGTGAGTTCGGTAGGCACGGGCCGTTGCGCGCACCTCGTCGTTGGTGACCGTTGCATCGCTCTCGCCGTCGAGAACCAGGACTGGAGTCGTCACACGCGACGGCCTCACTCGGAGAAGCACTCCGGTGGCGCGCCCACTCACCGGCTGCAGCCGTGCGGCACAAGACTCGACCGTCGACGCAGGGGTCCCTGCGCAGAACAGTTTTCGCGGGCAAGCTGTACGGTGTTGACCAGATCGGCCGTAGTCCCGACCAGGTTGGCCCGGATGGTCAGCCACGGGTGACTGCGTATCACGCGAAACGCGATCGCCATCCGCAGCCTGCGCTGTGGCGGGTAGGACGCCAGCAGGACCGCGGCCGGGGAGCGGCGGTTCTCGAGATACTTCTGCACCACCAAGCCGCCCAGAGAATGCCCGATGAGCACGGGCTCGGAGCCGAGCATCTCCACCGTGCCGCGAACATCGTCGACGTAGTCGGCGACGGAAACTGAGTTCAAACGTTGCGACAGGCTGCTGGCCCCATAGCCGCGCAGGCTCACCGCGACGGCACGAAATCCTTTGTCGGCGAAGAAGTCCAGAAAATGCTCATCCCAACACACGCGGCGTGCCAGGCGCCGTGTACGAATAGCAGCGGGGCAGGATGCGATTCGGTGACAGCTCCCTTGTCGATCACCTCGAGCATGCGCCACCCTCGATTCAAAGTCGGTCCACGTACGTGCTCATCATGACCCGCAAGGCACAATCGGGGGGCGATATGAGCACGACCCCGCTGAGGAGGGTGGCGATGGGCACCAACGAAGGTATTGGCATTTTGCAACTCGAATGCCCACAGCAGCACTCCGTCGGCCGCGTCCTGAAGGAGGCCGCGCATCAGGCGGCCCAGTACGACCCCGGAGCAGCCGTCGGGCCGCGTCAATTCTGGCCGCAAGAAGACGAGCAGGGGCGCTTCAAAACGCACTGCCGTCATTGTGACAAACGTGTAGGCGATGCCTCAGCCACGTTGCAGCGCAAGCTAAGTGAGCTGATCGCCGACGATGCGCAAACCCACGGAACCGCCACGTTGTCATACCTGTAGTTATTTGCCGGCGAGAATGCGGTATTGCGCCGACGCCTGCTGCATGACGTCCTTCTCGGTCTCGGAGAAGACGGTGTAGGCATAGCGGTCGGCTGTGGCCACACACTTGAACTGCCACTGCATCATTCGCCAGGTGGCGGGTGAGTCCGCAGGTAGCGGCGAGCCGGTCCTACGGAAGCACTTGGCATCGGGAAAACCTGGTACGCGGTTGCGCAGGGGTTGAATACCGCTACCGTGGCCGACCAGTCCGGTGAGGAAACTCATCAGACGCTGCGCGGCATCGGCATTCGTGGTTTGGTAGACGGTTGCCAGGCGCTGACTGACGTAGTCGACTCCGGCGGCTTGGAGTGCGGCAGCCGTACCCCGCGGGTCGTCGGCGAAATGCAGCCAGCCTGCGGGCTGCCATACACCGACGTTGACCGGCAGCGCGACGCCTTCGCGCGTCAGAGTGCCGGCCAGCATTCGCCCGGAGGGATCCAGTGGCAGCGAACCGAGGTTGGCCGGATCGGTCGGAACGAACCGGTCAATCTGCTTCTCCTGCAGGTCCAGGCAGAGCAGCAGCATGGCCTCAGGAGACTTGCCCACGCCTGGGCCCTCACCGGCCGATACGGTTTGGTACAGCACGTAGCGTCCGTGCGCGGCGAAACTCTCCACGACCTTTCGACCATCGGCTCGCAGGTATTTGACCGCGATCGCCTGGGGATGCTTGTCGATGACGGTTGGCTCATGCGGCGGTTGGCCCGGCAGAGGCGTGTCGGCGGCGGCCAGCTCGGCCGGGGGGGGGCGGGGGGGGGGGGGGGGGGGGGGGCGCCGGGCGCCCCGGGGGGGGGGGCGCCGCGCGGGGGGGGGGGGGGGGGGG
>NZ_LZSG01000022.1 GCF_001665395.1 Mycobacterium sp. 1164966.3
CCGGTGTCCCCAAGGGGGTGGCGATCACCCACCACAACGTCACCCAACTGCTGGCCTCACTTGAGACCGGGATGGAGATGGCCGGACAGGTCTGGTCGCAATGGCACTCGCTGGCCTTCGACGTCTCCGTGTGCGAGATCTGGGGCGCGCTCCTGTATGGGGGGCGGTTGGTGGTGGTGCCCGAGTCGGTGGCGCGTTCGCCGCAGGATTTTCATGCCTTGCTGGTCGCTGAACAGGTCAGCGTGTTGAGTCAGACGCCCTCGGCGTTTTATGCGTTGCAAACCGCTGATTCGCTGGCACCGGAGCTGGGGGCTCAGCTCGAATTGCAGGCGGTGTTGTTCGCCGGTGAGGCCCTGGAGCCACAGCGGCTGAGGACGTGGCTGGATCGTCATCCCGGATCGCCGCGGTTGCTCAATTTGTATGGGACCACCGAGACGACGGTGCATGCTTCGTTGCGACAGATTGTGGCAAACGATGTCGACAGCATCGTTAGCCCGGTTGGGGTGCCGTTGGCTCGGCTCGGCTTTTTTGTGCTGGATCGCTGGTTGCGTCCGGTGCCGGTGGGGGTGGCTGGTGAGTTGTATGTGGCTGGTGCCGGGGTCGGCTTGGGGTATGTGGG
>NZ_LZSG01000023.1 GCF_001665395.1 Mycobacterium sp. 1164966.3
CCGCCCCCTCCCTCGGCGCCGCCCGCGCCCGTTGGCAAACCCCCCCCCCCCCCCCCCCCGCCGCCCCGCCCCCCCCGCCTGTGGGCGGGGGCGGCCCCCCGCGCGGCCCCCCCACTTCTCGTCGAGGTCTTCTTTAATCGAACCTTTGCGGGAGCAGACGACCGACGTGGCTCATGGAGCCAAGCAATGCGTCCTGACTGTTCGGTGCGCATTCGACCGGTAGGCAGCACGCCTTCACGCGTCTCCACGCAGGAGCTCGAGGTCTGGCTTCACTTTGATGCAAAGTACCGAGCAGAAAATCTCCTCGCGCAGCTAACAGCAGCTCAAGCTTCGGATGAGTTGCTCGACGAATCGACGACCTTCGGGGGTGCTAAGCGCGACGACCTGCTCAAGATGCACGCATACCGAGACGCGATCTCGCGAACGGCGGGAGCGTACGTGCTGTATCCCGGTTCAGAGATCAAGGACATTCGACGACATCCGGGCTTCAAAGAAGTCTTGCCTGGTCTCGGAGCCTTCCCCCTCAGACCGAATAACGACGGCCTGCCGTCGTCATCGGCGGCCCTCGACCAATTCTTGAGCGATGTGCTCACACATGTCGCTAGTCAGGTCACGCGCGACGAGCGGCATCGCTTCTGGACCGCGACCGTGCATCGACCTGGTGATCCCACCCTGACGTCATCACTGACAACGGACTTTTTGGATGAACCTCCTGCGGATACGGATGTGCTTCTTGGTTTCGTCCGTAATGTTGAGCACCTGCGCTGGATAGAACGGTTGCGGCAGTACAACATTCGTGCGGGAGACCGGGTTGGCGCCGTCGAAATCGGCGGGCGAGAGCTCGGTGCCGAGCTTCTTCTCTTGTACGAGCGCCGGAACGGCTCCCTCCATGTGGTCCGCGCTGCAAAGGTCGCGCGCTGGCGGCCAGCGACAGCAGGCGATTTGTCGGCCACTGGATACCCCAGCCCTGGCGGTGATATGTACTTCGTTGCCGACCTCGAGTTCGTCGAACATCTGCCCACGTGGGCCGCCTCGATCGACCTCGAGCTTCTAACATCGAAGGTCCGTGACGGGGCGCCAATTGTCGTCACCTGGTGGGACGTCGTCCGAGCCGCGTCGAGCGTCAAACCCTGAGCCGATCGGCGACCTAGGCGGCGTCGATGCCCGTTGACGCGTCACACCCGCGGGCACCGATCCTTTTGCGCCCGTACGTACTCGTGCCGGAGCGCGATGAAGTCTGCGATCGTTATCGTGCTCACCGTCGCCACCGGTGGGCGTTGCTGTCAGTGGCTTCGCGCTTGGACACCTTCACTGCGCTGTCGATGTAGAACTGGATGTTGGTGGAGAGCTGATTAGGTGACCGGGCGGAGGTAGCGCATGAGAGCCATCAGCAGAGCCGCCGCTAGCCACCGCGGAAAGTGGAGGACATGAGATGGTGGCGTGGCGAAGCTCAAGTGGGCGTGTCGCAAATCGTCTTAACTGAATCACAAAAATTGACTACGGCCGAGGCGGCAACGCTGATAACCACCCGTCCGAAAGCAATTCGAGCAGCTGCCCGTCTGGATCGCGGATCATCGCCATCGCCTCCGTCACCGTTCCCTCGACCACCGCTCCCCCGAACTCCTCGACCGTTTTTAATGCGTCGGCAAGATCGGACACCGAAACCGAAATATGCGTCAACCCAACCTGATCCATGGTGCGCTCCGACCCGGTGTGAACCTGGCGCTTCGAGTAGTCCATTAGTTCGAGCACACAGGCGTCGCGCACCAGGTAGGTCGCATGAACCCCGAGGGGCTCAGGAAGCTGCACAAGCTGAGCGGTGGGGCTGTCGGGCGGATCGAGCTCCCACCAGAACTGAAATCCGAGCACGCGCTCGTAGAACCGCCGTGACCGCTGGCGATCGGAGACACACAATCCGACATGGTTGAAGGTCGTCCGGTGACTACTCATCGCGGCCTTTCTCGCCAGAACCCATGAGCGCAATAGTGCAAAGATAGTTCAAATAGCAAAGCGCTCGTTGCGGTGGAGGATTTTCCAGATGACAACCCGTCCCGATGTCAGCGCTGACGTCGTCGTCAACTTTGACCACCACTCCGACGACTACAACCTCAACGAACTCGCCAGAAACGCCGAACTCAGACAAAAGTGCCCCGTCGCGTGGAACGAGAACTACGGCGGTTTCTGGTTCCTCACCAGCTACGCAGCCGTCAGTCAAGCCGCCAGAGACGGCGACACCTTCGCCCACAAATACGAACCCAACGCCGACGACGGAATTGACTACCAAGGCGAGATGGGCGTCCCACGACCCGCAGGCCAACCGGCCCTGGGCATCGGCGAAATCGACGGCCCGTACCACCTGGCCCTCAGACACGCGCTGGCCCCGTTCTTCTCGCCCGGCGCCGTGCAAGCCCTCAAACCGTTCATGGAAGAACAGGCACACCACTTCCTCGACAAGAAAATCGAAACCGGACACATGGACCTCGTCCTCGACTACGCCAGCCCGGTCCCGGCCATCCTGACCATGAAGTTGATGGGCCTGCCCGACGACGACTGGCAGCTGTATGCCAACCTCTTTCACTCCGTCATGGCCGTTCCCCAAGACAGCCCCGAGTACATCGAAGCCATCGCGCAAGTCCCGAAAATGATGCAAGGCGTCCTCGACTTCGCGGCCACCAGAAAAGCCCAGCCCAAAGACGATTTGACCAGCTTCCTCCTCCAGTGGGAGTACGACGGCCACCGCCTCACCGACGAGCAGCTGCTCAACATCGTTTGGAACCTCATCGGCGGCGGCGTCGACACCACGACGTCGCACACCGCGTTGACCTTGCTGCACCTGGGCACCCACCCGGATCTGCGCAAGCAGCTCATCCAAAAACCCGAGCTCTACCGCACAGCCACCGACGAGTTCCTACGCTACTTCTCGGTCAACCAAACCCTGAGCCGCACGGTCACCAAAGACGTCGAAATTAACGGCCAACACCTCCGGAAGAACGACAAAGTCGTCATCAGCTGGCTCGCCGCCAACCACGACGAGAACGAGTTCGAAAAACCCGACGAGATCATTCTCGACCGACTACCCAACCGCCACCTCGCATTTGGGCTCGGACCGCACCGCTGCATCGGATCCCACCTGGCGCGCCTGATGTCCGAGGTGATGGTCAAGGCGGTCCTCGACCGCATCCCGGATTATCAAGTCGACGTGCAACACGTCCACCAATACCTGGGCAACCCGAGCATGACCGGCCTGGGCAAGCTACCGATAACCTTCGCAGCTAAGCGCGGTTAGACGACTGCGCTCAATCGCCGCCTTGCCCGCCCTTGTGCTTTTTGCCCGGGCCCGGGTGGGCCGGCGGGTTCGGCTGCAGCACAATGCTGCTCGGTGTCGTGGTGACGGTGGTGGCCGTCGCCGACGGTAACCGTGTGGTGGTGTTGGCCGGCGTTGGCGGCGGCGGCGCCGAAAACGGCGGGTCAACCACGAACAAAATTAGCGCCAGGAGGAATGCGGCGATTGCCGCGGCCGCCCAGAGTGCGCGTCGGCGCGGGCTACCCCCAGGCAGCTCGCCCGTGGGCACGTTGGTCAGCACGGCCGGCGGCGGCACCTCCATTACCCGAGTGGCGGGACGGACCGGAATCGGGACGGGGCTGGTGCTGCCTAGCGCGGCGCGCATCGCGTTGGCGTCGTCGAACCGGTGCGCCGGCTCGCGCGCCATGGCTCGTTCGATCGCACTAATAAGGGCTTCGGGCAGATCGGGGCGCAGCACAGCAAGGGGCGGCGGCGTCTCGTGCAGGATCGCGTGCGCCAGCGGCACCAGCTCCTTCTGCGGGAACGGCCGCCGCCCGGTGAGTGCCTCGTAACCCACCACTCCGACGGAATAGAGGTCGTCGGCCACGGTCGCCGGCTTGGAACTCAGCCGGTCGGGACTCAGGTAGGCCATGGTGCCGACAATTTCACCAGCCCTCGTGTAGGCGGTCTCGGATGTTTTGGCGATGCCGAAGTCGGCTAGCTTCGGTTCGCCCGTCGCGGTGAACAAGATGTTGCCCGGCTTGATATCGCGGTGCAGGATGCCGACGCTGTGCGCCTCGGTGAGCGCGTCCAGGACCCCATCGAGGACGGCTTGGACGAACGCGGGCGGTAGCGGCCCTCGCGCGATGTGGTCGGCCAGCGACACTCCCGGTAGTCGCTCCATGACGATGAACGGCGTCCCGTGATGCTCGCCGACGTCGTGGACTATCACGACGTGGCGTCCGATGAGCTGCGCGGCCGCACGCGCCTCCGCCTCAAACCGCCGTCGAGCGTCTGGCCGGGCGTCCGCCTCGGGATAGAGCACTTTGACCGCGACGGACCGGCTTAGTTTCAGGTCCCACGCGTCGCGCACCTCGGCCATCCCGCCGCGTCCGAGGAGGCCACGCAGTTCGTAGCGCCCCCCGCCAATAACCCCGCCCGGCGGGATGAGCACTCCGTTAGCATCCCGGCCGGGGTCATTCCGAGTCCGTTGGAGTTCCGTGTCGGTCCCGCCTATCGGAAATCTGCTCACGCAAAACAATCGCATGCCAGTAGGACCGGGGTAGCCACACACCGCAAAACGGAAACGTCACTGTTAATTGCGCGTCTCGACCACGGCCAGGACCGGCCACGGATCGTGCACACCTTTCAAAACGTGGCTGCCGCGGTCGTCGAAGGCGATCCGCGATCCGAGGACCAGCGGCGGGACCACGCCCGACACCAGCACCTCTCCGGGCCCCGCGAGCGCCATGATCCGCGCGGCGATATGGACCGCGATCCCGTGCACGTCGTGATCCATCATTTCCACCTCGCCGGTATGCAGGCCGGCGCGAATGTCGAGGCCGAGATCGTGCACGGCGTCGCGAATCGCGCACGCGCAGTTGATCGCCCGCGCGGGCCCGTCGAACGTCGCAAGTGCGCCGTCGCCGGTGAACTTGACGACCTCGCCCCGCGCGCTGCCCACATGTCTGGCCACCACCTCGTTGTGCGCGTCGAGGGCGCCCGTCCAGGCCTCATCACCGAGCGCCGCGGCGCGTTCGGTCGATCCGACGATGTCGGTGAACAAGACCGTCGACAGCACGCGGTTGGTCGTGGCGGCAGCACGCGCACCGGTGACGAACGACTCGATCTCGTCGAGCACTCGGTCGGAGTCGCCGGCAAACCACACGTGGTCATCCCCGTCGAATTCCACCAATCGCGCATGCGCGATGCGTTCGGCGAGGTATTGGGCATGGCCGCCGGCCACATGACGGTCGCCGCGTCGGCGCAGCAGCAGCGTCGGCGCCTGGATGCTATCGAGCGCAGGCCGGACGTCGGTGCGCAGGAAAAGCTCGAAGACGGCTTTGAAGTACCGGGGGCCGCCGGCCAAGCGCTCGCCGCGGGCCCACCATCGCCGCTTCCCGTCGTCGCCGGCCCAACTGGGCGCCAAGTTGTCCGCAACAGCACCGGTCCCGACCGTGTCGCCGAAGCCAGCGATATACCGGCTGACGGTCGGCTCGGGCATTCCATGCGGATAGTCGGGGGTCCGGACGAAGCACGGGTAGGGGCTCCAGAGCACCAGCGATCGCACCCGCTGGGGATGCGTTGCTGCCAACAGCATGGCGGGCAGCGCCGACTCCCCCATCGCGAAGACCGAAGCACTTTTGCTCCCGACGGCATCGAGCACCGCGACGAGCCCATCCGTCCACGCCTGCATCGCCGGCCGATCGTGGATCGGCACAGCATCGGAGCTTCCCATCCCCAGCAGGTCGGTCATGATCAGACGGCTGAACGACGACAGCCGACGCAGATGCCGGGCGACCGTGGGCTCGTCCCACAGCAAGTCGATCGGGAACGTTGAGGTCGGGACGAAGAGGAGATCTGGCCCGCGGTCAGCGACGACCTGATACGCCAGATGAGTATCGCCGTCTCGCGCATAGACGGTTTGGGGGACGGCCGCCATGGTAGAAGCATGCCACTCGAAGCGGCGCTGGCCGCCACGGCTGACGCCGCCGCCGCGTCAACCGCCGATTAACGCGGCTCGCATCTCGTCGGCCTGGTAGAACCGCCGCTCAGGCTCGCACGCAATCGCTTGTTCGATCACAGCGGCGAGGCCCGGCGGCACATCCGGCCGCAGCAGGGCCAGCATGCCCGGCGCCTGGACCGACGGCCGACGCCCGGTCAGTGCCTCATAGCCCACCACGCCGACGGCATAGAGATCGTCGACCTCCGTCGCTGCCTTGGAAGCCATCCCTTCGGCCGTGAAATACGCGGCGTCCAACATCTTTTCGACCCGGAAATCGGCGAGCTTCGCTTCCCCGCGCGTCGTCAGCAAGATGTTGGCCGGCTTGATGTCGCGATGCAGGACCCCGACGCTGTGCGCTTCGGCAAGAGCGTCCAAAACGTCCTCGAGGACGACCTCGACGAATTCCGGGGCCAGCGGCCCGCGGGCCATGCAGTCGGCCAGTGACACTCCTGGCAGGCGCTCCATCACGATGAACGGCAAACCGTTGTGCTGGCCGAGGTCGTGGACAACCACGACGTGCCGACCCGTTGGCTGCGCGGCCACGTGCGTCTCCAACAGCAGCGGATCATCGACGCCCGAATAGAGCAACTTGATCGCGACGGGTCGGCTCATTTTCAAATCCCAGCCGTCACGCACTTCCGACATCGCATTGCGCCCCAGCACGCCGCGCAGTTCGTACCGACCATCGCCGACGACCCCGATGCCATGGCCGCAGTAATCGCGTTTGTGCTGGGTTTCCACTTAGGGCCGAGTAACCAGGCAGCCTGAGGGCCAAACGTTCGACGCGTGATGAATGGTCAGGTCGCCGTCGCGTATTGCAGCACCCGCTCCGACGAATCGACGTGACCGTTGCTGATGATCCGCAGCCGCTTGGGACCCACCTCGTAGCGGGTGCCATCGGCCGGATTGGTCACGTCGAATCCGCCTGCTGCTCGAATCGCGTTGGGGAGTTCGATATTGGCGCCATCACGGATGCGCTCGCCGCGGTAGTAGAAGCTGTCGGGCCCGCGTTGACACACCACCGCAAGTGACTTGGCGGTTCGCACTACCGCGGCCGGCGGGTTGCCCACGTCGCAGCGGGCGGAATGGCCGACGAAGCCCAGCCCGTCGGCACCCTGCACCGGCCGTGACAGCGACGGCATTGTCGTCTTTGTCGTGGTCGGCGCGCTCGACATCGCCGGAGGTGCGGCCGTCGGAGTCTGCGGCGACCGATTATTGCGGCCACCGCCAAGAGCCAGGATCACCGCCAGACCCGCCGCGACGATCAACATCACCACCGCCACCCCGCCTAGGACGAGCGGCGCACGGGCCGGACGCCAGGCGCGAGCAGCCACGGGCAACGGCGGGTACGGGCTGCTGCCCGTGTCCTCCGGGTTTGGGTAACTCACCGCGAACGGCCTCGTGCTCGGCGGCGACGGCGAGACCACCACCCGGTCCCCCGACGCCGCCGCCGTCGCAGCATCGGCCAGTTCGCGGGCCGACGAGAATCTCTCCGCGGGTTGTTTGGCCATACCTATCGCGACGACGTCGTCGATCGCTTTCGGGATTCCACGTCGCATGATGCTTGGCCGCGGCGCCGGCGAGTGCGTGTGCGCATCAGCCAGCTCCCGGACGTCCGCGCCCTCGAACGGCGGATCACCGGTCAGGCACTCGTAGAGCATGCACGCCAAGGAGTAGATGTCGCTCTGCGGCCCGATCTCGCCGCCGCTGAACCGTTCGGGCGCCATGTAGGAACCGTCGGCTTGAGCAATGCCGAAATCGCTGAGATACGCGAACCCATCACCGGTGAGCAGCACGTTTTCCGGCTGGACGCCGCCGTGCACCAGCCCCTCGGCATGCGCGGCATCCAGCGCCGCCGCCACTTGCGCCGTGACCGAGGCCGCCTGCCGGGGATCGAGCGCACCACGCTCCCGCAACAACTCCCGCAGGTTGCCGCCGTCGACCAGGCGCATATCGATGAACGGCACCCCGTCGATCAGGCCGAAGTCGTGCAGCGGGATGACGTGCGGGTTCTGCAGTCGCGCCGCCATTCTGTACTCTCGCGCAAAGCGTTCCTGAAACGACAGGTCCGCAGCGAATTCAGGTCGCAGCAGCTTGACGGCGACGGTCCGATTCTTGGTCGTGTCGTAGGCGCGGTACACCTCGCCCATTACGCCTGCGCCGAGCAAGGATTGCAGTTCGTAAGGCCCGAACCGGGTACCAAGACGTGAGCCGCGATGCGGCCTGAACATGTGACGATCCTTTCGCTGCGTTGGACCGCTCTGGGATTCCCGGATCGAGCGGTCGCCTAACGCGCGAGGTTACGTCAGCGCCCCAGCCGACGCCGCCAGTCCCGAGCTGACATGAACCTGCCGGCCGCCTCCAAGATCTTGCCCTTCCTGCGGCTGTAGGGGTACCACATAGCTTCTTTCTTCGTGGTGACCCGTTCGGCCACAATGCTTTTCGTGCGGCAATACTTCCGGATGCCCTCGGCGCCTCCGGAACGGGAACCGATGCCCGAGTCCTTCCAGCCCCCGAACGGCACGCCGAACTGGAAGATGCCCATCATCACGTTGTTGATGGTCACCGTTCCGGTGTTCATTTGACGCGCCAACGCCATCCCCTTGGCCTTGTCACGCGTCCAGACACTGCCGGCCAACCCCAGCCTGGAGTCGTTGGCCTTCTCGATCGCCTCGGCGGCGTCGCGCACCTTCATCACCGGCAACGTGGGCCCGAATGTCTCCTCCCGCATGCAGTCCATGCCGTGGTCGACGTCGACGAGCACCGTCGGCTCGTAGAACAGGCCGTCTTCACGCGCCTCACCGCCCGTGAGCACCTTGGCGCCTTTGCTCACCGCGTCCTCG
This sequence comes from Mycobacterium sp. 1164966.3, assembly GCF_001665395.1. Taxonomy (GTDB): domain Bacteria; phylum Actinomycetota; class Actinomycetes; order Mycobacteriales; family Mycobacteriaceae; genus Mycobacterium. Next base: position 8,852 of record NZ_LZSG01000023.1, read on the forward strand.
ACGTGACGCGTGACGATGGCCCGCTGCTGCTCGGTCGCCATGGAACCGATTTCGCAGGAATAGTCGTGTTTGGTGTCCATCCCCAGCCGCAGCTGCGAGGTCTTGGCCACCAGCTTCTGCACGAACTCGTCGTAAACGGGCTCTTCGACGTACAGGCGCTCCACCGATATGCAGGCTTGGCCGGTGAGGCTGAACGCGCCCCACGTCGCGCCATCGACGGCTCGGTCGATATCGGCGTCGGCGCAGACGATCATGGCGTCCTTGCCGCCGAGCTCCAAGCTGTATGGGATCAGGCGCTGAGCGGCCGCGGTGGCGATGCGCCGCCCGGTGTTGACCGAGCCGGTGAACATGATGTAGTCCACGACATCGACCAAGGTGGCACCGGTTTCCCCGAAGCCATTGACGACGTCGAGGATGTCGGGGGCACCAATCTCTTTCCAGCCATCGACCGCGGCCTGCCACGCCAACGGCGCGATCTCCGACGGCTTGGACAGCACGGCGCACCCGGCCATCAGCGCCGCGGGGATATCCAGCAGCGGCGCTGCCAACGGGCCATTCCACGGGGTGATGACGCCGACAAGTTGGTACGGCTGGTACACGACGGTCAGCTTCTTTGCCGCGTTGGCAGCGCCCCACGGACGCACCGGATCGTCGGCCAAGAACTTCGCGGCATTGTCGATCCAATAGTTGGTGACCTGCGTCCCCAACAGCAGCTCGGCGGAGGTATCCCCCCAGGACTTACCCACCTCGAGTTGCACCAGGGTGCTCAAATCGTCGGCATGGTCCAACAGCCAGTCGCGCCATTTGCCCAACCATCTGGCGCGACCCTCGAATCCCAATCGCTGCCAGGCCGGCTGCGCTTCCCGCAGCCGTGCGGCGGCGGCCTCGACCTCAGCCGCCGTCGCGATCGGGACGCTTCCGACGCGCTGTCCGGTGGCAGGGCATTTCACCACGACTTCGCGGGGGGCTTCTGTTCCAACCGATGTTTCTGGAGCTTGCGTGTCCGTACTCATCGCCGTCACCTCCGGCCGGATTATTTGCTGGGACAAACGATACGGCGCTGCGTTGCTGACAACCAGGCTTGTTGAGGGTAATTACGGACCGATGCCGATGACCTCAATCTGGCAACTGCGGAAACATGGCGTCGCCAGGCCGACACTAGCTCGAGGTCGACGAGCTCGGGAGCGACGAGCGCTTCGTCGGTCAACCGTCCCGGGCGCGTCGGCCATCTGGTCCATCGTCGCCGAGCGCTACTGCCAATACTCTCGCGTCAACGACGATCACGTTCTGCCCGAACGTTTTCGACAGCAGCGGTATACGCGCCATATCGCAAGTCACCCTGCCCGCTATGGATAGGCTCGTTGGAACACCTAAAGGAGGTAATCGGTGCCGTTACGCTCGCAGGTGCTCATCACCGCGGCAGAGTTGGCCGGCCTCATCCAGTCGGGCGATCCGGTGACCGTCCTGGACGTGCGCTGGCGCCTCGACGAGCCAGACGGGCGCTCGGCCTATCTCGACGGCCACATCCCGGGCGCGGTGTACGTCTCACTCGAGGACGAACTCAGTGACCACACCATCACCGGGCGCGGCCGTCATCCGCTGCCGTCGGGACCCAATGTGCAAGCCGCAGCACGGCGATGGGGAGTACGGCAGAACCTGCCGGTCGTCGTGTATGACGACTGGAACCGCGCGGGTTCCGCGCGAGCATGGTGGGTGCTGACCGCGGCCGGTTTACAGAATGTCCGCATTCTGGACGGCGGCCTCGGATCATGGCGCGCGGCCGGAGGCAGTCTCGAAACCGGCCCGGTCACTCCTGAGCCAGGGAATGTGACTGTGCCGCATAGCGATTTGTACGCCGGAGCGCTACCCACGCTAACGGCACAGCAATGCACCACAGACGTGACCTTGCTCGATGCGCGATCACCCGAACGCTTCCGCGGCGAGGTCGAGCCCGTCGACCCGATCGCCGGTCACATCCCGGGCGCCCGAAACGTTCCCAGCGGCTCCGTATTGGCAAGTGACGGAACCTTTCTCGACGACGCAGCACTGCACCGTCGGTTTGCCGAGCACGGCGAGCGCATCGGCGCTTATTGCGGTTCGGGCGTCACCGCGACAATCACCGTCGCCGCACTCGCCGTACTCGGCTACGAGGCCGCACTGTTTCCGGGGTCGTGGTCTGAGTGGAGTTCGGACCCGAGCCGACCCGTCGCCCGCGGTTCCGAGTAGCCCGCTGCTCGTGAAAACGGTTAGCACGCAACGGCCCTCGACCAATCTATAGCCATATGTGACGGCCGCAGCGGTCAACCACGTCTCGCCGAAGCACATTAGACGGCCAGATTGTCGAGACCCTCCCGCATCTTTTGGCGTACGTGAGCATCGACGTCGTTGACATCAGGAACGGGACCGAATTCGGCGACAACGTCGATCTGCGGCAGCACTTCGGTGACGACCTTGGTGGGCAGCACGCTGGCCGGCGCGACCATGCTGAACGCAAATGGGAAACCGACGCTCACCGACATGATCTTCGCTGGAAACAGATTGCTCAGCCGAAGTCGACGCGATATGCGCCTGCCGCTGGTCAACAAGATCTGCTCTTGCCGCCCGCCGATCGAGATCGCGGGCACGATCGGCACATTTGCCTCGATCGCCGTGGTGACGTAACCACTTCCGTCACCGTTGAAGACGGCTTCCTGCCCGCTCGGCTGGTAAACGTCGAAGTCGCCACCCAGGGAGACCAAGACGACTGCACCGGCGGCCAGCGCCTGAGCGGCGGTTTCGCGCGTCGCTCGGATAATCCCGGTGCGGTTGAAGAATTCGGGGGCGAACTCGGCGAACAACGTGTCGAAGCCCAGAGCGTAAAGCGGGCGATCATAGCCGAACCTGTCGTAATAGCCGACGGCGAACGCCAACAGGTCAACCGAGACTGGCCCGCCAGAACGGTTCGAAACCACCAGGCATGCACCTGAGGGAATGTTGTTTAAGCCCCGCATCTCGGAACGGAAATAGTGCTTGACGATCGGCCGAGTCAGCGTGACGACGTGCTTGGTCAGGTCGCGATCCCATTTGTCGACATCGGTATGGCCGTCGTTTCTCATGTCTTCTCCAGTTCAGCCGTGACGCATTACCTATGTTCTACGCAAGCCCCGCACCATCTGCCAAGAGCGCCGCCCGACCAAGATCGTCAATACCGCCAACGAAGCCATTCCGGCCACCTTGTCGCGGTCTGCGTGCCCGACGATTGGCATCCTCCGCGCAGCTGAGAACCCGCTGAGACAGCCGCAATAAGCTGTGCAGGCAAACGTAAGAAGAAGAGGCCTTCAATGAGCGACATCACGGCACGGTTCGCCGACATCGTCGGCACGCACAACGTGCTGACCGGCGACGCGATCTCCGACGACTATGCGCACGACGAGGAGTTGAGCAAGCCGCCACGGAAGCCTGCCTACGTCGCCAAACCCGCCACCGCGGAAGAAGTGGCGCAACTGCTGAAAACCGCTACCGAGCACCGTATTCCGGTGACAGCCCGCGGATCCGGCAGCGGCCTGTCCGGCGCGGCCCGCCCACGACCCAACGGCCTGGTGATTTCCTTCGAACGGATGAGCGCCGTCCTAGAGGTCGACACCACCAACCAGGTCGCCGTGGTCCAGCCTGGCGTCACTCTGACCGACCTGGACGCCGCGACCGCCGACACTGGGCTGCGGTACATGGTTCACCCCGGCGAGCTGTCCTCCAGCGTCGGCGGCAACGTCGGAACCAACGCGGGCGGCATGCGTGCGGTCAAGTACGGCGTGGCCCGCCACAATGTGCTCGGGCTGCAGGCGGTCCTGCCGACCGGCGAGATCATCCGCACCGGCGGCCGGATCGCCAAGGTGTCCACCGGCTACGACCTGACTCAGTTGATTGTCGGCTCGGAAGGAACGCTAGCTTTGGCCACCGAGGTGATTGTCAAACTGCATCCGCGGCTGGATCACAGCGCCAGCGTGCTCGCCCCGTTCGCGGACTTCGACCAAGTCATGGAAGCGGTGCCGCAGGTGCTTGCCAGCGGCCTGGTGCCCTACATCCTCGAGTACATCGACAACATGACGATGGCCGCTCTCGTCTACTCGCAAAACCTGGAACTCGGCATTCCGGACCAGATCCGCGAAAGCTGCCAAGCGTATCTCGTTGTGGCCCTTGAGAACCGCACCGCGCAGCGACTGGAAGAGGATGTCGAGCGGGTCGGTGAGCTACTCGCCGAGCTGGGCGCGCTGGACGCATACGTGCTCGAAGGAGGCTCGGCGCGCAAGCTGATCGAGGCGCGCGAGAAGGCGTTCTGGACGGCCAAGGCGGCGGGCGCCGACGACATCATCGACACCGTCGTGCCGCGTGCGTCGATGCCGAAATTCCTTGCCACCGCGCGCGGTTTGGCTTCGGCTTCGGGCGCTGCGGTGATCGGCTGTGGGCACGCCGGCGACGGCAACGTGCACCTGGGCATCTTCTGCAAGGACGCAGATGCACGAAAGAAGCTGATGACCGATATCTTCGCGCTGGCAATGGAATTGGGCGGTGCAATCTCCGGCGAACACGGCCTGGGCTGCGCTAAAACATCCTACTTCCTCGAGTTGGAGGACCCGGTGAAAATCGATCTGATGCGCCGCATCAAGCGCAGCTTCGACCCAGCGGGCATCCTCAACCCTGACGTTCTCTTCGCGGCGGGTTAAGGCCGCGCCTCGTCCAGCTGATGACCTGCCCGCCCGGTGAGTGACAAGCCGTTTTCGTCGGGTCAGAAGAATTGTCGCTGCCAAGGCGGACTAATCTGCTACCCGGTTTCAGGCCAGTGACGGATGTGGCAATTGAGATAAATGCGAACGACCATTGTCCCAAAAGCCCGAAGAATAGTTATTTCGCGCAAGCAAGGAATTGTCCGACTTACCGTCGACACCCGTGCACCACGGACCACTGGTAATTTCAGCGAAGCAGGGCTGCCGCGCTGCGCGCAACCATGTCCTCTGGCTCCTGATGAATTTCGACGGAGCGCAACTCGCCACCGATAACAAGCGAGGCGACGCCGTGCACCAACGACCACAGCGGACCGGCGATGTCACGCGGATCGTCCCCCGCGACGACGCCAACCTCCTGGCACTTGGTTATCGCGTCCAGCAGATCGTCGAACGCCTGCTTCGCCGCAACGGCGAGGATCGGGTGGTCCGCCTTGATGACCTCGGCGCCGAACATGACCACGTAGTGATCCGGATGGCTAACGGCCCAGCGCACATAGGCGCGGCCGAGTTCGATCACCCGGGCCTTCGGCTCGGATGTGGCCTTGGCAGCCGCGCTCAACTCGGCGTGCAGCTCGAGGAATCCCTGTTGCGCGACGGTAGCCAGCAACTCGGCCTTGTCGGCGAAGTGCCGGTATGGCGCGGCGGCGCTGACTCCGGCACGCCGCGCCGCCTCGGTCAGCGTGAAGCCCTTCGGCCCCTTCTCGGCCACCAAGGAAAGCGCCGCGCCGGTCAGCGCGCGCTTGAGGTCGCCGTGGTGGTAGCTATCACGACGCGAGCCTGACGTTCCCCTGCTCACCATGTTGACGAGATTAACATTCTGGACTATGTTAAGGCTATTCACATTGAGTACGCGAGTCTACGAGGAGCAGAAATGAGTAATCGACTCAGCGACGCAACGGTGACCGCTCGCGCAGGCGACAGCGATAGGCAGAGGACGGCGACCCGCCTGGGCCAAGCTCTGGCCCAGGGCTATCTGCGGATGGATGAGTACGAGGAACGGCTGCAAGCGGCCTTCCAGACGGAGACCACCCGGGAGCTACAACAACTCGTCGCCGATCTGCCGCTGGACCGCATTCGTCGCGCCGATCCGCGCCGTCGCGCCGCGCGGATGACCGCGGCTCGCCGCGGGGTCCGCATGCACCTCGCCGCCTACTTCGCCATGGTCGTCATCGTGCTCACCGTCTGGACCGCAGTCGCTCTGACAGCCGGCGCCTGGTACTTCTGGCCGATCTGGCCGATCCTCGGCGGGGCAATCGGCCTGATCAGCCACGCCACCTCGGTGCCTGTCAGTCGAACTCGCGCGCATGGGGTTTGATCAGCGACTTCAGGGGAACAGTGATTTGATAGGCGCAAAGCGCAGGCAGTCCGCAGGGCCTTCAAAGCCTGCCCCGGAAAGATTGTTCATCCAAAAATGTTATCTAACAGAAGTAATAACTCAGTAAACAGATTCAGACACAAACAGAGACTAATGGCATTCGACGGGAATCTGAATCACAAATACATTCAACAATGTCCCGAATGCCACGAGATACACGAAACCCAGCGAAAGAACGACGAGTATTGCCTTCACTGTAAAGCCGACGAGATGACGGCCTAGGCTGCTCCGGGTGCCTCAGATCCGTCGCGCAGAGACGGGCAATTAATTTGGCACTTGCCGTGCAGAAAATTCGGGTGTTGGCTTGCTTTGTGGCAAATCAGCCACAAGTCAGCAAGGAGGCCCGCCATGACCATCGTCTCGTTCGTAACGCTTCACCCGAACCCGGGCGTCCAGTGGGACGAGGTGCAGAAGCAACTAAAGAAGGCGTGCGACCTCGCCCGCAAACACGGCGCTGAAAACGTCACCGTGATGGCAACCATGATCGGTGGCCCGGCGACCAACACCATTGGCGTGCTGTCCACCGCAGAGGATTGGTCGCGGTACGGGCAGATCCAGCAGGCGCTGATGGGCGACCCCGAGATGCAGGCGGTTCTGCTCGAGGCTGGTCAGATCGCCACCTGGGAGACATACGTCAGCCAGACAATTCCGGACGTGTAGGGACGGTAGATAGCCAGCTACATCGAAATTGCTTGGCCGTTAACGCTATTCACCGCACTCCACTGGCCCGAAGCGATCATCGTCGGACCGTCACCCGTGCGGTGAAGGTGCACAACGGCGCCGGATCGCTTCCGACGATGCCGGTGTAGTCGGTCACGATGGTGGTAGTGCCCGCCCTCAACACGTCGAAGATCCACACTTCAGTGCCCGGTGCTCCCATCAGGTCAGACTTCGGCCGCAGATACTCGTGACCGGTCTGCCGCAGGATGGTAGCGTCGGCGATCTTCGCATCGGGGGTCCACCGGTACGGCGTGGTGTGATTCGAGCCCAACGTCACCTTGAGCGTGTCACCGACCGCCACCGCGACGTCGCGGCCGATGACGCTGTGCTGAAGGACGTCGTCGATGGGGACCTCGACGGTAGTGGTCCCCGCCTGCCTTCCGGGCTTACCCGAGCAGGCCAACACCGCCGCGGCGACAAGCACGGCGAGCACGAGCAGCACCTGGGTCTTCATGAGAGGTCAGCACCCGCCGAAAACGATAAATCGACTCGGGTAGCCGGTCAACGCGGCGTTTCCGGGCGCGCGCCGGCAAACCGTCCGGTAGCTTCTACTCGTGTTTGGCATCATCCGGCCCTGCCGTCATCGGCTCGGTGGCGAGCTGGCCGCCGCGTGGCGAGCCCAATTGTGTGGACTGTGCCTCGCGCTGCGCGACGACTACGGTCAGGTTGCGCGGATCGCCACCAACTACGACGGCTTGGTCGTCTCGCTGTTGGTCGAAGCCCAGTCGGTCGCTGGACCGATGAGGCGTACCGCCGGGCCTTGCCCGTTGCGCGGTATGCGGCGTGCAGACGTGGCGACCGGTGACTGCGTGCGGTTGGCGGCGGTGGTGTCGCTGGCGCTGGCCGCGGCAAAGGTGCGCGATCACGTCGACGACCGCGACGGCATGGCCGGAGCGATCGGGGTGCGCCCCGCGGCGCGCCGCGTCGCCGAGCGGTGGGTGCGGCAAGGCAGCGACGCCGGACACACTTTGGGATTCGACACCGGCGTACTCGTCGCCGCGATGGACCGGCAGGCCGAGCTCGAGGCGGCCGCCGTTCCGGGCAGCTCGCTGCTGGCCGTCACCGAACCCACCGAGACCGCCGTCGCCGCGGCATTCGCGCACACCGCCGTGCTGGCCGGCCGCCCGGCTAACGAGGCGCCCTTGCGTGAGATCGGTCAGCTCTTCGGTCGGGTGGCGCATCTGCTTGATGCAGTTGAGGACTATCGCGACGACGTGGCGCGCGGTAAGTGGAACCCGTTGGCCGCCACCGAAACTCCGTTCTCGGAGGTCCGCACCATGTGCGACGACGCGGTGCTGGGCATCGAATTAGCTTTGGACGACGTGGAATTCACCGACGGCCGGCTCGCTCGCCGGTTGCTGACCCGGGAGATTCGACGAGCGGTCTCGCGCACCTTCAGCGGGGCCGGGTACACCGTCGCACGTGACGGGACACCGCGCGGCGAGCAGGAAGGCATCAACCTCGGCAACCAGCCCGCCGGCGCCGGCTACCCCTACGGGCAGGACGGCACCGAAGGAGGCGAAGCGCCGGGCCAGGTGCCGCAGAAGCGTGGCCGCGGCGGCGACGGCACCTGCATCTGCTGCTGCGACGGTTGCGACTGCTGCTGCGACTGCGGCGACTGCTGCGACTGCTCGTAAACCGCTGCTCCGTCGCCGGGCCCCCGCATCGGTGATGACAGGATGGGCGCGTGTTTGCGCTAGTCGTCATCGTTGCACTTGTTGCCACAGTCATCGCCGGAACGATCTGGGGTCGGCGTTACCGGGTGGGCCCGCCGGTGCTGCTCATTGTGCTGGGCGGTTTGTTGGGCCTGATCCCGGCGTTCGGCAATATCCATATCAATGGAGAGATCGTGCTGCTGCTGTTCCTGCCGGCGATCCTCTACTGGGAAAGCATGAACACCAGCCTCCGCGAGATGCGGGCCAATCAACGCGTGATCATTTTCCTCAGCGTCGGTCTCGTGATCGCCACCGCGTTCGCGGTGTCGTGGACGGCGCGATCGCTCGGCATGGAATCGCACGCGGCGGCGGTTTTGGGTGCCGTGCTCTCCCCCACCGACGCCGCAGCGGTGGCCGGTCTGGCCAAAAAGCTGCCCCGCCGAGCCCTTACCGTGCTGCGCGCCGAGAGCCTCATAAACGACGGCACCGCGCTGGTGCTGTTCGCCGTGACCGTGGAGGTCGCCATCGGTGGGGCCGCGATCAGCCCGCTTGACCTGGTCGGCCGCTTCGTCGGCTCCTACTTCGGTGGCATCGCAGCCGGGTTGTTGGTGGGCGCATCGGTGACGCTGCTGCGCCGCAGGATGGACGCCCCGCTCGAAGAGGGAGCCCTGAGCCTGTGGACACCGTTCGCGGCCTTTCTGCTCGCGCAATCACTGCACTGCAGCGGTGTCGTCGCCGTCCTGGTGTCCGGATTGATGCTCACCTACTTCGGGCCGAAGATCATCCGCGCTCGCTCGCGCCTGGAGTCGTTCGCATTCTGGGACATCACCACATTCATGCTCAATGGCTCGTTGTGGGTATTCGTCGGAGTCCAGATTCCGGGGGCGGTGCGCCACATCAACGACGTTCACGGCGGCCTTCGCCACGCGCTCTACATCGCTTTCGCCGTGACTGGTGTGGTCATCGTGTCCCGGATCCTTTGGGTGGAAGCCACCACGGCGCTGTTTCGCACCTTCGATCGCCGCGATGTGCAACGCGCGCGCCGCGTCGATTGGCGTCAGCGCACGGTTACCTCCTGGGCGGGATTCCGAGGCGCCGTGTCGCTCGCCGCGGCCCTCGCCGTCCCGTTGACGACACTCAGCGGTGCTCCATTCCCCGACCGCAGCCTGCTTATCTTCGTGGTCACCGTCGTCATCCTGGTGACCGTGCTTGTCCAGGGAAGCACCCTGCCTCTCATCGTTCGCTGGGCCCGGATGCCCGAAGACGATGCCCACGTTCAGGAACTGCAAATGGCGCGCGAGCGCATCGCCGAAGTCGGGCTGGAAGCCCTGCCGAATGCCGCTCAGCAACTGAAGGTAAGCCCGGAATTGTTCAATCGCCTGGAAAAGGAATACGAGCAACGTGCCGCCGTGGTCAGGTCGAACGGAGGCGAGGACTCAGCGCCCAACGATCTGCTCCTGAAGAAGGAAAAGGTTCGCCGGTTGCGCCTTCAGGTGCTCGATCATCAGCGACAGGCCGTCACGGCCCTGCGCAACCAGAATCTCATCGACGACATCGTGCTGCGGGAATTGCAGGCAGAGATGGATCTCGAGGAAGTGCAGCTGCTCAGCGACGGCGGTCCTTAATAGTGCCGAGCAGACGCAAAATCCCCCAAATCGCCTCGGATTTAGGCGATTTTGCGTCTGCTCGGCACCACCTGGCGGTGCCGAATGGTCGGAATTCACGGACTGTTCAAGCACGAGTCGGCTCAACATAGTTGACTGCACACGAGCACCGGATGTCCTCACGGTATGCGTGTCGTTCAGGTCGCCAACTTTTATGGCCCTCGCTCCGGCGGCCTTCGTACCGCGGTCGACCGCCTGGGCGACGAATACAGCGCTGCGGGACACGAGGTGTTTCTGATCGTCCCTGGACCGCACGCAGAGCGCAGTCGGCTATCCACCGGAGTCATGCGAATCACGCTGCCCGCCAAGCTGATTCCGTTCACGGGAGGCTATCGCGCGGTAATGCCGGGACCGGTGAAGGCGTTGCTGGAGGTGTTGCGGCCCGACGCGTTGGAGGTCTCGGACCGGCTCACGTTGCGATCGTTGGGCCAGTGGGGCCGCGAGCACGGCGTGACGACGGTGATGATCTCTCACGAACGTCTGGATCGCCTTGTGGGTCAGGCACTTCCGCATCGGGTCACCCGAAAATGCGCCGACATCGCCAACGCGCGCACCGCGGCCGACTACGACACCGTGGTGTGCACCACAGGTTTCGCGCGTGAGGAGTTCGACCGCATCAGTGTGACAAATGTCGCCACTGTCCCGCTCGGCGTGGACCTGCAAACCTTTCACCCGCGCCGGCGCTCCGCCGTGCTGCGGCAAACATTGGCCACACCGAAACAAATGCTGCTCGTCCACTGCGGCCGACTGTCGGTGGAAAAGCGCGTTGACCGCAGCATCGACACGCTCGCCGCATTGCGCGACACCGGGGTCGACGCGCGACTTGTCGTAATGGGCGAAGGCCCGTTGCGACCCAGGCTCCAGCGGCAGGCTGCTGGGCTGCCCGTCCACTTCACAGGTTTTGTTTCCAGCAGATACGCCGTGGCAGCGCTACTGGCATCGGCCGATGTCACGCTGGCGCCCGGTCCGCATGAAACATTCGGCTTGGCAGCATTGGAATCGCTGGCATGCGGGACACCGGCCGTGGTGTCGCGGACGTCGGCGCTGACCGAGATCATCACCGCCGACAGCGGCGCCTCGGCAGACAACCACCCTGCGGCCATCGCACATGCCGTCCGCGAAATCGTCAGCCGCCCAGAGCTTCACCGTCGCGGTGCTGCGCGCGCCCGGGCCGAGATGTTCACCTGGCAGCGCGCGGCCGACGGCATGCTGGCAACGCTGCATGTCCGGCAGGGCGAAAACCAGCAGACCGCCTAGATCGCTCCAGCATGCGCGGGCACGACGAGATCTAGCGCGCTGAGGATTCCGGGCTTCGCCGCACACACTGCCGGAATGGCATTCACCACTCGCGCAGCGGTGGCCGATGAGCCGGGCAATTCTCCGCCGTTCAGGGCGAAGTCGACCTGAACCGGCGGATCGCCGTCGACGGTGATTCGAGTGAGCCGGCGAGTCGCGCTGCCTGCCGCGATAGCGGGCTCCCAGTCTTCGATCGGCTCGTCGGGCATCGACCAGACCGCCGAGAACTGCACCCGCGGCTGGCCATCGACGATGCCGTCGAATCGCATCCGCACACTGGCGACGGTGCCCGGCGGAATCTCTCCGGCCTCGAAGGCGTATTGCCGGTCGGCAAGCGCAATGTCGCGATGTTCGCGAATCTCATCGAGCGTCAACCCGAGCCCTTGGGCCAGTAGTCGCAATGCTGGGCCCAGGTGGCCAATCATTGCGCCCGCTGGGTGCAGCGCTGCATCTTCTTCAGGGGTGCGCCCGAATCCCATCATCGCGAAGAAGCCCGGTACTCGATAGCTTCCGCAGGGAATGCGTTCTTGAACAGAGACTTTCGTGGGCAATGCACTCATGCTGGCCGCATGCACGGCAAGAATGTCGCTCGCGAAGCCAGGCGCGATGCCTGCCGCGAATAGCGATGTCCCGCCCGTCCGGCACGCCGCTTGCAGCTTCTGGCGTGCCGGATCGTCGAGGGAAGGCGGATGGAACAGCGGAAGGTAAGCCGGTGTCACGACGTTCTTTCCGCTCTCCAGCAGCGCGCACAGCTGATCGACGACTTCGTCGCCGGCACGGCCGGAAACCGTGGCAAAGTAGGTCACGCAATCGGCATCGAGCGCTACGAAGTCGTCGAAGTCATCGGACGTTGTGACACCGACGGCGGGTTCTCCGACCAGCTCTCCGGAGTCCCGGCCCCCCTTCTCGGGGTTGTGCACGAGGTGACCGACCAACTGCAGACGAGGCGACCGTAGCACCGCCCGTAGTCCGAGACTTCCGGTGTAACCCGTACCTATGTGCGCCACTCGAATCCTGTTCATTCACATACCCTTCCAACTCTGCATAAATGCCGCAGTCGCCCTCGCGGCGTTGTCCGCCGCGATCTGCTTGTAGAAGAAGAACGAGACCGGAAAGGGCGGCAAGCGCAGCGGATCGCCGTTGCCGTCCGAAATCCCGCGAATACCAAGGAAGGGAACGCCGTGCGCGTCGGCGACTGCCTGCGCCGCCGCCGTCTCGTTGTCCATCGCGTCGTAGATCGGGTTCAGAGTCGCGATGTTGAGATTGCTGACCAAGGCGTTCTTCAGCCAGGGCCCGACAGCCTGAAAGAAGTTGCCGGTGTAGAGAAGCGAGCGATCGGGCACGCTGCACGGTTGACAGCCGAAAACGTCGCCGCCGTTGGGGATGCACGGGAACGCCTGGCCGTTGTTGTTGTCCGAGCTGATGCCGTCGCCGCCGACCACCAGTTGCGGTACGCGCCCGAGGTTATTCAGCCGGACGACCGGTGCGTTCTTGCACAGCCTCAGGGTGTTCATGCTTTCCAGTGCGACAGAAAGCTTTTGGGCTGTCGCCAGCATGCCCGGATCGACCGGATGAAATGTTGCGCCGTCGTCCGAAGTCCACTGTGCGGGGATGGCCACATCTCCGATCTTGAGGCGCGTCCCGCCGCCGGCCACGCCCGAAAAGATTACTGCGCCAATTGTTATGCCGGAGGTGAAGCAGTTGAACGCGGTTGCGGTGGTCTGGGTTGCGTTTACCAGACCGATGCCGGTCATCGCCACGATCACCTTTTTGCCGCCCATCGTGCCGAGGTAGAAGTGCCGGCGATCGGCGACCACCACCGGATCGGGGTCGAGCGCGGTGTGCGACAGCACCGCGTCGGCTTCCGCCGGAAAGGCGGACAACACCAGCGTGCGCTTTCCCGGTTCCGACGCCCGCCGCACCGCGCCTGCCGTTCTACCGTTGATGACTGCCAAGGCTCGTTATCATCTCTTTGTCTAGCGATTTTCGTCGTCACGCAAACCAGGCCAGGGATAGTGAAGCACGCGAGCAGCCCGACAGCACAGCAGTTCTACGACGACGCCGACCTCACCCGCGCGGTCACCGCTTACAAGTTCTTCTACCCCACCGTCTCCGGCGCAGCCATCGTCAAGGGCAACGAGGCTGCCGGGCTGGTCCCCAACAAGGTGTTCGGCATCCTCGATTGCGGGCCCGAACAGCTGGTCTACACAGCGAATTCGGACACCCCATACGGACCCTTGTTACTCGATCTGAGCGTGGGCCCGCTGGTCGTCGAGTTGCCACCCGGACCGCTCATCGTCGTAGCGATGGACATCAACCAGCGTTGGGTCGCAGACATGGGTCTGCCCGGGCCGGATGGCGGCAATGGCGGTAAACACCTGCTCCTTGGGCCGGGCTACAGCGGTTCGGTTCCCGACGCCGGGTACTACGTGCATCGGGCCAGCACCAACCGCCAGATCGTCGGAGCACGTTCGCTGCCGGTCGGCGGCAGCATCGCAGCAGCCAGGAAGCGCCTCACCACCATCAAGGTGTATCCGCTCGACCGCGACATCGAATGGCCGAAACCGCAGTGGCTTGATCTGACCGGAAAGTTCCAGGACACCACGCCGTTGCAATGGGAGACCAACCTGAAGTTCTGGGAAGCACTGCACGAAACAATCGACGCAGAGCCGGTTTTCCCCGGATACCACACGCATTACGGCGAACTCGCCGCGCTCGGGATCGAGAAGGGCAAACCGTTCGAGCCCGATGACCGGATGAAAAGCCTGCTCGAATCGGCCGCAGAGGCCGCCAACGCCCAAATGCGAGTCCAGTCTTTCGCCGACCGCAGTCCCGACTGTCGGGTGTGGGATGACCGGCAGTGGGAATGGGCGGCGCTGCGTTATGCGGACGGAAACTTCAACACCGTCTCCCACCTTGATTTGTGTGCCCGCGAGAAGTGGTTCTATCAGGCCATCGGTGCTTCGCCGGCCATGTTCCGCCGCGATAGCCGCGCCGGCTCGCTGTATTGGCTGGGACTTCGGGATGCTGCCGGCACGCCGCTGAACGGTGGGCTTCACTACCAGCTGACCGTTCCACTTCCAGTGCCAGGTAAGCTATTTTGGTCGGTCACCGTCTACGACCTCGATACCCGTTCCCAGATCCGGGCCCCCCAGAACAAGGCCGCGTTGCGCTCGTTATTCGAGCTCTCCGATCTGAGAGGCGACACGGCACGACTGTATTTCGGCCCGAAACCGCCGGGCGGCGAAGTAGACCGATGGATTCAGACCATTCCCGGCAAGGGCTGGTTCGTCTATTTTCGGATCTACGAGCCAGAACAGGCCGCATTCGACGGAGCTTGGCGCCCAGGGGATTTCGAGGTTATAGCGCCATGACGAGCTACCGGGCGGTGTCGGTCGTCGTCGCATTGGCGCTCACGGTCGCGGCATGCACGTCGCGCCCGACGACGACGCACGCCCGAGACACGCTCGCAGGCGTGAAAGTACCCGATGCGTTCACCCCGTTAACCGTCCAGCCGATCAGCCAGCCGACGTTCCCCTTCCCCGGCACCGACGGCAAGTACCACTTGGCCTTCGACGTGCAGCTCACCAATGCCACAAACGTGGCGGCCAGCCTCGATGCCGTCGACGTGGTCGACGGTCAGAACCCCACCAAGGTGCTGGTGTCGTTCTCCGGGAAGCAATTGGTGCAACCCGGATGCAACTATGGTGACTGCAACCGGCTGAGACTGCTCCCCGCTGCACCCGCCGGCGATGTCACCATCGCCCCACAAACAGCGCGCGCCCTGCTTCTCGACTTCGCATTCGACGCACTGGCGAAGTTCCCGAAAGCCGTGATGCTTCGTTTGCACGGCACCGGTGCGACCAGTCCGTCGGCAACAGATCCCGTTCCCATGGATGCGCTCGGCAATCCGTTCGACATCTCGGCCGGAACGCCGCGGGTGATCAATTCACCACTGCGAGGTTCTAACTGGGTCGCATTGAACGGATGCTGCGATCCCGGTTGGGCGCATCGCGACGCCATCACTCCGGCCAACATGAAATTAAACAACAGCCAGCGGTTTGCGATCGATTGGCTACGTACCGACGATCAGGGTAATTTCTACACCGGCGACAAGACCAAGAATGAGAGCTACGTCGCATATGGGTCTCCGGTGTACGCGGTGGCCGACGGTACCGTGACCTCGACGCTGGACGATATGGAGGCCAATGTACCGGGAATCCTGCCGGCCTCAGATCCCGTGCTGGTCAAGAAGTTAACGGTGGAGAACATCGACGGCAATCACATCATCATGGATCTCGGTGGCGGCGTCTATGCCATGTACGCCCACGTCATCAAAGGCTCATTGCTGGTGAAGGCCGGCGACAAGGTTAAGAAGGGCCAACAGATCGCGAAACTGGGCAACACCGGTAACGCCAATGCGCCGCACCTACACTTCCAGCTGATGAACGGCCCGTCGATACTCGACGCCGACGCAGTTCCCTACGTGCTGGACAACTTCGATTATCAGGGCCAAGTCAGCAGCGCGTCGATCTGGGACGCCGACAACTACCTCAGCGGTTCGTTTTTCGGACCTGATCGATTGCCGGCGCCTCAGCCGCGGGCGAAACAATTGCCACTGCTGAACGCGATCGTGAACTTTCCGTGAGCCCCGCCGTGAAACTGTCGATTTCCACGCCCGTGCTGACCATGCCGCCGGGATTCAGTGCCGATTGGGAAAAGAACGCGTCAATCGAGGACGTGGCGCAGATCGCCGCGGCCGCAGACCACCTCGGGTATCACCACTTGACCTGTAGCGAGCACATTGCGCTGCCCGCAGCCGAACACAAGCGTCGCGGAACCCGCTACTGGGACCCGCTGGCCACGTTTGGCTACCTGGCTGCGCGCACTCGGCGGATCCGGTTGGCCACCAACGTGTTGGTGCTGGGTTATCATCATCCGCTCGAGATCGCCAAGCGCTACGGCACTTTAGACAAGATTAGCAACGGCAGGCTCATCCTTGGCGTCGGCGTCGGTAGCCTCAAAGAAGAGTTCGACCTCCTGGGTGCTCAGTTCGACGACCGCGGGACACGCGGCGACGACGCCGTCAGGGCGCTTCGGGCCTCGCTGTCGGCCCCGGAACCCGCCTACCACGGCGAGTTCTATGCGTTCAGCGGTATGGTCGTCGACCCCTGCGCCGTCCAGGAGCGGGTTCCCATCTGGGTCGGCGGACGAACGTTGCGATCGTTGCGACGGGCCGTGACGCTGGCCGATGGTTGGGCACCTTTCAACGTGACTCTCGACGAGGTGCGAGATTGGTTGAACCGCTTTGAACTTCGTCCCGGATTCGAGGTCGTGCTGTTACCCCTAGCGCCGCTGGATCCGATCAACCAGCCGGAGCGGACCCGCGACGTCATGGGCGAGTCCGCCGCTCACGGCGTCACGATCATCAGCGCCCTGTTCACGCACACCTCCCTGCAGCATTATCTGGAGAATCTGCAGGCACTCGCCGAGCTGAACCGCGTATGAACCGCGTCAGGGCAGGCATTTTCAGCCTTACTCCGCCGGCGCCCGCTGACGAGGACTATTTGCGTTGGCACTTGCTGGACCACATGCCGGAGCAATACCAGCTGCCGGGCATCGTGTACGGCCTGCGTTGGATCGCCGACGGCAGCTATCGCGGCCATCGGTTGGCCGCCGATGGACAACTGGGCGATGTCGGCAACGCCGTTCACTATCTCGTCAGCGACCCGGTGGAGAAGACCTTCGACGACTTCGTCACCCTCGGGCGTGCGCTGCGCGAAAAAGGTCGCTTTCCCGTCAGGCGAGCATCTCTGCAAGTGGCTGGCCTGCGGCTGCTGCAGTGGCAATCCTCCCCGCGCGCACTGATTTCCGCTGAGGTGGTGCCGTTTCGGCCGCATCGCGGGGTGCTGCTGGTCGTCGAGGAATCTGTCGGAGACCGCCCGACCCAATGGTTGCGATGGCTACACGCCGAACACTATCCGGCGCTGCTCGCAGTGCCTGGCACGGCCGGTGCGTGGACATTCGGGTCGACGAACGAATGGAACGCCGCATCGAGGGGTTGGCGAGCCGAGCCGCAATACATCACGGTCGTCTACCTCGACGACGATCCCCTTGCGACCACCGCTGTCCTGGCCCCACTGGTCCAGGAGCGTTGGCAATCTGGTGCAGTGCGGCCGGTTTTCGCCGGACCGTTGCGGAGCATGATCAGCTGGGATGCGTGGGCGTGAGGCGCTAGTCGAGCGTTCATCGTTGGCCCCACGAGTCACAAGATTTTGATCGTGTGTCTTTTTGCCCGGCTCGTAGCGACAACTAGCGCGGCTTGAGAAATGCAGCACCGCAGGGCAATTCGATCCTGGCTGTCGCTACGATGCGGACAAAACGACACTCGTCTCTCGGCCGTGACTCGTGTGGCAGGTCTTGCTATGGCTCGGCACGTGAGAGGCAGACGAGTGGTGTGTCGCGGGACTTGCATCCGCCCCACCCGATGAATCGTGACATCGGCGCGCACCTCTGCGATGCTGACAGCTTGGACATCTTCACTGAATGGCAGCGTGACAGTGCACAACTTCGGTGGCGGTCTACGACGCCGGCCAACGACGGACGAGAGCTCGCGATATTCAGCCGCCGATGCGGCACCCGGGGTGCGCCGGCGCTGGTGCTCGTGCACGGCTTCCCGACGTCGAGCATTGACTATTACGCACTGACCAAAGAGCTGGGTGCCGAGTTCGACATCTTCACGCTGGATTTCCCGGGCCACGGATTGTCCGACAAGCCACCCGAGCCGTACGTCTACTCGCTGTATGACGATGCCCGTCTGCTCGTCCACGCGATCACACAGGTGTGGCAGCTGACCGAGTACCGAATGCTCACCCACGACCGCGGTAGCAGTGTCGGCATGATTGCGCTGGACATGTTGTGCGCCCAGGGACCGCCGGCCGCACCCGTCGACGTCATCATCACGAACGCCAACATCTATCTCCCGCTGTCGAATCTCACAGTGTTCCAGACCATGCTGCTCGACCCGGCGACCGCCCGAAGTACTGCTGCGGCAACGACTCCGGACGCTCTGGCGGCCGGTCTCGGGATGACCACCTTCATGCCCCGCCGGACGCCGGACGACCCGGAGATCGCCGCATTGGCGAAAAGCTTTGCGCACAACGACGGGATCCGGGTGCTGCCCGACATCATCCAATACCTCAACGAGCGCGCTGCCGACGAAACCAGTTGGCTCGAAGCGCTTTCCAAGCTCTCTGTCAATACCACGGTGGTATGGGGCATACACGACAACGTCTCGCCGCTGAGAGTCCCGAACTATGTGTGGCATACCTACCTGAAGGACAAACCCGGCCGCAACCGCTATTGGGTGCTGCCGACAGCCGATCACTATTTACAATGCGACGCTCCCAGGCAATTGGCCGACATCGTGCGGCTGACGGCTAAGGGTGAGGACATTCCGCTGCAGACCCTCGGGAACCGGCCCGAAGGCGCCCTACTGGTCGATTTCAGCGCGCCATAGGCGAGCAGCTACTCCTCGCCGAAGCGGTCGACAAGATGGGAGGTGACGCCGTCGGCGTCAAGCCGACGTGCCACCAGGTAACCCGCGCCCATCCACGCTCGTCGGGTCCAGTTGCCGAACGACACCCGCGTTCCGGGCGCCCCGGATGCGGCCGGCATCATCTTCACCCGTTCGAGCGCCTCCTTGACCCCACGCGGACTCAACGGGTGCGCATCTGACAGCGCCCGCAACAAGGTGCACGCAACATCGCGATTGACCACGGGCACACACCATTCCGGTCGCCGGCCATACACCTGGTGGTACTCGTCGAGGAACTTTTGTCCGACAGTGTTGCCCTCGTCGTACTGGTCCACCCCGACCCAGCCCATGAACGCGTTCCACATCACCGGGTTGAGCCAAGCGTTCTGGAAGGCGGTGCCGCAGAACCGTGGCGGGTCCCACCCCAGCTCCTGTAGAGCGGGATTGATGAACACGATGCCGAAACCGAAACCGCAATGCACCAATGCCTGTGCCTTGGCATCGTGAAGGGACTGCACGGCCGCCGTCACATCTTGGGCCGTCTGCGGGATCGCTGCCTCCGCGACGATACGAATCCCCTTGCGCCTACTGGCTTCCCGGAAGTTCTTCAGATAGGTCTCCCCGACCAAAGACTGCTCGACGAGCACGCCCACCTCCGAGTGCCCGCCCTTAGCCAGCAGGTCCGACCAGAAGATCGGCTCGTCCGTATGTGAACCCATCGGAAAAGAGAAGAACCATTCGCCGAGCGCGACGTCGGATCCCGTCACGCTGATGCAAGGAACCTTGAAACGCTCCGCGATCGCTTCCCGGGTAGGGATCGCGTTGTCACCGATATTCGGGCCGAACACGGCCAGGCACCCCTCGTCGCAGAGTTCGCCGTAGGCATCGATCACCGCCTTCACCGATCCCTTGGGCAGGCCCTCGACCTCGCGGTAGATGATCTCGATCGGCCGATCGATCAGCCCGCGATCGATCGCTTGCTTGAACACAAGATCGAACGGTTGAGTCAGGTCTTCGAAGTAACTCTTCGGGAAGAACTCGGGCAGCCGAAAGTCCATCAGATACCCGATTTTGATTGGCTGAGCAGTACTTTCGTACGACAAGGTGTCTGTCTCCTTGGGAACGGCGACGCAACCAAACGTTTGTTCTGTTAGCCAGTGAACACCGGCAGCTTCGACCAGCCCCGCACACTGGACGTATGGGCCTTACTGGCGTTGGCGTAGTCGACTTCCCAGTCGGGCCAGCGTTTGATGACCTCTTCCAGCACCACCCGCGCCTGCATACGCGCCAATGCTGAGCCCAGACAGAAGTGCAGCCCATGCCCGAAGCTCAGATGCGGTGCGCCGCGGTGGATGTCGAACTTGTCGGGGTCGGGAAATTTGCGCTCGTCGCGGTTGGCTGATCCGTTGATCAGCAACATGATCGAACCTTCCGGGACCGTCGTGCCACGGCATTCGATGTCGCGAGCGACATGGCGCGCCTGCACGGGCGACGGCGCCTCGTAGCGCAGCACCTCCTCGATCGCCATCGGAATCAGGGCCTGATTAGCGACGATCTCGCGACGCTGATCGGGATGCTCGGCCAGCAGTTGCCCCATGAAGCCGATCAGTCGCGTCGTGGTCTCGTTACCGGCCCCGGCGATCATGCTCGTATACAGCAAAACCTCCGACCGGCTCAGCCGCCGAGTCCCGTCGTCGTCCTCGATCTCGGCGTTCAGCAGCTGAGTCATCAGGTCATCGGAGGGATGGTCGACCCGCCAATCGATGTACTCGGCGAACATCTCGTGACTGTGCTCCAGGAAGTCCTTCGGGACGGCCCGAAAAGTCCCCTCGGACAAGGTGATCTGACGGCCACCACGATCACGGATCGCTTCCTGATTCTGTTCGGGGATGCCGAGCAGGTAGCCGATGGTGCGCATCGGGACCATCGCGCCGATGTTCTCGATGAAGTCGAACCGGCCTGAGCCCACCAACGGGTCGAGCGCACGCACACAGAAATCACGCGTCAGCGGCTCGATCGCCTCCATCCGGCGCGGCGTGAAAACCCTTGACAGGACCCGGCGATGCATATCATGAATCGGCGGGTCCTCGAAAAGGATGACGCCGGGCGGCAAGTCGATACCGCTCATGATGATGTCCATGGTGGTACCCCGGCCCGAGCGGTAGACCTCCCAATTCGTCAGCTCGTGCGACACGTCCTCATACCGGCTCATCGCGTAGAAGTTGTACTTGTCGTTGTGGTACAGCGGCGCTTCGTCACGAAGCCGCTTCCAGATCGGGTACGGATCGTCGTCGATGCCGAAATCGAAAGGGTCGTAATAAAGTTCAGTGGTGGTCATGGCTTCGTCCCAGTCTCCGACAACAACGCGTTGAACGCGTCGTCCGTTGGTGGTTGCGAGCGGGCGGCCTCGGGCAACACGACCTCACCAACGCGTTTGAGATAGGGCCAGGCGATTTCCGGTGGCAAGCCACCACACAACGGCGACAGCGTCAGCATCTTGCCGGCGCGAACACGCGAGATCGCTTCCGACGTCGAGATGATTACGTGCGACGACGATGCTTCCCGCAGCTCGTCGACGCTGGCCACGTGGGAGAACCCGGCCGACGTCTCGTTGCCCGGATTCCATTCGGCATAGGCGCGCGCGTCGTGCAGCAGATACTCGCCTAGCTCCGACCACGCCTGGTCCACGTCGTCGGCGACGAAGGTGGCCGAAGGCGTGTTGCGGTCGGGAAAGAATGCCGCGCCCGGCTGATAGCCGTGCTTGCGGCAGGACTCCTCGTAGGCTTCCCGCATACCCGGGATATTCGCGTTGGCCAACATCCCCAGGCCGTACCGGCCCGCCCTTCGAGCCGCTGCCAGGCTGCCACCGCCCCACATCAGCCCCGGCCCACCGGGAGTGAGCGGCAGCGGTGTCACCATGATCTGTCGTCCGTCTTCAACGACGGTTTCGCCCGCGAGCAGCCGGCGCAGCAGGCCGAGCTTCTGGTCGGCTAGGCGCCCACGGTCACTCAGCGACAGGCCGAAGATGTCGTACTCCTCGGGTCGATACCCCAGGGCCAGGATGTACGACGCCCGCCCGCCGCTGAGGATGTCGAGGATGGACATGTCCTCGGCGAGGCGTACCGGGTCGTAGAACGGCAGAATCAGGATCAGGCTCAGCGCCAACCGCTGCGTACGGGACGCGATCGCCGAAGCCAATAACAACGGAGCAGGCAAGTAGCCGTCGTCGGATCCGTGGTGCTCGCACAACACAGCTGCCAGGCCACCATGATCCTCGGCCCATGCGCACATCTCGGGAACCGCCGCATACAACGCGGCCGGCGGCGCCCCCGACGCGGGGGCTCGCATGTCGAAGCGCATTATGTACAACTGAACTCCCTAGCCAACCTAATATTTGTCTCAGTACGCTACGTCCCATTCAAGATCGCAGTCAACGATCAAAGACGTGCCGCGGCAGCGTCGTCGGGATATTCAGCGAGCTGAGCAGCCCGGGAGCCGCGCCGACGACGTACGGGATCGCGTTGACCACCCGCATCGCCGTGGACGTCATCGCCGCATGTCCGGCACCGTGACCCACTGCCTCGCCCAGGGTCATCACACAGTGGATGTCGGGATCGCCTTCGATGTCGACCCGATAGGTCGCGTCGGCGTCCGAGGTCGGCCAGGCCGGTGCGACGTCGCGGGCCATCCGGATGACGTGCTCGATCACGATGGCCTCGCGGCCGTTGACCACGCCGGCGGCCCGGGTGCGCACCGCACCGCAGGTGCCTGCCTCAACGGTGCCGAATGCGACCTCGATGTCCCGATCGGTCAGCTCCCGGTCGAAGGAACTCTGCACTCGCTCCACCTCGACATCGAGGCCCCTGGCGATCAGGTATATCGGTGCCTTCCAGGCCATCTCGATAAAACCGGGAGTCTTCATCATGGGTTCGAAATCCAGTGGGCGACCGAACCCCATACCGTTCATCATCACGTCGGCCACCGGGTAGTGGTCGTTGAGGGCGATCTCGCTGGCCGTGATGCTGCGGATGTGCTTCGACTGGGTCGCCATCAGCAGCGCGAGTTGATCGGAGGCGAAACCGGGAAAGATGCCCGAGCCGTAGAACGATGCTCCTCCGGCCTGGGCTGCCGCCTCGAGCTGGTTGCGCCAGTCGGGCGCGAAATACGACGGCGGGTACACCAGGCTCGTCGACGTCGTCGACACGACGTTGATGCCCGCCTGCAACAGCCGGATGTAGTCAGGCACTGCGGCCCCGTCGCGCTCGGGACCGCTGGCGGCGTAGACCACACAGTCGGGCGCCAGGGCGATCAGCGCGTTGGCGTCATTGGTGGCGCGCAGCCCGATCGGTTGGCCGCAGGTCAGCTCGCCGGCGTCCTTGCCGACCTTGTCAGGCGAATGCACCCATACGCCAACGAGTTCCAGATCCGGTCGGCGGCCAATGGCGTCGATCGCGATCGATCCGACTCCCCCGGTGGACCACACCACGGTACGCAGCGGCTTCTCCGGGTTCGAAGGCACAATCAACACTCCTTATTCGTGGGCTCGGGCTGCGGCGTCCACGGCACGTTGCAGGTATGGCCACGCTGTGTCGGGTGGAAGTCCGCCGCACAGCGGATGCAGCGGCAGCGGTTTGCCGCTCCGCACGTAATCGGTCGCCTCGTCGAAGGTCAGGATGCGGTATGGGCCGTTCTCCGCGCGTAGTGCGGCCACGGTCTCGGCCCGCGTGATGCTAGCGACCGAGTCGTCGTGCGGCCTGTACGAAGCCGCCGTCATTGCGTCGTGCAGCAGGTGCGGCCCCAACAGCTGCCATGCCTCGTCGACGTCGTCGGATACGAAAACTGTTGTCGGAGCGCCCTTCCCGGGGAACTGAATGACACCGGGCTCATGCCCGTGCGCGCGGCACCGCGCTTCGTAGTACTCCTTCAAACCGGGCAGGTCGGTCTGCGAGACGAACCCGAGTCCGAAGGTGCCGGCGCGGCGAGCCGCGGCCTTGCTGCCACCGGCGATCAGGATCAGCGGCCCATTGGGCGACGCGCACGCTGGGGTGACGCGGACCCGTCGGCCCCGAAGCTGGACGGACTCACCGCGCAGTAACGGGCCCAGCACCGCCAGGATCTCGCCGGCCACCCGACCGCGGGTGGCCATGTCGATGCCGAAGTGGTCATACTCCTCGGCCCGATGACCCACCCCGAACACATAGGACACTCGGCCCCGGCTGATCAGGTCCAGCACACTCATCTCTTCGCAAAGCCGCACCGGGTCCCACAACGGAATCGGCACCGCGGCCAGCAGTATCGCCAAGCTTCGCGTCCTGGCCGCGATCGCTGAGGCCAGCGTCAGCGGCGCCGGTAGATGGCTGTCATCGGTGCCGTGGTGCTCGGACAGGATGGCCAGGACGGCACCGCGTGTCTCCGCCCAGCTGCACATGGCGATGGCCGCGGCGTAGAGATCCGCGACGGGCCCGGCCCAGTCGGGAGCACGCATGTCGAACCTGAGCGTGAACATACCCAGGCAGAGTAACCTAACGTTTGTTCTGCGTATGGTTGACTCGCGGGTCGGCCGCAGTAGACGGCCCGAGCTGCGCGTCGCAAGTATCGGGTTGGCCACTGCCGCTTCGCTTTTCGAGATCTGAGGAGGAGCACCATGGCATACCGAGTGGTGGTGTGGGCGACGGGCGGCATCGGATCGATCGCCATCAGCACCATCCAACGGCGTCGCGACCTGGAACTTGTGGGGGTGTGGGTACACGCGCAGGACAAGGTCGGAAAGGATGCCGGTGAATTGGCCAACGGCGAGCCGATCGGTCTGGCCGCCACCAATGACGCCGACGCGCTCATCGCCCTGAAGCCAGACTGCGTGGTCTATGCGGCCAGCGGCCCCGAACGTGACGCGCTGGCCATCCCCGACTACGTCAAGCTGCTCGAAGCCGGGATCAACGTCGTCACCACCAGCACCACCCGCCTGGTCAACCCGCACGCCTACCAACCGGCCGAGTGGCGCGACCAGTTGGCCGCCGCGGCCAAGCAGGGTCAGGTGTCGTTGTATGCGTCGGGAATCGAACCGGGCTTCGCCGCCGACTACCTGCCGCTGGTGCTGTCCACGCAGTCGTCGACGATCGAAAAGATCCACGCATTCGAGATCGGCCTGTACGACGACTACGGGGTCCCCGACATCATGAGCGACGCGTTGGGATTTGGCCGGCCGCTGGATTACCAGCCATGGATCGGCTTTCCGGGAGCGATTGCCGGCGAGTGGCAGGGGCAGATCCGGTTGATCGCCGACGCGCTCGGCGTCGAGGTGTCCGAAGTGCGTGAGGGATTCGATCGCGCCGTCACCAACCGGACGCTGGAAGTCGCGATGGGCACTGTCGAGGCCGGGACTTGCGGCGCCCTGCGTATGCAGGCGATCGGGGTGGTCGACGGCCGCGACGCCATCGTCATCGAACACGTCACCCGGCTCGCGCACGACGTCGCCCCCGACTGGCCCACTGGGATCGGCGATCTGTCGTATCGCATCGTGATCAGTGGTGATCCCGACATCGACTGCACGCTGGCCGCCACGCTCAAGGATCCACGCCGGGCCGGTATCCCGGGGATGAGCTCGGGAGCCGGCGCCATGGTCGCGACCGCGATGCGCGTCGTCAACGCCGTGCCCTATGTCGTCGACGCACCACCCGGGCTGCTCAGTTCGGTGGATCTGCCCCTGACGATTCCGAAAGGCGCGTTCGTCGGCGGTTAAAGTGGTTGCTCGTGAGTCCCGGAGCGGTTAATCCTTTCGAGGAGCTTTCGGTCGAGCAACTGCGCAAGCGCAGCAGCATGAAGTGGCGCGCGTGCGCACCCGATGTGTTGCCGTTGTGGGTCGCCGAGATGGACGTCCGCCTCGCGCCGACGGTGGCCTACGTGCTTCATCGCGCGGTCGATATCGGCGATACCGGGTACCCGTACGGAAGAGGCTATGCCGTAGCCGTGAGCGAATTCGCTTCTGAGCGCTGGGGATGGCACGATCTGGCGGTCAGCCGCACGGCGATCGTTCCCGACGTGATGCTCGGTGTGGTCGAGATGCTGCGGCTGGTCACCGAACGCGGTGACGCGGTGATCGTGAATCCGCCTGTGTATCCACCGTTTTACGCGTTCGTCTCGCATGACGGTCGACGGGTGGTCGAGGCGCCGCTGGGTAGCGACGGCCGAATTGACCTGGCGGCGTTGGAGGAAACATTCTCGCGTGTCCGTCGCTCTAGCGGGCCGGCTGCGAAAGTGGCTTATTTGTTGTGTAATCCGCACAATCCGACCGGGTCGGTGCACACCGGCGAGGAGCTGAGTGCTGTTGCCGAATTGGCCGGCCGATTCGGTGTCCAGGTGGTGTCGGACGAAATTCACGCTCCGCTTGTGCTGTCCGGTGCGCGGTTCACACCGTATCTGACTGTCCCCGGCACGGAGAACGCCCTGGCCCTGATATCCGCTTCCAAGGCATGGAATCTGTGCGGGCTGAAAGCAGCATTGGCCGTCGCCGGTCCGGAATCGGCGGCGGAGCTCAAGCGGATGCCCGAGGAAGTCAGCCACGGACCCAGCCACCTGGGTGTCATCGCGCATACCGAAGCGTTCCGTTCCGGCGGCGACTGGCTCGATGCGCTGCTGGGCGGTTTGGATACGAACCGAAAGTTGCTGGGCGAGTTGGTAGCCGAGCATCTTCCCGGCGTCCGCTATCACCGGCCAGAAGGCACATATCTGGCGTGGCTGGATTGTCGGCAACTGGGCTTCAGCGAACAGGCGGCCGAGGGCATCGCGGTGGTGTCCGATCTGTCCGGCCCGGCGCGCTGGTTTCTCGACCACGCTCGTGTCCTGCTGACGTCGGGCCACGCGTTCGGGACTGGCGGCGTAGGGCATGTCCGCATGAATATCGCTACGTCGCAAGCGATTCTGGTCGAGGCGGTGACGCGGATGGGCCGCGCGGTGCGAGAGCGTGTGGCGAGCCCACGCCAAATCGGCTAGATCGGCGCGGATTTGCGCCCATAGCTACTTGGGGAGTCGAACTCCGGCGGCGCGGTAGACGAAGACGGGGTCAAGCGGGAAGGCAAGCTCCTTGACGGGCAGTTGCCGCAGGACGTTGTCGTCGATGTGTTTCTTGTAGTTGAGCTCCATCGTGCCGCTGAAGGCCCGGTCCACCGCGGGCAAGTCGATCTTTATCGAGAGGCCCTTGTCGGTGATGGCCGCCCGCGCGGGGCCGGTTCTGCTGTCCCAGCCGCAATCGACACAGCGCATTGCCGGGTCGGCGCTCGTCGGAAACGTGGCGACGATCCGCGCAGTGCTGAACGCGAATGCGCCACGATAGCGGGCGACGCCGGACGCCGAATAGACGCCTGGGACATGACCGCTGAAGTGGCGGTTTACCCCGACCCTGCCGGACAGGTAGATGACGCCCTCGGCTTCGAGTTGTTCGCGCAGCTCTGCCGGCAGGCTCCCGAGCTGAGACCATTTTCGTAGCAAGCCGAACATGAGGTATCAGCGCTTGTCGGTCTGGCCGGCGGCGATCTGGTCGGCAGCCTTGGCGGCAATGTCGCCGGACAACCGCGAGGACAGCTCCGGAACATTAACGGCGAACTGAGCCAGCACCCGTTGCCGTATCGGCGCGACGGTCACCTCACCGCGATTGCGTTCGATCGCGGTGACGACGGCCGCTCCCACTTCCTCGGGTCTGCCGGTGCCGATGAAAGGTGGCGCACTGGCTCCCGAGTCGGCGAACATGCCGGCCCCGCTGATGGCTCCCGGGCTGACGACTGAGACGCCGACGCCGGTGGGCCGCAGGTCGTCGCGAAGGCACAGCGCGAAACCACGGATGCCGAATTTCGTTGCCGCATAGAGCGAAGCACGCGCCGTTGCCGCCCTGCCCGAGATCGACGAGATGTAGACGAGATGCCCGGACCCTCGCGCTGTGAACGATGGGATCAACCCTCGCGTCATCTGGACCGGTGCTTCCAGGTTGACCCGCAGCGCGCGATCGATCTGTTCAGGGGTGAAGCTGTCCAACTTGCCGGAGGCGGGCAGCGCCGCGTTGGCGACCATGACGTCGATCTCGCCTGCCTCGGCGAGCAGTGTCAACCCGGCTCCCGGCTCGGCGAGGTCAGACACGATCGTGCGGTGATCGCTGCCCGGCAACGCGGATGCCAGTTGATCAAGTTCCTGTGGCTTGCGCGAGCTGAGGATCAGGCGTGCGCCGCGGTCGGCGAGCGCGGCGGCGATCGCTCGCCCGAGGCCGCCGGTCGCGCCGGTAAGCAGGACGGTCTTGCCGCTGAGCTTCATTTGTGCCTCCTTGATGGTCGCGAGCAGACGCAAAATCGCCTAAATCGGGGCCGATTTGGGCGATTTTGCGTCTGCTCGCGCCAGCTGTGCCGAGCCCGCGGTGATGGGACGATCGTCGTTGCCCTCGTCGTGGATGAGCATGCGCACGCCGATGCACCCGTCGGCGCCGCGATACGCGGTCCCGTCGACGCGAAACGGGCCTACCTTGCCGCGCGCCATGAACATCACGTGCCAGCTCTGCACCTGCAGCTTCCTGGTACCCGCCTGCTCTGCCGCCAGGTCGATCGCGGCCGTCTCCAGCAACACGTGCTGCGGCCCGATGTGCAGCGCGGCATCGGGGGATGCCACCTCGAGGGTGAGCTCAGGCATCACCCAGTGCCCGTCGTCGCGCTTACATGCGCCGAACGCCTGCCACAGCGGCGGGAGGTCAGGGGAATCCTCGATGACCAGCTCGGTACCGCTGACGTCCATCTTCTCCAGACCGGGCGGCGGTTGACCGATGACCGCGCCCTGACCCTGAATGAAGGCGATCACCCGGTCGGTGTTGTTCGCGTCGACGATCAGGCACCGGCCATAGCCCATCGTCCTGCCCTGATGGATGTTGCCGGAACCCACCACGAGGACGGTGTCGACGTCGAACCCGGGATCCAGGATCTGTACCGAGGAGATCACCGGATTGGGCACCGCGACCATGTCGGTCTGGCATCCCTCAGGTGATGCAATTGCCAACGGGGCGACCATGATTCCGCCGGCATCGTTGCGCATGTCGCGCCTGATGCGAACGGTGTCGTCGACCTCGCCGATATTCATCGACGCATGATTGCGCCCGATATAGCGGTAGCTGAGCAGACCAGTCCACCGTCGCAGCAGCTCGTCCCGGTAAGCCTCGGTGTCGTCGATCAGCTCTCTGATGTCGCGTGGCCGCTCGGACATCGACTCTCCTAGGTGTCCAGAAGTCCCGCCGGAGTCGCCGAAGCACCCCTGGCGACCACGACCGGCATAGACGTCGCCGCGTCGGTGCGCAGAATCGTGTGCACCACTTCGACGAGATCTTCGACCGGCATCAGCTTTCCCGGCATGCAGCCGCGGGCCATCCACAGCGGGTGAGCTTTCATGGCGAGCTCGCGATCCCAGTCGAAACTCATGCCCGTCATCGAGTCGCCCTCACCGCCCGCGCACTCTCCGACGATGAGGTTGGTGAAGCCGATATTCGGGTGCTCGGCCCGCCACACCTCCACAAGCCTCTCCAGCGCCGCCTTGCTGACGCCATACGCGCCCAAGCCGGGCCATGGCGGCCCGTAGGTACCCGAATCGGACGACAGGTAGACCGCCTTGCCGCCGGAGGCTGACAGGTGCGGTACCGCCGCAGCCGTCACCAGCGATGCTCCGATGACATTGGTATCCAAGACTTTTCGCCACATGTCGGCATCGGTGTCGGCGACGCGCACCAACGGGCAAATCGCGGATGCATATACCAGGTTGTCGATGCCGCCAAGCGCGTCGGCAGCGGCATTGATCGCTGATCGGCACGAATCCTGTTCGGTAACATCGCATTCGATGGCGACCGCGCCTTCTCCGGCCTCCTGCGTGGCTGCCTCGAGCCGCTCGCGCCGACGTGCGAGCAGAGCCACATTGGCGCCGCGTTTGGCAAGGCCGACACCGATACAGCGCCCTAGCCCGCTCGACGCACCGATCACCACCGTTCTCGACATATCCGTCCTATCAATCGAATTCGACACGCTGAGCCCTGGGCCCAGCCCCTACCAACCGCTTGTTCATGCGCTGACCAGCTCAGGGTGATACTTGGCGACCATCCGGCGGATGCCGTCACGCCAGTCCACCTCGGTGTCGCCGACGAGCTCGCGCATCCGGGTCAGATCGACGGGCACTCCGCCCAGCGCCTGCGGGTCCTCTCGGAACGTCGGCTCGCGACCGATGAGCGAGCCAAGGTAGCTACACCACTCCTGGAGGCTGACGGTCGTGCTCCCGGCCCAGTTGACCGTGACCGCCGGGACCGACGCCGCTTCGAGCAGCTTCGGGATCGTTGCGATGATGTCGTCCTGGTGGATCGGGTTGTAGCGGGCCGGACCGCCGGGCGGCACCGGAATCGGGATACCGGCCAGCATCATCTCCATGTGGAAGTACGGCCACCCGCCGTTGTCGCCGTACGGCACGTTGAGCCGGGCGATGGTGGTAGGTACGCCGAGCACCCGTGCCGTCGAGCGGACCACGGCCTCCCCCGCGATCTTGGAGATGGAATAGGTGGGAAACACGACCTTGTGGTTGTCGCCCAGGGCGGCGTGCTCAGTCCGTGGCTCGTCGTCGGGAGGGTCATAGACCGCCGTCGACGAGCAGTAGAGGAAGCCTTTCGCGCCGCGGCAGTGGCTCATGAGCAAGCCGGCCGAATCCGCGTTGGCTGCCAGGTCCTTGCCCCAGTTTCCGCTTTTGGCCACCGCCAGGTCGAGGACGTAATCGAAGTCGTCCGGGAGCGCGGTGAAATCGCCGGCGGCCAGGTTGACCGCCTCGCAGTGCACACCCGCCTGCTCCAGATTTGCGCGCGCGGCGGCGTCGGTGAACCGGGCGATCCCCCACACCTCGTTGTCGGCGGCCAGCGCCCGGGCGATCGGCGCTGCGACCTGACCGCTCGGGCCGGTGATCAAGATCTTGTAGCCGCGCATGCGCTGATGGTATGCGTGCCGAGGTTTACATCTGCTCGCTGGTCCGTAATGGACCGCTATCCGCCGAGCTCGCCGGCAATCCCACGCTCGATTCTTGCTTGAGTCAAGGACGGCAACACGATCAGCCCATCGAGTTCTTTACGGGCCAGGTCGTAGGCACGTTGGCGCTCCTGCGCCGTCGCCGCATTGTCCGACACCACGCGCAGCAGACTCTGCGCACGCGCTATCCGCTGCTGCCCCTCCTCGGTAAAGTCATTGCGGCGCTGACGAATTGCCTCGGTCTCCGCAACGTTGAACGCGGTCACATACTCCTCGACCGCGGCGAAGTATTGGTCGGCAGCCTCGCGGTCGTCGAGAAGGTCTTCGGCTCGGGTCGGTCGCAGCATCTCCGCCCTGAGCTTGGCCTTGTGAAAGGCCGTCGTGAACGGGTTGCGCATGTCTGTCATGAGCGGGAAGTCCAGCAGCTTGGCCACGTCGAGTTCGTAATCCAGCCAGCGCGAATCAGTTCGCTTGTGCTCCTCGACGACGCGTTTGATCGCCGCCCACTGGGCGGCCGGGTTCCCGGTTCGTGCCTGCGGCGTGGGAACCCGTGTCTCGTCGCGGTCTGTCCCGCTGGTCTGCTGGCCTCTTCGGAAAGCAGTGAACGCCTTGTGCGCGGCGACAATCGCGCCGGCCAGCGGGAGGATGATCAGCAGAAGCTCCACCAGGCGGAACACCAAGCCCATAGAGCAAGGATGCCACCGTTGCAATGGGCGCTGGTCACATGCGCCACACCAGCCCCTGGCGGCGGCGGGCGCGTCTGTTCTGAAATCGGTATCACCCGCGCTATCGCTTTTCGGAACAGGACGGCCGAGCCTGCGGCGATGCTGGAGTGAAGCATGTGGCAATCGAACTGACTGCGTCCCCGCAATCGCCCGCTCAAGCGGCCCGACCTGGCTAGACTCCGGAAATCATGGCCATCCAGCGAGCCGTTCTGCTGATCGCGGACATCGGCGGATATACGAACTACATGCAGTGGAACAGGCTGCACCTGGCCCACGCTCAGCAGACGGTGGCCGACCTGCTGGAGTCGGTCATCGACGCCGGCAAAGGACTCAAGCTGGCGAAGCTGGAGGGTGACGCCGCATTCTTCTGGGCGCCGGGTGGTAACGCAAAAGTTCTGGTGTGCGAACGTCTTTCAGACATGCGCCGGTCGTTCCTGACGCGTCGGGAACGGATGCGGAAAGACATTGCCTGCGACTGCGCGAGCTGTGAGCAGTTAGACCGGCTGTCGCTGAAGTTCGTCGCGCACGAGGGCGAGGTGGCGCAGCAGAAAGTGAAGCGTCTCGTCGAACTGGCCGGCGTGGACGTCATCCTCGTGCACCGCATGCTCAAGAACGAGGTACCAGTCCCGGAATACGTCCTGATGACCGACGTCGTAGCGCAATGCCTGGACGAGCACATGCGTGGTCTTTGCCTGCCGCTGGTGCATCACTTCGAAGGCATCGGGGAAACATCCACGCACTACATCGACCTGGCCGCGTCTGAGATCGCACCCGCGGTGCCGGAGTCGGGCTTCGGCTCCAAGCTGGCGGCGAGGCTGAAGTTCGAATCCAGCGCGCTGCCGTACGCGCTGGGCCTCAAGAAGGCCTGCGCGGGCTTCCGTCATCTGGGTCGTGGCTCCAAGGAGGTCCCGGCCTAGGGCCCGCGAGCAGACGCAAAGCTAAAGCCCGAACTGGTCCTCAATGATTCCCAGCCAGACCTGTGCCACATCCATGGCGACCTTTTCGCTGATGAACGCGTGCTGGGTTCCGGTGTACATGTCGCGGAACGCGCGTTCGAGGCGGCTGCCCTCGCGAATGGAGCTGGTACCGGCGACGAGGTGGGCCCACTCCGCGCAGCCACGCGCCGTATCGGTGGCGTGGATGGCCGCGACGCGCATGTCCGCTCGCAGGGTCGGGGTCAGCTCCCCGCCCGCGGCCACCGCAGCCTCGGCAGTGCTGAAGGCGTCGATCACCAGAAGCCGGGCTGCCCGCCACGCAGCGAGGTGCTGGGCAAGCCCCTTCTGGAACGTCGGGCGACTGGCCAGCGCCGCCATGTCACTCATTCGGTACTTGGTCGCGGCCAGCTCGGACACGTCGTCGAGCATGCTCTTCGATACCCCGAGCGCCCAGGACGCATGACCGGCGGCCGTCACCGGCATCAGCCCCATGCGAGTGGCCGGCGACGTGCCGCGGTACGGCTCACGGGTGAACAGTGCGAACGTGCGGTTTTCCGGCACGAACACGTCTTGGACGCTGTAATCGTAGGAGCCAGTTCCCTTGAGCCCCTGCACATGCCAGCCGTCGTTGAACGAAACTTCGGCTCGCGGCAGCAGAGCCACCCGCATGTCGGGGACCCCTTCGCTGATCCACCGCATCTCGCCGTTGTCCATCGGGAAAAACCCGGCGGCAACGTACTGCGAATGGCCGATGCCCGAGCCGAAGCTCCACGATCCGCTCAGCCGATACCCGCCGTCGGCGGCGTGTCCCTGGCCGTTGGGGAAGAACTGGCCTCCCATCGTGACCCGGTTGTCGTGGGCGGTGAACACTTCCGCGAATGCGTCGTCGGGCAGATATGCGGCGGCCGCGAACGACGACGGCAGGTTCGCGATGCCAATCCACCCGAATGAGCCGTCCTGCCAAGCCATTTCGATCCATGTCTCGATCATCTCGGCGAACGATGGTTCGACGCCGCCCGCGGCGACCGGATTGAACGCCGACATCAGCCCACTGGCCCACATCTCGTCGACGATCGCGTCAGTCAGGGTGCGTATCCGCTCGGATTCGGCGGCCCCCGCGCGCACCACGTCTCGCATCCCTCGGGCCAGCGCGACGACCTGACCACTCACTGCGGCTGTCTCCGATATCGACGTCATTGCTGTTTCCTACCACTTCGCGATCGGTGTCAGCCGGGTAGGCCGAACAGCTGGACCACACCGTGATCGCGGCCGGCGGTGTAGCCGCCGTCGACGGCAATGGCCTGACCGGTGACGAAGGACGCGTCGGGAGACAACAGAAAGGCCGCCACGGCCGCGATCTCCTCGGGCTGACCCAGCCGTTGCAGGGCATGCTCCTTGGTGATCGAGGCCGCCGGACCTTCCATTCCCGGTATCCCGAAGACGCTGTCGGCCATCGGCGTTTTGATGAAGCCGGGGCAGATCGCGTTGGCCCGGATGCCGCTGGGCCCGTAGTCGAGCGCGATGTTCTTGGTCAACAGCACAACGCCGCCCTTGGCGGCGTTGTAGGAACTGCCGCCCGCCGTACCTTCGAGGCCCTCGATGCTGGCGAGGGTGACGATCGAGCCGCGCTCGCCGTCGATCCGGGGTTGCTCGATCATTCTGGCCAGGGCGGCCTTTGCGACCAGAAAGGTGGCGGTGAGGTTGATACCGATCACCCGCTCCCATTCGGCGCGTGGCAGTAAATGGACCGGGCCGCCGCCGGCGACACCGGCGGAGTGCACGACGCCGTCGAGGCGCCCCGGAACGGCGTCGAACACTTCGGTGACGGCCGCCTCGTCGGTGACGTCGGCTGTCACGAATGTGAATCCGCTGCCGAGGTCGGGAGGGGAGGCGAGGTCGGCCCCGACGACGGTGCCCCCGTCGGCCAACAGGCGCCGAGCCGTGGCCAACCCGATACCTGATGCAGCGCCGGTGACGACGTAGGTGCGGGTGTTCATGGGTCCTCTCTTGCGAAAGCCAGCGTTGATTCTGCGGCGACGGCGCGCCCTACTTGCACGATTACGCCATTGCCGCAGAGCCAATGCGCGGGTTTGCGGCCCGGTTTCAGAATGGTGTCACGTTCTGCGTGTCGACGGACATGCCATGGCCGGTACGGTCATTGGTGAACTTGGTGCCGTCCGGGCTGGCGACGATCGTCCAGCCCTGGGCGCTGTAGGTCTGATAGTCCATCGTGACTTTGCCCTCGAGCAGGCCGAGATCGGCATTGACCCAATGGAACTCGCCATCGGCGTTGATACTGGCGACGTGGTAGTGCTGCCCGTCGGGCATGGTGGGCCAGTTATTGGCGTTGGTTCGGCAGGCGACCACTTCAGCATTGATCGAACAGCTCGTCGAACCCGACTTCGTTTGCACACGCACGTAGCCTTGCTCGTTCGGCGGCAACGGGATTCCGGGCGAGGCCGGCGGCGTGGCGGTCGAGATGAGGTGGTATTTCGAGGACGTAGCCTCGGGGCCGGATCGCGTCGACAACGAAACACCGATTGCGAGCAGGGCTATGATCGATATTCCAAGCGGCGCAAGCCTTCTCAGCAGCACCATTGTTTCGTCACCTCATCCCGCCGGGATCGACAATGTTTGCTAACTGTACTCCGGCGCGGAGCGCGCTGGAATGACTTATCTGCTGGACGTACCCCCGAAATCCCGACGATCACCGGGCTGAGAACATAAGGCATTCCAACGAGCCGGAGGACGATATGACGGGACGATTGGCGGGCAAGGTCGCGCTGGTCAGCGGCGGCGCGCGCGGGATGGGCGCGTCGCACGTGCGGGCGATGGTGGACGAGGGCGCGAAGGTGGTGTTCGGCGACATCCTCGACCACGAGGGCGAGCTGGTAGCCAAGGAAGTCGGCGATTCCTGCCGATACGTCTCGCTTGACGTCACCAAGCCCGAGCAGTGGGAGGCTGCGGTAGCCACTGCCCTCGACGTATTCGGCGGGCTCGACATACTGGTCAACAACGCGGGGATCATCAACATCGGCACTATCGAGGACTACGAGCTTTCCGAATGGCAGCGGATCCTCGACATCAACCTGACCGGAGTGTTCCTTGGTATCCGCGCAGTCGCCAAGCCGATGAAGGAAGCCGGACGTGGTTCCATCATCAACATCTCGTCGATCGAAGGACTGGCCGGGACGATCGCGTGCCATGGTTACACCGCAACCAAATTCGGTGTCCGCGGCCTCACCAAGTCAGCCGCGCTGGAGTTGGGGCCGAGCGGAATCCGAGTGAACTCCATCCACCCCGGCCTCATCAAGACACCGATGACAGAATGGGTTCCCGAGGACATCTTCCAGACCGCCCTCGGCCGGATCGCCGAGCCGCGAGAGGTGTCCAACCTCGTCGTCTACCTCGCCAGCGACGAGTCCAGCTACTCTACCGGCTCAGAGTTCGTCGTCGACGGCGGTTGCGTGGCCGGGCTCGCTCACAAGGACTTCTCCGCGGTCGACACCGCGCAACAACCGGAGTGGGTCACCTAAGTTCGGCGAGCAGACGCAGAAGCCCCCGATTTCGTGCCGAAACGGGGGCTTCTGCGTCTTCTCGCCGGGTCTATAGCTAGCGTGCCGCGTGTTCGAGCGTCGCGTCAAAGCGTTTCTTGTCGACCTCGTCGACACAAAAACCTCGACTGGCGAGCCGTTGCCGAAAAAACGCCGCGCTCACGCCGTCGGGCAGCCTGGCACCGGTCTCGCGGGAGAACACGCGCGCCTGCGGCAGGATGACGTCGCGACCGCGCGCGGCAAACCGGATCGTGGTTCCGTCGGCGGTGACGGCCGAATACTCGTATTCGAGCAACTCGAACCAGCCACCCGGCGCCCGCACAGAAACCGACGAATCCGGTGCCACCCGAAACTCATGTCCCCGCTTGACGAACGGAACAAGATTGAACCAGATGAGCAAGAGGCCTGGCACGATGAGGACGAACAGAGCGTAGGCGTGAGTTTCTTCCAGATGCGCATCGTATGACCAACCGGTAACCATCTCGGCGGTCCAGCCTGCGACGAAAGCGCCCATGTCGCTGAGCACCTCGCGGATCGTCGCACGACCGGTGGACAGGTCGTACGCGATCGCGCCGGTCGCGCCGATTCCTCCAACGGTCAATGCAACGCCCAGCAGGACCAGTCCCCAGCTCGTACGTGACACGAATGCGCCGCGCACGTCCGCCGGTTCCGCAATGTCGACCTTCGGTCCCCCGAGCGGCTTGGCCATGCACCAGATGCTGACGGCGAGGGCGATGCCCAGCGCCAAGAATTCGACTGCACCGAACGAGGGGCGATCCGAATGAGCAATCGCCACGCCTATGAAGGTCAGCCAAGCAGTCCACCGCAGGGCCCGCTGCCAGCTCGCCAGGCGTCTTTCCGGGGTCGACTCATCCTCGTCGACCCCGTCATCCTCCACTTGGTGACCCATCCCGGGATCGTAACGTCCGCGCCGCGCGAGCAGACGCAAAAGGTCACGAGTACCTGCCGAAACGCGGCCTCCGCAAGCAAGTGATGACCCCAGCTGCGCTGCTTGCCGCATGCCGTTCCAAGAATCCTCCAAGGATCCTTTGAGACCCCGGCGACAGCGTTGCGTATCGGCCGCATAGGGACAGCTGCGACGCATGGTCCCCTACCCGGCCATGTCCGCCGCACGAGGAAAGCACCATGACCGAGATCGTCCACGCCCTACCGCCCGTGACCCGTAGCGGCCTCACGGAACTGGCCCCGCTGTTAGATGCGTTGGCCGCGGTCGCTGTGCGTGGCGAAGTGCCGGGTCCTGAGCTGCTGACTCGCGTCGCGCAGGCCCGCTCGAAGCTGTCGATCTTGGCGTCGCCGCCCGCCGATGGAGAGCCGTACTCGCGCTCGATTCTGCGTGTCGACGACGAGGTTGAGATCATGCTCGCGCGCTGGCGTTCTGGAAACAGCTGTGCACCGCATGACCACGGAGGTTCGGGCGGCTTCGTCATCCCCGTCGAGGGCACGTTCACGGAGCGCCGGTTCACGTGGGACGGCCCGCAGCTGGTCGTGGCCGAGAAGGCGATCCGCCCCGAAGGCGCGCCAATTCGGATCACGCCCGACGTGATTCACGACATGACCGCCGGAAAGTACGGACTGACACTGCATTTCTACAGTCCGCCCGCGGCGGGCATGCGGGTGTTCGACCTGGAGCGGGCCGAGGTGCTGGAGTTGGTCGGCAACTACGGGGCATGGATACCGCAAGGCGATCATCCGCGCATCCCCTTCGCACAGATAGCACCCAAAAGCCAAGTGAGGCCATTGGTTTGGGTGGCCCACACCACCCACTACCGTGGCGGGTCGGCCGAATTCTCGGTTGCCGCGGCCACCATGGCCCGCGAACTGGGCGCCGCCAATCCCGACGCCGACGTCGTCGTCTCCGGCCTGCACCACAAGGCCGACTTCTCAGCCGAGCTGGCAAAGTTCGCCGCTTCGGGCCGACAGGTCAGCGAGCTGCACTTGATCAGCCACGCCGGGATGTACGGTCCGATGTTCGGCTCGACGGACTGGCCCGAGCAGTTCTCGCCGCACGAGTGGCGCGACATGGCAATTCCGTTCTCCCCCAACGGGCGTGCATACTTCCACGCCTGCCGCACCGCGCGCTGGTTCGCGCCATTCTTTGCCGACGTGTTCGGAGTCCCCACTTTCGGCAACTACAACTACACCACCGTGTCTGCTCGCAAAGACCGGTTTGCGTGGGCGGGTCGCCATCCGGCGGCCCGCCCGAGTCTTTACATGATCGCCGCGCCCGGCAAGAAATCGCACGGCTGGGTCGGAAGCATCCGCAAGTACTCCGGCTGCGCGGCGGAGCCGTTGATACAGAGCCTTCCGGCCACGGCGCAACCGGAACGGTCCTACGACCGAGTGGCCGAGCTCTACGACCGCGCCTACGCGGACATCAAAGTTCGCGAGGCCGAGTGGAAGTGGGTGGCCGACAAGGTATCCCGGGTCCGCGCTGAGCTTGGCCGCGGCTTGCGAGTGCTGGAAATTGGTTGCGGCAACGGCGCTTTGCTGCGCGAGCTGGATGACCGCGGTGACATCGACTTCGGCATCGGGGTAGACAGTTCGGCGGGAATGCTGGACAAAGCCCGCGAGCACAGCCGCGACCGGACCAGGCTGCGGTTCGTCAAAGTCAACG
The DNA here is from genome assembly GCF_001665395.1 of Mycobacterium sp. 1164966.3. Taxonomy (GTDB): domain Bacteria; phylum Actinomycetota; class Actinomycetes; order Mycobacteriales; family Mycobacteriaceae; genus Mycobacterium. The sequence continues at coordinate 47,722 of NZ_LZSG01000023.1, forward strand.
GCCCGGATTTGGATGTCCCCGACGAACACGTCGACGTGGTGATCTCGTTCCTGTCGTTCCGATACCTGGACTGGGATCCGGTGATGGCAGAGATCCGGCGCGTCCTGGTTCCGCGCGGACGGCTGTGGGTAGTGGACATGGTGCAACACCCGGTACGCGCACGAGAGTTGGGCGTGCTCGCCCGTTCGGCCATGGCGCATCTGCGCACGCGGCGTGCCCGACCACAGTTCGCTAAGGACCTGGCCGCGTTGACGACGCACCCCGACTGGCTGACCATGGTGCGGCACAACCCGATTCGTGCCGAACACGAGTATCAGTGGTATTTTGCCAGCCGCTTCCCCGGCACTCGACTGGACACGCTGACAGCAACCAGGTCTGCGCGGGTGGTGGCATTCGATTCCGGACCATTGGACAAGGGGCAGACCGCCCCCCTCACCTATCCGTGATGTCATGACCACGAATTCTTGCTTGGGAATTGTCGATTGGGGGATCGGCGGTATCGGGCTGGTTCGCGCGCTGGACGAGATGGCACCAGGGCTGCCGATCGTGTACTGGTCGGACGCGGAGGCCACCCCTTACGGCCGGATGGGCAGCGACGAGCTTGCTACCCGGCTGACCATGGTCGTCACCCAGCTTGCCGAGCGGGGAGCCACCGAGGTAGTGCTGGCCTGCAACGCGGCCAGCACGGTGGTCGGACGGCTTGGGGCGACACCGATTCCGGTGGAGGGCATCATCGAGCACGGACTGGCCTCCGTGCCCGACGACATTGGGGGTCCGATCGGCGTGGTAGGCGGACGTCGCACCATCGCCGGCGGCCACTACCGGCGCGGCCTCGAAAGACGAGGCCACGTTGTGCGGTCGCGGGTGGCACAGCCGTTGTCCGCCCACATCGAGGCCGGCCGCACCTGCTCACCGCAATTCCGCACAGACTTGGCCAGGATCATCGCGCCGTTACGAGGGGTCGACGCGCTGGTCCTGGCCTGCACTCACTACCCCGCCGCGAGTCGTTGGTTCAAAGCCGCGCTGCCGCAAGCCATGTTGATCGATCCCGCCGAGCGGCTGGCCGCGGCGATTGCGGCGCGGCATCCTCACACTTTGAATGCAGGGTCACGGCAGCGGGTGTTTCTGACCACCGGCGATCCCGAGGCCATGCGGGTCGGGGCAGCCCGCGCCTGGGGTTCCGTGTTGGCCGCTACCGCCGTAACGCGCGAGGCCCGGTTGGTGGCCTAAATGCGTCAAACCGCCCTAGCTGCAAGCGGTTCGAACTCGAGGGTGAGCGCTTTTGCTCGTAGCTGCGCCATGAACTCACCATGAGCGGCCTCGTCACCCTGCGCGCGGGCAAGCAACCCGCGCAGGCGCAATAGCGGCAGTTCGTGAAGGATAAAGCCCGGGTCGGTCGGTACCGCCGCCAGCCGGTCGATCGCAAATTGTGCTTCGAGAAGGTCGTTTTCAGTGCCGCGGGCGACTAACGCCTCCACGAGAGCGGTGGCTGCCAGCCAAAGCCATATCATGTCGCCCGACGCATAGTCGTCTTCGACAACCGTGCGACCGAGTTTGATGGCGCCGTCCAGATCTCCGAGTCGTGCTTTCTGCCTGGCTATCTCGGGATCAACGATGGCGAGCGCCAAGCCAATAAATCGCTGACTCGATGCAGAGTCCCGCGCCTGAACCAGAAGCGCCAGACCCTCGTCCCGTGCGCCGTGTTCAATCTTTGTGAAGCCGTGGGTCAGTCGTGCGAGACCCAGGGTAAAGTCGTCACCGCTCTGCTCGGCGATACGCAGTGCCTCGGCGGTGTCCGCCAATGCGGTCGCATCGGCCGCTAATGCGCCAAAAGGAATGGCCAACACGTACTTCCACATGATCGCCGCCACATGGTCCTGAGGTTCCACCTGGGCCGCGACGGCGATGGCAGCGTCGGCGTCGACTTGCCAATCCGGAATGCCCAGGCACATCTTCGAAAACGCCGACATGCCCAACGCCATTGCCAGCGGAGAACCGAAGACAAGGTTACCCTTGGTCGCGTCCCCGGCGGCCAGATCAATGACGCGGTCCGCTAAGCGCAGCGCTTCGCGAATCTCGCCGGACTCATTTTTGGGGTAGATCATACTGAAGTGCAGAGCTACCAAAAGCGTTGGATCTCCGATTGATTCGATGAGTTCAGTCAGCTCGCTGGCGAGTATGGCCGCGTCGCGAACACGGCCATTGGCTGCGAGTGCCATGACGACGCCGCCCATGCCAATGGCCAGAGATACCTGGTCGTCGGCTTGGTCGCAGAGCTGGCGAAGTTCGTCGAACCCGGTGTCACCGGGACGGCCGCCGGCAAGAGTTGTGGTGGCGCACAGCAGAGTTCGGGGCTCGATCTGCATCCGTAGCCGACCCGGTTCATCAGCGGGCAGTCGTTCGGCGACCTGGCATGCGCGCTGCCAACTGGTGCGGGCCGATGTCAGGTCTCGGTAGCGCGACCAGGCTCCGGCCCGCATGTGCCAGTCGAAGGCTGCCTGCAGATCTCCTGCAGCTTCGAGATGTTCGGCAATCAATGCGGCGTTTTGGTCGGCTGACTCGGGATCGCGCGCTTCAATGACGTTGGCGACTCGCCGATGAAGTTCGGCCCGTTCCGATTTCAGCTGTGACTCGTACGCCACCGCGCGGATGAGCGGATGGCGAAACGCGTATTCAGCGTGCGGAGCAAACCGCACCTGATCGATGAGTTCGAGCCGCAGCAGCTCACAAAGAACGGCCGCCAGCGTGTCGGTATCCTCCAGCAGGGTTTCGAGCAGGTCGGGTGTGAAACGTGCTCCGACAACAGCTCCGGCATACAGTGCCCGCTTTGCACTGCTGTCCAGGCGGTCGATTCGGGCCGCGATGGTGGCCTGCAGGGTGCTCGGCAGGCTGATGGTGGCGGTCGGATGCCGACAGACGTAGTTGCCGCGGTCACCGTCGAGCACACCCCGTCCGGCCAAGTCCCGGACGATCTCTTCAACGAAAAATGGGTTCCCGACGGCCTGTTCGGCAATTTGCTCGGTTAGCTCCGCCACCGAAAGATCCCCACCGAGCAGTTCACCGACGAGTGCGCGGGTCTGTTTGGCATTTAACGGCGCCAGGGCAATCGTCTGGCTACCGGGTGGATGCGACAGCGGGCCACGGTATTCCGGGCGATAGGTAATCAGGACCACCGAGTGGGTTTGCGGGACGACGGTGAGAAATTCGGCCAGCATGGCCTCACTGGCTTCGTCGATCCAGTGCGCGTCCTCGACCACATATACCGCGGGCCGGGTGCGGGCCAAGCCCGCCGCGTTCAGCATCGCCGTCAACCGCCGCCGCCGCGCGTCGGGAGTGATGGGCGGCAACGCAATTGCGGAGTCGGCGATCCCGAGCAGATCATCGAGCAGCAGCACTCCTCTGGGTCCGCATCGGGGATGCGCTCGCGAACCGTGGCCCGGGCCGCATCAGCGGCGACATCGCCGATGCGGAACACCGCTCGCAGCAGGCGAGCCACCACGTGGAACGGGACATCTCGAGTGTGGGATTCGCAGTAGGTGCTGAACACCTCGACGCCGCGGTGGGCGGCGAATGACGTCGCCTCACCGACCGTACGGCTCTTGCCGATGCCCGCCGGTCCGACGACCCCGGCCACACAACCATCGCCATCGATCGACTGATCGACGATCCCGTTCAGCGTGTTGAGCTCCCAGGTGCGGCCCACCAGGTTCGGCTCGCGCCGCTTGCGCTGCATGCGCTCGTCGCCGACCGCCACCAACCTGCGCGCGGGAACCGGCGCCTTTGCACCCTTGATATGCACCAGCTCGGAATCGCCGAGCACCGTGGCATGCTCCACGAGCGTGGCGGTGGATTCACTGATCATCACGCCCCCGGGCGGGGCCGCCGATTCCATGCGTTGCGCCATCCCGACCTGCTCGCCGATCGCGGTGTAACCGGCCGCACCCGAAGCGATTTCACCGGCGATCACCTGACCGGAATTGAGCCCGATCCGCAGTTGCAGCGCGATCCCGTCCGAGCGCTCGAATCCGCCTGCCAGCCTGCGTATTTCGTCCTGTATGCGCAACGCGGCCAGACAAGCGCGAAGCGCGTGATCCTCCAGCGCAACCGGCGCGCCGAACATCGCCATGATGCCGTCGCCAGTGAACTTGTCGACCGTGCCGCCGTCGCGCTGCACGGCGGCGGCCGATAGGCTGAATACCTCGGCCATGACCTCGCGCAACCGCTCGGCACCCACGAACGCGGCAATATCCATCGAGTGCACCACGTCGGCGAACAAGACGGTGACCTGCTTGTACTCCGCCGAACCGGGGCTGCGCCTCAGCGGTGTACCGCACTCGCTGCAAAACTTCGCCGATGCGGCCAGCAGGCTTCCGCACGACGAGCACGACACTTCCGTGGTCGTCATCTTCCGTATCGTGTCACGTCTGCCGACCGGACAAGGGCGAACCGACGCGATGAGCAGTGCCGTCGGGATCGACATAGGCGAATTCGCGCAAGCCGTACGGTCTGTCGTGCGGTGCGACGAACCGGCCATCAAGGTCCTCGAGCGAATGCCACTCCGCATACAGCGCGTCGGCGTCGCTGACGTAGAGGTACACGCTGGCCGCGGTGCGCAGCGGATCATGCTCGTCCCATTCGGTGACGTGGAGTGACACCGAGCCGCGGTCGGCGAAGCCGTACCGGTCTGGACCTTCGTAGGCACGAACGTCGAATCCGAGCCGGCGGTAGCGGTCAAGCGCGAGATCCAGATTCCGGACGGGGACGATTGGCGATACCGAGATGAAGTCGATTCCGGCCACACCACAGTCTGGCAGCCGATCGCACGCCAGAATAAGGCCCATGACCACACCACTAGTTGAGCGCGATGCGGGCCAGACCGCCGCGTACCGAATCGCGGCGCTGTTGTTCGGCGTCGGTACCGTCCACTTCCTGGCACCAAAACCGTTCGACGACATCATCCCGGTCGAGCTGCCGGGAAGCCCGCGGTTTTACACCTACGCGTCGGGTGTGGCCGAGTTGGTCATCGGAGCACTGCTGCTGCCGCGACGCACCCGCCGGGCCGCCGCGACGGCCGCCGCGGCCCTGTTCATGGGCGTCTTCCCGGGAAACGTCAACATGGTCCGGCTGTGGTGGAACAAGCCCTGGCCGATGCGCATCGTTGCGCTGGCCCGGCTGCCGCTACAGATTCCCATGATCACCACCGCGCTGAAGATCAGACGCAACAGCTGATCCGTTTGGGCGCCGCGAGCGTCCCCAAAATGCCGGGCTATGCGGCGAATCGGTGTACATATAGGGACGCTCGCCCGTGGTCGGGCTTTGGCGTGCCGGCCTCGGTAACCTGATGACTTGTCAACTGTCGAGAGGGGCTGGCTTATGTCCGGGACCGTCGATGGGGCCACGATCCTGTCCGAACACGAATGCTGGGATCTACTCAAGAGCATGTCGCTGGGAAGGCTGGTCACCGCCGCCGACGGCCGGCCGCAGATCTTCCCGGTCAACTTCGCCGTGCAGCGCCGCACCCTGTTGTTCCGCACCGCGGAAGGAACCAAGTTGATCAGCGTTGCGATCAACAATCACGTGGTGTTCGAAGTCGACGACCACAACGTCGCCGAGGGTTGGAGCGTCATCGTGGAAGGCACGACACGTTCCCTTCGTACCGACGAGGAGATCGAGGAAGCTGAGCGTGCCCAGTTGTTGCCGTGGACGGCGCACGCGAAAATGCACTATGTCCGAATACTTCCGGAGCGGGTGACCGGCCGGCGATTCCGGTTCGACGCACCCCGGCAGGACGAGCCAGCCCGCGGCTGAAGCGCCCGCCATCAGCGACGTCGCCGCCGAGGTCGACGCGAAGCAGGCGCGCGATCAGCCGCCGCCCTTGAGGCGAATCTTCCAGCGCACGAAGCCCAGGTACACGACGCTGAGTAGTGCCAGCATTCCCATGTCGAACAACCACGCACTGGACGTGTGATGCCAGTGCGAGTCCTTCGGGACCTGTTTGACCAGCGCCTCCAACTTGAGCAGATCGACGGTGGAAGCCGACGTCGCGAAACCCCACCGCGCCGGCGTGGCCCACGCCATCTGGTCAAGCCCGACGCGGTTGGTTACCGGAATCATGCCGCCAGAGAACACCAACTGCGACATGACGGCCACCACGAGCAGGGGCATGATCTGTTCGCTGGTCTTCGCGATAGCCGACAATGCCAAGCCGAGCATCGCCGAAGCGATGCACGTAGCCGCGATGTCGACAAAGAGCTCGAAGCTGGCCTTGCTCAGTACGACGGCGCCCTGCGTCGGGCCCGGCTTGCCCAACAGCGCGATGATGACCACGATCGCCGACTGAATGATCGCGAAGACGGTATAAATGCAGACCTTGGCCAGCAGGTAGGCGGTAGTGGACAACCCAACCGCTTGTTCGCGCAGGAAGATCGCCCGCTCACCGATGAGGTCACGAATGGTCAGCGCGGTCCCCATGAAGACCGCGCCGACGTTGAGCAGCACCAGGATCTGGCCCGGCTCGGTGGGCGCGTTGCCGAGCGGGTCCGGCATCCCGAAGCCGACGTTGCCGGGCACCGACATCGCTAGGGCACCCATGATGAACGGCAATATCGCCAAAAAGGCGAAGTAGCCCCGGTCGGAGAGGATCAGCCTCAGCTGCCGCCTCGCGATCGTGGAGAACTGCCGAAGCAAGCTGGTGTGCGCCGCCGCGCCCAGCTCGGCAGGTTGCTCGGTGGGCGGGGCCGGCGGTGGCGGACCGGTCTGCGCCAGGTAGCGAGCCTTGGCCCCATCCGGGTCGTCCGCCACCGTGCTGAAGATGTCGGCCCAGTTGGTCGTGCCCATGGACGGGCCGATTTCACTCGGCGGTCCGCAGAACGCCGTCTTGCCGCCCGGAGCCAGCAGCAGAACCTGATCGCAGACGTCGAGGTAGGTCAGCGAATGGGTGACAACCAGCACCACCCGGCCGGCGTCGGCCAGCTGACGCAACATGGTCATCACCTGCCGATCCAGGGCGGGGTCCAGCCCGGATGTCGGCTCGTCGAGGATCAGCAGCGACGGTCCGGTCAGCAATTCGAGCGCCACCGATGCGCGCTTGCGCTGACCGCCCGACAACTTGTCGACCCGAGTTTCCAGATGCTTGGTCATCTCAAGTTCCTCGAGGACCCGGGCCACCACCTGTTCGCGGTCCTTCTTAGTGGTGTCCGGCGGCAGACGCAGCTCGGCGGCATACATCAATGCCTGCTTCACGGTCAGTTGGCCGTGCACCACGTCGTCCTGCGGCACCATGCCGATCCTGCTGCGCAGCGAGGCGTATTCGGCGTGCACGTTGTGCCCCTCGAACGACACCGTCCCGCTGGTCGGGTGGGTGTACCCGGCCACCAGCTTGGCGAAGGTCGACTTGCCGGCGCCCGAGGGACCGATGACCGCGGTCAGCATCCCGGGCCGCGCGGCCACGGTGATGTTGTCCAGCAGCGTCTTGTTGCCGTCGATCGTCCACGTGATCGCCCGCACCTCCAGGCCGCCGGTGCGAGACTCGAGCAAGCTCTCCTCACGACGCGCCAATGTCCCGTTGGCGAAGACCAGGTCGATGTTGCCGATGGTGACGACGTCGCCTTCTTGCAGCACCGCCGCATAGATCCGGGTGCCGTTGACGAAGGTGCCGTTGATGCTGCGGTTGTCTCGAATCTCGGTGCCGTTGGGTGTCGGGATCAGCGTTGCGTGATGGCGCGAGGCCAGTACTTCGGGGATGACGATGTCGTTGTCGTCGGACCGGCCGATCGTGAGGGCGCCGGCCGCCCCGGCCGCCGCGCCCGCTCTGCTCGGGCGCAGGACCCTCATCATCGACGTCGCGATGTTCGTCCCCTCACCGCCCGCCCGCCGACCCGCGGGAACCGGGCGGCGTCGGGCCGGCGGACGGTAAACCTGCTGCGCGGGCCCGGCTTTTCCTGGCTGGCGCGGTTGCGGTCCGGTGGATGCGAGTCGCGGCTGCGGGCCCGAGGGGTGCCTTGCAGGCGCGGTACCCCGGTGCTCGGGCGGTATTCGCGATGTGGGCGGGTCCTGTTCCGGGCCCTGCCATGCCGCGGTTCCCGGCGCACCGTGGGGTCCGTTAGGCGGGTCGAATATCGGCATCGATGTGGTGTCTGGGGGACGCCCCGCCGAACCCTGATGGCGGCCCACCTCGAAGGTCAGCGCCGGCCCGTCCGGGTTGCCGATATTGATCCGCTGCCCGTCTTGGATGTCGACGGCAGGTACGCGACGGTTGTCGACGAACAGCCCATTGAGGCTGTTGTTGTCGACGGCGATCCATCCGTTCTGGTCGTAGCGCACCAAGAGGTGCACCCGAGAAATCGAAGGATCCGCAACACGGACGTCTGCCCGCAGATCCCGGCCGATGGCTACATCGTTGCCTGCCGCGAAAGTGCGCTCGGCTCCGTCATAGCGGATGGTCAGCACAGGAGGGGTTGGTCGGCTCATCGGCACCGCCTGTATCGGCTCAGGGCACATCCGGAAAGGTCGATCGTCAGTCCCTTCGGGGTGTGCGCAATGTCCCCTACCCGGCCGATCATGACACTTCGACGTGCGGCCGCGTCGCAAACTGGTAGTATTCAGATGTGGGTTTTACCCCAAATGGCCATAACCCTATTACCCACGGTTGCGCCGTTGGATACCATAGAGCCCGTCGCGAGAGAGGTGCATCATGAGCGGTTCGAACCGCTTCGTCGGTGAGGTCGAAGTCGACCCCCGGCGTCGCATTTCCCTGGGTAAGGCCGGAAAACCCAGTCACAAGCGGTACCGGGTGGAGGAAGACGAAATGGGTGTACTGACTCTCACGCCGGTGGTCAGCGTGCCCGTCACCCTGATCGCCGATCGCCTTCGGCGGGCAGTCGAATTGGCGGATTCCGGGAAGCTCGTCCCCCGCCCGGAGAAGTCGAAGCGAGCCACCGCTCAAAGGGCAGCCCGGTAACCGGTGGACGACGCGGGGCCCCGCGCACCTCTGCAAGAGGGCCGGCAATTGCCTGCGCGAGGACGTCGGCTGGCGCGAACCGGCCGAAAGTACCGACTGTCCGCGGTCGGATTTGTCGACACTCTCGGAGCTAAGGCCTTCGCCGAGAACGAGGTCTTCATGAATGCGGTCGCATTCATGGTCGATCGGCAGGAACAGATCAACCTCACTCGGCCAGCGGCGAATCCGCTACGCACGTCGTATTTCTCGGACAATATCGGAGCGTCGATTGTCATCGACGGCCTGGACGACGAGCAGCAGCAACGAGCCGTCTGCCAGGTATTGCGACTTCTCGCCGGCATCCAGCTGTCTTACCTGCTGGAATTTTCGATCCTGTGCCGTGGCGGCGTCGCCATCGGCCAGTGTTTCCACGGCAAGAACGTGTTGTTCGGGCCGGCACTGGTCGAAGCGTATCTGCTGGAACAAATTGCCGGCTGCCCCCGGATAGCCCTGTCGGCCGACGCGGAACGCCTTGCCGACGATGATGTCGTACCGCTGCTACCACCAGAGCCGTTGTTCGACCGCGGCGGCAAGCCCATGGGCATGGCGCGGTCCATCGATTTCATGGCGGCGGAATTGCCGCCGGCGGGGCCGGCACGTTCGACGTACATCGCCGGTTTGGCGGATGCTATTGCAAGAGGCGTCCACGAGTCAGCCGACTGCAGCACCGATGTGCTTTCCAAGTGGCGATGGACCTTGCGCCGGCTGGAAGCGCTGAAGCGTGAAGTGGGCTAATCGTCAAAGAGAAAGTCGAGAATTATCGGGCCTCGCCGGGTATCGAGTGACCAGTAGATCCACAAACTTGGCGTGCCCAACTCGACGAGCGTGCGCCGGACGGGTCGCGTGACCCCGGGCAGGCGGACTTCCTGAGCCTTTTCCCAAGCGGCCGCGGGATCGTCCTCGATTTCGTCGAGCAATTCGATCGCGCGCAGCAGTGGGCCTTGTCGGCGGTGTGGTTCGAAGAGGGCATCCCAAGACTCTTCCGCCAGCTCGGTCCACCACATCCGCGGCATGCTACCCCCATACCCGATTGGGGCTTGGGTTTACAGCTCAGCTAGCCGCGCGGGGTCATGGCATGTTGGACTTTCTTGAGTTCTCCCCTCGAATGGACCGCACGTTGAATCTGTTTACGGTGCTCGACCAAGCCGCTGCGCGCTTCCCCAATCGCGGCGCTCTCTACCACGGGGAACGCCGCCTGTGTACATGGCAAGAGTTGCGGGACCGCGCGCTGCGCATCGCGGCGGGGATCCGTCAGCGTTACCCTGCGGGTGCGCGAATAGCCGTCGCCAGCGAGAACCGTCCCGAGATTGTCGAGCTGATGTTCGCCGTCTGGGCAGCCGAGTGTGTGCTGGTCCCAATCAATTACAAACTCCATCCCCGAGAGATGGCGCTGATCATTGACGATGCGGGCGTGTCGCAGGTGTTCGCTTCGCGCAAGATTGCTTCCGGGTTGGTCACCAATGTTCCGACAGAAGCGCTTGACGCAGAGTGCTTTTCGCGGTGGCGTGCGACAACCCCCTTCGTTGCGCCAGCAAGCGATTCAGCGGCCCTGGCGTGGCTGTTCTATACCAGCGGAACGACCGGGCACTCCAAAGGCGCCATGCTGTCGCATCGCAGCCTGACCGCGATGACGGTCGCTCATCTCGCCGATATCGACGACCCCGACGAGGAATGCAGCCTCATCCATGCGGCTCCGATGTCACACGGGTCCGGGCTGTACGTCCTGCCTTATGTGCTGCGCGGTGCCCGGCAAGTGGTGCCGTCATCGGGTGGCTTCGATCCCGACGAGTTCCTCGATCTGTGCGGGCACCACCCGGGTTCCAGCTCGTTCTTGGCGCCGACCATGGTGCAGCGACTCGTCGAGACGGGCCGAAGCCGTCCGGCCAATCTGCGCACCATCGTCTATGGGGGCGGCCCCATGTATGTCGAAAGCCTGAAGAAGGCGATGGCAGCATTCGGACCGGTGTTCGCGCAGATCTACGGCCAGGGCGAGTCGCCGATGACCATCACCGGTCTGCGCCGTGGCGACCACGAGACGGCCGACGACTCGATCCTCGGTTCTGTCGGCTACGCCCGGTCTGGCATGGAGGTTGCGGTGCTGCATGCGGACGGAGGGCCGGCGGCTGTCGACGAGGTGGGCGAAATCGTCTGCCGCGGAGACGCTCTCATGTCCGGCTACTGGAACAACCCGGCGGCCACGCGCGAGACGCTGAAGAACGGCTGGATGTACACCGGCGACATGGGGTCGTTCGACGCGCGCGGCTACCTCACCCTGCGCGACCGATCGAAGGACGTCGTGATCAGTGGCGGAAGCAACATCTACCCGCGCGAGGTCGAGGAAGTGCTGCTCGAGCATCCCGGTGTGGCGGAGGCGTGTGTGGTCGGCAGTCCTGATCCCGAATGGGGTGAGGTGGTGGTGGCGTTCATTGTCGGATCAGCAGCAGCCGACGAACTGGACACGCACATGCTGCAACGCATCGCGCGGTTCAAGCGGCCCAAAAGGTACGTGTTTGTCGACGAGCTGCCGAAGAATAGTTACGGCAAGGTTTTGAAGCGCGAACTACGAAATCGGTTGGCGGACTGTTGAGTCACACCGGCCACTCAAGTACCAAAAAATGTTGGCATGTTGTGGTCTGCAATTTGATAGTGCCAGCGCTATCAGAAATCACTGGCCAACGCCTGCAGGGACAGAAGTGACCGATGTGACGGGTGCCGCTGGGACCCTCAGTCATAACCCAACCAGCCGAGCGGGGTGACGGGCCGCGAGGGTCGCCACCGGTGCGTTGTTCACGAAAGTGACACCACACGTAGACTTTTCGTCAAATCCCGTGATCAGGCTGCGGCTGATGCCGGCAGCGTCAAGGGACTCCAAGATTCGGTCGTCTGTCCATCGGCGTGACTCTACGTAGTCGCTGAACTGCTCGGCGCTGATCGTTGTCTTGGTAAGGACCTCGAAGTACGACAGCAGTTCAGAAGGAAAACCGGCCCGAAGGTCGTCGATGATCTCGCAAGAGGGAACAAACGGTGCCCACATGTCAATGACAGGGACGCGGACGGTGCCGGTCATGACTTCTGGCGGGGGCCGACGGGACCTCGCAGGAACTCATCGAAGACCGCGTCGTGCTCCGCGGCAAACGCCTCCTCGAATGTCGCACTGGGACTGCTGATCAGGTAGCGCTTTGTACACTCGAGCGCGGCCTGCGGCGCCTCGATGATGGTGCGTGCCATCGCAGAAGCATCATCGACTACCCGGGTGGGGTGGGTAATGCTGTTGACCAGGCCGATTCGTAGCGCCTCGTGCACGTCGATCCGCCGCCCGGTCAGGCACAGGTCGCGCGCAATACCCATCCCCACAATCCATTGCAGTGGGGTAAACAACGGCGGCGCACCGAACTTGATCTCGGGGTGCCCGAATACCGCAGTGTCCGAGGCGATCCGGAAGTCGCACAGCACGCACAGGTCCATGCCGCCGGCCACCGCCGGGCCGTTGACAGCGGCCACCAACGGCTTCGGGAACTGCCAGACGGCAAGGTGATAGCGATGTGAGCTGTCCTTGATTCGTGGCGCAAGATCGGCTCGCGCGAATTCGTCAAGGTCGAACCCGGCGCAGAACGTCGATCCTGCACCGGTGAGAACGACTGCGCGAACCGTCGGATCCGTCGCCCAGCTATCGAGCTGTTCGGTGATCTCGTTACGAAGCTTGATAGAGAGCGCATTGCGTCGCTCTGGCCGGGTCAGGGTGAGTGTCGCGACACCGTCGTCGGCAACCTCTGTGGCAATATCGCGGTTCATCAGCTAAGGGTGAACCGTCCACACCGGCCGCGGCAACCGCGTTGCGACAAATTTCGAGGTGGGACCGCGTTTGCTGTGGCATTCTGCGTTAGTGTCCGCTGGTCGAACTGGTCCGCCGTCGGGAATCGTGACGTTCTTGTTCACCGATGTGGAGGGTGCGACGCGTCGGTGGGAAGCAGACCCAGGCGGGATGCGGGCTGCGCTGGCTGACCACGATCAAACTCTGCGCCAGGCGATTGAGTCGCGGGAGGGTTGCTTGTTCAAGCACACCGGCGACGGTGTTTGTGCCGCGAACTACACATATCAACAAATCAGCCAAGCCCGAGCAGAACTTGAGCGCGTTCGCGGCACTAGCTCCTAATCTCCTGCGCGCGTGTAGATTTCATTGAAATCCACGCTCATCGCGCAATTCCCGGTCTGTTCGTGGTGGCCGTGACCGGTGAGCCGAGTGATGGGATTCTGCGGAGGTTGCGGCATCGGAAGCTGCGCAGAGGTTTTCACGTGGAGGTTGCGGCAGCCGGTGAACTCCTCAGGGTGCTGAATGTCGAGCACCCAGTTCCCGCCGCTGAATACCAGCGGTGTGTCGGCGGTCAGAGAGTGGAAATAGCTCATGCACCGCTCACCGGTGCGTAGACAGTCGGTGACGACCGCCTGGTTTTCCTGTTGTGGCGCAAGCCTGCTCGAGAAGGTCCGGGCAATGTGATAACGACCGTGCAGCGCTTCGGCCGGCGACGCCACCCGCGGCGGTAGAGCGGACGGGTCGGGAAGGCTGTTGACGTCGACATCTCCGATGCGCGTGAACGTCACGGAACGCTTTTGGTTGCAGGCATTGGCCGCGGCGCCGCGGTACTCGCCGGTGAGGTTGCCGTCAGCGCCAGGTTGTAGCGTGATCACTTCCCAGATTTCAGCGGCCATGCCGCGACACTGGTTCGGGTCGAGGGTTACGGCCACCCAGCGCCCGTCCACTTGGTCGAAGACCGAGGACGAAGCAAGGCTGGCTCCGCCGGTCAGCATCGACGCCGTCGCGACGCACCCGTTGGAGCGACACACCGACCGGACCGCGTAAGTCGCCGACATCGGACCCGAACCCGGGCCCGGCTTGCCGTCCAGCGTGCTTCCCTCGCCGAGTTGCGCCTGGTAAACGCCGGTAAAGGGGCCGTTGTTGACGGCGGTCGACGGAGTTGGCGGGGCGACGGCAGGCGCGCCGGTTGCACTCGGGTTGTGCTTGTGGGTGACCTTGACCGCCGCGAAAACACCGCCCGCGATCAGCAACGCGACGGCCCCCAATACGGCGATCAGCACACGAGCCCGCTTGCGAGAAGGCGCATCCGGGCGACCCACCGCGCCGCCGTCCGGTGTATTCAGGAACCGGCCCAGCTGGTCGGTGAACTCCTGACAGCTGCCAAATCGACCGGACGGCTCTTTGGCCATGGCTGTGGCGAATACCGGGTCCAGCGCGGCCAAGTCGGGCCGGACCGCACCTATCGACGGCGGCGGAGCGCTGACATGGCGGGTGATCACCACCGCGGGATTGGACTCGCCATAGGGCGGCTTGCCGGTCAGTAGCTGAAAAGCCGTGCACGCCAGCGCATATTGATCGGTGCGCCCATCAACCCGTTCGCCCTTCAGCTGCTCGGGCGCGGCGTAGGCGACTGTGCCTAAAGTCATGTTGGTCGCCGTCAGACCCGCCGCGTCATCCATGTGGCGCGCGATGCCGAAGTCAGCCAGGTAGACCCACCGCAGCTGTCCCTCAGCATCGGCCAATAAGATGTTGGCCGGCTTGACGTCACGATGCAGCAGCCCTCGATTGTGTGCATAATCCAGCGCCGAACCAACGGCGGCGATGATCGGCACCACCTCGCCCTGCGGCATTCCGTTCGGACAGTGCTCACGCAGCAGCCGCGCCGCATCAGTACCGGGGACGTAATCCATGGAAATCCAGAACTGTCCGTCCTCTTCGCCGCGGTCATGAATTCGGACAATGTGCGGATGAGACAGCCCCGCCGCCAGCTCGGCCTCGCGCATGAACCGGGCCCGAAACTCCGGATCAACGGTCAGATCCGGCGGTAGCACCTTCAGCGCGTCCGCACGCCGCAACCGCGGATGCGAGGCCAGATACACCGCTCCCATCCCACCCGCACCCAATATCCGCAGGATCGTGTACCCGGCGAACACCTGACCAACCTCGAGTGGCATTGCCAAATCGTAGATCTTGTCATTTCCGGTCGCGGCCGAATTGGGGTTAATCGCCAGTGCGCGTGAACGTTTCGTTGAAGTCCGCTGTGGCGGCACAGGGCGCGCTTTGTTCGTGGTGGCCATGGCCGGTTAACCGGGCGATCGGATCTTGCGGTGGTTGCGGCAACGGATACTCTCCGGTGTCTTTCAGATGGGTGTTCATTCCGGACCCACATTGGCCCAGTCCGTCGACGTCCCAGATCCACTTTCCGCCGCCGAATACCAGTGGTACGTCACTCGACTGCGCATGAAAGTAGCTCATGCACCGATCGCCGGTGCGGAGACATCTCGTCGTGACCGCATAGTTTTGCTGCGTTTGCGGGAGCCCGTTGGTGAAAGTTCGGGTGGATTGATAACGGCCGTGCAACGCTTCGGCGGGCGACACCACCCGGGGCGGTTGACCGGCCGGATCGGCAACCTTGTTGACGTCCACATCGCCGGTGCGGGTGAAGGTTACCGTTCGACTATTGGAACAGACATTGCTGGACGTCGCGGTCAATGCACCGGTGAAAGTACCGGCGGAACGTGGTTGCAAGGTAAACACCAGGAAGAACTCGATAGTCGCGCCCTGACATTGATCCGAGGCGAGAGCCACGCCCACCCAACTCCCCCCGATCTGGTCCAGCACCACCGTCGGCGTCCCGACGGGCGCGCCACCGATGCGGGCCGCCGTCGCCACGCAGCCGGTCGAACGACACACCGAGCGCACGTTGTAGGTGCTCGTGATCGCCGACGGCAGAACCGAATTCGGGACCGCGTCGACGCCATTGATGAGCGGACCGAAGTCGGTCCGAAATGTGCCGGTGAACGGACCCTCGGTGACGGTCGGCTGCTGCTGTCGACGGTGAGAGTGCCTCTCGACGGCGAATACGCCGCCGGCGATCAGTAACGCGATGCCCAGTAAGACACCGATGAGGAGCCGCCGGCGACGCATCCGCGGCTTTCCGAGCGGAACGGACGGCAGAGCGGGCCCGGTGGCGGCGACCATCGGCCGGGTTTCGGGGAAGCTGACCGCGCGGCGGCCGGATGCGTAACCCGGACTCAACGACTGGCGCAATTCGTGCGTGAACTCCCCACAGCTTGCGAACCGGACCGACGGATTTTTAGCCATAGCCACGGCAAACACCCAGTCCAGCGCGGCCAGCTCGGGGCGCCGTGCACCGATTGACGCGGGCGGAGCGATGACTTGCTGAGTGACCACTACCGCCGGGTTGGAGTGCACGTACGGCGGCGCGCCGGTCAATAAGTGAAATACCGTGCAGGCCAGGGCATATTGATCGGCGCGGCCGTCGATCGCTTCGCCCTTCAGTTGCTCGGGCGCCGCGTAGGCAATCGTGCCCACCGTCGTGTTGGTCACCGTCAGCCCGGCCGCATCGTCGATGCGCCGCGCGACGCCGAAATCGGCGAGAAATACCCGCCGCTCCTGTCCGTCGGAATCGGCCAGCAACACATTGGCCGGCTTGACGTCGCGATGTAACAAGCCCCGCTGATGCGCATAATCCAGCGCCAGCCCGAGGGCGGTAACGATCGCCAGCGCCTGGTCGACGGGCATCCCATGCGGGTAGTGCTCGCGCAACAGCTCGCTCGCGTCGGTGCCGGCGACGTAATCCATCGCAATCCAGAAGTGGCCCTCGTCTTCACCACGGTCGTGGATCGACACGATATTCGGGTGGGTCAAACCGGCCGCCAAGTCGGCCTCGCGCAGAAACCTCGCCCGAAACTCCGGATCGGTAGTGAGATCCTCGGGCAATACCTTCAGCGCATCCTTGCGCGGCAGGCGCGGATGGGCCGCCAAATAGACCGTGCCCATGCCGCCGGTGCCCAGCACACCCTCGATGGTGTAGCCGGCGAACACCTGACCAACCTCAATCGGCATGGCCAAATGGTACTTCTGCCGAGCGTGCGGGGGTTGGCGCTAATCGCCGGTGCGCGTCAATGTTTCGTCGAATTCCGAAGTCAGTGCGCATGGCGGGGTCTGAATGTGCTTGCCGTGCCCGGTGAGCAGCGTGATGGGGTTCTGCGGCGCCTGGGGCAGCGGGTACTGCGCGGTTCTAGTCATGTGCATCGGGGCGCCGCTGCGCGGGCAATTGCCCTCTACCGATGTGTCCAGAACCCATTTCCCGCCGCCGAACAGCAACGGTTCCACCTGTCCGGACGTCGCGTAGAAGTAGCTCATGCACCGATCGCCCGTGCGCAGGCACTCGGTACTGACCGAGAAGTCGATTTCTTGTTGTACGCCTTGCACTTTGAACGTTCTGCGCTGGTGGTAGCGCCCACGTAGCGCCTCGGCAGGTGACACGACCCGGGGCGGTAAGGCGGCCGGGTCAGGAAGCGTGTCGATGTCCACATCCGAAGTACGGGTGAACGTCACCGAATGCTTTCCGCCGCATTCGTTTCCGGAGAACACGCTGTAGTCGCCGGTGAAGCCGCCGCCCGGAGCCGGTTGCAGGTTGAACACGTCCCACACTTCGGCGGAGTTGTCGTCTCGGCAGGTATGGGTGCCCAGGTTCACCCCGATCCAACGGCCGCCGACCTCATCGAACACCGGATGCAACGCGTATGTCGTGTCGCCGTCGAGCCGCGACGCCGTCGCCACGCACCCGCTGGAGCGACACACCGAACGGACCGCGAACGTTTCGGTGGTCGGAAGCGCACCCGGGGCCGGGGCGCCGCTGACGAAAGCACCCTGGCCGAACTGGACCCGGTAGACGCCGGTGAAGGGACCGGTGTTGGGACGCCGGGCTTCGGCTGGCGCGTCGCTATGCGCAGCGACCGCCGGATGCTGCTGCTCGGTGAGCTTGACGACGGCGAACACACCCCCACCGACGAGCAACGCAATTGCGGCCAGCACCCCCACCAGAAGGCCGCGACGCTTTCGCTTGGTGCCCGTCGGGGGTACGGCAGTGGCGTGCGGCGCATCAGTCAGGTATCGGCTTAGCTGGTCGGTGAATTCTCGGCAACTGCCGAAGCGGGCCGAAGGCTCTTTGGCCATCGCGGTGGCGAATACCGGGTCGAGCACGGCCAGCTCGGGCCGATGCGCACCGAGCGACGGCACCGGCGCACTGACGTGGCGGCTGATCACCACCGCGGGGTTTGAGTCGCCGTACGGCGGCACCCCGGTCAATAAGTGAAAGGCGGTACACGCCAACGCATATTGGTCCGCGCGACCGTCGACTGTCTCGCCGCGCAGCCGTTCGGGGGCGGTGTAGAACACCGTGCCCACCGTCGAATTGGTCGCCGTCAAGCCTTCGGCATCGTCCATGGATCGCGCGATGCCGAAATCGGCCAGATACACTTGCCGGCCCTGTCCGTCGGGATCGGTCAATAAGATGTTGGCCGGCTTGACATCTCGGTGTAATAGGCCGCGACGATGAGCGTAGTCCAGCGCCGAGCCCACCGCAGCGAGGATCGGCAACGCTTCACCCAAAGGCATCCCGCTCGGGTACCGCTCATGCAGTAGCCGCGCCGCATCTGTGCCGGCGACGTGATCCATGGAAATCCAGAACTGACCGTCGGTTTCGCCTCGGTCATGGATCCTCACGATGTGCGGATGCGACAGTCCGGCGGCCAATTCGGCCTCACGCGCAAACCGTCGCCGAAACTCTGGATCGGTCGTCAGCTCCGCCGGCAACACCTTCAGCGCTTCCTCGCGCGGCAACCGCGGATGCGAAGCCAGATACACCGAGCCCGTCTCGCCCGCGCCGAGCACCCGCGAGATCGTGTAACCGGCGAACACTTGACCGACCTCAAGCGCCATGGGCAAATGGTAAGGCGCTGCTCAGCCGGGCAGACGCAAATGCGGCGGACTCGGGTGCTCGAAGTGTTCATCACCAGTCCCACGGGTCACAAGATTTCCCCGGTGTGTCTTTTTGCCCGCCTCACCCCGACAACCGGGCCGTTTCATTGCGGCGGCCCGAGACAGCTGGAATGGTGCCCATAACCGGTTGGCCGACCGTTTCGCATCTCTTCTGTCCATTTATCAGCAACAACCTTTGCGCGCCAAGCGAATTGTCGCTGTGAGTCGGGCAACTAGATACATGCTCCCATCCGGGGACGGGAGTGGCAGTCGGGGCTGGTGTTACACCCAAAGCCACTTCCAACAGCCGAAAAGCTCCCCAAAACCGTTGGCGTCGGGAGCTTTTGCGGCTGCTCGAGCAGAGCAAGGACTACAGGATGGCACCCTGCTCTTTGTACTGCTCGATCTTGTCCCACTCGACGCCAGCCTCGAGCAGCACCTCCTCGGTGTGCTGACCATGTTCGGGCGCTCCCGTGGGCTTCACCTGCTGCTCGTCGAACTGCACCGGGTTGGTGGGCAGGATGTAGGGCGCCCCGTTCATCGCGTTCACCTCAGGAATGTAGCCGTTGGCCACAACCATTGGATCGTGCCGTAGTTCGCTCGGCTTCTGCAGCACGCTCCATGCGCCCGACAGCGGCGCCAAAATCTCGCGCCATTCGTTGACGGTGTGCGCGGCGAACTCCGCGTCGAGGATATCGATGAACTCGCCTCGATTCTCGTAGCGCGAATGAGGGTCGGCAAACCGCGTGTCCTCCAAGAGATCCGACCGGCCGATCACGGAAAGGAACTCGGGCAGGTACTTCTCGCCCTGCAGCATCATCAATGTGATGTAGCGGCCTTCCTTGGTCTTATAGGTGCCAACCAGCGGATTGGGCATGTCGCGGTGGGTGAAGTTCGGCATCGGGTCGCCGCCGTACAGCATGGCCGCGGTGACCTGCGGACTCATCGCCCACGACGCGAGGCCGAGCAGGGACACGTCGACCACCGATGTCTCCCCCGTCGCCTTGCGCTTATAAAGCGCGGCCGCCACGCCGCCGGCGATCGTCAAGCCGCCCAGTAGATCGCCGAATGCCGGTGTCTGCATGACCGGTTCGGGGAAGTCACGGGTGAACGCGTCGCTGATGCCGCCGCGGGAGAAGAACGAGACCCCGTCATAACCGGCCTTGTCCGCGTCGGGGCCCTTGGGGCCGTAGCCGGATCCGCGGACGTAAATGATGTCGGGGTTGACGGCGCGAATGTCGTCGAGCTCGATCCCGAACCGCTTGCGCCTGCTGGGCAGATAACTGGTCAGGAACACGTCGCAGGTCTTGGCGAGCTCGTGCACTACCTCTTGCCCGCCTGGCGTTGTCATGTCGATACCGATCGACTTCTTGCCACGGTTGGGCATCTCGATCATGTAGTTGACACCGTCCGGGCCGCCGGGGACCAGACCCATCGTGACCAGGCCGCGCTGTGGATCGCCGCCCACGCGTGGCTCGATCTTGATCACCTCGGCACCCCATTCGGCCAGCACCGCCCCGGCCGCGGGCACAAACGTCCACACGGCAGCTTCCAAGACCCGGATACCTTCGAGTGGTTTCGCCATTGAATACCCTTCGTTTTTGTCGGATGCGCTTTCCTCGTCGAGTATTACCTGACCCTTTTCGACCGCTTGCGTTGCCTGGCGCATCCAGACCGCGCGCAGGGCGACGTGCTGCTAGCCGGTCAGCTTCGTGAGCCAGCCCGGCTCTTTGATGTCAACCGACTTCGAGCCGTCCCACACGAACGGCGTCCCAGTGGAATTGAGCCCGGACATCGTTCTGTTGCCGTTTGCCGCCTTGGTTGTGGCGGTGCCGAGGTCGGCTCCGGAGTTGATGCAGCTGACTACCGAGTCGTCAGCGCCGACAGACTTGGCCAATTGCGCGAGTTCGCCGTCGGTGTGGTCGGTACTGCCGCCTTCCGCGGGTTGAAAGCCGGTGGCGAACAGGCCGGCGTAGAAATCGGTGTAGATCTTCGGATCGTTCTGCGCCGCAACGCAATACGTCGCAGCGACCGCACGTGTCGAGTAATTCTTGCTGGACGACGAGTTGTCCAGGAAGTTCAGCAGGTGGTAGCGCACCGTCAGCTTCTTGTTGTTCACCGCGGTGTTGATGCCACTGGCATTCGAGCGAATGAAGGTGCCACATGGCGGGCAGAGTGGTTCGTTGAAGACGTCGATGGTCACCGGCGCCACTGAACTGCCGACAGACACTCCGTCGTCGAGAACCTTGAGCGCAACCGCATCTGAGGGAGCGGACGGCGAGGGCGACGGCTCGGGCGTGGGCGACTCCCAGGGCTTGGCCACCACGATGAGTACCCCGCCGACGAGGGCCATCACGACGGCGGCCACGACGCCCACCCACACCCAGGCTGTACGTGAGCGCGGGGGCGGCGACGGCTGACCCCATGGCGGAGTCCCGGTCCAGGGCGCTGGCTGCGGCAACGGTCCACCGGGAGTAACGGTCTGCCCGGGCGCCGACGGCACTGGCCACCCCGTCCCCAGTTGTGAACTGTAGGTCGGTGGCCGAGGGGGCGCAGGCGGTATCGCCGCGAAGCCGCTGGGCGGCGGGGATGCAAACCCGGCCGGCAGCTTCGCCACCTGGCTCCGCTGCAAAATGTCGGTGGCACGATCCTGATCCGGCGTGGCCAGGGCTGCGTACGCGGCCGCGGACAGATCACCGCAGGTCGCGAATCGGTCGGCGGGCTTCTTGGCCATACCCCGTGCGATCACACTGTCGAAGGCCAGCGGAATGCCCGGCCTGGCTGCGCTGGGCCGCGGGACCGGCTGCTGCAGGTGAGCGCTCATCACGCTGATCTGGTCGCCCCGATACGGCGGAGAACCGGTCAGGCATTCGTACAAAACGCAGGTCAATGCATAGATGTCGGCGCGATAGGTGACTGGGGCGTCGCTGAATCGCTCGGGCGCCATGTACTTGAACGTGCCCACCGTGCTGCCGAGCTGCGTCAGCTTTTCGTCGGACGTGGCGCTGGCGATCCCGAAATCGACAAGGTAGGCGAAGTCATCGCGGCTGACCAGAATGTTTTCCGGCTTCACATCGCGATGGGTCACCCCGGCGGCGTGCGCCGCGTCGAGCGCGGAACCGATCTGACGCACGATCGCCACCGCCCGCGGCGGCGTGAGCGGCCCATAGCGGCTCAACATCGTGCTCACATCGATGCCGTCGATCAGGCGCATGTCCACATATAGCTGCCCGTCGATTTCGCCGTAGTCGTGAATCGGCACGACGTGCGGCTCCTGCAGCCGGCCCGCGGTGCGGGCTTCGCGCTGCATGCGTGCGCGGAAAACCCGATCGCGGGACAGCGTCTCCGACATCAGCTTCAGCGCCACAATGCGGTCGCGCACGGTGTCCTCAGCCTCATAGACATCGCCCATGCCGCCGCGGCCCACCAGGCGCCGCAGCCGATACGGCCCGAATTGCGTACCCTCCCGCGAACCGGGGGTATCACCCATCGCCGACTCCTCACTCGCCAACGCCCGCCGCAAACCGTTTGGGAGCGCATGTGCCCCGACGACAGTCGCGACGGACCTGACTACGCGCTGGCGTGCAGGACAAGGCTAAATGGTTTGAGCAACGCCAGCCCACAGTTCAACGTGTGTCGCTGCTATGCCGCCCGCTTTAGGCAAAGATGGACGTCGACATCGGCAAAGGAGACCCAATCGTGCTGTGGCGCCATATGCCCGATCGCCTACGAACCACATGGGTGGTTTGCGGCTTTGCGCTGGGCGTTTGCCTCGTGCTCGCCGGTTGCACAAGCGTGGTCGTCGGTACCCCGAAGGCCGGCAAGCATGGCGCATCGAATGGCCCGATCTTCCCTTCTCAGCTGGTCGACTTGCTGACGCCCTCGCAGTCACTGTCGGTAGTATCCGGCAGTCCGCTGTTCGAACAAGACATGCAGTCCGCGCTGTTCAGCGGCGCAGATCCAGCCGAATGCCAGGGCGTCGCCGGGTACGGCGGCTACGCGCTGTTCCCAAAGAACTACACGGGCCGCGAGGCACGTACCCAGTCCGACGCCCTGCAGAATCAACACCAGCTGCTCGAGGTGTCGGCCACCTATCCAAGCGGCTTCAACGCCGCAAGCTTTCTGGACTCCGTTCGCAATACCGTGTCCGGCTGCCAGCACCCGATCACATCGTGGGGCAACGATCAGCGCAAGGTGACCGTTGTGCCGGCAGCGTTGCAGCCGAGCACTGCCGAAGTCGCCCAATGGTCAACGAAACTTCAAGGTGACCAATGGATTTGCGACTTCGCGGTGATCGCCATGGCCAACGTGGTTTCGCAGATCGTCACCTGCTCCCCCGACCACTCCGTCGACATCAAGGCGCTGGTGGCCAAACGAATCAAGAAGATCGAAGAACTGATCAACTCGACCGCATAAGGGTTGGGTTGCCACCGCGAAACTGCAACTGGCAACGTATTTCTCGAGTAGCAC
Organism: Mycobacterium sp. 1164966.3; assembly: GCF_001665395.1. Classification (GTDB taxonomy): domain Bacteria; phylum Actinomycetota; class Actinomycetes; order Mycobacteriales; family Mycobacteriaceae; genus Mycobacterium. The sequence continues at coordinate 71,013 of NZ_LZSG01000023.1, forward strand.
CGTCGCCAACGGCACTTTTGCGGCAGTCAAAGCGGTTGCTTGGTCGCGACGAGCTTGTCGACCACTTCGGCCAGGCAGTCGAAACCGGGCGCCGCGGCCATGTCGGCCGCGATGCGCTGGCTTGCTTCGCGGTAGCGCGGCTGATTCAGCACGTCGAGGATCGCTCGTCGCAGCGCCCGGGGCGAGGGGTGGTCGGTCCGGAGCCGGCGCCCGACGCCGGACCACTTTACGCGCGCGCCGACTTCGGGCTTGTCCTCTTTGCCGCCGGTGGCGACGACCGGTACCCCGTAGCGCAACGCATACTGCACGCCGCCGTATCCGCCGTTGGTGACGACGACGGCCGTGCGTGGCAGTAGCTCGTCATACGGGAGAAACGTTGCGGCGCGGGCATTCTCCGGCAATTTGGGCAGTGTGTCGAGGGGTCGTCCGCCGGTGCTCACCACCACTAGGGCGTCCTCGCCGGCCAGCGCCTGAAGCGTTGGAGCGATGGCTTGCCGGTAGTCGACGTTGGCGATTGTCCCCTGGGTGACGTGAACGACGGGGCGGGTGCCGTCGACGTCGGCCCACCACTCCGGCAGCGGGGCCTGAGACCCGGTGGCGCTCAATGGCCCGGCGAAATGCAGGTGCGGCGGTGCATCCGAACGCGGGTACTCGAACGCGGAAACAGTGAATTGGACGATTGCGTCCGCCTGAGTGCCCCAGTCGATAAATGAGCATGGAAGATGTGTTTTGTGCGCCTGATAGTACTGGCGGTCGACGATGTTGTTGGCCTGAAGGAATATTCGGCGGGTTAGCGCGGAAAGTACGGCGTTTCGTTGCCTGTTGCCCCAACGAGCGGGCAGAAGCCCCAGGCCGAACGGCGCGGTGTCCACGCTGCTGATCGTGAGCGGTATTACGCCGCACATCACGACCAGGGGGCGCGCTGCGCGCGGGTGTCCGAGCAGGATCGTCGCCCCGATGAAATTCCCTTCGGCCAAGACGATGTCGGCAGGATGCGCGGCATGGAGCGCCATGAGCGTTTCGTATTGGGTTCCTGCCGGACGAGCGAAGAAGTGCTCGACGTCGAACGCGGCTGCTTTCATTCCCTTCAACTTCACGCGCTCGGGGTACTGATCGATGCAACTCTCGTCGTAGTCGATGTCGGGCGGGAGTGGGATGTGCGCGGCACCCGTCGCGGCGACCCTGTCGGCGAAACGGGCGCCGGTGACGAACCGCACGTGGTCACCGCGTTCTACGAATCCGCGAGCGATACCGAGCATCGGCGTCACGTGACCCTGGGCGGGGAAGCTGGCGATGAGGATGGATTTCATGGTGCGCCCCCTTCGGGTCACGCTTCACTGCGTGGTAGTAGTATTCATTACTATGGCACCGCAGTCAATATCCGAAAAGCCGTCCCGCCGGTCGCGGGCATATCGATCAGAGCTGCGTCAACAGCAAGCGGAGCAGACTCGTTCGCGGGTGATCGCCGCAGCGGCCGAACTCTTCGCCGAGAACGGCTACGCCCGCACCACCCTGGCGAGGATCGCCGACGCGGCCGGCGTTTCGCCCGAAACGGTGCAAGGGCAGGGGCCCAAGGCGGCACTGCTCATCTCGGCCGCCGAATACGCCGCGCTCGGCGTCGCCGGCGAGGAGAACCTTCTCAATCTGGAGGTCGGTCGCCGCTTGATCGCCATTCAGGATCGCGACGAAGCGCTCGACTATCTCGTCGCATTTGTGGCCGAGCTGCAAGAACGGACCGCGAAACTTGGCCTTGCATTGATTGGGGGCGCCAGCGTCGATCCCGAACTAGATCGCTACCTCAATGACTTCATCGCAAGTATCAACAAACAGGTTCGGCGAGTGCTCGGGGTTTGGCGCGACCAGGGGTGGCTACGGGAAGACGTCTCCTTCGACGAGCTCGTTGAAACCAGCGCCGTGATTTGCAGCGTCGATACGTTCCTCCGCATCACCCACCGAGACGGGTGGGCCGTGAGTCGCTACAAAGCTTGGGCGCGGCGCATGTTGGCTGAGGCGGTCTTGCGGTCTTAGTCACGCGGGAACCAACTCGAAGACAGGGATGACTCGGTCGGTGCGCTGCTCGTACTCACCGAATCCAGGAGCACGCTCGACAACGATCGGGTAGATCGAATCGCGTTCGTCGCGCGGCAATTCGCGAGCGGTTGCCGGCTTCGACGCTTCCGAACCGATCTCGATGCTTACTTGGGGGTTGGCACGAATGTTGTGGACCCAGGCCGGGTTGTTATCCCTTCCCGCCGCCGAGCCGACGATGTAGATTTTGCCGTCGATATCGAAGTAGGCAACGGGATTCACTCTCTGGGCGCCACTTTTCGCGCCCGTCGACGTCAAGAGCAGCAGCGGGAAACCCTCGAACTGTCCGCCCACTTTTCCGCCATTGCGGCGAAACTCCTCGATGTTGCGCTCGTTGAAATCACGCTCCGCGTTCATTGCGTCGTCACCCATTTCCCCATCCTGCTTGCCTCACTCGCCGAACGTGGGTGGTACGGACGAAAAACAATAAAAACGCGTACATATCCCCCACGTTCGAGCGCCCGTATGCCACCGAACACCACACGCGGCTCTAGCTCTTGATGCCTACGGTTATCAGGTCGGAGATCAGTCGGGTCCACAGCGGCCGCGGGATACGGTGCTGGTCGCTGACGGTAAATCCCGCGTTTTCGAACAATGTCCGCATCTCGGCGGGCGAGGCGTTGTGCTGCGGTTTCCACCGATGGTCCGACGGGGCCTGGAGCAGCTGTTGCCGTGCACTCAGAGCCGCGACGGCCACCAGTCCCCCGGACGCCAGCACGCGGTGGAACTCTTGCAAGGCAGCCGGCTGGTCGAAGAAGTGAAACGCAGAGGTGGTCACGACGGCGTCGAGCGCACCGTCGTCGAAGGGCAGTTGCTCAGCCGGAGCACGCAGCCACTTGACGCGGTCGGATCTGGCACGGGCCTGTTCGAGCATGCCGTCGGACATGTCGATGCCGTAGATCTCGTCGGGCCGTATCTCACGCTCGATCCGATCGCTGAGAATTCCTGTGCCACAGGCGATATCAGCAATCCTTCGCGATCCGTGGCCACGCAACCGGGCGATCACCTCGTCGTGCGGCGGACGGTAAACCCACTGCTGCAGAAATGGCAGATCGTAAGCCGGGGCCAGGAAAGTCCACATTCGCGTGACCGCGTCGTTGAGCCCCCGGCGTCGCGGTTCAGTCATTTGCTCAACACTACCGCGACGATTTTAGAGCCGCGCCTAGTGGCGTCCGGGTCCGCCCGGCCCCCCAGGACCACCCGGCCCACCCGGCCCACCTGGCCCGCCGGGGCCACCTGGCCCGCCGGGGCCGTTTGCGGCGGGAAGCACGAATACACACTCATTGAGCTCGACGCTCCAGGCCCAGCCGGGAGCGCAATCGTCGTCGGCCCGGCTCACTGCCGGAGCGGGAAGTGTGGTCATCGGCAAGGCTGCCATGACAAGCGCGACCGTCCCGATAGCGCAACGCCGCCGAAAATGCCCCATTGCAGACCTCACTTTCTTGAGCATCAGTGCGCCCTATCTTGCCCCGAGCGGAGTTGCTGGCGGGCCTTTACTCGATCTTGACCATCTATTGAATTGTGCTACCGACGATGGCGGATGTGAGTACGCTTCCATCGGTGGAACTGGGGGTTTTGGGACCTCTCCAGGTCCGGCAGGACGGCACGCCCGTCACTATCCCGGGCGCCAAGCCGCGCGCCATTCTCACGATGCTGGGCTTGCACAGTGGATCGGTGGTTTCCGCCGATACCCTCATCGAGCTGCTGTGGGGAGACGATCCGCCGCGCACCGCCGCCAAGGCCCTGCAGACCCACATCTCCTCGCTGCGCCGCACTCTCGGCGACGGCTTCGTCTTGACCCAGGGCGCGGGCTGGATCGTGGCCGCGGCCGCGGTCGACGTCACGCGATACAAGTTGGCGGCCAGAACGGGGCGTGAGGCCGCGGCCGGCGGTGATTTCAGCCAGGCGGTGGCCCGCTTCGAAGAGGCGTTGGCCCTGTGGCGAGGAGTTCCCGAACTGCCCGACGGCCGACGGGGTTTGTCCGAAAAGACGCGTTGGATCGAAGGGCACGCCGCCCTGGTGGAGGATCGGGCAGACGCGTTGCTCGCGACGGGTCGCGCCGCGGAAGTCATCGGCGACCTCGAGGCGGCGGTGGCTGAGGCGCCGCTACGCGAAAGGCGTTGGGGCCAGCTGATGCTCGCGCTCTACCGCGCAGGCCGACAGGGTGAAGCGCTTGGCGCTTACCAACGTGCGCGGGCTCTGCTGGCCGACGAATTGGGTGTCGACCCCGGGCCGGAGCTACGTCGGCTTGAGGCCGCGATCGTCGCGCAGGATGCCTCGCTGGATATCCCTGTGGCGCAGAACCTTTCGTCGGTAACGCGGGCGGTGACCTTTCTGCTCACCGACATCGAGGGATCGACCGCCGCCTGGGAAGCAGACGCCGATGCCATGGCAACAGCCCTGGCACGCCACGACGAACTCGTCGAACAGGTCGTCACGGCGCGCGGAGGACGGCTGATCAAAACGCGCGGCGAGGGCGATGCGACGTTCTCGGTATTCGAACGGCCGTCCGCAGCCGCGGCGGCCGCCATCGAGATGCAAGAGGCGATCGGTCGCGAGCCCTGGGCGTTGCGCGAGCCGCTGCGCATCCGCGTCGCCCTTCATACCGGCGAGGTGGAACTGCGTGACGGCGACTACTTCGGACGGGCAGTCAACCGGGCGGCGCGCCTGCGGTCGCTGGCCGAAGGTGGACAGATCCTGTGCTCCGGTGCGACCGCCGAGCTCGTCATCGACTCACTGTCAGACGACGTCGACCTCACTGACCTGGGAATGCGTCAGCTGAAAAACCTCGCGCGCCCGGAGCACGTATTCGAGCTGCGTTTGCGGCCCCTGGAAAGTCCAGTGGACAGCCCGCAATCGGAGACCAGTGAAGCGCCGATGCAACGGCCCGCATTCCCGCCGGTACTGAGCGGCCCCGGGCCATTTGTCGGGCGCGGTGACGAACTGGGACGGCTCCTGTCGGCGTGGCAGGCCGCGCTCGCCGGCGGTGTTCGCACGGTGCTGATCGCCGGCGAGCCCGGTGTGGGGAAGACGCGCCTGGCGGGCGAATGGTCTCAGCAGGCGTATGAGCAGGGGGCGGTCGTGTTGTACGGCCGTTGTGACGAGGACCTCGGCGCGCCGTATCAACCATTCGCGGAAGCCCTACGTGCGCTGGTGCCGTGCATGGGTGCTGACCGGCTGCGGGGGCTACGCGGTGTTGAGGCGCTGCTTCCACTGGTTCCCGGGCTGCCCGATGTCGTGCCCGATCTGGCCACCCCAGCTCGTGCGGACCCCGACACCGAACGGTACGCACTCTTCGACGCCGTCGTTGCGCTGTTGGACATTGCGTCCAGCGGCGCCCCGATCGTGCTGATACTCGACGACCTGCACTGGGCAGCCAAGCCGACGCTGCTGCTGTTGCGGCACATGCTGCGGTTCGGCGATCGCGCCCGCGTGCAGATCGTCGGCACTTACCGCAGCACGGACCTGGACCGCTCCCACCCACTCGCGGCGATGCTCGCCGACTTACACCGTGATGGCACCGCTTACCGGCTCACCCTGAGTGGCCTCGACCAGGACGACGTGACCGCCTATGTCGCCGAGGCCGGCTACGACGACGCAGAGCTCGCCCACGCATTGGCGTCGGTCACGGGTGGAAACCCGTTCTTTCTGATCGAAGCTTTGCGCCACGTCGATGAAAGCGGCGGCGTCTGGGACCAGAGCACTCTGCCGCAGGGGGTCCGCGAGGCGGTGAGCCGCCGGCTTACGCGCCTTCCGGCTGAGACCAACAAAGCCCTTGCTGCCGCCGCGGTCGTGGGCAGCCGGTTTGCGTTGGAACTCGTCGAGCAAGTGGTGGGGAACGATCTCATCGACGCATTCGATGAAGCGTGTCAGGCCGGCATCGTCATCGAAGAGGCCGGCGGTCACTATCGCTTCAACCACGCCATCGTGCGGCAGTCACTGCTGGCGGAATTGGCGTCGGTGCGGCGAATGCGACTGCATCAGCGCATTGCCGCGACGCTGGAGACCCAGCCCGGCGCCGACGACGAGCTGCTGGCCGAGTTGGCTCATCACTACTTCGAATGTGCTTGGGCCGGAAACGCTGCCAAGGCCGTCCTCTACTGCCGGCGTGCCGCGGATCAGGCCATGGCACGACTGGCCTACGAAGGTGCCGCCGACCTGTACGACCACGCCCTGCACGCGCTGGAAGAGCTTGACGAGGACCTGCCCGACCGCGACGACCAAGTCGCCGAACTGTTGATCGCGCGTTGTGAGGCACTGCTGGCCGCCGCTGACGTGACTTCTGCAGCGAGTGCGGTCACCCAATTGCAAGAGGCGACAGTCGATTCGGCCCGGCTAGCGGCGTGGGCGACCTGCTTCGACGGTCAGGTGTCGGTGCTGATCCATCCCGAGAGACTGGAAGAAGTGGAGGTCGCACTGGCTGCGGCCGCCGACAGGCTTGCCGCGCTTGACGACGACGCCGGCGAAGCGAATGCCCATACTGTTCGCGCCACGTGCCTGGGCCGCCTTGGCCGAATTGCCGAATGCGAAGTTGCACTGGACGACGCCCTTACAGCGGCCCGGCGCGCGCGTGAATACCGCCGGGTGAACGCGGTTTTGGCGGGCGCGCCCCTTGCGGCACTGTGGGGACCCAACCCGGTTCCACGCGCCGGCGGACGGTGCCTTGACGTGGTCCGGCTGTTGCGAATCACGACGGACTCCCCCGCGGTCGAGGCCACATCGACGCGATGCCAGGCCGTGCTGGAGGCATTCCGCGGCCGCGACGCCGCGGCACGACGGATGATCGATTCGGCGCGACGCACGGTCACCGAGCTCGGCCTGCGCCATGCGCTGCTAGAGGTTGAGCAGTTCGCCGGCATTGTCGAACTGGTGGCCGACGATCCTGTAGCGGCCGAGCCCCATCTCCGCCAGGCTTACAACGGTTTTCGTCGCATGGGTCTCGACGCCGACACGGCCGAGACTGCCGCACTGCTGGGGCGTACTTGTCTGGCCCTCGGCCGCGAGGACGAGGCCGACGAATTGTGTTCGGAGAGTGAGCGTCTCGCCGGGCACGCGCTGAAGGCGTCGATTGCCTGGCGCACGCTCAGAGCAAAGCTGTTGTCGAGCAGAGGTGATCACGCAGAGGCTCGGCGGGCGGCCGAGGCGGCCGTCAGCCTGGCGGGACACACCGATGCGTTGGTTGACCATGGCGATGCATGTCTGGTTCTGGCAACAGTTTTGGGCGCCGCAGGCGATATGACTGGGGCACGAGCTGCCGCCGAGCGAGCGGTCGGCTTGTACGAGCGCAAAGGCGCTGCGACACTTGCGGAGAAGGCACGTCGCGTTGTTGGCGAACGTACCGTTATGGTTCCCCGGCCTGCACCCGAAGCGCCGCCAGTTGTCGAGCTCGAAAACGAATGCGTCCGAACCGGCAACCGCGTGCTGGCTGCTATCGATCGCGGAGCGTGGGACGAGGTCGAGCGACTCTTCGCACCGGATATCTTCGTCGAGAGTCACCGAAAGATCGTCGGCTTTACGCAGCTGGACGTTCCGGCCGAAGAGTGGCCACATGTACACAGGCGCGTTGCCGAGTCGGCGCCCTTACGAGCCAAGCAAATAATCGTCGCGGTGCGAGGCGAACGCCTGGCTCTCGCCCGACTTGTGCTTACGGATGCCGATACAAGCCCTGGGGCGCCGCGCGACGAATTGCTCAACATTTACGGCATCGATAAGGATGGTCGAATCGCGCTGCAGGTGTTCTTCGACGTCGAAGACATGGACACCGCATTGGCCGAACTTGACGCCGCGCACGCCCGGCTCGAGGAAGAGCAGTCAGGCCCACGGCGGCTTGAGAATGCAGCGAGCCGTGTGGACAAGCGCCTACATGGCTACTTTGCCGACCGCGACTGGGAGGCGGCCGCTGATGCTCTGGCCGAGGACATGCTCTACCACGATCGTCGTCGCGTGGCGAATGCCGGTCTTCGGCATGGTCGTGACGCCGAAATCGTAAACGCCCGAGTGCTAGCCGATCTGGGAGCAAGTGTGACGTCGACCGTCATTGCGACCCGCGGGGAGCGCCTCGTCCTCACACGGGCCCGCTTTACTGGCACCGATCAAGGGCCCGACGCCTTCCACAACGTAATGCTCTCCCTCGTGGAGATTGGCTCAGACGAACGAGTGCTGAGCCGTGTCGTATTCGACGCCGAGGATTTCGACGTTGCGCTAGAAGAGCTCGACGCTCGGTACCTCGCAGGCGAAGCGGCTGCCCACGCGCACACGTGGTCGGCTATCTCGCGGACCTACGCCGCGTTCAACCGGCATGAACTTCCGCCGACAACGCCGAATTGGGTGAATGTCGACCATCGGCGAGGGAGATCGTTCGCCTCGGGCGACACAAATGCGTATCTCCAGGCCACGTGGGATCTTGCCCCGGATATCAACATCTACATCGAGGTTGTGGAACAGCTGAACGACTTTGGCGGGGTTCTAACGCACGCCGCGCATGGAACCTCGCGAGGAGGCTTCGACGCTGAGTGGCGGGAGACCACCGTACTGACGGTCGATGGCGAATTGATCAACCGCAGTGAGGTATTCGACGAGGCAGATGTCAACGCCGCCCTCGCGAGGTTCTACGAACTGACCCGACCGGCACGGCGACTGGAAAACACCGCCAGCCGGATAGCCGACCGCGTCATGGCCCATTTCACGAACCGCGAATGGGACGCAGAAACCGAATTGCTGGCCGACGATTTTTCCAGTGACGACCGCCGTCGAACCGTGAACGCGGGGCTGCGGCGTGGTCGGGATGCCGCCATCAAGGACGCTCACGCGAACGCCGGCGTCGGCGCTACAGAAGTGACGTCGACGGTGATTGCGACGCGCGGCGAGCGTCTAGTCCTTCGTCGTGCCCGCTACTCGGAAAGTGCCTTGGGCCCCGAGCCGTTTTATGTTGATGCACTGAGCATCTACGAGATAAACGGCGACGGCCGAATCGTAGCGTCGGTCACGTTCGATCCCGACGACATCGACGCCGCGTTCAAGGAACTCGACTCCCGCTACCTCACTGGCGAAGCGGCCGCGAACGCGCACACGTGGTCGCTTGTCGCGAGCGTCTATGCCGCGTTCAACCGGCGCGAACTCTTCGCGACGACGCCAGACTGGGTGAACCTTGACCACCGTCGCGGAGCAGCATTCGCCCCCGGCGACATGATCGCGTATATCCAAGCGGCATGGGAAGACTCGCCTGACACCAAGATCTACATCGCGGAGGTGCATCGGCTCAGCAGCGTCGGAGCGGTCGTGACCCATGTGGCCCATGGGATGTCGCAAGCAGGTTTCGGCGCCGAGTGGCGGGATATCCACCTGCTGGCGGTGGAAGGCGATGTGCTCAGCCGCTCCGAGCTATTCGACGAGACCGACCTGGATACCGCGATCGAGACGTTCGAACAGCTCAGCCGGCCGACATGTCGTCCGGAAAACGCGGCAAGCCGCGCAAACGAACGCTTCCTCGCGTCCTTCGCCGCGCGCGACTGGACCGCCATGGCGGACATACTGGCTGAACAACTTTCCAGCGACGATCGGCGGCGGGTAGTGAATGCCGGTCTGCAACAGGGCCGGGACGTCCTAATCGGAAACTTCAGGTCAGCTGCCGACCTCGGGGTCACGGACAAGACGGTCGACGCTATCGCGACTCGTGGGGAGTGCCTCGTCCTCACCCATGCTCGATACTCACGCAGCGACAAGGAATCCGACGCCTTTGAGGTCGAGCTCTTACAAATAGTCGAAAGCGACGCCGATGGGCTGATCACGGCACTCGTCACTTTCGACCCGGACGACTTCGATGCCGCCATCGAGGAACTCGAGGCTCGCTACCTCGCTGGCGAGGCGGCCGCTCATGCGCACACCTGGTCGGTCATCACACGAGGTTGCGCCGCACTTAACCGGCGCGAGCCAATGCCGACGACTCCGGATTGGGAGAACATCGACCACCGACGAGGCATTGCGTTTCCGCCCGGTGACCTGACGGCCTACGTACGTACCGCTTGGGACCTCTTGTCCAACGGCGGCGTCTATATCGAAACCGCCCATCGCGTAAGCGATTTTGGAGGAGTCTTTACCTGGGCCGGCTACGGGACTTCCGAGGAGGGCCTCGACGTCGAGTTCCGCGGTATCAACGTGGTTACCGTCGAAGGCGACCTCACTAACCGAATCGAGATCTTCGACGAGACAGATCTGGACGCCGCGATCGCGAGGTTCGAAGAGCTCAGCGGGTCCGTACATCGGCTGGTGAACGCGGCAAGCCAAAGGGGCGAGCGCTATTTGGCATGCATTGCGTCAGGCGAGTGGGAAGCCATGGCGGAGATGCTATCCGAGACCTTCTCCACCGACGACCGTCGTCGGGTAGTTGGTGCGGGAATCCGGCACGGCCGAGATGCCCACGTGGCGGATATGCGGGTGATCGCCAACCTGTCCAGCATGGATATGGCGTCGGCCGTCGTGGCCATCCGCGGGGAGCGCCTCGCCCTTTTACGTGCCAAATTCTCGGGCCTCGCAAAGTCCGAGGCATTTCTCACCGAGGTGCTCGTCATTGTCGAAACCGGACCCGGCGGACAGATCGTCGGAATCGTAACATTCGACCTCGGCGACTTTGATGCCGCCGTCGAGGAACTCGAGGCTAGGTACCTCGCCGGCGAAGCGTCCGCCTACGCGCACACCTGGTCGGTGATGAAGGATGGTTTTGCCGCCACCAACCGTCACGAGCTGACCCAGATCGCTCCCGACTGCGTCAGCATCGACCACCGTCGTGGAGCAGCGTACGGCCCGGGCGAGTTGGTCGATTACGTCCGTGCCGGGTGGGAACTTGGTCAAAACATCCGAACCTACGTCGAGGTGGTGCATCGGCTGAATGAAGTCGGAGTCGTCTGCACCCATGCCGCGCAAGGCCTTTCGCGTGAGGGCTTCGATGCCGAGTGGCGTGGGGTTGACCTCTTAATGCTCGACGGCGACATGGTCAACCGCTGCGAGCTATTCGACGAGACAGACCTGAAGGTCGCGATCGCGAGGTTCGAAGAGCTGAGCTGGCCGACGCCCCGGCTGGAAAACCCGGCAAGCCGGGTGTACGAGCGTTACCTGGCGAGCTTTGCCGACCGTGATTGGGACGCAATGGCAGAGCTTTTGGCTCATGACTTGTCTACTGATGATCGCCGACGGGTTGTGAATGCCGGGTTGCGACGTGGACGGGATGTCGAGATCCTGGACAAGCGCGCTCTGGCTGAACTCGGGGTCACGAGCATGACGTCAGAAGTGATTGCAATCCGCGGAAAGTCACTTGCCCTCAGTCGTGTTGGCTCCCGGGCATTCCAAACAGAGGTACTCAACATCGTCGAGATCAACGCCGACGAGCGGATTGTGGCGGTCGTCGGGCTCGACCTCGATGACATCGATGCCGCCTTCATGGAACTCGACGCACGTTATCAGGTCGGCGAAGCGGCTACCCACGCGCACTTGTGGTCGACCATGACGCGGGCCATCTCCGCTCTCAACCGGCGCGAGATGCTGCCGACCACGCCAGACTGGGTCAACATCGATCACCGTCGGCATGGAACGTCGTTCGCGCCTGGTGAACTGCCCGCATTACTCGACTTGTGGAAACTCGCTCCCGAGGCGAGCAGCGCCATCGAGGTCGTGCATCGGCTGAACAACGTTGGTGGGGTGGTCACCTCCGTGTCCCGTGAGACTTCGCGCGACGGCGTCAATGCCGATTGGCGGGCGATCAGCGTTCTCACGGTCAAAGGCGATCTCATCGACCGGCTAGAAATCTTCGACGAGGCAGATCTCGACCTCGCACTCGCACACTTCGATCAGCTGAGCCGACCCGCAGCACGACTCGAAAACGCGGCAAGCCAAGTGGCTCAGCGTTTCTCAACGTACTTCGCCGACCGCGACTGGGACGCCTTGGCCGCGGTGCTGGCCGACAACTATTCCGGTGACGATCGCCGTCGGGTGGTGGGTGCTGGACTCCGGCATGGTCGAGATAACCAGATCGCAGCCATGCAGACGCCCGCCGATCTGTGGGTCACCAGCTTCACTTCAACCGTCATGGCGACACGCGGAGAGCGCCTTGCTCTCATGCGGGGCCACATGTCTGACCCCGCTCAACTGCCCGAGGCATTTGTCACCGAGCTACTCGGCCTGTTCGAGATCGATGCCGACCAGCGGATTGTCGCGCTCATCTCGTTCGACCTCGACGACGTCGACGCCGCCTTCAAGGAGCTCGATGCCCGATACCTCGCCGGCGAAGCGGCCGCCCACGCGCACACGTGGTCGGTCATTGCCCGAAACTGCGTCGCGTTCAACACGCACGAACTGCCCGCGACAACCCCGGATTGGGTAAATATCGACCATCGCAGAGGTGCCCTATTCGCGCCCGAGATTCTGGCTTCGGGCCTAGAAGCCATTTGGGACGTCACCCCAGACCTCACCGCGCACATCGAAGCGGTACACGAGCTCAACAGTTTCGGAGCGGTTATCACCCACGTTTCGCATGGAACTTCGCCGGAGGGCTTCGATGCCGAGTGGCGGATGATCGCCATCTTCACCGTCGAGGGCGACCTGATTAGTCGCTGCGAAATGTTCGACGAGGCAGACATCGACGCCGCGGTTGCCCGGTTCGAGGAACTGCGGCCGCAAACGCGGCCATTAGAAAACACCGCAAGCCGCGTGGCCGAGCACTTTTCGGCTCACTTCAGCGCAGGCGACTGGGACGCCATGGCGGAGATACTGGCCGACAACTTTTGTCGAGATGATCGGCGACGTGTGGTGGGCGCGGGAGTCCGACTTGGCCGAGACCACCACCTCGCGGACATGCGATCGACCGCCGATTTGTGGGTCCCGAACCCGACGTCGAATGTGATAGCGACTCGCGGGGAGCGCCTTGTCCTCCTTCGTTGCCACTTCTTACACCGCAATCAAGAACCAGAGGCATTCCTGACAGAGTTGCTCCTCATCACCGAGATCGACGCCGCCGAGCGGATCGTCGTGTTCGTCTCGTTCGACCCGGACGACTTCGACGCCGCTATCGAGGAACTCGATGCCCGCTACCTCGCCGGCGAAGGTGCCGCCCACGCCCAAACATGGTCAGTCATCGCAGGTGCTTACGCCGCGCTCAACCGACACGACCTCCCCCCCATGACACCGGGCTGGGCCAACGTCGACCATCGGCGACTCACAACAATCGAGGCGGCAGGTGATCTGACCGCAAACATCCAGGCCGCCTGGGACCAAACGCCTAACGCCACCGTCTACATCGAGGCTGTGCATCGGCTAGGTAACCTCGGAGCAGTCGTCATGCGAGCGATTAATGGGACGTCGCAAGAGGGCTTCGACGCCGAATGGCGGGAGATCGATCTTCTGACAGTCGAGGGCGACCTGATCAACCGCATCGAGCTATTCGACGAGACAGATTTCGACGCCGCCCTCGCGAGATTTGACGAATTGCACTCGCAGTCATGGCGGTTGGAAAATGCCGCAAGTCGCGCGGACCAGCGCCTCATGGCGTGCGTCGGTACCCGCGACTGGGACGCGATGGCGGAAATGCTAACTGACAGTTACTGTGTCGACGATCGTCGTCATGCCGTGAACGTCGGACTCCTAAAGGGGCGCGATGTCGCGGTTGCAAGCGCGCGGGAAATCGCCGGGCTTGGAATCAAGGTCGTGTTGTCAGGCGTTATCGCCACCCGTGGAGAACGCCTAGTCCTGAGCCGCCTCCGATGGCAGTGGTCCGGCCCCGATCAGCCGCCTGACGCGTTCCACACTGAGGTACTCAACATCGTCGAGATCAACTCCGACGAGCGCATCGTAGGGCGTATCTGGTTAGATGTGAACGAAATCGACGCGGCGTTCGAGGAACTAGATGCCCGGTACCTCGCTGGTGAAGCGGCCGCCTGTGCACACTCATGGTCGGTCATAACGAGGGGCTACGCCGAGTTCAACCAACACGAATTCTCGGCGCCCGACTGGGTAAACATCGATCATCGACGTGCGAGAGCATTTGCAGCCGGTGAATTGACCGCGTACATGCACGCCACAGTTGATCTCGCGCCCAACGTCACCGTCTATGTCGAGGCCGTACATCGGCTGAACAATCTTGGTGCTGTCGTCACCCATGTGGTGCGTGGAACCTCGCGAGAGGGCTTTGACGCCGAATGGCGGGAAGTCCTCCTGCTCACAATCGAAGGCGACGTATTCAACCGCTGTGAGGTTTTCGATGAAACAGACATCGACACTGCGATTGCGCGGTTTGAGGAACTGGAATCTCAGGCACCGCGGCTGGAAAACAGGGCAAGCCGCCTGGCCAAGCGCTTCCTAGAACAATTCGAGGCCCGCGACTGGGACGCCATGGCGGAAATATTGGCCGACAACTATTCCAATGACGATCGTCGTCGCGTAGTAGGCGCGGGAGTCCGACATGGTCGAGCTGACCAGATCACCAGCATGCGCCTGCTGGCCGAGGCCGGGGCGAACCTAACGCTAACGGTGATTGCGACACGCGGAGAGCGCCTCGCTCTCACCCGGATGCTTTCCTCGAACAGCGACTTGCGGCACGGGGAGTTCGGCATCGAAATGCTCGGCATCGTCGAGGTCGACACCGACGATCGGATCACCACACAACTCTTGTTCGACCCCGACGATATCGACGCCGCCATCGCAGAGTTCGACGCGCGTTATCTCACCGACGAAGCGGCTGCTCACGCAGACACCTGGTCGGTCATTGCGGGAACGTTCTCCGCGCTGAACCGACGCGAACTTCCGCCGACGGCGCCGGGCTGGGTCAATGTCGACCACCGAAGAGTCACAACGACTGCGACTGGTGACCTTATCCCATCCCTGAGTGCCACCTGGGATCTCATGCCCGACTTCGCTATTCACGTCGAAAAGAATCATCAGCTAACAGGTTTCGGAGCGGCCTTCACATATGTGGCGCGTGGAACGTCGCAGGACGGCGTGGAGGCCGAATGGCGCGAGATCGCGGTTCTGGCGGTTGAAGGCGACCTCATCAACCGGTGCGAACTGTTCGATGAAGCAGATCTGGACGCAGCGCTTGCTCGCTTCGAGGAACTGCGCCCTAAACCTCCCGGGCCACGACTGGAAACCGCGGCAAGTCGGGCGGAAGACCGCTTCTTCACGTACTTCCGGGCCCGCAACTGGGCAGCGCTAGCCGAGCTCCTGGCCGAGAACAGTGTCATTGACGATCGCCATGACACGGTGACGAGTGCCGGATTCTGGGACGGTCGCGATGCCGTAATCGCAAACCTGCAAGCCCTCGCCGAAGCGGCGCCCACAACCTGGGCCGTCATCGCGACTCGCGGTGAGCGCCTCGCTCTCACGCGCATCAGTTCTCCCAATCGCGATCAGCGACAAGGGCAATTCAGCATCGAGATGCTCATCGTTGCCGAGATCGACACCGACGAGCGGATCGCGTCGCAGCTCTCGTTCGACCCCGACGACATCGACGCCGCCTACGAAGAGCTCGACGCCCGATACCAGACTGGCGAGGCCGCCGCTCACGGTCACACCTGGTCTCTAGTTGCGAGTCGCTACGCCGCGCTCAACCGGC
Source organism: Mycobacterium sp. 1164966.3 (assembly GCF_001665395.1). Taxonomy (GTDB): domain Bacteria; phylum Actinomycetota; class Actinomycetes; order Mycobacteriales; family Mycobacteriaceae; genus Mycobacterium. Next base: position 86,695 of record NZ_LZSG01000023.1, read on the forward strand.
ACGAGCTCCCACTGGACTCCATCAACATCGATGACCATCGACGCATCGGAATGGTGGAGCCGGGTGATCCGACAGCGCTGCTTCGTGCCGGTTGGGACCTCACGCCAAATTTCAGCATCCATATAGAGGCGGTGCATCGGCTGGGTGGGCTGGGGGCGGTCGTCACGCGAACGACCAACGCGAGCTCGCAAGACGGCTTTGCCGCCGAGTGGCGGGCGGTCGACCTCTGGACGGTCGAAGGTGATCGGGTGACTGGCTGCGAGCTGTTCGACGAGACAGACGTTGACGCGGCGCTCGCGAGATTTGAAGAACTGCAACAAAAGCCGCGACTTGAGAACACGGCAAGCCAAGTGCTGGAACGACTCCAGACATACTTTACGGCCGGCGCCTGGTCCACCATCGCCGCGACATTGGCGGACAATATTTGCACCGAAGATCGTCGTCGCGTGGTAAACGCTGGGATACGACACGGTCGTGATGCCGAGATTGAAAGTTTGCAAGCGACCGCCGACGTGGGAACTACGAAAGTAACGTCGAAGTTGCTGGCCACTCGCGGGCAGCGCCTCATTCTCGTCAAAGCCCTTCTTTCCGCAAAAGATGCGCGGCCCGCGCCGTTTTACGCCGAGATGCTTAGCGTTGCAGAGATCGACTCCGACAATAGGGTCGCAGCGGTCGTCGTGTTCGACCCCGACGACATCGACGCCGCCTACGAGGAGCTCGACGCACGCTACCTCGCCGGCGAAGCGGCCGAATGCGCGCAGACATGGTCGGTCATCGCTGGGTTATACGCCGGCTTCAATCGGCATGAACTTCCCGCAACGACGCCGAACTGGACATACTTCGACCACAGGCAGCTCGTAAGGATCAAGGCGAAGGAGCTGTCCGCATCCATCCATGTCCTCTGGGACCAAACGTCGTGCATCAGCATCTACATGGAGTCCGTGCACCGGCTGAGCGATGTCGGCGCGGTTGTTACCCACACCGCGCGTGGCATTTCGCACGACGACTTCGACGCCGAATGGCGGATGATCGACGTCTACACGGTTGAAGGCAATCTAATCAGCCACCTCGAAATGTTCGACGAGACAGACCTCGACGCCGCGCTCGCGAGGTTCGACGAGCTCGAACGTCCGACGTCTGAGCTCTAGTGGTCTTTCATTCGATGCCCGAGTGTGGCTGAACCAACCCCGCGAGACGGTACCACTAATGTTCCGCTATACCGTGGCCACACACCGGTCACTTCCATCACCGCAGAAGAGACTTGTGCCTTTTCCACTTCCGAGAGACAAATTGCATTGCCCCGCAACGATTGTCGCTCATAGATGGGCAAATGGACATATACCCCAAATTCTGTGACGGACGGGACTCATGTGAAACAGGCGGGACGCCGGTTCTGCGCACCACCGGGCTGCCTGGCCCGACAGCATTTTGGGCGAACCCAACATGGCAGGCGCTCACCGCAAATTCGCTCTCGAGGCATTGCGCGTGAATCCTGGGCTTTGCCAGTGAATCCTGGGCGGAAAAATCGGCCAGATCCCGCCCTAGCTTCACGCGCAAAGCACAGGATTCACACCCAAAGCCCTCCGCTCATACCCAACGCAACGCGCGTTAGTTGCCAAGCACCGAGGTGTAGTAGACAGTGTCAGCCATCGACACCGAGTCGTGCGTCTGCGGTAAGGCCTCAAGACCATTCTCGGCCAACAACCGACTCATCGGCGTACCGACGGACCGCCAACCCAGTCCGTCCAGATACTCAGCGACGTCCTTGCGCTCACCCTCGAAACCTAGCTCTTCCCAATCCAGTTCGAATCCGTGCTCGCGCCACTTGGCGGTGGACCTGCGCATCATCTCGCGCGCTTGCTCGGTGTCCCGCTGCGGCCTGTTCGGAATTGCTTCGACCGCAAGCCGACTGCCCGCGGCGCTGAGCGCGGTGATGTTGTCCATCAGCCGGTCCTGCGCTTCCGGCGGCAGGTAGCCCAGCAACCCCTCGGCGATCCAGGCCGTCGGCCGGCTCGTGTCCAGACCGGCCTCACGAAGCGCTGAGGGCCAATCCTGGCGGAGATCGATTGCGACTGTGCGTAATTCGGCCTTCGGGGCAGCACCCAAACCTTCGAGGGTGCTGGTCTTGAACCCAATCACCTGGGGCTGGTCGATCTCGAACACCGTCATATCGTCCGGCCACACCAACCGGTAGGCGCGGGCATCCAGACCGGACGCCAGGATCACGGCCTGGCGAATTCCTGCGTGCGTCGCATCCTGAAAGAACGAGTCGAAGAAGCGGGTTCGGGCGGCCATCGCAGCGGGCATGTGCTCGAGTCTCCAGCTGGACTCGTCGTCGTCGACATCGGCGGCACGTAAGTCGCCGGCCACCCAGCGCATGAAGAAGTCAACGCCCACGGCACGAACCAGCGGTTCGGCGAATTGGTCGTTGATCACGGGAGGGTTGGCCTTGGTCGCGATCGCGCGAGCGGCGGCCACCATGGTCGCGGTCGCGCCCACGCTGGTCGCCAGGTCCCAGGTGTCGTTGTCAGTGCGAGGCACGCGTGTTCTCCAATAGCTTGAGGGTTTATTTAGCCAGTTTAACACTTAGTACGTTTAACAACACGTGGGCACCGCCAGTTGGTCGCGACGCTCGCGCCCCAGAAGTCATGCGGACCGAAGTGTTCGAATCGGTGGCAGCGCGGTGATGCCGACAGTAAGAATGTCGCTATGCCGCGTTCGTTCGAGATCTTGGCCGAATCGGTCGCCAGCGTTGAACAACTTCATGCGGCATTCGGCTGCGAAGAATACTGGCTGGCCTGCATCGCAGGCGGGCGTGAAGCCAACAATCGGGTCACGCTGGATTCGCTGACCGTCGACGACGACGGAACGGTGTCGGTGCGCTCCACTCAGCACGTGGGTCGGCAGCTACTGCCCAAGCCAGTTTTGAAATTGCTTCCCGGGGATCTGAAAATTGTGAACTGCGAGACGTGGAGACCTGTCGGCGACGGCCAGGTACACGGGCAGTCCAGCATCTCGGCGCCCGTGGGGTCAGGCAAAGCTGAAGTGTGGTTGAGTCCCACGAGCAACGGTTCGCGACTGCGCTACGCCGTCAAGGTGGAAGTGAAGATCCCGTTGGTGGGCGGCCAGTTCGAAAAGGCCATCGGAGCAAGTTTGTCCAAGAGCATTCCTGCAGGGGTGCAATTCGCCGAGGCGTGGATCGCAGAACATGCATGACGTCCGCGATCCGTCTGGCAACCGGCGGACCGTCTGACGGTAGGCGGTGACCCAGACGGCACCACAACTGCAACCGCTGTACCTGCTGGCGGACAGCCAGCTGCTGTTCTGGAAACGACGGGACCGGCTGCTGCTCGAGGCGGCCCTCGATGGATTGGGTCGGAACACACCACTGACCGCGGCCTACATCGGTGCCTCCAATGGCGATCTCCCGGAGTTTTACGAGATCTTCGACGCCGCGGTGGACGCGGTCGGAATCGCCGAGCGCCGCATGATCGATTCGTCCTTCGGACCCGATGACCGGACCTTCCTGGGTCGCGCCGACCTGATCGTCCTCGCAGGCGGCGACGTGCGGCTCGGCTGGAACACATTCGAGAGAACCGGCATGAAAGATGTGATCCTTGACCGGTACGCCGGAGGAGCGGTTCTGGTGGGCGTGTCAGCCGGCGCGGTTCAGCTGGGACGCTACGCGGTGGTCGAGACACCCGAATCCCCGGCGACCGGACTGCTCGACGTGTTCAAGCTGGTCCCCCTGGTGATCGACACGCACGACGAGAAAACCGAGTGGGCGAGGCTGTCGGCCGCCGTCCGTTCGCTCGAAGGAGCGGCCACCGGTGTTGGCATCCCCGCCGGTGGCGGAGCCCTCGTGAACCCAGATGGCACCGTCGAACCGCTGCGGCGTCCCCTGCACGAAATTCGCTTCGATGGCACTTGCGTCACGCACTCACTCTTGTACGCCGCAGAGGGCAACTGACCGGCTCTGCAGGCACCCTGACTCGCTCAGCGACGGGGTCCAGGTCCGTTACGAATGGGTCTGCTGTGACACTGCCGATAAACCTGATTTTTCAACCACCACAGTGGCGGTTCTCACAGTACGCTTAGATCCCGACGTCTCCTCAAAAGACGGGATCGTGGGGTCTTCGAGAATGGTCATAAGCAGACCGGATCGGCGGCCATGGGCCGTCGGGTTGGGCGATCGACACCCGTGGGTCGCCATCGCGTTCGCAGTGCCGTTGACGGTCCTCGGCCTGGCCGGGGTCGCCACGAATCCGGCACTCTTCGTACCGCTGCTGGTGCTGGCCGGTTTTGCGTTGGTCGTCGTTGATTTCTATGGCTACCAGCGAAGAGAGGCTAAGGAACGGGCGCTGGTCGCCGCCCGCCCACCGAAGCGAAACCCCCAACCGCGTCCGGCCCCAGCGCCGACGCAGGTCAAGTTGAAGCAACCGCCGTCGGAGCTGGAAGCCGAGGCACGGGCGCGGGCAGAAGCCGCCGAAGCCAAAGCTCAGGCAGCCCAAGCCGAAGCGCTGGCCGCCGAGGCACGCGCGCGGGCGGAGGCCGCCGAAGCCCAGGCCTTGGCCGCCGAAGCCGAAGCGTTGGCCGCCGAAGCCGAAGCGCTGGCGGCCGAGGCACGCGCGCAAGCAGAAGCCGCCGCAGCAGAAGCACTCGCCGCCGAACCCGAGGCACTGGCGGCGGAGGCACGAGCGCAAGCCGAAGCCGCGGAAGCACAGGCCCTTGCCGCCGAAGCCCGGGCACGCGGCCAGGCGCGGGCCGAAGCCGCCGAAACCGAAGCGCTGGCCGCCCAGGCGAGGGCAGAAGCCGAAGCCGCCGAAGCCGAGGCCCTGGCCGCCGAGGCGCGCGCGCAAGCAGAAGCCGCCGAAGCTCTGGCCCAGGCCGCCAGGGCGCGAAAGCAGGCAGAAGCGGCCGAAGCCCAAGCTCGGGCCGCCGAGGCACAAGCGCAAGCAGAAGCCGCCGAAGCCCAAGCTCGGGCCGCTGAGGCGAAGGCCCGGGCGCGCGCACGGACCGAAGCCGCCGAAGCCGAAGCCGTGGCGGCCCAAGCGAGGGCGGAGGCCGAAGCGGCCGAAGCCGAAGCGCGGGCCGCCGAGGTGTGGGCGGGCGCCGAAGCCGCCGAAGCCCAGGCGCTCGCCGCCGAAGCGCGCGCGAAGGCAGTCCGGTTAAGGCGTGAGGCGGAAGCCAAAACTGCGCGGCGCCCCCAGGGCGACCGCCCCCAGGGGGACTAGCCCTAGGCTGCCCCCGCACGCAGAACGGGAGCCAGCGCCGACAACGGGATATGCGCTTGGACAGCGCCACCGTCCATTGACCACTGCAACGCTCCGGGTGTGAAGTTGATCGGCTCGTCGTGGGCCACCGGATAGTCGGGCATGTAGAGGATTAGTTCGTCAGGTGTGATCGCCCACGCCTTGTAAGCGCCGGAAAAGACCTTGTCGGGAGTCCACCGATCGACGACGAACGGGTAGGTACCCGGATCATGCTGTGGCGGAGCCTGATTGAGCGCGGTTTCGACGAACGGCTGAGCCAACGGCGGGATAGCGGTGAGAGGGTTGCCGTTCGTCAGATCTGCCAGCTGCACTCGCCTGCCGCTAGCCATGTCGAAGGTGAAGGTGCGGTACGCGTTGTTGGGCTTGGGCCCGTCGGCGTGATAGTCCTCGTGGAAGACCGCGCTGAGCAAATTGCCGTGCCGGAAAACCTCGTAATTCTCCTCGCCGTAGCTGTCTGCGGCCATGTGCGCGTTGGCGTTTCGCCAGTTGCCGACCAGGGTGCGCAGGTAGTCGCGGACCGTTGGGCCCGTGGTTGGGTTGTCGACGAGGTCGGCGGGGACGGCGACTTTGATGTCACGGACGGCATTGCGTTCGGAGGTCACCGTGGTGTGGCAGTACTGGCCGTCCCAGCCGCCGCCGAGCTCGCCGCAGAATGACTCGGACGAAGCATGGGCCGTGCCCGGGTGGAGTACTCCCGATATTCCGGTCGCTGCCACCAATATCGAGGTGGCGACGAATCTTCTGAACATTGTTAGCTCCGAATGGCTTAAAGCAGTTGGACTTTACTTGCCCGCCAGCGGCCGTCGACCTTGTCCATCGTCATCTTGATCCTGCTGCGGTCGATACGCGGATCGGGCACCGCCATGTTGGTCACGGTCTGGTCGATGAAGACCAGTACGACGACTTTGTCGGTGGACGCGGAGGCAATCGCCGAATCCACCACGACCCCGTGTGCCGTGGCCTTGTTGTCGATCAGCAGTTGCCGAAGCTGGACGCTGGAATGGGTGTACATGTCTTTGAACTCGCCGGTCGCGCCGTCGAGCACCTGCCGAAAGTTCTCGTCGACGTTGTTGGAGTCAATGCTGGTCAACACTTGCGCGTACTTGATCGCCGCTTGCTGCGCCTGCTGGCCGGCCACCTTGACCTGATGCTCTTGCCACTGCTTCCAGCCGAGAAATCCGGAAACCGCAAGGGAGGCAACCAATAACAAAGGCAGCACACTGCGACGCAGATACTTCCGCCACGGCCGTTTGCCGCGCTTGGCTTTCTCCGTATCGTTTTTGGCCCGCTTGCCCAGCACCGGCCCGTCGTCATCCTCGTCTTCGGCGTCGACATGGTCGACATCACTGTCTGCGGCCTCGAGTTCTTCGGGTTCCACGTCTTCGCTTGCGGCTTCGGTCTTTTCAGCCTCGACTTCGGCTTCGGCTTCGGCGGACTTCTCGGTCGTGGCGGTCATCCTCATCTCCTTGGCGTAGATGTGTTGGGCTTAGTGCGGCGGTTCGATCGGCAGGACCGGGCCACCGTAGGGCGTGGGAATGGTGAAGCGGCCCTTGGGTGTTGGGTCGGTTCTCCTTCCCAGGTCTGCTCCGGGGGGCGGGCCGGCGGTGTCATCGCCACCCGGACGCGGCGCGTTCTTGGCTCCGCGGATCCCGACCCCTGGGTCGTCGTCGCGGCAGTAGGTGTACATGAATGGCTCGTAGTAGTCGGCGGACGAAGGGGGATGCGTCGGGGTTCCGTAGTCGCATGCGTACCGGGGGTAGAGTTCGGCCGTCGCCCACACGCCGTGGTCGTGAAAAGCGCTCGCCACGGCATCCAGTACCGACCCGCGGTAGTTGGGAAACAGCGCGTTGAGCGCCGGTACGCGCAAGTAGAGAAGTTGCGACGTGGTGGCCAGACTGCCCAGCAACTGCACCATGGTCTCGGAGTTGTCGTTGAACAGGCTGTCGACGGAGTTAAGCGTGTGCGGTGTCCGTTCGGTCAGGCGCCGATAGCCGGCCTGCATGCTGGCCACGCCCGCAAGGGTTCGATTGAGGCCGACGGTCGCCGCAGCCAAACCGGCGTTCTTATCGGCTGCCAGGGTCAGCACGACCCGGCTGGTCTTGATGATGCTGGTGGTTTGGGGCAGCACCGAATCCAGTGTCGAAAGCAGCATCGTGCCACCGTCGACGATCGCGGCCAGCTTGGCCGGTCCCTCCTTGCTCAGGCTGAGTTCCTTCTTGATCAGCTCGATCTTGTGGGGATCGACCTGCGCCAGAAGTCCGTCGGCATCGCCGAGCAGTTGCGCCAAGCTGACCGGCACGGTGGTGCGGTCGAGCGCGATGAAGCTGCCGTCGTGCAGATACGGTCCAGCATCGGATGTGGCTTCGAAGTCGATGTACTGCTCCCCCGCCGGAGACAGCGCGGACACGTGCACCACGGCGTTCGCGGGGATCCTCACCTTGGACGTGATGCTGGCGACCGCATTGACGCCCCGGTCGGTGATCTGCAGCGACTCGACCCGTCCGATCCGCACACCGCGCAGCGCGACGTCCTGATTAGGCAGCAGCCCACCGGATTCCGCCAGCTGAACGGTGACCCGATACGACGACGCGAACGGTGTCACGCGCAGCGCGCCGATTAACAAGTAGGCGGTCGCGACAACCAAGGTGAGCACGAGTCCGGCCACCGACAGCCAGACCTGGCGACGGTGGATTGCCCGCACCGCGCGGACAATGGCGCTGGCGGTCGACTCGATCATGGCGGCGGTCCTGGTGTCAGGAGGCCCGGCAGGTGCGGCCCGGGCGGCTCAGCCGGCGGAGCTCCTGCAGGCGGTGGAGCGACAACGATCTCGCCTGGCACGTTCGGATCGGGCATCACCGGCACCTGTACCGAGTTGGGCCCGCGCCCGACGACCCGTTCTTGCAGACGCCACAGGGTGTACTTCAGCGAGCCGACGAACTGGTTCCAGGTGTACCTATTGGGCCCGTGCAGCCCTCTGTCACCAGGGAATCCGATGTCGGGTATCGACCCGAGGATTAGCTGGTCGACACCCACATTCACCGAAATCGAGTTCCCCGCAGTCGATTTGACCAACGCGGGAATGAGCCTGTTCACGGACAGCCAACTGGTATCCGGACTCACCACGACATCGTTTGCGGCGCCGGCGATGGTGTTCAGGTCACGAATTATGCTTCGGCCGCTGGTATCGGTTCCCCCCAGTGACGGGAACCTGGCTAGGAGCCGGCTGGTGTCACCGACTTGTATCACCAAGTTGGATAGTTCGGTTGTGTTGGCGGCCAGGGCGTCGGTAGCGGGATTGGCGGCGGCCATAAGCTCGGTGAGGCTCTGGTTCTTGGCGTCGAGTTGCGCACTGAGCCGGGATAATTCGGTCAACGCGTTCGAAATCTGTCCGGATCGGGAGTCCAGCGTGCCGAGCAGCTGGTTGGACTTGCGGACTAGATCACCGAAGGCCTGGCCCTGGTCGCCGGTGGCCCTGCCGAAACCGTTGATGATATTGGTGAAGTTGCGCACCGCGCCGCCGTTCACCAGGATGGCCGCCGAACTCAGCACCGACTCGACAGTGGCGGCGGACGCCGTCGAGTCCAAACCGATGGTGTCGCCGTCCTTGAGCATGGGTGCGTCGGAGCCGGCCTCAGCGGGTGGGCGTACGGACACGAACACGTCGCCAAGCGGTGTCGCGGTACGCAACTCGGCGGTGCTGCCCTTCGGCAGGAGGACGCCGTCCCGGATGCGCAGCGTGGTGACCGCGGTATAGTTGCGCGCGATCATCGCCTCGACCTGGCCGACGTCGGCACCGGCGAGTTTCACCTTGGCGTTCATCGGCAGGTTGAGCGCGTTGCCGAAAACGGCCGTCAGCTTGTACCCTCCCGAACCGAGTCCTGGAGCCGGAAGTGGAAGGCTGGCAAGGCCATTCGTGGCGCATCCGGAACTGAGGACCGCCGCGGCAATGATCGCGGCAGCTGCTTTCCCTCGCGCGCTTGTCATTTCTGGCCCATCGCTGCCAGGCCGTCCAGCACATACGTCAACCCGAAGTCCGGCCCGAAGTCCTGAATGGTCCCCGTGCTGCAGCCGAGTTGTCGAAGGCCCATCAGGTTGCAGATCTCTTTGGTCAGTTGGCTGTCGAAGATCATTCGGTCGGTCAGGAAGTGCGCACGCACCGCGCCGTTCTCGCGGTCGATCATGTTGTAGGCGTTGTCGGCCAGCAGCGGGGCCAGGTCAAGGGTTTCGGCTAGTTCGCGCCGTTGGTCGGCGAGTGCCTTCACCGTGGTGTTGCCTTTGAGCAGGGCTTGCCGGATGGCCTCGCGATTGACGTCGAGGAGGTCGCCGGCCCGCTGGACGAGTTGGTCGAGTTTCTTTCCGGTGCTGCCGCTGCCGATGTCCTCGTCGGCCAAGATCTGGCTGACCTGATGGATGGTTGAGGCGAATTCACGCAGCTTGGCATCGTTGGTGGCGGCGGCCTCGAACAGCGAGCTGATGTTCTTGACGATCGTGGTGATCTGCTCACGGGTCTGCGCGCCGCCGTCACTGCTCAGCCGCAGCGCTTTGGACAGCTCGTCGAGTGCCCCCTTGATTTTGCCGCCGTTGCCGTCGACGACCTCGGTGCCACCGTTGATGACGTCGGCGATGGGTCCGCCACCGTGCCCGTCGCCTTCCAGCGACTTGGTCACCTTGTCGAGAACGGCTAGCACGCGGCTGAATTCGATGGGGGTCTTGGTGCGGATCAAGCCGATGGTGTCGTGGTTCTCCAACACCGGGCCGCCGTGATAGGGCGGCGTGAGCTCGATGTGACGGTCGGTGAGGATCGACGTCGACACGGTGACCGCTTGCGCGTTCGCCGGAACCTTGACTTTGCGATCCACGGTGAACGTGACCTCAACATAGCCGCCGCGCGGGTTGATTTTGGTCACCTTGCCGACCGGCATGCCCAGGACGGAGACCGCGTTGCTTTCGTATAAGCCTGAGGCACTGTCGAATTGGGCCGTCACCGTGATCGGTTCCGAGCCCCTGCCCAGATACCACCATCCCGCACTGATGGCTGCCACCACCAATGCCACGACGGCGACGATCGTTAGGACCCGGCCTCTCATTTGCAGTCCTTGAAGTACGGAATCATCCCGAACTGCTGGGCGCGGCCGCTGATTGCGCACATCCACGAATCGATGAGTAGGGCGTTGGGGGCATTGAAGCTGACCGCGTTGGCGTCGCCGGTGAGGTTGGTCCCCTCGCGTAGGAAGATCGGGGTTATCTGCATCAGATTGCGCAGTAGATCGTCGTGGTGAGACATCATGTCGGTGAACTCGCGGATGTCTTTGAGCAACGCATCGATACCTGACCGGTCGTTGACCACGAGCTGGTTCATCGTGTTCACCACGCTGGTGAGCGATTGCATCATGGCGTGGAACACGGCACGACGCGCGACGAACTGGGCTAGCAGGTCCTGCGCCTGGTTGACCACGTTGCCGATGTTGGATTGCTGGCGGCGCAAGGTGTTGGTGACCCGTTCGGTACTTTTGAGCAGCTGGCCCAACTGGTCTCTGCGTTGCGCAATGATCGACGACAACGAGTTGATGTTCGCCATTGCCTGGGGAACAACTGCGGGCAGCTTCTCGAGTTGCTTGCCTAGGACGGCAAGCGATTGCGCGAACCGGTCGGAGTCGACCTGCTCGAAAGTCGTTGTGGCATCCTTCAATGCGGCCTGCAGGTCGTAGGGTACCTCGGTGTGCGACAGCTCGAATGTGTTGCGCGGCAGGGAACCCGGGCCATTGGGCTCGATCGCGAGATAACGCGAACCCAGGATGGTGGTGACCTTGATCGAGGCCTTGGAATCCTTGCCCAAGACGATGTCGTCGCGAATCTTCAGACCGGCCTCGACGTGGTCGCCATCCAACTTCATGCTGGTGACGGTGCCCACCGGTATGCCAGCAATCGTGATGGGATTCCCGTCTCGCAGGGATGCCGCCTGCAGGAACTCTGCGGTGTAATGCCGATAGCCGACACCGACCATGTGGACAACCAGCATGGACCCGATCACCACCGCGACTACGGCGGCCGCGATGAAGCCGAGCCAAGTCGCGTTGTAGCTCTCGAGCGGGCGCTTTCTCAGGCGCTCGAGGCGAGACCGCACGGTTGAATCAGGCATCTGGGTCACCCACCGCCCGTGTTCCTGCATCGCGGGGTGTGCCACGCCTTGTTCCCCGGAGTTGCCGCATTGATGATGATCGGCGTCACGTCATTGAGCCCGGGGAAGAACCCGAAGATGTTCACGTCGCACAGATAAGCGTTGCCGTAGGCGCCTTGATTGGCAATGCGGGCAAGCCCTTTCAGCAGCAGCGGAACGTTGTCGCCGAAAAAGGCCACCTGAGGTTCGACGTCGAGCAGGTGCCGCGTGACACCCGGCCTGCGGCTGATGAATTCGCGCAACGCCGGGTAGTCTTCCGCGGCGGCAGCCGACAGGTGGGTCATCAGTCGTGACATGGCGCCCACCGAGGCCACCAGCTCCGGACGCCGTTGGTCGAGGGCGGCAACGACGTCACGTGTCTGGGTGAGGACGCCGTCAAGATTGTCGTTTTGGGCGGCAAGATTGACGACTACCCGGTTGAGATTCGTGATGACGTCACCGAGCGCCTGATCCCGTCCGGCGAATGTCTCTGTGAGCGTCGATGTTTGGCTGACCAGGGTGGCAAGAGAAGAGGTGTCGCCCTGCAGCGACTCGATGACACCCTTGGTGAGATTGTCTGCGTCGCGCGGGTTGAGCAGGCTGAACAGGGGCTCGTAGCCGTTGAGTAGCGCGGTGACGTCGAACGACTGTTCCGTACGTTCCAGCGAGATGGTGCTGCCCGGCGCGAGTTGGCCGGGACTGCCTTCCTTGCCCAAAGACAGTCCCAGATAGCGCTGTCCGACGATGTTCTGATAGATCACCGAGGCAACGGTGTTGCCGAACAGGTGCTGTTCCTGCTGCACCACGAAGGAAACTTTCGCGAGTTTGCCTTGCAGATCGATCTTTTCGACCCGGCCGACGCGCACCCCGGCCATCCGGACGTCGTCGCCCTCGCGAAGCCCATACACGTCGCTGAATACGGCTGAATACGAAGCCGTCTGACCGGCAACGTCACGCCGAAGGCTCACATAGACCAGCCAGGTAAGGGTCAACGCGACGACCATGAAGAGAGTCAGGCCGATGAGGGGACCACGAAATTTCATTTGGGTCCCCCAGCCGGCGGTGAACGAACCAGCGACACCGTCGTCCCACGGGCTACCGGTCCCAGCAGCAACTCGGTTGCGGCCGTGGCGGGCCTTCCGGTGATCACGCTCAACATGTTTCGCTCGTACTCGCTGCCGACGGGCCCGACGTTGCCGCCGAAGGACGACGTCCTGATCGATCCTGCTGCGGGAGGCCCTAGTAGCGGCGGCGGGGGCGCCACTCCCCGGCCGGGCGGCCCAGGGTTCGGGTCGTCGGGGTTGGCGCTCTGCGGCACCGGCGGCGACGGGGTATGGAAAGGCGGCAGCGGAGGATTGGGGTCTTGCAGGTTGGGCGGCCCGTTGATCAGGGGCGGACCCACAGCCACCAGGTTGCCGTTGGGACCGATGACCGTTCCCGGTGGCGGCGCCAGATCCTTGGGCGGCTGATAGTTCTGCGGCAGAAGCACTTCCGGTAGGTCAGGTTTGTTGGGAATCAGCGGAGCGGTGAAACAGCTGGGCCCCTTCAACTCACCGTAACGAGGACAGTCAGCTCGGGTGTATGCATACGTCTGGGTGAACGAGATCCGCGCGCGCATGTTGCCGAGGCCGTTCTCCGGCATCCACACTTCCTCCATGAATTTGTTGGCCAAGTTGTCGAGCTTGGTGACCGCCGGCACGAAGTTGTTGGACTTCATCGCCAGCACTCCGAGCACCGGCGTGAGATCGGTCGAGATTCTGATGAGCTGATCGATGTGGTTGGCGAACGATTGGCGCGTGGTGCCAACCGTGTAATCGGCGCCGGAGAGCAGCTCGGCCAATTGCCCGCGTGTCTCGGCGAAGGTCTGCATCGGCACCACGGCCTGGTGTAGTGCGTCGACAAGATCGGGCGCTGTCGCCTGCAGTCCACGCGTCGCATCGACGAGTGCGGAAACCGTAGAGGGTCCGGCGTCGGTGCTGACGATCGAATTGAGTTGATCGATAAGGCGATTCAGCTGTGCTCCGCTGGTCAGCAGCGCTGCCCGGCGATGATCGGTGGCCGCCGCGAGCGCGGCGAGAATACCCACCGACCTGTCTTCGCGGCCGCGTCCGGCGGCGGCGAGCAGATCGCGCAGCTTGCTGACGGTGGTCTGGAACAGCACCGTCGGCAGCTGTTTGTCTTCCCGGATGTGGGCGCCCGCACTGATTGTCGTCCCGGGCCCGTTACCCACCAGTTGAACTGAGGACACCGCGAACACGTTGGAAGGCACCACTCGAGCGGTGACGGCAGCCGGAATCGACTTGGCATACTCGGGTTTCAGATCGATATGGACGTAATTGGGTTTTCCGTTGGTCGCAGGCACGACGCTGCTGACCATGCCGACGAGCACACCGTGATACTTGACGTCGGATTTCTGCGGCAGGCCATCACCCACGTTGACCAGATCGGCGACCACCCGCACGTAGTCGTTGAGCCGGCCCGTCGACTTGACCAACAGCCCCGCGGTGAGCAGGGACGCCACCAGCGCAACCGCCACACCGTAGCCCAGCAACTGCCGGTCAGAGGGGCCGCGACCGTCCGTGTCATAGGAATTCGGCATGTATCAACCACCGAACCTTGCGCCGGCGTCGACGCCCCACAACGCCATCGTCAGCAGCATGTTCACCATGATCACGACGGTGATGCTGGCTCGCATGCCGTGGCCCGCCGCCACTCCCACGCCCTCGGGACCTCCGCTGGCGTAATAGCCGTAGTAGCACTGGATCGTCGAGGCGATCCACACGAAAATGACCGCCTTGAATAAGGAATAGACGATGTCCTTGCCCGCCAGCATCAACGTGAAGTAGTGCAGATACGACCCGGTGGAGCCACCGCTGCTGACCCCGACCACCACCTGAGTCGTCAGGTAGCCGATGGCCAGACACGCCGCATACAGCGGGACCGTCGCCACCACGGAAGCAACCAACCTGGTGGTCACCAGGAACGGAATCGGCCGAATCGCAATCGATTCCATGGCGTCGATCTCTTCTGCGATGCGCATCGATCCCAGCTGTGCGGTGAACCGGCAGCCGCCTTGCATCGCAAAAGCGAGGGAGGCCATCAGTGGGGCGAGCTCGCGGGTATTGACCAACGACGACACGAATCCGGTCGCGGGTCCCAGGCCCAGCAGGTCGAGGAAGTTGTAACCCTCGATGCCGACCAGCGCACCGACCGTCATACCCAACACCACGGCCACGCCCGCGGTGCCGCCGCCCACGACGATCGAGCCGTTGCCCCAGGTGATGTTCGACAGCAGCCTGAGAAACTCGTGGTGGTACTGACGCATTGCGATCGGCACGGCGACCAGCGCTCGCACGAAGAAGACCAGCATGTGGCCCAGCCGAGTGATCGGCCTTGCAATTCTGCGATAGAGCCGAAGCAACCGCGTCGTGACCGGCGCCAGGGGCAGGTAAGCGGACGCAGCCACTGCTACAGTCCCGTCCTGGGCACCAGCATGATGTAGAGCTGGCTGATGGCGACGTTGACGATCATCAGCAGCAGGATCGCTTCGACGACGGCCGCGTTCACCGAATTCGCGACACCAGTTGGTCCGCCCTTGGTGGACAAGCCTTTTTGCGCTGACACCACCGCCACGATGGCACCGAACACGATCGCCTTGAGCAGCGCCAGGATCATGTCGTCGGTCGTTGCGAACGACGCGAACGTCGCGACGAAACTGCCCGGCGCACCGTTTTGGAAGTACACGTTGAACATATAGCTAGCGAAAAATCCGACGAAGCATACGACTCCGGTGAGCGCAACGCCGATCATGATCGCGGCCGCGAAGCGCGGTACCACCAGGCGGCGGATCACCGATACGCCCATCACCTCCATGGCGTCGGTTTCTTCGCGCATGGTCCGCGAACCCAGGTCGGCGGTGATCGCCGACCCGACGGCCGACGCCATGAGAACCGCGGCAACCAGCGACGCGCCCTGACGAATGACCGCGAGTCCGCTTGCCGCGCCGGCCAATGAGGTGGCACCGACTTGCCCGGCCAGTAGCGCGAACTGGATTGACAAGGTGACGCTGATTGGCAATGACACCAGGATCGTCGGCAGCACGGCCGTGCCGGCCATGAACGCGCCTTGCCGGACAAACTCCTGCCATTGGAATCGGCCGGTCACCAGATCGAAGAAGAAGTACTGAACGGTGCGCACACCCAGGACGAACTGCTCACCGACCGTCGTCAAAGAGGCCACGGGATGGCGTCGGACGTATCCGACCGACCAGTCCTGGATCGCGGTGACGCCGGCTTGTTGCGCGATCATTGCACGACCTGAAGTTGGTCGAGCAAATTGATGTCATCGGTCATCAGGCACCAGCAGCCGCATCCATCGGCGCTCCCCCACCACTAAGTCCTTAGTGCCGAGCAGAAGAAGTCTGGTGCCTGGATTACTATCTTGACTAAGATAGTATCATCAGGCACCGCGATTCCGCAGCTCATCCGGTACGCGGTAACACGCTAGCCTAGTTGATAGCCACTTTCAATAGTGTAGAGTCACTCAATCGCGAGCGTCACCGGCCCGCGCGCGTGCGTCGAAAAGTCAGCTTGATGAAGGCGAGGACATGTCCTCAGCAAACAGCGGTTCGTTGCGGGACCGACGGCGCGCAGAGTTGCTTTCCGAGATCCAGCACACCGCGCACCAACTTTTCGCCGAACGCGGATTTGCTGCGGTCACGACCGAGGACATCGCCGCCGCCACTGGAATCTCGATCAGTACGTATTTCCGGCACGCGCCCACAAAAGAAGGCCTGCTTGTCGATCCGGTGCGAGAAGCCATCAGCGAAATCGTCACCACGTACAGTGCGCGGCCTGCGGAAGAATCGGCGGTTGAAGCGCTGATTCAGCTTTTCGTCACCCACGCCGAGGAAGCCAGCCAGCCCAACGTCGATACCTGGCACCAAGCGGTTTCGACCGCTCCCCATTTGTTGAGCAAATCATCGCTGGTGAGCCAAGACGACGAGCGCCGATTTGTAGAGTATGTCGCGCGCCGCATGGGCGTGGACCCGTCTGCCGACATTCGTCCCGCGCTGATGGTCCACACCAGCATGGCCACCGTCAAATTCGTGCTTGACCGGTGGCTGGTCCCGGAGAGCGTCCCGAGCGTTCCTTTCCATGTCCAGTTGGAAGAGGCGCTGCGCATCACCCTCGCCGGATTTGACTAGTTTGAGGCGCGTTGATTCTGCGCTACGGGCGTGGCGCACTCGAACTTTCGCGTCGTAGACGCAGAGCCAACGTAATTTTGGGGCTGGGCGATGCGTCAGTGTGCTGTGGTCGGGCCCGACGCTTTGATGGCGACCAGTTCAATCAGGCCGCTGACCGTGAGGACCGGCATCAGGGTGGGGTGGGCGATGAGACTTATGTAATCGGCCCGGGTGTACAAGGCGTTGATGGCAGCGCTGTCCAGGTATTCCACGGCGCTGAGGTCGACAGTGATCTTTTCGCCACTACTAGTGGCCTCAGCCATGGCGGTAGCAAGAGCTTGCTCGAATGCGCCGATATTGCTCAGATCGATTTCACCGGCGGCGACCAACACGAATGTCCCGTCGTCGTCGCGCGCGGTGTCGAGAGTAAGAGACGTGGACATCATGAGATCCTCGCGGATAGACGAACTGTGGTTCCGGCGGTGTCAAGCTTTATGGTGACGTCGTGCATAAGCCCGCGCATGAGGGTGATGCCCCGGCCGCGATGAGGGTTGGCGGCCGGTTGTGGAGGCTTCCACGAGCCGGTATCAGTGATAGTCACGTGCACGTGATCGACAAGCGCGATGGCGCCGAGGCTGATTGTGCCCTCGGGATCAAAACGATGCCCGTGCTCGATGGCGTTGGCAACAGCTTCCCCGGCCGCGATCAGCACGTTCACAGTTTGGTCCGGGTCTACCCGAGCTCGACTCAACCAGCTGCGCAGAGCTTTTCGGGTTGGGGCGAGGTTGCTGGCATGGGCGGGAAACTTCAACTCCAGCGGGGCTGGGTGCCGGTACAACAAAAGGGCAACGTCGTCCTGATAGCCGCCGCTTGGGGCGAGGCGCGACATGATCTGGTTCGCCAAATCCTCCAGGTCCGAGGTGAGGCCTGCCTTGAGCAGGCCGGCAGCACGGGAGATCCCGTCGTCTAGAGGAAGACGGCGACGTTCCACCAGTCCATCGGTGTAGAGCAGAAGGGTCGCGTGCGCCGGTAGAGTCACGTGGGCTTCGGGCCGGGGCCGGTGGGATCGTATTCCCAACGCGATGGTGTGGCCATCATCGAGTATCCGGGTGGTCCCATCGGCGTGAACCAAAATGGGCGGCGGGTGGCCGGCACTGGAGTACACCAATTCACCGGTTTCGGGGTTGAGCACCGCGCAGACGGCGGTGGTGCTTTGGGCGCCGGGCAGCCGGGATGCGAAACGATCAAGCCCCGCGAGAGCGGCTGCGGGACTCGGGTTCTCGAACAGCAGCGCGCGGCAAGCGCTGCGCACCTGTCCCATTATGGTCGCCGCGGCGAGGCCATGCCCGACACAGTCGCCCACAATCAAAGCGATGCGGCCGTCCTCCAGATCGAAGACGTCGTACCAGTCACCGCCGACTTGTAGAGGCCGGGAGGCAGCCTGATAGCGCACCGCGAATCCGTGTGGCAGAGCGGCAGGACCAAGAATTGCGTGCTGCAGCGCAAGCGCGGTTTCGCGCTGCTGATCAACTTGGTGCACCCGCTGCAGGCCCTGACCCAGGCGGCCGGCCAGCACGGTTAACAAAGTCTGGTCTTCGAGAGTGAATGGCCGTTGCTCCGCCAGATCGATCCGAACGACAAGCACGCCGTCTGGATGCTGCAGCGCGATAGCCGCTGTCCCGGGATTTGTTGTATTAGGGGTGAGCAGGTCGCCGTCCCGCATTGAACTGAGCATCTGTCGTGTATCTGGCGGCAGATCCACCCACTGCGTGTCCTCCCCGACCGATACCAAGTCCATTGCACCAGAAGCTTTTTCCGCGGTTGAGCTCTGCGTCGGAAAGGTAACGGCCAGGACCCGTCGTGCCCGCCATAGTCGCCGCAGTTCCTCGGCAGCGGCGTACACGGCGTCATTGACGGTGTCTGCTTCGGCGAGTTCCTGATTGAGCGCATGTTCGCGACCTGCCGCCAGCGCCAACGCAATTGCAGCGTGTCGGGCAAAGTCGCTGACCAGGTCGAGGTAATCGTCGCCGAATCGCGGCTGATGCGGATCGCGGGCGACCGCGATGACACCGAGTACCGCATCGTCTGCAATAAGCGGCATGACGATCGCTGAGCGCTCACCGACATCGGTGAATCCTTCGATCGGATATTGGAAGGACTCAGTGATCAGCGGCAATCCGCGACGCGCAACGCCGCCTGTGGTGGAGCCGTCCATCGGGACTTGGCGACCAATCACCTCCGAGGCGTAACGACCGGCGGTGGCGGCCACGACAAGGGTGTCGACCTCGTCGGCGGGCACATCAGGCTCTTTCGGAACGAGCAAGATGGCCTGCTCGGCACCGGCCAGCTCGAGGGCACGGTTGACGATGAGTTGCAACGGCCCCGTCTGTGGATCACCGGACAGCAGCGCGGTCGTGATTTCGCGACTGGCCCTCATCCATCTCGCCGATTCACGTTCTCGTTCGAAAAGTCGCGCGTTGTCGATGGCGGCCGCCGCGGCAGTCGCCATTGCCCGGACGGCCCCCTCCTGCGCGTCCGAAAACACGCGGTCGGGCCGATCGTCGGCGAGGTAAAGGTTGCCGAAGGCCGCTGCCCGCACCTTGATCGGTATTCCGAGGAATGCGCGCATCGGTGCGCCATCTGCGCGCAGTTCGGTGCCCTGCGGATGTTGACTCAAATCATCGAGGCGCAGACCCTCACCTACCTCGACACCCCCGAGCCGCCGCGCAGTGCCCTCGTCGATTCCCGTGTGGATGAAAGAGACCAGGGTGCCGTCGGAGGCGAGTATGCCTAGCGCGCCGTATCGGGCACCGGTCAGTTCGATCGCCCCACTGACGATTCGCTGCAACGTCACATTGAGGTCGAGATCGGAACCGATTGCGACGATGACCCGCACCAGTTGTTCCATTTGGTCGTGAGCTGCCTGCAGCTCGCCGAATTGTTCATTCACTGGGCTCACCCGACTCACGGATGGTCTGCCGGGCGATTGCGGGTCCGCCGGTCGCTGTCCATGACTACAAACCTAGTCGTCAAGGGGAGTCACCACAGCGTTAACTGACGACCCCGATGTCGAAAATTTGCCTGGTTCCAGCCACGGGCACGTTGATTCTGCGCTGAGGGCGTGGCGCACTCGCTTAGCCTCAAGTGATCGCTGCAACACCTTAGCGAGAGGTGTTGAGCGATATGGGGTATGTGACGGGGTTTCGGCG
>NZ_LZSG01000024.1 GCF_001665395.1 Mycobacterium sp. 1164966.3
CCCCCGCCCCCCCCCCCCCCCGCCGCGGGGGGCCCCCCCCCCCCGGGCGCGATCGGCGGCAAGACGGGATTCACCAACGCCGCCCGCAAGACATTCGTCGGCGCGGCCGCCCGCGGCGGCCCCCGGCTGGTGATCGCCATGATGTACGGGCTGGTCAAAGCGGGCGGACCGACATACTGGGACCAGGCCGCGAGCCTGCTCGACTGGGGCTTCGCGCTGAGCCCACAGGCCAGCATCGGCTCGCTGTAGAGCAGGCGAGCAGACGCAAAATCCCCCGTTTCAGCGCGAGATTGGGGGATTTTACGTCTGCTCGGCCTAAAAGCCCGGATTCTGGAAGGCGGCGTTCAGCAGGGCCAGCAGCATCGGAATTCGCTGTTCGTCCAGCTCCGGCACCGGCACCACGCCCTGCACCAGGGCGGCGCCGTCGAAGACGTTCGCCACTAATCCGACGATCACCGGGAACTTGTCGTCTGGGAACTGATCTGCGCCCGGCAGCATCCGGCAAGCGTCGACGATCTTCTCGGCATACTGCCCGAGCTCGTCCTGCAGCGTGGCCTTGAGCTTCTCGTCGGTGCGAGCGGCGACCAGCAGTTCGTAGAGCACCGCATTCCCCGGGCCACGGGTGATGTCCCGCAGAATCGTCAGGGCCGCCTCCAAGGGCGGCTGGTCGGGCGGTAGCGCGCCTACCTGCTGGATGCCCCACTCCAGCTGGCGGCGCAGCACCTCGGATGCCGTCGCGGCCATGAAATCGCCCATCGTTGCGAAATGCCGGAACAGCGCGCCCACGGACACTCCCGCGCGCTTGGTGATCAGGGCGGCGGATGCCCGCGCGTATCCGACCTCGACGATGGTGTCGATGCAGGCGTCGAGTAGCCGTGCGACGGTTTCCTCGCGGCGTTGCTGTTGGGTCCGGGCCATCTCAGGCGCTGACGCTCAAAACACGCCGTTCCTCACCTGCATCCCGCTCGCCCGCACGTAGGTATCGGCCCGACTTCATAGTCTGACCATAGCCGTCGCGGAATTGCCCGTTGCGAAATACCACTACGCCGCCCACGCCCGTTGCTGCCACGGTCGCATCGTTGCGGTTCACCATCCGCCGCAGACCGCCGTAGAAGGGCACCGCTTCCTCGTGGTATCCGTCCAGCGACTCGTCCAGGTGGGCCGGGTCGACCACCACGAAATCCGCCCGGTCGCCCTTACGTAACGTGCCGGCGTTGATGCCGAACCACTCGGCCACCTCGCCGGTCAGGCGATATACCGCGCGTTCGATGGACAAAAACGGCCTTCCGGCCCGCTGGGCGTCCAGGGTTCGCCGTAGCAGCCGCAGCGCATAGTTGTAGAACGCCATGTTGCGCAGGTGCGCGCCGGCATCGGAGAAGCCCATGTGGACGCTGGGCTCCGCGGCGAGCTGGTCGAGCTGCTTGGGCCGGTGGTTGGCGATCGTGGTTGTCCACCGGACGTTGCGTTCGCCGTTCTCGACGAGCACGTCCAGGAACGCGTCAAGCGGGTGCAGCCCGCGTTCGTCGGCGATGGCGCCGAAGCTCTTGCCGATCAACGTCTCGTCCGGGCACTCGACGATCACCGCGTCGTGAAAGTCGCGGTGCCACAACGACGGTCCGAGCTTGATGCGGTCGAACTCACGCCGGAACCGCCGGCGGTAGGACTCGTCGGCCAGTAGCTCGTTGCGCTCGAACTGTTCACGCAGATGCAGGGCGGCCGTGCCGGCACCGAACTCCTCGAAGACCGGCAGGTCGATTCCGTCGGAGTACAACGTGAACGGGACCGGCAGGTGCTGGAATCGCACGCTCGAGCCCAGCAGCTTGTTGAGAATCCGGGTGCCGACGCCGATGACGTACACAATCAGCGGCATCGACTTGGCGTCGGAGGACACCAGCATGCTCATCCGGGTTCCCTTGCCGCCGTTCAGCAATCGGCTGCTGGCCAGGAAGAACAACAGCGGAGACAGCGGGTTGTCGACGTCCGGGGCGCTCTGCAGCAACCGGCCCCGCTTGCGCAGCACGTTGATCAGCCTGCGGCGTTCCCGCCAGGTCGCGAAGGTCGACGGCAGCGCGCGCGACCGGAACCGGTCGCCGTCCAGCTTGTCGATCGCCGCGTCCATCCCGGACATGCCCAGCACACCGGCATCGAGCGCGTCATCGAGCAGTTTGGTCATCCTCTGCAGCTCGGCCTCGGTGGGCCGGACATTGCGGTCGGTGGCGCGGTCCAGCCCCATCACAGCGGTCCGCAGATCCGAATGACCAAGCAGTGAGCCGACATTCGGCCCGAGCGGCCGTGACTCGAGGGCGTCGATGTACTCGGCCGGCGTGGACCACGTCTTGTTGGCGTCCAACGCGTTGTACACAAACTGGCGCGGCACCGCTTCCACCCGGCTGAACAGATCGGCGGCGTCCTGGGAGTCGGCGTAGACGGTCGACAGTGAGCAGTTACCCAGCAGCACGGTGGTGACGCCGTGGCGCACGGATTCCCGCAGGCCGGGATCGAGCAATATCTCGGCGTCGTAGTGGGTGTGTACGTCGATGAAGCCCGGCAGAATCCACTTGCCCGCCGCGTCGATCACCTCGGGACAGCCGGTCTCGTCCAGCGGCGGATCCGACGGGCCGGCCACGGTTGCCACCACCCCGTCGCTAATGCCCAGCGTGCGGAGTTGCGGAGGGCTGCCTGTGCCGTCGAACCACAAGCCGTCGCGGATGATCACGTCGTACGTCATGCCCCAAGTCTACGCTTAGAATGTAAGCACTCGCTTTCTTTGCCGGGCCGTTGGCGAGTCGAGATCAAAGCGATAACTACAGGTAGATCAGCGGCCGGGGCCCGACGGGGCCGTCGTCGGCGTCGTCGTGGTCGGGGCTTCGGTGGGGGTGCTGGCAGGCGCCCGCGGGTCGGGCACGTTGACCCCCGGAGGGACCACCCCGCTGGGGCTGGCCACTGCGGGGATCCGGATCACCGCCCCCCGCTGGCCACATTCGTTGGTTTGCACGGTGACCGTCATTTCGCCGGCGAAATCGCCGTGCGGCTGCGGTCGCAGCGTCAGCACCTGCGTCGTGGTCTGGGTATTCGCCAAACCATTCCCCCCGACGCAGGGGAACTGCACCGTTTCCGCTTCGGACTGCCACTGACCCTCGCCGAAGTGCATGACGATGTGACCGCCGCCCGGCGACTTGGCCTGCGTGTGGTCCTCGTCGTCGAGCAGCGTTCCGCTGGCGGTACACGCCGCCGGCGTGCACGACGAGCGAAAGGCCCACCAGGTGTTCACGTTCGGCGGTTGCGGGTCGGGGAGGTAATTGAATGTCTGCTTGGCGCGCTGGACCTCGATGCGATAACTGCCGTCGAGCGGCACCGGCGCCGAAGGCTCGGGGGGGCCGGTGGTCGTCGGCGGAACGACGGCGGCCGGCGTGCTCCGCGACGTGCCGGCGGCCTGACTGGACTTCTTTTCGGCGTTGCGGCCGATCGCGATGCCCGCGGCAAGCACCCCGACGACCAGGAGTGCCGCCGCACCGGCCAGCAAAACCCGGCGGCGCCGGCGCGGTGCGGCGTTGCTGCCGGTCGAGTAGTCGTCCAGTCGCCGCGCCAGCAACCCGGCGGCCGATTGCAGTACCGTGCCACGCTGTTTGGGCATACCGGGAACGGAGTCGGGCGCTTCGGCCGCGTTCGCGGCCACGGTGTGCGCCGTATCGGGCCATGCATACGCGGGATAGTCGACGACCTCGACGGTGAACGCGGCCTCGGGACTGTGCTGGCCGACCGAGACACCGGCCTGTTCGTTCGCGGCGCCGGCAAACTCCGCGCAGCTGGCGAATCGGTCCGCGGGATTCCTGGCCAGGGCTCTGGAGAACACACCGTCGAGGTGGGCCAGCTCGGGACGCTGATCGCTGAGCCTGGGGGGTGCGCCGTTCATCAGCTGGTCGACCGCGGTAGCGG
The DNA here is from genome assembly GCF_001665395.1 of Mycobacterium sp. 1164966.3. GTDB lineage: Bacteria > Actinomycetota > Actinomycetes > Mycobacteriales > Mycobacteriaceae > Mycobacterium. Next base: position 3,937 of record NZ_LZSG01000024.1, read on the forward strand.
GGTCACCGGGCTGGACCGGCGGCGCACCGGCCAGCAGGTGAAATGCGGTGGCCGCCAGTGCGTACTGGTCGGCGCTCCCGTCGAAATCGCGGCCCATCAACTGTTCGGGCGCGGCGTAGCCCACGGTGCCGGCCGGCGGGGCTATCCCGAGATCCGACAACAGCATCCGCTGTTCACCCTCACCCCGGCTGGTCAGCAGGATGTTGGCGGGTTTGACGTCGCGATGCAGCAATCCACGGTGATGGGCGTAATCGAGGGCTTCGGCCATGGCGGTGACCAGCGCAAGCACTTCACCCGCCGGTGACACCGCCGGGAAACGCTCGGTGATCAGCTGCGCGGCGCTGCCGCCCTCGATGTAGTCCGTCGCAACCCAGAGTTGCCCGTCGGACTCGCCGCGGTCGTGCACCTCCACGATGTGCCGGTGATAGAGACTCGAGACGACCGGGGTCTCAGCATGAAAGCGGCGCCGGAATTCGCTGTCCGACGACATCGCGAGCGAAAGCACTTTCAGCGCCACCCAGCGCGCCGATCGCGGGTCCTGGGCCAGGTAGACCTCACCCGTCACACCCGAACCCAGCCTGCGGGCGATCGTGTAACCGGCAAAGGTTGCGCCGCTGGCCAACGCCATTTCGAGATCCTATCCGCGTTCGGGAAACCGCGCGCGTTCAGCGCGTCCAGGCCCCGCCAACCGAAACACCTTGCCGCGCAAGATCACCAGCTCCGGATGGTTGAGCACGCCGGTGCCATTGCGCGGATCGTCCGAGTAGCACACCAGATCAGCCGGCGCCGCGTCTTCGATGGCTGGGCGGCCCAACCAGCGACGCGCATCCCAGCAGGCGGCGCCCAACGCCTCGCCCGGGCTCATCCCGATGCGCTTGAGGGCTTCGATCTCGTCGGCGATCCGGCCGTGCTCGATCATGCTTCCGGCGTCGGTGCCGGCGTATATCGGCACACCCGCATCCCGCGCCGCGGCGATCCGGTCGTAGCCGCGGGCATACAGGTCACGCATGTGGGCGGCGTAGGTGGGATAGCGCGACGCAGACTCGGCTATGCCCGGGAAGTTTTCCAGGTTGATCAGCGTGGGGACCAGCGCGGTGCGGTGCTCGAGCATCAGTGCGATGGTGTCGTCGGTGAGCCCCGTGCCGTGCTCGATGCAGTCGATCCCGGCCTTGATCAGCCCCGGCAGCGCGTCCTCGCTGAAGACGTGCGCGGTGACCCGGGCGCCCTGGGCGTGTGCGGCGTCGATCGCGGCCCGAAGCACGTCGTCGGACCACAGCGGGGCGAGGTCGCCGATCTTGCGGTCGATCCAGTCGCCGACCAGCTTGACCCAGCCGTCGCCGCGTCGCGCCTCGACGGCGACCGCCGCGGGCAGCTGCGATTCGTCTTCCAGCTCGACCGCGTAGCCGGCGATGTAGCGCTTCGGCCTGGCCAGATGTTTGCCGGCCCGGATGATGCGCGGCAGGTCGTCGTGGTCGTCGAGGGCGCGCGTGTCGGTCGGGACGCCGCAGTCGCGCAGTAACAGCGCGCCGACGTCGCGTTCGGTCTCGGCCTGGGCGATCGCCTCGTCGATCTCGACGCCGCCGTGCTTACCGAGCCCCACGTGGCAGTGCGCATCGACCAGACCGGGCAGGATCCAGCCGCCGTCGAAGACGGTGTCGGCGTCGGCGCCGGGCTCGGTGCTGATGCGCCCGTCGACGACCCACAGTTCGATTCCGGTCTCGTCGGGCAGTGACAGACCTCGCACGTGCAGGCGCAAGGCGAGGCTACTTCCTGCCTGGGTTGCCCGGGAACTTGAGCTTGGACAGGTCGAAGTCGGCCAGTCCGGGCGGCAGCTCGTTGAGACCTTCGGGCATTTGCGACAGGTCGGGGAACCCCGCGGGGATGTTCGGCGCACCCGGCACCCCGGGCCCGAACGGACTGCGCACCTTCGGCGGCGTGGGGCCGCGCTTCTTGCCCTTCTTGCCACCCTTGTTCTTGGCGCCGCCCTTGGCCTTTCGCGTCGCCGACTTGCGACCCAGACCGGGGATGCCCATGCCGCCGAGCATCGACGACATCATCTTGCGGGCTTCGAAGAACCGGTCCACCAACTGGTTGACCTCGGACACTGCCACCCCGGAGCCGTTGGCGATGCGCAACCGCCGCGACGCGTTAATGATCTTGGGATCGGCCCGTTCTTCCGGCGTCATGCCGCGAATGATGGCCTGGATCCGGTCGAGTTGCTTGTCGTCGACCTCGGCCAGGGCATCCTTCATCTGGCCCGCGCCGGGCAGCATGCCTAGCAGGTTGCCGATCGGGCCCATCTTTCGGACGGCGAGCATCTGCTCCAGGAAGTCCTCCAGGGTCAGCTCGCCGGCGCCGATCTTGACGGCGGCCTCCTCGGCCTTCTTGGCGTCGAAGACCTGCTCGGCCTGCTCGATGAGGCTGAGCACGTCGCCCATGCCCAGGATGCGGCTGGCCATCCGGTCCGGGTGGAAGACGTCGAAGTCCTCCAGCTTCTCGCCGGTGGAGGCGAAAAGAATCGGGACGCCGGTCACTTCGCGGACCGACAGGGCGGCGCCACCGCGCGCGTCGCCGTCGAGCTTGGTCAGCACCACGCCGGTGAAGCCGACGCCCTCGCCGAATGCCCGCGCGGTGGCGACGGCGTCCTGGCCGATCATCGCGTCCAGGACGAACAGCACTTCGTCGGGATCGATGGCCGCGCGAATGTCGGCGGCCTGGGCCATTAGCTCCTCGTCGATGCCCAGGCGTCCGGCGGTGTCGACGATGACGACGTCGAAGTGCTTGGCCCTGGCTTCGGCGAGCCCGGCCGCCGCGACGGCCACCGGGTCACCGGGACCTGACTCAGGCGAGGCGCCCGGGTGCGGCGCGAACACCGGTACCCCGGCCCGTTCCCCGACGACTTGCAGCTGGTTGACGGCCGCCGGCCGCTGCAGGTCGCAGGCCACCAGCAGCGGTGTGTGTCCTTGGCCGCGCAGCCATGCGGCCAACTTGCCGGCCAGCGTCGTCTTACCGGAGCCCTGCAGGCCGGCGAGCATCACCACGGTCGGCGGCGTCTTCGCGAACGCCAGCTGGCGGGTGGGGCCACCGAGGATGCCGATCAGCTCTTCGTTGACGATCTTGACGACCTGCTGCGCCGGGTTGAGGGCGCCGGACACCTCGGCTCCGCGGGCGCGTTCCTTGATCCGGTGGACGAACGCTCGGACCACCGGCAGCGAAACGTCGGCTTCCAGCAGCGCGAGCCGGATTTCGCGGGTGGTGGCATCGATATCGGCGTCGGTGAGACGACCCTTGCCACGCAGCCCTTGTAGGGCAGCGGTCAACCGGTCGGACAGCGATTCAAACACGCCCGCCAGCCTAATGGTGCTGCCGCGGACGCGGCAGAGAAGTCCCAGCCGGGCGAAGCGGGGCGTTCGGCGTGAATCCTGGGCTTCGCGAGTGAATCCAGGGCTTCGCGAGTGAATCCTGGGCGGAGATATGCGCCGATTCCCGCCCCACACGCACTCCGAAAGCCCACAATTCACACTTAACGCCGTGGGTTCACACTCAACATCGTGGCAGCTGAGAACGCGGGCGGCCGCAGCGGGCGACGACGTCCCAGTGGCCCATTCTTCGGCGAAGCGATGGCGGCAAGCCAAGGGAGCAACCACGTGCTCGAGGTGATCGACAAAGGGGCCTGCACCGACGCGCATCCGGTGCCGCTGCTGTTCGTACACGGCGGTTGGCACGGCGCATGGTGTTGGGAGCATTTTCTGGACTACTTCGCAGCCGAGGGCTACCGCGCCGTTGCGCTGAGCCTGCGGGGACACGGGGCGAGCCCCACCGACAAGCCACTGCACGCGGTTTCCATCGCCGACTACGTCGACGACGTACGCGCCACGGCCGGCGAGCTGGGCGGGCCGGTGCTGATCGGTCATTCCCTGGGCGGCTACGTGATCCAGCGCTACCTGGAAGACCGCGATGCCCCGGCTGCGGTGTTGGTGGGTTCCCTGCCGCCGCGAGGCGTGCTCGGCGCGGCACTGCGGGTCTGGCGCCGTCGCCCGTGGCTTTCCGTGCAGTCGTTCGGCGACCCCACGTTGGTCAAGTTCCTCAGCAGCCCGGCCCGTGCTCGCGAATACCTCTTCTGCGCGGACACGCCCGAAACCATCGTCGAATCCTGCTGGAACCGCACCGGCGGCGAAAGCATCCGCGCCGCGATGAGGGATCCGATGTTTCGCCGCGTCAAGACCGAGCGGGTGACGACTCCGATTCTGGTCCTGGGCGCCGTGCACGACGGCTTCGTCAGCGTCGGCGCCGTGCGTGCCACCGCACGCGCCTACCGGACCGAACCGGAGTTCTTCTTTATGGGACACAACATGATGCTCGAACCCGGCTGGGCCGACGTGGCCGGACACATCCACAGCTGGTTACAGACACGCGGCCTGACGAGCTGACTCACCTCGCTGCCGCAGCGAAAAGCGTTGCCGTGCTACATTTCACAGCCGCGGCCTCACCGGGTGGCCGCTCCGAGAATTGGGGGGATTCGTTGTCGCTGCAGGCTGTCAGCCGCACGGATCCCGAAGAGACGTTGCGCGGTTGGCAGCGTCGCGCCCTGGTCAAGTACCTGGCGGCCCAGCCGCGCGATTTCCTGGCCGTGGCCACGCCGGGCTCCGGCAAGACGACGTTCGCGCTGCGGGTGGCCGGCGAACTGCTCGGCCATCGCGCGGTCGAACAGATCACCGTCGTCGTGCCCACCGAGCACCTCAAAGTTCAATGGGCACAAGCCGCTTGGCGGCACGGCCTGGCGCTGGACCCCAGATTCTCCAACTCCAACGCCCGGCACTCGCCGGAGTATCACGGCGTGCTGGTCACCTACGCCCAGGTCGCGTCGCATCCGACGCTGCACCGGGTGCGAACCGAGCAGCGCAGGACCCTGGTCGTCTTCGACGAGATCCACCACGGCGGCGACGCCAAGACCTGGGGCGATGCCATCCGCGAAGCCTTCAGCGACGCCGCCCGCCGACTTGCCTTGACGGGCACGCCCTTTCGCAGCGACGACAGCCCCATCCCGTTCGTGCGCTACGAGCCGGGGCCCGACGGGGTGCTGCGGTCGCAGGCCGACCACAGTTATGGCTACGCTGAAGCGCTGGCCGACGGCGTGGTCCGGCCCGTGGTGTTCCTCGCCTACTCCGGCCAGGCACGCTGGCGAGACAGCGCGGGCGAAGAGCACACGGCCCGGCTGGGTGAGCCCCTGTCCGCCGAGCAGACCGCACGAGCGTGGCGCACAGCACTGGACCCGGCCGGCGAATGGATGCCGGCGGTGATCGCAGCGGCCGATCAACGACTGAGCCAGCTGCGCGCGCATGTTCCCGACGCCGGTGCCATGATCATCGCCTCCGACCGGACCGCCGCCCGCGCCTATGCTCGTCTGCTGGCGACGCTCACCGCAGAAGAGCCGACGGTGGTGCTGTCCGACGACCCCGGATCGTCCTCGCGCATCAGCCAATTCGCGGACAGCACGAGTCGTTGGCTGGTCGCGGTGCGGATGGTCTCCGAAGGCGTCGACGTGCCGCGGCTATCGGTCGGCATCTATGCCACCAGCGCGTCGACGCCGCTATTCTTCGCGCAGGCCATCGGGCGGTTCGTGCGGTCGCGCCGCCCGGGGGAAACCGCGAGCATCTTCGTGCCGTCGGTGCCCAACCTGCTGCAGCTGGCGAGCGAGCTGGAGGCCCAACGCGACCACGTGCTCGGCGAACCGCATCGCGATGCCGGCGATGCCGCTGTCGATGATCGGCGCACTCAAACCGAGATGGACGACACTCAGCAGAGCTTCACCGCGTTGGGAGCCGACGCCGAACTGGACCAGGTCATCTTCGACGGATCCTCGTTCGGCACCGCCACCCCGGCCGGAAGCGACGAGGAGGCAGACTACCTCGGCATCCCGGGACTGCTCGACGCCGAGCAGATGCGCGCCCTACTGCACCGCCGCCAGGACGAGCAGCTGCAAAAGCGGGCCCGGCTCGAGCGCCAGTCAGGCTCACCGGCGGCGCTGACGACGCACGGCCAGCTGCGTGAGCTGCGCCGCGAACTCAATGCGCTGGTGTCGATCGCGCATCACCGCACCGGCAAACCACACGGCTGGATCCACAGCGAACTGCGCCGCCGCTGCGGCGGGCCGCCGATCGCGGCAGCGAGCAGCGAACAGCTCAAAGCCCGTATCGACGCTGTGCGGCAACTCAATTCGGAGCGGCGGTGACGGTCAGCTCGCTACCGCGCCCAGCGCGGCGAGCAGGTGCTCGTTGACCATGGTTTGCACGTCGGCGCCGGGTTCCTCGGGCAGCACCACGCAGAACACGTCGGCCGCCGTCGAGCCGAAGGTGTTGACCTTCGCCCAGACGATGTCGGCTCCGGCACGCTCCAGTGCCCGGGTGAGCAGCGCGAGCAGACCCGGCCGGTCCGTCGCGCGGACTTCGACGATCGGCTGGCCGGGCGTCGCGGTGTCGAACCAGAGGATGCGCGGCGGGGCCGTCGGCCGTGTCACAGGCACCCCCGCCTGCACTTCCCCAGCCCGGCCGGACGCGGCGGCGGCCGCCTCAACGTCGCGCTCCTCCAAAGTGCCCAAGACGTCGATGTCGCCGGCAAGGGCACCGACGAACTGCTGACGCAGCAGGTCGGCCGCGGCCGGTGCACCGAAATGCGGCGACACCACGAACTCGGTGATCGCGACCCCTTCGGAGACGTTCACCAAGGCCGAATGCACGCCCAGGGAATTCAGCGCCAGTACCGCGGCGGCTTTGGACACCAACCCCCGTTGGTCCGGGGCGACCATCACGGCGTGGTACATCCGCTCGCCGTCGCCCGGCTTGATCTCCACGTGCACGCCATTGTTGACCGCAAGTGAAAGATAGTGCGGCGCAGTCGGTTCGGCCTGCGGCAAGGCCTCGCCCGCCATCACCAGCTGGCAACGGCGGACCAAGTTCTCGACCAACGATGCCTTCCAGTCGCTCCACACTCCGGGGCCGGTGGCCTTCGAGTCCGCCTCGGTCATCGCGTGCAACACCTCGAGTAACAGCGGGTCCCCGCCGATGGCCTGCGATACGTACTCGATGGTTTGGGGATCGTTCAGGTCGCTTCGGGTGGCCACCACCGGCAGCAGCAGGTGATAGCGGACCAGCTTCGAAAGCATCTCGATGTCCGGGGGCGACATGCCCAGCCGCTGACCGATCTGGACGGCCAGCTCCGACCCCAGCACACTGTGATCGTCGCTGCGGCCCTTGCCGATATCGTGCAGCAGCGCGCCCAGCGCCAGCAGATCGGGTCGCCCCACCCGGGTGGCCAGCGGCGCCGCCTGCACGGCGGTCTCGACCAGATGACGGTCCACCGTCCACTTATGGGCGATATCCCGCGGCGGAAGGTCGCGGATCGCGTCCCATTCCGGCAGCAGCTGGCTCCAGAGTCCGGTGCGGTCCAGCGCTTCGATCGTCCCGACGACGGCCGGCCCGGCACCGAGCACGACGAGAAAGTCGTCCAGTGCCTGGCGCGGCCAGGGTGACTTTAACCGGGCCGCGCTGTTGGCAAGATGCGTGAGGGTGGCTGCGGCAATGGGCAATCCGGTCGACGCCGACGCCGCGGCCACCCGCAGCACCAGACCGGGATCGCTTTCCGGTTTGGCGTCGCGGGCCAGCACGACTTCCCCGGCGTACTCGACAACGCCTTCGGCCAGCGGTCGGCGTTTCGGGCGCCGCATCAGGGCCGACACGCCGCGCCGCGGCAACGCGTTGGCGGCGGTCCGCAGCCCGGTTTCAGCCTCGTAGCTGATGGTGCGGGCGGCGTGGGACAGCATGCGGGAAAGGTCGAACCTGTCACCGATATGCAGCGCCGCGCTGATCTCGTCGCCGAATTGGGCCAGCAGGATGTCGCCCCCGCGGCCGGAAACGCGGTGCAGCTCGGTGCGCACGTCGAGCAGCGTCCGGTATGCATCGTCCAGCGAGCCGGCCGCCGCGTCGGCGTTGTGCGCGCGATGGCGGTCGACCAGCTGGGCCACCGCCAGCGCGTCGAGCAACTGGGCGTCGCGCAGGCCGCCGCGCCCCAACTTCAGGTCCGGCTCGGCGCGGTGTGCGATCCGGAAACAGCGACGCCAGCGAGCCTGCGTCATTTCGATGAGTTCGTCCATCCGGGTGCGGATTCCGCTGCGCCACTGCCGCCGCACCCCGGCGATCACCTCGGTCGACAACTGCTCGTCGCCGGCAATGTGGCGCGCATCCAGCATGCCCAGGGCGGCGGTCATGTCGGAATTGGCGGTACTCAGGGCCTCACTGACGGTCCGCACACTGTGGTCGAGCCGAATGTTGGCGTCCCACAGCGGATACCACAGCTTGTCGGCGACGTCGCCCAGCACGTCGGCGGGCTTGCCGTCGTGCACCAGCATCAGGTCCAGATCCGAGTACGGCAGCAGCTCCCGGCGGCCCAGCCCACCGATCCCGACGATCGCGAAGCCACTGGTGTCGGTGATCCCGATCTCGGCCGCCTTGGCCCTCAGCCAGGACTCGTGCAGATCCAGCAGTGCTTGCCGCAACTCGGCCGAATCAAGTTCGCGGTGCTCAGGTGCCAGCAGCTTGCGTCGCGCGGCAGCCAAATCAGTTGCTGCGCAAGCACTTCCTATTTCCGGACCCTCCAATCGAGATGCGCCGCCCGGCGCGGTCCACCGTCAGAGGGCGTCGGTTCCGCGTTCGCCGGTGCGTACCCGCACAATCGTCTCGACCGGGCTGACCCACACTTTGCCGTCGCCGATCTTGCCGGTTCGCGCCGCCCGGACAATGCTGTCCACGACCTTGTCGACGATCGAGTCGTCGACGACGACCTCGATGCGAACCTTCGGGACGAAATCCACCGAGTACTCCGCGCCCCGGTAGACCTCCGTGTGGCCCTTCTGCCGACCGTAGCCCTGGATTTCGCTGACCGTCATTCCCAAGACACCGGCGTCTTCGAGGCTGGTCTTGACGTCATCGAGCGTGAACGGCTTCACGATCGCGGTGATCAGCTTCATTAGCGCTCTGCCTCCACTCTGTCGTCCACTCGCTCCTGCAGGCCGTTACGGGTGTCCAGCACGCTGGTCCGTGGAGGAAGAACCGAACCACTGGTGACGGCGAAGTCGTAGGCCGACTCAGCGTGCTCCGACTCGTCGATGCCAGTGGCCTCCTGTTCGGCACCCAGACGCAATCCCATGGTGTATTTGAGGATCAACGCCAGGATAAGTGTTACCACGCCAGAGTAAATCAGAACGCTGAATGCGCCGATGGCCTGTCGTTCGAGCTGGGCCCAGCCGCCGCCGTAGAACAAGCCCTTGGAGACCCCGGCTATGCCGTTGATGGCCGTGCTCTCCGGGGCCGCGACCAGGCCCACCATCAGGGTGCCCGCCAATCCGCCGACCAGGTGCACACCGACCACGTCGAGCGAGTCGTCGAACCCGAAGCGGAACTTCAGCCCCACCGCCAGCGCGCACAGCACCCCGGCCACCAGGCCGATCGCCAGGGCGCCCAGCACGTTGACCGACGAACACGACGGCGTGATGGCCACCAGCCCGGCGACGATGCCCGACGCCGCGCCCAGGGTCGTGGCCTTGCCGTCGCGGATGCGCTCGGTGAGCAGCCAGCCCAGCATGGCCGTGGCCGTCGCGATGGTGGTGGCCATGAACGTCGAGCCGGCGGCGCCGTTGGAGGTCAGTGCCGACCCGGCGTTGAAGCCGTACCAGCCGAACCACAGCAATCCGGCACCCAACATCACGAAGGGCAGGTTGTGCGGGCGGAACAGCGTCGTGGGCCAGCCTTTGCGCTTGCCCAGCACGAGCGCAAGCATCAGCCCGGCCACACCGGCGTTGATATGCACCGCCGTTCCACCGGCGAAGTCGATGGCGTGCAGCTTGTTGTTGATCCAGCCACCGTGCTCGGCCGAATACTTGTCGGCCGCGAAGACCCAGTGCGCAATCGGGAAGTAGACCAGCGTCGCCCACAGCCCGGAGAACACCAGCCAGGCGCTGAACTTCAGCCGGTCGGCCACCGCGCCGGAGATCAGCGCGACGGTGATGATCGCGAACATCAGCTGGAAGGCCACGAACACGGTGGCGGGCAGCGCGTCCGGCGGGGTGCCTACCAGCGCGATGTCCGTGGCGGAGGTGGGCGGCGACGCGGTCGGATCCGCGGGGACGGCATTGCCGCCGATGAGGTGCTTGAGGCCGAAGAATTGCAGTGGGTCGCCCGCGAAGTTGGCCTTATCGTTGCCGAATGCCATGGAGTAGCCGTAGAGCACCCACAGGATGGTCACCACGCCCATCGAGCTGATGCTCATCATGATCATGTTGAGCACGCTTCTGGCGCGCACCATGCCGCCGTAGAAGAACGCCAGACCCGGCGTCATCAACAGCACCAGCGCGGAACTCGCCAACATCCAGGCGGTATCGCCTGCGTTGGGCTGGCCCATTAACGGGTATGTCACTCGCAATCACCTCCGGTCGGCCCCGAAAACAGGCGTCAGACACGTGCCTGACGACCTGATCCAGAACCTTGCGCAATGGTTGTTTCGGCAATACAGCCACCATGTTTCGGCGGTATTAACGTCGCTCTCGGGCGCCCTGATTCAGCCCAGCAGCGCGTCTACGAAGGCGGCGGGCTCGAACGGCGCCAGATCGTCCGGCCCTTCGCCGAGTCCGACCAGCTTCACCGGCACCCCCAGCTCTTGCTGCACGCGGAAAACGATGCCGCCCTTGGCCGTTCCATCGAGCTTGGTCAGTACGGCGCCGGTGATGTCAACGACCTCGGCGAACACCCGCGCCTGCGCCAGCCCGTTCTGGCCGATGGTGGCGTCGAGCACCAACAGCACCTCGTCGACTGCCGCGCGGCGGGTAACGACACGCTTGACCTTCCCGAGTTCGTCCATCAGCCCCACCTTGGTGTGCAATCGCCCGGCGGTGTCGATGACCACAACGTCGGCGCCGGCCGCGATGCCCTTGTCGACGGCGTCGAACGCCACCGACGCCGGGTCGGCGCCTTCGGCTCCGCGCACCACCTCGGCGCCCACCCGGACAGCCCAGGTCTGCAGCTGATCGGCCGCGGCGGCCCGGAAGGTGTCGGCGGCGCCCAGCACGACGCGGCGGCCGTCGGCCACCAGCACCCGCGCCAGCTTGCCGACGGTCGTCGTCTTGCCGGTGCCGTTCACCCCGACCACGAGCAGCACCGACGGATGGTCGGCGTGTGGCAGCGCCCGGATCGAGCGGTCCATACCGGGCTGCAGCTCGTCGATCAGCACGTCGCGCAGCACTGCGCGGGCGTCGGCTTCGGTACGCACGCTGCTGCTGGCCAACCGGCTGCGCAGTGCCGACACCACCGATTCGGTGACCACCGGGCCCAGATCGGCGACCAGCAGGGTGTCCTCGACGTCCTGCCACGATTCCTCGTCGAGATCCCCGCCGCCGATCAGGCCCAGCACGCTGCGGCCGAGTGCGTTCTGTGATTTGGCCAGGCGCCCGCGCAGGCGTTCCAATCGGCCTTCGGGCGGCGCGATCGCCTCGATTTCGAGCTGCTCGGGGGCCTCGGCTTCCGGTGGGGCCAGCGTCTCGGCCTCCGGCTCGAACTCGGGAAGCAGAACATCGGAGATCGTGCGTTTGGGCGCGTCGCGGGGAATGGTCGCGTCGTCGCCGACCGCGGGCAGGCCGCTGGTGTCGATGCGGTCCTCGACAGGGGTGGCCGTCTGGCTGAAGGTGATGCCCGACGACGCCTGATAGCCGCCCGAACGGTCGATAGCCTCGGTCTGCGGCCGCGCCGAGAGGCTGATCCGCCGCCGTCGGTAGAGCACCAGTCCCACGACCAGCGCGGCGACGATTACCAGGGCGGCGATGACCGCGATGGCGATCCACAGACCTTCCGACACGCTGACAATCCTTTCAGCCGTGGGTGACTCCGGCGCTCGTGGGGTTGCCGGCGTTCAGTCTGAATCGTCGGCGGAGGAATCGGCCGGAACCCCGCCCTGCCGTCACCCGCAAAGCCGTGCGTTCACACTAATAGCCATCACGTTCACACGAGACTTACGAGGAAGTAGAGGCCAACTGGTCAACCTCTTGGCCACGCATCCGCTGCGAGATCACCGCGGTGATGCCGTCGCCCTGCATGGTCACGCCATACAGCGCGTCAGCGACCTCCATCGTGGGCTTCTGGTGCGTGATGATGATCAGCTGCGAATGGGCCCGCAGCTGTTCGAACAGGCCCAGCAGGCGGCGCAGGTTCATGTCGTCCAGCGCGGCCTCCACCTCGTCCATGATGTAGAACGGCGACGGCCGGGCCCGGAAGATGGCCACTAGCATCGCCACCGCCGTCAGCGCCTTCTCGCCGCCGGACAGCAAAGACAGGCGGGTGATCTTCTTGCCGGGCGGACGCGCCTCCACCTCAATACCGGTGGCGAGCATGTCGTCCGGGTCGGTCAGCCGCAGCCGGCCTTCGCCGCCGGGGAACAGCGAGGCGAACACGCCCCGGAATTCGCGCTCCACGTCGGTGAACGCGTCGCTGAATACCTGCAGGATGCGCGCGTCGACGTCGGCGACCACGTCGAGCAGGTCTTTGCGGGCGGCCTTGACGTCCTCGAGCTGGGTGGACAGGAAGTTGTAGCGCTCCTCCAGCGCAGCAAACTCCTCCAGCGCCAGCGGATTCACCCTGCCCAGCTCCGCCAGTTCACGCTCGGCGCGTTTGGCCCGCCGCTCCTGGCTCGGCCGGTCGAATGGCATCGGAGCCGGTGCGACCACCTGTTCGCCGCGCTCGCGGGCCTGCTCGAATTCGGCCATCTCGAGTTCGGTCGGTGGCAGTGCGACGTGGGGGCCGTACTCGGCGACCAGGTCGTCGGGCGCCATGCCGAACTGCTCGAGAACCATTTGCTCCAGCTGCTCGATTCGCAGGGCCGCCTGCGCGTTGGCCACCTCGTCGCGATGCAGCGAATCGGTCAGCGTGGCCACCCGCGCGGTCAGAGCGTTCACCTCGCCGCGGACCGCCACCAGCGCCTCGGACCGCTGCCGGCGTTCGGCAGCCAGTGCGTCGCGCATCCCCGACGCCGCCTCGACCACCTGGTCCAGCCGCGCAGCCAGCAGCCGTCCGGCATCGGCAACCGCCGCGGCCACGGCGGCCGCGTGTAGCCGTGCGGCGTGGGCCTGTTGGGCCCGCACCCGCGCCTCGCGTTCGGCGGCGGCCGTCCGGCGCAGCGAATCCGCGCGTCCGCGTACGGCATTGGCTCTTTCTTCTGCCGTCCGCACTGCCAGCCGGGCTTCGACTTCGGCGCCGCGGGCGGCTTCGGCGGCAGCAGCGATCTCTTGCCGGTCGACCGGCTCGACGTCATGCACCTGTTGGGTCGCTTCGGCGTTGCGCAGCCGGGTCTCGAGTTCGACGACTTCCTGCAGGGTCGCGGCGCGGGCGGCTTCCAATTCCTCCCGCTGCCGCAACAACCGGCTGCACTCCTCGTCGGCCGCGCGCGCGTCCTGGCCGAGCCGGCCGAGCTGCTCGTACATCGCCGAGATGGCGGTGTCGGATTCGTTGAGCGCGGCCAACGCCTGCTCAGCCGAGTTCTGCCGGGCCGTCTGCTCGGCCAGCGCGCCGGACAACGCCGCGCTCAGTTGCGCCACCTGGGCCTCAGCAGCGGCGAGCTCGCCACCGGCCTTGTCGATCTCCGACGTGACCTCCAGCGTGGAAAGCTTGCGGTCCGAACCACCGCTCACCCAGCCGGCCCCCACCAGGTCGCCGTCGACGGTCACGGCACGCAGTTGCGGCTGGATTGCCACCAGATCCAGGGCCGCGCCCAAGTCGGCGACCACCGCCACTCCGGACAGCATGGCGACCATCGCGCCGCGCAGCCGCGGGGGTGCCTCGATCAGGTCCAGCGCCCACAGTGCCCCGCCGGGTAGTTCGGCGACCGGTCGCTGCTCGGGGGCCGGCCAGTCGCCCAGCACCAGCGCCGCACGGCCCGCGTCGGCTTGCTTGAGCGCGGCAACCGCTCCGCGGGCGGCGCCGAGGCTGGCCGCGGCCAGCGCGTCGGCCGCCGATCCGAGCACGGCGGCCAATGCCGCTTCATAGCCTGCGCGCACTTTCACCAGCTTGGCGATTGGCCCGAGAAGCCCTGCGCCGCTGTGGTTCTCGGTGAGCCACGCCGCGCCGTCCTTGCGTTCGAGCCCAACCGACAGCGCATCGATGCGGGCCCGCAGCGACGCCACCTCGCGTTCGGCCGTCCGCTCGGCGGCCTGTAGTTCGACGACGCGTTCGTCGGCCAGCCGCAGTGCGGCTACCGTCCGCTCGTGGTGCTCGTCGAGGCCGGCCTCGCCCTGGTCGAGTTCACCGACCTTGCCCTGCACGGTCTCGAACTCCGCTCGGGTCTGCTGGGCCCGGGCGGCGGCCTCCTCGATGCGCTCGGACAATTGCCCGACGCTGTCGTCGATCGATTCGACGCGCGCGCGCATCGTCTCGGCCTGGCCGGCAAGCCGCGCCAGCCCCTCCCGCCGGTCCGCCTCGGCCCGGACCGCCGCCAGATGCGCCCGGTCCGCCTCGGCGGCGCGGGCCTCCCGGTCGGCCAATTCCGTCCGGGCGGCCTCCAGCCGGTTGCGCGCCGCGGCCAGCTCAGCCAGCAGTTGCCGCTCGGCAATCTCCACCTGCTGCGCCTCGGCTTCCAATTCTTCAGGTTTTCGGGGATTGGTGTCGCTGCTGGTCACCGGCTCGACGTCCAGGTGCTGGGCCCGTTCGGTCGCGATGCGCACCGTGGCGCCCACCCGTTCGGCCAGGGCCGACAGCCCGAACCAGGTGTGTTGCACCGAGTCGGCCCGCTGCGACAGCGACACCGCCGCTTCTTCGTGGGCGGCCAGCTCCTCGGAGGCCAACGTCAGCCGGGCCGCCACCTCGTCGTGCTCGCGCCGCATCGCTTCCTCGGCCTCGAAGATCGCGTTCCGCTCTGCCTGCCGGCTGACCATGTCATCGGCGGCCAGCCGCAGCCGGGCGTCCCGCAAGTCGGCCTGGATTCTTGCGGCCCGCTGTGCCATTTCGGCTTGACGCCCGAGCGGTTTGAGCTGGCGCCGCAGCTCGGTGGTCAGATCGGTGAGCCGGGCGAGATTGGCCGACATCGCGTCGAGTTTGCGCAGCGCCTTTTCCTTGCGCTTGCGATGCTTGAGCACCCCGGCGGCTTCTTCGATGAACGCCCGGCGATCCTCGGGCCGCGACTGCAGGATTTCGTCGAGCTTGCCCTGCCCGACGATGACATGCATCTCGCGCCCGATCCCGGAGTCGCTGAGCAATTCCTGGACATCCATCAAACGGCAACTGCTGCCGTTGATTTCGTATTCGCTGGCGCCGTCGCGGAACATCCTGCGGGTGATCGACACCTCGGAGTAGTCGATCGGCAGCGCGTTGTCGGAGTTGTCGATGGTGACGGTGACCTCGGCGCGGCCCAGCGGGGCACGCGACGAGGTGCCGGCGAAGATGACGTCCTCCATCTTCCCGCCGCGCAGCGTCTTTGCTCCCTGCTCCCCCATCACCCAGGCCAGGGCGTCGACGACATTGGATTTGCCGGAGCCGTTAGGCCCGACGACGGCGGTGATGCCGGGCTCGAAACGCAGAGTCGTCGGCGAGGCGAAGGACTTGAAGCCCTTCAGCGTCAGACTCTTGAGGTACACGAGGGGCCAGATTACCGCTGGACCAGATGGCGGTGACCCGGCGCGCCCGGCTTCGCCGCGCTTCCGATCACCGCTCCACGAAGCCGGTGAACCGCTCCCGCGCCTGCGACCAGTCGGCGACGACCTTGTCGACTTTGCCGGGTGTGCTGCCGCCCTGCAGCAGTTGCAGCAATTTCTCGCAGGCCTCGCGCGGCCCCTGGGCGATCACCAGCACCCGGCCGTCATCCTGGTTCGCGGCATACCCGGTAAGACCCAGCGCCAACGCACGGCACCGGGTCCACCAGCGGAAGCCCACTCCCTGAACCCAGCCGTGCACCCAGGCGGTGAGCCGGACGTCACCTTCCGGCATCAGCGACCTCGAAGGTGACGGTGGTACCGGATTTGAGCGTGCGCCCCACCGTGCAGACCGCGTTGACCGCGCGATTCACGACCACCAACAGCCGCTGCTTGTCGTCGGGGGACAGTCCCGACAGGTCTACTTCCAGGGTCTCCTGCAGCAGCGGATAACGTTCCTGGTCACGGTCGGCCGCACCGGAGACGCGCACCACCGCTCGGTAATCCTCGCCGAGGCGGTGGGCCAGCGGCTGGTCGCTGGCCATGCCACTGCATGCGGCGAGCGCGATCTTCAGCAGCTCACCCGGGGTGAAGACGCCGTCGACATCCTCCGAGCCGACGAGAACCTGCCCGCCCCGCGAGCTGTGCCCGGTATACCGGCGCGTTCCGGTGCGCTCGACCCACAGTTGCGTCATGGGTCTTTTCTACCGGGTGGTGGTCCCGCCGAGATCGACGGCAGCGCGCAAAACCGCGAGAGAGCACCGCGCCAGCGTCAATTTCGACGCCGACGGCCGGCAGGCATACTGCGTTGCATGCCCACGGTCGTCGCATTCCACGCCCACCCGGACGACGAGGTCGTCCTCACCGGCGGCACGCTGGCGCAGGCGGCGGCGGCCGGGCATCGCGTGGTGATCGTCACGGCGACCGACGGATGCGTGCACAACGAGGAGGCTGACCGCCTGGGCGAATTGCGTTCGAGCGCAAGCATCCTGGGAGCCCATCGAGTTGAATGTCTCGGCTACGCCGACAGTGGATACGGTCCGGAATTCTATCCGGATCCGCCCGGGCGGGTCAGATTCGGTAGAGCGGATGTCGACGAGGCGGCCCAACGGCTCGCGGCCATACTTCGCGACGAGGACGCAGACCTCCTGCTCAGCTACCAGCCCAACGGCGGCTACGGCCACCGCGACCATGTGCAGGTGCACCATGTCGGCAAGCGCGCCGCC
The DNA here is from genome assembly GCF_001665395.1 of Mycobacterium sp. 1164966.3. Taxonomy (GTDB): domain Bacteria; phylum Actinomycetota; class Actinomycetes; order Mycobacteriales; family Mycobacteriaceae; genus Mycobacterium. The sequence goes on from NZ_LZSG01000024.1 coordinate 20,878, forward strand.
GAACTCGCTGGCACCCCGCGAGTGCTGGAGGTGACCATGCCGCGCGAATTACTCTTGTGGACGGCGTATCTGGCTCGCCTGTTGCGGCTGCCGGCACCCTACGATGAGGACATCGCTCGTACCGCATACGCTCCGCGAGGGACCATCACGCATCGGATCAACATCTTCCGCTTTGCTCGGCAGAAGCGGGATGCGTTGGCGGCCCACCGCTCTCAGATCGGCAGCACGGGACCGGCGGTGCGCATGTTCGGCCTCCTGCTTCGCCTGCCACCACAAGTGTTCGGTCTGCTGTTCGCCCACGAGTGGTTCGTCGATCCGGCCTTTGCCCACAGGTCACCGGTTACCGTGCGCCGCAACATCTTCGATTGATTTGAGGCCTAGATGCGGGGCCGCGGCTGGCATTTCGGGCAGTAGAACGACGACCGGTTCATGAACTTCTCCCGGCGCATTACCGCGCCGCATCGGCGACAGCTTTTTCCTTCGCGGCCATAGGCATCCAGCGATCGGTCGAAGTAGCCCGACTCGCCGTTGACGTTGACATACAGCGAATCGAACGACGTCCCGCCCTTCGCCAGCGCCTCGCGCATCACGTCGGCGGCCGCATCGAGGACCATGGACAACTGCCGGCGGGTCAGCTTGGCGGCCAACCGGGCTCCGTGCACCTTGGCCCGCCACAGCGCCTCGTCGGCGTAGATATTGCCGATGCCGGAGACTACGGTCTGGTCGAGAAGCTGCCGCTTGATCTCGGAGTGCTTGCGGCGCAACACCTTTACTACGGCGTCGGTATCGAACCGCGGGTCCAGCGGATCGCGCGCGAGGTGGGCGACGGGTGCCGGCACCACGCTGCCGTCCACGGTCACCAGGTCGGCGAGCATCCAGCCGCCGAACGTGCGCTGGTCGGCGAAGCTCAGCACCGTCCCGTCGTCGAGCAAAGCCGAGATCCGGACGTGATCGGCGCGCGGCACGGTCCCCAGCAGCATCTGCCCGCTCATGCCGAGATGAACCACCAAAGCGGCATCAGGCTCGGCGCCGTCTGCGGCGTCCAGTAGTAGCCACAGGTACTTGCCGCGCCGATCGCTGCCCTCGATCCGCGCCCCGAGCAACCGGGCCGTCAGGTCGGCGGGACCGGCTTCGTGGCGGCGTACCGCCCGGGGGTGGTGCACCCGAACAGCCGTGATCGTCTTGCCCACCACATGGGTTTGCAGTCCGCGCCGCACCACCTCGACTTCAGGCAGCTCAGGCATCTAGTGATGATCGCAAGCGCGGCGAAGCCGGGCGCAGCGGGTCATTACCATGGGCTCAGACAGAAGATTTTCCGGCGGGGTCGCGCACATCCAGCGCGTCCAGCGCATTCCAGGCTGCCGATGCCGCTTTTTGCTCCGCTTCCTTCTTGGAGCGACCCACGCCCGAGCCGTATTCGGTATCCATCACGACGACCACCGCGGTGAATTCCTTATCGTGGTCGGGGCCGGTGGAGGTCACCACGTAGGACGGCGCACCCAGGCCGCGGGCCGCAGTCAGCTCCTGCAAGCTGGTCTTCCAGTCCAGGCCGGCGCCGAGCGTGGGTGCCGCGTCCAGCAGCGATCCGAACAGCCGCAAGATCACCTCGCGAGCCACCTCGATGCCGTGCTGCAGGTAGATCGCGCCCAGCAGCGACTCCATCCCGTCGGCCAGGATGCTGGACTTGTCGGCCCCGCCGGTGTTCGCCTCGCCGCGTCCCAACAACATGTGGACACCCAGCCCGCCGTCGGTAAGGCGGCGTGCGACGTCGGCCAGCGCCTGAGTGTTGACCACGCTCGCGCGCAGTTTGGCCAGGTCCCCCTCGGAACGGTCGGGATGGCGGTGGAACAGCTCGTCGGTAATGGTCAGGCCCAGGACGGCGTCACCGAGGAACTCCAGGCGCTCGTTGGTCGGCAGTCCGCCGTGTTCGTAGGCGTAGCTTCGGTGGGTCAGAGCCAGCGAGATCAGCTCGTCAGGCAGTTCGACTCCGAGGGCGTCGAGCAGGACTTGCCGCGACGGCGTCACCGCTCATCCTGCCCGGTCTCCGGCCTGTCCGAGCCACGCATTCCGGCCAACTTGGCCCACCGCGGGTCGATGCGGTCGTGGCGGTGACCAAGCTCGTCGGCAAGCGCAACCCCGCATTCCGGACACAATCCGGGGCAGTCCGCCCGGCAGACCGGCGAGAACGGAAGCTCCAGCCCCACGGCGTCGATGATGGGCTGCTCGAGGTTCACGGTGTCGTCGACGACGCGGCCGACCTCGTCTTCCTCGGTGGTCGCCTCGGTCGCACTGGCCGGGTACGCGAAAAGTTCCGTCAGGCTGACCTGCACTCGGCCTTCGACCGCGGTCAGGCAACGGGCGCATTCACCGGCTGTCGGTGCGGTCACCGTCCCGGTCACCAGCACGCCCTCCGACACCGACTCGACTCGCAGGTCCAGATCCAGCGGGGCGCCTCGCTCGATCGCTATCAGCTCCAGCCCGATACGAGCGGGGCTGGGCCACGTGTCGCGTACGGCGAACATCGCTCCCGGGCGACGACCCAGGCGCGCGATGTCGACCACCATCGGCGACGTCGGGTGCCTGTGAGCTGCGGTGCTGTGCTGGCGCGCCATAGCAGAAATCCTACGGCGCGCACCCTGCAGCGCCAGAGCCTTGTTGGAGCCTTATAAGCCGGTTACCGGGTCGCGTAGTCGTGGGTACCGGCTGCGGTGCGGAGCTGGTGACGGCCGCGGCTAACTGAACGGATGGTGCCGTTGAGGAATTCCTCGAACTCGGCCAGCTTGTTGTCGACGTAGATGTCGCACTCGCCACGCAGCCTGTCGGCTTCGGCGTGCGCCGTGTCGATGAGGCGGGTGGCCTCGGCGTTGGCCGCCTCCACCACGCTGTTCTGCGACACCAGGCGCTGCTGCTCCTTGATGCCCTCCTGCACAGCCTTCTCGTAGGAGATGTTGCCGTTCTCGATCAGCCGGTCGGCCTCGGCTTTGGCGCGGCTGACGCTGGCTTCGTAGTCGCGTTTGGCGGCAGCCGCCAGGCGAACCGCCTCTTCACGGGCCTCGCCGACCATCCGCTCGCTGTGCTGACGTGCCTCCGCGACCATCCGGTCTGCCTGCGATTTCGCGTCGGCGAGGATGCGGTCGGCCTCCGCGCGCGCATGGTTGACCATCGACTCCGACTCGGTGGTCGCCGTGGCCACCATGGAGTCGGCGTGCGTCTTGGCGTCGTGCAGCATCGAATCGCGGGCGTCGAGCACGTCCTGAGCGTCGTCGAGCTCTGCGGGAATCGCGTCCTTGATGTCATCAATCAGTTCGAGGACATCGCCGCGAGGGACCACGCAGCCTGCCGTCATCGGCACGCCACGCGCTTCTTCCACGATGGCGCCCAATTCGTCAAGCGCTTCAAAGACTCGGTACACGGCCATACCCTCCTGGCATCTTGCAAAATCCCGGTTGTTACCAGTGTGCCTGGTGTTACCTTTGTGACTGTGGTGGCGAGGCCGGTGTGTCGGCCTTTTCGTATTTCTGCAGGACTGTCGCCCAAGCGGCTTTGCTACAGGGTAGCCCCGGCTATTGCAGCAGTGCCGTCGCAGGCATCGAGGCGCGGCGGCCAGGGGTATAGCGTCCGACTCGTGAGTCCAGCGCGGAGCGCAGAGTGACAGACCGAGCCCTCAGAGCCGTCGGCCACGCATTGGCGCTGGCCGGCTCGATGACCTGGGAAATCCTCTGGGCGCTGATCTTGGGCTTTGCGTTGTCGGCGGTGGTGCAAGCCGTGGTGCGCCGTTCGACGATCGTGAGCTTGATGGGCGACGATCGGGCGCGCACCTTGGCGGTCGCGGCCAGCCTGGGAGCCGCGTCCTCGTCGTGCTCGTATGCCGCCGTCGCACTGGCCCGATCACTGTTCCGCAAGGGCGCGAACTTCACCGCCGCCATGGCGTTCGAGATCGGATCCACGAATCTCGTGATCGAGTTGGGCATCATCCTGGCCCTGCTGATGGGCTGGCAATTCACCGCGGCAGAGTTCATCGCGGGCCCCGTGATGATCGTGGTGTTGGCGCTGTTGTTCCGGCTGTTTGTTCGCAGCCGGCTCGTCGACGCCGCCCGCGAGCAGGCCGACCGGGGAATCGCCGGTTCGATGGAAGGCCACGCCGCCATGGACATGTCCATCCGCGGTGACGGATCCTTCTGGCAGCGCCTCTTTTCAGCGCAGGGTCTCACCTCGGTCTCCCACGTTTTCGTCATGGAGTGGCTGGCGATTCTGCGTGACCTGGTCCTGGGGCTGGTTATCGCCGGCGCCATCGCGGCCTGGGTTCCCGAAACCGCTTGGCAGAGCTTCTTTTTGACGAATCACCCCGGCTGGTCGGCGATATGGGGACCGATCGTCGGACCCGTGGTGGCGATCGTGTCGTTCGTCTGCTCGATCGGCAACGTGCCGCTTGCCGCGGCGCTGTGGAATGGGGGCATCAGTTTCGGCGGCGTCATCGCGTTCATCTTTGCCGACCTGCTGATCCTGCCGATCCTGAATATCTATCGCAAGTACTACGGGACCAAGATGATGCTGACGCTGCTCGGCACCTTCTACGTCGCGATGGTCGCCGCCGGCTATCTTGTCGAAATACTGTTCGGCACAGCACATCTCATTCCGAGGCAACGCCATGCGATGGTCATGACCGGAGGCATTTCGTGGGACTACACGACTTGGCTCAACATTGCGTTTCTAGCGATGGCGGTGGTGCTGGTCATCCGATTCATGACTTCGGGCGGGATCCCGATGCTACGAATGATGGGCGGGCCACCCGCAGCCGGTCAGCAGGATCACGGCGCCAACAGTCCCTGAGGTCTCACTGCCCGGACTCGTCGCCCCAGGTTTCCGGCAGCATCGGCATACTGGGCCCGTTCCCGAATTCGTCGTCAGCGAGCGTGATCAAGCCAGCTGCCTGGCCACCTGCCTTGGGCGCCGTTCCGGCGAATCCTTGCGGTCCGGCGCCGGATCCCGATGCCACCGAAGATGGCGGAGACGCAGGTGAATCGCCTTCGGCGTCCAGGTATTCGTAGCGGTAGGCACGGTCGATGACCGACCGCTGGTGTCGCCGCGACCTTGTTTGATCTCGCTCGTGCGCCGCGACGCCCGCTGGAGCAGAGGCGGATGCGGCGGCCGACTCCTTGGTTTTGGTCCGGGTTTCGAGCGTCGAGTCCAGGCGGGCGCCGAGGCTGCCCACCATGTAACCGAAACCCTCGGCACCGGTCACCGGTGTCGGTGGAGCGGGCGGGCCCGACGGCGGCGCGGCGGCAGAGGCCGGAGACGCCGCGGGCGATGCGACCGACGCAGCCGGCGCCACGGGACTCGTCGGCGTCATCGGCGTCATGGCGACGGAAACCGGCACCGCGGAGGGTTGGACGCCCGCTGCCGCAGGTTGCGGGACCGGCGCGGCGGATGCGGGGACGTTCACCGGCTGAGCCATTCCGGCCAGTCCGGCCAGTCCCGCCAGCGGGGCGACACTGCCCAGGTTGGTGATTGCCATGCTGATCCCGACGCTGATCAGCAGCGGCAACTCCTGGATGAGGAACCGCAGCGTCCGCAATGTCCAGTTGACCAACCGGAATGTTTGCCAGGCGATGAAGTACTGAATGAGCGCCGGTGCGGTGGACGGGTTCAGCAAGCCCTGCAGATTTTGTTGCAACCATGTCAGAGCCTGGGCATTTCCTTGGAAGAAATTGGGCAGGTTCTCCACGTACTGCGACGGACTCCAGTTGGGCTGGCCCTGGCCGGGGATTTGCTCTCCGTCGGGCCCGAAGAGCATCTGCCAAATCTCATCCGGCGTGGGTAACTGAAACGAGCCCGTGCCGCCGCCACCGCCACCGCCGCCTGCGCCGCTGCCGGCGCCAGTGCCAGTCCCGGCTCCCGCTCCGGTGCCGGCGCCTGCACCCGTCCCAGCGCCCGCACCGGAACCCGCGCCCGCGCCAGTTCCGGCACCCGTGCCTGCACCGGAACCCGCGCCTGCACCTGCGCCCGCTCCGGCGCCCGCTCCGGCCCCCTGGGTGTTCTGGGCCGCCATGGTCGTGACTTGGTAGGTACTCATGGTCGTCGCGGCCTGAGTCCACATACGGGCGTAGTCAGCCTCGTTGAGCGCGATCGGAATCGTATTGATGCCAAAGAAATTGGTGGCCACCAAGACCGCGTGGACTGCATGGTTGGCGGCCAGCTCCGGCAGTGTCGGCATCGCGGCCAGTGCGGCCGTATATGCAGCGGCAACGACCTCATGCTGTGTTGCCGCCTCGGCGCTAAGGGTGCTGGCCAACCTTAGCCACGCCAAATACGGCATGTGTGCGGCCACATACTGTGCGGCGGTCGGGCCGTCCCACACCAGGGTCGATCCCGACAAGACCGCCGACAACTCCGTTGCCGCAGCATCGTATTCGGTGCTCAAGGCCGTCCAGGTGGCTGCCGCCGCAAGCAACGGGCCCGGCCCCGGACCGCTGCTCAGCAACGCCGAGTGCACCTCGGGCGGAAACGCCATCCACACCGGCGCCGTCACCGTCGCCCGCAATCAATAAGTCGAGGCCGTCGCCGCGTCACCGACGGCATAGCTCACACCGGCCACGCTTACGCCCAAGCCTGCGCGTCCCAGTACCTCAACACCTTTCGCTGCCGCTCCCGCATGCTGGGTACCCCGGGCGCTGAACACGGCCGCGGCTTCCAGCGAGACCGGATCCGCCGCCGGGGGCACTACCACCGAGACCACCGGAGCGGCTGCCGCATGTGAAGCAGCCAGCTGCGCTGTGATCGATTCGACCGTGGCACTGATCGCAGCCAGGCCCTCAGGAACAACTCGCAGCATCATGACGGCTACTCCCTTCGTCCGCGTGCATTCGACACTCGAAAGCGATCCAGGCCCGATGCCAAAGCCAATCCGAGCAGTCCGGCTATCAACCCGAAAGCGAGATGAAGCACCACCCGCTCAGTCATCCCGGCCGATGCGAACGCAAACAGCTGGCCGCGAGCTATCAGAGCAACAATCGAGCCGCCCAGTGCGACAAGGTGAATCGGCGCAGCAGCTACCGCAAGCAACCATCGCCGACAACGCACCACCGGCGCCGCGGCGACCGCATATAGCAGAACAGCAGCGGCCAGATATCGCCCACTGGCCCAGGGACCGGCCGGGGTCTGAGCGGCGAATGTCGCCATCGTCGCGACCGCTCCGACAGCGACCACCGTTTCGCGCCTATGCGTCGCGAGCGCAACTAACACCAGCAGGGTCAACCAGACCAGGCCGCGGTGCCCGGGCAGCCCCAACGGGATTCGGATATCGGAGTAAACGACGATCAGGGCGACCGCCAGCGCTGGTAGCGCCACCTCCCGGAAAAGCGACAAGCCGTGGGCAGGTTGGTGCACGACGGTCACTCAGAAACGATAGGACGGAACGGCAGCAGGGCACAACCGAAATTGCGGAAATACTTCCGACTAAACTCCTCATATGCGCCCTATTAGCCGCCGGTTCCTAGCATTTGCGGTAACGCTGATCCTCGGCATGGCTGCCTGCAGCCGGTTTGACGCCGAAAGCCGTCTGACCGTGCAAGACAACGGCCGCGTCCTTCAGCGCTACAGCGTGTCGCAATTGCAACGTCTTCCGCAGGTCGAGATCGCAACGCCGCGGTCGCACGGCGCGCAGACCCAGAAGGGACCAACCGTGCGCTCGATTTTGGATCTCGCAGGCACCGCCGGTGCAGTCAGCGTGCGGGTGGAGGGCCGCGATCCGGCGCAGACCCTGAGCGCCGCCGAACTCAGCGATCCGGTGATCCTGAACGTCACCAAACGCCATACCCTCAAGCTCACCGGAGCGAAACTCAGCCGGGACCGATGGGTCCGCGATGTCACCGCACTAATGGTCAACCCATGACCGGCACATGCGCCCTTGCCGGGGTAGATGTGCTGATCGGAATCGACGACACCGACAACCTGTACACCCCCGGAACAGGCCGTCGCGCAAGGGCATTGCTTCGCGAGCTGACGGCGGCGGGCCTCGGCGACGCGGCGGGCGCAACTCGCCATCAGCTCTTCGTCGACGACCGAATCCCCTACACCTCACACAATTCCAGTGCGTGCCTGGCCTGGCGAAGCGCAAACGGCAAACCGCACGCGGCGCGCACCAGGATCATCGAAATCGCCGGACATTTCCTGGAAAGGGTATGCCCTCCTGATGCCGATCCCGGGCTCGCCGTAGCCCTGCCGGGCGAGCTGACAGAGACCGCGTCACTTCTAGTGGATTTCGGTCGTCGGGCCAAACGTGAAGTGTTGTGCCCCAAGCAAGGCCGGGAACTTGCCGCCGCGGTGGGCGTGCATTTGTCCGGGCACGGCGGGACCCAGGACGGGGTGCTCGGCGCACTGGCGGCGGTGGGCCTGCATCTGTCGGGCAACGACGGACTTTTCATCACGCTGCCCGGCCTCGAAGATCTGCCGACTCACGCCACCATTGAGGCGGTTTACGCGCATACCCCAATCGACGTCGCTCGTGACCCCTTGCATCGCCGGCCCAGTACGGGCGAGCTCATCGAACTGGGTGACTGGGTACGCCCCGTCCTACTCGACGGCCGTGCCGTGCTACTTCTTGAGCCGCCCCGACAGCAGGCGAACGGTCGCTTGAGTTGGCGAACAGCGCCGCGGGCCGTCGTAAAGCAGTATTGACACCGCCCGTCGTCATCCGGGGTGTTACACCCGCAGCAGCGCTGCAACCGCCGATGGGTCCTTGTAGTACACGTCGAGCTCAGCGATCAATCCGTCTCGGACCGTATAGATTTCGACCAAACTCATCTCAACACTCTCGCCAGAGGCCCGCGCGGTGAATTTCAACCGCCCCCGTATGGCAACGACGTCACCGCTCAGTAGATGTTGAACCGTTTCCCCCGGTGAAAGCTCCATGGCTTCGTTCATCTTTGCAAAGAGCTCGAAAAAGTCGTCAGGGCCGTGATATTCGCCGCTATATGGTAGACCGCCCGCTTCGTAGACAACGAAGTCGTCGTGCAGCAGCATGCGGCCGTCGTCGAACCTTTCCTCGACAATCGCCTTCATGAAATTGTCGACGATGCCTCGAGGATCACTGGCCATCGGTGAGCTTCTCGCGAAGCCGGCGGTTTACCGGTTCAGGCAACAACTCCGACACGTCACCACCCAGTGACGCAACCTCTTTGGCAAGTGAGGACGAAACGAACGAATATCGCGGTGCGGTCGCGACGAAGAACGTGTCGACCCCGGCGACGTGTTTGTTCATCTGAGCCATCTGCAACTCGTACTCGAAGTCGGTGCCAGTGCGTAAGCCTTTGACGATTGCGGTCATCCCCTGGGATCTGACGAAGTCCACCACCAGACCTTGTCCGGCCTCCACCCGCAAGTTACGCAGATGCGTGGTGGACTCCTCGATCATTGCGATCCGCTCGTCGAGATCGAACATGCCTTTTTTGGCGGGGTTGACGAGAATCGCCACCACCACCTCGTCGAACTGGGTGCAGGCGCGTTCAAAGACATCGATGTGGCCCAACGTCACCGGGTCGAATGACCCTGGACATACCGCGCCGCTCATGGTCGATGACGCTACACGTCCGCCTTGCCGCCGTTCGGCCTACGCAAGCGGGTGTTGCTAACGCCGGCGACCAGGAAGACCTGCCCGACCGGCCAAGTCAGCGGCGTGCCCGACCTTGCAACGAGTCTTTCCGTCGGTGACCGCAGCCTGTTGCGGTCCGGGCGCGCGCGAATGTCAATGCTCTAGGACCAGCTTGCCGATCTGGTCGCCCTTGGCGAGCTTGGTCAGCGCCTCGGGGTAGGCGTCAAACGGGAACACCTCGTCCACGATCACCGGGAGACCCCGGCCTATGCGTTCGGTCACCTGGACGAATTCGAGGTGTGATCCCGTCGTCACCCCAATCAGCTCCTGGTGCTTGAAGAACAGCCGGGGCAGCAACAGCGGCACCTCGATCCCGCCGGTCGCACCGCAGGTAACGTAGCGACCGCCGGTGTCGAGTGCCCGGATCGCCGGTTCCCAGGTCGGCGCGCCGACGCTGTCGACGACGACCTCCACCTTGATCGGGTATGGCCCGGCGGAATCGAACGCGTCGACTGCGCCGAGCTCCTTGGCGCGCCTGCGCTTCGCCTCGTCCCGCGACGTCGAGTACACCTCGGCGCCCAGGTACTTGGCGATCAGCAGCGACGCGACGGCTACCCCGCCGCCGCCGCCGACGACGAGCACCCTCGTGCCGGCCTGCACGCGACCCTTGCGCATCATCCGCCAGGCTGTCACGTGACACACCGGATATGCCGCGCACTCGACCCACGACAGGTGCTTCGGCTTGCGAACCGGATGCCAGGCCGGGACCACCACGTAGTCGGCGTGGCCACCCCAGCGGTGTTCACCGAGCAGGTGTAGTCCAGGGTCGACGACGTTGTCGATGCCGCGTGTGAGGATCGCCTCATGAGAGGTGACGCCCGCCTCCATCACGACTTCGTCGCCCGGTTGCCAGTCGGTCACGCCGGGCCCGACCATGTCGATCACTCCCGCGACGTCGGAGCCCGACACGTGCGGAAAGGATCGCGGCTTGGGCGTCCCCCGCGTCAGCCAGAGATCGATGTGGTTAAGCGCCGATGCCCGAACCTCGATGCGCACCTCGCCAGGACCTGGCACTGGAGTCGGGACCTCAGCCCAGCAGTACTCGCCAGGCGATTCCTCAAGGATCCATCCACGCATGAATCCTCACGGTACAGAGCACCAGCGGCCCAATGGTGTGTTTCCGGCAGGTATCTCAGGCCTCGAGGCGCCTGGCGAAGTTTGTCGACCGCGATCCCGCCGCGAATAGTTCCCCGTACGCTTGGCCGCCTTGCTCTGATCAAACGCGCAGGCCTCACCACCCGCGCACGCCCCACCGCGTGACCGACTGGGTACCTGCCTCATACCTGGATCGAAAACAGCCAAAAACCACCGCTTACCTCAACCCGAGAGCTGTTGCGAGATAGAGAAGGTAGACCGTCATCTCAGTTCGGCCAGCTCCACCCGGGTGTCGCCGTAAACTCGCTCCTGCCACACCGACCAACCCGCCGGCCACGTCAACGGCGCACTGGCCGCCGCGCGCTCCACCACTGCGATGCTGCCCTCGTGTACCCAGCCGTGGACGCCTAGATCGGCCAGCACGGCATCCACGTCGGCAGTCTCGACGTCGTATGGGGGATCGGCCAGCACGAGATCCACCGGCGAGGCAGCACCCTGCGCCAGAACGGTGGCCACCGCCCCGCGGCGCAGGGTCGCACCGGCCAGACCAAGCGCGTCGATGTTGCGGGCGAGAACGCTCGCAGTGCGCGGATCGGACTCCACGAACAGCGCCGTCGCGGCCCCGCGCGACAACGCTTCGAGCCCAAGGGCTCCCGAGCCGGCGTAGAGATCCAGCACCGCCAGGCCGGCCAGATCCCGACGGGCGGCGACGATGTTGAACAGCGCCTCGCGCACCCGGTCGGTGGTCGGTCTGGTCCCCCGCGAAGGGACCGCGAGGCGCCGGCCCCCGGCGACGCCGCCGATGATGCGCGTCAGCTCAGCACCACCAGGAGGTCGCCGCCCTCGACCTGCTCGGTGCTCGACACGGCCACCCGCTCCACCACGCCGTCTTTGGAGGCGGTGATCGGGGCTTCCATCTTCATCGCCTCGATGGTGGCGATGGTCTGGCCTGCGGTCACCTGGTCGCCCTCAGACACCGAGACGGCGACCACACCGGCGAACGGCGCGGCGATGTGTCCGGGATTGCCGCGGTCCGCCTTCTCCGCGGCCGGGACCGCACTGGCAATGCTGCGGTCGCGCACCAGCACCGGCCGCAGCTGCCCGTTGATGATGCACATCACCGTTCGCATGCCGCGCTCGTCGGGCTCGGAGATGGCCTCCAGCCCAATCAGCAGCTCCACCCCGCGTTCCAACTTCACCCGGTGCTCTTCGCCTTGACGCAGGCCGTAGAAGAACTGGTTGGCCGACAATTGCGATGTGTCGCCGTAGTTTTCCCGATGCTCCTCGAATTCCTTTGTCGGGCCCGGGAATAACAGCCGGTTCAGGGTGGCCTGACGCTTGGGCCCAGCCGACGCCAGGGCGGCTTCGTCCTCCGGCGCCAGCTGCTCGACAGGCTTGGCCGGCGCACGGCCGGTCAGTGCCGCTGTACGCAACGGCTCGGGCCAGCCGCCAGCCGGGTCGCCCAGCTCGCCGCGCAGAAACCCGATCACCGACTCGGGGATGTCGAATTTTCCTGGGTCGGTGGCGAATTCGTCCGCACTCGCACCGGCGCCGACCAGTGCCAATGCCAGGTCGCCGACTACCTTCGACGACGGGGTGACCTTGATCAGCCTGCCCAGCACCCGGTCCGCACCGGCGTAGGCATCTTCGATCTCCTCGAACCGGTCCCCCAGCCCCAGGGCAATCGCCTGCTGGCGCAGGTTGGACAACTGACCACCGGGGATCTCGTGGTGATACACCCGCCCGGTCGGGCCGGGCAGCCCAGATTCGAAGGGCGCGTACACTTTTCGCAACGCCTCCCAGTAGGGCTCCAGCGTGCAGACCGCATCCAGCGATAGCCCGGTGTCGTAGTCGGTGTGTGCCGCCGCGGCCACGATCGAGCTCAGCGCGGGCTGGCTGGTCGTCCCGGCCATCGGCGCCGCGGCGCCGTCGACGGCGCTGGCCCCGGCTTGCCAAGCGGCCACGTAGCTGGCCAACTGGCCACCCGGCGTGTCGTGCGTGTGCACATGCACGGGCAAGTCGAAGCGGCTGCGCAGCGCACCCACCAACAGCTTTGCTGCCGGTGGCCGTAGCAGCCCGGCCATGTCCTTGATGCCCAGCACATGTGCACCGGCGTCCACGATCTGCTCGGCCAGTTTCAAGTAGTAGTCCAGCGTGTAGAGACGCTCCTCCGGGTCGCCCAGGTCGCCGGTGTAGCACATCGCGACTTCTGCTATGGCAGAACCGGTTTCGCGGACCGCGTCGATCGCCGGTCGCATCGCCTCGACGTTGTTGAGCGCGTCGAAGATGCGGAAGATGTCGATGCCGGTGGCCGTCGCCTCCTCCACGAACGCCGACGTCACCACCTCAGGATACGGCGTGTAGCCGACGGTGTTGCGGCCCCGCAGCAGCATCTGCAAGCAGATGTTGGGCATCGCTTCGCGCAGTGCTGCCAGGCGTTCCCACGGATCCTCCTTGAGGAAGCGCAGCGCCACGTCGTAAGTCGCACCACCCCAACATTCCACCGACAACAGCTGCGGCACCGTGCGGGCGAGATACGGCGCGACCATGATCAGACCGCTGGTACGCACCCGGGTAGCCAGCAGCGACTGGTGCGCGTCGCGGAACGTGGTGTCGGTGACGCCAACCGCCGGCGACTCCAAAAGCCAGCGTGCGAACCCCTCCGGGCCCAGTTCGACCAACCGCTGCTTGGACCCAGCGGGTGGCGGCACTTCGAGATCGATGTCCGGCAGCTTGTCGTGCGGGTACACCTTCGACGGCCGGGCCCCGTGCGGCTGGTTGACGGTGACGTCGGCCAGATAGTTGAGGATCTTGGTGCCCCGGTCGGCCGAACCCCGCGCCGTGAGCAGCTGCGGTCGCTCGTCGATGAACGATGTGGTGATGCGGCCGGCCTGGAAGTCCGGGTCGTCCAGAACCGCTTGCAGGAAGGGGATATTCGTCGATACCCCGCGGATCCGGAATTCCGCGATGGCCCGGCGCGCTCTGGACACCGCGGTCGGGAAGTCACGGCCCCGGCAGGTCAGCTTGACCAGCATGGAGTCGAAGTGCGCGCTGATCTCGGCGCCCAGGTTGGTGCTGCCGTCCAGGCGGATGCCGGCACCGCCCGGGGTGCGCAGGGCGCTGATCCGTCCAATGTCGGGCCGGAAGCCGTTGGCCGGGTCCTCGGTGGTGATGCGGCACTGCAATGCGGCGCCGTGGGGTGCGATGTCCTGCTGGCGCAGACCCAGGTCGTCCAGCGTCTCCCCGGAGGCGATGCGGAGCTGGCTGGACACCAGGTCGACGTCGGTGATCTCCTCGGTCACGGTGTGCTCGACCTGAATCCGCGGGTTCATTTCGATGAACACGTAGCGGCCGTCTTCGTCCAGCAGGAATTCCACCGTGCCCGCACAGGTGTATCCGATGTGCCGGGCGAAAGCGGCCGCGTCCGAACACATTCTCATCCGCAGCTCGTCGTCCAGGTTCGGAGCCGGCGCCAGCTCGATGACCTTCTGGTGGCGGCGCTGCACGCTGCAGTCACGCTCGTAGAGGTGGATGACATGGCCGTGGTTGTCAGCCAGGATCTGCACCTCGATGTGCCGCGGCTTGAGCACCGCCTGCTCGAGATAGACCGTCGGGTCCCCGAATGCGGACTCGGCTTCCCGGCTGGCGGCCTCGATCGCGTCGGGCAACGCGTCGATGTCGTTGACGCGACGCATCCCCCGCCCGCCACCACCGGCAACCGCCTTGACGAACAACGGAAATCGAAGATTCGACGCACCGGAAGCCTGGGCCACCAGCTCGTCGACGGAATCCGACGGCGCCGACGACATCAACACCGGCAGACCGGCTTCGCGGGCCGCCGCGATGGCCCGGGATTTGTGTCCGGTGAGTCTGAGCACGTCGGCGCTGGGGCCGACGAAGGTGATGCCCGCGGCCGCGCAGGCCGCCGCCAGCTCGGGGTTCTCCGACAAGAAACCGTAGCCGGGATAGACGGTGTCGGCGCCTGCGCGCAGGGCGGTTTCGACGATCTCGTCGACCGACAGGTATGCGCGCACGGGATGACCGGTCTCGCCGATCTGGTAGGACTCGTCGGCCTTGAGCCGGTGCTGGGAATTGCGATCCTCGTAGGCGTAGACGGCCACCGTGCCGATCCCCAGCTCGTAAGCCGCGCGGAACGCGCGAATCGCTATTTCGCCCCGATTGGCCACCAGTACTTTCGAGATCATCTGTGGCCCCTCGCCTCCGCCGTCACCGAGCGAACACTCCCTTTAAAGAAGTGTCGACCAATAGTTCCAGAACTGCACCATGATCAGCAGGAACACCGCCGTGAACCACAACGTGGCAATCGACCATCGCCATTGGTAGAACACCCGCGCCACGGACGCGCCGGCCCGGGCTTCGAGCTGCGGACCCACCACGATGGAGGTGAGCACCACCAGCAGTGAGATGGTGACCACCCAGACCACCATGCAGTAGGGGCACAACGCCCCGATGCGGTACAGGCTCTGGAAGATCAGCCAGTGCACGAACCCGGCGCCGACCAGAGTCCCGGCCAGCAGCCCAATCCAATACCATTGCGGCACAGCAACTTTCGCCACCGCCAGCACACCGCTTACGAGCACCACGGTGAACGCCACGATGCCCAGCAGCGAGTTGGGAAAACCCAGCACCGATGCCTGCGGTGTGATCATCACCGACCCGCACGACAGGATCGGGTTCAAATTGCACGACGGCTTGTACGCCGGGTTGATCAGTATGTCGATCTTTTCCACCGTCAGCGTCGTCGAAGCCACCAGGCCGACCACCCCGGCGACCAACACAGCCCATGCGCTGGGCGCGGACACGCGCACTTCGCGGACCGCAACTGGCGCCTCGACAGATTCGCCGGGTTCAGCTGCCGCCGCGGCGGTCATGACGCCGCAGGAGCGACGGCCGTGTCAATGCCCGGCACGTCGCCCACGATCCCCTTGATCTTGGCGACCAGGTCCTGCGGAGTGGAACGCGTGTATTCCTCGCCGTTGATCTTGATCACCGGAGTTCCGTCGATACCGACGCGTTTCGCCTCCGCGGCGACCACGTCGACGTACTTGCCGCTGTTGATGCAATCGGCGACCTCCGAGCCGGGGCCGACGTCGACGCCGGCCTGGCGGGCGCGTTCGATCAGCCACTTGTTGTCCGGGTAGCTGGAGGCCCGCTCTGCGGGTTGCAGGTTGGGGTCGAACAGCTCGGCGTGGAAGACGCGGAACGCGTCAACGGACTTGTCGGCAACGCAGCGCGCAGCGGCACCGGCCCGCGACGAATAGTTGTTGTGGGTGCGGGGGTCGTCGAGAATCGCCAGCATCGAGTAATCGGCCGCGATGGCACCGATGTCGATCAGCTTGCTCACCGTCGGCCCGAACTTGTGCTCGAAATCGGCGCATATCGGGCAGAGGAAGTCTTCGTACAAGGTCACGACGGCTTTGGGTTCGGTGGTCCCGGGTTTGGTCACCAGCTTGCTCGACGTCACCCGCACCGTGTCGCCCTGACCGTTGACCGGGGCGGCAGGAGACTTCTTGTCTTGATGCGACGTCACGATGTAGAAGACGAGGACGACCGCGAATATCACCACTATCGCGGTGCCCCCGATCTGGACCAACCGGCCGAATTTGCCGTCGGGGTTCTTCAGGTCAATTCGCGGGGGACGTTTCGATTTGTCGGCCACAGGTTTGCTGATCCTTCGGTGTCGGCTTGTCCCGGTCGCACTAGGGCGGCGGCGCCTCTAGAGTACCGGCGGCCGCCCGGCGACGATGCCGGCCCGGGGGGCCGGAGGTGGGGGCACCTCCCGCTTGCGGGGGAGAGCGGGCGATTCAGCTGGAGGCTCACACCCGGGTCAGGTGCGCGCGCAACGCCGAGATCAGCTCGTTCGTCGCCTCCGCGCTGCCGCCGCCGAGCGGAAACAGATTGGCGAAGCCATGCGTCAACGCACCCAGGTACCGCAGGTCCACCGCCGTCCCGGCGGCCCGCAGCGCCGTCGCGTAGCTCTCACCCTCGTCGCGCAGGGGGTCGAAACCGGCGACCGCGATCAGCGCCGGCGGCAAGCCGGCCAACGAGTCGGCCAGCAGCGGCGACATCCGCGGGTCTGCCGGATCCAGGTCAGTACCCCGCAGGTATTGGGCGTGGAACCAGTCCATATCCCGTTTGGTCAGCAAGAACCCGGTTGCGAACAGGCTCATCGATCGGGTGTGCGCGGTGAAGTCGGTTCGCGGGTAGATGAGCCACTGCAGCACCGGAACGGGCCCGCTTTGAACACCGGCCGCGTCGCGGGCCAGCAGGCACACTACGGCCGCCAGGTTGCCCCCCGCACTGTCTCCGCCGACGGCGACCTGGCCCGGAATCGCACCGAGTTCAGCGGCGTGCTCGTGTGCCCACAGGAACGCGGCGTAGGCGTCGTCGACCGCGGCCGGGGCCGGATGCTCGGGCGCCAGCCGGTAGTCGATCGACAACACGTGCAGGCCGGCATCGCGGCAGGTCAGCCGGCACAGCGCGTCGTGGGTGTCCAAGTCGCCGATCGTCCAGCCCCCGCCGTGGTAGAAGACCAGCAGCGGTGCGGCCGCGTCACCCGCCGGGCGGTAGTGTCGCGCGGCGATCTCACCGGCCGGGCCGGGTATGGACAACTCGCGCACGTCGACGTGAATCTGCGGGCCCGGAAGTTCCAGGATCGTCTCGCGCATCTGGGCGCGGGAGGCGACGGGGTCGTCGTCGACGGCCAGCCCGTCGATGCCGGCCAGTCGCAGACCCGACAACATCAACTGCAGCGTGGGATCAAGCGTGTTGCCGTCGATGATCACCGAACGACCGCCCGAGAGCACCCGCTTTGCCGGGGCCGGGATCCACGGAATCACCTTGACGCCGACGGTGGTGACCTTGTTCTGCACCCGGCTCACCCACCGCAAGGGCGCGCCTTTTGCTCCGAGCTTGACGTCCGTCGCGCCTGGCAGACTCTTTGTCATGGCTGATCCCTTGTTCGGTCCCTTGTTCAGTCACCAAGTCTTACTGAACGACGGGAATCGGATACCCACCGTCGGGCTCGGAGTTTTCCAGGTCGCGCCCGCAGACACCGAGCAGGCGGTCGGTGCCGCGCTGCGCGCCGGTTACCGGCATATCGACACCGCGGCCGCCTACCGCAACGAACGGGAGACGGGGCGAGCGATTGTCGATTCCGGCGTGCCTCGCGACCAACTCTACGTGGTGACGAAGCTGGCCAATTCCGACCAGGGCTACGACAGCACGCTGGCGGCCTTCGATGCCAGCATGGACCGGCTGGGGCTCGATTATCTGGACCTTTACCTGATCCATTGGCCGCAGCCCGCCCTCAACAGATATGTCGACACGTTCAAAGCGTTCGCCCACCTGCGCGACCAGGGCCGAGTCCGGTCGATCGGCGTCAGCAACTTCGAGCCCGAACACCTCACGGTGCTCATCGATGCCACCGGCATCGTCCCCGCGCTCAACCAGATCGAACTCCACCCGCGGTTGCCCCAGAAAGAGTTGCGTGAGGTGCACGCCCAGCTGGGCATTGCCACCGAGGCGTGGTCTCCGCTCGGGCGGGGTTCGCTGTTGACTCATCCGGCGATCAAGGCTGTCGCCGAGGAATGTGGCCGGACACCTGCCCAGGCGTTGCTTAGGTGGCATATCCAACTCGGTAATATCGTGATTCCCAAGTCGGTACACCCCTCACGGATTGCGAGCAACTTCGACGTGTTCGATTTCGAGCTGAGCGCCAGTCAAATGGCATCGGTCTCTTCTCTCGAAGACGGCACCCGGCTTGGCCCCAACCCTCGAACCTTTAATTCCACAGGCAGGTGAGCTGAGTTGACTGGCGAGTCGGGCGACATCGTCCCATCCATATCGCTCAATGACGATAAGACCATGCCGGTGCTTGGCCTGGGCGTCGCGGAATTGTCTGATGACGAGACCGAACGTGCCGTCTCGGCGGCGCTGGAAATCGGTTGCCGCCTGATCGATACCGCTGCGGTCTACGGCAACGAAGCAGCCGTCGGCCGGGCGATCGCGGCCTCCGGGATTCCGCGCGCGGAGCTGTTCGTCACCACCAAGCTGGCCACTGCCGACCAGGGTTTCACCAGTGCGCAACAGGCCTGCCAGGCCAGCTTGGAGCGGCTCGGACTGGATTACGTCGACCTGTACCTGGTGCACTGGCCGGCGCCGTCGCTGGGTAACTATGTGGACTCCTTCGGCGGCATGATCCAGAGCCAGGCACACGGGCATGCCCGCTCGATCGGCGTGTCCAACTTCACCGAGGATCACTTGACGACGGTCATCGAACTCACCTTCTTCACGCCCGCGGTCAACCAGGTCGAGTTGCACCCCCTGCTCAACCAGAACGACCTGCGCAAAGCGAACGCGCAGCACAATGTGGTGACCCAGTCCTACACACCGCTGGTTCTGGGCAGGCTGATGGACAACCCGACGATCACGTCGATTGCCGGCGAGTACGGCAAGTCTCCCGCGCAAGTCCTGCTGCGCTGGAACCTGCAGCTGGGCAATGCGGTCATCTTCCGGTCGGCCAAGCCCGAGCACATTGCCGGCAACCTCGACGTGTTCGACTTCGAATTGAGCGCCGATCACCTGGAGGCGATCAACGGCCTTAACGACGGCACCCGGCTGCGTCCGGATCCGGAGACGTACGAGGGCGCGTAAGCCAGACAGCTCGTCGAGTGCGAACCTGGCGACGCTTGGTCGGCGTGTCCTGTCGCGATATTCACTGTCGGCTGCCAACGGCTGCTCAGCCCAGGCCTATCCCGCCGGGCACGTGGCGGCGGCCTGACGTAGCGCGTCGGCCGAAGCCTGTTCCACCGGCAACTGGTAGCCGCGCAGCACCGCGATGAACTGCATGGCGTACTGACACGCGAACGCGGTGTTCGGCGGCATCCAGTGGGCCGGCGGCGAATCGCCCTTGTCCTGGTTGGCCTGGCCCTGCACGGCCAACAGGTTGGCCGGGTCGTTGGCGAAACGCAGCCGCTGCGGCCCCGGCCAGGCGAAGGCGCCCATGTCCCAGGCGTATGCGAGCGGGACGATGTGGTCGATCTGCACCGATTCGCCGACCTTGGCGCCGCGCTGGAAGACCACTGTGGTGTTGGTGTACGGGTCGTGCAAGATCCCGGTGGCCACCGCGTCGGGGCACCGCTTGGTGATCACGTACGTCTTGTCGACGAGATCGCGGTTGAGGATGTCGTCGCGGGTGTCGCAGCCGTTGTGGCCACCCGGGGCGTCGTTGTCGTCGTCCCAGGCGTCGCCGTAAGCCGCCCTGCGGTAGTCGTAGCGATGCAGCCGCTGGGGTAACACGGCGATTCCGGCCAGCACATCGGTCCCCGGTTGCACCGTCGGGACGTCGGCGCGCGCGGCGAACTCCTTGTGGTGCCTCGCGGCCGGTCCCACCGTCTGGTAGGCCACCACCAACGCGAGCACCGCGAGAGCCGACAACCACAGCAGCACTTTGCGGTTCATCACGTGCCTCATGCCTTGTCCAGATATTCGACGCGGTCCGGTCTTTCGAAACGGGCTCCCAGGACCGCCAATCCGGGATGCGCAGCCGCCTCCGCATAAGCCGCCGTGCAGAGGTCCCGGGCGGCCTCGATGACGGCCTGGTGCTCGGCCAGCGAGAGCAGCCGCAAGGTGATCGCCCTGCCGGACTGATTGCGGCCCAACACATCTCCTTCCCGCCGCTCTTTGAGGTCCAGGTCGGCGAGCGCGAATCCGTCCATGGTGTCAGCTACGGCACGCAACCGTCGGCCCGCCGGGGATCCCGTCGAAACCCAGCTGGCCAGCAGGCACAGGCTTGGGTGCTGACCCCGGCCGATGCGGCCGCGCAGCTGGTGTAGCTGGCTGATTCCGAACCGGTCGGCGTCCATCACCAACATGACAGTCGCGTTGGGAACGTCGACTCCCACCTCAATCACGGTGGTGCACACCAGCACATCGATATCGCCGGAACGGAATGCGGCCATCGCGGCGTCCTTCTCGTCGGCGGGCAGTCGGCCGTGCATGAGGCCCAACCGCAGGTCCGCCAGCTCACCGGAACCTAACCGAGCGAACAGGCCCTCGGCGGTCTCCGAAGGCTTCGAGCCGGGCTGATCGGCCCCGTCCGTGTCGTCGATACGGGGCGTCACCACGTAGGCCTGGCGGCCGGCGGCGACCTCCTCTTTGATGCGCTGCCAGGCTCGGTCCAGCCACCCCGGATTCTCCTTGACGAAGATCGTCTTGGTGGTGATCGGCTGCCGCCCGCGCGGAAGTTCGCGCAGTGTGCAGGTTTCCAGGTCGCCGTAGTAGGTGAGTGCCACCGTGCGTGGTATCGGCGTTGCCGTCATCACCAGCAGGTGCGGCGTGATGCCCGCAGCGGCCTTGGCGCGCAACCGGTCTCGCTGCTCCACACCGAACCGGTGTTGCTCGTCGACGACGACCATGCCCAGATTGTGGAAGTCGACCGCGTCCTGCAACAGCGCGTGGGTGCCGATGACGATGTCGATCTGCCCGGCGGCGATTTCGGCCCGCAGGTATTTCTTCTGACCCGTTGTCATCGACCCGCTGAGCAGCGCTACCCGCGCGGCGTTGTCGGCCCCGCCCAACTGTCCGCCCATCGCCATCGGGCCCAGCACATCGGAGATCGACCGGAGATGTTGTGCTGCAAGCACTTCCGTCGGCGCCAGCAGCGCACACTGGTAGCCCGCATCAACCATCTGCAGCATCGCCAGCACGGCGACGATGGTCTTGCCGGAGCCGACCTCGCCTTGCAGCAGGCGGTTCATCGGACGGGTCTCCGCGAGCTCGTCGGACAGCACGCCGAGCACTTCGCGCTGTCCGGCGGTCAGCTCGAATGGCAACCGCCGCGACAATTCTGCCATCAGACCATCGACGCGCGGGGGTGCCGACGGGCCCGACTCGGACAGCTCGCCGTGCCGACGGGCCAGCAGCGCCCATTGCAGCCCGACGGCCTCGTCGAAGGTGAGTCGCTCGCGGGCGCGTCGGCGCACCGCGTCGCTCTCCGACAGATGGATGGCGCGCAAGGCCTCGTCTTCGGGCATCAGGTGATAGCGTTCGCGCAGGTCCGCGGGCAGCGGATCGGCGACCGGGTCGAGGACGTCGAGCACCTGGCGCACGCAGTTGAAGATGTCCCAGCTCTGCACCTTGGTGCTGGCCGGGTAGATCGGGAAGAAGCGGCTTGCGAAGTCCGCTATGTCGAACTCGCCCCTGGTTCTTTGCGAGGCGACGGCAATGCTTTTCAACGACTTGGTGCCGCGATGCTTTCCGTCCGGCGAGTCGAGGATGAGGAATGCCGGATGGGTCAGCTGCATGACGCCGTTGTAAAACCCGACTTCCCCGGAGAGCATCACCTTGGTGCCTTTGGTCAGGTCCCTGCTGATGATCTTGGCGTTGAAGAACGTGGCGGTCACGCGGTTGCGGCCGGAGCCGAGGGTGATCCGGTGACAAGTTCTCTTCGGGGTCTTCTTCGTCAGAAACGTGTGCGCTTGGGTGATCGTGTCGACGATGGTGATGTGCTCACCGGCTTCCGGCTGCTCGTCCTCGGCGGCGCGCACCGCCGCGCCGACCACGTAGCTGCGCGGACAGTGGCGCAAGAGGTCGTCGACGGTGCGGATGCCGAATTCCTCGTCGAGCTGCTCCGCGTTTTTGCCGCCGACGACGTAGTCGAGTCGATCGCTCAGTGACGCCACGGCTACTCGACCCCGATCAGTAGCGCGTCGCCGCGATGGCCGGTGCGGTAGGTCAGCAGCTCGGTCCCGGGATGCTTGTCGTGCACGTGCTTGTGCAGAGCGTCGGCCAGGGCAGCGGCGCCGTCGGTCGCCTCGATTGCCTCGCCGATGAGCACTGTGGCCAGCTCGCCGCCGGAGGCCAGCAGCAGGTCGAGCAGGCCGGCTGCCGCCGCCGCGACGTCGGCGGCCACGATTAGCACCTCGTCGCCAGCAATGCCCAGGCCGTCACCGGGCTGACAGCTGCCGGCCCAGGTCAGGGCCGTCTCGGTGGCGATGCGCACCGAGCCGTGCCGGGCAGCGCCGGCCGCGCGGGCCATGGTGTAGCCGTCGTCGACGGCCTGCCGGTCCGGTTCGTGCACCGCCAGCGCGGCCAGCCCCTGCACCATCGACCCGGTCGGTATCGGAACAACGTCGACACCCCAGCCGATGGCAGCGGTGCAGCCGGCAACCAGCTCGGCCGCCGCCACATAGCCGTTGGGCAGCACCATGACCTGTGCGGCGCCGGTGTCCACCACCGCCCGGACCAGCCGGTGGGCGCTGATGTCGGTGGCCGGGTCGGCGGCGTCCGAACTGGGTTGCAGCACGTAGGCGCCCTCGTCGGCGAACAACTGCGCGGCGCCGTCACCGTCGACGACAGCCAGGACCGCCCGTTCCCGCGTCCAGCCGCCCGCGGGCAGGCCGGTGGCACCGGAAAGGGCCGAAATGACGATGCGGCTCAGCTGCCCGGCGACCAGGCCGGCTTCGACGGCCGCACCGGCGTCGTCGGTGTGCACGTGCACCGAATAGCTGCCGCCTGTAGTCGGCGCGGCGGCGGCAATGGCGACGGATTCGCCCAGCTCCGCCAGCCGGTCCCGCAGCGCGTCGGCCGCCTCGGCGTCGCAACCGCTCAGCAGGTACATGACCTCGAACTGCGGCGCCGGTCGCTTGGCGGCTTGCGCGGGCGGTATCCGCGGTGACGGCTCATACACCTCGCGGGCGGGCGCCTGGCCGGTAATCGTCGTGCGCAGCGCGTCCAGCAGGACCAGCAGGCCGCGTCCGCCGGCGTCCACCGCGCCGGCGTCACCGAGCACGTCGAGCTGCTCGGGGGTCTTCTCCAGCGCGACGACCGCCGCATTGCCGGCAGCCGTGACCGCGTGGGCCAGGCCTTGACCGTCGACCGCGCACTCCTCGACGGCGCCGGCCGCGGCCCGTAACACCGAGACGATGGTCCCGTGGACCTCGTCGCCGCCCATCGAGGCGATCACCAGCTCGACTCCGCGCCGCAACGCGGCCCCGAGCAGGGCGGGGTCGATTTCGGGCAGTTCACCGCCGCGGTCGGCGGCCGCCGCCGCGGTGACGTCGGAAATACCGCGCAGGATCTGGGACAGGATGACCCCGGAGTTGCCCCGGGCGCCGTTGAGCGCGCCGGTCGACAAAGCGGCGGCGACCCGGGCGACGTCGCCGGGGACGGCCTCCGAGGCGTTGGCCTCGGCAAGCGCGGAACGCATGGTGAACAGCATGTTGGCGCCGGTGTCGGCATCGGCGACCGGGAAGACGTTGAGCCGATTGATCTCGTCGATATGAGTGATCAGGTCACTGACGGCGGTGTGGGCCCAGTCGCGGAGGGCGGACGCGTTCAGCCGACGATCGTGTTCGGCGCAAGTGCCCACCGCTGACCCTCTTCCCTGCGTGCCGGCCCGTGCGTTGAGCCTAGCCAGCGGCGGTGACAGCACAGCTCATGACGCAGCCGCCGCGGTGCAGCATTTTGGCGGTTGCCGCCGACCCCGGCTATCCTGGGACGGCCCGGCCGGTCCGGGTTGGTCGCCGGACACCAAGACACCGGATCCCAGAACGTTTGAGGAGCTCAGAATGGCCGCTGTGTGCGATATCTGCGGGAAAGGCCCCGGCTTCGGCAAGTCGGTGTCGCACTCCCACCGCCGCACCAGCCGCCGGTGGGACCCCAACGTTCAGACCGTGCACGTCGTGACGCGTCCCGGCGGCAACAAGAAGCGGCTCAACGTGTGCACCTCGTGCATCAAGGCCGGCAAGGTCGTCCGCGGCTGACGGTCCAGCGGCGATCGCAAGCGCGGCGAAGCCGGGCGCGGCGGGTCGCCGCCATCGATCCAGCGGCGATCGCAAGCGCGGCGAAGCCGGGCGCGGCGGGTCGCCGCCCTGGGTCTAGCGGCGGTCAAGCGCCGCGAAGGTGCGACTGGCGACGGATTTCCCGAGTGGCGGCGTCGGCGGCTGCACTTTCGCGGTACCACGGGTCAGACGGCGCGGCCACCAGAACCATCGGCCCAGCAGCGCCACGATGGACGGCACTACCAGCGCCCGCACCACCAGGGTGTCCATCAACAGGCCGACCGCGATCGTGGTGCCGACCTGGGCGATGCTGAGCACGCTGCTGGCGAGCAGTGCCAGCATGGTGATCCCGAAAACGATGCCCGCCGTGGTGACCACGCCACCGGTACCGCCGAAAGCCCGGATGATCCCCGTCTTGAGGCCCGCTGCCGCCTCGTGTTTGATCCGCAACGCCAGCAGCAGGTTGTAATCCGCGCCGACGGCGATCAATGCGATGAAGGCGATGGGCGCGACAGCCCAATGCAGCGGCTGATGCAGCAGGTACTGCCAGATCAGCACGCTGGCACCCAGCGCCGATGCATACGACGCGACGACGGTGCCGACGACCACCAGCCCGGCGACCGGGCTGCGCAGCATCGTCATGACGATCAGAAAAATCAGCACCAGCGCGGCTCCTACCAGCAGCGCCGTGTCGCGGCCGACGGAGCGCTGCAAGTCGGCGGTCGCGGGCCCGACACCGGCCAGGTCGACTCCAGTCGGGGTCAGCGTGCCCTCCTTGGTGGCCTGCCTGATCGCGGCGCGCACCTGATCCGCCCGGGTGGCGCCGTCGCTGCCCCACTCCTCACCGTCGCCGTACACCAGTAGATAGGTGGCGCGGCCGTCCGCGGAGATGAGTTTGCGCAGGACCTCGGTGTAGCGCGGGTCGGAGAACGCTCGCTGCGGCAGGTAGAAACCCGATGCCGCGCTGCCTTGGAATTGAGTGTCGATCTCGGCGAGGTAGTCGGTCAGCTGCCTCAGCTGTGGCCCGATGGCATCGCTCAATCCGAGCAGGTCGTGGGTGGCCGAACGGGCTTGCGCCAGTGCGTTGTTCATTGCTGCCACGGCTTGCGGCATACCCGCCAGCGCCTGGGCTGCGATATTCGACCCACCGGTCAGCTTGGCGGCGCCGTCACCGAGTCGCGTCGAAGTCTGCAGCAGGCCATCGACAGGCTCCAGTATCCGGTTCACGGTCGCGCACAACGGGTTACCGGCGCAGTCCGGGGTACGCGCGACGAAGTCGCGCAGCGGATCCAGGTAGCTCGACACCGTGGTGGCCGACCGTTGCACGCCTTCCAGGCCGGCGCGCATATCGGTTGCGGCCCCGGACATCTCGGCCAAGCCCGCACTGCCGCCCCGCAGTCCGCTGCCGAGCTGGCTCACCGCCGCCTGGGTTTGCGCCAGCGCGCCGTCGAGTTCGGAGATCCGGCGCAGCCGCCGCGTCAACGAATCGACCGTCTCGTTGAATTGACGGCCGACCGTCCCGGCCTGATAGCTCAGCGTCGCCTCCTCTGGCACCTTGCCGTCGGGCCGGCTGGCCGATTGCACCATCCGCACCCCAGGGACGGCCATGATCTGACGCGTGATCCGCTCGATGGCGATCAGCCCGGCCGGGCTGCGCAGGTCGTGGTCGGCCTGAATGGTGACGACGTCGGGTAGCAGCCAATTGGCCGCGAAATGCCGATCGGTGGCCGCATAGCCGCGACTGGACTCGGCGTCGGAAGGGGTGGCGGCCGGCTCATTCCAGCCGACCCGAAGGCTCGCGAGTGGCAATGCCACCAGCACGATCACCGCGCCGGCGGTGGTCAGGATCGGCCCGGGCCAACGCGCCACCGCGGCTCCCACGCGCCGCCAGCGCCGCGCGGTCTTGGACGGCCGCGGTTCGAGCCGTTCGCGGCGCACGGCCAAGGCCATCAGCGCGGGCGTGAGCGTCAGGGACGCCACCATCGTCGCGAGAATCCCTATCGCACAGGGTATTCCGGCGCTACGGAACATCCCCACCTCGGCGAAGCCGAGGCACGCCAGCGCCACCGACACCGTCAGCGCCGACCCGATGATCACCGGGGCGACGGCACGGTAGGCGTCGGTCAGCGCCGGCGCAGGCGCCACACCGCCACGCCGGCCCTCCTGGTAGCGCCCGACGAGAAAGATCGCGTAATCGGTGCCTGCGCCCAACGTCATCGCCGCCATCAGCGCCACCGAGAACAGGGACACCTCAACGGTGCCCGACAACCCAAGTGCCGCAACAATCCAGCGGGCAACCGCCAGCGCCAGACCGACCGATATCAGTGGAATGGCCGCGGCGATCGGCGACCGGTACACCACCAGCAGCAGCACCAGGATCAGTGCGATAGTGGCGGCGGTGATCGACAGCATCTGCCGGTCGATGGCGGCGAATTCGTCGACGATCGTCGCGCCCGGACCCGTCACATGAGCGTGCAGCCCCGCCGGTGGCGACAGGGCGGTGACGGTATTGCGCACGGAGTCCACCGAATCGCGCGCTTTGGAGGTCCCCAGCATTCCGGCGAGCCGAACCATGACGCTGACCGCATGTCCGTCGCGGCTCTGTGCGCCCGCGGCGGTCGCGGGTTGTGACCACAGGTCCGTCACCGAATACACGTGCCGGCGATCGGATTCCAGTGCCGCCGTCAGCGCGTCGTAGAACTTGCGGTCCTGTGCTGTCAGCGGCGCGTTCCGTTCCAGCACCACGAAAATGAAGTTGTTACTGGGGGTTTGCCCGAACAGCTCGGCGGCGCGGGTGGCGGCGATCGAGCTGGACGCGTTCGCGGGCATGAAGGAGCGCGAGTGCGACTCGACGACCCGCTCCAGTTGCGGCACAGCCAGATTGCCGACGGCGGCCGCCAGCACCCAGAGCCCGACAGCCAGGATCGCGTATCGGATTGCCTTCTGTTCACGCAACGGTCTGCCGATCGCTCATCGATCCGTCGAAGAGATCCACAACCCGGTGCTCACCTCGAGACAGCACGCGCAGCCGCAGCGATCGTCGGGAAGCTATGCCCAACAATGCGTGTAGTCCCGGGTTGGCGGCGGTCAGCTCAGCTCTGGCCTCTTCGGCCGTAAGACCGTCGTAGTCCGCCTGATCCAGCTTCGCGTACAGCATCATCAGCCAGCGCTGCCGCAGTGAGAGCAGCAGCCCCTCCTCGCTGCCGAACAGCCGGGAGACTTCGGATGCCTTGTCGGCCAGATCAAGTGCCGCCTCGGGGTCGGTCTCGGCGGCTTGGATCAATTCGGCCATGAAGGCCATGCGCTCGTGCAGCAGTTTCCATGTCATACCGGAAACGTTAGGAATGGGGGCCGCTACCGCGCGTCGTGCTGAGGTTCGGTCTTTGGCTCCTACCACGGTATGAGGCCGAGCCGCCGCGAGGCATACCCGAGGATGATGTGGCCGGACACGCGGCTCTTTTAGGATTGGACGATGTTGCGTGCCGCAATCGGCTTCCTGCGCGAGAGGCTGCGCGAACGGCGTGAGCGGATGCCGGTCGGCATCACCTGGCCGTTCGTCATCATTACCTACGGCCTTGTGCTGTCCGCCGGGGCTGTCGCGGTGCTGCAGCGGCCATGGTCCGATCTGCCCGCCGCGCTGATCGCGATGTCTATCGCCCTGTCGCCGCTAGTGGCGTTCTTCTTTTTCAATATGAAGTTCCGGCCCGTCCTGATGTGGATCACCTGGTCGGCAACCACGGCGGTAATGCTCTTCGCCACGTCGACGCCGATTCGCGCCGATTTCGCACCGGCCTTGCTGGTGTTGATGGTCGGTCTCGTAGGGACATTGACCTCCGGTGTCGGAGGCTTCCTGGCCGCCGTGTCGTCGGCCGCGATGCTGCTCACCGCGGCCGCGGTGCACCGGCTGGATGTGGTGGCGCTGTATCTGTTGTTCGTCGCGGGCGGCTGGCTTATCGGCTATCTCATGCACACCCAACGGGTGCTGCTGGCGCAACAGATCGAGGCGCAGGAGGTGTTGGCCGAGCACGCCGCGGCCGACGAACGGCGACGCATCGCACGCGAAGTGCACGACGTCATCGCCCACTCGCTTTCGGTCACACTGCTGCACGTCACCGGCGCGCGCCGCGCGCTGCAGCAGGACCGCGACGTCGACGACGCGGTCGAGGCGCTCGAGCAGGCCGAACGGCTCGGCCGGCAGGCGATGGCCGACATCCGCCGCACCGTCGGTCTGCTCGACACGGGACCGCACGGCGCCAGAAAAGCCGCTCCTCCACCCGAGCCCGGCATCGACGACATCGGCGTGCTGGTCGCGGATTTCGAGCGGGCCGGAGTAGCCGTCACACTGCGCGTCGACGGCCCGACCAGCCGCGTCTCGGCCGCGGTCGGCCTCGCCCTGTATCGCATTACGCAGGAATCGCTGGCCAACATCGCCAAGCACGCGCCGGACTCCAGATCATCTGTGGTGCTTGATATTTCAGCGGCATCGGCCAAGCTGGCCATCAACACCCAACTGCCCGCCGCGGTTGCGGCCGCCGACACCGAGGGTCGCGGACTGCGCGGCATGCGCCAGCGCGTCGAATTGCTCGGCGGAGCCATCGAGGCCGGGCCGAGTCGGGACGGGTGGGCGGTGAATGCCGAAATACCGCTCGAGGACGGCAATACCGGATGGCGGCCGTGGTGGTGTCACCAGTCGTGAGCTTCACTGCCACTGAAACGCCGGAAGTCGCGGTGCTGCTCGTCGACGACCAGGATCTGGTGCGCTCCGGGCTGCGCCGAATCCTGCGCCGCAAAGACGGTTTCACCATCGTGGCCGAATGCGCCGACGGCGACGAAGTGCTCGCGGCGGTCGCCAAGTACCAACCCGATGTCGTGGTGATGGACTTGCGGATGCGACGGGTCGACGGCATCGAGGCGACGCGCCGGCTGGGCGGGGCGCCGCCGGTGCTGGCGCTGACGACATTCAACGAGGACGAGCTGCTGTCCGGAGCACTGCGGGCCGGCGCGGCGGGCTTTGTGCTCAAGGACTCTTCCGCCGAGGAGCTGATCCGCGCCGTGCGGGCCGTCGCGCGAGGAGACAGTTATCTGGACCCCGCGGTCACCTCGCGTGTACTCAGCACATACCGCAAAGCGGCCCACGGGGTTTCGGATAAGCACCGTAACGATCTCGCCGAACTGACCGCGCGCGAACTCGACGTGCTCACGCTGATCGGAAAAGGCTTCTCCAACAACGAGATCGCGGACGAACTGTGTATCTCGGGCGTCACCGTCAAAAGCCACATCGGCCGGATCTTCGGCAAGCTCAGGCTGCGCGACCGCGCCGCGGCGATCGTCTATGCCTACGACAACGGCATCGTCGCGCCGCGCTAAACCCCGCGAGCAGACGCAAAAGCCCCCGCAAGCACGGTGTGTCGCGTGATTTTGCGTCTGCTCGCCCCTAATTCAGGGCAGTCGCCAATCGATCGGGTCGGCACCCATCTCCGTGAGCAATTCGTTGGCGCGGCTGAACGGACGCGAGCCGAAGAACCCCCGCGAAGCCGACAGCGGCGACGGGTGCGGCGACTCGATGGGAACGCACTTGCCCGCGGCCAACATGGGCTTCAGCGTCGACGCGTCGCGCCCCCACAGGATCGCGACCATCGGCTGTGCGCGCGCTGCCAGTGCCCGGATTGCGCACTCGGTGACCGCTTCCCAGCCCTTGCCGCGATGCGAAGCCGGATTGCTGGGCCGCACCGTGAGCACCCTGTTCAGCAGCAGCACGCCGCGCTGCGCCCACGGCGTCAGGTCGCCACACGAGGGCTGTGGGTGACCAAGGTCGGCGGTGTACTCGTCGAAGATGTTGGCGAGGCTGCGTGGCAGCGGCCGCACGTCGGGCGCTACCGAAAAGCTCAGGCCCACAGCATGTCCCGGCGTCGGGTAGGGGTCCTGCCCGACGATCAGTACCCGCACCTGATCGAAGGGAAAAGTGAAGGCGCGCAAGATATTCGGGCCCGCGGGCAGATACCTGCGCCCCGCCGCCAGCTCGGCGCGCAGGAACCGTCCCATCTCGGCGACCTGCTCGGCGGCGGGCTCCAGCGCAGCGGCCCAGCCGGCCTCGACGAGTTCGCTCAGCGGGCGCGCGGTCAACGCAAGCCCTTGGCCAGCACCACCACCGTGTCCGCGCCCGCGCGCCGATCCTTCGAGATCTCCTGGTATTCCGGCGACTGCGCCCAGCTGTAGAACGCGGCCTCGTCGGGAAACGACATCAGCACCACCTTCTCGCGGTCCCACTGCCCCTCGACGACCCGCGGCGACTCGTCGGCCGCCAGCAATGTTCCCGGATGGCGACCGAAAACCTCCATGAATCTGGCCTGGTATCGGTCGTAGGCTGCCCGGTCGGTGAATCTCAACTGCGCGATCGCATAGACGGTCACGGGGCCACCCTAACCGCTCAAAACGATCGCCAACCCGCGTACCCTTCCCATTCCTCGCCGTCCACGAGCACCCGAGCCGGGCCGTCGAGCACTCGCCCGATGACGCGCCACCCGTCGGGCACCGGCCCGCCGAAACAGGCGACCAGGGCATGATCTTCGCCGCCGCCCAGCACCCACGGCCACGGGTCGGCGCCCACCGCCGCAGCAGCCGCCGTCAGCGCGTCGCGGTCTGCCGCCAGCGCCGCCGCGGACAGGTCGATGCTCACCGCCGAAGCCTCGGCGACATGTCGCAGGTCGGCGATCAACCCGTCGGATACGTCGATCATCGCCTCGGCCCCGGCGGCCGCAGCGAAAGCCCCCTGGCCGTAGGGCGGCTGCGGCACCAAATGGCGCCGCCGCAGTTCGTCGAACTGATCGATTCCGTTGTGCCACAAGGCATGACCGGCCGCCGAACGTCCCAGCTCACCGGCGACCGCAACCGTTGAGCCGGCCGTTGCGCCGGATCTGAGCACCGGTGGGCGACCGTCGAGTTCGCCCAGCACGGTTACCGACAGCACCCACTGCGGACAGCTGACCAGATCCCCGCCCGCGATGCCCGCGCCGATCCGCTCGGCCTCGTCCCACATTCCGGCGGCCAGCGCATCCACCTGGGCCGCCGGGGTATCCGCTGGCGCTCCGAACCCCACCACGAACGCCGTGGCACGCCCGCCCATCGCTTCGATGTCGGCGGCATTCTGCGCTATCGCCTTGCGGCCGACGTCGTGCGGTGTCGACCAGTCCAGCCGAAAGTGCCGGTCCTGCACCAGCACATCGGTCGACACCAGCGCGCGACCGTCGCCGGCTGAAACCACAGCCGCGTCGTCACCGGGGCCCAGCAGCACAGCGCGGGGTTGCCGGCGGCCCTGCGCCAAACGCCGGATCACCGCGAACTCGCCGAGCTGCTGCAGCGTCGAAGGCTCTCCTGCTGTGTCGTCGCGCACGCCACCTCCAACCGCCCCGGCCTCGGGTAAGTTTGGTCCCTGCCCGCCCGGGCGGACCGCGCCAGTGTATGAGAGTCCGAGGTAGCCACGCAGGTGACAGTCGACTCCGACGGCCCGCCACGCGCTCTGATCATTGCCGCGGCGCTGCTGGGTGTGACGGCGATCGGCGTCATTCTGGTAATCGCGGCCAACCGGGAGACGCCACCGCAGCCCGTCGCGCTTCCCGGCGTCCCGGCCCCCCGAGCCGCCGCACCAGCATGCAAAACCCTGACGGCGGCGCTGCCGCAGCGGCTCGGAAGCTATCAGCGCGCGCCGTTGGCGCAGCCTGCGCCCGAGGGCGCAGCGGCCTGGCGGGCCGGGCCGCACAGCGAGCCGGTGGTGTTGCGCTGCGGGTTGGACCGGCCGGCCGACTTCGTGGTGGGCTCCCCAATCCAGGTGGTCGACCGGGTGCAGTGGTTCCGGGTGAACGGCCAGTCAGAAGCGGACACCGGCCGATCCACCTGGTACGCGGTGGACCGCGCAGTTTATCTGGCGTTGACGCTGCCGCCGGGATCCGGCCCGGCACCGATTCAGGAGCTCTCGGACGTGATCGATCGCACCGTCGCCGCGGTTCCCATCGACCCGGCACCCGCGCATTAGCGCCTGATTAGCGCAGCCCCACGCCGCGGGCCAGCGCCGTTTCCACCATGGTGGCCAACAGTGTTGGGTAGTCGACCCCACTGGCCGCCCACATCCGCGGGTACATCGAGATCGTGGTGAAGCCGGGCATCGTGTTGATTTCGTTGATCACCGGTCCGTCTTCGGTGAGGAAGAAATCCACCCGGGCCAGGCCTTGGCAGTCGATCGCCCGAAACGCCCGGATCGCCAGTTCCCGTACCGCGTCGGCCACCTCGTCGTCGACCTTGGCCGGCACATCGAGTTCGGCCGCGTCGTCGAGATACTTGGTCGCGAAGTCGTAGAACGCGTCCTCGCGTCCGCGCACCCCGGCCACCCGGATCTCGCCCAGCGTGCTGGCTTCCACTGTGCCGTCAGGCATTTCGAGGACACCGCACTCCAGCTCGCGGCCGTTGACCGCCGCCTCGACGATCACCTTCGGGTCATGGCGACGAGCGCCCGCAACCGCGGCGGGCAGCTGATCCCAGCTCGACACCCGGCTCACCCCGATCGACGAGCCGCCCCGCGCGGGTTTGACGAACACCGGCAAGCCCAGCCGTTCGCACTCCTCTGGCTGCAGCGTCTGGCGGGAGGGCTTGAGCACCGCGTGCGGACCAACCGGAAGCCCCTCGGCGACCAGCAACTTCTTGGTGAATTCCTTGTCCATCCCCGCCGCACTGGCCAGCACACCGGCGCCGACGTAGGGCACACCGGCCAGCTCGAGCAGTCCCTGGATGGTGCCGTCCTCGCCGTACGGCCCATGCAGTACCGGAAACACCACGTCGACCGACGTCAGGATGCCACCAGCAGCCGGCGGTAACGACACCAACTGGCCACCGCGGCGCGGGTCGGCAGGCAGCGCCAGCTCCGTGCCCGACTCGGAGGTCACCTCGGGCAGCTGCCGGTTGGTGATGGCCAGCGCATCCGGATCGCCGTCGGTGAGCACCCAGGACCCGTCGGGGGTGATGCCGACGGCGATCACCTCGAACCGCTGCGGGTCCAGATTGCGCAGAATGCTGCCCGCGGACACACACGAAATGGCGTGCTCGTTGCTGCGTCCGCCGAACACGACGGCCACGCGCACGCGCCGGTCGCGCGGCGTCGCGGGCGGGCCGGATTGGGTCACAACCTTCAGAGGCTACCGGTTGCGCTGTCGCCAGGCCGGGCTCGAGGCCGCGAACTGCGGGTTTTCGCCCGAACTTTCCCGCCCTAGCCGCAGAGTGAACGCACTTGAGCCCGCGCTCATTCGGGCTTGGTGCTGCGGCCCAGCAGCAGTGCCATCGCCTCGTCGACCGAAAGCCCTTTGTGGCAGACCCGATGCACGGCATCGGTGAGAGGCATCTCGACGTCGTAGCTGGACGCCAGCGCCAGCACCGACTGACACGACGTCACCCCCTCGACGACATGACCATCCTTGACCTGCAGTGCCGACTGCACGTTTTCACGGCGGCCCAGACGTTCGCCCAGCGACCGGTTGCGCGAATACGGCGAGGTGCAGGTGGCCACCAGGTCGCCCACTCCGGCCAGACCGGCCAGTGTCGCTCCCTTGGCGCCGAGCGCTATGCCGAGCCGCATCATCTCCGCGAGTCCCCGCGTGATGATCGCCGCCGCGGTGTTCTCACCCAGGCCGACGCCGGCGGCCATCCCACACGCGAGCGCGATGACGTTCTTGCAGGCCCCGCCGATTTCCGTGCCGACGACGTCGGAGTTGGTGTACGGCCGGAAGTATCCGCTGTTCAGCATGCGCTGCAAGGCG
The DNA here is from genome assembly GCF_001665395.1 of Mycobacterium sp. 1164966.3. Classification (GTDB taxonomy): domain Bacteria; phylum Actinomycetota; class Actinomycetes; order Mycobacteriales; family Mycobacteriaceae; genus Mycobacterium. The sequence continues at coordinate 55,227 of NZ_LZSG01000024.1, forward strand.
ACCGCCCGGCCGGAGTCGCTGCATGCGATGACGGTGGCAGCGGGCTGGCGTTCGGCGATCTCGCTGGCCAGGTTCGGTCCCGAGATCACCGCGACCTGACTGGGGTCAACACCGGTCACCCCAACGATGACCTGGCTCATCCGCATCAGGGTGTCCAGCTCGATGCCTTTGGCCAGGCTGGCCAGGGTCGCACCATGCGACAACAACGGAGCCCACTGCTCGAGGTTGCCGCGCATCGTTTGCGCGGGCACGCCCAGCAACACCGTCGTCGCGCCGCTCAGCGCTTCTTCGGCGTCCGAGGTCGCGCGGATGCTCGGCGGAAGCGGCGCACCGGGCAGATAGTCGCTGTTGTACCGGGTGGCGTTGATCTGCTCGGCGACCTCGGCGCGACGCGCCCACAGGATGACCTGCGTCTCTGGGCCGCCAGCGTCGGCGAGCACCCTGGCCAGCGCCGTGCCCCACGCACCGGCGCCCATCACGGTTACGGCCATTACGCTCCCGGGTCTCGTCGCCTCTCGTCACGCTGGCGTGACGCTCGGCCGTCTCGATCACGCTAGCGTGACGCTCGCGGGAGACAGAACGGCGTCCGCTGGCAGGATAATCGCATGAGCGGCACACGGGCCGATGGTGCAAGCGATATCGCCTTGATCATCGCCGTCAAGCGACTGGCCGCGGCCAAGACGAGACTGGCACCGGTGTTCTCGGCGCGCACCCGGGAGAACGTGGTGCTGGCCATGCTGCAGGACACGCTGACCGCGGCGGCCCGCGTTCGAGCACTGCGGTCGATCACCGTTGTCACGCCCGACGAAGCCGCGGCGGCCGCGGCGGCCGACGCCGGCGCCGAGGTGCTCACCGACCCGACACCCGAGGGCCATCGCGACCCGCTCAACCACGCCATCGCCGCAGCCGAACGGGCCCTCTCCGGATCAGGCGCCAATCTTGTTGTGCTGCAAGGAGATTTGCCTGCGCTACAGACACAGGAGCTGGACGAGGCGATCACGGCCGCGCGTCACCACCGGCGCAGCTTCGTCGCCGACAGGCTGGGCACGGGCACCTCGGCACTCTGCGCATTCGGCAGCGCACTGGACCCACAGTTCGGGGCGGATTCTTCGGCGCGGCATCGCCGTTCGGGCGCCATCGAGCTGACCGGCGCCTGGCCCGGCCTGCGCTGCGACGTCGACACGCCGGCCGACCTGGCGGCCGCCCGCCAGCTCGGGATCGGGCCCGCGACCGCGCGCGCCATCGCACATCGTTGACGAGCGGGTTGACGAGGGCGGGTTGACGAGCAAAGGGATATATAAGTGTGCCTGGTGCGCTGGCCGCGCGACGGGTGATGAGCAATGATCGCAGGGTGACTGAAATCGAAGCTGAGGCGCGGCCCGACGAGAACCTGTGGTCGCCCGGCGACTCGGCCGTCGCAGCGCCACCGGCCGCCACTCGCGCGGCGATCACCGACGCGCTGCCAGAGGACCGCTACCTCAACCGGGAACTGAGCTGGCTGGACTTCAACGCGCGGGTGCTCGCGCTGGCCGACGACAGCTCGCTGCCGCTGCTGGAGCGGGCGAAGTTCCTGGCGATTTTCGCCTCCAACCTCGACGAGTTCTACATGGTCCGGGTGGCGGGGCTGAAACGTCGCGACCAGATGGGGCTATCGGTCCGGTCCGCCGACGGCCTGACGCCGCGTGAGCAATTGCGTCGCATCGCTGAGCAGACCCAGCACATCGCCAGCCGGCATGCGCGCGTGTTCCTGGACTCGGTGCTGCCGGCGCTTGGCGAAGAGGGCATCTCGGTCATCACGTGGGACGACCTGGATAAGGCTGAGCGCGAGCAGTTGTCGACCTATTTCACCGAGCAGGTCTTCCCTGTGCTGACACCGCTTGCGGTCGACCCGGCCCACCCGTTCCCGTTCGTGAGCGGGCTGAGCCTGAACCTGGCTATCACCGTCAGGCAACCCGAGGACGGCGGCCAGCACTTCGCCCGGGTCAAGGTGCCCGACAACGTCGATCGCTTCGTCGAACTGGGAGCCGGCGACGGCGGTGAGATGTCCGCCGAGTCAGAAGGCCACGGCAAGGTCCGGTTCCTGCCGATGGAAGAGCTGATTGCGGCGTTCCTCCCGGTGCTGTTCCCGGGCATGGAGATTGTCGAGCATCACGCGTTTCGCATTACCCGCAACGCCGACTTCGAGGTGGAAGAGGACCGCGACGAAGACCTACTGCAGGCGCTGGAGCGGGAATTGGCGCGACGACGGTTTGGTTCGCCGGTGCGACTCGAGGTCGCCGACGACATGACCGAGGGCATGCTCGAGTTGCTGCTGCGCGAACTCGACGTGGACCCGGGTGATGTCATCGAAGTGCCCGGGCTGCTGGACTTGTCGTCGCTGTGGCAGATCTACGGCCTGGACCGGCCGGCCCTGAAAGACCGGACGTTCGTTCCCGCCACCCATCCGGCCTTCGCCGAGGGCGAGACGCCCAAGAGCATCTTCGCGACGCTGCGCGAAGGTGATGTGCTGGTACACCATCCATACGACTCGTTCTCCACCAGCGTGCAGCGATTCATCGAACAGGCCGCCGCCGATCCCAACGTGCTGGCGATCAAGCAGACGCTTTACCGAACCTCCGGTGATTCGCCGATTGTGCGCGCGCTCATCGACGCCGCCGAAGCCGGAAAGCAAGTGGTGGCCCTCGTCGAGATCAAGGCGCGCTTTGACGAACAAGCCAATATTCGGTGGGCGCGTGAGCTCGAGCAGGCGGGCGTACACGTCGTGTACGGATTCGTCGGACTCAAAACACATTGCAAGACATGCCTGGTGGTGCGCCGCGAAGGACCGACCATCCGGCGCTACTGCCACATCGGGACCGGAAACTACAACGGCAAGACCGCTCGGCTGTACGAGGACGTCGGTTTGCTGACCGCCGCTCCCGACATCGGTGCCGACCTGACGGACTTGTTCAACTCGCTGACCGGCTACTCCCGTAAGTTGGAGTACCGCAACCTGTTGGTGGCTCCGCAGGGCATCCGCACCGGCATCATCGAGCGTGTCGAGCGCGAGGTTGCCGCCCACCGGAAAAACGGCCACGGGCGAATCCGGCTCAAGATGAACGCGCTTGTCGACGAACAGGTTATCGACGCGCTCTACCGCGCGTCGCAGGAAGGCGTGCGGGTCGAGATCGTAGTCCGTGGCATCTGCGCACTGCGCCCGGGCGCCGAAGGCATCTCCGAGAACATCATCGTCCGCTCGATTCTCGGCCGCTTCCTGGAACACTCGAGGATCATCCACTTCAACGCGATCGACGAGTTCTGGATCGGCAGTGCCGACATGATGCACCGCAATCTCGACCGTCGAGTCGAGGTGATGGCTCAAGTCAAAGACCCGAGACTCACCGTCCAGCTGGACGATTTGTTCGAGTCCGCGTTGGACCCCGCCACCCGGTGCTGGGAACTCGGGTCCGACGGACAGTGGACTGCCGCACCCCGGGAAGGCGAGAACGTGCGCGACCATCAGGTATCGCTGATGGAGCGACACCGCAGCCCCTGACGACGCTGTGCAAAGGCCATATCCTCCGAGCACGAGCAGCCGTGCCCGAATTGACCTGCAGGAGTTGAGGTGTCGCCCCAGAACTCGTCCAACCGCCGCTCGGGGGATCGGGTGGTTTGCGCTGCCGGGGCGGTGTTGTGGCGACCCGCGTACGTCAAATCGGCCAAGAATCCCGTCGAAATAGCGGTGATCCACCGGCCGCGGTACGACGACTGGTCGCTGCCCAAAGGCAAAGTGGACCCCGGCGAGACCGCTCCCGTGGCTGCCGCGCGCGAGATATTCGAGGAGACCGGTCACCATGCGATCCTTGGCAGGCGGCTGGCCACGGTGACGTACCCGATCGATCAAGGCATCAAGAAGGTGTGCTACTGGGCGGCACGCAGCACCGGTGGGGATTTCGTCCCCGGTAACGAGGTCGACGAGCTGGTCTGGCTGCCGTTCTCCGATGCGATGAAGAAGCTCGACTACCCACAGGATCGAAAGGTCTTGCGCCGGTTCGGCAAACAGCCCGCAGACACGCACACCGTGCTGGTGGTCCGGCATGGGACGGCGGGCAGCAAGGCACGCTACAAAGGCGACGACACGAAGCGGCCGTTGGACAAGAAGGGACGTGCGCAGGCCGAGGCCCTGGTTCCACAGCTGCTGGCGTTCGGCGCCACCGACGCCTATGCCGCCGACCGCGTGCGCTGCCACCAGACGCTGGAACCTCTCGCCGCCGAACTGGGTGTGCCCATCAAGAACGAGCCGAGCCTCACCGAGGAGGCCTACGCCAAGAGCCCGAAACGCGGCCGGAACCGGATGCTGCAGATCGCCGAAAAGTCGGGCACACCGGTGATTTGCTCACAGGGCAAGGTAATTCCCGACCTCATCGCGTGGTGGTGTGAGCGCGACGGGATACGCGCCGACAAATCCCGCAACCACAAAGGCAGCACCTGGGTGCTGTCTCTGGCCGGGGGCCGAGTGGTGGCGGCGGACCACATCGGCGGCGCACTCGGCGCCAACGCACAGCCGTAACACGCAGATACCCTTCGGGGGCGGCCGCCGCCCGAAGGGTATCTGTGCCTGAGATTTACTGCGTTACTTGCGGCCCCGCCGTGCGGTGGTTTTCTTGGCAGGTGCCTTGCTGGCAAGCCGCTTTGCGGCTGCCTTCTTCGCCGGAGCCTTGCTCGTCTTGCGCGCCAGCGTCTTGGCGGCGGCCTTTTTGGCCGGCGACTTGCTCGCGGTCTTCTTGGCCGCAGCTTTGGTCGCCTTCTTGGCCGGAGCCTTGCTCGCGGTCTTCTTGGCCGCAGCTTTGGTCGCCTTCTTGGCTGGCGACTTGCTCGCGGTCTTCTTGGCTGCAGCTTTGGTCGCCTTTCTGGCGGGCGCCTTCTTGGCGGTTCTCTTCGCTGCACTCGTTGCCACACCACGCTTCACAGCAGGTCCTTCCGACGGGAGTTTTTGTGCCCCAGAGACAACCGCTTTGAATTGAGCGCCCGGCCGAAACGCCGGGACAGACGTCGGCTTCACTTTCACCGTCTCGCCGGTACGCGGATTGCGCGCCACCCGTGCCGCACGACGCCGCTGTTCGAACACACCGAAACCGGTAATGGTGACGCTGTCACCCTTGTGCACCGCGCGCACAATAGTGTCGACGACATTCTCGACAGCAGCTGTTGCCTGCCGTCGGTCCGAGCCCAATTTCTGTGTGAGCACATCTATGAGCTCTGCTTTGTTCATCCAAACCCTCCAAGCCAGTGGTCCTCGTTTCGGAACCGACTAGCAGACACGGTAAACCCTTACCCACTTGATTTCCAAGAGCCACGCGCAATTTCAGGCCCCGACAATCTGAATTTCCGCAATCCGGTTGCCGCCCTTGACCGGTGGTGTGGCGGGAAAATCGACTTCGCCTGCCCGCGCCGGCGGAGGCGGAATTCGCCCCTCTCCGAGGCGTCAGGAAGTGGGCAGAGTGCGCGGCTTCCAGTCCGGATAGGAGGCCTCGAAAGCCTCGATCTCGTCGAGTTTCCGCAGCGTAAGGGCTATATCGTCAAGTCCTTCGAGAAGTCGCCAGGCAGTGTGATCGTCAATCTTGAACGGCAGCACCACTGTTCCGGCGGTGATATTTCGATCTTGAAGATTGACAGTAATTTCCAAGCCCGGACTCTGCTCGATGAGCTTCCAAAGTAGTTCCACACCGTCTTGGGCAACTTCGGCGGCCAACAGACCCGCCTTGCCCGCGTTGCCGCGAAAAATGTCACCGAACCGAGACGAGATAACCACCCGGAACCCGTAGTCCATGAGCGCCCAGACGGCATGCTCACGCGACGACCCGGTGCCGAAATCGGGTCCGGCGACCAACACCGAACCCCGGTCAAAGGGACTGAGATTTAGCACAAATGAGGGATCCGATCGCCACGTCGCGAACAAGCCGTCCTCGAAACCGGTTCGGGTGACACGCTTCAGAAATACCGCGGGGATGATCTGATCGGTATCGACATTGGACCGTCGCAACGGCACGCCGATCCCGGTGTGGGTGTGAAAGGCTTCCATATTCGTTCCTGTTCTGGCGAATCAATTCAAATCTGAGGGCGCGGAAAGGGTGCCACGAACCGCGGTGGCGGCGGCAACAGCCGGGGAGACCAGGTGAGTGCGGCCCCCCTTGCCCTGCCGCCCTTCGAAATTGCGGTTGGACGTCGCCGCGCAACGCTCCCCGGGTGCGAGCTGATCGGGGTTCATCCCCAGGCACATCGAACATCCCGCTTGCCGCCACTCGGCACCCGCGGCCGTGAAAACCTCACCCAGACCTTCGGCTTCGGCCTGCGCGCGCACCCGCATCGAGCCCGGAACCACCAGCATCCGCACTCCTGACGCCACCTTGCGCCCGCGCAAGATATCGGCAACCACTCGCAGATCTTCGATACGGCCGTTGGTGCAGGATCCGACGAATACGGCGTCTACCGAGATATCGCGCATGGCCGTTCCAGGCCGAAGGTCCATGTATGCCAATGCTTTCTCGGCGGCCTGACGCTCCCCGTCGTCGGTCATGAGCTCCGGATCCGGCACGGCCGCTGCCAGCGGCACGCCCTGGCCGGGGTTGGTGCCCCAGGTGACGAAGGGGCTCAACGCAGCCGCATCCAGATAGACCTCAGTGTCGAAGACGGCTCCGGGGTCGGTGCGTAACTGCTGCCAGTAAGCGAACGCGGCGTCCCATTGCGCACCCGTCGGCGCGTGCGGGCGGCCTCGCAGGAACTCATAGGTGACGTGGTCGGGAGCGACCATGCCGGCGCGGGCGCCGGCTTCGATGCTCATGTTGCAGACCGTCATCCGCCCTTCCATGGACAGCGATTCGATGGCGCTGCCCCGGTATTCGATGACATGGCCCTGGCCGCCGCCGGTGCCGATCTTGGCGATCAAGGCGAGAATGATGTCCTTGGCCGTCACGCCGTCGGGCAATTGTCCGTCGACATTGACGGCCATGGTCTTGAACGGGCGCAGCGGCAACGTCTGGGTGGCGAGCACGTGCTCGACCTCCGAGGTTCCGATACCCATCGCCAGCGCGCCAAACGCGCCGTGCGTGGAGGTGTGGCTGTCTCCGCAGACGATCGTCATGCCCGGTTGGGTAAGGCCCAGTTGCGGTCCGACGACATGCACGATGCCCTGCTCGATGTCGCCCATCGGATATAGGCGGACACCGAATTCCGCGCAGTTCCGCCGCAATGTCTCCACCTGAGTTCGCGACACCAGATCGGCGATCGGCTTGTCGATGTCGATGGTGGGCACGTTGTGATCCTCGGTGGCCAGAGTCAAGTCGGGCCGGCGCACCGGGCGCCCCGCCAGACGCAAGCCGTCGAAGGCCTGCGGGCTGGTCACCTCGTGCACCAGATGCAAATCGATATAGATCAGGTCGGGCGCCCCGACTTGTCCGCGAACCACTACGTGGTCGTCCCAAACTTTCTCGGCCAGCGTGCGGGGCCTGCCGGTGGTGGATTCCATTTCGAAGTCGCCTCTGTTCGATCATTCGCGGCGCGCCCGGCACTTGGATTGGTGATCTCAGAATGCGAGACGCTAATATCTCTTTGTGAGACAGCATAGCGGCATCGGCGTCCTCGACAAAGCCGTCGACATTTTGCATACCATCGCGGAATCTCCCTGCGGGCTCGCCGAATTGTGCGAGCGGACCGGGTTGCCCAGGGCCACCGCCCACCGGCTGGCGGCCGCGTGTGAGTTTCATCGCCTGCTGGGCCGCGACGACGAGGGCCGGTGGTGTCTCGGACCCGCGGTCACCGAACTCGCGGCACATGTCAACGATCCGCTGCTGGCGGCGGGCTCGGTGGTGTTGCCGCAGTTGCGCGAGACCACCGGCGAGAGCGTGCAGTTGTACCGTCGCGAGGGTATTTCGCGGGTCTGCATCGCCGCGGTGGAACCCCCTGCAGGCCTTCGCGATACGGTTCCGGTCGGCGCTCGCCTGCCCATGACGGCGGGTTCGGGAGCGAAAGTGCTGCTGGCTCACAGCGACGCGGCGACCCAAGCGGCGGTGTTGCCGAGCGCGAAATTCACCGGGCGGGTGCTGGCTGACGTGCGGCGGCGCGGGTGGGCGCAAAGCGTGGCCGAGCGCGAGCCCGGCGTCGCGAGTGTGTCGGCGCCGGTGCGCGACGGCCGCGGTGCCGTCATCGCTGCGATTTCGGTGTCGGGGCCCATCGACCGGATCGGAAGGCGTCCGGGGGCGCGCTGGGCGGCTGACCTACTGGCCGCCGCTGATGCGCTCACTCGCCGGCTGTGATTCGGTCCTGGGCGTCCAGCCTGCATCCAGGACGAGCGAGCCGCCCCAGACCGCGCCCTGACCGCAGGCTGGATGCCACCACTGCAGAGTCGATCTGCAACGGCCTGACAAACTGACGCCATGGGAACCAACCAGCGCGCGAGCATCGTCATGTCCGAGGCGGAAATCGCTGATTTCGTCGTCAAGAGCCGTACCGGCACCCTGGCCACCATCGGCCGCGACGGCCGACCACATCTGACCGCAATGTGGTACGCCGTGGTCGACGACGAAATCTGGCTGGAGACCAAGGCCAAGTCGCAGAAAGCGGTCAATCTGAAACGCGATCCGCGGGTGAGCTTCCTGATCGAAGACGGCGATACCTACGACACGCTGCGCGGCGTGTCCTTCGAAGGCGTTGCCGAGATCGTCGACGATCCCGACGCGCTGCACCGGGTCGGGGTAAGCGTCTGGGAGCGCTATACCGGTCCCTATACCGACGATTTGAAGCCCATGGTCGACCAGATGATGAACAAGCGCGTCGGCGTACGTATCGTCAGTCGACGCGCCCGCTCCTGGGATCATCGCAAGCTCGGGTTGCCGCACATGCCGGTAGGCGGCTCTACCGCACCCGCGGCGAGCTAGCCCGCACGGACGCGGAACAGACGAAAAATTCCCATTTCGGCACGAAAATTGGGGATTTTATGTCAGCTCGGTTTTGTAGCCCCGATGGGATTCGAACCCACGCTACCGCCGTGAGAGGGCGGCGTCCTAGGCCGCTAGACGACGGGGCCGGAACCGATCCGAGCAGTCAGCATATCTCACCGCGGTAGGCCCACCTAATCTGCTGACTTTGCTGGGGTACCAGGACTCGAACCTAGAATGGCTGAACCAGAATCAGCTGTGTTGCCAATTACACCATACCCCATTGGCTGCCTAAAACCGCTGGTCAGAGAGCTTTCGCGGACCCTAAACGGGTCCGGCGAACGCGGTTGCCCGCGGTTGAGGGCCGACGTGCAGACTACCAAAGACTCGACGTGCAATCCGCATCGCCGTTCCATCACTCCCGACGGTCCAGCGCGTTTCGCAGCCGCTGCAAAGTGCGGTCACGACCCAGCAGCTCGAGTGATTCGAACAACGGCGGGCTGATCGATGTTCCCGTCGCGGCCACCCTGATCGGGCCGAACGCCTTGCGCGGTTTGAGACCCAGGTCCTCGATGAGTGCGGACTTCAGCGCTGCCTCGATATTGCCCGCGGCCCAGTCCACCACGTCGTCCAGCGCGGCCAGCGCGGCCCTGAGTACCCGGTCCCCGTCGGATCCCAGCTCCTTTGCAGCGGCTTTGGGATCGATCGCGTATTGGTCGTCGTTGAGGAATTTCAGCAGATCCCACGCGTCAGCGAGGACGACGATGCGGGTCTGAACCAACTGAGCCGCGACGGCGAATCGCGCTTCATCCAGTTCGATGTGGTGGCCATGTACGTCCAGATAGTCGCGCAGCCTGGTGGTGAAATCGTCGGGGTCGAGCATGCGGATGTGCTCGGCGTTGATCGCGTCGGCCTTCTTCTGGTCGAACCGGGCGGGGTTGGAGTTGACGTCGGCGACGTCGAACGCGGCCACCATCTCGTCGAGGCTGAACAGGTCACGATCATCGGCGATCGACCAGCCGAGCAGCGCAAGATAATTCAGCAGACCCTCGGGGATAAACCCGCGTTCGCGATGGGCGAAGAGGTTCGACTGCGGGTCGCGCTTCGACAGTTTCTTGGTGCCTTCCCCCAATACCGTTGGGAGATGGGCGAATTCCGGGGTGCGCTCCGCGACCCCGATCCGGATCAGCGCCTGATACAGCGCCAGCTGGCGTGGAGTAGACGGCAGCAGATCCTCGCCGCGCAGCACATGCGTGATCTTCATCAGGGCGTCGTCGCACGGGTTGACCAAGGTGTACAACGGATCTCCGCTCGCGCGGGTCAACGCGAAATCGGGTACCGTGCCGGCCGCGAAGGTGGTGGTCCCCCGCACCAGGTCGTGCCAAACGAGGTCTTCGGCGGGCATCCGTAAGCGCACCACCGGCTGACGGCCTTCCGCCAGGTATGCGGCGCGCTGCGAGTCGGTCAGGTGACGGTCGAAATTGTCGTAGCCCAGCTTGGGATTACGTCCTGCCGCGACGTGACGGGCCTCGACCTCTTGCGGTGTCGAGAATGCGTAGTACGCCTCTCCTGCGTCCAGCAGCCGGCCCACCACGTCCCGGTAGATTTCGGTGCGCTGCGATTGGCGGTACGGGCCATAAGGTCCGCCGACCCCGGGCCCCTCGTCCCAGTCCAGGCCGAGCCAGCGCAACGCATCGATCAGCGCCAGATAGCTTTCCTCGCTGTCCCGTTGGGCGTCGGTGTCCTCGATGCGGAATACGAAGGTGCCGCCGGTGTGGCGGGCGTACGCCCAGTTGAACAGCGCGGTGCGGACCATCCCGACGTGTGGCGTGCCGGTGGGCGAGGGGCAGAACCGAACCCGGACCTTGTCTTCAGGTGCAGTCACGGCTTTCCTTTGCGGACTACGGGATTGGTGAGGGTGCCAATTCCCTGCACGGTTATGGCGACGGTGTCACCGTCCTCGAGCGGACCGACACCAGCGGGTGTGCCGGTGAGAATCAGGTCACCGGGCAGCAATGTCATTACCGCCGAGATCCATTCGACGATGGCGCCGACGTCGTGAATCATCAACGAGGTGCGGCTGTTTTGTTTAACCTTGCCGTTGACCTCGGTGCGCAGTTTCAGGTCGGCCGGGTCCAGATCGGTGACGATCCAGGGTCCGACGGGACAGAAGGTGTCGTGTCCTTTGGCCCGGGTCCACTGGCCGTCGGATTTCTGCTGATCGCGCGCAGACACGTCGTTGGCGATCGTGTAACCGAGGATGTTCTCGGCGGCACGGGCGGCTGGAACGTCTTTGCACGGCCGGCCGATCGCTATCGCCAGCTCACCCTCGAAGTGAACGGGTGATGCATTGGCGGGCAGGCGAATTGGAACGTTCGGCCCGATTATCGCAGTGTTCGGTTTGAGGAAGATCACCGGGTCTGCCGGCGCTGGGCCGGTCGCGCCGCCCATTTCGGCGATGTGGTCGGCATAGTTCTTGCCGACACAGACCACCTTGCTGGCCAGGATCGGGGCCAGCAGTCGGACGTCGGCCAGTGGCCAAGATCGGCCGGTGAACGTCGGCGTGCCGAATGGATGCTCAGCGATCTCCCGCGCGGTCATTTCGGCGGGACTTTCCGAGTCACCTTCGATGCTGACGAAGGCGACGCCGTCTGGGCTGGCGATTCGACCAAGGCGCATTCGGTTGAGCCTAGTGAGGGTCGCCAGCGCGGCGAAGCCGGGCGCAGCGGACCACTCACATTCGATACAGCTGCCCCTTGCCAGATGTCGTCTTTCAGCAGCGCGCACGACATGCGAGCATGAGCGGATGCCGAAGGACCCGATCGCCACGGGCCCACTGAGCACGGGCGGACGCTGGTTAATCCTGGTCGTGTCGCTGGGGGTGACGGCGAGTTCGTTCTCGTTCATTAACGGTGTCGCTTTCCTAATCCCGGCCCTGGAGTCCGAGCGAGGGACGCCACTGACCCAAGCGAGTCTGTTGTCGTCGATGCCCACCTGGGGCATGGTGGTCACGCTGGTCGCCTGGGGCTACATCCTGGACCGCGTCGGTGAGCGAATCGTGATGACGGCGGGCTCCGCGCTGACCGCGGCTGCGGCTTACGCCGCGGCGTCGGTGCATTCACAGGTGTTGTTCGCCGTCTTTCTGTTTCTTGGCGGCATGGCCGCGGCCAGTTGCAACAGCGCGGGCGGCAGGCTGGTGTCCGGCTGGTTCCCGCCGCACCAACGCGGCCTGGCGATGGGAATCCGGCAGACAGCCCAGCCGCTGGGGATTGCCTTGGGCGCCTTCGCCATACCCGAGCTGGCCGAAAGCCGCCCGCACGCGGGACTGATGTTTCCCGCCGTCGCGTGCACCGTGGCCGCGGTGGCCAGCCTCATCGGCGTCCACGACCCCTCGCGCAAGTCCCGCAAGACGGCCACCGAACAGGAACTGGCCACTCCCTATCGCGGGTCCTCGGTGCTGTGGCGAATCCACGCTGTATCGGCGCTGCTGATGATGCCGCAGACGGTGACCGCGACGTTCATGTTCGTCTGGCTGGTCAACAACCTTCATTGGTCGGTCGCTGCCGCAGCCGGTTTGGTCACCCTGTCGCAAATGCTCGGTGCGCTGGGACGCATCATGGTAGGCCGCTGGTCGGATCGGATCGGATCGCGGATGCGGCCGGTGGCAATCATCGCCGCCACCGCCGCTTTGACCCTGTTTCTGTTGGCCTGGTCTGACTACCTGAATTCGAGTTACCAGGCGCCGCTGATGGTCGCCGTCGCGGTGATCGCGGTGCTGGACAACGGGTTGGAGGCGACGGCTATCACCGAATTCGCCGGGCCGTTCTGGAGCGGTCGCGCGCTAGGCATCCAGAACACCACGCAGCGGCTGATATTCGGCGCCGGTGCTCCACTGTTCGGCGTCTTGATCAGCGCCGCGAAGTATCCTCCGGCGTGGATACTGTGCGGGTTGTTCCCGCTGATCGGGGTGCCATTGGTGCCGGTTCGCCTGCTTCCGCCCGGTTTGGAAACCAGAGCGCGGCTGCAATCCGTTCGCCGATGGCGGTTGTGGCTAGCCGTTCGTCCCCGCGACTTGCCGGATAGGTCTCGACCGCCCGATCCACCCGGGCAGCCGCCTCGTCCTCGCCAAGATGGGCCAGCAGCAACGCCACCGACATGATCGCCGCGCCGGTCGCGGATATTCGCAGCAACGATCCAATCAGAACTACCGACAGATGCAGACAACATCGACGCGACCCTGGTCCATGCTCGCGGTCGCGCTAATAGCGACGTTGTGCGCCACGGGTCTTCATCAACGGCATAGCTTTTCTGATGCCCGTACTGAACGACGTGCGTGGTATCAGTCTGGCCGAAGCCGCGCTGCTTTCGGCCATGCCTAGCTTCGGCATGGTCATCACCCTGATCGGCTGGGGCTATGTGCTGGACCTCGTCGGCGAACGGATCGTACTCACCTTGGGACTGGCCGTCACCGCCACGGCGGCCTTTTTCGCGGCTTCGGTGAATGAGTCGATGCTGGCACGGTGCCGCCAGTGCCCGATCGGTCAGGTCGGTGCGCAGCTGGTTGCAGGTCGGTGTCGGTGGCTGATGGTTGCATAAGCCCCATGGCAGCTGTCGGCACCGACACCACCCCCGCTATCAGCGATGGTGTGGTGGGACCGCGGCGCCGGGGTAAGTCGAGAGCCCCGAATTTCCGGTACGAAGGGGTCGTGTCGGCGATCCGCCTCGAGCTCGACGCCAATGACCCAATGGTTCGCCGGCGCGTGGAGCGGCAGTGGGATGCGGTGTTTCGGCTGCGGCGGGCTTTGCAACGCGACGCCGCCAATCGCTGCCGCGCCTACTGGGTGGCCCACAATGAACGCGCGATCGATCCCAAGGCGCTGCGGGAGCGGCTGGGGTTGACCCGCAAAGGCATTGAGGCCGCGGCGAAGGCCCATATCGAAGCCAGCGGGTGGATGCGTAATCACCTGACCAAGGCCATCGGCCTGCACGTGGCCGACGAAGTGTGGCAAACCATCGAGCGGCACCTGTTCCCCGACGCTTCAGGGCGCCGCCACGGCCCGCCGCGGGTCGGGTCGTGGCGGCAGTTCACTCGTATCCCCGGCCGGGCGCGCTCGCACACCAAGGCCACGCCCACCTGGGAGACCTACCGGCTGGCCGGCACAGTGGACGGACATCTGAACACCTATCGGCACCCCGCCTTGGCGAACGAGATCGGCACCGCCGCTGCGGCGGCCGGCCAGCCGGCGGGCTCCTCGATCCTTGCCCAACCCGCCCAGCTACCGGCGCCGGCGCGTCCAGCGGGCGGCAGATGGTGGGAACACAGCGGCGCGTTGGCGGTGGTGTTCACCGGGCTCCCCGCTGGGGATCTGGTCCTGCCGGTTCGGCTACCGCACGGCGCTGGCCAGTGGGCCTACCTGGCCCATTTCCTGGTTAACCGGGACATCTGGCACAAGATCGATTTGGTGCGAGTGCGTGACCGCAAAGCCCCGGGCGGCTGGCGCTACTACGCGCATCTGTTGGTCCATCGGGGCGGGTATCAATCACCGACCACCCGAGCTCGCCGCGCCCAGATCCCCGCCGCCCGGCATGCCGGGGTGGATGCCAATGTGTCCAACCTGTCAGTCGCATCATTCCCGGTCGATGAGCCCGACCGGCTGGTGGTCGAGCGGATCGCCTGCACCGCTGAGCAACAGAACACCGCGGCGCGGGCGGCCAAGAAAGCCCGGGCCCGCCAGAAAGCATTGGACCGCTCGCGACGCAACACCAACGCCGAGCAGTACGGACCCTCGGTGCGCCAGCACCAGCGCGCACAGCGCCGCGCCGACCAAGGACTGCCCGCCAAACAGCTGCTCAACCCGGCTGGGGCGCGGCATGCCCGCCCCGATGGGGCGCCGCTGGTCGCCTACCGCCACGACACGCTCTCGGGCGCCTACCAGCGCACCCGCGCCGATCACGCCGCCGCGACGCGGCGCGCCAGTCAGGCCAAACAGGCCCGCGCCACCGCAGTTGCCGGACGGATCGTGGCCGCCCACGGCCACACCCTCACTGTTGAATACACCAATATCAGCACTTGGGCGAGGTTGTGGGGCAAACGGATTGCCCTGTTCAGCCCTGGCATCCTGGTGGCCGCACTGTCCCGCGAATGCCGCGCCACCGGCGGTGCCCTGCCGCGTGCGGGCACCGGATCCACCGCGCTGTCCCAGCACTGCCTCTGCGGGGCGCGGGTGCCTAAGACCCTGGCCGTGCGCACCCATGACTGCCCCCACTGCGGGCTGCGTGGGGATCGTGACCTCGTCTCGGCCGCCTTAGCGGCCTGCGTCAGATTTGCCGACCCGGATGATCCGCGCACCGCACGCGTCGACTACCAGCTTGCCCACACCCTCAGACAGGGGTGGGAGGCCTCCCAGCAAGAGTGGGAGGGTTCAGTCAACCGGCACCAGCCACCCCCATCACCCGATGGTGCGAAAGCGGCCAGGACCGGCAGCCACCACCTAGTGGCCCCTGCTGAACAAGCAGCACTCGGCCCACCCCCGAACAGATCAAGCCAAAAGCCTGGACGTCGCGGGACCAGCCGAAAACAACCAGCCCCCAAGCTGACTGGCGCTGCATGACCCATTACGGGTCAACTCTTAGAGCGCGGCTGCAATCCGTTCGCCGATGGCGCCGGTGGCAAGCCGTTCGTTCCCGCGACTTGCCAAATAGGTCTCGACAGCCCGATCCACCCGAGCCGCCGCCTCTTCCTCGCCAAGATGGGCCAGCAGCAGCGCCACCGACATGATCGCCGCGGTCGGATCCGCGATCCCCTGACCGGCGATATCTGGCGCGCTGCCGTGCACCGGCTCGAACATCGACGGATTGGTCCGGGTCGCGTCGATATTTCCACTGGCGGCCAACCCGATACCGCCGCACACCGCGGCGGCCAAGTCGGTGATGATGTCGCCGAACAGGTTGTCGGTGACGATCACATCGAACCGTCCGGGGTCGGTTACCAGGAAAATGGTTGCGGCGTCGACGTGTTGATACGCCACCTCGACATCGGGATATTCTTCGCCGACCTCGGCGACGATGCGCGCCCACAGCTTGCCGGCGAAGCTCAACACATTTGTCTTGTGCACCAACGTCAGATGTTTGCGACGCCGCTGGGCCCTTTCAAACGCGTCGGCCACCACCCGACGCACACCGAACGCGGTATTCACGCTGACCTCGGTCGCGACTTCGTTGGGCGTTCCGATGCGAATTGCGCCGCCATTGCCGGTGTATGGGCCTTCGGTGCCCTCGCGCACCACCACGAAATCGATTTCCGGATTGCCGGCGAGCGGACTGCTCACCCCGGGGTACAACCGGCCGGGACGAAGGTTGACATGGTGATCGAGCTCGAATCGCAGGCGCAGCAACAGACCTCGCTCCAGGACGCCACTGGGAACCGACGGGTCACCGATCGCGCCGAGCAGGATGGCATCGTGCTCGCGCAGCTCGCCGACCACCGACTCGGGCAATACCTCGCCAGTCGCGTGATAGCGGCGAGCGCCAAGGTCATAGCCGGTCTTCTCGACTCCCGGCCGGACCGCATCGAGCACCTTGACCGCCTCGGCCACGACTTCGGGGCCGATCCCGTCGCCGGGGATAACGGCGAGCTTCACGAAAGATCAACCACTTCAAGCATGTTGGCGCCGACCGCCGCGCTGATCGCCGAACGCACGTCGGCGGGCACATCCTGGTCGAGCCGCAGCAGGATGGTCGCGCTTGGTCCCTCGGTGTCCTCGGAGAGCTGCGCAGCTTGAATGTTGACGCCGGCCGCCCCGAGCAGGGTGCCGATCTTGCCCAACGCTCCGGGCTGGTCGGCGTAGTTGATCACCAGGTTGGTCCCCTGAGCCCGCAGATCGAAGTTGCGGCCGTTGATCTGCACGATCTTTTGCACCTGCTGCGGCCCGGACAGCGTGCCGGCCACGTTGACGACCGAGCCGTCGGCACCGACCGCCCGCACATCGACAACGCTGCGGTGGTTGGGGCTTTCGGAAGCCTTGGTGATCTCGGCGGACACCCCACGCTCGGCGGCCAGCGCCGGCGCGTTGACGAATGTCACGGCATCCTCGATTACCGCCGAGAACAGACCGCGCAAAGCCGAAAGCTTCAGCACCTCAACGTCTTCGGCAGCCAGCTCACCGCAGACTTGCACTTGTAGCGACGCCGGCAACTCGTCGGACAGCGCCGCGGCGAGCACCCCGAGCTTGCGGACCAGGTCCAGCCAGGGCGCTACCTCTTCGTTGACGACCCCGCCGCCAATGTTTACCGCATCGGGCACGAACTCCCCCGCGAGCGCCAACCGCACACTCTCTGCCACGTCGGTGCCGGCGCGGTCCTGAGCCTCAGCGGTGGATGCGCCCAGATGCGGTGTGACGACCACCTGCGGCAGCTCGAACAGCGGGCTGTCAGTGCAGGGTTCGGTGGCGAACACATCGAGGCCGGCGGCGCGGACATGTCCGCTGCGTATCGCTTCGGCCAGCGCCGCCTCGTCCACCAGGCCGCCGCGCGCGGCGTTGATGATGATCACGCCGGGCTTGGTCTTGGCCAACGCTTCTTTGTCGATCAGACCCGCGGTCTCAGGTGTCTTCGGCAGATGCACAGAGATGAAGTCGGCCCTGCCCAGCAGCTCGTCGAGGGACAGCAGTTCGATCCCGAGCTGCGCGGCCCGCGCAGGTGCCACATAGGGGTCGTAAGCGACGACGTGGGCGCCGAAGGCCGCGATCCGCTGAGCGACCAGTTGCCCGATCCGGCCCAAGCCCACGACACCGACGGTCTTGCCGAAAATCTCGGTGCCCGAGAAGGACGACCGCTTCCAGGTGCGCTCCCGCAGCGTGGCATCGGCCGCCGGAATCTGCCGCGATGCGGCCAGCAGCAGCGCCAGCGCGTGCTCGGCGGCGCTGTGAATGTTCGACGTGGGGGCGTTGACCACCAGCACGCCGCGGGCGGTGGCTGCGTCCACGTCGACGTTGTCCAGCCCCACTCCGGCGCGGGCGACGATCTTCAGCTTGGGGGCGGCTGCCAGCACCTCGGCGTCGACCGTGGTGGCCGACCGCACCAGCAGCGCGTCGGCCTCAGGCACCGCAGCCAGCAGCTTCTCCCGGTCGGGGCCGTCGACCCAGCGCACCTCGACCTGGTCTCCCAGGGCTGCGACGGTCGATTGGGCGAGTTTGTCGGCGATTAACACAACAGGCAAGTTCACGCCGACAGCGTAGTCGGGGATCGCGAGCGCGGCGGAGCCGGGCGAAGCGGGTCCCCGCCATCACAGCGCGCGGGGATCGCGAGCGCGGCCGTGGCGATCGCCAGCGCGGCGCAGCCGGGCGCAGCGGGCTGGGGTTGTCGGTGCACGGGTGCATGGTGACAGTAATGCGACGAAAGAAGGGACGGCACGCATGTGCTGGATGTGCGATCACCCCGGGAGCACCGTTGACGAGTTTCTCGCGGAGATTGAGAAAACAAAGTCAAAACACGGTTGGGCGGTGCAATACGTAGAGAGTGACTACGCGCCCTACGCCTACACGGTCGGCTTGCACGAACGAGGGTTGCCCGAACTGTTGGTGACGGGCCTGGCGCCGCAGTCGGCAGCCCGGCTGCTCAACACGGTCGCCGCGTATCTGATGGATGGCGGACGACAAGTGCCGGGCGAATGGATCTCGATACCTGATGGCCCGTTGCTGGCGGTCGTGCAGGTGGAGCATCCCGAGGTGCATATGAACGTGGCGGTGGCGTTTTACGGCCCAGAGTTGCACGCGCTGCAGCTGGTGTGGGCCGATGACAGTGGCCACCGGCCGTGGTGCCCGGAATTCGCCAACGGTGGGGTCCGGCAACCGGTGCTCGGGGTGCGTCCCGACCTGACCGCGTAGCCTGCCGGTCTCCTACCATCACGGGATGGACGTCACCGTCGTGGGCAGCGGGCCCAACGGGCTCGCCACAGCCGTAATCTGCGCCCGTGCCGGACTGAAGGTTCAGGTGCTCGAAGCCCAGCCGACGTTTGGTGGTGGCGCCCGTACCGCCGCCGACGTCGAATTTCCCGGTGTTTCACACGACATCTGTTCTGCGGTTCACCCATTGGCGTTGGCGTCTCCGTTCTTTGCGGAGTTCGACCTGGCCGCACGCGGCGTGCAGCTCGCGGTACCCGAGATCGCCTATGCCAACCCCCTGCCAGACCGGCCGGCGGCAATCGCATACCTCGACATCGAACGCACCTGCGCCGAATTGACCGACGGCGCGTCCTGGCGACGTCTGCTCGGCCCGTTGGTGACCGATTGGCAAGCGGTCGTCGGATTGCTGCTGGGCGACAAGCGTTCGGTGCCCAGTTCGGTACTGCCCGCCCTGCGCCTCGGGCTGGCGACCCTGTCCCAAGGCACACCTGCGTGGCGGACACTGGCCGGCGAGGACGCCCGCGCCTTGTTCACTGGTGTTGCCGCCCATGTGATTTCACGGATGCCGTCGATGGCGGCAGCCGGCGCCGGTTTGATGCTGGCCGTCCTCGCCCATGCGGTTGGCTGGCCCATTCCGGTGGGCGGGACCCGCGCGATCAGCGACGCACTTATCGCCGACCTGCGCGACCACGGCGGTGCGCTGACCACCGGCGTCGACGTCACCTCGCCGCCGGGACCGCCTGGCTCGGTCGTCGTGTTCGACACCGCACCCACCGCGCTGCTGCAGATTTACCGTGACGCGCTTCCGCCCAGGTATGCCAAAGCGTTGCGCCGGTATCGTTTTGGGCCCGGCGTCGCGAAGGTGGACTTCGTGCTCAACGACGACATTCCTTGGTCGGACCAAAGGCTGCGGCAGGTACCGACCTTTCATTTGGGCGGCACCCGCGAGCAGATGGCGCGCGCCGAGGCGGACATCGCGGCCGGACGGCACGCCGAGTGGCCCATGGTGCTGGCGTCGTCACCGCATGTGTGCGACCCCGGCCGGATAGACAGCCAAGGCCGTCGCCCGTTCTGGACTTACGCCCATGTGCCGTCGGGTTCTCCGCTCGACCCTACCGAGGCGGTGACCGGAGTCGTCGAGCGGTTCGCGCCGGGCTTCCGCGACGTCGTGGTGGCAGCGCGCGCGGTGCCCGCCGCTCGGATGTCCGACCACAATGCCAACTATGTGGGCGGCGACATCGGGGTGGGCGGAAACAACGCGTGGCGCGCGATCGCCGGTCCCACTTTGCGGCTAAACCCTTGGAGCACACCGATGCCGAGGGTGTATCTGTGTTCGGCAGCCACCCCGCCCGGCGGCGGCGTGCATGGGATGGCGGGTTACTACGCGGCGCGTACTCTGTTGGGCCGCGAATTCGGCATTACTGACTTGCCTACCATGGCACCGTGACGAAACTTGCGATCATCTACTACTCGGCCACCGGCCATAACACCTCGATGGCAAAGCGCGTCGCTGCGGCGGCCGAGGCGGCCGGCGCCGAAGTCCGGGTACGGCACGTCGCCGAAACCCGCGACCCGGCGTCGTTCGCGAAGAATCCCGCTTGGACGGCGAATTACGAAGCCACCAAAGATCTGCCCACGGCCACCGCGGAGGATATCGTGTGGGCCGACGCGGTGATCTTCGGCTCACCCACCCGATTCGGCGGCGCCGCATCGCAATTGCGCGGTTTTCTCGACTCGCTGGGTGGACTTTGGGCCGAAGGCAAACTCGCCGACAAGGTGTATGCGGCGTTCACGTCGTCCAACACGCTGCACGGCGGCCAGGAGACCACCCTGCTCACGCTGTACATCACGTTGATGCATTTCGGCGGAATCATCGTGCCGCCGGGATACACCGAACCGCTCAAGTTCGTCGACGGCAACCCCTACGGCGCGAGCCTGGTCTCCACTCACGACAACATCACCGAATTCGATGACGCCACCGCCGACGCTCTCGACCATTTGGCGCGCCGGGTGGTTTCGGTCGCCGACCGACTTACGCGGTAGCGCGAACAGACGCAAAATCACCCGACACGCCGAAGAAATAGGGGATTTTGCGTCTGCTCGCCGGGAGATCAAGCAGTCTCGGTGATGGGGCGGTCCACCCAGCTCATCAGATCGCGCAGCTTCTTGCCGGTGACCTCGATGGGGTGCTCGGCGTTCTCCTTGCGCAGCTGCTCGAGTTGCTTGTTGCCGCCGTCGACGTTGGCCACCAGCTTCTTGACGAAGCTACCGTCCTGGATGTCACGCAGGATGGCGCGCATCCGCTCCTTGGTGTCGGCATCGATGACCCGCGGACCGGACAGGTAGCCGCCGAATTCCGCGGTGTCGGACACCGAGTAGTTCATCCGGGCGATGCCGCCTTCGTACATCAGGTCGACGATCAGCTTGAGCTCGTGTAGCACCTCGAAGTAGGCCATCTCCGGCGGGTAGCCCGCCTCGACCATCACATCGAAACCAGCCTTCACCAATTCCTCTGTGCCACCGCATAATACGGCCTGCTCACCGAACAGGTCGGTTTCGGTCTCGTCCTTGAACGTGGTCTTGATGACACCGGCGCGGGTGCCCCCGATGGCCTTGGCGTACGAAAGCGCCAACGCCTCACCGCTGCCGGTGGGGTCCTGGTCGACGGCGATCAGACACGGCACGCCCTTGCCGTCGACGAACTGGCGACGCACCAGGTGGCCGGGTCCCTTGGGCGCGACCATCGCGACGGTGACGTCGGAAGGCGGCTTGATCAGGTCGAAGTGGATGTTGAGGCCGTGACCGAAAAACAATGCGTCGCCGGCCTTTAGGTTGGGCTCGATGTCGTTCTTGAAAATGTCGGCCTGCGCGGTGTCGGGGGCCAGCAGCATGATCACGTCGGCCCACTTGGCGACCTCGGCGGGGGTATCGACGTCCAGGCCCTGCTCCTCGACCTTCGGCCGCGACTTGGAACCCTCCTTGAGTCCGACGCGCACCTGCACACCGGAGTCGCGCAGGCTCAACGAGTGCGCGTGCCCTTGACTGCCGTAGCCGATCACGCCGACCTTGCGGCCCTGGATGATCGACAGGTCCGCATCGTCGTCGTAGAACATCTCTAGTGACACTGCTGCATCTCTCCTTGTCTATTACTGTCTATTGCTTCGCGTTGGCCTGATTGCCCAAACCGCGCGGGCCGCGGGACAAGGCCACCATGCCGGATTGGGCGATTTCGCGGATGCCGAAAGGCTCCAATACTCGCAGCAGCGCTTCGAGCTTGCCGCGATTGCCGGTCGCCTCGACGGTCAGCGAGTCCGGAGAAACGTCAATCACGTTGGCGCGAAAGAGATTTACTGCCTCGATCACCTGGCTACGGGAGCCGGCGTCGGCACGCACCTTGATCAGCATCAGCTCGCGGGACACCGAGTTGTCGTCGTCCTGCTCGACGATCTTGATGACGTTGATCAGCTTGTTGAGCTGCTTGGTGATCTGCTCGAGCGGAGTCTGCTCGGCGGAGACCACGATGGTCATCCGCGACATGTCCTTTTGCTCCGTGCCGCCCACCGCCAACGACTCGATGTTGAAACCGCGCCGCGAGAACAGCGCCGCAACCCGGGCGAGAACACCCGGCTTGTCCTCCACCAGCACAGACAGCGTGTGCGTCTTGGAAAATCCAGTGATCATCAGGCGTGGCCTTCGGTGATGTCGTCGAATAGTGGGCGGATGCCGCGGGCGGCCTGGATCTCGTCGTTGCTGGTTCCGGCGGCCACCATCGGCCACACCTGCGCGTCGGCGCCGACGATGAAGTCGATCACCACCGGGCGGTCGTTGATCGCGCGTGCCTGGTTGATGACGTCGACGACGTCTTCCTCACGCTCACAACGCAATCCGACACAGCCCAGCGCCTCGGCCAGCTTGACGAAGTCGGGGATGCGGTGCGAGTGCGTGGCGAGGTCGGTCTGCGAGTAGCGCTCCTGATAGAACAGGCTCTGCCACTGGCGCACCATGCCGAGGTTGCCGTTGTTGATCAGCGCCACCTTGATCGGTGCGCCCTCGATGGCGCATGTGGCCAGCTCCTGGTTGGTCATCTGGAAGCAGCCGTCACCGTCGATGGCCCACACCTCGGCGTCCGGGCGGGCGAGCTTGGCGCCCATGGCCGCCGGGATGGCGAACCCCATGGTGCCCAGCCCGCCGGAATTCAGCCAGGTGCGCGGGTTTTCGTACTTGATGAACTGCGCCGCCCACATCTGGTGCTGGCCGACACCGGCGACGTAGACGGCGTCCGGGCCGGCGATTTCACCCAATTTTTCGATGACGTATTCCGGGCTCAGGCTGCCGTCGCTCTGCGGGCCGTAGCTGAGCGGATAGGTGGCGCGGACGCTCTCCAGATATGCCCACCATTCGGTCATCTCCGGTTGTGCTGGTGAGCCGGCGTCCCGGTAGTGCTGCAGCATCGCACTCAGATCGGTCATGACGGCCTTGACATCGCCGACAATCGGCACGTCGGCGTGCCGGTTCTTGCCGATTTCGGCGGGGTCGATGTCGGCGTGGATGACCTTGGCCTCGGGCGCGAACGAGTCGAGCCTGCCGGTCACCCGGTCGTCGAATCGGGTGCCCAGCGCGATCAGCAGGTCGCTGCGCTGCAGCGCCGCCACCGCGGCCACCGTGCCGTGCATGCCTGGCATGCCCAGGTTCTGTCGATGGCTGTCCGGAAACGCGCCGCGCGCCATCAGCGTGGTCACCACCGGGATGCCGGTCAGTTCGGCCAGTTCGGCCAGCTGCTCGGTGGCCTCGCCGCGGATGACGCCGCCGCCGACGTAGAGCACCGGTTTGCGCGCGGCGGCGATCAGCTTGGCCGCCTCACGGATCTGGCGGCTGTGCGGCCTGGTGTTCGGCTTGTAGCCGGGCAGGTCCATGCGTGGCGGCCAGCTGAAAGTGCACTGGCCCTGCAGCACGTCCTTCGGGATGTCGACGAGCACCGCGCCGGGTCGGCCCGTCGCCGCGATGTGAAAGGCCTCGGCAATGACGCGGGGAATCTCGTCGCCGGAGCGGACCAGGAAGTTGTGCTTGGTGATCGGCATCGTGATGCCCGAGATGTCGGCCTCCTGGAAGGCGTCGGTCCCGATCAGACCGCGCCCGACCTGGCCCGTGATGGCGACCACCGGCACCGAGTCCATCTGCGCATCGGCCAGCGGGGTCACCAGGTTGGTGGCACCGGGTCCCGAGGTCGCCATGCACACGCCCACCCTGCCGGTGACATGCGCGTAGCCGCTGGCGGCGTGACCGGCGCCCTGCTCGTGGCGCACCAGCACGTGGCGCAGCTTCCGCGAGTCGAACAGCGGGTCATACACCGGCAGCACGGCACCGCCGGGAATGCCGAAGATGACGTCGACGTCGAGTTCCTCCAGCGACCGGATGACCGCCTGCGCACCGGTAAGTTGTTCGGGTGCAACGCGTTTGGGTGAGACCGCGGCTTTGGCGGCCGGTTTGCCCTGGCCTGGCACGCCATTGGCTCCCGGCGGCTGGGAGTGTGGCTTGGTGGGTGCGCTCACTGTCCTCTTCGTCCTCTTGGTCCTAATCCTGGTTTCCTCTGGGAAGTTTCATTGCCGAAGCAACAAAAAACCCTCGCTGCTGAGCGAGGGTTGCGCGTTGGTGCTGGATCGCTTCAAATGCTGAAGTGCTGGTCAGCTACCAACGCGCCGACCAATTACTACGAGCATTCCGGGCTTTCCGGCGGTATCCATAGCGTCCGACGGTAGCCTTCGCACAGCTCAGCCGTCAAATCCGGTGCCGCGCACCCGGCATCGGAGAGCGTCCAAATCCGGCGATGGAATGATGCGAGGGTGGCTACGGAATCGCCAGTAGTGCTGCGGGTGTCGCCGATCGCGCACCTGGCCGTCGGATTCTTCACCCTCGGCCTGCTGGTGCCGGTGCTGGCCTGGCCACCGAGCGCGCCGCTACTCGTGATCCCGGTGGTGTTGTCCACGTTGATCGTCCGGCTGCGCACCGTCGCCGACGAGCACGGTGTGACCGTGCGGAAACTGCTAGGGCAGCAGACCGTGAGCTGGGACGATATCGACGGGCTGCGCTTCAGCAAAGGGTCCTGGGCGCGTGCCCGTCTGAAGAGCGGTGCAGAGTTACGACTGCCCGCCGTCACCTTCTCAACGCTGCCCCGGTTGACCGACGTCAGCTCGGGCAGGGTGCCCAACCCGTATGCGTGACCGAGGTCAGCCGAGCGGGTTGACCCCGGTGAGCAGCATCCACGCTGCTACACCTGCACCGATACCGCCCAGCAGCGCCGCGAACGACCCGATGAACGGCCGATACGCCCAGCCCCGGCCGGCGTCGAGGCCATAGCGGCCAGGACCACACAAAATCACCGCCACGGCGATGACTATCAGCGTGATCTGGTATTCGTGCCCATCGGGCAGGAAGAACGAGAAATTGTGCGAATGCGGCTTGACCAAGACGGTGGCGAGCAAACCGTTGACCAGGAACGCCAACGCTCCCGCGGCGGCGACCGGGGTGAACAAACCGAGCACCAGCAGCGCGGCCGCGACGATCTCGCCGCCGGCGCCCGCATAGGCCAGGACGTCGGCGTGGTGGTAGCCGACGTCGGACAGCGAACTCTTGAATCCGGTCATCCCGGTACCGCCCCACCAGCCGAACAGCTTCTGCAGCCCATGTGCCAACAGCACCGCTCCCAGGCCGACGCGAAGTATCAGCAACCCGAGATGCTGGGTGCCGCGACGCCCCAGGTCGAGCTGGCGATCGTGGTCCGTTTCCGGATCGATTGCGGCCGGCTCGGCTGCCAAAGCGCCGGCGGGCTGCGGCGGGTGGAACGCATACGGCAGCGGTTCCGGCGAGTCCATCAGGTTGTGCACGGGGCCGCCCGAAGTAGCTGCCTGGTATGCCGGCAGGTCGGTGGTGGTGCCGAATTCGCCCGGAAAACCGACGGGCGTCAGGTCGTCCTCGGGGTCAACCAGACTTGCCGAGGCAGGGCGTCCCGGCAGTGGTTCGGGGAGGTCACCCGGCCGCCGCCAACTCGAGTCATGCGATTGACTGGTCACCCGTGCCAGGGTAAGGGCAAATCGGCCTGAATCTGGGATTTGAGCGGCGCTTCACCAGACAATTCGGCAGTTTGCCCGCCGGCCGGTTCGGATCGGCCCCAAAGTGAGCCTGACCACCTGTCGGGGCACGAAATCGTCGGTACAACGGCTTTCGAAGGCTCACCTACCCGGGTATGTGGCGGCGGCGTCCGCAAAGTCCGTAGCCTGTCGGTCATGCGGATACGGCGGTCGGCGCGGTGCGCACTCGCGGCGCTGTGTACGGCAGTGCTGGTCTTGAGTGGCTGCGCGCGGTTCAACGACGCCCAGTCGCAGCCGTTCACCACTAACCCGGCACTCAAGCCCCAGCCCAGTTCTCCGCCTCCGCCGCCACCGCCGCTGCCCGCCACGCCGTTCCCCAAGGCGTGTCCGGCACCGGGGGTCATGCAGGGCTGCCTGGAGAGCACCAGCGGCTTGATCATGGGCATCGACAGCAAAACCGCGCTGGTGGCAGAGCGCATAACCGGCGCGATCAAGGAGATCTCCCTGAACGCCGAGCCGAAGGTGAAGATGGTCATCCCCGTCGACCCGTCCGGCGACGGCGGCCTGATGGACATCGTGCGGTCGCCGACATACAAGCAGGACCGGTTGATGTACGCCTACATCAGCACACCCTCCGACAACCGGGTGATCCGCATCGCGGACGGCGACATCCCGAAGGACATCCTGACCGGGATCCCGAAAGGCGCCAGCGGCAACACCGGAGCGTTAATCTTCACCAGTCCCACCACGCTGGTCGTGCTGACCGGAGATGCCGGCAACCCGGCGCAGGCCGCAGATCCCGCCTCGCTGGCGGGCAAGGTACTGCGAATCGAGCAGCCGACCACCGTAGGTCAGGCCCCGCCGACGACGGCCCTGTCCGGCGTCGGTTCGGGCGGCGGCCTATGCACAGACCCCGTCGATGGCTCGCTGTACATACTCGACCGGACCCCCACGGCGGACCGGTTGCAGCGCATCACCAAGAAGTCCGAGGTGTCCACGGTGTGGACGTGGCCGGACAAGCCGGGCGTGGCCGGGTGCGCGGCGATGGACGGAGTGGTGCTGGTCAACCTGATCAACACCAAGCTGACGGTGGCGGTCCGGCTGGCAAAGTCGACGGGTGCGGTCACCGGTGATCCCGACGTCGTGCGCAAGGAGACCCACGGACACGCGTGGGCGTTGAAGATGTCACCCGACGGAAACGTCTGGGGCGCAACCGTCAACAAGACCGCCGGCGACGCGGAAAAGCTCGACGACGTGGTGTTCCCGCTGTTCCCATCCGGCGGCGGCTTCCCGCGCAGCAACGACGACAAGACGTAGTCCGGTCAGCCCCTCAGGCTTCGTGGCCGGGTTCGATGTCTTCGACGTGGGAGAGGCGCAGCAGGTCGTCGGAGCTCTCCGAAGCCCAGACAGTGACGGGCTCCAGCAGATAGCCGACGTGATCGCCGACGTCGATGCGTTCCAATGTCTTTCCGACGAACCACGCGAGCGCATCGTCCAGAATCGGCATGTCTTCCGGGCCGGCGTGCCACGAGCAGCGGTCGAATTTGTTGATCCGATCACCGGTTTGCCCGCCGAACAGTTCGGCCAGGTCATGCTGCTGGCGGGACATGATGTGTACCGCGAGGTGTCCGGAGCGGCCCGCCACCTTGAACGTGTGGTTGCGTTTGGAGATGCCGACCAGAAATCGCGGCGGACGGATGCTGGTTTGCGTGGCGAAACCCACCAGACAGCCCGATGGGTGATCGTCGGCTCGAGTTGTCACGACGAAGATGGGATAGTCCAGCATCGACATCAATTCGTCGAATGGTTCGTCCATTGTTGCGGTCAGCCCTGACCGCAGGCGGCCAGCACGAGTTCGCGGACCCGTGCCGCATCGGCCTGGCCGCGGGTGGCCTTCATGACCGCACCGACGATCGCGCCCGCCGCGGCCACCTTGCCGCCGCGAATCTTTTCTGCCACATCGGGATTGGCGGCCAGCGCCTCGTCGACGGCGGCCTGCGTCACCGAGTCGTCACGTACCAGCTCGAGGCCGCGGGCGGCCATCACTTCCTCGGGTTCGCCCTCCCCGGCCAGGACGCCCGCTACGACCTCGCGGGCCAGTTTGTTGGACAGCTTGCCCTTGTCGACGAGTGCCACCACCTGTGCGACTTGCGCTGGGGTGATGGCCAATTCGTCCAGCCTGATGCCGGCCTCGTTGGCCTTTTGCACGAGGAAGTTCCCCCACCAGGCCCGCGCCGATTCACTGGATGCTCCGTGCTTGACGGTCGCGGTGACCAATTCGACCGCACCCGCGTTGACCAGATCGCGCATCACCTCGTCGGAGACGCCCCACTCCTGCTGAATCCGCTTGCGGCTCAACCACGGTAGCTCCGGAATAGTCTGGCGCAGTTTCTCCACGAGTTCACGGCTGGGGGCGACGGGTTCCAGATCCGGCTCGGGGAAATACCGGTAGTCCTGTGCGGTCTCCTTGGCACGGCCGGGGCTGGTGTAGCCGGACTCGTGAAAGTGTCTGGTTTCCTGGATGACCCGGCCGCCAGAGGTGAGAACCGCCGCCTGGCGCTGCATTTCGTAACGCACCGCGACCTCGACACTTTTCAGCGAGTTGACGTTCTTGGTTTCGGTGCGAATACCGAATTCGGTTGCGCCGCTGGGCTTGAGCGACACGTTAGCATCGCAGCGCATCGAGCCCTGGTCCATCCGGACGTCGGATACATCCAGTGCGCGCAACAGGTCGCGCAACGCCGTCACATACGCGCGGGCAATCTGCGGCGCCCGTTCTCCGGCCCCCACAATGGGTTTGGTGACGATTTCGATCAGCGGGACACCGGCACGGTTGTAGTCGATCAGGGAAGCCGTGGCGCCTTCGATGCGGCCGGTCTCACTGCCCAGATGGGTTAATTTGCCCGTGTCTTCCTCCATGTGCGCCCGTTCGATCTCTACCCGCCAGGTGGCGCCGTCCTCCAACGGCGCATCGAGGTAGCCGTTGATGGCAATCGGCTCGTCGTACTGTGAGATCTGATAGTTCTTCGGCATGTCGGGATAGAAGTAGTTCTTCCGGGCGAAGCGGCACCACGGCACGATCTCGCAGTTCAGCGCCAGTCCGATGCGGATCGCCGACTCGACGGCGGCCCGGTTGAGCACCGGCAGCGAACCGGGCAGGCCCAGGCACACCGGGCACACCTGGGTGTTGGGTTCGGCGCCGAAAGCAGTGGCGCAGCCGCAGAACATTTTGGTCCTGGTGTTGAGTTCGACGTGCACTTCGAGGCCTAGTACGGGGTCAAAGCGCGCGACGACCTCGTCGTAGTCCAGCAGTTCCGCCGTGGTGACCGTCATGCGCTCGATCCTAACGACCATGGCGAGCGCGGCTTCGCCGGGCGAAGCGCTCAGCGGCCAGGGAACGTATCGGCCAGCGCCGCGGCCAGCTCCAGGTAGCTGCGCCTGCTGCGCTTACTCATCCGGTCGAGGCCGATCTCTCTGCCCTCATGCACATGCCGGTCGAACGGCAGCACCACTGTGGCGGCGACACGAGCCGACAATTCTTCGAGCTCCTTGGCGGCCAATGTGTTCATGTTGCCCGGCTCTACGTGGTTTACGGCAAGTACCGTCGATTGCATCAGTCGCTGATATCCGTTGTTGCACAACCACTCCAGCGCAGTTCTGGTTTTCCGGATCGCGTCGATGGCGGGGCTGGTCACCACCACGAGCGCCCGTGACTCCGGCAAGACCGCTTCCATCACACTGGAATTCAGCGCCTTGACGCAGTCGACCATTACGACCGAATAGTGGGCACGCAGAATCGAAAACGCTTTGACGACGTCGTGCCGCTCCGGTCGCCAATCGGTGTGCGCATAGTCGGGCAGACCCAGCACTTCCAAGCCGAACGTATTCATGTAGGTGTGTGCCCGCACGTCGCTGTACCGCGTCACCGCGGCGTCGCCGAGCAGGTCGGGCAGGGTGCGGGCACTACGACGACCATGTCGCGCGACCAGATCCCCGGCGTCGAGGTCGAGAGCAATTATCCGGTCGTTGCGCACGTCGGCGAAGGTCGAGCCGAGCGCCTCGACCACAGTGGTGTTGCCTACGCCACCTTTGAGCCCCAAAACGGCGATCGGAACTGCGGTTCCTGCCCCGGTGCGGATGCGTTCCCGCAGGCCACGCTCGTAGATCTCGTCTTTGCTCGGACCGAGATCAATGTGGGTAAGGCGGTAGATCAAATCCCGCCAGCTGAATCTGCCTTGGTCGTCGTGCCGCAGGTCGGGCCAGTCAAGCGCGGTTCCGCCGGGTGCCCGTTCGTTGCCGGCTGCCGCGGCCGCCGGCGCGATGCGGGACGGCGGGACTGGCGCCGGAAACCACGGAGGTGCTGGCTGCTGCCGGCCCCATAACCCCCGGGGCACCGTGGCAACCTCGGATTCGGCCTTCATCCGCCAACTGCGTCCGGACGGCCTCTTATCCCGCGGATCGATCGGCTTCACTGACCGATCCGTCGGCTGAACGACTCGGCGAGAATCGCTCATGGTCCGGGGGATAGCCGATTTACGCGCACAGAAAACCCCTATCCGCCACACATCGCGAAATTGTGGGTGAACAAGAAGTTATTGCGCGCGAGCACAATACGACGGGTTCAGCCGAAGAAGGCGGCCGCGTCGTCGTAGCGGCTTTGCGGCACCAGCTTGAGTTGGCGCACCGCGTCGGCCAGCGGCACCCGGCCGATGTCCTGACCGCGCAGCGACACCATCTGGCCGTACTCGCCGGCATGGGCGGCGTCGGCGGCGTTGACACCAAACCGGGTGGCCAACACACGGTCGTACGCGGTCGGCGTGCCCCCGCGCTGGACGTGGCCCAGCACGGTCACCCGGACATCCTTATTGATCCGCTTCTCCACCTCGGCACCCAGTTGAGCCGCCACTCCGGTGAAACGCTCATGGCCGAATTCGTCAATCCCGCCTTCCCGCAACTGAATCGAGCCGGCAACGGGTTTGGCCCCCTCTGCGACCACACAAATGAAATGCGAGTCGCCGCGCTGGAAACGCCGTTTGACCAGCCGGCACACTTCCTCGATGTCGAAGGGCTGCTCGGGTATCAGCGTCATGTGGGCGCCGGACGCCAGCCCGGAGTTCAGCGCGATCCAGCCGGCGTGCCGGCCCATCACCTCAACCAGCATCACCCGTTGATGGGATTCCGCGGTGCTGTGCAGTCGGTCGATGGCGTCGGTGGCCACCGTGAGAGCGGTGTCGTGGCCGAAAGTCACGTCGGTGCAGTCGATGTCGTTGTCGATCGTCTTCGGCACACCGACCACAGGAACGTTTTCTTCGGAGAGCCAGTGCGCGGCGGTCAGCGTGCCTTCGCCGCCGATCGGGATGAGCACGTCGATGCCGTTGTCGTCCAGGGTCTGCTTGATCTGGTTGAGTCCGGCTCGCAGCTTGTCCGGGTGCACGCGGGCGGTGCCCAGCATGGTTCCGCCTTTGGCCAGCAGCCGGTCGTTGCGATCGTCGTTGCGCAGCTGCATACGACGGTTCTCCAGCAAACCCCGCCAGCCGTCCTGGAATCCGACCACCGAGGAGCCGTACCGGGAATCGCAGGTACGCACCACCGCACGGATGACGGCGTTGAGGCCAGGGCAGTCGCCGCCTCCGGTGAGAATTCCGATCCGCATGCCCTCATCTTGCCCTGTGCCCAGTCAGTGGCGCGAGCAGACGCAAAATCCCCCTAAACGGCATGGCTTGAGGGGTTTTTGCGTCTGCTCGCGAACCCTAAACGGCCGAGGGCAGCGGACCCCGGGCGGCCTCGTCGGCCGCCCCCACCCGGTAGAGCCGGTCGTCGGCCAACGCGGGAGCCATGATCTGCAGCCCCACCGGCACCGGGTGGGCCG
>NZ_LZSG01000025.1 GCF_001665395.1 Mycobacterium sp. 1164966.3
GCCATCACCCCAGGTGTCACCCATGACTCGACTCATCTGTCACCTATGTCGTGAACTCAGACACCCCCTCGGACACCCCCGCGTACACCAACCCAGACACCACGTCCGATCCCGGTTCGTGACCAAGCCAGATGACAAGCCCGGCGAGAAGCCCCCTCGCAACACTGGCCCGGACGTAGGCTTGATGGCTAGGAGTCCCCATGAACCCACCGAGCGGCTTTCTGCGGCGGACGTCGGAGCGCACCTTTCGCGACCGCCGCGAAGCGGGCCGCGTGCTGGCCGAGGAGCTGGCCTCGTACCGGGGTAGGGACGGCTTGCTGGTTCTGGGCTTGGCTCGCGGCGGTGTTCCCGTCGGCTGGGAGGTCGCTTCCGCGTTGCGGGCCCCGCTGGATGTGTTCCTGGTCCGCAAGCTCGGGGTACCGGGGTGGGCAGAACTGGCCATGGGCGCCCTGGCCAGCGGCGGCGGGGTCGTCATGAACGACAATGTGGTGTCCAGCCTGCACGTCAGCGACGAGCAGGTGCGCGCGGTGATAGCCCGCGAGACGACGGAGCTGCAGCGACGCGAGCAGGCCTACCGGGATGGCCGGCCGCTCGCCGACCCGCATGGCAAGACCGTGATCCTGGTCGACGACGGCATCGCCACCGGAGCCAGCATGCTGGCGGCGGTCCGCGCTTTGCGGGCCGCCAGCCCCGACTCCGCCCCCGAATCGATAACTGTCGCGGTCCCGGTCGGGCCGCCCTCAGCTTGCCGCGAGCTCGCCCGCGAAGCAGACGACGTCGTGTGCGCCACGATGCCGCCGGCGTTCGAGGCCGTCGGGCAGGTCTACCGTGACTTTCACCAGGTCACCGATGACGAGGTGCGCGAATTCCTGGCCACCCCAACGGGCGGTGGCTAAGCGGGCTACTACTTGGATCCCTCGTCGCGGCTGATTGCCGACTGCTGGGTCGCATCGCCATCCGCTTCCTCATGCGATTCGCCGGCAGCGGTCTCTTCGTCGGCGTCGGTGAGCTCCTCCGGATAGTCGACGTAGTCGTCCCCTTCGCCGGCTCGCTCTCCGTCGTCTTCGCCGTCATCACCTGCGGCGCGCGCCCGGCGCTCACGCAGCGCGTCGATGATCAACAGCACCACCCCGATAACACTGGCAACGATGCATACCCAGGCCACCAGCTCATTGCTTGTGACGACCGCGAACACCAGCGCGACGAGCCCAACCAGGGCCAGTACCAGCGCAATGATCAACATCGATTACCCTCCGGCCGACGAGCGGGACTGTCCTCGTTCAGGACAGCTCTGATGTGCCAACCGTGCAGTCCGGCACATGTGGGGTCCAGTGGCGATCGCAAGCGCGGCAGAGCCGGGCGGTGCGGGTCGCCACCATCTGCCTAGTTGTTCCCCCGGCTGAACTGGTCGAACCCGCCGCCGTCCGCGGTGGAATCGACCGGAGCCGCCGATCCGCGCTGACCGAGTTCCTCGAGCTGAGATTCCAGGTAGGTCTTGAGCCGGGTGCGGTACTCGCGTTCGAACGTCCGCAGCTGCTCGAGACGGCCTTCCAGCACCGTGCGCTGCTGGTTGATGGTTCCCATGATCTCGGAATGCTTGCGTTCGGCATCGGCCTGCAGGGCGTCGGCTTTCTCCTGGGCTTGACGCAACTGACTCTCGGACCGCGTCTGGGCGTCGGCGAGCATCGCCTCGGCGCGTTGCCGGGCCTCGGCAACCGTGGTGTCCGCGGTGTGGCGGGCTTCGCTGAGAATCTGGTCGGCATTCGCGCGCGCATCGGCCAGCATCTTTTCCGACTCGGCCTTGGCGGTGCCGGTGAGCCGGTCGGCGGTGTCTTGCGCCAGAGCCAGCACCCGAGCGGCCTTCATCGCCTGTTCCTCGTTGGTCCCGGCCGCGGCCGCAACCGGAGCGGCCACCGGTGCCGGGGTCGGTTCAGGCTCGGGTTCGGGTTCGGGGATCGGTATTGCCTGGGTCGGCTGCGCGGAAAGAGAAGCCGCACCAGCGCCCGCCCCCCCGGCGAGCTCTTGATCCAGCTCCGCGATTCGCTGACGCAGATCTGCATTTTCTTCGATAAGCCGCGTCAGCTCGTTCTCCACCAAGTCGAGGAAGGCGTCGACCTCGTCTTCGTTGTAACCGCGCTTGCCGATTGGAGGCTTGCTAAACGCCACATTGTGGACGTCAGCTGGTGTAAGCGGCATTGTTCGTTCCCCTCGAGTTCCTGTCAAACGCTCTGGAAAGTGTAGAACGGTCTGGCAGCCATCGTGCAACTGCCGCCCATCCTGTCACACCAGACCCGCCGGTTGCTGATTGGACCAATAAATAAGGACGAATTTCAAACTCTAAATTCCGTGTTCTTAGATTTGAAATCGCGCGCCCTGAACTGTCGCCGAACCGTGCCCGAAACGACTCTCCGCGACACCGCCGCGAAAGCCCAACTCACGTCCGGCCCAGCGCCACCTGCCAGCCGATGAAGACGACGAGCAGCAGCACCATGATGGACAAGTCGAAGCGGACCGCGCCGATGGTCAGTTGCGGGATCAGCCTGCGCAGCAGTTTCACCGGCGGATCGGTGATCGACATGATGATCTCCAGGATCACCACAGTGATACCGGTGGGGTGCCAGTCGCGGCTGAATGAGCGGATGAACTCGATGACAATCCGGAAGATGAGCAGCACCCAGAAAAAGAACAGCGCAAACCCAAGGATCTTAACGAACAGCACCGATGACCCGACCTTAACGATGAGATGTCAATAGCCGCCCTCGCGACGATTTTCAGCGTACCGACTCAGGAGGTCGACACACATCTGAGCCGTCGGGCAAGCAGAGCGCCTCGCCGGGGTGCCGGCCTGCAACGGGCCGGCGTCTGCGTCTATTGGTAAGCGTAGAAACCGGTTTCGGCAATCCGGCGCCGCTCCTCGGGGGAGACGTCGACGTCGGCGGGTGAGAGCAAGAACACCTTGGTCGCCACCTTGTCGAATGAGCCACGCAACGCGAAGGCCAGGCCAGCTGCGAAGTCGACCAGCCGTTTGGCGTCGGCGTTGTCCATCGAAACCAGGTCCATGATGACCGGGGTACCGTCGCGGAACCGTTCACCGATGGTGCGGGCCTCGCTGTAGTCCTTGGGCCGCAGCGTGGTGATCTTTGACAGCGGGTGGCCTTCCTCGAACATCATCGCCATGCGTCGTGGGTCCATGGCCAGCGCGCCCCGCGTGGAGTTGCGCAGCCACGACCCCAAGCGGGGTCGGCTCATGTCGGCGCGGTCGAACTCGCGGGCGCGGAATGGAGGTTCCTCGCCGTAGCCGCCCCGATAGCTGCTGGGCGGTGGGTAGTCAGTCGGCTCGCGGCGCGGGTCCTCGTAGTCGCGCCCTTCGTAACGGCCGTAGTCGTCGTCGAATCGCGGCCGGGAATATCCGCGGGACGGGGCGCGGTCGTCGTAGTACTCGTCGTCGTAGTCGTCCATCGGCGCCATACCGAAGTAGGCCTTGACCTTATGCAGTGTGCTCATTGCGTGACCCCTTCTAGCCCCTGGGAGTATTGGTGTCTGTGATGAAGGTGTGACTACAGTGACTAATTACGGTGACCGTAACCGCCTCGGGCCCAATAGCGCGGTACCGACACGCACACATGTCGAACCATGTTTGACGGCGATTTCCAGATCGTCGGACATCCCCGCGGACAGCCCGACGGCGGTCGGGTGGGCTTCCAGCACCCGCTGATGCTCGGATTGGAGCCGGTCAAACGCTTGTTCGGGGTCCCAGTCCAGCGGCGGTATCCCCATCAGCCCGATCAGTTCCAGACCGCGCGACTCCTGCACCTGTGCGCAGACCTGGTCGAGCGCCCCGGGAGCGGTGACGTCCACGCCGCCGCGGGACACGTCGCCGTCGAGGCTGGCCTGAACGTAGACCCGCAGCGGGTGCTCGCGACGGCCATCGGACATCGCCGTAACGACCGCGCGGTCCAGCGCGGTGATCAACTGTCGGCTGTCCACCGAATGCGCCGTGTGCGCCCAGCCGGCCAATGACCGCGCCTTGTTCCGCTGAATCCGGCCTACCATGTGCCAGTTAATATTTCGCATATCTCGCGTATCGATGCGCGCAGATGCCGTGCAAAGCCGGGTAAGTTCGGCAATCTTCGCCCTGGCTTCCTGCTCGCGCGATTCACCAACGGCCCGGCAACCCAATCTGGACAAAATTGCGACATCGGTTGCCGGAAAGAATTTGGTAACGGGTAGAAGTTCAATTTCGCCGACATTGCGGCCCGCCGCTTCCGCCGCCGCCGCGAGCCTGGATCGCACAGCCGCCAGCGCATGCGTCAATTCCGATTCGCGGTCGCCATTATCGTCACGGGACGCCGCCAGCTCCGCCGCCATTACGGTCATTCCATCCAGACGAGCGACGCCAGCCGCCCCGTCGGCGCGTCCCGGCGATGGCTGAACAAAGTCGGGTCGGCGACCGTGCAGCGCGGATCGATATCGATCGACGCCACACCCAAATCGCCCAACTGGCAAGCGATTCCGGCCCGCAGGTCCAGCCCGGGGGTCCCCGCAGCGGTTGTGGTGCGGCTGCCCGGCAACGCGGCCTCAACCTCGTCGGCCATTGCCGCGGGCACTTCGTAGTTGCGGCCGCTGACCGCCGGCCCGAGCAGCGCCGAAATGTCCTCGGTCCGTGCGCCCTGGCTCAGCATCGCCTCCACCGCACGCGCGACGACGCCCCGCTGCGCGCCGACCCGGCCGGCATGGACGGCCGCCGCCACGCCGGCACGCGCGTCGGCCAGCAACACCGGCACACAGTCGGCCGTCACCACCGCCAGCGCGAGTCGCGCCGTGGTGGTCACCAATGCGTCGGTGCCGTCAACCGCAGCATCCCGTGGCCCGTCGACCACTGCTACCCGGTCACCGTGTACCTGGTTCATCCACACCACCCGGTGGGCAGCCAAACCGATGGCGGCGGCCAGCCGGCCCCGGTTGGCCGCAACTGCCGCCGGGTCGTCACCGACATGGTCACCGAGGTTGAAGGTATCGAAGGGCGGCTTCGACACGCCGCCCGCCCGGGTGGTGGTCACCCGCCGGATGCGAACGCTCACATGCCCAGTATCCGGATTCGGCGCGCATCAATGGCCCCCACAGACCTCAGTGAGCCTCAGCGACGCATGAACGGAGGCACGTCGACGTCGTCGTCGTCGCCGCCGATGCTCAGCGTCGCGCCATTGGTGTGCACCGGCACGCTGACCGCGTCCACCGGCTCGAACAGCGTCGAGGTGAGCTTGCCGGCCTTGGCCGTCTCGATCCGGTGCGCCCCGCCCTTCTCCCCGGCGCTGCCACCGACCACGGGTTTGCGGCCGGGGCCGGCGTCGAAGCCGGCCGCGATGACGGTGACGCGCACCTCGTCGCCGAGCGAGTCGTCGATGACAGTGCCGAAGATGATGTTGGCGTCTTGGTGAGCGGCGTCTTGCACCAGCGAGGCCGCCTCGTTGATCTCGAACAGGCCCAGGTCGCTGCCACCGGCAATGGACATCAGCACGCCCTGGGCACCCTCCATCGACGCTTCCAGCAGCGGCGAATTGATCGCGATCTCAGCCGCTTTGAGCGAGCGGCCTTCACCGCGGGCCGAGCCGATACCCATCAGCGCGGTGCCCGCCCCCGACATGATGCCCTTGACGTCGGCGAAGTCGACGTTGATCAGCCCGGGCGTGGTGATCAGGTCGGTGATGCCCTGCACACCGTTGAGCAGCACCTCGTCGGCGCTGCGGAAGGCATCCATCAGCGACACCGCCGCGTCGCCCATCTGCAGCAGCCGGTCATTGGGGATCACGATCAGGGTGTCACAGCTTTCCCGCAGCGCGTTGATCCCGTTTTCGGCCTGGTTGCTGCGCCGCTTCCCCTCGAACGAGAACGGCCGGGTGACGACGCCGACGGTCAGCGCGCCCAATTTGCGGGCGATGCTGGCGACGACGGGTGCCCCGCCGGTGCCGGTTCCGCCCCCTTCGCCGGCGGTGACGAACACCATGTCGGCCCCACGCAGCAGTTCTTCGATCTCGTCCTTGGCGTCTTCGGCGGCCTTGCGCCCGACCTCGGGGTCTGCGCCGGCGCCCAGCCCGCGGGTGGAGTCGCGCCCGACGTCGAGCTTGACGTCGGCATCGCTCATCAACAGCGCCTGCGCGTCGGTGTTGATCGCGATGAACTCCACGCCCTTGAGGCCCTGTTCGATCATCCGGTTGACGGCGTTGACGCCACCTCCACCGATGCCCACGACCTTGATTACGGCCAAGTAGTTATGCGGGGGGGTCATCATGTGTTTTCCTCCCATGGTGGGCCTGTCCTTCCCCGTCTCTGCCGGGGCTGCTCCCGTTCGGTGTTCTCTCTGCTGTCTACGGTGTGTCCGCTTGGCAAACCCTCAACCTCAACCATAGAGTTAGAGTTATGTCAAGTAGTTCCGCGTAACCAGAACCGTATTGGCAGGACGCGGGCTAACCCTGCAGGCGCGCCGACACGCGGCGGGCGAATTTTTAGTGATTGGCGTGACGGGTTTCGGCTCCGGCGCCTCAGGGTGACGCTGCAGCTGGCCCCATTCGCGCTTCGATCTCGACGGATGGGTCGGTGACGTCCGCGCGACGACCGAACCTGACTACTTGACGGTCGGTAGGTCTGGGCTGGACACGTCGTAGGTGCGCCCGGGCTGCGTCAACAGCGCTGCCAGCTTGACGGCCTTCTCTTCGGCGCGATCGGTGCTCCCCCAGATCACCACCCGCCCGTCGGACAGGGTGAGCGTGATCGATGACACCGACGGCGCCGCGATGCGGCCCACCTGTCCCGCGACCTCTGGATGCAGCGTGGTCAACACTTGCAGCGCCGCCTTGGTCGCCGGATCGCTCGGCCCGGGATTGTCGACCTCTAGATAGGGCAGCGCCGCCGGCGGTGGAGCGGTCGCAAAGTCGACGCCGTCGCGGTCGAACAGGTGCGGACCGTCCGGAAAATCCTTCACCGCCACCGGAACTCGCTCGACAATGGTGATTCGCAGTGCAGACGGGTACTGACGCTGCACCCGCGCGCTGGCCACCCGCCGGATCGCGGCCACCCGGTCGGCGACCTGGCTGGTGTTGATCTGCAGCAGCGGCGTCCCGAGGCGCACCTGTGCAGCGTCGAGAACCTCCTCGCGCGCGACCGCCCCGGTCCCGGTGACGATGATGGAGCGTGCCGACATCGCCGGCGTGAAGTACAGGATCAGCGCCAGCCCGACGCCGGCAATGACCAGCAGCACCGTCCAGAGCAACATCTTGAGGCCCCGAACAACGCCTCGCTGAACGGGTTTCGGCTCGTTGACCAGGTGCACGCGGGCCTGGCGCTTGGCTTCCCGGCGGGCGTGCTCGATCGCGGTGGCGCGAGCCTGCGCGGCGCGGCGCTCGGCTCGCTCCCGTCGCGCCCGCCGCCGTGGCCCCTCGACCTCGGCTTCGGTTTCGGCCGTTTCGTCCTGCGCCTGGCCGTCATCGGCGGGGACCGGCTCGGTGGCGGCGGTGTCGCCGGTGGAGTCGCCCCCGACCGGTTCGATCTGGTCGGCGGGCTCGCTCATCGCAACACCCCGGACTGGCCGGGCGCGCTTCGGTTGGCCCGCGCCCGCAGCGCGGTTACGATCTCCGGTCCCAGCATGGTGACGTCGCCGGCGCCCATCGTGACGATGACGTCGCCGGGGCCGGCCGCGGCGGCCACCTCTGCGGCGACTGCCGAGAAATCCGGAAGATAGCGCACCGGCGCGCTGACGTGCTGGGCGACGCTGGCACCGCTGACGCCGGCGAGCGGTTGTTCGCGCGCGCCGAAGACGTCCAGGACGAACACCTGGTCGGCGGCACTCAACGCCCGGCCGAACTCCGCGGCGAAAGCCTTTGTCCGCGAATACAAGTGGGGCTGAAAGACCACGACGGACCGGCCCTCGTCGCTCTGTTCGAGCAGAGTGCGCACGGCCGCCAGCGTCGCGCTGATCTCCGTCGGGTGGTGGGCGTAGTCGTCGAATACCCGCACCGAGGCCGCGCTGCCGACCAGTTCGAATCGGCGTCGCACGCCCTCGAAACCGGCCAGTCCGTCGAGCACCTCGTCGGCGGCCGCGCCGACCTCGACAGCGGCCAGCAGGGCGCCCAGCGCGTTGAGCGCCATGTGCCGGCCGGGCACCGACAGCCGCATCACCCGCACGGGCTCGCCCGCCAGCTGAATGTGCGCGACGGCCTCGGTGCCCTGCTGTTCCCAGGACAGCAGCGTGCCGGCCAAGTCGTCTCCCGACGAGCCGTAGCGCAGTACACGCACGCCAAGATCGGCCGAGCGTTGGGCCAGCGCGGCGGCCCCCGGGTCGTCGGTGCACACGACCACCGCCCCGCCGGGCGCGAGCCGCTCCACGAAGGAGTCGAACACGCCGACATAGGCGTCGGTGCTGCCATAGAAGTCCAGGTGGTCGGACTCGATGTTGGTGACCACTGCGACGTGTGGCCGGTATTCCAGCAGCGAACCGTCGCTTTCGTCGGCCTCGGCGACGAAGCAGTCACCGCTGCCGTGGTGGGCGTTGGTACCGGCCTCACCCAGTTCCCCACCGACCGCGAAGGACGGATCCCGCCCGCAATGCTGCAGCGCGACGATGAGCATCGAGGTCGTCGTCGTCTTGCCGTGCGTGCCGGTGACCATCAGCGTGGTGCGCCCGTTCATCAGCTTGGCCAGCACGGCGGGCCGCAGCACCACCGGAAGGCCGCGGCGGCGGGCTTCGACGAGCTCGGGGTTGGTCTTGGGAATGGCGGCATGGGTGGTGATGACGGCGGTGGGACCGCCGGGCAGCATGTCCAGCGACGACTCGTCGTGCCCGATCCGGATCAGCGCTCCCCTGGCCCGCAACGCGTGCACGCCGCGCGACTCCTTGGCGTCTGATCCGGATACCAACCCGCCGCGGTCCAGCAGGATGCGGGCGATGCCGGACATGCCCGCGCCGCCGATCCCCACCATGTGCACCCGCTGCAGCTCGGGGGGCAACTGCTCGGTGTTCACTGCGGCCTCCGGGCCAGGCGCGGCGACCGCCGGCCCTTGCGGGCTATGTCCAGCGCCGCTTGTGCCACC
This sequence comes from Mycobacterium sp. 1164966.3, assembly GCF_001665395.1. Lineage (GTDB taxonomy): Bacteria > Actinomycetota > Actinomycetes > Mycobacteriales > Mycobacteriaceae > Mycobacterium. The sequence goes on from NZ_LZSG01000025.1 coordinate 9,085, forward strand.
TGGCGCGCAGCGTCGCGATGTCCCACCCGCGCGGCGGCTGCCGTCATCGCGGCCAGCCGCGCTGGATCGGTGAGCAGCCCGGCCGCCTCGCGGGCCACCAGGCCGGGTGTCAGGTCGGCGTCGGCGACGAGCATGCCGCCACCGGCGTTGACCACGGGCAGCGCGTTGAGCCGCTGTTCGCCGTTGCCGATCGGCAGCGGGACGTAGATGGCCGGCAGGCCCACGGCCGACACTTCGGCGACCGTCATCGCGCCGGACCGGCATATCACCAGGTCCGCGACGGCGTAGGCGAGGTCCATCCGGTCCAGGTAGGGCACCGCCACATACGGCGGATCACCCGGTTCCGGAGTGCGCAGCTCGAGGGTGTTCTTGGGTCCGTGGGCGTGCAGCACGGCCACGCCCGCGGCAGCCAGCTCGGCCGCGGCCGCCGACACCGCCCGGTTGAGCGACACCGCGCCCTGCGAACCCCCGAACACCAACAACACCCGCGCGTCCGGGGCGAAGCCGAAGTGCGCACGCGCCTCGGTGCGCAATGCCGCGCGGTCCAGGGCGGTGATGGCGGCGCGGACGGGTACGCCCACGACCTCGGCGCGGCGCAGCCCGGAATCGGGCACGGCGGAAAGGATCCGGTCCGCCGTGCGGGCACCGACCCGGTTGGCGATACCAGCCCGGGCGTTGGCCTCGTGGATGAGCACCGGCACGCGGCTCCGGCGGCCCGGGACCCCCCGGGCCGCCAGGTAGGCAGGCAGTGCCACGTACCCGCCGAAGCCGACGACCACGTCGGCGTCGACGGCATCGAGCACCGACCGGGTCTCCCGCACCGCGCGCCACACCCGCGACGGCAGCCGGGCCAGGTCACCGGTGGGCTTGCGCGGCAACGGTACGGGGGTGATCAGTTCCAGGTGGTAGCCGCGTTCGGGCACCAGCCGGGTCTCCAGCCCCCGCGCGGTGCCCAACGCGGTGATACGGACTTGCGGGTCCAGGGCGCTCAGGGCGTCAGCGACGGCCATTGCCGGTTCGACATGGCCGGCGGTACCGCCTCCGGCAAGCACCACTGAGAGAGATGCCGGTGCGGAACTCAAAGAGCCCAAAGAGCCTGGTGTGGCTTCGCCGTGGTGGGGTGTCCCCAGCCCGCCGGCCGGCTCCCTGACCGTGTCGTTCACCCGTAACGTTGACCTTCCAGTGCGCGAACGCGCCGTGTCTGACGCTGGCCGGCCCCGTGACTGCTATGGCGCTGGCCAGATCCATGATGCCCCCAGCCCGCCCGATCAGCCGTACGAGGTGCGGCCGATCGCACGGGGCGGCCCGACTCCCGGGCAGTCCGCCGGACGGGCGGTCGGGGCGGTTTGGCCGCCGTCTTACCCGCTTTCGAGGCCGGTTGCGAGCGGTTGCCCTTGCGGTCGCGGAACGCCTCGAGGCGGCTCGCCGCATACGGCTCCGGCAGCGGCAGCCGCAGCAGCCGGTTCATCTTGTCGTCGCGTCCGGCCCGCAGCGCGGCCACCGCCTCCGGTTCGTGGCGAGCCGCGTTGGCCATGATGCCGATCATGAAAAGCGTTGTGGCCGTCGATGTTCCGCCGGCGGAAATCAGTGGCAGCTGCAAACCGGTGACCGGCAGCACGCCGATCACGTAGCCGATGTTGATAAACGCCTGGCCCAGCACCCACAGCGTGGTGGTGGCGGTGAGCAGCCGCAGGAACGGATCGGCCGATCGGCGCGCGATGCGCATCCCGGTATAAGCGAACAAGCCGAACAGCCCTAGCAGTCCGAGCGCGCCGATCAGGCCGAGTTCCTCGCCGATGATGGCGAAGATGAAGTCGTTGTGGGCGTTGGGCAGATAGTTCCATTTGGCCACGCCCTGACCGAGACCGTCGCCGAAGATGCCGCCGTGGGCCAGCGCGAACTTCGCCTGCCGGGCCTGATAGCCGGTGTCCATCGGGTCCATCTCGGGATCCAGCCAGGACCGCACCCGGTCAGACCGGTAACCGGCGGACATCGCCAGGATGGCACCGGCGATGACGACGGCGACCAGCGAGCTGCCGAAGACCCGCAGCGGCAGGCCGCCGTACCACAGCAGCCCCAGCAGGATGATGCCCAGCGACACCGTCTGCCCGAGGTCGGGCTGGGCGACGATCAGCCCCAGCGCAATTACGGCGGCCGGCACCAACGGAATCAGCATCTCGCGCAGCGACGCGCGTTCCATCCGCCGCGCGGCCAGCAGGTGCGCGCCCCAGATCGCGAACGCGATCTTCGCCAATTCCGACGGCTGCATGGACAGTCCCGCTACGACGAACCACTTTCGCGAGCCGTTGGCCAGGTTGCCGATCCCCGGTACCAGCACGAGCACCAGCAAAATGACGGTGACGACGTAGCCGCTAAAGGCGACCCGCCGCAGGAACCGCACCGACATGCGCAGGGCGACGTAGCAGCCGATGAGCCCGATGACCGTCCACAGCACCTGCTTGCCAAAAATCACCCACGCCGACCCGTCGTCGCCGTAGGAGCGCACCCCGGACGCGGAGAGCACCATGATCAGGCCGAGCGTCGTCAGCAACGAAGCGACCGCGATGATCAGGTGGAACGACGTCATCGGCCGGCCCAGCCAGGCGCCGAATCGCCTCCGCGGACCGATCTTTTCGGGTTTCTCGGGTTCTTTGTCCGGCGAATCGTCCGTCGGTGCAGCGGCGTCCTCGGCGGGCTCACAGGTGTCCGCTGAGTCGTCAGGTGAACTGTCGTTGTCTTTCTTGCCCCGGCGCACCAGCCGGGTCAGCGCGATACCCACGCGCCTACCGGATCGCCGCGCGTACAGCGGCCGCGAAGGCGTCCCCGCGGTCGGCGTAGCCGGTGAACTGGTCGAACGATGCACCGGCGGGCGCTAACAGCACCGTGTCACCCGCTGTGGCCAGGTCGCGGGCCGCGGCTACGGCCGCCGCCATCACGCGAGAGCCGATAGTTCGCCCCGAATCGTCAACTTTTGTCACAGGAACCACAGCAGTCGCATGCATCTCAACATCCTCGCCTGTAACAACGTGGACGACGGGAACATCCGGCGCGTGTCGTGATAACGCCTCGGCAACCACCGCGCGGTCTTGGCCGATGAGTACCGCGCCGACCAGCCGGCCGGCCATGCGGGCCACCTCGGCATCCACCGAGGCGCCCTTGAGCAGACCACCGGCTATCCACACCACCCGCGGATAGGCCAGCACGGACGCCAGCGCGGCATGGGGGTTGGTTGCCTTGGAGTCGTCGACGTAGCGGATGCCGTCGGCGATGGCCACCAACTCCGAGCGGTGCCGGCCCACCTGGAAGGACGAGATCGCGGCCCGGATTGCTTCAGCGGGCGCACCGACGCTGCGCGCCAGCGCCGCCGCGGCCAGCGCGTCCAACGCTCCGACCGGGCCTGGCACCGGTATCGACGCGGCCGGCAACAGCGCCAGATCATCGGCGAAGGCGCGGTCCACCAGCTGACCGTCGCGCACACCGAGCTCGCCGGGAGCCGGCTCGCCCAGCCGGAAGCCGACCCGTACCGGCGCCGGTGCGGTGTCCAGCAGTGCGGCGGCGCGGCTGTCGTCCAGACCGGCCACCGCCACCCGCCCGGTCAGCACCCGGGCCTTGGCCGCGGTGTATGCGGCCATCGTGTGATGCCAGTCCAGATGGTCTTCGGCGATATTGAGCACCACGCCGGCCTCCGGCCGCAGCGACGGCGCCCAAAACAGCTGGAAGCTGGACAATTCCACGGCCAGTACGTCGGCCGGCTCAGCCAGCATGTCGAGGACCGGATCCCCGACGTTGCCGCACAACACGCTGCGCAGGCCGGCGGCCGTCAACATGGCGTGCAGCATCGACGTCGTCGTGGTCTTACCATTGGTGCCCGTCACAACCAGCCAGCGCCGCGGCGGCCCGTAGTGGCCGGCGGCGTCGAGCCGCCAGGCCAACTCCACATCACCCCAGATCGGTACGCCCGCCGTCGCCGCGGCGGCCAGCACGGGCGTCGTCGGCTGAAATCCCGGACTGGTGACCACCAACGCATACTCGGCGACCTGCTGTACCGCCGCCGAAGGGTCCACCGTCTCGACCCCGTTCTCGGCGAAGGAGCGCAGCATGGCCGGGTCGTCGTCGAACACCGTCGGCACCGCGCCGAACCGGGTCAGTGCGGCCACGACCGCCCGGCCGGTCACCCGGGCACCGGCTACCAGCACGGCCGCGCCGGGTACCAGCGGGTCAAGCACGTTCAGGCTCCGATCGTGGCAAGCCACTCGCCATAGAACAGCGCCACGCCCAGGCCGCAGGTGATCGCGGTCAGCAGCCAGAAGCGAATGATCACCGTCGTTTCGGCCCACCCGACCAGCTCGAAATGGTGGTGGAACGGCGCCATCCGGAACACCCGGCGCCCGGTGGTGCGGAAAGCCAGGATCTGCAGGACCACGGAGGTGATCTCAGCGACGAAGAGCGAGCCCAGGACGACCGCGAGGATCTCGGTACGGCTGCTCACCGACAACCCGGCGATGATGCCGCCCAGCGCCAACGAGCCGGTGTCGCCCATGAAGATCTTGGCCGGCGCGGCATTCCACCACAAAAAGCCGATGCACGCACCGGCGGTCGCGGCCGCGATGAGCGCCAGATCCAACGGGTCGCGCACGTTGTAGCAGCCCAGTCCCGGCGCGGTGACGCAGGCGTTGCGGTACTGCCAGAACGTGATCAGCACGTAGGCGCCGGTCACCATCGCCATACAGCCGGCGGCCAGCCCGTCCAGCCCGTCGGTGAAGTTGACCGCGTTCGACCAGGCGCTGACGATGATCACGCAGAACAGCACGAACAGTCCGGGAGCCAGTGTGACGGTGGCGATTTCGCGCACGTAAGACAGGTTCGCGCTGGCCGGCGTCAGACCGCTGGCATTGCGGAACTGCAGCACCAGCACCCCGAACAGCACCGCGGCGGTGATCTGCCCGACGGTCTTGGCCGTCTTGTTCAGCCCGAGGTTGCGTGACCGGCGGATCTTGATCAGGTCGTCGATGAAGCCGACGCCGCCCAGTACCGTGGCCAGACCCAGCACCAACAGTCCGGACGCAGAGATCCCTTCGCCGTTGAACGCCATCCCGGCCAGATGGGTGCCGAGGTAGCCGGCCCAGATGCCGGCGAGAATCGCCACCCCGCCCATCGACGGCGTGCCGCGTTTGCTGCGGTGCGTCGGCGGGCCGTCCTCGCGGATCTGGTGCCCGAAGCCCTGCTTGGTGAACAGCCGGATCAGCGCCGGGGTCAACAAGATCGACACGGTCAGCGCGACGGCGACGGCGATGAGAATCTGTCTCATCGGCGCGCACTCTCATCGCTGTCAGCAAGAGCGTCGGCCAGCGCACCCAGCCCGGCCGCGTTGGAGGCCTTGACCAGAACCACATCCCCGGGTCGCAGCTCGGCGCGCAACAGCGCCAGCGCCGCCTCCGCGTCGGGCACGCTGACGACCCCCCTGTCAGTTTGGGTGCCCCAGGAGCCCCACCCGCCTTCGAGGACCGCCGAGTGGTACATGGCGCTCATCGACCTCCCGGTTCCCACGACAACGAGTCGAGACACATCTAATCGCACCGCCAGCCGTCCGATGCGATCGTGCTCGGATATCGCGTCCGCGCCCAACTCGGCCATCTCGCCCAGCACCGCCCAGCTCCGGCGTTTTTCGGCGGGACCGTCCTCGGCCTGGCTGTGCGCGATCCAGGCCAGCGCCTGCAGCCCGGCTCGCATCGAGTCGGGGTTGGCGTTGTAGGCATCGTCGATCACGGTGACCCCGTCAGCCCGGTTGGTCACCTGCATCCGGTGCCGCGACACCGGCCCGGCGGTGGCCAGCGCGGCCGCAACCTGTTCGGGGGTGGCGCCGCATTCCAGTGCGACGGCGGCCGCGCACAGCGCGTTGCCGACTTGGTGGTCGCCGTACACCCCCAGCCGGATTTCGGCGTGAACGTCGCCGGCGTGCATGGTGAACTGCGGCCGGGCCAGTTCGTCCAGCGTGACCGGTCCCGCCCAGATGTCAGCTGCGCTGTCACGGCTGACCCTGACCACCCGCGCCGCGGTCACCTCGGCCATCGCCGCCACGGCGGGGTCATCCACGTTCAGGATGACCACTCCCGATGCTGGAACAGCCTGTGGCAGTTCGGCTTTGGTTCGGGCAATGGCCTCGCGGGAGCCGAACTCGCCCAGATGGGCGGTGCCGACGTTGAGCACCACACCGATCGACGGCGGAGCGATCTCGGCCAGCGCCGCGATATTGCCTGGATGCCGGGCCGACATCTCCAGGACCAGATAGTCGGTGTCGCGGGTGGCGCGCAGCACGGTCCATGGATGACCCAGCTCGTTGTTGAACGACCCGGGCGGGGCCACCACCTGACCCAGCGGCTCGAGCACAGCCGCCACCAGGTCTTTGGTCGAGGTCTTTCCCGACGAGCCGGTTATCCCGACGATCGTCAGCCCGCCCGCCACCAGCTCGACGGCCACCGTCCTGGCCAGCTTGGCCAACGCGGCCAGCACCGCCGCACCCGACCCGTCGGCGTCGTGCTCGAGCACCCCCGCCAGCCCACCTTCGGCCGTACGTGGCTGCGGCGCAACGAGAATGGCCGGAACGCCGACCGGCCGCGCGGCCAGCACCGCGACCGCGCCGGCGGTTATGGCTGAGGCCGCATGGTCGTGCCCGTCGGAGCGCGCCCCGGGCAGTGCCAGGAAGAGCCCGCCCGGCCCCACGGCCCGCGAGTCGAACTCGACTGTACCGGTCACGCGAGTCGCCGCGGCGGCAGCCGGGGAGATGTCGGCGAGCGTGCCACCGACGATTTCGGCGATCTGCGCAACGGTCAGGTCGATCACCGGCGTGCCTTCAACGCCTCAAGAGCGCGAGCCAGCTCTACGCGGTCGTCGAACGGGCGCACCTCCCCGGCGCTGCGCTGCCCGGTCTCGTGGCCCTTTCCGGCCACCACCACCACGTCGTCCCGGCCCGCCCAGGCGACCGCGTGCCTGATCGCCTCGCGCCGGTCGGCGATTTCGACCACCTGCGCTTTGGCACCGCCTTTGGTAGCCCCGGCCAGGATCTCGCTGCGGATCGCCGCCGGGTCTTCCCCGCGCGGGTTGTCGTCGGTGACGACGACCAGATCCGCGAGCTCGGCGGCGACCACGCCCATCGGGGCCCGCTTGCCTGGATCGCGCTCGCCACCTGCGCCGAATACCACCGCCAGCCGACGCTCCGGTTGCCGCAGCGTGGTCAGCAGGGCGCGCAGGGCGCCGGGCTTGTGGGCGTAGTCGACCAGCGCCAGGAAATCCTGGCCGCAGTCGATCTGTTCCAATCGCCCCGGGACCCGGGTTTCGCGCAGACCCGGCGCAGCTTGCGCCGGTGAGACCCCGACGGCATCCAGAATAGCAAGTGCGACAAGGCAATTGGCGACATTGTAGCGACCCGGCAGCCGGATGCCGATCCGGTGCTGCACGCCGGCCGGGTCCACGGCGGTGAACTCCTGTCCCCCGGCGCCCATCGGAGCCACATCCCTGGCGTGCCAGTGCGCGGGTTGGTCGGTGGTGCTGACGGTGATCGCGGCGCCGGCACGGGCGGCGATCGCGCGCCCGGCGTCGTCGTCGACGCACACCACCGCGGTGCGGGCGTGCAGCGACGAAGCCGGGTCGAACAGCAAGGCCTTGGCCTCGAAGTAGTCCGTCATGGTGGGGTGAAAGTCCAGGTGGTCGCGGGACAGGTTGGTGAAGGCACCGATCGCGAACCGGGTGCCGTCCACCCGGCCCAGCGTCAGGGCGTGGCTGGAAACCTCCATCACCACGGTGTCCACCCCACGGTCGGCCATCTCCGCGAGCATCGCCTGCAGCGCGGGTGCCTCGGGAGTGGTGAGGGCACTGGGGATGTCGGCTCCGTCGATCCGGATGCCGATGGTGCCAATCAGCCCGGCCATCCGCCCGCCGGACCGCAGACCGGCCTCGACCAGGTAGGTCGTGGTGGTCTTGCCGGACGTTCCGGTGATCCCCACCACGGTCACCCGCTCGGAAGGCCGTCCGTACACCGTGGCGGCCAGGTCGCCCAGAACGCTGCGGGGCGCGGGATGTACCAGGACCGGCACCGGCTTGGCGCTGGCAGCGGCCACCTCGTCGACCCCGGCGGCGTCGGTCAGCACAGCAACGGCGCCGCGTTCGATCGCCTCGCCGGCAAATCGCGCGCCGTGCGTGGTCGCGCCGGATAAGGCCGCGAACAGGTCACCGGGCCGCACGTCCTGGGCACGCAACGTCACACCGGTGACCGGCAGGTCCGGAACGACGGCAGCCGGTTCGGCGAGTACCGCGCCGACCTGAGCGGCCAGCGCGGACAGCAGCACGCCGGGGGCGCGTTGAGGGGGCACCGACACCACTTGTACCACCACCTCCATCCGGCGCCGCCTATTCGATGATCGGGCATGATCGGCCCTGACACCCTACCTAGACACGCCGCCCCAAGAGGCGCTCCCGCACCTCAGCGAAGCGGCGCACAGCGCCGTGACGAGTGTCAAACATCGGGCTACGTCGTGACGACGCGAGGCGTCGGGTCCATCGCGATCACCCGACAAGTGAAAAGGCCGACGGCCAACCCGGTGGGAACGTCGAAGAAGTGATGCTGCCAGGTCGTCAGCACCGACACCGCGATGGACACGAACGCCAGATTCAGCAGCCAGGTCCAACGCGCCGGGCAGTGGCGCCGATAGCAGGCCCACAGGATCACCAACAGGCTGATGTGCAGGGAGGGTGCCTGATTGTAGGGATGGTCGACCAGGCCGAGCAGATCGAACAACAGGCCGGGAATGCCGTCGACTGCGGGTCGCACGGGACCGAAGCGCAGGGGGAACAGCACGAAGCAGACAACCGAGATCGCGGTCGCCAGAGCGAAGCGGGCGGCGTGAGCGCGCAGCTCGCGCCTGGTCTGGCAGAGGAATGCCGAGAAGATGTAAAGCAGGTCGATGCTCACGTACAGCACGATCGTCCACGGCAGGAATGGGATGAATTTCTCCCAGTCCATGCTGATTTCGTGCACCCGCGCCGGCGGCAAATGCGCGGCGTACAGATTGGCTGCGGTGTAGGCGAGAAGGAAACCCGGCGCCATCAGCAGGAGCCAAAGCATCGCCTCTCTCCAGGGACGAGGCTCGCTCGGTCTCTCGTCCACCCGGACGACGTTCGGCTGCAACCTGGCTTCTCCCAGGCTTCTCTAGGGCGAATTGATCGCCAGATTACAGCGCAGCGACGCGGACTCGGAGGATTGACCCGGCGCCGAAAGTACGCCTACGTAGCCTGCAAAGTCAGCGGTGGCCCTGGATCGGGTGACAGCGGGACGTTTCCGCGCTGCATCAGCCAGCCCGCGATGTTGTGAAACAGCGGCGCGGCCGAGTGGCCTGGCGTGCCGTCGGCGTTGCGCTGGGGGTTGTCCATCATGAGGCCGATGACGTAGCGGGGATTGTCGGCGGTGGCCATTCCAGCGAAGGTGATCCAGTAGACGTCGTCGAAATAGCAGCCGCAGCCCGGGTTGATCTGCTGTGCGGTGCCCGTCTTGCCGGCCATCTGATAGCCCGGCACTGCGGCGGCCGGCCCGGTGCCCTGCTGGTAGCCCATCGGGTCGTGCTGGACGACGGCGCGCAGCATCTGCCGTACGGTCTGCGCGGTCTGCGCGGACACCACCCGAACGCCGTCCGGGCGCGGCTCTTCGGTGCGGGAGCCGTCGGGGGCGATGGTGGCCTTGATGATCCGCGGCGGCATCCGCACCCCGTCGTTGGCGATGGCCTGGTACATGCCGGTCATCTGCAGCAGGGTCATCGAAAGACCTTGTCCGATAGGCAGGTTCGAGAATGTGCTGCCCGACCACTGGTCGATCGGCGGCACGAGCCCCGCGCTCTCACCGGGCAGGCCCACGCCGGTGCGCTGGCCTAGGCCGAACTTGCGGACCATGTCGTAATAGCGTTCCGGGCCGATGCGCTGGGCCAGCATCAGTGTCCCGACATTGGACGACTTCCCGAAGATGCCGGTAGTGGTGTAGGGCATCACGCCGTGCTCCCAGGCGTCGTGCACGGTGACGCCGCCCATCTGGATCGAGCCCGGCACCTGCAACACCTCGTCGGGATTGGACAGCCCGTACTCGATGATCGAGGACGCGGTGATGACCTTGTTGACCGAGCCCGGCTCGAACGGTGAGGACACCGGCAAGTTACCGAGTTGCCGGTCGCCCTGACGGCCGATGTCCTGCGACGGGTCGAAAGTGTTGTCATTGGCCATGGCGAGCACTTCACCGGTCTTGGCATCGAGCACGACGGCCGACACCGTGTGCGCCCCAGACAAGTTCTTCGCCTGCTGCACCTGCTGCTGCACGTAGAACTGGATGTCATCGTCGAGGGTCAGCTGGACAGTGGAACCATTCACCGCTCGGTGCTGGTTGCGATAACTGCCCGGGATGACCACCCCGTCCGAGCCGCGGTCGTAGGTCACCGACCCGTCGGTTCCGGCGAGCACGGAGTCCAGAGATTCTTCCAGCCCCAGCAATCCGTGGCCGTCCCAGTCGATGCCGCCGACGATATTGGCGGCCAGCGAACCACCCGGGTACTGGCGCAGATCCTGCCGTTCCGAACCCACCTCGGGGTATTTGTCGGAAATCGCGCTGGCGATGGCGGGGTCGACCGCGCGGGCCAGGTAGACGAAGTTTTCATCGCTTTGCAGCTTCTTCAGGAGGGTGGGGGCGTCAGGCTTGTTGCTGAGCCGGCCCGCAACCTCCTTGGCGATGTCCTGCAACCGCTGCTGCGGGTCGGGGGCGGCGGAGTTCTTTCGTCTGGCCTCCTCCAGCTGCTGGCGGATGCGCTTGGGCTGAAAGGTCAGCGCACGGGATTCGATGGTGAACGCGAGCTGATCCTTGTTGCGGTCAACGATGCTGCCGCGAACCGCCTTCTTGACGTCGGTGACCTTGAGTTGCCCGGCCGCCTGCGCGCGCAATCCCGCGGCGTTGGAAACCTGCAGCATGAACAGCTGGGTGGCCGCCACCAGCATCAAGGCCAGAATGACGATGTTGCCGGCGCGATGCCGAAAGACGAATGATGCGCCGCGCGTACCCGCCTCCACCACCTGGCGGGTACGCCGCTCGCGTGCCGAGTGGCCGACCGCCTCCGCTCGCCCTCCTGCGCCGGATTTCTTGGACTGCTTGATCTTTCCCGCTTTCTCCGGCTTGCGCAGCCGCTTCGCGTTCCCAGCTTCTGCGGCTGCTAGGTTCTTCCGGCGGCCCCGCGACGGCTGCGACGGGCGCGCTCTCCCCGTGTCGCCGCGCCTCACCGTGGCGCCGCCGGGACTGACGTGGCAACCGGGCCGAACTGTTCGCCGCGAGGCGGAGCCGACGGTTGCGGCGCCGGAGCGAGCGCGGGGGCCGGGACTTGCGCGGGGGGCGCCAAGCCCGGCTGTGGGGGAACGGGCACCTCGGCGGGCACCGGTCCGGCGACGACGGGGAGTTGCCCGGGTGCCGGCGGCACGCCGGGAACCGCTCCGCCGGGCAAGCCGGGCAGCGGACCAGGAGGCGTCCCGGGCGGGCCCGGGACGGTCGGCGGAGAGAGATGCTGACCACCCAGCGTCGATGCGCCGTCAGGAGCGCGCAGCAACGCCTCCGGCCCCCTCGCTGCCGTGGGGTCACCGGGTGCCGGTAAGACCAGAACCGGGACCTCTGCGGGAACCGCCGGTGGCTTCGGGGGCGGCGGAGGTCCTTCTTCGGGAAGTTTGGTGTTCAGCGGCGGCGGCGGAACCCCGTCGGCCGGCTTGGGCGTGCCCACGACCACCCAGCTACCGTCCGGCGCCTGGACCAGGTGGGCGGTGTCCCTGGTCGGGATCATGCCCTGCTTGCGGGCCGCCTCGGCCAGCGCCGGCGCTGACTCCGCCTCGCGCACATCGCGTTCCAGCGCCTCCTTCTGCTGCTGCAGCATCCGGGTCTTCTCGCGCGCATGGCTCAGTTGGTAAGACCGCTCGGCGGAGTCGGTGGACAGCCACAGCGTCAGGGCCAGTCCCACACCCAGCGACCCGATGACCAGCACGACAAAAGGGACCTTGTTCGCCAGCGTGCGTGGCCGCAAATCCATGGCGGCCAGCCGGGTCGCCAGCCGCTCGCTCAACTTGGGCCGGATAGCCTTGGGCGCCTTGGCCTTCCGCGCCTTGGCCCGCGCCTTGGCCTGCTTGGTGTTCTTGGCTCGGGCCGGCCGCTCCACCGGCCGAGCGATCGGATTGGTTTGAGGTCCAGATCTGCGGGCTTCGCGGGCGGGTGTCGAGGCATTGCCGGCGCGCGTTCGGGTCCGGCGCGCCGTCGCCTCCGTCGCGGACCGCCCGCTGGTGCGCCCAGAACCGTCGCGGGCGCGCCGACTGCTGTCGCGCTTGCCAGGCACTCCGGCCTCACGTTTGGCCTTCATGAATCGCCCTTCCGAACTCGTTCCAGGGACCGCAGCCGCACCGGGGCGCTGCGGGGGTTGCGTTCGATCTCGGCGGCATCGGCACGTTCAGCACCGCGGGTCAGCGACCGGAATCGCGGTTGGTGGCCGGGAAGTTCGACCGGCAGACCCGCCGGCGTCCGGGAGGCGACAGCGTCGGCGAACGCGCGCTTGACGATCCGGTCTTCCAGCGATTGGTAGGCCAACACCACGATCCGCCCGCCGACGGCCAGCGCGCCCAGTGCGGCGGGAAGGGCGCCGCGCAGCGTGTCCAGCTCGTCGTTGACCGCGATGCGCAACGCCTGGAAGGTTCGCTTGGCCGGGTGTCCGCCCGTGCGCCGGGCGGGAGCCGGAATCGCCTGGTACAGCAGGGCTACCAGCTCGGCGGTAGAGGTGAACGGTGCTCGGGAACGCTGCCGCACGATGTGCGCGGCAATCCGGCGGGCGAACCGTTCCTCGCCGTATCGGTGCAGGATGTCGGCCAGCGCAGCCTCGTCGTAGGTGTTGAGGATGTCAGCCGCCGTCAGCGGCGACTCGGGGTCCATCCGCATGTCCAGGGGCGCGTCCTGGGCGTAGGCGAAGCCCCGCTCGACCTGGTCCAGCTGCATCGAGGAGACACCGAGATCGAACAGCATCCCGTCGATCGATTCCTCAGCGGCATAACCGGTTTCGGTCAGCGCCGCAGCCACGCCGTCGTAGCGCGTGTGTACCAGTGTGACCCGATCGCCGAATCGCTGTAGCCGACCGCGGGCGATGTCCAGGGCACCGGGGTCGCGGTCGAGTCCGATCAATTGCAGGCCTGGCAGCTCGGACAGCAATCGCTCGGCATGGCCGCCCGCGCCGATGGTCGCGTCGACGACGACCGCATCCCGCCCGTCCGGGTGATGACGGGTCAGCGCCGGGGTGAGCAGTTCGACGCAACGATCGGCCAGGACGGGCACGTGACCGAAATTTGCGTCAGCCACCGCAACACCTCCCCGGGTCTGGAGGGTTTCGAAGGATGCCGCCGATGTCGCCAAGGCAGTCCCTGCGGGCCGGCGGGCCGCGACCAATGCAGTCTGGTCCCTGTCCGAACGTGTGAACCTGGCGTTGGGGAAGTACGCCAGGGTCGGTTCGGGCAGAGGCCAGGATGCATGGGCACGCACCTCAGATGATGTCGCCGAGTGCTTCATCGCTGGCCGCGGAGAAGTTCTCTTCATGGGTCTGCTGATAGTCCTGCCAGGCTTGGGCGTCCCAAATCTCCAGGTAGTCGACCGCTCCGATCACCACGCAGTCCTTGGACAGGTTGGCGTAGCGACGGTGGTCGGACGACAGCGTGATCCGGCCCTGGCCGTCGGGATGCTGCTCGTCGGTACCCGCCGCCAGATTGCGCAGGAACGCCCTGGCTTCGGGGTTGCTTCGCGATGTCTTGCTTGCCCGGCGCGCCAATTGCTCGAACTCGGCGCGCGGGTAGACGGCCAGGCTGTGATCTTGGCTCTTGGTGACCATCAATCCCCCTGCCAGTGCGTCGCGAAACTTGGCGGGCAGCGTCAACCGCCCTTTGTCGTCGAGTTTGGGCGTGTAGGTGCCGAGAAACACCAGCTCACCTCCCGCCCGGAGCCGCTTTGCGGAGCACCCGCTCACCTCTCAAACTCTGCAGCCACCATACCCCACAATTCCCCACTTCCCCCCATTAATGGAATGTCGCCGTGGCGTTTTCCGCCTTTTCCACCACTCCGGAGCGCTTCGGGTTCATCGTCGGCGAGCGCGTGACCGCCAACGCCGCCGGGAAAGCGCATTTCAACGCCCCAAATGAGCGGGTACGGCATCGGTGGGGCCAAGTGGGGCAGGTTTGGAGCACAAGTCGGACACAAGTGCGGCTCGATGCGGACTACGGATCCGAACCTGCGCTGATGGCGTCGAGCCTGCGCCTAGTGCGCGCCCAGGGCGCTCAATCGCGCGCTTACCGCAGGCTCAGCGCGTGCCAACCGGATGAAGAACGGGGAAGCCGTCGGCTTCCCCGTGATGACTGGATCCGGACCGCTATTCGTCGAAGCGGCGGCGAAATCGGTCTTCCATGCGACTGGTAAACGAACCTCCCGCGCCCTTGTTGCGACGCTGGCGCGATGCGCCGCGGACCGATCCGGAGCGGTCGGCCCGTCCGGACAACCGCGGAGCCGTGATGGCAAACACGACTCCGCCGAACATCACGATGAAGCCGAAGACACTCAGAATGGGAAAGTTTTTGATCATCGTGGCCGGAAACGCGACACCGGAAACCAGCATTGCCAGACCGATGACGAACAGCGCCGAACCCTGCAGGCGCCGGCGCGCGCTCGGCGCACGGAATCCGCCGCCACGAACGCTCGACGCGAATTTGGGGTCCTCGGCATAGAGAGCGCTCTCGATCTGATCGAGCATTCGTTGCTCATGATCGGAGAGTGGCATTCGTCCCTCCTTGCCGACAGGCCGACACGTATATCGGTAGCACGCGGATGCCCGTTACGTGGGCAACTAACTCAGATGATACGAGGTCAATCTGTGCCGTACCACTGGTTCGCAGGCGATTCTATCCGGTTGCACCGCAGCGCAGACGCGAGCGGGGAGGGCTCTCGTCACACCTCTCGCAGATCGGTGGCGCTGCCGTCAGATAATGACCGCGATGGTCGACCCTGATACTGATAACAGCATCCGACCGCATCACGGTATGAGGAGGACAGCGCGAGTTGGCGATATTCCTCATCGATCTGTCGCCGAACGATATGGAGCGCCGCCTCAATGACGCTCTGGGAGTGTATGTCGACGCAATGCGCTACCCGCGCGGCACCGAAAATCAGCGCGCGGCAATGTGGCTGGAACACGTGCGGCGACCCGGCTGGAAGGCGGTCGCCGCGGTAGAAGCGCCAGACGCCGCGAAAACACCGGATTCCCGGGGCCCCACACCGTCGGAACTGGGCAACGCGCCATTGCACGGCGTGGCTTACGGCTACCCGGGCGCCCCCGGCCAGTGGTGGCAGCAGCAGGTCGTCTTGGGCTTGGAGCGCGGCGGCCTGCCGCCCCAGGAGATCGCCCGGCTGATGACCAGTTATTTCGAGTTGACCGAACTGCATATTCATCCACGCGCCCAAGGTCACGGCCTCGGTGAGGCTCTGGCCCGGCGACTGCTGGCCAATCGTGGGGAACGCAACGTCCTGCTCTCCACGCCGGAGACCAATGGTGAGGCGAACCGCGCCTGGCGACTGTACCGCCGCCTGGGCTTCACCGACATAATCCGTCGCTACCACTTCGCCGGCGACCCACGCGCTTTCGCGATCCTGGGGCGCGCGCTGCCGCTTTAGCGCACGGTTCGACGACACCGGTCGCCGGGTCTGGCACGATGACCTGGTGCACCCGCGCCTGGGCCGACGATCCCGCGAATTCAGGGCTTGGCGACGCCGTCTGCTGGCCGTTGCGATGCTGCTGATGCTGGTGCCGCTGGCGACTGGGTGCCTGCGCGTCCGGGCCTCGATCACCATTTCTCCCGACGACCTGGTGTCCGGGGAGATCATCGCCGCGGCCAAACCGAAGAGCCCGAAAGATCCCGGACCCCAGCTCGACAGCAATTTGCCGTTCAGCCAGAAGGTCGCGGTCTCGAATTACAACAGCGACGGCTATGTGGGGTCACAGGCGGTGTTCTCCGATTTGACCTTCGGCGAGGTACCGCAGCTGGCCCACATGAACCGCGACGCGGCCGGGGTGAATCTGTCCCTGCGCCGGAACGGCAACCTGGTGCTACTGGAAGGCCGGGCCGATCTGACGTCGGTGACCGATCCCGACGCGGAGGTGGAGCTGACCGTGGCGTTCCCCGGCGCCGTGACCTCCACCAACGGTGACCGCATCGAACCCCAGGTTGTGCAGTGGAAGCTCAAGCCGGGCGTGGTGACCACCATGAGCGCCCAAGCCCGTTACACCGATCCGAACACGCGGTCGTTCACCGGAGCGGGCGTATGGCTGGGCATCGGATCGTTCGCGGTGGCCGGCGTGGTAGCCCTGCTGGCCTGGGTGAGCCGGGACCGCTCGGAGCGATTCACCGCACCGCGCGACCAGATCACCAGCTAACTGCCACCCGTGGGCGACCAGTAGTCGAGCATCTCGGCGAAGGTCTGGAACGCCGGCGCGGAAACGCCGTAGGTGGCCTCCAAATGGATGCTCAATGGAAAGCCGAGCTCGGCGACACCGTCGATGACGCGCTTGTACAGATCGACCATCAGCCGTCGCTTCTCCGCGGCTTCGCACGTGGCCAACTTTTTGACGAAGGCCTGCTCGTGGCCCACGGCCGCGTTCCCCGGATCCTGAATCAGCCAGTTGATCAGGCCGATCCGGTCCTCGACCTTGGGCACGAAGCCGAACGACAGCAGGATCTCCGGTCGATGATCGGTGTTCTTCGCGAAGTCGGCCAGGAAACCAACGATCGCATCGGAGTACAACAGCTGGGTCATGCCGTAGGTCGCGCCCTGGTTGCACTTGAAGTTGAGCCGGCCATGTTCGCCTTCCCGGGTGGGAATCACGATCACGCCGCGGTTGGCCACCACGTCGCGGTAGATCGACAGAGCGTCCGTCGGCGCGACGCCGGAACCTTCACCGTCGTTCATCGTGCGCGGTACGCCGACGAAGACCACGCCCTCCATCCCCGCCCCAGCCAGCTCGGTGAGCCGCTTGCGCAGCGATTCCTCCTCCATGAACGCGGTGACCTGGGTGCACAGGCCGTTCATCCCCGGCAGCTGCGGACGGATGATGGACCAGAAGTCCAGCACGTCCAGCTTGGGCTGCATGGGGACCGGCCGATCGTCCTCCTCCGCGATCATCCCCGGGATCATCACGTGCCGAATCCGGCCGTCCAGCCCGAAATCGGCCGAGAACTGCACCACTTTGCGCGCATCTTCTGCTGCCCGCTCCCGACCGCCGTCCACGTTCGGTGGCACCAGCTCGAGCGCGATGGTGTTGAGGCTCACGCGGCTCCTCTTCATCGGTGGCAGCCCTAATCCACTCGACAGCATAGGGGCGAGTTGGCGAGCCGTTCGAAGCACGTCGCACCGGTCCCGAGAATGAGGAGCAGGCCGCGTGCGGGCTTGCGGCGAATACACTTGTCGGGCCACGGCAGGACGATCGAGAAAGGGGTGCCGCGCTGAGCCCAGAAGCTGCAGTAGCAGCGGCAACCGTCGAGTTGGCCGGCGAGATCACCGACCAACTTCGGCAGTATCTGCGCGAGCGTCGTAACGAAACCGCCTACCTGGGTAGCGACTACGAAGTTCTCGTCGCGGAACTCGAGGATTTCGTGCTGAGCGGTGGCAAACGGCTGCGGCCGGTCTTCGCCTACTGGGGCTGGCGCGCCGTGGCGGCCCAGAACCCGGATCCCGGTGTGCTGCTCCTGTTTTCCGCGCTGGAGCTGCTGCACGCGTCGGCATTGATCCACGACGACGTGATCGACGCTTCCGCTACCCGGCGCGGCAGGCCGACGACCCACGTGCACTTCGCGGCCCTGCACCGGGACCGCAACTGGCGCGGGTCACCCGAGCAGTTCGGAACGTCGGCCGCCATTCTGGCCGGCGATCTGGCCCACGCGTGGGCCGACGACATCATCCTGCGGGCTTCGTTGTCCCCCGACGCCCGGCAGCGCGTTCAGCGCGTCTGGGCCGACATCCGCGCCGAGGTGCTGGGGGGGCAATATCTGGACATCGTCGCCGAGGCCTCGGTACCGGCCTCCGCCGCCGAATCGATCGCGTCCGCGATGACCGTCGCCAATTTCAAGACCGCCTGCTACACCGTCACCCGCCCGCTGCAGCTGGGCGTTGCCGCCGCCGCCGACCGACTCGACGTGCAGGCCGTCTTCGGTCAGTTCGGCGCCGACCTGGGTGTCGCGTTCCAGCTGCGAGACGACGTGCTCGGGGTGTTCGGGGACCCCGAGGTGACCGGCAAACCGTCCGGGGACGACCTCAGGTCCGGCAAGCGCACCGTCCTGGTGGCCGAGGCGCTGGAATTGGCGGATAACTCAAATCCGTTGGCGGCCAAGCTGTTGCGAGCCTCGATCGGCACCGAACTGACCGACGCCCAGGTGCGCGAATTGCGGGAGGTCATCGAGTCCGTGGGCGCACTGGCCGCGGCGGAGCGCCGCATTTCCATGCTGACCCAACGTGCGTTGGCCACGCTGGCCGCCGCACCTGTCAACGAGGCAGCCAAGGCGGGACTTTCCGAACTGGCCAACCTGGCCACGAACCGGTCCGCCTGAACCGATGGCCACTGACACGACGTCACAACACTTTCTGGCGCAATACTTTTCACGATTGCAAGGGTTTGCCGCCACGCCGGAGGCCGGACCGGCGAAATTGGGTTTGCTGGGCTCGGCGCTGATCACCCTGGGCGGGCTGGGGGCGGGCAGCACCCGCCAGCACGACCCGCTGCTGGAGTCCATTCACTTGTCCTGGCTGCGGTTCGGGCACGGACTGGTGATGTCGTCGATCCTGTTGTGGGCCGGCGTTGGTCTCATGTTGATCGCCTGGCTGCGCCTGGGCCGGCTGGTCCTCGCCGGCGATGCCAGCGAGTTCGTGATGCGGGCCACCACCGTCTTCTGGTTGGCGCCGCTGCTGCTTTCGGTCCCGGTCTTCAGCCGCGACACCTATTCGTATTTGGCCCAGGGCGCACTGCTGCGCGACGGATTCGACCCCTACGCGGTCGGTCCGGTCGGAAACCCGAATTCGTTGCTGGACGACGTGAGTCCCATCTGGACCATCACCACCGCGCCGTACGGTCCGGCGTTCATCCTGGTGGCCAAGTTCGTCACGATGCTCGTCGGCAACAATGTGGTGGCCGGAACCATGCTGCTGCGGCTGTGCATGTTGCCCGGGCTGGCGCTGCTGATCTGGGCCACTCCCCGGCTGGCCCACCATCTCGGCGCCAACGGGCCGACCGCCCTGTGGATCTGCGTTCTCAACCCGCTGGTGCTCATCCATTTGATGGGCGGGGTGCACAACGAGATGCTGATGGTCGGGTTGATGACGGCCGGGATCGCGCTGGCCTTCGCCGGTCGCAATGTCGAGGGCATCGTGCTGCTCACGGTCGCGATTGCCGTCAAGGCCACCGCCGGAATCGCGTTGCCGTTCCTGGTCTGGGTATGGGCGCGCCACCTGCGTGAACGCCGGGGATACCGACCGGTGCAAGCGTTTTTGGCGGCGGCCGCCATTTCGCTGCTGATCTTCGCGGTGGTGTTCGCGGTGCTGTCCGCGATAGCCGGTGTCGGCCTGGGTTGGCTGACCGCGCTGGCCGGCTCGGTGAAGATCATCAACTGGCTCACCGTCCCCACCGCGGTGGCCAACATCATTCACGCTGTCTTCAGCGGATTCTTCGCGGTCGACTTTTACACCACGCTGCGGCTGACCCGGCTTGTCGGCATCGGCATCATCGCGGTGTCGCTGCCGGTGTTGTGGTGGTGGTTTCGCCGCGACGATCGGGCCGCGCTGACCGGCATCGCGTGGTCGATGCTGATCGTGGTGCTGTTCGTCCCCGCCGCGCTGCCCTGGTATTACTCCTGGCCGCTGGCGATAGCCGCGCCGCTGGCCCAGTCACAGCGGGCGATGGCCGTGATCGCCGGGCTGTCCACGTGGGTGATGGTGATCTTCAAACCCGATGGGTCACACGGAATGTATTCCTGGCTGCACTTCTCACTGGCCACGGGGTGCGCATTGGCCGCCTGCTATGCGCTGCACCGGACCGAGGACCAGCGAAGTCGTGCGGCCCCAGACGTTTCAGCAGCCGCAGAACCAGCGAGCGACTCGCCCTGACAGGCCCCACTAATAAGCCATGGCCTGGGCGCGGCGCACCACTTCCCGAGCCTGGTGGGCATGCAGCGCGTCGACCGGCCGGGCATTGCACATCGCGTCCCGGCTGCCGTCGCGGGTGACCGTCAACGATGGATCCGGAGTGAACAGCCAGCGCACGATCTCCGTGTCGCGGTAACCGCCGTCATGCAGGATGGTCAACAGCCCCGGCAGGCTCTTGACCACGTGACCGGAGTTGGTGAAGAACACCTGGGGCACTACCACGCCGCCGCCGCGCCGCACCGCGACCAGATGGCCTTCCCTTAGCTGTTGTTGCACCTTGCTGACCGGCACGCCGAGCAGCTGAGCCACTCTGGGCAGATCGTATGTTGGCTCGTCGGGGTCCAATACGTCGTCGCCGGCCGGAATACTGCCCACTTCGCCAGTGTAAAGCCTGGTACGCGGCCGGGATGGGGCTTTTCGACGCTACTTTCCAGGCTGCGCCGCGCTCGCGATCACCACAGGGCGCACCAAACGCCGACACCGCACCTACGATGACCCAGTGGCTCGACCAGGCACCGCGGACCCCTTGGAAGACACCTACCTGGACGGTCGCTACCTGGTGCACACCAAGATCGCCAGCGGCGGCATGTCCACGGTGTACCGCGGCGTCGACATCCGGCTCGACCGCCCCGTCGCGCTGAAGGTGATGGACTCGCGCTACGCGGGCGACGAGCAGTTCCTGACTCGCTTCCAACTGGAGGCCCGAACCGTCGCCCGGCTGAAGCATCCCGCGGTGGTCGCGGTTTATGACCAGGGCCTGGACGGCCGGCACCCGTTCCTGGTAATGGAGCTCGTCGAGGGCGGAACGCTGCGTGAATTGCTGAATGAACGCGGCCCGATGCCGCCGCACGCCGTCGCGGCGGTGCTTCGCCCGGTGCTGGGCGGGTTGGCCGCCGCACACCGCGCCGGCCTGGTACACCGCGACGTCAAGCCGGAAAACGTGCTGATCTCCGACGACGGCGAGATAAAGATCGCCGATTTCGGGCTGGTGCGTGCGGTCGCGGCCGCCGGCATCACGTCCGCCAGCGTCATCCTGGGCACCGCCGCCTACCTGTCCCCCGAGCAGGTTCGCGACGGCAGCGCCGGTCTGCGCAGCGACGTCTACTCAGTCGGGATCCTCACCTATGAGTTGCTGACGGGTGTGACGCCGTTCACCGGCGATACGCCGTTGTCGATCGCCTACCAGCGGCTGGACCATGATGTGCCACGCGCCAGCGCGGTAATCGCAGGCGTGCCACCCGAATTCGACGAGCTGGTGGCACGCGCAACCGCCCGGGATCCCGCCCGCCGCTACGCCGACGCCATCGAAATGGGCGCCGAGGTGGACGAAATCGCCGAGGAACTGGCGCTGCCGGATTTCCGGGTGCCGGCTCCGCGCAACTCGGCCCAGCACCGCTCGGCGGCGCTGCACCACACCCGAGCTGCCGCGCGCCGGGACAGCGCGCAGCCACCGTCCGCGCCACCCGGCAAGCCGCCGCTGCACGCGACACGTCAGTTCACCCGGGGTCCCGAAGATTGGTCCGACCCGGAACCTGCCGCCGAGTTCGAGCCAGAGCCCGGCGAATCCGAATCCGATGTGGTTCCAGGACAATTCGGCGGTGTCGCACTAAATGAGTTGGCCTGGGTACGGCAGCATGGTCGGCGCATGGTGTTGATCTGGGTGGCGATCGTCGTGGCGATCACCGGCCTGGTCGCGACAGCGGCCTGGACGATCGGTACCAACCTGACCGGCCTTTTGTAGGGCGAGCAGACGCAAAGTCGCCCGAAACGGCGGTTTTCGGGCGACTTTGCGTCTGCTCGGCGGGTCGAGCCCGGGGAACCCTAGTCGCGCAGCATCTCGGCGACCAGGAATGCCAACTCGAGCGACTGCTGGGTATTCAGCCGCGGGTCGCACGCGGTCTCATAGCGGCCGACCAGGTCGGTGTCCGAAATGTCTTGCGCACCACCAAGACACTCGGTGACATTTTCACCGGTGATCTCGACGTGGATGCCGCCCGGGTGGGTACCCAGCGCGCGGTGCACCTCGAAGAACCCTTGCACTTCGTCGACGATGCGGTCGAAATGCCGGGTCTTGTAACCGTTGGACGACTCGTGGGTGTTGCCGTGCATCGGGTCGCACTGCCAGATCACTTGGTGGCCGGTGGCCTGGACCTTCTCGATGATTGGCGGCAGCACGTCGCGCACCTTGTTGTTGCCTAGCCTGCTCACCAGGGTGAGGCGACCCGGTTTGTTGTGCGGGTCGAGCCGCTCGACGTACTCGACTGCGAGCTCCGGAGTCATGGTCGGGCCGATCTTGACGCCGATCGGGTTGGCGATCACCTCGG
Organism: Mycobacterium sp. 1164966.3; assembly: GCF_001665395.1. Taxonomy (GTDB): domain Bacteria; phylum Actinomycetota; class Actinomycetes; order Mycobacteriales; family Mycobacteriaceae; genus Mycobacterium. The sequence continues at coordinate 31,675 of NZ_LZSG01000025.1, forward strand.
CGAACGCGACGTGTGCCCCATCGAGCTGGCGGGTCCGTTCGCCGATCCACACGGTGTGCGCCGACAGGTCGTAGAGTTTCGGCCCGTCGGGTTCATCCGCCAGCCGCAGCATGGAACGCTCGTAGTCCAGCACCAAAGCCTCATGGCTGGCGTAGATTTCGGCGGTTTGCAGATTGCGGTCGGCCACCCCGCAGGCACTCATGAAACGCAGTCCCCGGTCGATCTCGGTGGCCAGGGCCTCATACCGCGCGCCAGCCGGCGAGGTCCGCACGAATTCCCGATTCCAGTCGTGCGCCAGGTGCAGCGACGAAAAGCCCGACGACGTGAGCGCACGCACCAGGTTCATCGCGGCGCTGGCGTTCGCGTAAGCACGTACCAGCCGCGACGGATCGTGCTGGCGCGCCGTGGCGTCCGGGGCAAAGCCGTTGATCATGTCGCCGCGGTAGGACTTCAGGCCCAGCGCGTCGATGTCCGCCGACCGTGGCTTGGCGTACTGACCCGCAATGCGGGCCACCTTGACCACAGGCATGCTTGAGCCGTAGGTCAGCACCACGGCCATCTGCAGCAGGGTGCGGATATTGCCCCGGATGTGCGGCTCGGTGTTGTCGGTGAACGTCTCCGCGCAGTCGCCGCCCTGCAGCAGGAACGCCTCGCCCCGGGCGACCTGGGCCAGCTGTTCCTGCAGCCGGAGGATCTCGGTCGACACGGTCACCGGCGGCACACTTTCCAGCACGGTACGCATCGCCGCGGCCTGATCGGGGTCCCAGGACGGTTGTTGCGCGGCCGGCTTGGCCAGCGCGGCGTCCAGCCGGGCACGCAGGTCGGCCGGCAGCGGCGGCAGTGGCGGCAGCTGGTCGATCGGGATGTCGACTGTCCAGTTCATCGGTCCATGGTAACCGGGCCCTGAACCATAGCGTGACGGTTGATCAGGGCGAACGTCGCTGCGACATCACCGGGGATCGCCCGTCGGCTGCGCTTCGTCGCCCGAGGTGATGATCCGGAACCGGCGCAACTGATCCCGGGCATCCACCAGCGCGTCGTGGACATTGCGCGACCGCGGTGGCATCCGGGGGCATCCCCGGTCCTCCCACAGCTGCCGCAGATCGCGGGTGAAGCGAGGTATTGCCCGCGGCAATTCGGGCATCGTCCCCCACAGCTGACACAGCGCGACGTGGTCGTAGGCGCCGACCCACGCCCATAGCTCGATCGGGTCGGTGCCGTCCACCCGGAGGAATTCCTCCAGCTCCTCGCGAATCTGTTTGCGCGAGCGCCACAACTGTGAGGCCGGCGGCGGGAGCTTGGGCAGCACGTGGGCGCGCACCCAGCTGCCGGCCCGTTCGGGATCGAATTCGGTGGACACGGCGTAATACTCGCGGCCGTCCTCGGCGACCACCCCGATGGAGATCAGATCGATCGTGCGGCCGTCCTCGATGAACTCGGTGTCGTAGAAGTACCGCACGGGCGCACCCTAGTCCGGCAAGCCGGCGCCAACGGGTTCAGGGGGCGGCGCCGGATGCACGTCCTGGTCCAGCTGGGCGTCGACCGTGCGCTCGTCGGGCAAACGCGGGGTTCCGGCGATCAGGCATTGCACCCACAGCTTGGCCCGCACCACGGGCCGACGCCACCGGCGCTCCCGGTCCAGGGCACGACGCATCTTGTCCGGCTGATTCGAGTATCGCCACCGGGCCCACGGAGCGTGTGGACGCGACAGCCGGATCGCCCCGATGACCAGCAGCACGACCAGGAACATGCCCAACAGGCCGGTCCACAGCTTCCCCTTGAACAGCACCACCACGGCCAACGGCAGCGTCAGCACCAGCCCGCCCAGCAGCGCCAGGTGCAGCCAAACCGAACGGGTGTCATTCCAGATCGGCAGCAAGAACATCAGCGGATGCAGCCCCAGGATCAACAGCCCGGCCACCGCGACCGCAGCGAACACGGCGTCCACCGAGGTCCGCCCGTCCTCCTCCCAATACACGTCGGACAGATGCAGGATCAACGCGTACTCGTCGAGCACCAATGCCGCGCCGATTCCGAAAAGGACGGCCGCCGCGGTGAATTCGGGTTCCTGCCCGTTGACGGACAACGACACGAGGGTCAGCCCCGAAATCATCACCAGGACCACGCCGAACGTCACGTGATGGATGTGGATCGACGCGATGTGGATGTTTCGCGGCTGCCACCACCGCGCGGGCGCGCCGTTGTCGGTACGACGGCGGATGAACCGGACGAAAGTTCGCGTGACGAAGAAGGTCAGGATGAAGGCGACCAGGCAACACAACAGGGGCAGGCGGCCCCGGTCGACGATGTCATGCTGCAACCAACGGAACAACACCCCCAAAAAGCTACGCCCAGATGTCGACACGGGGCGGGAGCCGCGCTGCTCTGACAATCACCGGCGCGTCAACCATTAGGCTTGACCGCGACATGAGTAACTCGCAGGCGCCCGACGTGGGCTCTCCTGACAGCAGCCACGGACGAGTCTGGTGGTTTTGCCTGCTGTGGGTGCTGGCCGCCGCGGCGCTTGGTTATGTGGCCTGGACGTTATTCGGGCACACGCCGTACCGCATCGACATCGACGTGTATCAGATGGGCGGCCAGGCCTGGTTGGACGGACATCCCCTTTACAAGGGCGATGTGCTGTTTCCCACACCCATCGTGAATCTCCCTTTCACGTATCCCCCGCTGGCGGCGATCGTCTTTTGCCCCTTCGCATGGCTGCACATGCCGGCGGCCAGCGTCGCGATCACGCTGTTGACGTTGCTGCTGCTGATTGTCTCGACGACCATCGTGCTGACCCGCCTGGACGTCTGGCCCAGCTCGAACGTGCTGCCCGGGCCGGCCTGGGTGCGGCGGCTGTGGCTGGCGGTGATCATCGTGGCGCCGGCGACCCTCTGGCTCGAGCCCATCAGCTCCAACTTCGCCTTCGGTCAGATCAACGTCGTGCTGATGACCCTGGTGATCGCCGATTGCCTGCCACGGCACACGCCATGGCCGCGCGGTGTGCTGCTCGGCCTGGGAATAGCGCTGAAACTCACCCCTGCGGTGTTCCTGCTGTATTTCCTGCTGCGCCGCGACGGCCGAGCGGCTCTTACCGCCCTGGCATCGTTTGTGGTCGCGACGCTGGTCGGCTTCGCGCTGGCGTGGCGTGACTCGTGGGAGTACTGGACTCACACCGCGCGCAACACCGCGCGGATCGGCGACGCGGCGCTGAACACCGACCAGAACATCGCGGGGGCGCTCGCCCGGCTCGGGCTCGGAGAGCAGGAACGCTTCCTGCTGTGGGCGGGCGCGTGCCTGCTGGTGCTCGCCCTCACGGTATGGGCGATGCAGCGGGTATTGCGGGCCGGCGAGCCGGCTTTGGCGCTGATCTGCGTCGCCCTGTTCGGGTTGGTGGTGTCACCGGTGTCGTGGTCGCATCACTGGGTGTGGGTGCTGCCGGCCGTGGTAGTGGCGGCCGTATTGGCGTGGCGGCGCCGCAACGTGGCACTGGCCGTGCTCAGCGTCGTCGGCGTGGCGCTGATGAGGTGGACGCCGATCGACTTGCTCCCCAAACATCACGAGGCGACCGCGAACTGGTGGCGTCAGCTGCTGGGGATGTCCTACGTGTGGTGGGCCTTGGCGTTCATCGTGGTCGTCGGGGCCACGGTCAGCGCTCGGACAGCTGCGCAGAAAGCCACCGCGCCCGAACTGACGCCCGTCCCTGCCGTCGGCTGATCGACACGGGACTAACCCGCGGCGGTCTGCGGGATCCGCGTCGCTTCGCCGTTGGACTCGTCATTGCCGCCGTCCTTGACGGTGGCGGCGTAGATGTCGACGTACTCCTGACCGGACAGGCCCATTAGTTCGTAGATCACTTCGTCGGTGACGGCCCGCTCGATGAACCGGTTGCCGGCCAGGCCCTCGAAGCGGGAGAAGTCCATTGGCTCGCCGAACCGGACGGTGACCCGCCCGAAGCGCCACATCTTGCTGCCGGGCGGGTTGACCACGTTGGTGCCGATCATCGCCACCGGGATCACCGGGACTCCGGTCTGCAGGGCCAGCCGCGCCAGCCCGGTCTTGCCCTTGTACAACCGGCCGTCGGGCGAACGGGTGCCCTCGGGATACATGCCGAGTAGCTTGCCCTGCTGTAGCAACCGCTCGGCGGTGGTCAGCGCCGCCTGCGCGGCGTCGGCGTCACTGCGGTCGATCGGCACCTGGCCGGCGACGGTATAGAACCACCGGGTGAACCAGCCTTTGAGGCCGGTGCCGGTGAAGTATTCGGCCTTCGCCAGAAACGTGATCCGGCGCCGAACCACCAGCGGCAGAAAGAAGCTGTCAGCGACCGCCAAGTGGTTACTGGCCAGTATCGCCGGCCCGGAGTTCGGAACATGTTCCAGGCCTTCGACTTTCGGCCGTCCGAGCAGAGAGAGCAGTGGGCCCATGAAGATGTACTTGAATAGCCAGTACCACATGGCCCTCCCTCTCACCCACACTCGATGGTGTCCAACTGTACTCATGTGTGACGGCTCCGACCACCTCGGCGCCGGGCCGCTCACTCCTCGACGGTGACCGGGATGGGCTGGTAACGCGTCTTGACGGCCGGCTCGTCGGGGCCGCTTCCGTTGGTGGTGACGGCCTCCGATTTTTCGTCTGCCGGAAGGTTCTGCGGCCGGTCCATGTCGTCGACGATGGAGCGGATCGTGTCGAGCAGGGCGACGCTGTGGTCGGCGATGACGGTCACCAACGGATGCTGTTCGCCGTTGACCAAGGCGGCCAGCGCGCACACCGGGCACCACACCTGCTGGCATTTGCCCGTCGCTCTGTCACCGCCGTCGCCCGACGAATTGGCCGAACTCGCCGCCGACGCAAGCGCGGCTGCCGATCGCAGTGCGGGGTCGATCCCGTTCAGCAACGCCTGGGCAAGCCGGCGCAGTTCGGGACCGATGTCGGGATGTGCCCCATTCACTTCGGCCACACCTCCGGATCTGGTTGAAAACGAATTGTGAGCTCACTGCCCCGCAGATGCGCGTCCAGCACCGTACACCGCCGCAATACGGACGCCAAACGAACCCTGCGTCGCAGCCCGCCGGAACTGATGATCAGGTCGTCGTCGACCCGGCCCAGTGTCAGCGCGCCCGGATCCAGTTGGGGCAACGCGACCCGCATTCGATACACCGACGCAAGCCCCGACCCGGATTCCAAGTCCACAATAGGGCGCAACGGGCCCGGCGGGGCGGCTCCGCCACGCCGACGGGCACTGTCGAGCAGCTCGCCCAGCGCCTTCGGGCCGATCGGCTCACCGGCCAGGTGTGGAGTCAGCACCAGTGCCACGTCCCCGATGGTGGTGTCGAGTTCGGCTAGCACCGAGCGTTGTTCGGAGATGCGTTCGGCATACCAGTAAAACGCCGGGTGGTCGGGCAGGTTGCGGTACTCGTAGGACTCGTCGCGCACCAGAACCTGATTCACGATCAGCTCTTCGACCCGAACGCCCATCAGCGCCAACGAACCCAGCGTGCGGGTCGCCTCGGCCGCGACCACCCGCTCAGGGGTCAGCACCAGGTGCGCGCTCACCAGGTCGCCGTCGGTCAGCAGGGCACTGAGCCGCTCGACGCTGGCGCTGGTGCGCTCGAGCAGTTCCACGATCGCGGCCGACCGCGGATCGTCGGCGCCGACGGAAAGCCTGCGGTGCCGCGGCCAGGCGCGCTCGACGTACAGCGCGAAGGTGGCGGGCAGGGTCAGCATCCGCAGCGCGTCCGCGGTCGAGGCACAGTCGACCACGATGCGGTCCCAACGCCCGGCCTCCGCCAGTTCGCCCACGGCGTGCAGGCCGAGTACCTCCTGAATGCCCGGCAGCGCCGAAAGCTCTTCCGGGGCAATGCTGCTCAACTCGGATTCGGGGAAGCGGCGGTCCAGGGTGTCTACGACATCGCGCCATCGCGTCTCGAGCAGGGCCAGGGTGTCCAGCGCCAGCGCATCGAGAAACCCGCCTGCCTCGGCATGCCCGGTTTCGAAGTCGACAAGTACCCGAACAGGATCCTTGGAGCCCGTTGGCGGTACCGCGACGCCCAGCACGTCGCCCAGCGAGTGAGCCTGGTCGGTGGACACCAGCAGGACCCGTCGGCCCCCGCTCGCATCACGGACGGCGGTGGCCGACGCAAGGGTGGATTTGCCTACCCCGCCCTTCCCGACGAAGAGACTGATCCGGGCGCGGGACGGCTGCCCGAATTCGCTCGAATCACTCAGCCCTCGACTCGTTTCTTCAGATCCTTCAAAGCGGTGTCGGTCAGCCTGCGTTCGGCCTTGCGCTTGAGCATCCCGATCATCGGGATGGCGAGGTCGACGGTGAGTGCGTAGGTGACCTCCGTGCCAGAGTCCTTGGGCGCCAAGTGATACGAGCCCTCGAGCGACTTCAGCAGCGAACTGGATACCAGGGTCCAGCTCAGCGATTTGCGGTCCTCCGGCCAGGTGTAGGACATGACCATCGTGTCTTTGATGACACCGGCGTCCATCACGAACCGCACGACCTTCGGGTATCCGTCCTCGCCGCGTTGCTGCACTTCGGCTTCTTTGTACTCCGAGATCCAGTCCGGGTAGGTATCGATATCGGCGATCACTTCCAAGACGGTGCTCGGATCGGCATTGATGAAAATCTTCTGCGTCGTCTTCTCCGCCACCTGACTGCTTACCTCTCTCCGCGCGCGGTCAACCCCGGCATTGCCGACCCGGTTAAACTACCGGAGAAGTACCCACCGGACGCGAGCGTTCCAGGGTTGTCTTCACCTCGAATGCCATTTTTTTCCCGGCCACCCGACGCCGGTGTGTCATCTTGGCCAAATTCATCTTCGCCAGCTGCCAGGCGGCCACGCCGGACGGTTCTGCATGCAGGAAGTAGTGCAGCACGACCCCATCCAGCGACGGCTCCAGCCAGACCTCCATGGTGCCGGTCAAAGCGCCGGTCACCGACCAGCGAATGCCCTTTTCAGCACGATCGTCGACGACCTGCAGCCGCAGGTCCGGCCACCACCGGCGCCAGCTCGCGCGATCTGCGATGGCAGCACCGACCCGCGCGCCGTCGGCCGCGACGAATGTCTGGTCCGCGATCTGGATGCTGTTCATCGTTTCAGCTTTGCACACCATTGCGCCGCTGCGGCCGCTGCGCCTCAGTGCTCTGCGGACACTGGATTAGGCTGGCGGCAGCAAGCCGGCAACCGGCAACATCACCCGAGGTCAAGCGAGGTCATTCCAGTGCCTGAGTTAAGTGCCCCTGCCCGCTTTTCGGTCGACGAGCACGACAACGTCGCGGCCGTGGTCTTCGAGCACGAGCGCGACGATCCCGACTTCGTCATCTATCAGCGCTTGATCGACGGCGAATGGACCGACGTCACGTGCGCCGAGGCGGCACGCCAAATCCGTTCCGCAGCACTGGGTTTGATCGCCCTAGGGGTGCAGGCCGGGGACCGGGTGTCCATCTTTTCGGCCACCCGCTATGAATGGGCGATCCTCGACCTCGCGATCCTGTCCGTCGGCGGCGTCACCGTGCCGATCTATGAGACCTCGTCGGCCGAGCAGGTGCGCTGGGTGCTGCAGAACTCCGCAGCAGTGCTGGCCTTCGCCGAAACCGACGCGCACGCCGCGATGATCGCCGAGCTCGCCGGCGAACTGCCCGAGCTGCGCCGCGTGCTGCACATCGACGGGTCGGGCCCCAAGGCGCTCGACCAGCTCGCCGAGGAGGGCGCTTCGGTCGACGAGACCGAGCTGACCGCGCGGCAGGAGGGGCTGCGCTCCGAGCACGCGGCGACGCTGATCTACACGTCGGGCACCACCGGACGCCCCAAGGGCTGCCAGCTCACCCATGCCAACCTGCTCTACGAGATCCGGGGCACCCAGGAATGCCTGCCGACGCTGCTGCGCGAGGGCGAGCGGCTGCTGGTCTTCCTGCCGCTGGCGCACGTGCTGGCCCGGGCACTCACCCTTTCCGCCTTCACCAGCAAGGTGACCGTCGGATTCACCAGCGACATCAAGAACCTGCTTCCGCTGTTCGCGGTGTTCAAGCCCACGGTGGTGGTGTCGGTGCCGCGGGTGTTCGAGAAGGTTTACAACACCGCCGAGCAGAAGGCCTCCAACGAGGGCAAGGGTCCAATCTTCAAAAAGGCGGCGCAGGCCGCGGTCGACTGGAGCCGCGCCCAAGACGGTGGCAAGCCGGGGTTGGTGTTGCGCGCCAAGCACGCGCTGTTCGACCGACTCGTCTACCACAAGCTGCGCGAGGCGCTGGGCGGGGACTGCCACGCAGCGGTCTCGGGCGGCGCGCCACTGGGTGCGCGGCTGGGCCACTTCTTCCGCGGTGTGGGCGTGACCATCTACGAGGGCTACGGCCTGACCGAAACCAGCGCCGCGATCACCGTCAACCAGATCGGCGCGCTGAAGATCGGGACCGTGGGAAAGCTGGTGCCCGGCAACAGCCTGCGCATCGCCGACGACGACAAGGAACTGCTGGTGCGTGGCGGTGTGGTCTTCGCCGGCTACTGGAAGAACGACCAGGCCACCGAGGAGGCATTCACCGACGGCTGGTTCCGCACGGGTGATCTGGGTGCCGTCGACGAGGACGGCTTCCTGACCATCACCGGACGCAAGAAGGAGCTGATCGTCACCGCCGGCGGCAAGAACGTCGCCCCGGCCGTGCTGGAAGACCAGCTGCGAAGCCACCCCTTGATCAGCCAGGCGATGGTGGTCGGGGACAACAAGCCGTTCATCGGCGCGCTGATCACCATCGACCCCGAGGCGTTCGACGGCTGGAAGCAGCGCAACAGCAAGTCCGCCGGTGCCTCGGTGGGCGACCTGGCCACCGACCCCGACCTGGTGGCCGAGGTGGATGCGGCGGTCAAGCAGGCCAACCAGCAGGTGTCGCACGCGGAGTCGATCCGCAAATTCCGCATTCTGCCGGTCGACTTCACCGAGGACACCGGCGAGCTCACACCGACGATGAAGGTCAAGCGCAACGTCGTGGCGGAGAAGTTTGCCTCCGATATCGAGGCGATCTACACCAAGGACTGATCGCCGAGCAGACACTTAGCCGCGCAGCAGGTCACCCAGCCGGGCGGCCAACGTGTCCCAGCGCCACTGCGACGTCACCCATTCCCGTCCGGCGGCGCCCATCGCGGCGGCCCGGTCGCGGTCGGCGAGCACCTCGGAGACCGCGTCGGCGACATTCTCCGCCGAGCGGCCGTCGATAACCAGCCCGGTCTTGTTGTGCTGCACCGCCTCTGGGGCTCCGCCCGATTCGCCGGCGATTACCGGCACGCCGGTGGCCGAGGCCTCCAGGAACACGATGCCCAACCCTTCGACGTCCATGCCGGCCCCGCGGGTACGGCATGGCATGGCGAAAACGTCGGCCAGCGCGTGGTGAGCGGGCAGCTCATCGGTCGCCACACCGCCGGTGAAAGTGACGTGGTCGGCCACTCCGCATTCGCGCGCCAGCTTGCGCAGCGTGTCCAGATACGGGCCGCCACCGACGATCACCAGCGCGGCTCCGTCGACGCGCCGACGGATCGACGGCAGCGCCTTGATCAGCACGTCCTGTCCTTTGCGCGGCACCAGTCGCGACAGGCACACCACGGTGGGCCGCTCCCCCAGTCCGTAGCGGGCGCGCAATTCGGCTCGGCCGGCCGGATCGGGACGGAACCGGTCGGTGTCCACGCCGGGCGGCAGGTATTCCAATGACGCCGCGGGTCCAAAGGCCGGCGCGAAGCGTGACCGCGTGTAGCGGCTGACGAACGTCACGACGTCGGTCTGGTCTCCGATGCGGCGCAGCACCGACCGGGCGACCGGCAGCATCGACCATCCCACTTCGTGGCCGTGGGGGGGGGCCCGCCCCCGGGGGGCGCCCGCGCGCCGGGCGCGCTGACTCAGCAGTGCCAGCGGGGCGGCCGCACCGAACCAGACGGTGTCGATCGCCTCGTCGGCGATCAGCCGGCGCATGCGGCCGTCGACCGCCGGAACGGGCAGCATGAGCGTGCCGGGATGGCGCACCACGCGATAACCGCTCTCGCGGGCCAGGTCGTCGAACGCGTCGGCGCCCTTCCACTGCGGTGCATAGACCGTCACGGCGTGCGACCGGGCGGCGACCAGCCGACTGACGAACTCCCCCAGGTAGGACTGGATGCCGCCGCGTCGGGGCGGAAAGTCGTTGGTTACCAGCAGGACCCGGTTCACTCGGGTGAGGCTAGCCGGTGGCTAACGGGTCAGCCAGCGGCGCCAGGCCGTGACCAGATTCTCCGAGTCGGTGCCGAGCACGTCGCCAACGGCGGTGGACAGGTCGGTGTGTCCTACGCCGCAGGCGGCCAGGTAGAGCGCACGCAACTTCGCAGTGCCGTAGGTGTCGGCGATGAACCGGGCGAACCACCATGCGCGGTCGTAGGCCAGGGAGCGCTGCGGCCCGGGCGCGTCCAGATCGGCGTCCGACGGCAGTGCCTGCGCAATCGACGAGGCGTCGGCGGGCAATGCGGTCTGCGGCCGGGCGACGAAGTCGGCTACCCCTTCGGTCAGCCAGCGCGGTGCGTCCACGGCGGTGTCTACCCGGGCCGCATAGTGGAAAAGCTCGTGCGCCAATACTATTCGCAGCGCGGTCTCGCTCATGTTGACCGCGCCCGGCGCGAACACCATGCGCTGGTTCACCGCCACCCGGTGAGGGAAGTCAACGCGGTCCACGACCGTCACCGCGGCGATATCGGACCACTGCGATGCCGGGCCGCCGCCGGCGGCAGCGCGAAACTGTTTGTCCGAGCCGGCGGCCACTACCGAAATCTCGCGTGACCAGTCGGAGCCCCAGAAGGCTTCGACCTTATCGACCGCGACGCCGATGTTCGACGCGATACGCGACAGCAGGCGTTGGGCATCCGGGCCGCCGAGATCGATCAACCGGACCGTGCGGTCGCCGACGGTCAACGGCCCGTGCCCGGGGTGGGAATGCACCGGATGCACCGCGAGGACCAAGGCAGCGATCAGTTCGCCCACCAACAACACCGCCAGCAGGAACGACCACCGGCGACGGCGCTTTGCGACGAGGCGTCTAGTAGCGGCGCGCGTCGTAGATCGGGCCGGAGGAGTTCATCGGTACCACCCGCACCGGCACCCCGTAGGTGGAGGAGTGGATCATCATCCCGTCGCCCACGTAGATGCCGGCATGTGACGCGTCCGAGTAGAAGGTCAGCACGTCACCGGGCTGCAGATCCGACAGCGCTACCGGTTGACCGCCGTGGGCCAGCGCCTGGCTGGAGTGCGGCAGTGAGATGCCGGCCTGCTGGAAGGCCCACATCACCAGTCCGGAGCAGTCGAACCCGCCCGGTGAGGCGCCGCCCCACACGTACGACGATCCGACCTGGCTCAACGCCGCCTGCACAACGGTGGCCCGATCCCCGG
>NZ_LZSG01000026.1 GCF_001665395.1 Mycobacterium sp. 1164966.3
CGCTGGGCGGGACTTGTTCCGCCGAGCGTGGCGCCGATACCGGCCGCGGCGGCCGCCCCCCCGCGTCGCGCACCGGCCACGCGTGCGCCGGCGCCGAGGGAGCAGGCACCCGCACCGGCGGCGCCGCCTCCGCCGCCGCCGGCCGCGCCGCCTCCGCAGCCACCGGCCGCGCCGCCCACGCCGGCTGCTCCCGCCCAGCCACCGTTGACGATGTACTTGCACTTTCCGTTCGTCACCGTCCCGATTCCGATCAACCCGCCGCCGCCCCCGGCGCCGCCGCCCGGCCCTTAGCCGCTCAGCGGCCTACATGGCGGATCGCGTCGCGCGAGCGCACACTGGGCCATATCGCTTAGAGATCAACAGCGAGGAGGTCGCGTGGGCGACTACGGTGCATTCGGTTTTGATCCCGAGGACTTGGATCGGGTGATCAGGGAGGGCAGCGAGGGGCTGCGCGAGGCATTCGAACGGATCGGGCGGTTCTTGAGCGCGCCGGCAGGCACGCGGTCCGGGTGGTCGGCGGTGTTCGACGACCTGTCCCGGCGGCCGCGGCCGGCGCCGGAAACCGCAGGTGAGGCCGGCGACGGAGTGTGGGCCATCTACACCGTGGACGACGACGGCGGCGCCCGCGTCGAGCAGGTGTACGCCACCGAGCTCGACGCCCTGCGAGCCAACAAGAACAACGTCGACCCCAAACGCAAGGTGCGATTCCTGCCGTACGGGATAGCCGTCAGCGTCCTCGACGACTCCGAAGAGTCCGCGTAGTAATAGCCGTCAGCCCTGCTGGACGACGTTCGACTGGCCGGACTTCTTGATCTTCGGCGAGCCGGAGTGATACGTCACCTGGTTCTGCATACCGGACGCCTCGATGGTGTCGGCGGCGTCGACGGTGATCGAGTTCTTGACGCCGGACACACTCAGGCGCGTGCAGTGGCCGGTGATCACCACCGTGTTGGACACGCCGCTGACGCTGATCACGTTGTCGGTGCAGGCAATGGTCCGGGTCTCGCCGACGCCGGAAACGGTGAGGGTGGCGCCCGCCGGCGGGGCAGAGGACGTCTGGCCCGGCGCAGTCAGGGTGAGGGATGGCAGAGCGGGGGGAACCCTGACGCTCGGCATGGGCTGCGGCGAAGTGCTCAGCCGGCTGGTGCTCGAAGCCGGGGACCCGACCACCACTCCGGCATCGGGGAATCGGTGCACGGCAAACGCGGCGATCCCGCCGACCAGAATCAGGATGCCGACGACGAACATCGCCGCCACGATCCAGAACACGCGGCTGCCCGAGGACGAGGAGGCGGGCGGAGGGTAGATGCCGCCGTATCCGTACCCGGGCGATGGCGGCGGTTGGGTTCCTCCCAGTTCCGATGCGCGCGCGGCGTCGGCCAGCGGTTGCTCCAGCTGCCGGATCCGGGCTTCGGGGTCATCGTCCGGGTACATCCACAGATGCTCCCACATCCGGGGGGTCGGTTGCTTGGGTAGTTTCGGAGCGTGCCCGAATTGCCGAACCGTCAGATCCTGCTCCGCCGACGCCCCACCGGGCTGGTCGAGCCGGGTGACACCGAGTTGGTCACCTCGACGGCGCCCGAACCCGGCGACGGTGAGGCGCTGCTGCGCACCACCTATGTCGGCATCGACGCTGCGGCCCGCACTTGGCTCGACGACCAGCCCGGCTACCTGCCGCCGGTGCAGCTCGGCGAGGTCATCCGGGCGGCCGGGATCGGCGAGGTCGTCGAATCGCGTTGTGCCGCTTACGCCGTCGGCGACGTGGTCACCACGTTGACTGGCTTCCAGGAGTACGTGATCATCCGCGACGACGTGTTCAGCACGCCCATTCCCGGCGAGGACGATCAGTTGGCGATCATGTCGGTGTACGGCCCGACGGGCGCCACCGCCTACTTCGGGATGACCGACATCGGAAAGCCGCGGGCGGGGGAGACGGTGGTGGTGTCGGCAGCGGCGGGTGCCACCGGATCGGTGGCGGGGCAGATCGCCAAGATCGCCGGAGCGCGGGTAGTGGGCATCGCGGGCGGCTCGGAGAAGTGCCGGGCGGTGGTCGAGGATTTCGGCTTCGACGCGTGCATCGACTACAAGAACGACGACCTGCCCGCGGCCCTCAAGCAGCACTGCCCCCGGCGGGTGGACGTGTACTTCGACAACGTCGGCGGCCCGATCCTCGATGCGGTGCTGGGCCGGCTGAATTCCAATGCGCGAGTGGTGCTTTGCGGTGTCATCTCCAGCTATCTGACGGGGGAGCATCCGGGGCCGGCCAACTACGTGAACCTGCTGTCGAAGACGGCGCTCATGCAGGGGTTCAACGCGCTGCACCAGTGGGGCCGTTTCGACGAGGCCTTCGCCCACCTTCGGCAGTGGGAGGCCGAAGGCCGCCTGCGGCATCGGCAGACCATTTTCGAGGGCATCGAATCCTGTGTCGACGCGCTCAACGGGCTGTTCACCGGAGCCAACATCGGCAAGACGTTGGTCAAGCTCAGCGAACCCGCGACCGGCTAGCCGTCACCCGCTGGATGCAATCGCGATGGACTTGGCGTCCAGGTAGCTTTCCAGCCCTTCGGGGCCCAGCTCACGGCCGTAGCCGCTGGCCTTGACCCCGCCGAACGGTGCGAACGGGTCCATGGTGTAACCCTGGTTGATCCCGAGGGTGCCGGTACGCATGCGCGCCGCGAGTTCCAGCGCTCGGTCCGTGTCAGCGGTCCATACCGATCCGGCCAAGCCGTAATCGGAGTCGTTGGCAATGGCCACCGCGTCGGCTTCGTCGCGATAAGGGATGACCGTGATTACCGGACCGAAAATTTCTTCACGCGCAATGCGCATGCTGTTGTCGGCGTCGGCGAAAAGAGTGGGCTTCACATAGCATCCGCGGTCGATGCCGTCCGGCATGTCGGTGCCCCCGACGACAATTCGGGCGCCTTCGCGCTCGCCGATTCGGATGTAGTCCAAGACGCGTTCTTGCTGGCGACGGGAGACCAGCGGCCCCAGCTGGGTGTCGGGGTCATTGGGGTCGCCCACCCGCAGCCCGGCCATTTCGGACGCGAGCGCCTCGACGTATTCGTCGTGGCGTCGCAACGGCACCAGAACGCGCGTCAACGCATTGCAGATCTGGCCGCTGTTGGACAAGCTGGCCGATCGCACCCCGGCCGCGACCTGCTCAGGTACCGCGTCGTCGAGGATGATCGCGGCCGATTTGCCCCCGAGTTCAAGACTGACTTTGGTGAGATTGGCGGCGCACGCCGTGGCCACGGCCCGGCCCGCAGAGGTCGAACCGGTGAACGACACTTTGTTCACGCCGGGATGGCTGACCAGCAATTCCCCGACGGTGCTGCCGCCGGTCAGGACGCTCACCACACCCGGCGGCAGCTCGGCCTGGTCCAGTATTTCTGCCAAAAGCAGTGCATCCAAAGGGGATTCGGCAGCGGGTTTAAGGACCACGGCGCAACCGGCGAGCAGCGCGGGCACCAGCTTGGCGATAATCAGGAACTGCGGCATGTTCCACGGCACGATCGCGGCGACCACGCCGACCGGTTCCTTTCGGATCTGCACATCAGCGCCGAAGAACCCGGGCCGGGTCTCCCGCCATGGATGCCATTCGGCCAGGTCGCAAAAAGCGCGCATCATCATTGCCGGCAGACCGACCTGGGCACGCCGGGCGAAGCTGATCGGGGCACCGATCTCGGCGGTGATCGTCTCGGCCATCTGTTGTCGTCGTTGGTCGTACACGTCGGCGAGCCGACCGACCACCGCGATGCGCTCCGACGGTTGGTAATGACCCCACGGTCCCGTATCCAGTGCGGCGCGTGCAGCTTTGACGGCAGCATCGACATCGGCAGGTCCAGCGACCGCGACTTCGGCAATAGCCTGCCCGGTCTGGGGTGACACAACGTGAAAAGTCCCCGATTGCACGCGCTCGGTCACCCGAGCCTCCCATCCCACGAATATCAACTACTTGTGATTCAGGCGTCGAGCATATACCGTCGGCATCGACCGACTCCTATGGATAAGCCGGTGGCTGCTTGAGACCGGGACAGACAGGAGCGCCGATGGCTCGATTCCCCAAGCCGCCTGAGGGCAGCTGGACGCAGCACTATCCCCAACTGGGTACCGCGCCGGTGTCCTATGAGGATTCCATCAGTCCGGAGATCTACGCCCTGGAGCGCGAGGCGATCTTCAAGCGGGCCTGGCTGAATGTCGGCCGGGTGGAGCAACTTCCACGCAAGGGCAGTTACTTCACCAGGGAACTGAAGGTCGTGAACACCTCGATCATCCTGGTGCGCACGACATCTGGGGAGATCAAGGCTTACCACAACGTCTGCCGGCACCGTGGCAACAAATTGGTGTGGAATGACATGCCGTTCGAGGAGACACGTGGCATATGCCGCCAGTTCACCTGCAAATACCACGCCTGGCGCTACGACCTGGACGGCAACCTCACGTTCGTGCAGCAGGAAGACGAGTTCTTCGATCTCGACAAGAGTCGCTACGGGCTGGTGCCCGTGCACTGCGACGTCTGGGAAGGCTTCATTTTCGTCAACTTCGCCAAACAGCCCGAACAGTCACTGCGGGATTTCCTCGGGCCCCTGGTCCTCGCGCTGGAGGGTTATCCGTTCGGCAAGATGACCTCGCGCTGGTACTACCGCTCGACGGTGAAGGCGAACTGGAAGCTCTACATGGATGCGTTCCAGGAGTTCTATCACGCGCCGGTGTTGCATGCGAACCAGTCGCCGACGGCGTATTCGAAGGCGGCCGCCGAGGCGGGTTTCGAGGCGCCGCACTACCGGCTGGAAGGACCGCATCGGCTGGTCAGTACGTCGGGCGTGCGGGCCTGGGAGATGTCACCCGAGATGCGCAAGCCGATCGAGGACATCTGCCAGAGCGGGCTGTTCGGGCCGTGGGACAAGCCCGATTTGGGAGAGCTGCCGGCCGGGTTGAATCCGGCGAAATGCGATCCGTGGGGCCTGGATTCGTTCCAGCTGTTTCCGAACTTCGTGATGCTGTTCTGGGGGCAGGGTTGGTATCTGACGTACCACTACTGGCCGACGTCGTACAACAGCCATGTATTCGAGGGGACGCTGTACTTCCCGCAGCCGCGAACCCCGCGCGAACGGGTGGCGCAGGAATTGGCGGCCGTGTCGTTCAAGGAGTACGGACTGCAGGACGCCAATACCCTTGAGGCGACCCAGTCGATGATCGAGTCGCGGGTGATCGATCGGTTCGTGCTCAATGACCAAGAAATCCTGCTGCGTCACCTGCACAAGGAGACTGCGGCGTGGATCGACGAGTACCGCCGCACGAAGGCCGGGGTGTGAGCCCATGCCAATGCTGCCAACGGAATTCGCCGATCTCGAACCGTTCTCGGACTGGTGCCTGCCGTCGGAACCGCAGCGCTATGCCAAGCGGCTGGCCAGTTCGATGACGCAGATGAAGGCGTTTTATGACGCGATCACCCCGCGTGCCGAGGAAGCGCTCGCGTACTGCGACAAGTTCTCCCTGGACGACTTACCGGAAGACGTCCTCAACCTCATGCACCTGCTGTATTCGATGATCATGGTGTCGTTTCCGGTGGAGTGCTGGAAACAGCCGCGGGTTCCCGACTCGGGGGCATCCACTTTGGACTGCGTGTCCGAGCCGGTTCCGTGACCGTAACGACCGTCCTTCGCGCCGCCCGGTGGGCCGACGTCGAAAAGGGCCGGGTTCGCTCCCCGGCGGTAGTGGCGGTCGAAGGCAACCGCATTGCCGGCGTCAATCCTGCTGGGCCGGTGCCGGATTCGGCACGGGTCATCGATCTGGGGGACGTCACGCTGCTGCCCGGGCTGATGGATATGGAGCTCAACCTGTTCATCGGCGGCCCCGGGGGTCCCGAAGGGCTGCCTGCGCCCATGCACGGCGTGCAGGACGACCCGGCGTATCGCACTCTGCGGGCCGCGGTCAATGCGCGGACCACGCTGCACGCCGGCTTCACCACGGTGCGCAACCTCGGGCTCATGGTCAAAACGGGTGGCTACCTTCTCGATGTCGCCCTGCAGCGCGCGATCGAGCAGGGCTGGCACGACGGACCGCGTATCTACCCCGCCGGGCATGCCGTCACACCGTACGGTGGCCACTTGGACCCCACGGTATTTCAGCGGCTGGCTCCCGGCATCATGCCGCTCTCGGTGGCTGAGGGCATCGCCAACGGCGTGCCGGACGTGATCGCCTGTGTCCGCTACCAGATTCGGCACGGCGCCAAGTTGATCAAGGTGTCGGCGTCGGGGGGAGTCATGTCGCACAGCACCGCTCCCGGCTCGCAGCAGTACTCCGACGCGGAATTCTCGGCGATAGCCGACGAAGCGCACCGGGCCGGTTTGCGGGTGGCCGCTCACGCGGTGGGCGATACCGCGATACAGGCATGTATCCGCGCCGGCATCGACTGCATCGAACACGGATTTCTGGCCAGTGACGAGACGATCCAGATGATGGTCGACCACGGCACGTTCCTGGTCTCGACCACGTACCTGACCGAGGCGATGGCCATCGACCGGATCGCGCCGGAACTGCGCAAGAAGGCCGAGGATGTCTTTCCGAAGGCAAAGTCCATGCTGCCCAAGGCAATCGCGGCCGGCGTGCGCATTGCTTGTGGCACCGACGCACCGGCCATCCCGCACGGCCAGAATGCCAAGGAACTGGTCGCCCTGGTGCAGCGCGGCATGACGCCCATGCAGGCGATCCAAGCCGCCACTGTGGTAGCCGCCGAACTGATCGAGGCCGAAGACGAGCTGGGGCGGATCGCCCCCGGCTTCCTTGCCGACGTCATAGCCGTATCGGGAGATCCGGCGCAGGACATCGCCACCACACTCGATGTCTCGTTCGTGATGAAAAACGGGCACATCTATAAAAGCCCCTGCGCTACCGTCGAATGATGGCCGAGCCCGGCATGGAACTCACCGACCACATCCTGTGGCTGCTCAAGCAGGCCTTCTACTACTCGCTGACCACTATCAACGAGGCGATGAGCGTGCACGGCGTGAGCACCGCGCAGATCGGTGTGCTGCGCCAACTCGCCAACGAACCCGGCCTGTCCGGAGCCGAACTCGCCCGGCGCCTGCTGATCAGCCCGCAGGGGGTACAGGTCGCGCTCGCTTCGCTGGAACGACGCGGTCTGGTGGAACGGAAGAAGGATCCGCAGCACGGGCGCATCCTGCAGGCGTACCTCACCGAAGAAGGCCGCAGCGTCGCCGCGACGGTGGTCGGCAGCGCGTTGTCGGCTCACGAGCAGGTTTTCGGTGTGCTCAATGCGCAAGAGCAGGAGACGCTGCGCGAACTGCTGGGCCGGGTGGTCGAAAAGGGCACGGGCCATGAACTTTTCAGTGATCACGTCGAAGACTGAGGTGGGCCTGCGCCTACCATATGCCGCGAGTGTCTAGTACTTGAGATTAATGACAAGTAGTTGATACTCTTGCCGGGATGCCAGATTCCCGTGCTCTGCCGTACGCCGATGCCGCACCGGCGGATGCCGGTGCGCGCGGCAATGCCGGCACCGAAGCGGTGACGATCGAACTCGGCGGCCGGACCATGACGGTGTCGTACTCGGGCGGCGACACCTTGTTGCAGACCGCGCGGATGGCCGGCCTACCCGCTCCGTCGTCATGCGAAGTCGGTAACTGTGGAACATGCATGGCGCGTTTGACCGAAGGCTCTGCGCGGATGCTCAACAACGACGCCCTCGACGACGAGGAGGTCGCCGAGGGGTGGATCCTGACCTGTCAGGGTCTGCCGACCAGCCGGACCGTGCGGGTGGTCTACGAGTGAACAGGACCTCGAATGCCAACTAAGTCCAGGGTCGCCGTGGTGACGGGCGGTGCGTCCGGCATCGGCGAGGCCACCTGCCAGGAACTGGGGCGGCGGGGCCTGCAGGTCGCAGTGCTCGACGTCAACGAGGAAGCGGCCCAACGTGTTACCGATGAGCTGCGGGCCAACGGGGGCTCGGCTCTTGCGATCGGTGCCGATGTCACCGACCGCATCGCCGTCGAGCAGGCGTTCGCCAAAGTCCGCAGCGAATTGGGGCCGGTCTCGGTGCTGGTGACCAGCGCGGGACTGTTCGGCTACTCGGCGTTCACCGACATCACCACCGAGGCTTGGTCGCGAATCATCGACGTGAACCTGAACGGGACCTTCCACTGTTGTCAAGTTGCGTTGCCGGACATGCTGGCCGCGAAATGGGGCAGGATCGTGTTGATTTCGTCGTCGAGCGCACAACGCGGATCGCCCTTCGCGGCCCACTATGCGGCGTCCAAGGGCGCGGTGATCACGCTCGCCAAGTCGCTGGCCCGCGAGTACGCGGCGCAGGGAATCACGGTCAACACCATCCCGCCCTCGGGGATCGAGACACCGATGCAGCATCAGTCGCAGGCCGCCGGGTATCTGGGGTCCAATGAGCAGATCGCCGCGAATATTCCGGTGGGCTACTTGGGAACTGGTGCCGACATAGCCGCGGCGGTGGGTTTTCTCTGCTCGCACGAGGCCCGATTCATCACGGGTCAGGTTCTGGGTGTCAACGGCGGCGCGGTGCTATGACAGGGAGGACAACATGACACGATCGGCAAGACCAGCGGAGAGGTCCTGGACCGAGCACTATCCGGAATTGGGCACCGGGCCAATCTCTTTCAAAGACTCCACCTCGCCGGAGTTCTTCGAACTCGAGCGCGAAGCGGTCTTCAGGCGCGCCTGGCTCAACGTGGCCCGGGTCGAAGAACTGCCGCGGATCGGTAGCTATGTGACCAAGGAAATCGAGGTGGCACGCGTATCCGTCATCTTGGTCAGAGGTCGGGACGACGGCATTCGTGCGTTCTACAACGTGTGCCGGCACCGCGGAAACAAGCTGGTGTGGAACGACTTTCCCGGCGAGGAAACTCGCGGCACCTGCCGGCAATTCACGTGCAAGTATCACGGCTGGCGCTACGGTCTGGACGGCGCGCTGAACTTCGTGCAGCAGCAGTCGGAGTTCTTCGACCTCGACATGGCCGACTACGGACTGCGTCCCGTGCACTGCGACGTCTGGAACGGATTTGTCTTCATCAACTTCGACGACGAGCCGCGCCAAAGTTTGCGTGAGTTCCTGGGCCCGATGATTACCGGCCTGGACGACTACCCGTTCGGCAAGTTGACCGAACGCTACGAATGGGTCGCGCACAACAACAGCAACTGGAAGATCTTCGCCGACGCCTTCCAGGAGTACTACCACGTGCCCTCGCTGCATCCGCAACAGGTGCCGCCGGAGGTGCGCGACCCGAACGCCGGATTCACCTGCGGGCATTTTCAACTCGACGGTCCGCACCGCCTGGTGTCGACGGCGGGACGGCGCCGGTGGCTGCTGCCGCCGGAGTATATGTACCCGGTTGAGCGGGCCACCCGAAGCGGACTCGTCGGCCCATGGCGCACGCCCGACATCGGCGAGCTTCCGGCCGGCCTCAATCCTGGCGGCATCGAGCCGTGGGGGATCAGCAATTTCCAGATCTTCCCCAACACCGAAATCCTGATCTACGGGGGCTGGTACCTGCTCTACCGGTACTGGCCGACGTCGCACAATACGCACCGCTTCGAGGCGTACACCTATTTCCATCCGGCCCGCAACGTCCGGGAGCGCATCGAACACGAAGTTGCGGCGGTGGTGCTCAAAGAATTTGCATTGCAGGACGCAGGCATGCTCGGGGGGACGCAGGCCGCGCTCGAGTACGGCGTCGTCGACGAGTTCCCGCTCAACGACCAGGAAATCCTGGTACGCCACCTGCACAAGGTAGTCGTCGACTGGGTCGACGAATATCGGTCCGAACGGACGCCGGTAGGAGCATGACCATGTCAGATGCACGGCTGCCCAGCGCATTCGCCGAACTCGAGCCCTATGCCCAAACCTGGTGCTTGCCAACCGAAACCGACCGGTGGAACGCCCGAATGGCCAGCACCATGCCGGAGATGCAGGAGTTCCACGACGCGTTCTTGCCGCGGCTGGAAGAAGCCATCGAATACTGCGACAAGTTTCCGCTCGACGGTTTGCCCGACGATGCGCTCAACCTGCTGCACCTGATCTATTCGCTGATCATGGTCGCGATGGCGGTGGAGGTCATGCATCAGCCCGCCCCGGTCAATGCCGCTGACGCGGTGATGATCCGCACCGTCGAACCAGTGCCCTGAGTCGCCAGAGAGGCCGGGTTATGAGTCTGCTCACCATCACCAAGCTCACCGAGTCGGTCGGCGCCGAAGTCTCCGGCCTCGACTTGGCCGCTGCCGGCGACGACGAATCGATCGGCGCCGCTATCCTCGATGCGCTGGAAGCCAACGGAGTCTTGGTATTTCGCAACCTGCAGCTCGAGCCCGAGGCGCAGGTCGCCTTCTGCCGGCGCCTCGGCGAGGTCGATCACTCCTCCGACGGACACCATCCGGTCGCCGGTATCTACCCGATCACCCTGGACCCGTCGAAGAATTCGTCGGCAGCCTACTTGAAGGCCACGTTCGACTGGCACATCGATGGATGCACGCCCTTGCGTGAGGAATATCCGCAAAAGGCCACCATCCTGTCGGCGGTGCAAGTCGCCGACCGGGGCGGAGAAACCGAATTCGCCAATTCCTACGCCGCGTACGAGGCACTGACCCCGGCAGAGCAGGAGCGGTTCGGTGCACTTCGCGTCGTGCATTCGCTGGAGGCCTCACAGCGACGTGTCACGCCCGATCCCACTCCAGAGCAGCTGGCGCGCTGGCGATCCCGGCCCACTCATGAGCATCCGTTGGTGTGGACCCACCGCAGCGGCCGAAAGTCGCTGGTGCTGGGCGCTTCGGCCGACTACGTCGTAGGCATGGACGTCAAAGACGGCCGCGCTCTACTATCCGACTTGCTCGAGCGAGCGACCACGCGTGACCGGGTCTACAGCCACGCCTGGTCGGTCGGCGACACGGTCATCTGGGACAACCGGGGGGTTTTGCATCGAGCGGCCCCCTACGACCCGGATTCGCAACGCGAGATGTTGCGGACCACCGTCCTGGGCGACGAACCCATTCAGTAGCTACCAGGAAAGACGATAATGGCCAGAACCTTGTTATTTGTCGAAAGCAAGCCCGCCGCACCGGCTTTAATTGAGGAATATCACCAATGGCACGAGCAGACTCACATACCTGAGATGCTGAGCGTCGAGGGATTCGTCTCTGCGCGCCGCTGGCGTGCCGACAACGGCGAATCATTCATCACCCTCTACGAGATCGACACGGACGTCGACACTGCTCGTGCCAACCTGAACGCGGCGTTGCGCAGCGGGCAGATGTCCAGGCCGGTGGCCGTAGAGACCCAACCACCGCCGGTGATGCGTTACCTGAGCGCGATTCGATGACCCGATCACTGGCCGGTAAAGTTGCCGTGGTCACCGGCGCTGCGTCCGGTCTCGGATACGGAATCGCGTGTAGGTTTATCGACGCCGGCGCCGAAGTGGTGATCGCCGATGTCAACGACGAGGGCCGAGAATTGGCTGCGGGATTCGGCCCAAGCGCGTGGTTTCAGCACACCGACGTCTCGTCCGCCCACGATGTCAGCGCTCTGGTGCAGGCGACGGTCGAACGCTTCGGTGGACTCGACGTGATGGTCAACAACGCGGGAATCTCCAGCACGATGTACCGCAGTTTCCTGGATTACGATCTGGGCGACTTCGCAAAGGTGATGTCGGTCAACCTGTTAGGGGTGATGCTGGGCACGCGGGAAGCCGCGCGATACATGGCTGCCCACGACGGCGGCAGCATCATCAACGTGTCGTCGATCGGTGGGCTGCAACCCGGTGCCGGAGTCGCGACATATCGTGCCTCCAAAGCAGCGGTCATACACTTCTCGAAGAGTGTGGCCGCCGAACTTGCGCCGCTTGGCGTCAGCGTGAACTGCCTTGCGCCGGGCGGAATTCCCACCCCCATCCTCGCGTCCTCGGTCCGCGGACTAAGCGCGGAGGCCGTCGACAAGTTCGTGGCGAAGACGCGCGCGAAAATGCGCGAGGACCGGCCGCTGCCCAGGGAGGGAACCCCTGACGATGTCGCCGAGGCCGCGCTGTACTACGCCGCGTGCACCAGCATCACGGGCACGGTGCTGCCTATCGACGGCGGAACGTCGGCCGCCGACTCGTGACCTCGCCCCGCCGCCGGGGTCGAGGAACTCGTGGCAGCGGGTGCCCGCCGCCTCGCCTGCTTCAGCGCGGTCCATCACGGGCTGATATCGTCCCTTGCTTGTGCCTGACATTGATCGTCGACGCATGATGCTGGCGACGGGATTTGGGGCTCTGGCGGCCATGATTCCCGTTCCGAATGCAGGGGCTGTTCCGTTGCGTTCATCGCCCCCAGCTGCACCGGCGCCCCCACCCGCTGCGCCGGTCGCGCAGACTGGGGCGTACCTGTTTCACGACGAGTTCGACGGCGCGGCCGGTTCGTCGCCGGACCGGTCGAAGTGGATCGTCTCCAACTTCCGGACGCCGATCCGCAACCCGGTCAACTGGGACAGACCCGAATTCTTCGGCCAATACCGGGACAGTCGCGAGAACGTGTTCCTGGACGGCAAATCCAACCTCGTGCTGCGCGCCACCCGAGAAGGCAGCGCCTACTTCGGCGGCTTGGTGAGTGGCACCTGGCGCGGAGGCATCGGAACCACCTGGGAAGCCCGTATCAAGCTGAACTGCCTAGGCCCTGGCATGTGGCCGGCGTGGTGGTTGTCCAATGACGACCCCGGCCGCAGCGGCGAGGTCGATCTGATGGAGTGGTACGGCAACGGGGAGTGGCCGTCGGGGACCACGGTCCACGCAAACCCGGTGGGCACGGCATTCGAGACCCACCCCATCGGGATCGACGGCGGCTGGCACAACTGGCGGGTCACGTGGAACCCCAGCGGCATGTATTTCTGGGTCGACTACGCCGACGGCGCGGAGCCATATTTCAGCGTTCCCGCGACCGGCATCGAGGATCTCAACGATCCGATCCGGGAGTGGCCGTTCAACGATCCCGGCTACACGATGTTCCCCGTGCTGAACCTCGCGGTTGGCGGTTCAGGGGGCGGGGACCCGGCACGCGGGAATTATCCGATGGAAATGCTCGTCGACTGGGTTCGTGTCTTTTGATGCGCAACGGGGGTGGGCATGGTTTCATAACACCGTTTGCGGCGTTGTCCAGGAATTGCGCAGGGGAGCTTGTGAGGGAATTCCGAGTCGGAGGTCCCGGTCTAACGATTGGTGGTATTTGAGATGGATCGTCGCCACATGTTGTTGACGACGGGGCTCGGCATGCTGGCGGCTGCAGCGGCGATGCCCTTGCCCGAAGCCCTGGCGTACCCGTCGCAGCCGGAGGCACCTGCGGGCGCCGGTGGGCCCTATATTTTTCAGGACGAGTTCGACGGCCCGGCCGGCGCAGCCCCCGATCCGGGGAAGTGGACGGTGCAGACCTGGCAGGACGACGTCTTCCCGCCTGTCGTGGGGATATACCGCGACGATCGCCGAAACGTATTCCTCGACGGCAATTCCAATCTCGTCCTCCGGGCCACCCAGGAAGGGGGCGACTACTACAGCGGCAAACTGCGAGGCAACTTTCGCAGCATGATCAACCAAACATGGGAAGCCCGGATAAAGCTGGACTGTTTGTTCCCCGGCCTTTGGGCGGCGTTCTGGGGTGTCAACGAGGATCCTCTGCCAGACGGCGAGGTCGATATCTTCGAGTGGTACGGCAACGGCTCCTGGCCCCCGGGTAGCACCGTCCACGCGGCATCCAACGGCAAGACCTGGGAGGGGAAATCGATTCCCGGATTGGTGGACGGCGGTTGGCACACCTGGCGAATGCGTTGGGCTGAGGACGGATTCCAATTCTCGCGCGACGGGGCACCGTACTTCAGCGTCCCGCCGAAGCCCATTCACGTCTATGGCGGCCCTCCTGAGGACAAGCGGTGGCCGTTCAACAATCCCGGCTATTGGATGACTCCCATGTTCACGCTGGCGGTGGGTGGCGTCGGTGCCGGTGATCCTGCCCTAGGTACCTACCCGGCATCAATGCTTGTCGACTACATCCGTATCTATTGAGCCTCAGCGCTCGGCTTTGATCACCTGAACCAGGTTGAACTGCCAGCGCTCGACGAGCCGGAAGCCCAGGTCTCGCGGAACCGTGAAGGCCGGTGTTGCGCCGTAGCGCGGGCCGGGCGGAATTGCCGCCCCCTGCTCGTGGGCGGGCGCCGACTCGTCGGCCTGGGTGATGATCCACACGACGCGGCAGTTGCCCAACGGTCGCGCGACGACCTCCGGAATCAGGTTGGTGTCGAAGACGTCGTTGCGATCAGTTGCTCGTTGCCAAAGGGTGAGATCGATCAGCTTGCGGTAGGCATCGGGGCGCGCCGCCATCAGGGGGCGCATCGGTGCGGGCATGAACGTCACCGTGTCGTTCACCAGCAGGCAATCACCCGGTGCCGTCTTGACGGTGATCAGGTCGGCGACTTGGCTGTAGTCCATTCCGTATTTGGCATACGGGTTACGTTGCACCCGAACATAATTCGGTGCCGCCACAACGGCGAACAGCGTAACGAGGGCCGTCGCTACCCAGGGCCTGACCGCCACCGCGCCAATGCAGACCCCAAGTACCAGCGCCATCGCCGGGGCGGTGAAGCACAGGTAGCGCGGCGTGTAAACCGGGTGGGCCAGGGCCGACCAAACCACGATCAAAACGGTTGGTATCACCAGCCAGGACACCGCCAACGTCAACAGCTGTCGATCCCCGGCATCCAGCCGACCGGATGTGTAGCGCCACAAGACAATAGCTGCCGCCATCACCAATGCCGAAAGCACCGCGAAGAGCGGGTTTCTCTCAAAGTACTGCTGGACCACCACGTCTTCGATCGTCCGGCGCCCGATCGGAGCTATCCACTTGATCTGCTGAACTTGTCCGACCACCTCGATCACGAACGGCGACAGGGCGCAAACCGCCACCACCGACGTGACGGCGAACGGCACCAGCACTGGTCGATTTCGCCTGAAGGTACACATGAAAACGACATGCGCCGGCAAGACGAGGGCCAGATACATGTCGAGCAGGATCGAAAAGACCAGGGCGATCCCGTAAACCAGCCAGAGCCAACGGCTTTCCCGGCGCGCGGCGACAACGAGGAGGACGGTCAGCCACACCGCGGCCATCATTGACATGGCGTAGGGGCGAGCCTCGATGCCTGCCCACGTCGTCCGGGGTAGGACCGCGCAGACGAATCCGGCACTCAAAGCCGCAGTGCGCGAAGAGAACTGCTTCCCAAGCACCACAACCCCGGCTGCGGTCGCCCCAGCGGCCAGACCGCTCGGCGCACGCGACCAGAATTCCGTCGGCGGAAAGATCTGGAACCAGCCGTGCATGGTCACGTAGTACAGGCCATGCACCGCGTCGACGTTTCCCAGCATCCGCCACAGTTGTCCGAGCGAGCGACTGTATGAGGCGGAAATGGTCGCGGCCTCGTCGTACCAGAAGGACGGGCGGCCGGCGCCGGCCAGGCTCACCGCCGCGGCAAGAATTCCGACGATCAGCGGATCCAGCACGCCAGGGCGCCACCTGGTACCCCGGCCCGACTGCACCTGACCATTCTCCACAGCAGCCTATTCGAACGTATGATCGATGAATGGCTCCGCTCGGGTCTATCGGATACAACGGGCAACCGGTCCGCAACCCGTTTCGGGTGGTGCGCCCGCCCATCCCGGTGCTGGTTGACCTGACCGTGCTCTTTCCGCGCGAACCGCACCGCTCGGGCCATTACCAGCCCAACGGACTGCAGCTGCACAAGGTCGTCGAGGGTCGGCTTAGCTGCTGGGGCATCTGCGAGCAGGGCGACTGGTGGGGGCTGGTGACCTACCCGATCGCCTATGGGTCCAAGCGGAAGACCGTGACGCACTGGGTGCCGGCGTGGACCTTGCGCCAGAAACGCTGAAGGCGGCCTATTTCAGAAGCGGCGCGATGCGTTTCTCATGGGCCTCATGCGTCAGAGATTTTCCGAGGTGTGTCCATTTGTCCGCCTTCGAGCGACAACCGTTGCGCGGCAAGCCAATTGTCGCTGTGAGGTGGAATAAAAGACACGAACCTCAGCCAGCTTCAGCCTTGGACTTTGCCCGGCGGGGGCTGCAGGCGGCGTCCTTGGACGTAGGTCTCGGCGATCGACGTCTCCCGGGTCCTCATCAGCAACCCGAACAGCGTCTGGTCCCGGGCCATCACCGGGTCGTCGGACCGTACGCCCTGGGTGATCACGGCCTTCAGCGCCGGTGTGCGGGTGGGGTCGACTACGACGAAGTCGGCGTCCTTGCCGACGTCGAAGTTGCCGAAACGATCCTCCATGTCCAGGACACGCGCGCCGCCGAGTGTTCCGATGAACAACATCTCGGCGGGGTGCAGGGAAACTCCGGCTTCACCCGCTTCGGAGATGTGCACCTTGAACGCCGCCGCCAGCACCTGCGGTATCGGCCACTCATCTCCGCCGCCGAAATCGGTTCCGGCGGAGATGTTTACTCTGGATGCCACCGTCCGCAGCCACGGCATGGTCCCCGAGCCCAGGAACTGTTGCGAAATGGGGCAGTGCGCAATGGAAGTGCCTGTCTCGGCCATCCGCTGCAGTTCCACGTCCTGGCAGTGCACGGCGTGCGCCATGATGCTGCGCCGCCCGAGCAACGTTGGTCCGCCCACTTTCGATCCGGGCAGGAATTTGCCGTCGTAGGTGTCCAGGTAGGTTTCGACCTGGTAGGTCTGTTTGGTCTCGTCCACTTCGCCGGTGCCCGGCCGGTTGTTCTCGTTGAGATGGGTGTGGAAGTACACTCCGCGGTGGCGTACCGAATCATAAAGCTCGCCAAGGCGTTTCAGCGTCTGCGTTGTCACGGCCAGGGAGAAGCGCGGGACGATCGCGACTTGTAGCAGCGCGGTGTGCGGATCGCCGGTGTCGGCCGCGTGCCACTTGTCGATCTCTTCGCGGGTCAGCCGGATCGCGTCGTCTTCCGACGTCATCAACGGCGCCGCCGCCTTAGGCCCGACGGTCTGGATGCCGCGTCCGCTGACAATGCGCAGGCCGCGCTGGCGGGTTTCGGTGAACAACGCGTCTTGGGCATGCGGAAACGGGGACCCGAAGACCATGGCCGCAGTGGTTCCCGACGCGACGCGCCGGTCGCAGAACTCGATCGCCGCCCGCCGAGCGAAGCCCGGGTCGGCGAAGCGAGCTTCCGACGGATAGATGCAGTCGGTCAGCCACTCCAGCAGCTGTCCGCCACCGTATGAGTCTCCGGCGAACGTCTGAGGGAAGTGCACATGGGTGTCCACGAACCCGGGCAGCAGAAACCCTGGCCGGTGATCGGACACCGCCGCGGCGCGGTACTGGAACGGGATGTCGGCGCGTTCACCGCAAAACGCGATCCTGCCGTCGTCCTCGACAACCAGCGCGCCCTCCGGAATCGACACCAGCGCCTGGGCGGCTTCGGTGATCAGCGGAGCGCCGGCGAGGTGGAAGATGTGTCCGAGATGAATGCGGCTTGCCACTGGGACCTCCCGTTGCGCGCAGTTCGGCTCACCACGCCGGATCATCACACGCGCGGCGGGATGGCGCCACGCGAGCGCGGCGATTCTGCCACCACAGCGCCTGTGGCAATGCGATGATTGCTGCCCGTGGCAGGAAGCTGGGGAGCCGTGACGGCCGGGCTCATTTCACTCGGACTGGTCATCTCGCTGTCACCGATCACGATCATCCCGGCGGTGCTGGTTTTACAGGGGTCGCGACCGCGGCCGAGCAGTCTGGCCTTCCTTGGCGGTTGGTTGCTGGGACTGATGGTGCTGACGGCGATCTCCGTGCTGGCCTCGCGAGCGCTCGGCGGCCTGCACAAGTCGCCGCCGCTGTGGGCGTCGTGGCTGCGAGTGGTTTTGGGGTCGGCTCTGATCGTCTTCGGTATCTATCAGTGGCTGACCCGGCATCGCCGCAGCGAATCGCCACGCTGGATGCGCTCATTTGCCAACATCACGCCGGCGCGTGCCGCCGTCACGGGGGCAGTGCTCACGGTGGTGCGACCCGATGTGTCGCTCATTTGCGTGGGCGCCGGACTGGCCATCGGCAGCAGCGGGCTCAGCATCGCCGGGCATTGGGTGGCGGCCGCCTTTTTCGTCGCCGTCGCCGTCTCCTCGGTCGCGATCCCGATCTTGGCCTATCTAGCTGCCGGTGACCGGCTGGACGAACCGCTGACGCGGCTCAAAAACTGGATGGAGCAAAATCATGCCGGCCTCATGGCCGCCGTATCGGTAGTGATCGGCCTGATGGTGCTCTACCACGGAATTCACGCTCTGCAGTAACGGTCGAGCAACGCGAACGCGGGCCGCCCGTGGTGGGCGAGCGCGAGCAACGTGCGCGCGGCCAGGTCTGTCGGCTGCAGCCGGCCTGACGGGGTCGCCTTGACGGGCAGTTTGACGTCGAGGCCGAGTCGCCAGCGCACCGCGTCCAGCATGCGGAACGGGGCCAGTACCGGCGGCTCCCACAGCGGCCAGACACCGCAGGGCTTTGCGTGCGAATTCGCCGCTTTGAGTATCCCGTTCACCGCCCGCCGCGCGGCCTCGTTGGCGCCTTCCATCGTCGCCAGGTCGGTGTTGGTCTGGACGAAGTCGGAGGCGAGGAAGAAGTTTGGGATCTTGGTGACCGCGTCCGGCCGGTTGGCCCACGAGCCCGCCGTGTTGACCAGCAGCGGCTCGGCGTTGGTCGCCTTGCCCGGGTTGGGCATCTGGATATCCGGGTCGAGGAACCAGGTGACGACGTTCTTCTTTTTCAGCACACCCTTGTCGATGTGGTCGCGGATCTGCGCCCACACCTCGTCGTGAATCTCAGCCCTGGAGCACTCGCGGGCGGGTTTCTTGTTGTGCGTGCCCGGTGTGCACCAGTCCGAGATGTCGACCGACAGGATTCCGCCCACCCGACCGTTGCCGAGACCGCTGAAATCGATGCCGTGCCAAAACTGCTTCTGCGAAATCGCGGTGAGCGCCCACGCGGAGTCGATGAACAGAATGTGTCCGTTGACCAGCGGCACGTCCTCGTGAAGGTAGAACATCATCCCGTTCATCCAGCGGATCTGCAGCTTTTTGTCTTTCACGGGTCGCAGCCGCGGTTCGGCTTCGATCAGTTTGTCGGTCAGCAGCAGTCGCAGCCGCTCGAGGGGCATCGCCGAAACGTAGTAGTCGGCTTTGACCTTCTCCCGGTGAGCGCCCTTGCGTACGGTGACGCCGGTGATACGGCGCCCGTCGCAGTGAATCTCCTCGATTGAGTGGCGCACGTGTAGCTCGACGTCGCGGCTGCGCAGATAGCTGACCCACGGATCGATCCACATTTCGCTCGTCGGCCCGGTCAGCACACCGTCGGCATGCTTGCCCGGGATGCTGGTGCAAAACATCAACTGCCACAGAATCGAAGCGCCGGTGCGCGCCGACATCTCTTCTGCGCGTGCGGCTACGAGCGTGCGGGTCATTCCGGTGGCGATGAACTTCTTGAAGGCCGCCGACCGGTGTTCGGCGTCGACGAAGTCCATCCAGGACATGCGTTCCCACTGCCCGATCCGGCGTTCTTGGCATGAGGTGAGATAGGTCAGCATCTGCTCGAAGAACGCGACCATCTCGTGCGCCGGAATGCCGATCTGGGTTCCGATGGTCCAGATGAAGTTGGCCGTCAGCTTGAGGTCGTCCAGCGATGCGGGCGGCAGCATGGGGCCGATGATTTCGTTGCGTCCCTCGGCCTGAGCGATCATCATCAGTTTCGGCGTGTCGAGGTGGTCGTGAACCGTTCCCTGCCCATCCGGGATGCGGCGCATCGTGTCGTAGAGGTGCTGATAGAAGCCCGGGAAGAAACGAAAGCCGTGCTCAGCGGGGAGATCCGCTCGCCCGGCTTTTCCCGAGCCGGGCACCGGCATCGATCGCGCCTTGCCGCCGAACACGTCCCGATGCTCGTAGACCTTCACCTTGAATCCGCGCTCGGCGAGTTCGTGCGCGGCGCTCAGTCCGCCGACGCCACCGCCAAGCACCGCAACGGTCTTCACGGCCGGGAGATCAGGTTCGGGCGCGTCGCGGCACCACTGCGCACGCCGCTGCGATACTTGGCCACATGCCGCCGAACCTTACTCCAGTCGACGACGTCCTCGACGAAATTCGGTCGATCATCAAATGGTGCAAGGAATCTGCGAGCCCACTGGGATACTTCGCCGCGCTGTATCTGCGAGTCACGCTGGCCATCAAGCAAGCGATCCAGGACGACAGATTCGACGACGGCAAGCGGATGGTGGACTTCGACGTGACGTTCGCGCGCCACTACTTCGACGCTTTCTATGCGCACCGCGACGGCAAGAAAGTCCCGCCGCAGGTGTGGCAGGTCGGTTTCGAGGACCACGACGGGAAAGATCCCCTGATCATTCTGCAGCAGCTGATGACCGCGATGAACGCGCACATCGACCTCGATCTGGGCGTTGTCACCGACGAGATTCGCCGCAAGCACCCGAAGGCGTCGGTGCAGTCGCTTCACCACGACTTCACCGCGGTCAACACCGTGCTGAGCAGTCAGATCCCTGGTGTTCTCAATGCGATCTGCGGCGTCTCGCCAGGCACCAAGACCTACCGAAAGTGGGCGGGCGACAACTTCATCAAGGCGGGACTGGGAGTGTTTCGCGAAGATGCCTGGCGGTTCGCCTGCGCGCTGGCCGCTCTGCCGGCGGCGCAACGAAAGAACATGATCGCGCTCCGTGACACCATGTGCGCCCCGCTGGGCAGGTGGTACATCCACCCGGTGCCGTCGGAGTGGATCGTCGACGACATCCGGCAGCAGGAGTCCACCGACGTTGTCCACATCATCGATGTGCTGGCAAGCAAACCGGCCGTAGCGCCCAAGAAGCTGTGGTGATCTGCGAGGGCGGTCAGGGCTGCCGCTTGAAGCGCGCGATCTCCGCTCGGGCGCGGTTGGCCCACAGGGGTGTTCGCATCTCCTCGAAGGCGCGCAAGGCTGCAGCCAATGTTGCCGTGGCGGTTTCGTGGTCGCCACACCGATGCTGCAGCTGCCCGAGCAGTAGCTGAGTTCGGGCCCGTTCGAACGGCATCGGCAGCGAATCGTGAGCGGTCATGGCCTGGTGCGCCATCCGCTCGGCCGCGTCGAGGTCACCCTGGGCGGCCAGCCACATGCTGCGGCCCCGGGCACCGACCGCCAGCAGCCAGGATCGGTTCAGCCGCAGGCCATTTTGCTCCAGCACCTCGATCAGCGGCACCGCTTCGTCGAGGCGGCCGAGTCCGACCATCGCCTCGATCGCGTCGGGTAACTGCCAGGTCACCATCAGCTCTACGCCGTGGGCTGGGTTGAAGTTGGCCAGCAGTGGTTCCAGCACGGTCAACGCCGCCTGATAATTCTCGAGTGAGACTTCCAGGAAACCCAATGTCTGAGTGGGCCATTCGGCCATCCGTGCCGACTCGCAGCGCTGGGCGCGCGCGATAACGGCGTCGGCGTCGGCGCGCGCGTCGCGAACCTGGCCGACGTAGGCGTTCACCAGCGCCCGGATTGTCAAGGGGATGATAAGGATATCTTCACCGCCGAGCTGCTCGGCGTATTCCACTGCTTCCGAGGCGTTTTGGATGGCGCTGGTGAACTCGCCACGCCAAACATCGATCAGCGCAAGGAATCCGGACACGGCCATCATGTCACGTTCAGCGCCGCGCTCCAGGCAGTGCTTCCCGAGATCCTGCACGAGGACGCGCCCTTCGTCCAAGCGTCCTGTCCAGGCCAGGATCATGGCGTTGACGAGGCTGGCGCGAAAATAGATCGGCGCATCGACGTCACGGTCTTCGAGCTCCAGGGCGCGCCGCAGCGCAGCGTGATCCAGCCCGGCTCCGTGCGAGAAACTGACGAACGACCAATACGCCAGCGCCTGGCTCGTCAGCGCCGGCACTCCGAGTTGCTCGGCAATGGTCACCGCCTCACGCGCATGATGGAGCGCTTCGTCGAACTCGCCGGTGTTGACCTCGGCCATCGACAGCATCAGGTCGGTGCGCGCCAGCATTGCCGGATTGTCTTTGGCGTCGTCGAGGGCGCGCTTGAGCAGGCTTGCCGCTTCGTCAAACCTGTTGTCGTAGATGCGAATACCGGCAAGGAGGTTGTAGGCCAGCGCCCGTAGCGCCCCCGGCCGCATCTTATCTACCACGGGTTCGAGCACCGTTCGGGCTTGTTCGGTGTTACCGGCCTCGAAATGCAGGCCCGCCGAATGTATCCGGCGCGACGGTTTGTCCCCGCCGAGTCCTATTGCCAGATCGAGTAATTCGGCTGCCGCTGCGGGTGCTCCGCGGGCCCGGGCGGCGGCCGCGGCATCGTCGAGTGTGTGCAAGATCTCGGGATCGGCGCTCACCGTGGACAGCGCGAGATGTCGTGCCTTCAGCTCGGGCAGCACCACCACCTCGGCGAGCGCGCGATGCATGCGCCGGCGCCGGGCCGGCGTCGCGGCGGTGTACACGCCGCGGGCAAGCAGTGGGTGCGAGAACCTGACCCGGTTGCCGTCGAATGCAACTATGCCGTTGCCTTCGGCTTCCTCGAGCAGCTCCACGGTCTGCTCGACACTGGACCGGGTGACTTCTGCGAGCAGCTCCACTGTCGGGTCGGCGACACACGCGACCGCCAGCAACACGTCCAGGACGTCGCCTTCGAGGCGACCGATACGTCGACTTACCAAGTCTGTCAGCGTGCCGGGCAACGCCAGTTCGCCGCTGGGTGAGGTATCGCCGATGGTGCGGGCCAGTTCGATTGCGTAGAAAGGGTTTCCGCCGGATATCTCGGCAATCCGCACCAGATTCCGTCGTGGTAAGGCGCGGCCGAACTTATTGCCGATCAGCGTGCGCAAACCGTCCAAACCCATGGGGCGCACCTGAATTCGCTCGATAGCGTCGGCCCGGCCCAGGTCCAACCAGGGTGCTACGGCATCGGTGTCCGAGGCGACGCGCTCGGCCACCAGCACGCCGACCGGGCCCCTCAGTCTGCGGGCCGCGAAGGCCAGCGCCTCTTTGCTGGAGGTGTCGAGCCATTGCGCATCGTCGACGGCCACCAGTACGGGCCCCTCGATCGCCACTTTCTCCAGCACCGACAGAAATGCCGCGGCGACCACACGCTGGTCGGTGGGCGGCCCAGTACCGTTGGCGCGCAGCAATACCCGGTCCAATGCCAGGCGTTGCAGGGGCGGCAGGCCGGCGAAGACGTCAAGTTCGATATCGGCGATCAGGTCGGCCAGCGACGCGTAGGCCAGCACCGACTCGGTTGCCCCGACCCGCGCCGAGAGCACCCGGAACCCCCGCTCGGCAGCCTCATCCAGCGCCGCCTGCCACAACGTCGTCTTGCCGATGCCCGCCTCGCCGGCAATGACCAACCCCGAGACCCGAGCGCTCGCCGAGGCCAAGAAGTGGGTGACCGCGTGCAACTCGACCGCGCGGCTCACCACCCCGGCAGCCGCAAACTCGATAGCTTCCGAGGGGCGTTGCTCGGTTGCCGGTGCGTCGGCGTCCTGCGGTGCGCGTCCCGGTGGGGGCCAGTTGATCGTTGCCGCCGCCTGTACCGAAGAAGGCGGTGTGCCCAGGGCGTCGCGGGCCGCGCGCGCCAAATCCGTGACGGTCGCGTATCGCTCGTCGGGATCTTTGGCCATGCCTTTGGCGATGACGTCGTCGAAGGCCTTTGGGACCGAGCGGATGGTCGACGGTCGCGGCGGTGGGCTCGCGAGGTGGCCGGCGAGTTGCTGGTCGACGCTGTCGCCGGGGAATGGGCAGCTGCCCGTCAGGCACTCGTGCAGCACGCACGCCAGCGAATACACATCTGAGCGGGTGTCGACCCGGCCGTTGGTGAACCGCTCCGGCGCCATGTACTGCACCGTCCCGATCAAACCGCCGCTGGTCGTCAAGCCCGCCTCACCGGTGACGCGAGCGATCCCGAAATCGATGAGGTAGGCGAAGTCGTCGTCGGTGACCAAGATGTTCGACGGCTTGACGTCGCGGTGCACCAGGCCGGCGTCGTGAACGGCCTGCAACGCCTTGGCCGTTTGTTCGACGATCAGCACGGCGCGCATCGGATCCAGCGGGCCGGCCGAAACAAGCGCGTTCAAGTCGCGGCCGTTGATCAGTCGCATGTCGACGAAGAGCCGGCCTTCGATCTCGCCGTAGGTGTGGATCGGCAACACGTG
This sequence comes from Mycobacterium sp. 1164966.3, assembly GCF_001665395.1. Taxonomy (GTDB): domain Bacteria; phylum Actinomycetota; class Actinomycetes; order Mycobacteriales; family Mycobacteriaceae; genus Mycobacterium. Next base: position 24,204 of record NZ_LZSG01000026.1, read on the forward strand.
CGGCTCGCTGAGCCTAGCGGCCGCGTGCGCCTCCCGCCGGAAGCGCTTTTTGAACGCGGCGTCGGCCGCAAAGTGCGACGGAAGCAGTTTCAATGCCACAACGCGATCGGTGGCGGTGTCGTACGCGCGCCACACTTCTCCCATGCCGCCGCGAGCGACCATCTCGATCAGCCGGTACTGCCCGAACGGAGTCCCTTTCACAGCGTCTTTTCCAGGTCCTTCCCAGCTAGACCGGCGATCACTACCTTGGCTGAACGATAGACCTCGGTCACCGGCGGCCGCAGCCACTCGCAACGCCTTGCGTCGTCCGGGTTCGTCGTGACGGGCCGTTAGGGTGGAGCCGATGACTAGGCCCTGGCGCTCGCGCGGCATCAAGCAGATCACCCGCGGCCTGGGCTCCCTCGACCGCGAACTGTTCATGGCGATCGCCGACAGCCCAACGCCGTTGCTGGACACGGTGATGCCGCGGCTGACGCGGGCCGCGGACCATTCCAAGCTGTGGTGCGCCATCGCGGCGGGGCTGGTGGCCACCAGGCGACCTTCCGCACGACGGGGTGCGGTGCGGGGGGTTACGTCGCTCGGAGCCGCCAGCCTGTTCACCAACCAGATCGCCAAACGGATCCGCCAGCGGCCCCGTCCCGCCAACGATTCCGTGCCACTGATCAGGCGAGTCCGTCGCCGGCCCACCTCCAACTCGCTGCCGTCGGGGCACTCGGCCAGCGCCGCCGCGTTCGCCGTCGGGGTGGGCCTGGAGAATCCGCCGGTAGGTTTCGGGCTGGCGTTGCTGGCGGGGTTGGTCGGACTGTCGCGGGTGGCAACCGGCGCGCATTATCCCGGCGATGTGATCGCCGGATTCGGGATCGGGGCCGGCATCGCCGTCCTCGGCGGGCGATTGGTGCCGCCGCTCACGGCGGCCACCGCGCCGGAGACCGAACCGCTGCGAGTCGAGACGCCGGAGCGGCCCGACGGCTCCGGAGTGGTCCTGGTCGTCAACCCGGAGTCGGGCAGCGGGACTGGGGCTCGCGTCGCCGAGGAGGTGCGCGCCGACCTGCCGAAAGCGGAGATCGTGGAAATCGCTCCGCACGACGATCCGGAGCAGGTGTTGCGCAATGCCGCCGCGCGCGCCGAGGTGCTCGCGGTGGCAGGTGGCGACGGGACCGTGTCGACCGCCGCTGCGGTGGCCGCCGAGGCCGGCCTGCCGCTGGCGGTCTTTCCGGCCGGGACGTTCAACCACTTCGCGAAGGACATCGGCTGCGACACCGTGGCCCAAACCGTGGCGGCGATCCGGCGCGGCAGCGTTGCCTGCGTCGACCTGGTGTGCCTGAACGAAAGCCGGATGGTGGTCAACAACGCCAGCATCGGCGCGTACCCCAAATTCGTGCAGCGCCGCGAAAAGCTGGAGAAACGCATCGGCAAGCCGCTGGCCAGCGTCTACGCGATGCTGCAAACCCTGCGCAACGATCAGCCCGTGCGAATCCGCTACGACAACAAGACGATTCAGACATCGCTGTTCTTCTTGGGCAACTCGGTGTACCTGCCGACCGGATTCGCCCCGTCCCGTCGTACCCGCATGGACGATGGCCTGATCGATGTGCGCATCCTGGAAACCGGCCGTCGATTCGCCAGGACCAGGATCTTGACCGCGTTACTCTGCGGACGTCTGCCCCGGAGCCCGCTCTACCACGAGATGCAGGTGCCGCAGTTCAGCTTTACCGCCGTCGACGGTCCCACTGTCATCGCTCATGACGGCGAGGTCGGCGAGAGGTACGACGAGGTCAGCTTCAGCGCGCAGTACCGGGCGCTGCCGGTCTTTCGACCGCTTCCGTCCGTCTAGCGGGTTATCCCTTATTCGTGGCAGCGGAAGCATGAAGACCGGGACTCATGCCCGCTCTTGCGCCACCCTCGCGAGGTTCTTGAGCGAGTTGTCAAGATGCTGCCGGTCGAACGGCGGGAACCCGATGTGTTCGCGGAGGGCCGCCGGCACCGCCGACCAGTCGTACGTCAGCGTGACCTGCGTCCGGTGGTCGTCGACCGGCTCGAGGTCATAGCGCCAGATCCAGCCGCCGAACTCGAGGTGGGCGTCGTCGGCGCCTTGGCCGGGAAGCCAGGCAATCGCGTGTGGCGGCTGGAAGACCTCGACCCGGTTGGCCATCTCGTAATGCATGCCCTCGTAGTTGTCGTGGTACATCGCCATCCGAAAGATCTGGCCGACCTCGGTTAACCGCTTGTCGTCGAGCGACTCCCGCACCCAGCCGGTGCCGTCGATCGCCTGATGGGTGGTCGGGTCGGCCAGCACGTCGAACACGGTTTCCGCCGGCGCATCGACGATGCAGGTCGCTTTCATGGTTTCGTCAGTCATGCCAGTACTGACCGGCGACGGCTCGCAAACTCATCGCTACCGGCCTCGCGGATGCTCGATACACGGCTCGCCACACTGGTCACTTCGGTCGCGGAGGAGAGGCTTGCGTCTTTCGGTCCAGCTACGAGCGACAATCGGCTCGCCGCGCAACGCTGTCGCTCGAAGGTGGACGAAAAGACACGGGCCGAAATTCTGTGGCGGGTAAGACTCATCGGAAACGTCGGATACGGCTTTGATTGTGCAGCTACGGCTTTCAAGGGGTACTGACGGCTTTGAAAGTGAACTGAGTGTGGCGATCCGGCCCTTTTCTCCGCCCTGCGCGCACAGCGAAAGCCGTAGGTTCACACCAGATTCCGCGGCGCGGCGATCGGGTTCATCACCACAGCTCGCCACCGGGGCGACGGTAAGCCGACGGAGGCCGTCCCCATGCGCTGCGGAATGCGCGGGTAAATGAACTGGCACTGTCGAAGCCCACCCGGGTCGCCACCTGAAGAACGCTCAACTGAGGATCGGCGAGCAGGGCCGCGGCCTGCATGAGACGTGCCTGTCGGGTGTAGGCACGCCAGGTCATGTTCAACTCGCGCTCACACAGCCTTCGCAGCGAACGGGCAGACATGCCGGCAGTCCTGGCGGCATCGTCAATACTGATGTCGGCCAAGGCATTACGCGTGTGCTTGAGAGCGGCCGCAAGTTGCGGGTGATGGGTCGTGGGCAGGCTGAACGGGCGCTGCGAATCCAGCAGTTCGGCCAGCAGCTCGGCGAAACATTGGAAGTAGGCATCGGCTGTCGAGTCTGACGACTGTCGGTCGATGGGCCAGCGGCAAGCGTAGATGATCATGTGCCGGATCAGCGGGGTCACCGCCACGATCCCTGCGCCTTGGCGGGCCGGTTGAAGAAGGATGGGATGCAGAAATATCGACACCGAGCGCACTTGGGTGTCGATCGTGCTGATGTGCCCGAGCCCGGCGGGAATCCACGCCGCCTGTCGTTCGGACAAGATGTAGGCGCCCGCGTCGGTCTCGACCTCAAGCACACCCTGGACGACGTACTCCAGCTGGTGCAGATCGTGGGCGTGCCGTGCGGTGGTGACCGGCTCTCCTTCGTAGACGAACGCCCCTGCGGTGGGACGACCTCCCTGGCGCATGTCGACCATCACGGTCTTGTCCGCTGAGGACAAGGTTGTGGCCGCTCGTGCAGAGACAGTCATCGCTCATCGATGGTACGACTGGGAGTCATGTCAACCCAGTCCTTCACACCGGCCGCGGGCAACCCCAAGTGGACCAAGTACTACGACACCACTGTCGCGCTGTTGACGCGCGAACAGCGCTGGCGCTCGGCGGCTATTCGGCAGCTTCGGCTGGAACCCGGTGATGTGGTCGTCGATGTCGGTTGTGGGACAGCCTCTTTGGCGATCCTGATGAAGCGGTGTCAACCGGGCGCGCGCATCATCGGCGTGGACCCCGACCCCGAAGTGCTCGCCATTGCGCGTGCGAAGGTGCGGCAAGCCGGCTTAGGCATCGAAGACGTCGAATTCCTGCAGGGCATGGGCGATAAGGCCGCCAAGCTCGTGGGGCCGAAAACCGCGACCAAGGCGGTATCCAGCCTGGTGCTGCACCAGTGCCCGCTGCCTATGAAGCTGGCGATCATCACCAACATGTTCACGCTGTTGCGGCCGGGCGGTGAACTGGTGATCGCCGACTTCGGTTTGCAGCGCAGCGCCCTGATGCGGCTGGGGTTCCGGATCGTCCAGTGGGTCGACGGAAAGGCGGATACCCAGCCCAATGCGGACGGGGTGTTGCCCGAATTGATCGAGCAGGCCGGTTTTGTGGACGTCATCGAAGCGTCGGTGATTCCCACGGTCTCCGGATCCCTGTCGATCTACCACGCCAGGCGGCCGTCGCAGCGCCAATGAAATATGAGCTTGTTATGTTTCGCGCAGCGTTGCTGTGAGCCGCCCGCGAGCCCCGATAGCCTCGCGGCATGTTCGCGGTGCGGCTGGCAAAGGCGCTGGCCATCATCGTCGCGGCCGTCGTTTCGGCTAACGGCTGCAGCCACTCGACGCGCCCGCCGACGTCGAGTCCGAGTGCCGCTTCGAACCCCGCGTCGACCCATTCGCTGTTCACCACCGCCGCGCCGTGGAACGCCGACATCTCCGGCGCCGCCAAGGCCGAGCGATCCGAAGCGATCATTCACGCGCTGACCGCGATGGGTGGGTGGGGTACCGGTGGCTTGCACGTCGATTTCTCGATGCCGGTCTTCTTCGCCGACCGGAATGCACCTCAGGTTCAGGTCGTCGGCGCCGCCGACTACTGCTACGGCGGCCGGGACTGCGACACCGTTCCCGCCCGCATGCCGTTGCCGGCCAACGCGTACTTCGAGGGCTCACCAAATCCCAACTGCGACACCAGTGGTGCCACCGAAGGTCAGGAAGACTGTCATCTACTCGTCGTCGATCGCGACCAGCGCAAGCTCTACGAGATCTACCACGGCAGCAAGTCCGGCGAAAACCTCACGGCGCAAGGGTTTTTCGTGTGGGATCTGACCAAGCAATACCCTGACACCTTGCGCGGAGACCAGTGCACCAGCGCGGACGCGGCGGGGTTCCCGATCGCCGCAATGACACCGACCGCGGACGAAGTCGCCTCCGGGATAGTCGATCACGCGATTCGCTTCATCCTGCCGAACAACCGGATGAAGGCGGGTGTCTATGTCCGTCCGGCCACCCATGCCGGCGGTCCGGACAGTACCGATGCGAATGCGCCGCCATACGGCGTGCGGTTTCGGCTGCGAGCCGATTTCGACGAGTCGGGCTACTCGAAGTCTGAGCGGGTGATCATCGCGGCGCTCAAGAAGTACGGGATGCTGCTGTCTGACGGCGGCCAGGTGCCACTGACGTTCGCCGACGACCGCACGAGCACCAAGAAGTGGGCCGAATTGGGTATCAGCGCCCAGTCGTTCAACGGCATCGCGGTCGACCAGTTCGAGGTGGTCCAGCTCGGTCCTGAGGTCAAACTCACCTATGACTGCGTCCGCAACCAGTAACTGCCGCGGCAAATCTCTTCGGCGTCGTTGACGTCAAAAGTGAGACAATCGCTCCATGTCGGAATCGCCGGAGCAGCCACTCGGGCGTAGAGCGGCGCAGCGGGCCCAAGAGCTCGCGGAGCGACGAGCCGAGCTGGGGAAGGGAACGCCGTCATCGGCGGAGGCTGTTGAGCAAGCGCGTCGTGCTGCGGCGGAGTCGCGACAACGGTCGGCGGACGCACATCGAGCCGTCGCCGAGCGGCATCGCCAGGCAAGCTGGGTGCATGAACAGGCTGCCTACGTTCATGAGCACGCCGCGGCGGAAGGCATCGGCGACGTAGCCGAGCATGAACGTGCCGCCGCACGGCATCGTGAAGCGGCCGAAAACGACCGCCAAGCGGCTCAGCAGGACGACGCCGATGCCGATGCCGACGAATAGCCCAATCCGCGAATTACGCGCCGACTCAAAGCAATTGACCGTCGAGCGACGAAACCCGAAAAGGGGAGCACCCGATGCTAGGGGCGCTTTCGCCAGAAGGCATCTGAAAAGTCGTACGCAACGGCGCACTCTGGCTTAGGCTCCATCCCATCAGGAAGGGCACTCACCATGCGCCAGCTAACAGCCGCGGTCGCCGTCGCCGCGATAGGGATCTTGGTCGTGGGCTGCGGGGGTGGCGATAAGGGCGGCTCCGCTTCGTCATCGTCTGCCAGCCCCAAGACCACCGCTCCGAGCCCGTCGAAGCCTCCTCTGGCCCAGCCAGCCTTGGCGGGCCTCTTGCTCAATCCAGCCGAGGTCGATGCCGCATTGGGTGCCACCGGAGCAAAGCCGACGGAGACCGCCGACGCGTTGACAGAAGACAAAACGGCCAGCACGTTTTCTCCGGGGTACAAGTTTCCGCCCGAATGCCTTTACGCCAGCGCCGCGGGCGTGGCCCCGGTCTATGCCGACAGCGGAAACACCGCGGTGCATCGGGAACGCGACGTGGTGTCCCTGCCCCCGGAATCCAACGATCCCGACCCCCAGGTGAACCAGGTCGTGGTGTTGTTCCCATCCCCCAAAGAGGCGAAGGCGTTCTTCGAGAACTCCACCAAGGCCTGGCCGGCCTGCGCCAACCGCCAGGACACCGCACCCGCCGATGCCAACAACCCCGAGATCCATTGGGCGGTCGGACCGGTCTCCTCGGCCAACGGCATGTTAAGCACTACCGTGTCCGTGACCGTGAACTCGAACGGCACCAGCACGTCCGCGAGTTGTCAACGGGCGCTGACGGTCCGCAACAACGTCGCGATTGATATCGAGGCGTGCCGCAAGGAGCCGGGGGATGTGGCCGTCAACATCGCCAATCAGATCGCCGGCAGAGTGGACAAGCAGTAACCCAGCATCAGTAGTCGGCGACCGCCTTCTTGACGACGGCATCAGCGTCTTCGGGAAGCAAAAACCGCTCGGCGACAAGCGATTCGGCGACCGCACGGACGGCAGCCGCGTAGTCGTCGCACGTCGGATATCTTTCGGTCACCGACGGCCGCCCTGGCGGGTACGGCAACTTGCTGCCGATCCGCTCGTAGAGCACGTCGGGCAGCTCGTCGACATGCCGCCGGGGATTCCAGCCGGTGTAGCTGGCCAGTGGGGCGGCGACCGCAGGCAGCCGAATTCCGGCAATTTCGTTGCCGTCGGCGTCGACCGCAGAAACCACGTCGACGTACGTTTCGCCCAGGCGCACGGGCCAACGACCGATGCCGCGGTCGGCGTCCGGTCCAAGATCGATAGAGCGCGCGTATCTGAGCGAGGCTGGGTCCGGCGCCGCGGCGTGAAAGAACCCGGACAGCACTTCCTTGCGGGAGACGGCCGTGCCGTCGCTGGTCCGCGGGACCTGGCTGGGCGGGGGTTCGACGCTGTCGGTGACCCAGTTTTCCAGCGCGACCAACAGCGCCCGGTTCACCGGCGTGACGTCGAGGCGGTGCACCGGGTTGGCGGCCGGCAGCGCCGCCTTGATCTGGCTGCTTCCGAAGTGGTCACTGCCCGCGATCAGATACGCGCGGACGTCGGGATCCTCGGGCAAGTCCCGGCCGGTGTAGGGGTCCACGTGCAGAAGTGCGCCGTCACCGTGCCAGTACTCGGACGCGCTGTTGGTGAAGATCAGCTTCGGCACACAGCCGAGCTCGCGCTGCCGGGCAAGCAGGTCGGCATGCCCGAAAGGGGTGAGGTTGCCGAAGCCGTTGGTTTGCGCTACCGACGGCTGCGCGTAGCGGTGGTTGAACTCGCCGGTGAAGGCGCCGGCGAAGTCGCTGAAGACGCCATCGAAAACCGGCATGCCGGATTCGTCGATGTTGAGCCCTTCGGATACGAATTGGCGCAGCAGTCGCCCCGACTGCGAGACGCCGTAGGCGAAGGTGTGGTCGATACCGTCGGCCCTCAGATGCGAGACGATGTCGCGGATCGCCAGCAACCCGCAGCCGGCGACGGGCGCCAACGTTGTCCGGTACACCAGCTCGTACCAGTGGAAGGGTTTGAATCCCCCGTCGACTGTCAAGTGCGTCTCGTCGGTGAACCGCCAAGCCTTTCGCGGGATCATCGTGGGCTCCCCGTCCGGTGAAGTCCGTACGGTCAGAACGGCTTCGGGGTCGTCGACGTCGACCGTCGGGTAGTTCGTGAACGTGAACAGCGCCTGGGCGCCGGGCACCGCGTCGAGTTCAGGTGCCGAAAAGCTCAGTGCGTGCACGTCACTCGCTGTGTCGGAACGCCATTCCAGGCGCATGAAGCCAGGAGGGACGTCGGCTTGCGGAGCGCTCAGGCCCAGGATCGCCGGCCCGCGCTGCACGTCCCACTGCCACCCGCAGGACGCGATCGTCCACCCGCGGTCGAGCAGAAATCCGTTCTTGAGCCAAGGCGCGTAGGTGGGCACACCGCGGTTGGGAACGACGAACAGCATCTTGCGGTTGCCGCCATCGACAGGGCGGAGCAGGCGCAGGTCGGCGTCATAGCGAACCAGCCCGTCGTCATCGCGGGGCGCGTGGTCTAGGTCGACAATGCGCTTGTTGCAAGGGCTTTCGGGGTCGACCGCGAAGCGGACGGTCGCCTCGACCCACTCGTAGCGGGTATCGGTGTGCGGGTACACCTTGTGGGTGTGAACTGACTCGACGGTCATGTCAGCTCCTAGGCGGTGGGGTCGTATCGGCAGCGCCGCCGTGGTCCCATCAAGGGTCTCGCACACGTCTTAAAGAATTCTTGGAATAGTGGCCTCAGAGGTGTTGCAGCCGTGTCGTTTCCGCAAAATGTTGTGCGAAACTGTTGTGTGCGAGGTTATTTCGCTAGCGCCGCGGGTTGGGCAGTACCGGCGTGGGGCTCCCGCGAAATGTCATGCGGCACATTGATGCGCGAGCCGCGCTGAGCCAACCTGTCGGCGCTCACGTGAAGTCGGAGTATCCGGCCACCGATCTGGACATACGCCCCCGGTCGCCATGTCACAGGCTCCCAGGGGGTGAGCCTGGTCCAGCCCCGCTGTGCCGGTTCGCGCATGAAGACCCCGTTGGTGGAGTTGCGATCGATGACGACGACCTCTGTGTCGCCGACTCGGACTTCAATGTGCGCGCGGGACATTTCACCGGCGTGGTCCTCGATGCGTACCGGGCGAAGGCCGCGTCGCACCGCATCCGTCCCGTGCGGGGCCCGGCCGATCACGCAGTCCCGGTTGATGTCGAATCGCGAGTTGTCGTCCAGGAAGACCCATCGCTTCGGGCGCGACTCCATCGGTGCGGCGCAGACCCGCCCATTGATAGCGGCCGGCGTTGACCAGATGACGGCGCCCTGTCCGGCCACGGTTCCTCCGCTGAGCCGATAGACGCCGTGGCCATCGGTCGAGGGCCGCGGCCGCTGGCCGAGTTCGTCGACGGTGATGACCGCGGCAACCGCCGGTACCGGTACCGACCGGTGCACCAGGCGGCCGTGGCCGTGCAGCAGGGTCTGCCCGGTCCCGTTGTCGAGCGCGACGGTGACACTGCCGCACAGCAATACTTCGAGGCCCGCCGGCGTGGGCATGATGATGCCGGCGTCGACCAGGGTGCGCGTCCAGGTCGTTTCGCGGGACAGCCGCGAGAATGCCTCCACCAACCTCTTCGGGTCGGTTCGGCGGACCATGTCGGCCAGCGCCGCCAACTGTTGTGCGGCGACGGACCGCGGCGAGAGCGGAGCCCGATCACGGTGGGCCACAACGATAACCGCGCCGTTGACATTGGCCACCAGGTGCCGACCGGGGATGACCTCGATCTCGCTCGGCGGAACGGCCGCGATGGGCGCGGCGGGTTCCTCGGCTGCCTGCTTCGCGGGCGGAACCGGCACGACGTCGGGCGCCGGAGCAACCGCGGAAACGACTTCGGCCTCGGCATCCGCATCGGAAGGCGCTTCGCTGATGCCGATGCGGGAGTGCAGCCACCGCAGCGGTCGTGGCGCCCACCAGTTGAGGTCGCCGGCGAGGCGCAGAAACGCCGGTACGACGACACCGCGAATGATCGTCGCATCGATGACGACGGCCAGCGCGGTGCCGATACCGAACATCTTCATGAAAGACAGCCCGTTGGCAAACGACAGCAACGTGATCGTCAACAGCAGTGCGGCGCTGGTGACGATCCGGCCCACCCGGCCCAGGCCGATGACGGTAGACGCGTCGTTCGACAACCCCGAGTCGCGGGCTTCCTTTATCCGGCTGAGCAGGAAGATCTCGTAGTCGACGGACAAGCTGAACGCGATGGCACACAGCAGGACGACCATGGACGGGTTCAGCGGTGTGGGATCGATTCCCAGCAGCGATGCGCCGTGCCCTTCTTGGAAGATCCAGACCATGACGCCCAGGACCGCGCTCAGGACCAGCAAGTTCAGCAGAAGCGCTTTTATCGGTACCACGACGCTGCCGGTGAACAGGAACAGCAGGATGAACGTCGCGACGGCGATCAGGGTGATAGCCAACGGCAGCTGGTCGGTGATCGCGGCCCGGCTGTCGATGAGCGTGGCGGTCGGACCGCCCACCTCGACCCGGTGGTCGGTGATCTTGGCGCGGATGTCGTGCACGAGGTGTTGAGCGAGGTCCGAGTCGGCCCGAACCGACAGGTAGACGATCGCGTAGCTGGGTCCGGAGGCCTTCGCGGGTGGCGGTCCGACCACCTGGCCGTGCTCGTATTTGCCTGTGGGGCCGTTGACTTGGACGACGCCGTCCATGCGCGAGATGTCGGCGGCGAGGTCCTTGAGCGCGCCGGCGTCGGCACGGGTCACCAGCGTGATCGCCTGGGAGGGGTCCAGCTGAAATTCTCGCTGCAGTGATTCGGCCACCAGCCGTGCGTTCGACTCCTTGGGCAGCGCGCGCTCGTCCGGCGTGGCGTATTGGGCGCTGAGGAAGGGGATCCCGAGGCCCAACAGCACTGCGACGACCGGCAGCGCGTAGAGCATTGGGCGGCGGGTCACCACCTCGGCGAACCGTCGCCAGAACAGCGAATCGGCCGACAGCGGCGTCTTCCGGCGGATGATCGCGAGCGAGTCGACTCGCTTCCCGAGCAGTGTCAGCAGTGCGGGCAGGACGACGATCGCGCTGAACGCCGACAGCAGGACGGTGGCGCTCGCCGCAATGCCGACGGATCGCAGGAAATAGGTGGGGAACACCAGCAGGCTGGTCATCGCCAGGGTGACCGTCGCTGCGCTGAAGACGATGGTGCGGCCGGCGGTGGTGACGGTGGCGACGATGGCCTGATGGTGGTCTTTCCCGTTGGCGCATTCCTCGCGGAAGCGCGACACCATCAGCAAGCCGAAGTCGATGGACAGCCCGAGCCCGAACGCGGTCGCGACCGTCAAGGCATGCACCGAAACATCGGTGATGGTCGTCATGAGCAGCAACACCGTCAGGGTGGAGACGATCGAGACGATTCCAACCACCACGGGCAGCGCCGCGGCGATCAGCCCGCCGAACACGATGACCAGCACCGCCAGCGAGATGGGCACCGCGATGCTTTCGCTGATCTCGAGGTCGTGCTTGACCTTGTCCCGGATCTCTTGCTGCACCCCAAGGGAACCGCCGGCGCGCACGGTGACGTTCGGGTCGACGGGCAGGCTCGCGATGATCCGCTTGGCCGTCTCGGCGGCCTCGTCCGTGGTCCCGCCGACGTGCACGAGCATCAGGCCGGATCGCCCGTCCTTGCTGCGCAAGTCGCCGGCTCCCTGGTCGCCGAAGGATCTGGTCAGCTGCGCCTTCGACTCGGCACTGATGAGTTGGCGGACCCGATCACGTACCGCGGCGACCTCGGGGCTGTCGACGGTGCCGTCGCGCGCGAGCAATTGGATGACCAGATTCGCGGTGGTGCCGAAATGCTGGTCGAGGAACTCGTCGCCTTGCGACGATTCCGCAGCCGGATCGGTGTTTCCGCCCGTGCCGAGCTTGTCGGAGACCGACCCACCGAGCACGATGCTGATGCCGAACAACATCAGGACGGCCGCCAGCACCACTTTGGGGCGCCGCACGGTGTATGCGGCCAGCTGGCTCAACACGTCAGTGACTTCCGTTGTGCTCGGTGGTCAGTTTCGGGGCTCGCCTGCGAGCCACAGCCGTACCAGGCAGCGCCGGTCTGCCACCTCCGGCGCGTCGACGAAACTGCGCCGGTTGTGCAGGGTCACGTGGTTGTCGGCGAAGAAGACGTCGCCGGGACCGAGCGTGAATTCCGCGTGGTTAGCGGAGTCGTTGAGGATGCCGTCGAACGCGTCGAGGGCCTCGCGCTGGCGCTGGCTGAGCGGCCGGCCGGCGAGATGGTGGCCCAGTTCGATGAGCAGGCGGTTGTAGCGGATGCGGATGCCGTCCGGGGCGTCGGTGAAGATCGGGCTGACCGAGACCGGGTCCTCGCCCGGCGCGGTCTCCTTCGAGCGGTCGAAGCAGAATTCCCCGTAGAGTTCGTCCACCAGGTCGGGGCGCGTGTCGAACAGCGTGTTGTAGGCGGTGTGGCCGCTGACGATCAGGGATTCGCCGCCGGACACCGCCTTGCGCAGGCAGAGCAGCCCGAGAACGTCCGGGCGGCTGCCCGCGTAGGCGGGAGCCGAGTCGGTGTGGAAGATCATGCCCAGGTTGGTCTTGGACCCGCGTGCCTCCAGGAGCGATGCGCCGGTGTCCTGGACCAGGTAGACGCGGTCGCCCTGCCGGTTCTGTGGCTGCGGTCCGCCGAGGTAGGTGCCCAGGCCCCAGTAGAGCATCGAGGCCTCCTCGTCCGACCATCCCTCGAGGGGCAGTCCGCGCAGCACGCTGAAGCCAGGCCCGAAGCGCAGGCAGTGGTGGATGCCGCGGGCGATCTCCGTGAGCGCGGGCTCCCGGAAGTCCGACGGCTCGACGGTGGCGAGCCGCCTGCCGCGACGCCGTAGCCGGTCGCGGATCCGAAGGCAGGCCGCAGCCTGATGCGGTTCGACCGCGATCAGGTAGTCCCAGGCGCGCAGGCTGGAGTGATTCCAGACCGTCGGTCCGGTGATGGCCGCGCTACGGTTGGCCGGCGCGGTCTGGCTGGCTGACGTGGTGAGCATCCCCCTCGTCCCCTTTCATCTGGCTGGGGTGCGTTTCAGGGAGTGTGGCGATTGCGTCTCAATAAATTCTTGGAGCATTCTGGCGATGCTCAGGCGGGGACCGGGATGAGTTCTCTGGTTGCCGGACTGTGCGGCGTGAACCTCAGGAAAAACCGTGCCACAAATGGTGCGGCGAAAAGCATCATCAGAATCCGGATGACTTGGGCCGCCATGACGAACGTCACGTTGGAGCCCGACGCCGCTGCCGTCCCAAGCACCGCGTAGACGCCTCCCGGGCTGGTCGCCAGGTATCCGTCGAGCATGCTCAGGCCGGCCAGGTGCGCGAGCACGACACCAAGACCGGCTGCGGCGAAGTTCAGCACCATGATCAACGCGAATGCCCCCGGCAGGATCCGGCGGATCGACCGAAGCGACTCGCGGTTGAAGGCAAGCACCGTCTGCCAGACGATCAGCATGATGGCGGCCTGGACCAGCAGCATCGGAACCGCAAGACCCGCTACCAGCCCGGAGAGTTCCAGAGCAATCGTGATTGCCATCGGACCCAGCAAGCCGGCTCCCGGCAGCCTCACCAACCGACCGCTGACAGCGCCTGCGACAACGATGACCGCGCTCAGCGGTATGCCGAAATACCAAGGGAGATATTGTGTTTCGTCTGAATGAGCGGTATGCGCCGCGGATGCGTGGTAGAAAACGGTCACGACGACGGGCATGGCAGCCGTGATCAGCGCCACGCGGAAGTATTGGACTGCGGCGACGACGCGGTCGTCGGCGCCGAGTTCGCGGGCGATGGCGACCAGCCCGGACGAGCCGCCCGCCACGAGCGCGAGACCGCCTGTCAGGGGACTGATGTCACGGTGCAGCCCGAGCAGCGCGCCGCCCGCGACACTGATGACCAGGGTGCCGGCGGCGACGGCGACAACGATCGTCCAATGCGAGCCCAGCGCCGCGAACGAGATGCTGCGCACCATCAGCCCGGTGTAGACGCCGAGCAAGCCCTGCGCCGCCAAGCTCGCTGCCGGCATCGCTAAAGGCGCGCGCCGCGCCAACGCCCACGCGAAAACTCCGCAGCCGAGGGCGACGACGAGGAGGTCGATCGGGTTCATCATGTGGTCCGTGCTCGTGTGCCGCGGATTGTTGCCGGGGCGCTCCGTTACGTACGGGCCGAGTGTCGAATGAATGCCTTGGCGGATTCTTGATACGCAGGTACGACATCAGGACGGCTCGGCGTGCGCGGCGACCCACGCATCGACTTGTGTCCAGGTCCGTTCGAGCCAAGGTCCTATCCGGTTTGGCGGCGGGATCCGAGCGGCCGGTATCACGACGGTGCGGATCAGTAGCTTCCGGTGGATGGGTAGCTGCCACCAGGGGCGGGCCCGCCCGTCGGCGCAGAAGCCGTTGTGAGTCACCACCAGCACGTTGGCATTCGGCGCTCCCGCCACCGCAGCGGCGGCACCACTACTGCGTGGCGGCAGCGTATGGGATTGCCGCAACGCATGGCGGGCGGCGCGAAACCCGCGGGTCGAACGGAGTTGCCTAATCGCTTTGCGCCATCGCGGCCAACTGAAATTCGCGCCCTCTGGAAACAGCAGCATCGCCTGCCCCCCGACGAGCGACTCGGCCAAGGAGCGGATTTGTCTGCGTGCGCGGTCGCCGCGGTTGAGGAAGCACAGGCATCCCAATTCGCCGGCAAAGTCAAGTACCGGGTCGCACCGTAGGACGGACTTGAGCACAATCCGTAACTGCAGCCGGTATTCGATGGCGAGCAGCCACGCCACCAGCGCGCTGTCTCCGGGTCCGCAGTGGCGGGACAACACGATCACCGGCTCATCGCGCGGTATCGCGTCGGGTTTCACCGAGGCCGGCTCAACCACGACTTCGACGTCGAGGATTTTGTCCACGGCAGCATACGTTGACGTGAGTACGTCCTGCATAAGTCGATCGCAGTCGCGATTTCCACCCAAAAGCTTTGCCAGAGTGCGCAGTTCGATGGCTGCATAGGCCATCAGCACAGCGACCGTGCGCGCGGGCCGGCTCGACCGGGTGAAAAGTCCCGCCACACCTGCGCCGGTGAGCAGCAGGGGCCCCGCGATCAATATCGCAACCATCAGGATGGCCACGAACGGCACGGTGAAAGCCCGACGCAGCAGTGTCATAACTGCCCCCGCAGGTATTCGCGGGCCGCTTCATAGGCCAGTTCCGCGCGTCCAGCGACGCGGCGTGTGTCGCGATACCGCAGATTTGACCATGTCGCGGACGGTCGCTGCGGCAACCCGGTCGGGAGGACATGGACCTTCACTTCTGAACCCACCCGTTCGAGATCGCTGAAGAAGCGATGTCGCCGTGAAATCTCGAAGGCGACGAAGGCGACCTCCCACAAGAAACGCGGTGCGGCGAGGTCTTCCTCCAAACGTCCGACATGCAGAACCCAGATGGTGTCGGCGCCGCGGCTAACCGCCCTACCCAGTGGGATGCTGTTCACGAGGCCACCGTCGAAGAAGTGCTCGTCGCCGATTCGCACCGGCGGGAAGACACCCGGCAATGCGCACGAGGCCAGGACGGGCTCTACCAATTCTCCGTTGCCGAACCAGTGCTCGCGGGCACGCTCGATGCTGGCCGCCACGCACTCGAACGGAACGGCGAGATCCTCGAATGTCCGCGCCGGCAAGCGCTCGCGCAACATCCGACGAAGCGCCCCATTGCCGTGGAGCGCTGTCTTGCGCCTCACCAGGCCGGCGAGCCGGCCGGCTAACGAACCCCCGAGCATGTCGTTTCGGCTAAGCGCCTCCCACATTTCCACCAGCCGTTGGGCACCCTCAGGTGTGGGATCGGCGGCAATAGCGGCCCCATTGATCGCACCAACTGAAGTGCCGCACACAAAGTCTGGCCGCACTCCCGACTCGAGCAGCGCGCGAGCCATACCAACCTCAGCCGCTCCAAGCAGGCCGCCCCCACCGAGGACGAGGGCGTGGTATGTCATTCAGAACGTATACCCACGCAACCGTGTGCATCGCGCCGGATTAGGCGCCCCGCGGGTCTTTGCCGAGACTTCCGCCGTATTGATGCCGGTGCCGGAATCTCGGCCTCGTGGACGAATTGCCCGATCTGTGCCACCCCAGAATCCAACTCTCCCAGCGACAGTCGTCGCCGACGGGCAGCTGCGACCGGCACGCCACCGGCACTTGTTGTACTTATGTTAATTAGCGCCCTCGGGGGGTACCCCACACTTCAGATAAGGAGCGCGAAGATGCAAGCGTTGAATGGACTGCTCGGAGTGGTGTTAGGACTCCTCGGAGCGGTACTTGGTGTGGTGTTAGGAATTCTCGCGGGCGTGGTCTGGCTGCTCGGCTTGTTGCTGTGCGTGACAGTGCTTTTGATACCGCTCGGGATACCAGTGATGAAGCTCGGCGGCCGCCTGTTCGGCCTCGCCGGGGATCTGATGCACATCGGTTGACCTGACGGGAAGTCCGGCGGCCGAGTGGGTCGCAGCGGTGGGCCCGAAGGCGTCGGTCCGGACGCAGACGGTTACGCCTCCTGCGACCGAGTCGCATATCGCGTCGTCCACGAGATCGCTTGTGTTGTTGGGCCTTACATACGATCTGTGTCCGCTGCTCAGGCCCGTCCATGAACCGGACACGGCAGCCGCCTACGTGCCGTCCGACAGGAAACGATGATCCACTTGAGCCTTGCCAGTTTGCCAACTAGAACAGGTTCGCCTCCGTTCGATTGGTTGCCTTCGAAAATGTTCTCGGTTGGGGGACTGGGTTATTCGACGTGACAGCTGCACTCGCGGGCATTATTCGGCCGGCGTCGTGGGGGCGACCGACGATTAAACGCGAGGAAGTCACTGACGGACTTCCGCAAACTGCCTGGCGAAGCATCGATGTTCAGCGAGGACTCCGAGGCGAAAACGCTTTCTCCGCGGCCGCAATTTGCACGCCCGCGACATGACTAAGGCTTCTAGCCGGTGCGAATACGGCGACTTGCATCGATCACGACGCGCCGTCCACGGAATGAACAAACGATATCTGGGTCTGCATGCTTTGGTGAGAACCATTGTGTTGGAGGGGTTTTGGCGGCACCTCTCGACAATAGCCGGGAATCTCAGCGCGCCGATTCCGGCCGTTGGTAATTAGACGTGCATGTAATAGGTGGCTCGGTCACGACTGGCTGCAAGCGGCTACGTTGAGCTGGTGCAGCTGGGTTACTGGACCGAGGTTTCATCACCGATCCGAGTCCCGATATGCCGCATGTCGCCATGGCTGCCGGCAACTTCACGACGCTAATTCTCCAGAGCCGGCTTATTATCCCGCCCGGTGAGCCGGTCAATATTCACCCAAGTAAATATAGATCATCTAACTCAAACAATACTTGTTTTACAGCGGTTTAATAACCTTATCGGCAACAAATAGCACGGTGCTTTTTGGACGTTGTTAGCTACGTCAACGTAAGGAGGCAATATCTAGGGCGCCAGGGTAGCTGAGCTACCCGACTATGCCGTTGAACTGCAGGTGAGCGGCCATATCTCGCGCGGCAGGCAATCCTTGAGGGGTTGTCAGTGCGCCCGCACCGAGCCGCCGCAAAAAAACGTTGGCAAATTAACTGGGATCTCGGTTAATGCTTCCGCTGATCGGGTAGCCGACGAATATGCACCCATTTTAAGCCCTCGGGACGGCTTCGGAAGGGTTTCGCCGGTATTGCTCCGGCTGCAGTGACAAACGAATCGACACTAGGAGAGTAGGACATGTCGAACGGAGCCAAAGTCGCGCTGGCGGTGGGTGCTGGATACCTACTGGGAAGAACGCGCAAGATGCGGTTCGCGCTGATGCTCGCGGCGGCCGGGATAACCGGTAAGTTCCCGGCCCGTCCGGCCGATGTGGTGGCGCACGGCCTCAAATCGCTCGGCGGGTCGGCCGAGCTGAGTCGGCTGACCGAGCAATTGCGCGGCGAGGTGCTGGGAGCGGCAAGATCGGCCGCGCTTACGGCAGTGACAAATCAGGTCGATTCGCTCAACGATCGGTTGCAAGGGGTCACGACAGCCGTCGGTGCCGATGAAGTGCTCGATGACGTCGACAGGACCGTCGGTGACACCGTGGGCATAGTCGGCGGGCGGCGGCGTACGCGGCCCGCCGAGGACGAGTATCCCGAAGAGGATGATGCCTACGACGAGCCGGAATATGAGGACGAGGAACCGCTTGACGTCGACGAGGTGGACGACGATGACGACGAGGACCTTGATGACAGCGACATCGACGAGGAGCCGATCGAAGAGGAAGAGCCGCAGCCGCCGGTAACGAGACGGCGGGCGAGCAGAAGGGCCGTCGCACCCCGGACGTCGATAAGACGGGCGACGCGGGCGGCTTCACACGAAGAGTCGCGCGCCGGGGCCGCAAGACACCAGCGAGCAGCGGCGCCGACAAAGCGTTCGACTGTGCGGCGAGGTCGGTGATAACGATGGCGCAGACAGCCAAGGCGGCGAAGCGGCAGCCCGGCCGCGGCAAGCAAGCCACTGAGAACGATCTACCGCCAGGCCAATTGCGGACCTCTCTGCAACAGTTGGCGAGCACACTGACCGATCGCGCGGTTTCGTCGATGTCAGGCCGGCTTAGCGGTGCAACGGAGCGTTTGACCGATTACTCGCAGGGCGGTGGAGACAGTGGACTGCTGTCAGCCGTTACCGGTCTGGATGATCTGACTACACCGGTCAAGACCGCCGTCAAGACGGGGTTGAGCAACGCCGGCGAGAAGGTTACCGGCACACTCAAGAACGCCGCTGGGTCACTATTCGGCGGAAAGGGCAAGGGCGGAAAGAAGTCCAAGATCACCAACATCGTCGAGAACGTTGACGTAGGTGCGCCTGTGGAGCTGGTGTACCAGCAGTGGACGCAGTTCGCGGAGTTCCCGAAGTACATGAAGAAGCTGGAACAGGTAGAACAGGAGTCCGACGAGAAGTTGCGGTGGAAGGCGCAGGTCTTCCTCTCGCACCGCAGCTGGGAGTCGACGATCACGGAGCAGATTCCTAACGAGCGCATCGTCTGGAAATCCAAGGGCGACAAGGGCTATCTCGACGGCGCGGTCACATTCCACGAACTGGCGCCTAACCTCACCCGTGTGGTCGTGGTTCTGGAGTACCACCCGCAGGGGCTCTTCGAGCGGACCGGCAATCTGTGGCGAGCTCAAGGTCGGCGAATCAGGCTGGAGCTGAAGAACTTCCAGCGTTATGTGATGACCCAGACCGTGCTGCACCCCAACGATGTCGAGGGCTGGGAGGGCGAAATCCGCGACGGCGAAGTGGTCGACGACGGACGCGAGAAAGAAGGCGAAGAAGACAAGCGAACGAAATCCGGTTCAGGGACCAAGCAAAGGCGAACAACTGACCAAAGTCGCACATCCAGGCGTGCCAGCTCCAGCCGCACGAGTGGACGCACGACTTCCAGCCGGCGCCGTGTCCCGGCCAAGGGAGGGAATAGAGCATGACTACTGCCATTCAGCCAGCAGGCGGCACGAGTGGGTCGCCAGGCGGACCGAGCTCGAGCAGCCTTGCCGACGTGCTCGACACAATCTTGGATAAGGGTCTGGTAATCGATGCCTACGTCCGCGTCTCACTGGTGGGCATCGAGTTGTTGACCATCGACGCCCGTGTGGTCGTCGCCAGTGTCGACACCTATCTGCGATTCGCGGAGGCGGTCAACCGCCTCGACATAGCAGAGGAGGACCCCAAAGCGGGTCTGCCTGAAATTGTGGACGACGTCACGTCTGGGGCGGCCAAGAGCAAGACGCAGGGCGTACTGGATGCGGCAGGCGAGAAGCTGGGGGACTTACTCAATCAAAAAGAGCCACAGCGGAAGAAAGCAACCCGGGTGCGAAGCCAGCGGGAGGACCGATGAGCACTTCACAGGAAACGAAGGATCGGTCTGACCGGTCACAAAACGGCAGCGCCGTTTACGTGTACGGGATCGTTCCGGGCGACGTCGAGGTCGAGGAATCCGCTCAGGGCGTCTGTGATCCGCCCGTAGCGGTGGATATCGTCCACGAGGGGGACATCGCGGCTCTTGTCAGCGTCATTTCCACCGATTGCGCGCTGGGCACCCCCGAAGATCTGCAAGCGCACGCAAAGCTATTGGACGGTACGGCTCGCGTCGCGCCGGTCCTGCCGTTGCGGTTTGGCGCCGTTATGACCGACGAGGAGGCCGTGGCGGAAGAACTGCTGCGGGATCACCATGACGAATTTGCCCAAGCGCTCAAAGCTCTTGAAGGTCAAGCCGAATACATCGTCAAGGGCCGCTACGTTGAGAAAGCCTTCCTCACCCGGCTGTTATCGGAGAACGAACAGGCGCAACAGCTGGCGGCCGACATCCGCGACAAGTCCGAAGACGCGTCGCGGAATTCGCGGATCGCGCTAGGCGAACTCATTTCGAATGCCGTTGAGGCAATGCGGGAAACCGATACCAAAGCTGTGATCGAGGAGCTTGACGGCATTGCCAAACAGGTCAACCCGCGTGATCCGACACACGAGTGGGACGCCGTCCACGTCGCCCTGCTGGGAGAGGTCGAGCGTCAAAGCGAGCTGGAAGAGCTATTGGAACGGCTGAACGAAAATGCCGACGGACGAATGCAATTGCGGTTGCTGGGCCCGTTGGCCGCGTACGACTTCGTCGTCGCCGGCGCCGCGGAGGGCTGAGGGGTGGGGCTCTTCTCCGGCATCGTATTGCTGCCGCTGGCTCCGGTGCGCGGAGTGATCCGGCTCGCCGAGGTCATCCAGGAGCACGTAGAGCAGGAACTGCACAACCCTGCTCACACCCGCCGGAAACTCGAAGAACTCGCGCAAGCGCGAGAGCGTGGTGAAATCTCGGCCGACGAGGAAAGGCAACTCCAAAGAAAGATTCTTGAGCCCAGGGTCAAGCCGGCGAACCCAGATACCCCGGCTCCTGAGGAGGACTGAGAAAAATGCCAAGGCGCGCCCGCACAGAATCGCAATATGACCGCGACGAGCCGGCGCTGACGGCCCGAGAAGCCGTCGACGTCGTTCGGGAGAACATCACCGAGATCGCCGGTGGAGAACCTGTGCGGATCACTTCGGTGGCGCCCAGCGACGAAGGCGGCTGGATCGTCGAAGTCGAAACCGTTGAGGACAGACGCATTCCGTCGTCCGCCGACATGCTCGCCCTCTACGAAGTGGAACTCGATTCCGACGGGGAGATGCTGGCGTATCGAAGACTCCGTCGCTACATGCGAGGCCAGACCGACAACGGAGGTGCGCCGGAGTGACTCTCGTCCCTGGCGATGACTTCTCGCCCGCGCAGCAGAGGGGCGGGTCCGCTATGTCCGGCCCGCAGTCGACGAACCTCGGCGACATCTTGGAGCGCGTGCTTGACACCGGGATCGTCATCGCCGGCGACATCCGGGTAAATCTCCTTGACATCGAGCTCCTGACGATCAAGTTGCGGTTGGTCGTCGCGTCTCTTGAGACGGCCAAGGAAGCCGGAATCAATTGGTGGGAAAACGATCCGTGGCTGACAGGCAAGTCATCCGAACTCCAACTCGAGAACGAACGGCTGCGAAAACGTATCGAACAGCTTGAGCAGGGGAACGGTCAGCGGCCTCCGATCAAAGGCCGAGCCGTGGAGCACGAGGATGTCGACTGAAGGCGTTTGGATGTATGCGGTTGTCCGTGCGGAATTGGCCGCCGACGGCTTTGGTCGCCTGCTGGGTGTCGCTGGTAGACCGGTGCGGGCCGTGACTGCTGCCGGTCTAACGGCAGCCGTCGAAACCGTCGGTCTTGATCAGTTCGGCGAGGAGCCGCTGCGCCAGAACCTGGAAGACTTCGACTGGTTGGCGGCTACGGCACGTGCCCATGATGCAGTGATTTCCGCGATCGCCCAAAACGGTCCGATCGTTCCGATGCGCATCGCGACGGTATTCCTTGACGACGCCCGGGTACGTGAGTTGCTGGAAGCCAGGACGGACTACTTTGTTGCCGCGTTGGAGCGGGTTACTGCGCGAGACGAGTTGGGCGTCAAGGCATATGCCGACCCCAAGATGCTCACCGGTGATATCGAACCGAGTGAATCGAGTGGGAAGCTTTCGGGCACTGCGTATCTCATGCGGCGCCGTAAGGCACTCGCCGCGCAGGACGATGCCTTTCGCATCGCCGCCGCGCACGCCGAACGCATTCACGCCGGACTGTTGAAACACGCGGTCGACGGGAAACGCAAGCCGGCAAGCGATCGCCGTCTTTCTGGGCGCGAGGGCTGGACGGTGCTGAATGGGACGTATCTCGTGGCGAAGGACGAGGTCGACGCGTTCAGGGCAGCGGTCGCGACCATTGAACGGAACACGCCGGGCATCGAACTCGAGATCACTGGTCCCTGGCCGCCGTATTCGTTCGCCGGTGACGCGGTCGGCACGTGACTGAGGTATTGCCCGCGGATAACGACCGAGAGCTCGCTCTGGTCGACCTGCTCGATCGCGTGCTGGCCGGAGGTGTAGTAATCAGCGGCGACGTCACGCTGTCGATCGCAGACGTGGATTTGGTCGTCATTTCTTTGCGTACTTTGATTTCGTCGGTGGGTTCGTTGCTGCCCGAAGACCTTTCGCTGGACGGCGCCGGATGACCGAACCCGATCACGAGGTGCAGCGCACCGACCTCGCTGCGCCGAGGCAGCGCATAAATTCCGATCCCGAATCCGTTGAACGTGGCTTGGTCAGCCTGGTGCTCACTCTGGTGGAGTTGCTGCGTCAGCTGATGGAACGTCAGGCCATTCGACGGGTCGACCGCGGTGATTTGACTGATGAGCAGATCGAACGCATCGGGACAACGTTGATGCTGTTGGAAGAGAAGATGACTGAGTTGCGCGAGCACTTTGATCTGAAGCCCGAGGACCTCAACATCGACTTGGGCCCGCTGGGCCCTTTGCTTCCGACAACGGACAACAAGCGAGCCGGCTGAGCGTGTCAGCCGGCTCGTCTTGATGCAGCCGTCAACGTCGCAGAATGCCCGATCGTCTACGTGTCCACGCGGCTGCGACGATGGCGACACCACCCGCCGCCACGATGACCTGAACCAAGAGTTCCAGCCAATCGACGCCACTGGTGTCGGTCGGGATATGGATCGCGCGAGCCAGCGCCGTATCGGCCTGAATGCGCCGTTGCTCAGCCGCTACACAGCGTCACAACGTCGGCATATCGGGGTCAACCGAATCACAGCCACCCTCAGCGGGTCGGCCCGGGCTGAGTCGGTTGGCCGGATACCGGACCGCCAGCCGGCGGCGGACCGGTCGGCGCATCCTTGACCCCGGACATCTGAGTGATCGGGGCGGCAGGCACAGCATCCAGGGGAGCGCCAGCGGCCGCCGGACCGCCCAGCGCGATCAGGGGAGCGCCGGCAGGTATCACCGGCGCGACTGGCACCGGAGCACCCGCCGGCACCGGCGGCACGATCGGCAGCGGCGCCCCCAGGGGCCCGGGCACTGCCACTGGGACACCCGCCGGGACCGGTGCGATACCAGACATGTCAGTGAGAGCAGCGCCGCATACAGGTCCGCCGGCGGCTACGGGTCCGGCAGCTACCGGCCCACCAGCTGCTACGGGCCCACCGGCAGCAGCGGGTCCACCACCAGCTATGGGTCCGCCGGCAGCTGCCGGTCCGCCCGCGCCGGCCGGGACCTCGCCCGCCTGCTGGTGCGTACACGCGGGGCCGCCCGTTATCAGCGGTGCGGCTGCAGCGTCTGGGCTCAACGCGATAGCGGCTCCGCACAACCCAGCGCAGGCCACTGTTTTGATGTTGAACCAATCGACGATCGCCATCAGCGTCGCCTCCTTATTCGCGCTCAGGTAGTCCCGCAATTGCTGCGCGGAACCGCATAGCCGTACCGAAGTCGTGTTTCGACAACCGGGCCAATTGTCAGCAGCAAAATCTGGAGCACCGACACGCCGCACCGCGGCGTTTCCAAATAGTGACGTGCGGACGCCGCTGATCAAGGGCGCTGGGCAGAGTTAGACGTCCCGGCTGGGTTTTCGACCCCAGGCGGCGACCACCAAGCCACCCCGGTAGAGAAACGAAGGATCTTCCAGGGCGCGTTGCGCGTCCGACACGTCGGACTGCCCCACAACTCCGCTGGCGACCATGGCGTCATCCACGGGCCGAAAGGACTGAATCATCAACTGCGACATTGGGCTGCGACCGGGCCCCACCAAAGCAACGCCCTCATTCCCCAGATCGATCAGGTCCAGCCGCGTCATGTGGACCGGTAGGGTACGGCCGAAGCGCAGATCCATCACGCCGCGTGCCAGTAAAAACATGATCCGGGCCTGGGCGCACCGGTCAAATGCCGCGGCGAATGGATGAGCCGGGTCAGCCGCCTCAACGGTGCCGTTGTCGACGTCTTCGATCATCAGCCAGCCACCGGGCTTCAGCGCAGTGGCCAAGCGCCGGAGCACTGCTACTGGATCGCGCAGATGCATCAAGACATTTCGAGCGTGTACGAGGTCATACGACGACGGCTCGATGGGATCTTGAGTTATGTCGCATCGACGGACCTCGACGTTTTGTGCGTTGATGTCGCTGAGAAACCGCACATCGAGGTCAGCGGCCACGACTTTCCCGGCGAAACCTACCCGTTGAGCGAGCCAGCGCGTTACGGACCCCGCGCCGGCACCCACCTCAAGGCATCGCCAACCTTGGGTGACACCGATCGCGTCAAGCTGACGGAGCGTGGACGGATCGTTGAACCGCTCGATCAACCGCAAGCGCGTGAGTTCGCCGGCCGCTTCGTGGTCGGTCCAGAAGTAGCCGTCGCTCCGGGTTTCCTGTTGGCTCAAACAATCCCCTTAGAACGGCTGCGGCGCGGTATCTGGCTACGGTATCGCGCGAATTTGCGGATATCAGTCTGACAGCGCCTGGGTGCGCCGCTAATGTGAGAACGTGCTTACCGGTCTGGCCCACACCGGTGTGTGCGTGCCCGACTGCGAGGCCGCAGTGGCGTTCTACCGGGACGTGCTGGGCATGCGGGTGCTCTCGCCGCCGTACGTGATGGACGGCGACGCGATCCGCGACGACATGGGTCAACTGGTCGCGGACCCCACGATGAAGGCGGCGATTGTCGGCTTCGACGGTTACGGCGACCGGGTGCTCGAGGTGATCGAGTATCTGGGTGCCGAGGGAACCGAGCAGCGGAGCAACGCGGCCCTCACGGACTTCGGCCTGTCGCACGTCGGATTGATTTGCGACGACGTCGAAGCCACCCGGGCGGAATTGGAAAGCAAGGGTGTGCGATTTCTCGTCGATGGCGTCGCGGATGTCGCCCGGGTGCGCACCACATGGTTCGTCGACCCGTGGGGAGTGGTGTTCATTCTCGTGGAGAAGAGCAGGCCCGAGCGACCGTACTTTGCGCAGTGGCCGTGAAACCGCGAGTCGCGGTCATCGGCGCGGGCGCCGGTGGCATCGCGATGGCTATTCAACTTCTCGACAGTGGTTGGGGTGAAGGCGATTTCACGATCTTCGACCGTGCCGACGGGTTCGGCGGGACGTGGCGGCACAACACGTTTCCCGGCGCGGCGTGCGATGTGCCGTCGCACCTGTACTCGTATTCGTTCGCGCTCAACCCGAGGTGGAGCAAGACGTATGCGAACCAGCCCGAGATTCTGGACTACCTCGAAGCGGTGGCGATCAAAGGCGGGCTTGACCGGCACCTGCGCGCCAACACGCGGATCGACACGATGCAATGGTCGGACCGCGAGCACCGCTGGACGCTGACTACCGACGACGGCTCCGAGCACGACTTCGATGTGGTGGTCAGTGCGGTGGGAATGCTTGACGTACCGAACATTCCAGCGATACCCGGCGCGGAGACGTTCCGTGGTCGCGCATTTCACTCGTCGCGGTGGGACCACAGTCGTTCGACCGCCGGTGAGCGCGTCGCATCGATCGGCACCGGGGCCAGTGCGATCCAGTACGTTCCGGCAATTGCGCCAGAAACCACGCACCTCACCGTGTTTCAGCGCTCCGCGATCTGGGTGGCGCCGCGATTCGATTTTCCGTACACACCCGAGCAGCAAGAGCTGTTCGAGCGCGACCCGCGCGAGGCGCAGAAAATCCGTGACGAAGTCTGGAACGCGTACGAGGCATCAAGCTTCGACGCCGAGTCCGACCAGATCCGCGAAGCCACCGAGCTCGCGTACAGCTACCTGATGCGCAAGGTGGCCGATCCCGTGCTGCGCGCGAAACTCACACCGGACTACCCGGCGGGGTGCAAGCGCCCGTTGATGTCACGCGAGTGGTTCCCGACCTTCGCGCTGCCGAACGTGCGGCTGGAGACGTCGCCGATAATCCGGTTCACCGAGAATGGGCTACTGACTGCCGACGGCAACGAGCATCGGGTCGACACGGTCATCTACGGCACCGGTTTCAAGGCCGCCGACTACCTCAGCAGCATCGACGTCTACGGCGGCGGTGGGCGGCGGCTCCGCGACGATTGGCGCGAAGGCGCTGAGGCTTACCTGGGCACCCTCGTCGCCGGATATCCGAACTTATTCGTTCTGTACGGTCCAAACACCAACGGCGTCAACTCAATTCTGTATATCCACGAGGTCCAGTCCGACCTCGTCCGGCGCCTGCTGGACTTGATGGCTGAGCGCAGAGCCAGCGCGATCGAAGTGAAACGCGAAGCGCAGGACGCGTACAACGCCGAGCTTCAAGCGGCGATGCAGGGCAAGGTCTGGCTGGCTTGCGACAACTATTTTCGTCATCCGAGCGGCAAAGTCGTCACGCAGCTGCCGTTTTCCGGCAAGGACTTCGCCGACCGTGCCCGGAATGTGGCTGTCAAAGACTTCCACCTGTGCTGACGGCAGGCAGTGGGCGTCGCAAGTGCCGGTACGCGCGTAAACTCCGTGGTCCATGTATCAAGGGCCGGCGACACTGCTGCAGAATCAATCCCAGACCCGACGGGTGTTCTGGTTCGTCGGCGGCGGCATACTGCTGCTGACCGTTGTGGCGGTGCTTCTGCTGCCCGCAGGTTACAAGCGCTACGCCGCATACGTCGGCGCCGGGGCGATGCTCGCTGTGTACCCGGCGGCGTTGTCGCGCTCGTTCAAGCCGAAGCTGGTTCCCGTCAATTTGTACGTCGACCAGACCGGCATCTACGTCGACAACGCTCCGCTGGCACGGCGCGAGGACATCACGCAGGCATACATCCGGCCTGCTTTCGACAAGAAGACGCACCGCTACTCGGGCGGCTACGGATCGTCGATGGGTCCGTACCGGTTCAGCATCACGACGCCGGCGTACCCCTTGACGCTCGAAATGATGACTCGGAGCGGCCAGCTGAATATCGATCCAGGCGGTGAGGGCCCCGCCGGCGAAATCCTGACCGCTCTGGGCATTCCCGTAACCACGTGCGCGCCGGATTACCGGCCGCAGCCCAGCCGGAGTAGTTGGGTGGCCACGGCGGTGATCATCGTGGTGTTCGTGGCAGCGTTTCTCGGCTACTACTTCTTCATGGCGTACAAAACGATGCATCGCCACTGAGGATGGGTGGAAAACCTTGGCTCTGATAGGTTTTCGGCCGCGCCGACGAGATCGCAGGGCAGGGATGCCTGTGAGCTTGATTCGCGTACTCGTGCGCACTACGCGAGCATTGGCCGAAGCGGTTAGCCACGAAACGGGAGCAGGTTGATGTTCGACGATCCGGCGCGCCTCGCCAAGTTCTTCGCTCGCGCCAATACGGTCGTTCGGCCTTTGCTTAAATCACCATTTCACTCGCTAGCCAGCGGTCGCTTGATGCTCTTGAGCTACACAGGCGGCAAGACGGGCAAGCGGTACAGCTTCGCTACCGGCTATTTCCCTTGGGATGACGGCGACATAATCATTCTGAGCTCTGCCAACTGGCCCAAGACGTTCGGCGGTGCGCGAAATGTGGAGGTACTCATCAAGCGCCACTGGTTCGCTGCGCAGCCAACCGTAATCCGGCAACTCGAGCAGAAGGCAAGCATGCTCGGTGAGTTCGCCAAGCGCAATGGACCTCGAGCCGCAAGGGGACTGATGCTAGGCCTACCGGCAGATCGTCAGCCGGACCAGCAAGAGCTGTTCGATGCGGCAGCCAAGACGACGATCGTCCGCTTCGCGATAGAACCCAAGGCGGGATCGACCTGAAACCCTGGTGCTTCGCGCAGCCGATGACAGGAATCGAACCCCGCGTATTCAGCTCGAGGAACAAATGCGACACCCTTTGGATGATGGGTGTCACCCTCCGGTTGTAGACGGCTACGGACAGGTCACCGTCATTTCGAACGGCTTGCTCACCATCGGTCCCGGGTTGGCCAGGTCGGTCATATTGCGACCCGTCGCGACGCCGCTGATCTTGTAGGTGTTGCCGTTCTTGGTGGCGTCTGCCTTGCCGGTGGGGTCTACGCTGCGCAAGTACCCCATCGACACGCCATCGAACGTGCCCACTCCCACATAGTTGACGACCGGGTTATCGCCTTGCGTTACGGCAGCGCCGATGCCACTGTCGGATCCTCTGATTTTGATGTCGATAATGCCCTCACGCGCTGGGCATTCAACCGGTCCCTGCGCTTTCTGGTCCTTGCCATCGACTACCAGCTTCGCTGTCCCTGGAGCAGGGGCACCTGTGCTCTGGGTTGTGCTCGAGTGGCCCCCGCCACCGCACGCAGCCAGGGACCCAGCCATGATCGCCACGCCGCCAACGACTCCCAGGAACTTTTGCTTCACAGTTCTCCTTCGCCTGTGTCGTCGTCTGACGTTTTTTCGACTGACGAAACGTACTGTAGGGCCCTCCTGAGACTCGCGTGCTCGTTTGCTGCATCAAGGCTGCGACATGCGCAAGTACGCGGTCACACCGTGCTTGGCGGTGACACCACCATTCGGCCGGAATCTAGCCGTGAACATCGCCGGTCAGATCGCGGGCAGGGTGGACACGCAATAGCGACGACTGGCCGAGCAGTCGTTGCTCGATGAGGTCGGCGCCGCGCGCGACGCCGCCGGTCGCGGCGTACCCCTGAGCCACGCGGCGCGCTCCGGCGGACATGGTGATCGCCTGACGCACCTTGGCGTGTAAGCGGGCCGTGGTCAGCTTCCTATTCGGTAGGCGCGTTCCGCAGCGAGCAACTTCGACCCGGCGGGCGACCTCGAATTGATCGCGCGCTTGCGGCACCACACACACCGGCACCCCGCGCTCGAGGGCTTTTTGAGTAGCACCCATTCCGCCATGCGTCACGGCGCAGACAGCGCGCTCCAGCACGACACTGTGCGGCACGAACTCGCGGACCGTCGCATTCGGCGGCACCGTGAGATTGTCGGGTATCCCGGCGGGAAAGGTCGCGATCACATGGAGCGGCTCGTCGGCAAGAGCGAGCATCGTCAATTGGGCCAGATTGGTTTCCCGCCCGCGTTCCGAGGATGTCGACACCAGCACGATGTCGCGGTTGATGCGGTCCAGCCAGTCTGGAGCAGAGTGGGGGGCAGGGTCGAAGGAGCACGGACCGATCATCTGAACAGACTCACCCCAGTCGGGATGAGGATACTCAAACGGCTCGCCCCCCGCGACCAGCATCAGCGGTGCTCGCCGCAAGTAGGCGTCACCAGAGTCCACTGGTGCGGCCCCGACCTCGGCACGGAGCTTGTTCAGCCGCGGGAGCATTGGCTTCTCGATAAATCCCGTTATCAACGGACGCAAAGCCTCGTCACGCAAGCGTCCGATCAGGCCGGGCCACGGCCGCAAGCCTGGACCGAACGGGGGCATACCGCGCGACCGGAGGTAGGGGGTGAACGGCCAAAAGGACAGCCAGGGTATGCCGCTGACATCTGCCACTGAAGCTGCGCCGCCGCAATTCGAGTCGATGATCAGCACATCAGGCCGCACGTCGACGATCGCGGCACGCAGGTCGCCGACTTCGAACTCGGCCCGCTTGGCGAAGGTATCGAACGCGAGCTTCATGGCGGCACGCAGATTTGGAGCCTTCTCGTCATGCCGGGAAATTGCCTCGATCCGCTGATCGACGGCCTGCGTGGCGAACCCGAGTTCGCGACCGGTCTCAACGCCGGCTTTTAATGTCCGCAGCGCGATGTTGTGACCTCGGCCGCGTAGCTCGATAAGCAACGCACAGATTGGATAAAGATGCCCAAGGGCCGGTGTGGTGTAAGCCAGTATCTCCCCCATTTCTCCTGATACCCACTCAGGCGAAGTTTTCACTCAAAGATTCCGGCTCAGCCGGCGTCCGTGCGCCGAGGCCTGTTCGAACAGTGTCACGACACCGCTGCCAGAGATCTCGTACGTCGAGCTAACGGTCACACCGCAATCGCGCTTTTCGGCCTGCGAGCGGAAAACTTACGTCTACGATCCTTCACGGCCCGCCGACCGAAGGATGGCTCCCCGATGACTGTTGCGCCCGGTGGTTCGGACGGAACTGAGCCGCTACCGTCAACTGCCATCGTGCGACCCGCGGACAGCGACACCTTTGCTGCCGACGTCGTGATCATCGGCTCGGGAATGGGCGGCTCCACCGTGGCATGGGCGCTCAAGGACTCCGGATTGTCTGTACTGGTCGTCGAGCGCGGGCACTTTCTTCCACGCGAACCGGAAAACGCAAGTGTCGAAGAGATGTTTATCAAGAAGCGCTATAAGACCGCCGAACCATGGTTCGACGGACACACCGGACAGCCGTTCGACCCCGGCGTGCACTACTGGGTGGGCGGCAATACCAAGTTCTATGGAGCCAGCCTGTCCCGCTTTCGGCGCACGGACTTCGAAGAAGTGCAGCACTACGACGGCATCTCACCTAAGTGGCCGTTCAGTTACGGCGATATGGAGCCCTACTACTGCGCGGCGGAAACGCTCTACGAAGTACATGGCCGGACAGGCGAAGATCCCACTGAACCACCCCGCTCCTGCGACTTTCCCTATCCGGCGCTGGACCATGAGCCCGCGGTGGAGCGTTTCGCGGGCTCGTTGAAACGTCAGGGGCTGCACCCCTATCACATGTCCTGCGGCATGAACGTGCAGACCATGGACGATCGGCGAGCGGTCGAGGCAGCGGACGGCCTGCCCGTCCAGGGCGCAAAGAGCGACGCAGAGAACCGCGCCCTGCGACCAGCCCTGCGCTCGGGGAATGTGCGCATCCTCATCGACACACGGGTGGACCGGTTGCTCACCCAACGGGACGGCTCACGGGTGGTCGCCGCTCAGGCTGTCGTGAACGGGCAGCCCATTCTGATCCAAGGTGATGCGTTCGTCGTGTGCGCAGGTGCAGTCAATTCCGCGACTTTACTGATGAGGTCGGCCACCGACACGCATCCGAACGGTCTGGCCAATTCCTCGGGGCTGCTGGGACGCAACTATATGGTGCACAACAGCACCTTTCTCGTAGGCGTCAGTCCGTTCCGGCGGAACCGGACCGCGTGGCAGAAAACCCTCGGAGTCAACGACTGGTACGTCGCGGGCCCGGACACTCCCTATCCGCTGGGCAATTTGCAGATGCTTGGAAAGCTGCAGTCCGCCCACATCAAAGGCGTGCATCCCTGGGCGCCACGATGGGCGCTGACGTTCGCGACCGACCGGAGCTTGGACCTCTACCTCACCACAGAGGATTTGCCGCGGCGGGAAAATCGTGTCCGAATCGATGGCGATAGAACCATCTTGGAGTGGACACCGAACAACGTCACACCGCACGTCGAGTTGGTCAGGCGCGTATCGCGCGCGGTTCGGAAGGCGGGTTACCCGATCACCGTGACCGAGCGCAAAGGCATAACCGCCAATGGCCACATGTGTGGAACCGCGGTCGCCGGCGCCGACGCTCGCGACAGCGTCCTCGACCCCTGGTGTCGCAGCCATGACGTGCCCAACTTGTGGATCGTCGACGGCTCGTTTTTCCCGTCCTCGGCTGCGCTCAATCCCGCCCTGACCATCGCCGCGAACGCGCTCCGGGTGGCACCGAAACTCACCGCTAGCCTTCGATCATGAAGAAGCTCGCAGCGCTCGCCGCTGGCGGGCTCGCCGCGCTGGCCGCCCGGCGGTATGTCGCGATGCGTGATGCGCTCGCTCATGTGGAGCCCGAGCTGCGCAGCCCTGTGCTGCCGTTTGTGACGGTCACACACTCGGCCAAGACGCTGCCAGTACTCCGCCTCGCATACCGAGTCACGATGTCGCCCGGACCTGGTGTCGATGTCGTGACGCGGACTGTCGGCCAATCGGTAACCCGCGTGCTGGTCATCACTCCTGAAGGGCACGGAACGAATCGGCCCGCGGTGCTGGCGCTGCACGGGGGCGGGATGATCGTCGGGTCTCCGCAACTCGAGCTCGTGACTCATGGACGGCTCGCGAGGGAGTTGGGTGCTGTCGTCGTGTCCCCGGACTACCGCTTGGCGCCTGGAAACCCTTTCCCTGCAGCACTTGACGACTGCATGGCGACGTTGCAGTGGATGCGCCAGAACGCCGACGACTTGGGTATCGATGCCGATCGCATCGCCGTCGTCGGAAGAAGCGCGGGCGGCGGATTGGCGGCGGCCGTCGCTCAGCGCAGCCACGATGAGGGATTCACACTGCGCGCTCAGGGACTTATGTATCCGATGCTCGACGACCGCACGGTTCTGAACGATGATGACGAGGGCCGCGGCCGGCTCGTCTGGACTCCCGAATCGAACCGGTTTGCATGGACGGCGTACCTCGGGCGAGAGCCGCGGATGTCTGATGCGCCGGCTTATGCAGCGCCTGCGCGACGCGATGACCTGTCCGGCCTTCCGCCCGCCTGGATCGGCGTCGGCGAGTTGGACCTCTACTACGGCGAGGACGTGGCGTATGCGGAGAAGCTACGTGCATGCGGTGTGCCGTGTGAGCTGATCACTGTCCCGCGGATGTACCACGCCGCGGACGGCTACGCGCAGAAGGCGCAGTCGATGGAGACGTTCATTCAGGGTTTGGTCAACCATTTGACGGCACATTTGTGATGCTCGCCGGCGGTTTTGTACCGGACTTTTGTGCCGCGCTGGCGTAGCTAGGCGAGGAGCCGATGACGGGAATCGATCCCGCGTATTTACGGAGGGGTACGGAAGTAGGAGCCGACGGCTAGGCGCTGGCCTGTCTGGGCGCCCGAAGTGGTGGCAGCATTCGACACTCAGCTTTGCGGCCTGGATCCCAGAACATCCTCGAAGAGGGCTTTGCGCAGGGCGGACTCTCGCGGGTCTATCGCGTGGAAACCCAACTTGTTCATCGCGTAGGAGTACCCGATCCCGGTGTCTGGATCGGCGAACCCGAAGGAGCCGCCGAGCCCCGGCGTTCCGAACGCTTTGTCCGAGGAACCAAAGGCAAGCTTTTCTGGGATGGGCCTGGCAAAGCCGAGGGAGTACGAGGTGTCGACGAGGAAGACCTTGTCGCGCAATCCGCGTGTAGGCGATATCGGAGGCTTTGTCAGTGCGTCCAGGATGGCCGGAGTCAACCCGATGTCAGCACCCCCGGTGGCGGCGCTCCCATAGAGCTTCGCGATCGAGCGGGCGGTGCCGATGCCTCCCCCGGAGGGAATTTCGAGCACCCGCACTTCCTCGCGGTTGAAGTCTTGCGGAACTCTGAACCCTTTGGCGATGCGGCACGACCGGGCCGGCAGCCCCAACGGATTCAGCAGCCCCGAAAGCACGAAAGCCGGCGACATCGTGTTGAGGTGCAGCAGCATCTTGTACGGGGACCACATATGCAAGTGCGCTACCCGGTCGCGGTTCACTGAGGTCGGCAGCCCGATGCAGAAGTCCAGCCCCAGCGGTTCGGCGATCTCATCGGAGAAGAACCGGCCCAGGGTGCGGCCCGCCGGGTCGACTCGGCGGATAAGTTCGGCTTCATACCAGCCGAGCGTCCAGCCGTGGTAGCCGTGCCTCGTCCCAGGGGTCCACGCGGGCGCCTGGGCTGCGAGCTTGGGCGACATCCTCGTTGGCTCGGCCAAGTCGGTCAGGGTGAGTGGCGGCTTGATCGCGGACAGTCCGGCTTGATGTGACAGCAGTTGCCGCACCGTGACCGTGTCCTTGCCGGCCTGTGCGAACTCCGGCCAGTAGTCGGCAACTTTGGCGTCGTAGGAGAGCAGCCCTCGCGAGGCGGCCAGCGCAACGGCAAGCGCCGCAACACCTTTCGTGGTAGAGAACACGTTGACGACGGTGTCGTGCTGCCACGGTGCCATGGTGACCCCATTGCGGAATCCGCCCCATAGATCAACGACTTTGCGCCCGTCGCGATAGACGGCGAAGGCGGCCCCGACCTCTTGGCCGCTGCTTAGGTTGCGACGAAAGGCGTCGGCCACCTTCCCGTATCGCTCGTCCACGTCTCCGCTCATCAGATCGGCCGAAACCTTCACCTTTGGGACCATCTTTGCTCCACTGGCCTGGCTGAATGGGGTGGCGACACTGCGATCGCTTGTAGTGGATGGTATTTGCGCGGTCATCGACCCGAGGCAGAACGACAGACGCCGAGATACAGCACCCTAGACGCGGGAACGGCAGGGACAGTTAGGGGACCGGCGACCCTGTGCCCTGAAACAGAGGGGCGAAACCCCCTGGGCAAGGAGCCGATGACGGGAATCGAACTCGCGTATCAGCTTGGGAATGCTGGCGGTTTCTCGGACGCAAAATGGTTCGGCCCGATTATTGCGGGGCAGGGCACGCTAATTGGGCGACGACACCGAAATGATCGCTGGGCCAGACACCGCGGCGCGGCGCGTCGCATACGACGGCCGCGTCGAGCACCTTGCCCGCGCCGTCAGTGATGGGCACGCCTACGAAGATGTAGTCGATGCGCTGATCCGGTGTCGGGTCCTGCGCCGTGTACGGGTTGGTGTTGTTCCAGGTGAAGCCAAGCTCACCGGGATGGGTCACTTCGAAGGCGTCGAACAGGTGAAGACTGTGACCGTCCGATCCGTGCAGGCCGCGGATGAATAGCACCTCGGTCGATTCCGGGCGGGCGTTGAAGTCGCCACAGACAATCGGGGGGAAATCGCCAGAGTCCGTCACGACGAAGTCGGCGAGCTGACGGACCTGTGCCTGGCGCACCCAGCCCTGGTCGAACCGGTGAGACAAGTGGGTTGAGGTGACCGACACCAGACGGTTGCGAACGCGGACATCGACGGTCAGCGCGCCGCGAGGCTCGATGTTTGACCCCGCCAGGGTCAGCCGGAGCGACCGCGAGTCGACGATCGGCCAGCGGCTCAGAACCGCGTTGCCGAAATCGCTGCGGCCGGAGCGCACGTACGCGGCGGCGTACACCGCGTCCATCCCGGTCTGCTCGGCCAGCCACGTCGCCTGACACAATTCCGGTGACCGAGTCGCCTCCTGCAACGCGACCACATCAGGGCGAATCTCGGTGAACCAGTCGACGAGCGCGTGCTTGCGCTCCTCCCAAAGGTGATCGCCCCAAATGTTCAACGTCATCACCGTCAGCGCATCGTCCTGATCGGGTGACGTCACACCTCGATCCTATGTGGCACGATTTCTACGCAGAGATGTTCGCGTCCCGGCAACGATCAGCGCCTGACGCGGCATGGGCCCGTAGGGATGATCCCTGGCAGCGGCCACTCGAGATACGTTGAGAACATGAGTGCTGCCGGCATCGTCCTCGTAGCACTCGCGATCGCCGTCGGAATTATCGGCATCGTGGTGCCGCTACTGCCGGGCACGCTGCTGGTGTTCGGCGCGATCGTGGTGTGGGCCGTCGTCGAGAACAACATCACCGCGTGGGTGACACTCGGCGTGGTGACCGCGCTGCTCGGTGTGGCGACATTGATCAAATACACCTGGCCCGTGAAGCGGATGCGGGCCGCCGACGTGCGCACGCTGAGTCTGGTAGCCGGCGCGATTGTGGGCATCATTGGTTTCTTCGTAATCCCGGTGATCGGCCTGGTGATCGGCTTCGTGCTGGGTGTCTACGTGGCGGAGCTGGCCGCCCGCGGAGACCAGCGGCTGGCATGGACCTCGACGAAGCACGCCGTGAAAGGTGTCGCGTTGTCGGTGGGTGTCGAGTTGGCTGCCGCACTGCTCGCCACCGCCGCGTGGGTGTGGGGGGTGTACCTAACCCAGTAGGCAATCAAAATCAGCGGCGTGGCCAGCGACAGCAACCGAAGCGGTCGGCGAAGCAACAGCGCCCTAAGAAGTGAACCCCCAAGCCGACCTACAGCGAAAATGTTGTGCCGCTGCACGCTCAGACGCCGCCCATAACGCGACCAGCGACTTGGAGTTGATCTACTTAAAAGGATTGAGCGTGCGGCCCAGGAAGTACTGAATGCGCTGTGGGACTGGTCGTATGGCGGCGGCTGTGAGCTTGTTGACGGTGCCCGGTATGCAGACGGGCTTGCCGCTGGTCACGGCGGCCCATCCTTCGCGCACAACGGGTTCAGGCTGTTGCCACATGAAGCTCGGCAGTCGGTCGGCAGCATCGCGGGTGCCCATCACGTCGTGGAACTCGCTGTGAGTGAAGCCAGGGCAGAGCGCGGTGACATGGATGCCGTGGGGTTTGAGTTCCATGTCGAGGGATTGGGACATGTTCAGTACGTAGGACTTGATGCCGGTGTACAGCAGCCCTTCTCCCGGCGGGGACATCGCAGCGAGTGAGGACAGGTTGATGATGTGTCCCCAGCCTCGTTGCTTCATGCCGGGGATGGCTCGGTGAATCAATTCGGTCACTGCAGTGACCATGAGTTGAAGTTCTCCGGCGACCGAGTCCCATGGTGTGTCGGAAAATTTGGTGCTCGCCGAAAGTCCTGCGTTATTGATAAGCACGTCGATGGGTAGGCCCAGTTCGGTTGCGCGGCTGATGATCGCAGCAGGGGCAGCGGGATCGGTGAGGTCGGCGGCGAATACTTCGGCGCGCACGCCGTGCTGTTGGTGTATTTGGGTGGCCAGTTCTTCGAGACGCTCGGCGCGCCGGGCGACGAGCAGCACGTCGTAGCCCTCAGTGGCGAGGTGGCGAGCGAAGGCCGCTCCAATGCCGGCAGATGCCCCCGTAATCAGGGCGGCACGTCGGGTCGTGTTCATGGGTGGGTGTTCCTTACTGGTAGGCGTCGGCCACCATGGCCGACGGATCGGGGGTGCGCATGTGTAGTGTGCTGCGGCGGTGGGGTGTCTCCTGGATCGAGACGCAGCCTGGCGCGTTGGGGTCACACCAGTGGGACGTGGCGATTTAGGAAGTCGATCTGGTCGGTCACTATCCCGTCGAAGTGCGGGTCCAGGTACGGCTCGAAGTGCGCGCAGTCATATGAGCGGACATCACCGCGGGGGATCCGGGCCACGATCTTCTGGGCTTTCGCGTACGGCGTCACGTCATCACGTTTTGCTAGCTGCACCAGGGTCGGCGCGGTGATGTTTGCGACCTTGCGTCCCGGTGAGTAGAACGGGATCCGCAACACGATGCGGGCGGCGACGTCGTTCTCGGCGAGTAGTTCTTCGCGCTTGTCCCCGGCCATCCGCTCGACGAGCTCGGCGGCCCCCGGGGAGGTCATCATCGCGACGTCA
Organism: Mycobacterium sp. 1164966.3; assembly: GCF_001665395.1. Taxonomy (GTDB): domain Bacteria; phylum Actinomycetota; class Actinomycetes; order Mycobacteriales; family Mycobacteriaceae; genus Mycobacterium. The sequence continues at coordinate 61,611 of NZ_LZSG01000026.1, forward strand.
CCTGGGTAGCCGATGGCTGCTGTCCGGTAGGGCGGGCGCCCGAGCCATGCGCCGATTTGGTCGCGCAGGCCGGCGAGGATCAACCGCGCTACCAGTTTTGGGGATTGGGTAAAGGTCGACGCTGGGCCACTGACGTGGGGGACCTGGACGATAGCGGCTGCGAGACCGTGGTCGTGGGCGGCCAAGTTGAGAACGTGACCACCGCCGAAAGAGGAACCCCAGGCCACGACCCGGGTGGGGTCGACACCGTCCAGGCTGCGGGCGTAGGCGATGGCGGCCCGCCAATCAGCGTGCTGTTTGGCGATGTCAAGGATGCGACGGGGTTGTCCTTCGCTGGCACCCCAGTGTCGGTAGTCGAACACCAGGGCGGCATAACCCGCCTGGGCGAGTCGTGCGGCGTAGGCGTCCAGGCGCAGTTCGCGGAAGGCGGCGAACCCGTGGGCCAGTACGACGATGGGCGGGTTCTCAGCGCCATTAGGCCGGTACAGCCACGCCGCACAAGTCGTGCCCTCGGACATAAAAGTGACGTCGTGCCGGACGTAGCCGCGTGGTTGGTTCATCGTCGGGGTCTCCATCGGGTATCTTGAATGACGTTCAACAAAAGCTAACCGGTTCTTGAATGTCGTTCAACAAAGTGTGATCTAGTCGACGCAGAGGGAATGATGGCACGGAACAAACGCCCTCAGGCCGCCGAAGAGAAGCGTGCAGAAATTGTCGCGGCAGCACGACGGCTGTTCATCGACGCTGGCTACGACACCACCCCGATGAGTCGGCTGGCGAAGGAGGCCGGGGTGGCACCGAACACCATCTACTGGTATTTCGGGGATAAGGACGACGTTTTAATCGCTGTGCTCGACTCCGTCATGGCCGACATCTGGCCGCAGTACCAACAAGTTGCGACCGAACCGATCCCGGCTCGGGTGCTATGGGTGGTTCGCCAGTTACACCAGATGAGCCGCCTAGTGACGACCGTGCACGCCCGCGTCGAACATTCGGCCTCCATTGCCGAGTGGCATCGAAACTTCCATCTGATCACCGGCAGTATGTTCCGTTACGAATTGGAGACTGCGGGAGTCTCAACGTCGACTGTGGAAGCCGAAGTGATGATCGGCATCTTCACCGTCGAAGGACTCCTGATGCATGACCTGAATGAGATCGAGCAACGCACCATTTGCGACGTCCTGGCTTCACGCTGGACTATGACCCAACCGCACCCGTCCTGAGCAGGGAAGTTGACGTGCGGTCTGTTGCCTAGGCTGGCCATCTCTTTTCCAGCGCACTGGATCGGCGGCAACTCCGACGCTCGGGGTGTGCCAGGCTGGCGAGCCCAAGACCTTGCGGTCAAGTTCTAGGCCCTCAATGGGGCTGCAACCGTCTCCCTCAACACTGTCCCGGCAACCTACTCTTCGATGGCACGGGACCGTTACGGGGCCGCCCGCCGTGGCCGGGAATAGCAACGGGGCGAATGCCCTGGTCAAGGTGGAGCCGATGACGGGAATCGAACCCGCGTATTCAGCTTGGGAAGCTGATGTTCTGCCATTGAACTACATCGGCGCGCTCGACACAGAAGGCTAGCATCCGCCGTCGACCCGACGAGGAGGCCTCGGCGGGTGTCGCCCGCCGCCCGCAACGCCTCAAATCGCCCTAATTAAGCAATCCGATTAGTTCTTACACACGCCTAATAGCAGTCGGCCAATTCCAAGTGCGCGACGTTATCGTTTCGTTATTTCGCCGTGATCTCGTATCCTCCATCGGGTGGGCAGGCACTCATTACCCAAGAAGCGTCGAAATCCGTCGCTGCGCCTCGCTCTGGCACTCGGGCCAGCCGCCGCCTTCTTGGCTGCGGCAGGGAACGTTCACGCAGGTCCCAACCACGTCGCTGCCAAGCCGGCAACCGTCGTCGACGATGCTCCCCGTAGCGCGCAGATAGTGGCGGCATCGATTGCCCCGAAACGGAATATGTCCAATGCCGCACCAGGAATGGATAATGAGGGCGAATTCACAGCGGCGTCGAGATTGCGGATCGGATCACGCTTCTTGTCCGCCGGTGTCGCCTCGGAGCGCGGTCTACAAGTAAGGACGATCTTGGCGGCCCGCGCCATCAGCGAAGCCTTTCCCGAGATTCACGAAATCGGCGGCTGTCGGCCCGACGCGCTGCCCTGGCACCCCAACGGCTTGGCGATTGACGTCATGATTCCAAATCCGAGCAGCGCTGAGGGCATCGAACTTGGTGACCGGATCGTCGCGTTCGTGCTGGCTAACGCGGATCGGTTCGGGATGCAGGACGCGATCTGGCGCGGCGTCTACTACACGCCAGGCGGATCGCAGCCCAGCCGCCTCGGCCACTATGACCACGTCCACGTCACCACCACCGGCGGTGGATATCCGACCGGCCAGGAAATCTACCTGCGCTGAGCCCGGGCTGTTCGCTATCAGGGCGATAGGCTCGTCGCGTGCTGCTCTCCGATCGTGACCTCAGGGCCGAAATCGCCGCAGGGCGGGTAGGCATCGACCCGTTCGACGACGCTTTGGTGCAGCCGTCCAGCATCGACGTGCGGCTGGACAGCCTGTTCCGGGTGTTCAACAACACGCGCTACACCCACATCGATCCCGCAAAGCAGCAGGACGAGCTGACCAGCCTGGTCGAACCCATCGACGGAGAACCGTTCGTGCTGCATCCCGGCGAGTTCGTGCTCGGGTCGACGCTGGAGCTGTTCAGCCTGCCCGACGACCTCGCCGGGCGCCTGGAAGGCAAATCCTCCCTGGGTCGGCTGGGCCTGCTGACCCACTCGACCGCGGGCTTCATCGACCCGGGTTTCAGCGGTCACATCACGCTGGAGCTGTCCAACGTCGCGAACCTGCCGATCACTCTGTGGCCGGGCATGAAGATCGGTCAGCTGTGCATTCTGCGGTTGACCAGCCCGGCTGAACATCCTTATGGCAGTTCACGTGTCGGGTCGAAGTACCAGGGGCAGCGCGGTCCGACGCCGTCGCGCTCCTACCAGAACTTCATACGATCTACATAGCTCCGCCGGGGTGCCAACACAACCGCTCTGCGCGATACTTAGATGGTCTGCGCTTTTCTCCTCCGCGCAGCCAACGGCCACAGCAAAGCCTTTGGAGGGGTCTTGAATATCGTGCTCGGGATGTCGATGGCACCGTCGTCCATCCAGATGGTCCTGGTAGAAGGTGAAAACGCGGACGGCGCCACGGTCGAAGAGGACGAGATCGGCGTTGTCGCGGCCGATGACCCGGCCACCAGCGCGTCCGGCCACGCCATTGCCGCCATTCTCGGTACCCGAGAAGGTGCGAACGACGCCGGCTTGCGGTTGACTTCCATCGGCGTGGCATGGACCGACCAGCTGGAGGCCCACGCTCTGCGCGACGCGCTGGCGGCACACAAGGTCAAGAACGTGATGCTGGTCTCGGCCTTCCTGGCCGCGGCCGCCCTGACGCAATCGGTCGGCGCCGCAACGGGTTACGAGCGCACCGCAGTGCTTTTCGTGGAGCCCGACAGCGCCACGCTGGCCGTCGTCGAAACAGCCGACGGTTCCATCTCAGACATCCGGGCTTCCAGCCGGACCGCTCTCGCGGACCTGGTCAACATGGTGGTCGGGCTCGAGAGGCTGGGATCCGCGGTCGGCGGCGTGTTCGTGATCGGTTCCGGCGTCGACGTCGCGCCGCTCAAGCCGCATTTGGAGGCGGCGACTTCGCTTGCCGTGAACGTGCCGGAGGAGCCGGGCACCGCGCTGGCCCGGGGGGCGGCGCTAGCGTCGGCGAACGCGCCGTTGTTCGCGTCCTCGACCGCCGCGCTGGCGTACTCACTGGACCCCGGCACCGGTGCGGTGAACCCGTCGGTGCTCCCTGACTACCTGAAGGTGCCCGATGTCCCCATGGGCGACGAGCTCGCCTACAGCGCAGTGCCCGACGACGACGCCGACACCCCGACCGTCGTCATCAAACCCGTTGCCAGTCCCGGCGGAAGGCGGTCCCACCGCAAGCCCGTCTTACTGCTCGGCAGCAGCGTGGCGGTGGTCGCTATCGCCGCCGTCGTAGCGCTGGAGATAGCGACGGCGGTCAACATTCGCAAGGATGTGGTTGCTTTGCAGCCCGCTCCCGACCAGAACCTCATCGTGCCGACGCAGCAGGCTCCTGCACCGACGCCAGCCGAGGTGCCCGCCGCCCAGCCGAAGGTCGAAATGCCCGCGCAGGCGCCCGCGCCCAAGCCGCTGAACCCCGTGGTGGCTCCGGCGGCTCCGGCTCCCGCGCCTGCCGCTCCGGCACCTGCTGTTCCGGCTCCCGCGGCACCGGTTCCCGCCGCTCCCATTCCGGCGCCGGCGGCTCCGGCTCCCGCGCCTCCGGTAGTGCCAGTTCCAGTAGTGGTTCCAGTTCCCATACCGCCACTTCTTGCACCGCGTCCCGAGCCGGCGGCACGCCCGCCGGTGGTACAGCTTCCGCCGCTGCAATCACCGCCGCGGCCGGCTATCCCGCCGCGCGGAGAGGTGCCCGGATCGCCACCGCAAATCGGCGGGCCGGTTCCACAGCAGCCCGTGCGCCAAAGCCCCCCGGGCC
>NZ_LZSG01000027.1 GCF_001665395.1 Mycobacterium sp. 1164966.3
AGCCGCGGCTCGGCGGGCGCTCGTAGGACCCGCGGCGTCCGTACGAGTCCCGACGGCCTTCGCGCGGTTGGCTGCGTGGGTCTGGCTCCGCCTGCGGTCGGGGACGGCGGGAACGGCGGGGCGGGTCGCTAGCGTCGAAGTCGCGCGGACGCTGCTGGGAACGGCGACGTTGCCGCCGCTCGGCAGCCGGGTCGGTCTGTTCTTCTCCGGCGCGAGAATGCCGGGACCGGGTGCGGTCCGGGCGCTGGCCGGCACGAGTGCCGCGCGCCGCCCGGTCGGTTCTGGGAGTGGTTCTCGAGCTACGACGGGCGGTGCGTGACCGGGTCGAGGAAGACTCGTCTTCGTCGTCGTCCGAGCCACTGAGCATCGATGTGAATTTTGCGGCGATGCCGCTGAACAGGGCCTTCGGCTCGGCGCGGGTACCGGTGTCGGCTTTGGCGTCCGTGTCGGCGGCAGCCGGCCGATGTGTCATCCCGAAGTACCACCTGGCCAGGCCGATCAACAGCACGACGCCGGCGGTGCCCAGCATCAGCGGGAACCGCTCGATGAGCGGATAGCCGCAGTTGATCAGGAGGTCCTTGAGCTTGTCGATCTTGCCGCCGTGGAACAGCCAGTAGGCGCCGGGTACCGCGCAGAACAGAATCAGTGGCGGCTGGATGACCGCGGTGAACACGCCCGACTGCCGCACCGCCAGGACGGCGACCACACAGCCGGCTATATAGCAGGCTGCGAAGACGTGGGTGAGCTCCTTATGACCGGCGTCGATGCCATACCCGATGGCGGTCGCGCAAATGGCGATCAACAGGGCCCCCCACCAAGGCACACCTGCCACGTTGGGGAGGATCGAGCGGTGGGCAGCCTCTACTGCCGACCTTTCCCGCTGCGGTGACACACGTTGACCGTACCGGCAATAGGCCCAAAGACTCGTAAATACCTTGTCAAGACCAGGGTGTGGCATGCGTCAGCACTGCCGCACGGTGTCAGGCGGTTTCGCCGCCGAGCCCTACACTTGGTTCCTCGTGAGCTTGAGCCTGGGAATCGTGGGTTTGCCCAATGTCGGCAAGTCGACGCTGTTCAACGCGCTGACCCGCAACAACGTAGTGGCGGCGAACTATCCGTTCGCCACTATCGAGCCCAACGAGGGAGTGGTATCGCTGCCCGATCCGCGACTGGACAAGCTCGCGGAGCTATTTCACTCAGAGCGCGTCGTTCCGGCCCCCGTGACGTTCGTCGACATCGCCGGCCTGGTCAAGGGCGCCTCCGAGGGCGCCGGACTGGGCAACAAATTCCTGGCCCATATCCGCGAATGCGACGCCATCTGCCAGGTGGTCCGGGTCTTCTCTGACGACGACGTAACGCATGTCACCGGGCGAGTGGACCCCAAATCGGATATCGAGGTGATTGACACCGAGTTGATCCTGGCCGACCTGCAGACCTTGGAGCGTGCCCTGCCCAGGCTGGAGAAGGAAGCTCGCAACAACAAGGAGCGCAGGCCGCTGTACGAGGCGGCGCAGGCCGCACAACAGGTGCTGGACGGGGGTACGACGCTGTTCGCTGCGAATGTGGACGGTTCGGTGCTGCGGGAGCTGAACCTGTTGACCACCAAGCCCTTTCTGTACGTCTTCAACGCCGACGAGGCGGTGCTGACCGATGCCGGGCGCGTCGCCGAACTGCGTCAGCTGATCGCGCCCGCCGATGCGGTGTTTTTGGACGCCGCCATCGAATCGGAGCTGTCCGAGCTCGACGACGAGTCGGCCGCCGAGCTGCTGGAGTCGATCGGCCAGACCGAGCGGGGCTTAGATGCGTTGGCACGGGCAGGTTTTCACACCTTGAAGCTGCAGACGTTTTTGACCGCAGGCCCAAAAGAGGCGCGGGCGTGGACAATTCACCAAGGTGACACCGCCCCCAAGGCGGCCGGGGTGATTCACAGCGACTTCGAGAAGGGTTTCATCAAGGCCGAGATCGTGTCCTACGACGATCTGATTGCCGCGGGTTCCATGGCCGCCGCCAAGGCGGCCGGTAAGGTTCGGATCGAAGGTAAGGACTATGTGATGGCTGACGGCGACGTGGTCGAGTTCCGACACGGGCAAACGTCTACAACAAGATCGAAGGCGTGATTCAGTTCGTCCTTTCGGCCCACTTCCGTCAGACCTAGGCTCGAACGATGCTGTATCGATGGTTCGTCCGCAAACAGGCGCTCGCGCTGTGCGACCGGTTATCTGATCAACGCTTCGATGAGATCCCTATTGCTGACAACGTCCACTTCGTCTACGTCGGTGACCATCCGCTGGCGACGGAACTACACGGCGCGGATGCCATGCGCAGTTGGCTACGCAACGAGTTGTTCTGTCGCCTCCCTGGTTTGCGTTTCGAGGTGGAAGAAATCGTCGTCGAGGGCGGTCCGTGGTCGACTCGGATGGCCGCACGATACGTCGCCAAGCGCGAAGGCAAAGCGGTGTACCGCGGGGTGCAATTCACCCGGGTTGCCTGGGGCAAGCTCGTCGAAGAGCGCGTCTTCCCCGATTCCAAGGCGCTCGCCGCCGCACTTGAGTGACTGCGTATCGGCTCAGTCGGTGGAATGGGACGTGGTCGAGTTCCGGTTCAACGTCTAGCGCAGTGTGTTGACTGCGCGAGTCGCATGAGCGACGACTCGAGGTGAAATGAAATGCCTACTTGCTTGAAATCTCGCTAAAGGAAATTCTTTGGAGATGGCGACTTCAAAGCAATCGAGACGGTGGGTTGTGCACATGCTGGTGGCTGGAGGGTTGGCATTGTCTGCCGTTGCACTGGCCGACGGGCCGGCCCAGGCGGCCCCGGCCCCCGCTCCCGGCTACCGCTGGTGCCCAGGTGATCAATGGGACCCCGGTTGGGGCACCGTCTCGGATTGGGACTGGAACCAATGCCACGAGTGGCAACGGGCGGGAGGCCCCTTTGGTCCCGCGGGCTGGGGACCCTGGGGTCCGCCGCCACCGTGGGCGACACCGCAGCCACCTCCACCGTCATGGGCGCCCGGGGCTCAGTTGATGTGGAACCCGACCGCCAACGGTTGGGGATTCTGGAACAACAAGATATGGACGCCGATCTAATCGAACGTTGCCCTCGCAATGGCGCTGGCTACAAGCCGCCGCAGTGGCTCACGGGCTGAATGCACGCCAGTCACATCGGCCTCATCAGTCCCTTGAATGCTAGGGGCCAGCGATCTCGAAACTTGGTATCACCCGCGATATCGCATTCCAAGATCGTCACGTGCCTCCATTTTCGGTACTGGAGTGGCAGGTGTGACGAGACCGCTAACGCCGATCTGACGGTTCCACCAGAAGCCGGACAAAGCCCTGCCGTGCGCCATAATAGATCTGGTACGCAATTGTGTCGTTTGCCAGTTCAAATCGAAGCCTGCTTGATGCCCGCATAGCCGGTGGTCAGAGCCATATACCGAGAAGTTACCCCAATTTGCTAAAAACTCCGGAGTCACTTCTGTTTCAACCGTTACATTAATTTGCAATAAGTTTGCTGTATACGACGCACGCCATTGTCGAATTCAAACGTGACTAGTGCCACAAACTTTGGTTACCTATACATGTTATTGGTAGCGTCCCTCTCCATGATTGCTGTTGCTACGCTGTTGGCGCTTGTCAATCAAGTGTCCGGCACTCCGTATATTCCGGGTGGAGATTCTCCCGCCGGGACCGACTGTTCAGGGCTGGCTTCGTGGATATCGAATGCCGCAACTGACAGGCCGGTTTTTGGAAGCAGGTTCAACACCGGGAACGAAGAAGCGGCCCTGTTGTCGCGCGGCTTCCAATATGGAACCGCTCCCAACGCTTTGGTGATCGGCTGGAACGGTGGCCACACCGCGGTGACCTTGCCCGACGGCACGCCCGTCTCCAGCGGTGAACGTGGCGGTGTCCGCATCGGCGGCGCCGGCGCTTACCAGCGCGGATTCACCCACCACATGTTCTTGCCAATGGATGACGTCGAGGGCCTGCCGCCCGTCGACGAGCCACCGGCGCCCGTTCTGGTCGGTGTCGCTATGCCGGCCCCCGCACCTGAGGAAGGCCCCGCACCGGATGCGCCGCCGGCGCCGCCGGAACCGCCCATCCTGGTAGATGCGGCAATGCCGCCTCCGCCAGGCGACCCCGCGCCGACGGGTGATCCTGACATCGCAAATACGTAAAACAAATCCGACGGATGTGGTGAGCTATCCGACCGCATTTTGCGATACAGATCACATTCGTCGGCCATAGTTGCCGAATTAGGCCGGAGCCGTCGCTTGTGGGGTATATCACTATTCCCCCGAGCGGCGGCTTATCCGGCTTTACTCGAATTACTCGGGACGGCCATTCTGATCGAACTCCGTCTAGCCTGAGCGATTTGCTCGCAGTCGTAGTTAAAGAGCGACCGGCCCTCGGGCCACGGTTCGGTTCACGTCGAGCGGGAGGGTCGCACCCATCTGGCAGCGCTCCTTATCATCGCCACAACGGAAGGAGTATTGCCGTGACAGCATCGACCACTCATCTAGGCACTCTCATCGCCGCCACCGACGCCGTGGTCGCCGCCGACAAGTCCAAAGCCCAGGTCGTCTTCCAGGCTTCGGCGGCCGCGCACGACGCCGTGGCCAGCACGGTCACCCTGGGCGAATACCGCGTCGAGGTCGACGAGCCGCCCGTGCTCGGCGGGGAAGGCAAGGCGCCCAACCCGGTGGAGTATTACCTGGCATCCCTGCTCTCCTGTCAGATCGTGACCTGGCGCTTCTGGGCTGAAAAGCTGGGCATCGCGGTCGACGAGATCACCGCGCACGCCGAAGGCGATCTCGATGTGCAGGGCTTCTTCGGCTTTGATGACGCCGTCCGGGCCGGATTCCACGAAGTGCGAGTGGTGGTGAAGGTGGCCGGGCCCGAGACGCCGGAGCGCTACCGCGAACTGCAAGCCGCGGTCGACGCGCACTGTCCGGTCCTGGATCTGACCCGAAACGTCACTCCGGTGACCACACGCGTGGAGATCGCTTGAACCACGTAATCTGAGCGCCCATGATCTTCATCGTCGTCAAGTTCGAGACCAAACCCGAATGGACCGAGCGCTGGCCGGATCTGGTCGCGTCGTTCACCGCGGCGACGCGCGCCGAACAGGGCAATCTGTGGTTCGAGTGGTCGCGCAGCCTGGACAACCCGGCCGAGTACGTTCTGGTCGAAGCCTTTCGCGACGGTGAAGCGGGCGGCGCGCACGTCAACAGCGACCACTTCAAGCAGGCGATGCAAGAGCTGCCGAAGGCGCTGAAGTCCACGCCCAAGATCATCAGTCAGACGGTGGACGCGACGGACTGGTCGGCAATGGGGGAGATGACGGTCGACTAGCCACCACTGACGGTGACGGCGATCTCATCGCCCAGCCGATAGCCGGGCGCCAGCGGCAGCGTGTCCCCGCTCCAGAACTTGCCCGGGTCGAACCAGTTCGTGTCCTTATCAGTGGCGAGCAATCCCATCTCCTCGTAAGTGATCGCCACTGTCTCCGCGCAGTAGGCCGTCTCCAGGCTCATCTTGCGTTCTTGCCTGCGTCGCTTCGTCTGCTCGCGAACCTTCTTGTCCACCACTGGGATTCCTCGCACCCAGTCGTTGATCGTCGGGAGCCGGCCGCGGAACCAACGACCGGTCAGCCGGGCCGCGGTGGGAAACGGCGTGCCGTCCATCCGTGCGATGACGCGCAGCAGTTCGTTCTCCTGTTGGCGAGTGGCATACGGCGTCAACTGACGCAACCAGCACCGTTGGTGGTAGCGGTCGGTCCACTGCACCACGGCTTGCCGAAGATCATTGAGCTGAACACCGCGGTGATTGGTGCCGGTCCACATGTCGACGAGCTTGTCGCCCAACTCGGCGTGCCAGATCAGCGGCGGCAAGTCGTCGATGGCGACGGTCATGCCGACGTGATTCACCGGGGCGTTCGTCAACGTCTGGATGGTGCGGTCGGGTCGTGAGCCGCCGCGGAACAGCCACAAGTCGCCGGTCCGGGTTTCTTCGAGCGCCTGATCGAGAGTCAGCATGTCGGTCAGGGCCGTTCGTCGACGGCAAGAACTTCGCGTGCCGCATTCCGTGCGGTGGTGGCCGCCGGATAGCCGGCGTAGCCCGTCATGTGATAGATCACCTCTTCGATCTCCTTGATGCTCAACCCATTACGCAGCGCGATTTGGAAATGGAGCTTCAGCTCATGCTCCGCGCGCAGCGCAATGAGCGCGCCCAAGGTCACCAGGCTGCGCGAGCGACGATCCAGGCCGTCTCGCGTCCACAACGCACCGAAAACATGATCGAGGCTGAGCTCACCGAGTTCGTCGGCGACGCCGCCGTCCCGCAAAGTGGTGAGGGATTCCGGGATCAGTCCGGGCAACATAGCCTTGAGCACGTCCAGACCTTCGGTGCGGGTGTCAGCCATCGGTAGGCGCCTTTCTGTACTGGTCAACGTTCGCGGGATATCTGGAAGTCGATGTAGGCGTCCCAGTCCTCGACACGCCGCCGCAATTCCTCGACGACGTGAGGATGGGTGGGCACGAAGAATCGGTCGTGCAAGATCGCATCTGCCACCAGCTCGCCGACCGGCGCGGGTTCGAGCAACTCGAACTGTTGGCCCGGGATGCGCAGCGGCGCACCTTCACCGAAAGTCGGTACGCCCGCGGCGATATTCGTCAGCACCGGGCCCGGACACAGTAGCGTGACACCAATACCCTTGGGCCGCAGGTAGATTGCCAGCCCTTCGCTGATCTGCACGATCGCGGCCTTGGCTGCGGCATACGGCAATCGGTCGTAGGAATAGGTAAAAAGTCCTGCGAAGGAGGCGGTATTGACCAAATGGCCGCTGCCCTGGGCCAGCAGCAGCGGCAGAAAGACGGCATTGCTGCGTACCACCGACATCAGGTTGATGTCGAGGATGCGTTGCCATTCGCCGATCGGGATGTCTTGCGGCAGACCGTTGGTCAGCACGCCGACGTTGTTGACCACGATGTCGACCCGGCCGAAACGCTGCAGCGCAGCATCCCGAATGCCTTCGAACGCCTCAGGTTCCGAAACGTCCGCGCGGTGTGTCAGCAACGCTTCGCCAGTGAACTCGGTGAGACGGCTTTCGTCGATGTCGACCGCCACGATGTGAGCGCCCCGGTCGGCCAGTGCGCAAGCGATCGCGCGCCCGATGCCGCTGCCGGCCCCGGTGACGACCGCGACCTTGTCGCGAAGCGGGGAGTTCAACAGGTCAGCCTCTCGCAATGTCGGCATTGTGCTCTACGGGCCGCAGAATAGCCTGTCAACCATGCGCAGCATTTGGAAGTGGATCGGACTGGCGGGTGTCGCGGGCGTCGTCGCCGGCGGCGTTGTGGTAGCGCGCGATCAGCGTAAGCGTCGGGCATATACGCCGGACGAGGTTCGGGCCCGGCTGCACCAAAGGTTGGCCGAGTCAGAACAGGAGGGGCCTCCATCCCAATAGGGTCGGTCAGTCCGATTCCGGCTCGGTGTCCGTTTCCACCGCGAACAAGCGGTAGCTGCCGGAGAATCCCTTCAGCTCGACATCGCGGCCTTCGTCGAAATAGATGTCTTCGCACTTGTTAACGGCGTCTCGCACCGGCTGGCTCACCAGGATCTCTCCGCCGGCAGCATGCGCGGCCACCCGGGCCGCCATCGCGACGTTGCGCCCGAACAGATCGTCACCGCGGCGCACCGAGCGACCCATGTGGACACCGATCCGCACCCGAATATCCTGAATATCCTTGTAGCGCTTGCGCCTTGCGCCATTGAGCAGTGCCTGCTGAAGGTCGATCCCGCATCGCACGGCCTCCTCGGCGCGGGCAAAGGCGACCATGAACCCGTCACCTTGGCTCTTCACCACATGTCCGCCCCGGTCTTCGACGAGGTCGTGAACAAGCTTGCCGTGCGCGGCGATGAGCTTGACGAACGCCCGGTCGCCGATCCGTTCGTTCAGAGCGGTGGACTCTTCGATATCGGAGAACAGAATCACCACCCGGCCGTCGGGAGTGATTCGGGCCAGGTCGGGCCGTTCGACCTCGGCCCAATCGGCAAGATCTTCGATCGAGCTGCGCACCACCGCGCCGAACCCCTCGGTGCGCATCAGGTTGGCGGTTTGCCACACGGTCTTGACTGCTTCGCGGCCGCCGGACAGCAGCCGGTTGCGCGCGTCGGCCCGCTGCCGCAATTCCGCGACCTCTTGACGACTGCGGCTCAGTAACCGCCACAGCACGACGAGCCCGCCCGCCTCAATCGCCGCAACCGCGGCCAGGAGGTAAACCGCGATCTGCTGCGCATCACCCACGTCGGCCCATCCTTCCAGGGCCGATTGGGCTGAGCGTTTCGGGCCTATAGCCTTCGGCTATACGGACTGACATTCGGGAGGTGCGGTGGTGGCCGACGACGATGGTAGTTCGTCAAACCTGCTGGTGATCTTCGGGATCACCGGCGACTTGGCGCGCAAGATGACGTTTCGGGCCCTGTACCGGCTGGAGTCCCGCGGCATGCTGGATTGCCCGATCCTGGGTGTGGCCAGTGACGAGATGAAAGTCGACCAACTTATCGAGCGGGCCCGGAAGTCCATCAGCGACGTCGGCGAGCAGATTGACGACGCGGTGTTCGACCGGCTGGCGAGCCGCCTGGACTACTTGCACGGCGACGTTACCGACACTGAGCTCTACGACTCGCTGGCCGAGCTCATCGGTTCGGACTACCGTCCGCTGTTCTACCTGGAGATGCCGCCGGCACTGTTCGCGCCGATAGTCGAGAACCTCGGCCGGGTGGGACTGCTGGAGCGGGCCCGCGTCGCGGTGGAAAAGCCATTTGGTCACGACCTGGAGTCCGCTCGCGAACTCAACGACCGGCTTCATGCGGTGCTCGACGAAGACCAAATCCTGCGGGTGGATCACTTCCTGGGCAAGCAACCCGTCGTCGAGTTGGAATGTTTGCGGTTCGCCAATACCGCGCTGGCCGAGTTGTGGGACCGCCGCAGCGTTTCGGAAATCCAGATCACCATGGCCGAGGACTTCGGCGTCGAGGATCGAGGCAAGTTCTACGACGCGGTGGGCGCGTTGCGCGACGTGGTGCAGAACCACTTGCTGCAGGTACTCGCCCTGGTCGCAATGGAGCCTCCGGTCGGTCCCAGCGCCGACGACCTGAACGACAAGAAAGACGAAGTCTTCCGTGCGATGCCGGCCCTGCAACCCGAGCGTTGCGTGCGCGGCCAGTATCGCGGCTACACGGACATCGATGGTGTGGCGAAGGATTCGCAGACCGAGACTTTCGTCGCTCTGCGGACCGAAATCGACAACTGGCGCTGGGCCGGGGTGCCGGTCTTCCTGCGTGCCGGTAAAGGGTTGCCGCACAAGGTCACCGAGGTGCGGCTCTTTCTGCGCCGGGTTCCGGCATTGGCCTTCCTACCGGACTGCAGACCGGCCGAACCCAATCAGATTGTCCTGCGCATAGACCCCGATCCCGGGATGCGGCTGCGGATAGCCGCCCAAGTGGGCGACGACTGGCACCCCGTCCATCTCGATTCTCTGTTCTCCGAGGATCTCGGTGAGCCGGAGCGTCCTTACGAGCTGCTGCTGCATGCCGCGTTGACCGGTGACCACCAGCTTTTCGCCCGCGAAGACAGCATCGAACAGACCTGGCGCATCGTGCAGCCGCTGCTGGACAACCCCAGCGAAATTCACCACTACGACCTCGGAACTTGGGGTCCAAAGGCCGCGTCGTCGCTGCTGCGTGGTCACCACGGCTGGAAAGAGCCGTGGCTGCCCCGCAAAGCCGAAACCAAGTAAGGAGACGAAAGCATATGCAGCTAGGGATGATTGGCCTGGGCCGGATGGGTGCGAACATCGTCCGCCGTTTGGTCAAGGACGGACATGAATGCGTGGTGTACGACCACAACGCCGACGCGGTCGAGGCAATGGCGGAGGAGGACCGGACCACGGGGGTTTCCTCCTTGCAAGAGCTGCGTGACAAGCTCGACGCTCCGCGCGTGGTGTGGGTGATGGTACCGGCGGGGGATATCACCACCGGGGTGATCGAGGAGCTTGCGAACACGCTCGACGACGGCGACATCGTGATCGACGGCGGAAACTCCTACTACCGCGACGACGTGCGGCATTCGAAAGCGTTGTCCGTCAAAGGAATTCACTTGCTGGATTGCGGAACCAGCGGCGGTGTGTGGGGCCGCGAGCGTGGTTACTGTCTGATGATCGGCGGCGATAAGGAAGCCTTCGAGAAGGCGGAGCCGATCTTCGCCAGCGTCGCCCCGGGTGTCGATGCGGCCTCGCGGACACCGGGCCGCGACGGCGAGGTCGCGCAATCGGAGCAGGGCTATCTGCATTGTGGGCCGTGCGGGGCGGGCCACTTCGTCAAGATGGTGCACAACGGCATCGAGTACGGGATGATGGCCGCGCTCGCCGAGGGCCTGAACATCCTGCGCAACGCCGACATCGGCAAGCGCATCATCGAAAAGGGTGATGCCGAAACCGCGCCGCTGACGAATCCCGAGTATTACCAATACGATATCGACATTCCCGAGGTCACCGAGCTATGGCGGCGCGGCAGCGTGATCGAGTCCTGGCTGTTGGATCTGACCGCGATCGCGCTGCACGAATCGCCAACTCTGACCGAGTTTTCCGGGCGGGTGTCCGACTCCGGAGAGGGCCGGTGGACGGCCATCGCCGCGATCGACGAGGGAGTTCCGGCGCCGGTGCTGACGTCGGCGCTGTACTCGCGCTTCGCATCTCGTCGCCTCGACGAATTCGCCGACAAGGCGTTGTCGGCCATGCGCAAGCAGTTCGGCGGACACGCGGAAAAGTCGGACTAACCCGTCGACCGAGCGTGCGTTAATCAGGCGTGCGTGTGGCGCCTGACGAAGTCGACCACGACGTCGCTGAAGGCGTCGTTGTCGTCGCCGGCCGCGGTGTGCCCGGCGTTGGACAACTCGACGAACTCAGCGCGCGGCACGGTGTCCAGGAAATGCCGGACGCCTTCCGGGCTGACCACATCGGAGAGCTTGCCGCGGATCAGCAGGATGGGAATCTTCAGGTTGACCGCGGCCTCTTCGAAACTTTCGGTCCGCAGCTCCGGGTCGTCGCCCGGGGCGGTCATGAACGCCGGGTCCCAGTGCCAGTACCAGCGTCCGTCCCGCAGCCTCAGATTCTTCTTGAGCCCTTCGGGACTGCGCGGCTTCTCGCGGTAAGGCAGGTAGGCGGCGACGGCGTCCGCGGCCTCGTCGAGCGACGCGAAGCCGTCGATGTTGGTCAGCATGAAGTCCCTGATCCGGGCGCTGCCGGTCTTCTCGTAGCGCGGCACCACGTCGACAAGGACCAGGCCGGTCACCCGATCGGGCCCGGCGCTGTCGGCCACCAGGATGCCGGTCAGCCCACCCATGCTGGCCCCGATCACCACCACCTGGCGGCCGATCGCATCCAGCACATGCAACACGTCGGTCCTCAGCGTCTCGACGGCATAGTCGGCGTTCGGCGCTCGGTCGCTGTCGCCATGCCCGCGGCTGTCGAGTGCAACGACGTGGTATCCCTCGTCGGCCAGGACCTGGCCGGTGCTCTTCCAGGAGAATCGGTTTTGCCCGCCGCCGTGCAGCATCAGGATCGTCGGACGGTCGGTGTCGGCGGCATCGCGGTTCCATTCGTCGCCGACCAGGGTGATCCCTCCGACGCCGGAAAACTCAACCGTCTGGGGGCTGCTGCTCACGACGCTCATGGTTTGACGTTACATAGGTCGTTTAAGCATCGGTCCCGTGGGGTGGCGGCGGGGGCGTGTCAGGGAACAACTCGGCGAAACTGCCGAACAGGATGCGGTCCCTGGTCGCCGGATCGACGTCGTCGAACAGCTGGTGCAGCGTGGCCTGGGTGTGGCCGAAGGTGCCCTCCAGGTGTGGGTAGTCGCTGCCCCACAGCACGTTGTTAAAGCCCATCGCCGTCATCGCCGCGACCGCCGACGAGTCATGCTGAAACGACGCGTACACCTGCAAGTCGACGATCTCGCGCGGGCTGCGCTTGAGCTTCGGCCGCACCGCCATCGAATGCTGGCGATAACCCTCTTCCATCCGGTCCACGATGAACGGCACCCACGTCGCGCCGCCCTCGGCGACGAGCACTTTGAGGTTCGGGTGCCGATCCAGGGCACCCGACGCGACGAGCTTCACCACCGCGCGCTGGCCGCCGAACGACGTCTCGGTGTAGTTGAGCACCGCTCCGCCGGGGCCGTGGTAAGTGGTGCCGATCGAGCCGCCTGCGGCGAAATCAATTGGCTCGGTTCCGATATGAAAGGCGATCACCATGCCGATGTCCTCGGCGACGCTCCAGAACGGTTCCCATTCGTCGTAGTGATAGTCCCGCTGTGCGGGATGCGGTGCGACGGGAAGAAACACAGCCTTGAATCCCATTGCGCCGCAACGCTTGAGTTCGGTGATGGCGTCGCCGATGTCCAGCGTGGACACCTGCGCCGTTGCGACCAGCCGCGGCGAGTAGTCCATGATGGTGTCTTTGCACCAGTCGTTGGAGGCCCGCATCGCCTCGCGCAACAGCTCCGGTGTGCGAAACGCACTGCACCACATGCCCAACGACGGGAAGACCACTTCGGCCCAGACGCCTTCCTCGTCGAGGTCGGCCAGCCGCCGGGCGACGTCGCGGCAGCCCGCGGCGGCAACGGTGGCCTGGATGAACTCCTCCTGGGCGATGCTGGGCAGCCTGCGGCGGAACACCTGCCCGTCGACGTAGATGGACTCCCATCCGCCGTCGGGATCCTTTTCGCTGCGCGGTGCCAGCTCGGCCAGCCGCTTGGGTAGCCGCGACCGCCACAGGTCGGCAGGCTCGACGACGTGCGAGTCGCCGGAATTGGCCCACAGCTTGACGGGCTCCTGCGCTACAGCGGTCATGCAGGGATATTAGAATCACGTTCTAAAACTGTCAATGATGCTCGGCGGTGAGTTCCGGGCGCCGCTTCGGTCTATCTAGGGGACAAGACCTGACGACAAGGAGGCGCCCATGCCATCGATCACCCCCTCGCTGTGGTTCGACCACGACCTGGAGGAGGCGGCCGAGTTCTACACCTCGGTGTTCCCCAACTCGCGAATCGAAGGTTTCAACAGAACCACGGAGGCGGGACCGGGCGAGCCGGGAACGGTGCTGAGCGGCAGCTTCGTCCTGGACGGCGCGCGATTCATCGGCATCAACGGCGGCCCGCATTTCCAGTTCACCGAGGCGGTCTCGTTCACCGTGCATTGCAAGGACCAGGACGAGGTCGACTACTACTGGGACCGGCTGACCGACGGCGGCGACGAGTCGCAGTGCGGCTGGTGTAAGGACCGTTACGGGCTGAGTTGGCAGATCGTCCCGGATCGGCTCTACGAGCTGATCCAAGACCCGGACCGGAATCGGGCGGCCGCGGCCACCAAGGCGATGTACGGCATGCGCAAGATCGTCATCGCGGATCTAGAGGCAGCGGTAGGACAGCTCACCCAATAAGCCGGTCGATCCATTCGATCGTCGCGTCGATGATCGCCGGCACGTCGGCGGGGTCTTCGCAGCCGGCGACCATCAGCGACGATTCCGCCGTGGCCGCGATCAGCACCCGGCTCAGCAGTTGCCCGCGCACCGACTTGTCCAGCTCCAGGACTGCCATCCAGCTGCGGAACGCCGCTTGCATCCGGTCGCGACGGGCCGTCTCGAACCCGGCCGGTGTGTCGCCGGACGACAACACCCGGGCGCGGCGCCGGTTCTCCCACATCGCCTCGAGGTAGGCCCGCACATGTAGTTCGAAGGTGCGGCGCGGATTGGACGGGCCGGCTTGCTGCATCGCCGCATCGATTTGACGGTCGATGGCGTCGGCCAGTTGCTCGAAGATGGCCAAGAAGAGTTCGCTCTTGCCGCCGAAGTGGTGGTAGATGCTGCCGATGCTGGCGCCGGAGGCCGCCACCACGTCGGCCATCGTCGCGGCGGTGAATCCTCGGGTGGCGAAAACCTCGGTTGCGGCGTCGAGGATCCGCCGCTGGGTGGCGTCGGTCTTGGCCCAGCGGCGAGCCTGCGCCGAGGTCGTCATAGCTAAGACGGTAACGGGTGCGCCGCCGCCGGTAACCTGTCAGTCATGCGCGCAGACGCTCGTCGAAGAGGTAGCACCACATGACTGAGCCGCGCTGGATCGACGTCCCGGGCCCGAGCGGGGACCTGAAGGCGCTCACCTGGGGACCGCCCGAGGGTCCAATTGCGTTGTGCCTGCACGGTTTTCCTGACACCGCCTACGGATGGCGCAAGGTCGCTCCGCGGCTGGTCGAGGCCGGCTGGCGGGTGGTCGCACCATTCATGCGCGGCTACGCGCCGTCGTCGATTCCGGTCGACGGCTCGTTCCACGTCGGCGCGTTGATGGACGACGCCCTGCGCGTGCGTTGCGCAGCCGGCGCCACCGAGCACGACGTGGTGATCGGTCACGACTGGGGTGCCATCGCCGCCACCGGCCTGGCCGCCATCCCGGACACCCCGTTCGTCAGAGCCGTGATCATGTCGGTGCCGCCCGCGGTAGCCTTTCGCGCGCCGGCCCGCCCCGCCGAACGCGGCCGGCTCGCTCTCCAAGTGGCACGCCAAATACTGCGCTCCTGGTACATCTTCTACTTCCAATTGCCTTGGCTGCCAGAGCGTTCCGCGTCCTGGATACTGCCCTTGCTGTGGCGGCGATGGTCGCCCGGCTATCGCGACGCCCACGAGGATTTGCGTCATGTCGACGCCGCGATCGGGACGCCGGAGAGCTGGCGGTCGGCGCTGGGACCCTACCGAGCCAACATTCACAGTCCCCGTCCGCCGGCCCGGTATGCCGAGTTGAACCGCGTGTGGACGCAACCACCTATCCTGCCCAGTCTCTACCTGCATGGTCGCGACGACGGTTGCATGACATCGGCTTTCGCATATTGGACGGAACGGGTGCTGCCGCCCGGCAGCGAAATGGCGATCGTCGAGCACGCCGGGCATTTCTTGCAACTCGAACAGCCGGAGAAGGTTGCCAAGTTGATTCTGGCGTTCGTCGGCTCGCCCGACTGAAGCCATGGCGGCACACCGGATAGCGGCCGTCGACGCGCAGTTCTATTGGATGTCGGCCAAGATCCCCAACGACCAGTTTCTGCTGTATGCGTTCGCCGGTGTACCGGCCGATCTGGACGGCGCCATCGAGGCGGTCCGGGCACGGGCTCGGGCATGTCCGGACTTGAGCATGCGGCTCGAGGATGGATGTGTTCTCACCTATCCGCAGTGGGTCCCGGCGGAAGCCGAGTCCGCACAGCTGGTGCGCCACGAACTGGACGACGACAGTTGGCAGGGCTGCTTGGCCGAGGTCGTCGGCCTCGCCGACCGCCAACTCGGCGTTCGCCGAATGCCTTGGCGGCTACACGTTTTCACGCCGGTGCGTGACATACCAGGCGTCGCAGGCCCGGGGGCCGTTGCGGTCATGCAGGTTCCGCATGCGCTGGCCGATGGTACTCGTGCTTCGGCGATGGCGGCGTGGTTGTTCGGTCGCGACGATCCGGTGCCCGGCGTGGCTCCGCTTCCCGCCGCGTTCTTGCCCTGGCGGGCAGTGCAGGCGGCGCGCACTCATCGGCAGTTGGTTCGCGATCTGGAGGCGGGCCTGTTGACGCCCGGGCCCGGTTCGCGGCCGCCGCTGGCGACGAATGCTCGCCCTGACGGCGCCCGCTCGGTGCGCACGCTGGTGCGGCATCGCTCGCAGTTGCCCGGCCCGACGGTGACCGTCGGCGTGCTGGCCGCGGTGTCCCAAGCGCTGTCCGATCTGCTTGGTGAACCAGCGAATTCGCTGGGCGCTGAGGTGCCGATGGCGAAACCCGGTGTGCGCCATGCGCATAACCACTTCGGTAATGTGGCCGTCGGGCTCTACCCTGAACTCGGGCGCGCTGCCCGTGCCGAGCGCATCGCGACCGACTTGGCCAACGGCCGCCGCCGGTTCGAGCATCCCGCTGCCCGTAGCGCCGACCGCGCCTTCGCGGCGACGCCCGCGCCGTTGCTGCGTTGGGGTGTATCCCAGTTCAATCCTGACCTCCGGCCGGTGCAGGTGAGTGGCAACACGGTGGTGTCGAGCGTTAACCGTGGAGCGGCCGACCTGAGCTTCGGAGGAGCCCCGGTGGTGCTGACGGCCGGATATCCCGCACTGTCGCCGGCGATGGGCTTGACCCACGGGGTGCATGGCATCGGGGACACCGTCGCGATCAGCGTGCACGCGGCGCAGTCGGCCGTTCCGGATATCGATGCCTACGTGCGGCTCCTGGATTCGGCGCTCACGCTCCGACAGTGATGATCTAAGTTTTCAGGTATGACTGCCTACGACGTTGGGTTACTGATCCTGCGGCTGGTGCTGGGCCTGACACTCGCCGCGCATGGCCTGAACAAATTTTTCGGCGGCGGGCGGATACCTGGCACCGCGCGATGGTTCGAAAGCATCGGGATGAGGCCCGGCAAATTCCACGCGGTCGTTGCCGCCAGCACGGAAACCGCGGCCGGACTGGGGCTGGCCGCGGGACTGCTCACACCGATCCCGGCCGCAGGCTTTGTGTCGCTCATGCTGGTCGCGGCCTGGACCGTCCATCGTCCCAACGGGTTCTTCATCGTCAAGGAGGGCTGGGAGTACAACCTGGTGCTGGCCGTCACCGCCGTCGTCGTGGCCACCCTGGGGCCAGGGAGGCTGAGCCTGGACCGTCTTCTCTTCGGCGACGGACTTTGGCTCACCGGCTGGAAGGGTTTGCTGCTCGCGGTAGGCCTTGGTCTGGCCGGAGCCGTTGGTCAGCTAGTGATCTTCTACCGGCCGCCGGTCAAGGAGGCGGGGTAGCCTCGCTACGGCCGTGGGTGGCTACCCGACAGAGCGGTTGTTGCGTTTGCCGAAGAAATCCGTCCACGACACGATCTCAGGATGCTGTTTGAGCAGCGCCCTGCGCTGGCGCTCGGTCATGCCGCCCCAGATTCCGAACTCGACCTTATTGTCGAGTGCCTCGGCGCCGCATTCCTGCATGACGGGGCAGTGACGGCAGATAACCGCAGCCTTACGTTGGGCGGCACCCCGCACAAACAGTGCATCGGGATCTGTTTCCTTACACAGCGCCTTGGAGACCCAAGCGCGATTGTCGGCTGCCACCGCGCGCGAAGTGCTGTTGGCGGGCACAAGACTGAGTGGCCGTCCGGCCGGTCCCATTCCTGGCAACGACCTATCCCTTCTTCTTGGTCGCGGGTTGCGACCCTCTCCCCTGAAGCTGAGATGCACGTCACATCGTGCCCGCCCGTGTGACCTGGATCCCCTCCGTTGCTTAAGTTAAGCGATTCGGTATCGGTTGCGCAAATTTGTGGCACGCGCGTACCTTTCCTCGCCGATGCCCGCCCGGGGGCAGACGCAAAATCGCCCAATTCGAGTCGAAATCGCCGATTTTGCGTCTGCTGGCGATCCAACCGTTTTGGTGCACCGCGTTTCCGGGTAGCCAGCCCTGAGCCAATCAAAGGAGCAACCATGGTTGACAGAGCCGTAGGACTGCCTACGGCGACCAGACCCGAGGCGTCCGATCCGCAGTCACCGGAACGCGGAACGCCGGCCGAAACGCCTGAACGGCTGACGCCGGCCGAACCGCCCGAACGCTTGACACCGGCAGAACCGCCAGAGCGGCTGACGCCCGCGGAACCGCCCCAGCGTCAAACACCGGCAGAAGGAGAGATTCGACATGCGCGCTGAAGAAGGCGACGAAACCGTCGACGACTACGCCGCGGAAGGCAAGCAAACGTTCGACAGGATCAAGGGTTCCCAACGAGCTTCAGGCCCTGTTGGCAGAGCTGTTCGGCGAATCACCAAGTTCTTCAAAAGCGAGAACAATCCGACTGACGGCTAGCTGCCGAGCAGACGCAAAATCGCCCAGTTTCGAGCCGGAATGGGCGATTTTCCGTCTGCTCGCGCTACTCGGCCGAATAAGGCAGGCTGCTGCCGACGTTCGCGTCGACAACCACGCGCGTGCCAAGGTAGGGAAACGCGCGCTGCGCGCACGACGGCCGGTTGCATATCTTGCAGCCCGCGCCGATAGGCACCGCGGTGATCGGGTCGTCGAGGACGACTCCGGCGGAGTAGACGAGCTTTTCGGCGTGGGCCAGATCGCAACCCAACCCGACGGCGAAGCTTCGGTGCTGTCCGAGATACCCGCGGCCGTCGGATGCAACGGTCTTGGCGACCCAGAAGTACGATCGTCCGTCCGGCATCTGCGCCACCTGAACGACAATTCGGCCGGGCTGCGCGAAGGCGTCATGCACTACCCACAGCGGACAGCTGCCGCCGATCCGACTGAAGTGAAAAGCCGTGGCCGACTGCCGTTTCGAGATGTTCCCGGCTTTGTCGGTCCGGACGAAGATGAACGGCACGCCGCGCTGCTGCGGACGCTGCAGGGTCGAAAGCCGGTGACATACCGTCTCGAAACCCACCCCGAACCGGCGGCCCAGCAGATCGATATCGTAGCGCAATTCCATTGCGGCCCGGTGGAACTCGCCGTAGGGCAGCAGGAAGGCGCCGGCGAAGTAGTTGGCCAGACCCACCCGGGCGACCTCACGGGCTTCGGTACCGAGCTGGTCGTCGGTGGCAACGATCGCCGAAATCAGGCCCGCCTGGCTGATCAGAGCGAGCTGGGTGGCGAGCTGAAAGGCGCGCTGACCGGGCCGCAGCCAGCGCGCGATCCGCAGCACCCTGGCGTCGGGGTCGTAGCGACGCTTGGTGGTTTCGGGAAACCCGTCGTCGATCACCACTGTGATGCCGAAGCGGTCGCGCAAGAGTTCGGCCAACTGAATGTCCAATTCGCCTAACCGCATCCCGCTTTCGTTGAACATGCGCTCCGCTGCCTCGTCGAGGTCGCCGATGTAGTTATTGCGGTCGTAGAAGAAGTCGCGCACCTCTTCGAAAGGCATCGGACGCTGCAAGGGCAGCGACGAATCGGCCGTCGCGCGAGATCGATAGCCCTCCAACTCGTCGATCGCATCACGCAAACGGCGGTGAACCGCGACCAGGCTGCGGCCGATCTCAGGCATGCGGGCGACGAATTCCTCGATCTGGCTGGGGCTGATCGCGCCGTCGGCGGTCGTTTCGGTGAATACCTCCCAGAGGTCGGCGACCAGCCGGGCATCCGAATCGGAGGAGAAGTACTGCGCAGGAAGGTCGAAGCGCTCGGTGATCGCGAGCAGCACCGGCACGGTGATCGGCCGCTGATCATTCTCCAGCTGATTGACGTAGCTGGTGGACAGGTGCATCTCCCGGGCCAGAGCGGCCTGGGTCAGCCCGCGCTCGGTACGCAACCGCCGAAGCCGGGCTCCCGAAAAGGTCTTCGCCATCGTAGACACCTTACCCCGGCCCGTGTTCGCAAAGTTTGCAAAAGCGAGAGGGTGAGGACACAAAGATACGCGTTTACAGTCACTTTCCAATGCGCCAGGCATTGCATAGTGTGCGGATATGCTGACACATTCGGTCCGCGCCCGGCGCAGCGCCGACGACTTCCCCCGAAGCGAACACCTGGCCGCCAAGATCGCCGAGGTCGCCGCCGATCCCGTCGCCGTCGAAGCGGAGACCGCCGACATGGTGCTGAACCGGATCATCGACAACGCCGCCGTCAGCGCCGCGGCGGTGCTGCACCGACCGGTGACGGTGGCCCGGCAGCAGGCGCTGGCGCATCCGGCCCGGCAAGGGGCCAAAGTTTTCGGCGTCGGCGGCACTTACTCGGCGGAGTGGGCAGCCTGGGCCAATGGCGTCGCGGTCCGCGAACTCGATTTCCACGACACGTTTTTGGCTGCCGACTACTCGCACCCGGCAGACAACATTCCGCCGCTCGTCGCGGTCGCCCAGCACCTCGGTGTGCGCGGCGAAGACCTGATTCGCGGGGTGGCAACCGCTTACGAAATCCAGATCGACCTGGTTCGCGGAATCTGCTTGCACGAGCACAAGATTGATCATGTCGCTCATCTGGGACCGTCTGTGGCAGCCGGAATTGGGACCATGTTGAGGCTGGACACCGAGACCATCTACCAGGCAATCGGACAGGCGCTACACCTGACCACCAGCACGCGTCAATCACGCAAAGGCGCCATCTCCAGCTGGAAGGCGTTCGCGCCGGCGCACGCCGGAAAGATCGCCATCGAGGCCGTCGACCGGGCAATGCGCGGCGAAGCATCGCCCGCGCCGATCTGGGAAGGCGAAGACGGGGTGATCGCCTGGCTGCTCGGCGGCCCCGAGCGTGAATACCAGGTGCCGCTGCCCGCGCCCGGCGAGCCCAAGCGGGCCATCCTGGACAGCTATACCAAGCAGCATTCCGCGGAGTACCAGAGTCAGGCACCGATCGATCTGGCCCGCCGGCTACGTCAGCGCATCGAAGACGTAAACCAGATCGCCCGGATCATCTTGCACACCAGTCATCACACCCATGTGGTGATCGGGACCGGCTCCGGTGATCCGCAGAAGTTCGACCCGGACGCGTCACGCGAAACCCTCGACCATTCACTGCCCTACATCTTCGCGGTGGCGCTGCAGGACGGCACCTGGCACCACGAACGCTCTTACGCTCCCGAGCGGGCGCATCGACCCGACACGGTCGAGCTGTGGCGCAAGATCTCCACCGTCGAGGACCCGGAGTGGACCCGCCGCTATCACTCAAACGATCCGGCCGAGAAGGCATTCGGCGCGCGTGCGAAAGTGACTTTGAAGAGCGGTGAGGTGATCGTCGACGAACTGGTGGTGGCCGATGCCCACCCGCTGGGCGCACGCCCATTCAAGCGCGAGCAATATGTCGCGAAGTTCACCGAGCTTGCCGACGGCGTCGTGAAACCGGCTGAGCAGCAAAGGTTCTTGTCTACGGTCGACGGGTTGGCCGAGCTGCCCGCCGGGGCGGTGAGTGCGTTGAACGTCCTGGCCGATCCGCAGGTCCTGGACCAGGCGCCGCTGATCCGGTCGGGAATCTTCCGGTGACGGCACTGGCGCGGCTGGCGATGTTCGCGGTGGAGGCGGGAATATGCGAAATCGCCTCGGCGGGAACGCAATCGCTGTCCTGTCAGGAATGCAACGACTTAGCCAGTTGAAGGAGACCGACCATGGCCGCGCCTACCACCGATATCGAGATCAAGAAGGGTCTTGCCGGAGTGGTGGTGGACACCACCACCATCTCCAAAGTGGTTCCGGAAACCAACTCGCTGACCTACCGGGGATACCCGGTCCAGGATCTTGCCTGCCACTGCAGCTTTGAGGAGGTTGCTTTCCTGTTGTGGCGCGGCGAGCTGCCTACCGACGCTGAGCTGGCGCTGTTCTGCCAGCGCGAGCGCGCCGGCCGGCGCCTGGACCGGTCGATGCTGTCGCTGCTGGCCAAGCTGCCCGACAACTGCCATCCGATGGACGTGGTACGCACCGCGGTCAGCTATCTGGGCGCCGAGGATCCCGACGAGGAGATCGAGTCGGCGAACCGGGCCAAGGCGTTGCGCTTGTTGGCGATGCTGCCCACCATCGTCGCGGTCGATATGCGGCGCCGTCGCGGGCTGGACCCGATTCCGCCGCACAGCGGACTGGGATACGCCGAAAATTTCCTGGCGATGTGCTTCGGCGAGGTCCCCGAACCCGCAATCGTCAGGGCATTCGAGCAGTCGATGATCCTTTACGCCGAACACGGATTCAACGCATCCACCTTCGCCGCGCGCGTGGTGACGTCGACCCAGTCCGACATCTACAGTGCGGTCACGGGGGCCATCGGTGCGCTCAAGGGACGGCTGCATGGGGGCGCCAACGAAGCGGTCATGCGCGACATGCTCGAGATCGGTGACCCGGCCAACGCCCGGAAGTGGTTGGGTAGCAAGCTGACTCGCAAAGAGAAGGTCATGGGCTTCGGCCATCGCGTCTACAAACACGGCGACTCGCGGGTCCCGACCATGAAGAAGGCGTTGGCCGGCGTCGCCGCCGTCCGGGAGGGTCAGCGTTGGTTAAAGGTCTATGACGTCCTGGAAAGCGAAATGTTCGAAGCCACCGGCATCAAGCCCAACCTCGACTTCCCGACCGGCCCCGCGTACTACCTGATGGGATTCGACATTCCTTGTTTCACACCGATTTTCGTGATGAGCAGGATTACCGGCTGGACAGCTCACATCATGGAACAGGCCGCATCCAACGCGTTGATCCGGCCGCTCAGCGCCTACTCAGGGTGTCCGCAGCGGGCACTTGCCGGCAGGTGACTTACGCGGGTCCGCCGTACTGCCATACCAGGTTGTGGGCGCCGGTCATGGTCGGATTGCACCACATCGTCCGGCCATTGACGTCGCGCGCGGTTGCGTGCAGGGTCGTGCACGCATCGCCCGGTCCGGGGACGTCGGCGTGCGCCACCGGACTCGTCACAACAGCCCCGGTCACGAACGCGACCGATGAGACGGCGGCTACCGTCGCCATCGCGGCGACGCGGAGTTTGCTTGTCATGGACATCTTGTAAGCATCTACCACGCGGCCGCTCAGGTCTAGCGTGCGTCCGGTTAGAACGCGTTCTAATCTGTCCGCCATGGGGTTTCTGAAGCCCGACCTGCCGCAGGTCGACATCGCCGAATGGAGTAGGGGCACCCGCAGCGAGAAGATCCGCCCGATGGCGCGGCACTGGGCCGAGGTGGGCTTCGGGACGCCGGTCGCGCTGCACCTGTTCTATGTCGTGAAGATCCTGCTCTACATCCTGGTCGCGTGGCTGATCGTGTTGACCACCAACGGCATCGACGGATTCACCGACGTCAAGTCGTGGTACGCCGAGCCCATCGTGTTCCAGAAGGTCGTGCTGTACACGATGCTCTTCGAGGTGGTCGGTCTGGGCTGCGGTTTCGGGCCGCTGAACAACCGGTTCTTTCCGCCGATGGGCTCGATTCTGTATTGGATGCGGTTCGGCACCATCCGGCTGCCACCGTGGCCGGATCGCGTCCCCCTGACCAAGGGCACCGCCCGCAAACCGGTCGACGTCGCGCTGTACGGGCTGCTGCTGGTGTTCTTGGTGGGCGCTCTGTTTTCCGACGGCACCGGCCCGGTTCCAGAGCTGGGCACCAAGGTCGGGCTGTTGCCGGTGTGGAAGGTCGCGTTGATCCTGCTGACGCTGGCCGTGCTCGGGCTGCGCGACAAGGTGATCTTTCTGGCCGCCCGCGGCGAGGTCTATGCGACGCTGGCGGTGACCTTCCTTTTCGGAGCCGTAGACATGGTTGTGGCGGCCAAGCTGGTATTCCTGGTGATCTGGATGGGCGCGGCGACGTCGAAGCTGAACAAGCACTTCCCGTTCGTGATTTCCACGATGATGTCGAACAACCCGTTGTTCCGGCCACGGTTCGTCAAGCGGATGTTCTTCGAGAAGTTCCCGGATGACTTGCGGCCGGGACTGTTGTCGCGGTTGTTCGCCCACGTCAGCACCTTCATCGAGATGTGCGTGCCGCTGGCATTGTTCTTCTCGCACGGCGGCTGGCCGACGACGGTGGCCGCGATCGTGATGGTGTGCTTCCACCTCGGCATCCTGACCGCCATCCCGATGGGGGTCCCGCTGGAGTGGAACGTCTTCATGATCTTCGGCGTGCTGTCGTTGTTCGTCGGCCATGCTCGCCTCGGGCTCGCCGACGTGAAAAACCCGGTGCCGGTGGCAATCCTGATCGGCCTGACCGCGGCAATCGTCATCGCGGGCAACATGTTTCCGCGCAAGATCTCGTTCCTGCCGGGCATGCGGTACTACGCGGGCAACTGGGACACCACGCTCTGGTGCATCAAGCCCTCGGCAAGCGAGAAGATCGGCCGCGGCATCGTCGCCATCGCCAGCATGCCGCAGGCCCAGCTGGAACGCTTCTACGGCAAGGACCGCGCCGAGATCCCGATGTACCTGGGATATGCGTTTCGCGCGATGAACACGCACGGGCGGGCGCTGTTCACCTTGGCGCACCGCGCCATGGTGGGTCAGAACGAGGACGACTACGTCATCACCGACGGTGAACGGATCTGCAGCACCGCCATCGGATGGAATTTCGGCGACGGCCATATGCACAACGAGCAACTGATCACCGCGATGCAGCAGCGCTGTAAGTTCGCGCCCGGCGAGGTGCGGGTGGTCCTGCTCGACGCCCAGCCGATTCACAAACAGACGCAGGCCTACCGGCTGGTCGACGCGGCCACCGGTGAGTTCGAACGTGGGATAGTGCGCGTCGCCGACATGGTGACCCGGCAGCCCTGGGACGACGAAGTGCCCGTCGAGGTGCTGTCGACGCCGAGCGTCACGCCAGAGTGACACCGGTGCCCGAGCGCCACGCTGGCGTGACGCTCGGGCTCGGCCGGCCCGTGTACTTCCCTCGCTGGGGTGTCAAGCGTTGGCGCTGGGTGTGAAACGTTGGCGCTGGGAGTGAAACCAGGGCGGGAAAACCGCCCAGATTGCGCCCTGGCTTCACCCTGAAAGCCGTTGCTTCACAATGAAAGCCGTTGCTTCACAATGAAACTCCTGGCTTCCCGTCGAAAGCCCTATTGGCTTCACCATGAACGCACACCGAGTGCCTTGTCTTCACCCGAAACGGGCATCCCGAACGTCCGCTAGACGCCGGCCCGGACTTCCCGCGCCGCGGCGACCATGTTGCGCAGCGACGCGGTGACCTCGTCGACATTGCGGGTCTTGAGGCCGCAGTCGGGATTGACCCACAGCCGCTCGGCGGGCACCGCGCGCAACGCCGCGCGCAGCGACTCGGCCATCTCTTCGGTTCTCGGCACCCGCGGGGAGTGGATGTCGTAGACGCCCGGGCCCACGCTGTTGGCGAACCCGGCCGCGTTCAGGTCATCCAGCACCTCCATGTGTGATCGCGCCGCCTCGATGGACGTCACGTCGGCATCCAAGTCCGCAATCGCTCCGATCACCTCACCAAACTCCGAGTAACACAGATGGGTGTGGATCTGCGTCGAGTCCGCGACGCCGGAGGTCGCCAACCTGAAAGCCGTTACCGCCCAACGCAAGTACTCCTCCTGATCGACGCGACGCAGCGGCAGCAGTTCGCGCAGCGCGGGCTCGTCGACCTGGATGACGGCGATGCCGGCGGACTGCAGATCCACCGTCTCGTCGCGAATGGCGAGCGCCACCTGGTTGGCGGTGTCGGCCAGCGGCTGGTCGTCACGGACGAACGACCACGCCAAGATGGTGACCGGCCCGGTCAGCATGCCCTTCACGGGCTTGTCGGTCAGCGACTGCGCGTAGGTGATCCACTCGACCGTCATCGGGTGGGTACGAACCACGTCGCCGTAGAGAATTGGCGGTCGCACGCAGCGGCTGCCGTACGACTGCACCCAGCCGTTCTGCGTGGCGAAGAAACCCTCCAGCTGTTCGGCGAAGTACTGCACCATGTCGTTGCGCTCCGGCTCACCGTGCACCAGCACATCCAGACCGAGTTCCTCCTGCAACTTCACGACGTCGGCGATCTCCTTTTTCATCCTGCTGACGTACTCGGCCTCGTCGATCTCACCAGCGCGAAAAGCCGCGCGCGCCTTGCGAATTGCCGATGTTTGCGGGTACGAGCCAATCGTCGTGGTCGGCAGCGGCGGCAGCTGCAGGCGGGCCTCCTGGCTGGCCCGTCGTTGTGCGGCGTCGCCCCGATGTGCGCCGGACGCGACGATCGCGTCGATCCGGGCCCGGAGCTGGCCGTTGTGCAGGCGTGGGTCGCGCTTGCGGGAAGCGGCGGCGTCGTTGGATGCCGCGATCTCGTCGGCGACCGCTTCGCGACCCTCGTGCAGTGCGCGTGCGAGAACCACTACCTCGCGCACTTTTTCGGCGCCGAACGCCAGCCAGCTGCGCAGTGCGTCGTCCAGGCCGGTCTCGGGTTCCAGCGAGTAGGGAACGTGCAGTGTGGAGCACGACGTGGACACGGCGACCGCACCCGCCGATCCCAGCAGGGTCGTCAGTTTGCCCAGCGCCGCCTCCAGGTCGGTGCGCCAGATGTTGCGTCCGTCGATGATGCCGGCCACCAGCGTCTTGGTGCCTAGTTCAGGAACGCCCGCCACCGCGGTGCCGGCACCAGCCACCAGGTCGACACCGATCGCCTCAACCGGGGTGCGGGCCAGGCCGGCCAGGGCGGCGCCCGGGTCGCCGAAGTAGGTGGCGACGTGGATGGCGGGCCGGTTGCTCACCGAGCCCAGCGCGTTGTACACCGCCTCGGCCAGTGCGGGCGCGTCGGGAGAAATGTCGGTGACCAGTGCCGGCTCGTCGAACTGCACCCATTGCGCATCGTTCTCGGCGAGCAACGACAGCAGCTCGGAGTAGATCGGGACCAGTTCCTGAAGCCGCTCGATGGGAGCGCCCCCGCCGTTTACGGCCTTGCTCAGGGCTAGGAAGGTAATCGGCCCGATGAGCACGGGACGTGCCGGAATCCCTTGTGCAAGAGCCTCTTTCAGTTCTGCCAGCACCTTGTCCGGGTGCAGCTCGAACCGGGTGGACGGTTCGATCTCGGGAACCAGGTAGTGATAGTTGGTGTCGAACCACTTCGTCATCTCCAGCGGCGCGACATCGTCATTGCCCCGCGCGGCGGCGAAGTAACGGTCCAGCTCGTCGGGGATCTCCGCGACCCGGGGCGGCAGCGCGCCGAGCAACACGGCGGTATCCAGCATCTGGTCGTAGTAGGAGAAGGTGTTCACCGGTATCGAGTCCAGCCCGGCGGCCGCCAGGCCCGACCAGGTGTCGTGGCGCAGCATCGCGGCGACGGACTCCAGGTCGGCCCGGCTGGTGCGCCCGGCCCAATAACCCTCGGTGGCGCGTTTGAGTTCGCGTTTGGGACCGATGCGCGGGGAGCCGGTAACGGTGGCGGTGAACGGTTGGCTGCTTACGAACTGAGTCACGAAGTCGTCCTTCAATCGACGGGCTGGTCACCGCCGGCGGACGCACAACCGATCCGGTTGGCGGTGCGCACCTTTGGTACGTACACCGCAACGGATACGGCCAAACGCCCATTCCACGAGGCGATGAACCGCCGGACGCGGCGCGCCCGGCACAGCTGGCAGGTCTTCGGACTCGCAGGCCCGCGCCCGGGGGGCGCTCCTA
The DNA here is from genome assembly GCF_001665395.1 of Mycobacterium sp. 1164966.3. Lineage (GTDB taxonomy): Bacteria > Actinomycetota > Actinomycetes > Mycobacteriales > Mycobacteriaceae > Mycobacterium. The sequence goes on from NZ_LZSG01000027.1 coordinate 27,076, forward strand.
GTGGCCGTCGCTTCCCAGCCCCTCGGGGCCAGTGCTTGTTAACTTCTAAGACGGCGGTCGTTCCTGCATACCGCTGCGGGACAGTCCCGGATTCTCACCGGGTTCCCTCTCGCGACGCATGTGCTTCGCTCGATGCCGACGCCACGGGTGCGTCAGCAGACCAACTGCGTTGCCAAGGGTACTCCGCGGCCTTGCTGGGAGTCGCGGCGACCGTGACGCCAGCGGCACGCTCGATGCCGACCGTGACGCCAGCGTCACGCTCGCGGCGAGTCAGCGTGCCAGCGCTTCGGCGATGGGAACGTCGACGTTGTTGAACTCGACGGTCCGGCCGATCGTCGAGTCGTCGGCCAGCGCCGCGGCAACGACAAGCGCGCTGTATATGTCGCGCCTGAGTTCCTTCCCCGATGGATTCCTTGGTGTGATGCCGAGTTAGCTGTGCTGGACGGCCCCGACTAGTTCGGCATGGGCTTACTGCACGTAAACGACTGAATGCGAAGGGATTTCGGATACAGAGGAGACCTCTCAGATGGCGGTAGCCGCGCCACCATCTGATCCCGGTCCCGTCGAGTCGTCAGGGCTGAGATCGTGGGACTAGCCGAGGCCCGGTCTAGCCGCCACAGCCTTGGCTCGGGCCCGCATCATGGATAATTAAAGGGCGGTTTCGAATCACCTGGCCTCGGCACGCGCGCTGACGACGCTGCTGAACAAATTGCGTTCTGCCTCGGCGCGCGGTCGTGGCGGCAATCTGTCACTGGTTCGGACGATGACAGACAAAGATGGCGTCTGATGGGCGTATGCACGCGTTCTCACTGCACGCTCCCCCGAATATGTTGCAGTATCAGCGATCCTGGTCCTGCCAACCGCGGACAGCCGAAATGAATGCGTCGAGTTCGCGTGCGATGTCAGGACCTGAGGGTTCAATGATGACCTCGGTGGCTCCATCTTTCGCCATTGCGGCCACGGCCTGTCCGACTGTGGCGGCGGACCCAGTAAGTGTGGCTGTCGGAACGGAGACGTGACCGCCGGCACGCCAGGCCGCCAGGTCGGCATCGTTCATTTCCACCATGTGGCCTTGGTGAATGTATAAGTGGCGCTCGCGTTGAGGGATCTTCTCGATCACATCGAGCCAGGCGGACCCACCGGTAATCTGGCGGACCGCGTCGGCGCCCTGGGTGCTATAGACCAAATGAAAAGTTGCTGCCGCCCACGGGGCGCCAACCGCCAGGCGGACCCGCTCGCCGACTGGATCCTCATCTTCGTCGACGACGGTACCCATCATGGCTACCACAGCACGCTTATAGGCGCGCTGCTGAGGGAGTACCTTCAACATCGAGATCATTCCGTCGGCGCCGACCCGCTTTGCCACTCCGGCACCCTTGGGCCCGATCGCGGCGACTAACAGCGGAATTCGCAGGGGAAGAGCGTCTACTTGCGACGAGGTGAGCATCAACTTAATGGGTGCGCCCTCCCAGTCGACTACCTGTCCGGCCAACAGCTCTTGGTAAGCACGGATATAGGTCTCCATGTACGACCATCGGATTGGCCGCTGGCCGATGGCGGCGCGGCTGGAAAATCCGGTACCGAAAGCGGCCATAACTCGCCCGGGCGCGAGTCGGTGTAGTGAAACAGTCTGTGCGGCGTTAACCAACGGGTGACGCTGCGTCGGAACCAGTACCCCGGGACCCAGCTCAATCCTGGTGGTTAGTTCGGCGGCGCGGTGCAAGGCCACCCAAACGTCATCGCCTTCGAACGGCGTGTCGAAAAGATAGGCTCGGCGATAACCCAGTTTCTCCGCCGTGGCAATATGCTCGGCTGACTCGAATGATGGTGGCAACCCGACACTTACATCGATATCCCTCATCGCGTTGCTCCCTCAGTTATCGCTCCGTGTTGCCACCCCGCAGTCGCTCGTTCGGATCGGTTCGCGCGGCCCAAATCGGTTGCCGGTTCTTTTCGGCTTGGCGAAGATTTCAGGGCCCGGTTCAGTACATCGATAGCTTGGGTAATCGCTGCACTGGCCGCCCCGGTTTCGCGCAGGGCATTCAGCATCATGAAGTCATGGATCGTGCCGTTGTACCGCACACACGTGCAGCGCACACCGGCGGCGGTCAGCTTGTGCGCATAGGCTTCGCCCTCGTCGCGTAGCGGATCGTATTCGGCGACGATGACGAACGCCTCGGGCAGGCCGGCGAGTTCGTCGATGCTGGCTTGGAGCGGCGATGCGAGGATTTCGTTGCGTCTGGCCGTGTCGGACAGATAGGCGTCCCAGAACCAGGCCATAGCCTTGGCGGTGAGGTGCGGACCATCGGCGAAATCGCGGTAGCTTAGCGTGTTCTGGGCCGCGTCAGTTACCGGGTAATACAACGATTGGTGAACGAATGCGACCTCGCCGCGTTGCTTGGCCAGGATCGTCAGCGCGGCGGCGAGATTGCCGCCGGCCGAGTCGCCGGCGACTGCCAAGCGGGTGGCGTCGAGGTCCGCGCCAGCGCCGCCTCGATGGATCCAGAGTGCGGCCGCGTAGGCCTGTTCGATCGCAACCGGGTAAGCCAACTCCGGTGCGCGCTCGTAGTCGACGAACACGACTGCGGCGTCCGCACCCGCCGAAAGCTCGCACACCAGCCGGTCATGGGTTGCGGCGCTGCCTAGAACCCATCCTCCCCCATGCAGGTACAGCACGACCGGCAATGGCCCCACCGTGCCAACGGGTTTGATGATGCGGATGCGTGCCTCGGTACTGCCGCCCTCGACTGTCATCCATGTGCTATCGACGTTGGGTTTGGCGACCGGACCCGATTGGATGTTCTCCAGAGTCGCCCGCGCCTCGGCTGGGGCCAGATCGTACACCGGCGGCAAATGGGCCGCAGTGTAAGCGAACTCGGCCGTGGCCGAATCCAGAACATACTCGCTCACAAAGGAATCCTTTCGGAGGCGCCGGATTCTTCGGCGAATTACACCTCTGGCAGCCGTTTGCTCAGTTTCTGCAGCGTCAGCATTTCGCGCCCGTCGCCGTTGAGGTAGGGGATGCCAATCCCGTATTCCTCCCAGCGGCTTGCGATTTTGGACTCGAGCTCCGGTGCGAGCCTGTCGGTGGGCGGGAAGCGGCGCCCATCCCACTCTGGGCGCCGGTCGATCTCCCAGCTTCGAGTGGCGTCGATGAGCACCCGCGTCCATTGGCCGGCGCCGTATTTGTTGGTGTCATTCAACTCCGGCGGGGTCGAAGGATCGAGTGATGAGCCGATACCCGGGCCGAAGAACCCGATATCGCCGAGGCCGGCATTGACGCGGTATGACATAGCCCAGTCCAGTGCGACTGGGTCGTGGATGTCGATATCCTCCTCAACAACCATGACGTTCTTGTGAAACCACACCGATCCACCGGTTCCCCACAGCGCCGAAGCAATCTGTTGCGCATGGCCGCGGTATCTCTTCTGGATCTGCACCAGAGTGTTCTGGCCGTTTGTCACCTCCGTCATCCAGAGGTCGGTGATGCCACCGATCCCGAGATCGTCGAGTACGTTCCAACTGATCGCCGACCGCGCAAAGTTGACGATGCTGTCTTCGTTGAAGCATCCCGGCCGGATTCCCTCGAGGGTGCCTCGCAGCACCGGGTCGTTGCGGTGGGTGATCCGGGTGACCCGCAGGACGGGCGCCGGTGCTGCGCCGCCAATGAAGCCAGGGTATTCGCCGAACGGGCCCTCCATGACGAATGTCGAGGGGTCGGGGTCGATGAAGCCCTCGACGACGATTTCCGCCGTCGCGGGGACATGTAGCGGTACCGTTTCGCAGGCCACCAGGTCGACTGGGCGGCCGAGCAGGGCCCCCATCATGTCCCATTCGCAGATGTTCTTCGGGAAGGGGCTGCCGGCGCAGAACCCCAGCACGTCGTGCCACCCGTACACGACGGCGACCGGCATAGGCTCCGGCTTGTACTCCTCCATGTGGACGCCCCAACCTTGACTGGGCACCAAGAGCTTGGCGATCTTGTCGCGGTCGACGATCATCCCGCGGTAGCAACCGATGTTGTCGCGTCCCGTCACCTTGTCCTCGGTGACCACACCACAGAATGTGTCGATGTAACGACCACCGTCCTCGCCGTGCCACTTTGGGACTGGGAACTCCCATAGGTTGATGTCGTTGCCCTCGACGATGTTCTCTTTGACGGGGCCGCTGTCGACCACGCGTGGCGAGATGGGTTCCTTGAAAGATTCCCGAAGGTGACGCACGATGGCCGAATCGCTGGTGCCCTCGGGCAGGCCCAACATGAGCTGAACCTGGCGACGGCTACCGAGTGCAGACGTCAATAGCTTTGTGCACCGGGTGTTCTCGTGGCCGATGATGTTGTCGAACAGCAGCGCGGGGCCACCCAGGGCAAGGTTGGCGCGGGTGATCGCGCCAATTTCTTCGGCCCAGTCGACGGGAGCCGTGATGCGGCGCAACTGGCCCGCGGCTTCGAGTGTGGCTAACCAGCTCCGCTGATCGGGACCTTCCTCCCGGTCTCCCGGCTGGGTCGTGCTCGTGGTTTCCCGCAGACTTGTCGCCGTGCTCACTTCGTTCTCCTCACAGGATTAGAGCTGTTCTATTTCAGTTGTGGCCATCAGCCGTCGCTATCAGCCGACTCGTCGTGGTCTCGAGCCGCGTCGTCCAGTCGTCGACTTCGGGGAGCAGTCGGTCGCCGTTTATCGGGACCGGCGGTTGAGGGTCTTTCCAGCGGTTGATCAGGGAGTGTTCGATCCCGAGTTGATCGATGATGCGGCCGACCACGTAGTCGGTTACCTCGTCGACCGAGGTGGGGCGCGAGTAATAGGCCACCGTCGGCGGGAAGATCACGGCACCGGCGCGCGCCAGGTAGTGCATGTTCTCCAGGTGAATCTCGCTCAACGGAGCCTCCCGCGCGACCAGGACGAGCCTGCGCCGTTCCTTCAGCGTCACGTCGGCAGCGCGCGTGATCAGGTTGTCGCTGTAGCCGACTCGGATCGCGCTCAACGTCTTCATGCTGCACGGGCACACGACCATGCCATTCGTGCGAAAAGAGCCACTGGAGATGCCCGCGGCAAGATCACGGGCGCTATAAACGTGCGAGGCCAATGCTCGGACCTCTTCGACGCTGGCGTCGGTCTCGATCTTTATCGTCGCCCGTGCCCAGTCACTGAGAATCAGATGTGTCTCGACGCCTATCTGACCAAGAGCTTCCAGCAGACGGATGCCCAAACTGGCGCCGGTCGCGCCAGTCATCGCTATCACGAAGCGCATCGTTTTCCTCCTTTCAGCTGCACTAAACGATCAAACGTTTGGGTGCTCGTTCTTGATGGCGTGGCCGAACCGAATGATGGAGCGGGGATCCATACCGACAACTAGTCAGCGAGCTCGGCGCATACGTCGCATCACGTGTAGTTCGCGTTTCTAATCGCGACCTGTCGCTCCAGTTCTGTTGACAGCCTTAAGTTTTCAGACCTACCTGATGAAGCGGGCGGGTTCCAGCGTCGCGACCTTTCGGTATTCCCGGCGTCGTTGCCAGGAGTGACCGAGGGTCTGCGCGCCTACGGCACTTCTGCATGTGCGCACAGGTCGGCGGGTGGCGGTCATTGAGGTGTCCGCCCGACAGACGCCGTATGGTGACCTACCCATCCCGCGCCATTTGCCACGCACGGTATTTGCGGAGCGACTTCGCCACGGTCCGCCCGCATGACGCACGCGATCGTTCGGTGTCGGAGTTGCTCCAGACTATTGGTATTAGTCGCGAGACGCGGTGCGAAATCTATCCCGGTAGGCTTTTGGGCTGATGCCCAGGTGGTTGAGAAACACCCGTCTGAGGGTTTCCGTGGTGCCGAAACCCGCCATGCGCGCAGTCTCGGTCACTGTCCGGCCGGCGTCGAGTGCGGCACGTGCGGAATCGATTCGAACCGATTCGACGTAGCGTGCCGGGGTCATCCCTAGCTCGGACTGAAACAGCCGGGTCAGTTGGCGCGTGCTCATGGATGCACGAGCGGCAAGCTTCTTCACGCTGTGGTCATCAGCTGGGTTGGCCGTGATCGCGTCGGTGACCACTCTCAGCGCGGACTCCGGCGGAGGGTCGGCCTCAACCAAGACAGAGAATTGTGATTGCCCGCCGGCGCGTTTGAGATACACCACCAACGATCGGGCGACTTGACGAACCAGCTCGGGACCGTAATCCCTTTCGACCAGCGCCAAAGCGAGGTCGATCCCCGACGAAACGCCCGCAGAGGTGAATATGTCACCGTCGCGGACAAAGATCGCATCCGGTTCGACCCCCACGTCAGGAAATGCGCGGGCCAAGCGTCCGGTATGTCGCCAATGCGTGGTGGCGCGCCGGCCGTTGAGCAGACCGGCCTGCGCCAGGATGAACGACCCGGTACAGACTGACGCCAGACGCCGAGTCCGGAGCGGCACAGTTCTGAGCGCCTCGATGAGTGCGGGGTCGATCGGCCGTCCTACCAAATTGTCACCGCCGGCGACGATGACGGTATCGGCGGATTCGAAAGACGAAATTCGCCTATCTACGCCGAACCGCGTTCCTATCGATGTCTTTACGTCGCGCCCGTCTACCGATGCGACCTCAAGTCGATAGTTCGCCCCGAAGCGGTTGGCTTCGGCGAAGACTTCAGCGGGTCCTACCGCATCTAATAGCTTCACGCCGTTGAAGACGACGATCACCACCAGGCGCGCACTTCTATCGGCGGCTTCAGCCATCTGCTTATTGTGTCGCTTTTGGGGGAGTCGGCCGATCCGCTATACCCACGGGGCGGTACTCGGCGGAAGACTGTCTAGCGCTAGAAGGGGAAATTCTCATGACATCACGGCGAGCGTTGATCACAGGAGTTTCGAAAGGAATCGCAGTTGCCAACCGCCTCCCGGTGTCCGGCGACATACGAGTTGGCCTCTTGCGCGGCCAATGGATTTCCCGGGTGCGTTCTACGAGGTGGATCTCGCGGAGTGGGTGGCCGCCGCCGAAGTGCTCTTGCGAGTCCTGGCGAGTGGACGAATGGATTCGGTGGTCAACAATGTTGCCGTCCCACGTTTGGGCAGGATCGCCTGTAGAACGATCCGAGTCTGTCTTGTTTGTTTGCTGCCCACACGCGCAGGGGGCGGCACCCATCCGCGACTCAGTACGATGCAGCGCGATTTCTCCGATGTTGAGTGTGGCCAGCGATGGGTCTAGCTTCAGTGCGTGGAGTCGCGGGCTCTGCGTCAGGAAAATGTGGAGCTGATCGGTCGCCACGCGGAATGCGTCGCGCTCGACCAGCTTCTCAGTGAAGTGCACGACGGCGAAAGCCGAGTTCTGGTGCTGCACGGGGAACCGGGTGTCGGAAAGACGGCGCTGCTGGAGTACGTCGGCCAGCGGGCTGCGGGCTGCCGCGTCATCCGCGCCAGCGGCGTCGAGTCCGAGATGGAGCTCGCGTACGCCGCGCTGCATCAGTTCTGCGCGCCGATGCTGGACCGTCTGGACCATTTGCCACCACCACAGCGTGACGCTATGGGCGTGGCTTTGGGCCTGAGCGTAGCGCCGGCACCGGACCCGCTGCTGATCGGGCTGGCAGTCCTGAGCATGTTCTCCGACGTTGCTGAGGCCCAGCCGCTCGTCTGTTTGGTCGACGATGTTCAATGGCTTGACCGGGCCTCGGCGCAGGTCTTCGCATTTGTTGCCCGCCGATTGGTAGCCGAATCGGTGGGATTGTTTGCGGCGACGCGCGTTCCCCACCCCGATATGAGGACGCTGCCGATGCTGGCGGTTAAGGGCCTCAAGGACACCGATGCGCGGGCACTCCTGGACAGGGTTCTGACCCGGCCCCTTGATGAACGGGTCCGCGACCGGGTGATCGCCGAGACGCGGGGCAACCCGCTTGCTTTGCTGGAACTGCCCCGTGGTGTGAGCGTGCAGGAACTGGCGGGCGGGTTCGGCTTACCGGGGGCGGCGCGGCTATCTGCGGCAATGGAAGAAAACTTCCGCCGTTGGATCGAATCCTTGCCGGATGTTACCCGCGACCTGCTGCTGCTGGCGGCGGCCGAGCCGCTCGGCGATCCAACACTGCTGTGGCAAGCGGCCGTGCGGCTGGGTATCGGTGCCGACGCCGCCACACCTGCCATCGAAAGCGGCTTGGCTGAGTTTGGCACGCGAGTGCGGTTTCGCCATCCATTAGCCCGCACGGCCGCCTACCGATCAGCTCCGCTTCGTGCCAGGCAACAGGCACACCGCGCGCTGGCTGAGGTGACCGACTCGGAGCTGGATCCCGACCGGCGCGCATGGCACCGCGCCCAAGCCGCGTCAGGCCCGGACGACGATGTCGCCTCGGAATTGGAGCGCTCGGCCGCGCGGGCGCGGGCGCGCGGCGGCCTGGCGGCGGCAGCCGCGTTTCATGAGCGGGCAACAATGTTGACACTTGATCGTGCCCGCCGTACGGCGCGGGCATTGGCGGCCGCGTCAGCCAAGGTCGAAGCTGGTGCCTTCGACTCGGCACTGGACCTGCTTGCCATGGCCGAGCGTGGACCGCTGGACGAACTCCATCGTGCCCGCGCCGACCTTATCCGGGCCCAGCTCGCGTTCGCCACGAGCCGGGGTGGCGACGCTCCGCTCCTGCTGCTGCGGGCGGCCAGGCGGTTTGAGCCGATCGACGCCAGTCTCGCCAGGCAGACCTACTTGGATGCTATTTCGGCTGCAGCATTCGCAGGCCGCCTTGCCAGTCCGGGCGGTGGCGTACTCGACGTGGCACGGGCTGCAACCACGGCCCCGCTGCCGGCGCGCACGCCGCGCGCGCCCGATTTCCTCCTGGAAGGGTTGGCGGCGAATTTTGTCGTGGGATACCGCGCGGCGGTGCCAAACCTGCGGGCGGCAGTGAGTGCCTTCGGCACCAACATGTCGGTAGATGAAGAACTGCGCTGGATGTGGCTGATAAACCTGGCGGCGTTGCACTTATGGGATGACGAAGACTGGGACGCACTCTCCGGACGGTACCTTCAACTGGCGCGCACCGCCGGCGCGATGAACGAGCTCCCGCTTGCCCTGAGCACACGTGCCATCATGCTGACGTTCGCTGGCGACTTGACCACCGCGAGCGCGCTAACCGACGAGCAGCGCACGGTGACGGAAGCCACGGGGATCAGTCTTGCTCCCTACGCTGCCATGCACCTGGCCGCGATGCACGGGCGGGAAGCGGCGACGTGTGCCCTCATCGAGCAGACCGCCGCAGAGGCGCCCCGGCGGGGCGAAGGTATCTCGATAGCCGTCGCCGAGTGGACGAGAGCCGTGCTTCATAACGGCTGGGGCAACTATTCGGAGGCGATGGCCGCCGCCCAGCAGGCTCTCTACCACCAGGAGTACCCGGACGTCAGATACCCGGGTGTGGCCAACTGGGCTGCGGCCGAGCTCATCGAGGCGGCCGTGCGCAACGGGATGTGCGAGACGGCGACCGAAACAGCCCACTGGATCACAGAGATGACCAGCGCCAGTCACACCGAGTGGGCGGTCGGGGTGGAGACGCGGTCGCACGCGCTGCTGGCCGAGGGGGAGGCCGCAGAGCGGCTCTATCAGGAATCGATCAGACACCTTAGCCACAGCCGCGTCCGCACCGAGCTCGCCCGGGCTCATCTGCTCTATGGGGAATGGCTGCGGCGGGAGGGTCGGCGCACGGATGCCCGGACGCAGCTCCGCGCCGCGCACGGCATGCTCGACGCGATGGGCATGCATGCGTTCGCCGAGCGCGCGGGGCGCGAGCTTCAGGCCACCGGTGAAACCGCTCGCAAGCGGACGGCCTCCCTCGGCGGCGAACAACTGACCCCGCAGGAAGTCCAGGTCGCCCGGATGGCACGGGATGGCTTGTCCAACCCCGAAATTGGCGCGCGACTGTTCATCAGCGCCCGAACCGTTCAGTATCACCTGCGCAAGGTGTTCGCCAAGCTCGCCATCAGCTCGCGCAACCAGCTCCACCAGGTCCTTCCGAGCAGTCCTTCACCGCAGCTGATTTCACCGCAGCGGATTCGCTGAATCAGATCGCGGTGCCACGGTGAGCACAACGCACGCCCTCATTCCGATCGGTGCGGCCACCGGCAGGCCACCCAACTAGCCATCTGGCGGATGCAACCATGGCTCAATCCACGGCAGCCTGTTGCTATTGACAACGACCGCCCACAGGGCTGCGAGCCAGTAGATGTCCGCGACGACTTCGTCGAGATCATCCTCAACTGGCCCGAGTAGCACTACCAAGGAACCATCACCGTGAACAATGATCTCAGCAATCTCGCAAACGACCAACAGCAACCGGATCGAAAATGCTGTGCGAATGGCTCATTCAAATGGGTCGTACACCACCGAATGGCGTGCACGCCCGAGGCTTCAGGTGCGGCAGGCGACCCCATCACCGAACTCAATATGCGGTTCGAACGCGACGCCATACCGTTGATTGATCGGCTCTTTGCCGGTGCGCTAAGTCTGACGCGAAATAAGCAAGACGCCGAAGACTTAGTGCAGGAAACGATGTTGCGCGCGTACGCAGGCTTTCATACCTTCCGCGAGGGAACGAATCTGAAAGCGTGGCTCTACCGGATCTTGCAGAACACCTGGATCAATCAGTACCGCAAGAAACAGTCGCGGCTCGCTGAGATCCCAGTCGAGTACATCACTGACCAGCATATGGCGGCTGACGTACTACTTACCTCGGCTAGGCTGCGCTCGGCTGAAGTCGACGCCCTCGAGTCGTTGCCCGACGACGAGGTAAAGGCCGCCCTGATGACACTGCGCGAGGAGTTACGCGTCGCCGTTTATTACGCCGACGTGGAGGGATTCTCGTACAAGGAAATTGCCAACATCACGAATGCTTCTGTCGGCACGGTGATGTCGCGACTTCATCGCGGCCGACAACGATTGCGTATAGCTCTTCGAATGGTCGCCAGCCGACGCGGCATGACGTCCGCTGAAACCTGGAGCGATCAGCCGTCCGCCACGCCGGTAATCGCCATCTAGCGGTGGTCCGGAGATGCGCCACACGACGATGGGTGGGCACTGGCCGACTCGAATTCTCAACAGCTGCAACGAGGTAGCGCCGTGCGAGTGGGTGTGGCGTATTCGGCCCAGTGTGGCTTCACCGAACTCCGCCAGTCCGGGTGCCTTTAAGCGTCAGGCTGCACAAGGCGTCACCCACCCCCACCGACTTCCCTGGACGGCCTGCTGGCGCATCGTTTTGGATTCCCACAACAGAAAAAACGAGAGGAAACACCATGCCCATCTATCAGTGCTACTCCCCACCAGGGTTGCTGACCGAGACTGCAAAAGCCCAAATCGCCGACGAGATCACCACCATTCACACCGATGCCACTGGTGCACCGGAGTTGTTCGTCAGTGTCGTGTTCCAGGAGGTCCAGGACGGCGACTGTTTCGTGGCCCGCGAACCGTCAACCCACTCTTATATTCTCGGCATGATCCGCCACGGACGTAGCCTCGAAACGCGCCAGGTGATGCTGCGTGAATTCTCGCACATGTGGAGACGTATCACCGGCCAATCTGAGGCCGAACTTCTCGTCGCGTTGACCGAAGTCGACCCTGCAAGCGCCATGGAATCGGGCTTGATCCTGCCCGAGCCCGGCGACGAACAAGAGTGGTTCGATGAGAATCACGCGAGACTGGCCGAATTGGGAGTGACTTTAACGCCCTGGTAAACGTGCAGCCTCCCGACCAGGGAACGCGGAGGGAGTCCCGACTATCGCTGGTACACAACGATTGTCGGCGAAGGATAGACACTTTCGATTACCACCGGGTGGGCTTGCACATAACAGTTCTCGAGGCATCCGGCTGCCGCCCACGCAACATAGCTGGAGGCCTCGGGGGATCGAACGCCTTATCACCATGTGCCAGCGTCTGATGCCAAACGCTTAGTTGTAGGCCATTTAAGCTTCCCATAATTATGGGACCAAAGCGGTTGCCACCTTGCCGAGATAGTTGGTATTCAAGGCGCATCCTCCATGCGGACCCGCCTGATACGTGCGCTCGCCAGCGGTTGCCGTTGCCAATGTCCCCTCTTGTGGGATAGACGGCAGGATTGGGTCAGTCCGGATAGCCGCGCATTCCGCCAGACTGTGTTGTGCAACAACTTTCGGAGATTGGAACGAGCCCGCTGCCGATGCGTTAGCACACGGCAGTACACGCGACATCTGGAGGATCGCCCGTGAAGCCACTGACCCAGAAACGCTTAGCCGGAGGTTTCGGATGCCGGCAAAGTTGAGCCCTTCATCGAGGCGGCGACGGAAAGCTGCTCAGCAGCGGACCGAGCGCTACTCTCGGCGACATTGCTGATGCTGTGGCCGCGGCCCAAGAGGCCTTACGCACTGCTAGAAGACGACTCCAGCGCCCGAACGAGCCCGCGCCCTCGAACGACTGGCCGAGGCACTCGAGCGGCTCTCGCCAACCGAAGACTTTTCAACTCTGCCACAAACTCATGGCCCAGGTTCGACGATCACTGCCCGCCCCATTTGTAGTTTTCCGAAATCAAAGCATTCCGAACGCTGATCGCCCAGCTTGCCAAGGTCGATCAGCTACCCACACCCATGCGCTCGTCGAGCGGTTTCAGCTCACCGTTCGCTCGAGCTACCAAGTGAGGAGATACCGATGCAGCTCCAAATACGTGCAGCCGCGATGGAGGATGCGGCTACCTGCGGACAGATCTGCTATGACGCATTCGCAGCCATTGCCGGTCGCCACGGATTTCCGCCGGAGCTACCGTCCCTCGACGCGGCAGTAACGCTAATGTCGGAACTGATAGGCAATCCCGGCTTCTTCGGGGTCGTCGCGGAATGTGAAGGAAGGGTAGTCGGGAGCAACTTTCTCGACGAACGCTCGATGATCCTCGGCGTGGGTCCGATCTCGGTGGAGCCTACATCGCAGGACCGGCAACTCGGTCGCGCGTTAATGACCGCGGTCCTCGACCGCAGCGCGGCTCGTGGCGCGCCGGGAGTGCGATTGGTCCAAATCGCGTATCACAACCGTTCGCTAAGCCTCTATACCAAACTTGGGTTCGACATACGCGAACCGCTGGCCGCATTGCAGGGGACTCCGCTTGAGCTACAAATACACGGTTATGCTGTCCGGCGGGCGACCGAGGCAGACATCGACGCGTGTAATGCACTGTGCGTACGTGTGCTCGGCCACGACCGCAAGGGCGAGCTGGTGGATGCGATTGCTCTACGCAGCGCCACGGTCGTCGAGCGTCAGGGACGCATCAGCGGTTACGCAACCGGAATCGGCTATTTCACGCATTCGGTCGCTGAAACTAACGACGATCTCGCCGCGCTCATCGCCGCGGCGGAAGAATATTCCGGCCCCGGGTTTTTGGTACCGCTGCGGAACACCGAATTACTGCGCTGGTGCCTCCAGCACGGTCTACGGGTTGTCCATATGCACAATCTCATGAGCATTGGCCTATATCAGGAACCTCGCGGAGCATTTCTCCCGTCGATTTTTTGCTGATTGGACACATATCTGACAGATCTCACACGGCCACTGCTCAAGCGTCGTGCCCTGAGGAATCTGGGGGCGGTGCTTCGCGTGTCATTTCTGCTCGAACCCGGATCCTCGGAGGAACGCTTGTGGCTGGCGTAGCCATCGGCGTAAAACTCGTCGACGCCCCATCCTGTCCTCGGCGCAACCACCGCGAAAGAAAGTCTATGACCCTGTTTGTGGGGACGTGGTTGGCAAGCTGAAGCTCATCGAGTCCCTCCCAAACGTAGGCGGCGAGACGGGCGCCGGGTTCACATTTTGCGTAGTCCGCGAAGGATTCTGCTCAGCGGAAGGGCTGCGGCCAGACCGCAGCGCAGGCTGTGCTGCATGCGCTGAGGTTGCCGATAATCGCTCGTGATGCTTAAAGCGCGAAACTGACACCCTGTGTGCTCACAACGCATGTTCCGCTTTGAGAATGTCACCGGCGCGCTCACCGATGACGACACACGGAGCCATCGTGTTGCCGGTGGTTATGCGCGGCATGATCGATGCGTCAGCGATTCGAACGCCTTCTAGCCCATACACCTTGAGACTTCCATCCACGACCGACATCACGTCCCGCCCCATTTTGGCCGTGCCGCAAGAGTGGAAGTAGCTTTCTGCTGCGTTACGGACGAAACGGATCAGCTCCGGCCGCGTGAGATCACCCGGCATCACTTCACGTTTGATGAAGGGCCGCAGAGCCGCCGAATTCCCGAGTCCGCGGCATAAGTCAACGCAGGCGAGTGCAATCTCGACGTCGTCGGCCTCCGCCAGCATGTTTCCCTCGACCGTCACTGGGTCCCCCGGATGGGGGCCGGTAAGCCAGATCCTGCCACGACTCTTGGGCTGTAGCACCCCGGCACACATCGTCCATCCCAGCTCGGGTACGTCGTAATCTTGAGCATTTTCCTTGCTGCACATGGGAAATTCTCCGACGCAGATTTGTATATCAGGAGCTTCCAGACTGGAGTCGCTCTTCCAGAACACCGTGGCCTCGGCCCCGTTGTTGCGTGGCTTGAGCGGCTCTCTCCATTCCCAAACGCAGTCGATGCGCGGATGATTCTGGTAGTTTCGCCCGACACCAGGCAGATGTGCCACGACCGGAATCCCCAAGCGTCGCAATTCGTCAGCATCACCGATGCCCGACTGCATGAGCACCTTCGGCGTGTTCACCGCGCCCAGCGAAACGACCACCTCGTTCGCCACGGCAACGCTATGGGTCTTTCCGCCGTGCGAGAACTCCACCGCCGCGATCCGGTTGTTATCGAAGGCGAGCCGCGTCACCGTCGCGCCGGTGATAACAGTTAAGTTCGACCGGCACCGGTGCGGGTAGACGTAGGAACGAAACACCGACTGCCGGATCCCGTTGCACAAAGTCAGGTCGAGGATCGATGCCCCACCGTCGCCGACCATCATCTCGTCGTTATTACTTTTGTAGCTGGGGATTCCGATCGAGCGCGCAGCCTCGACGATGGCGAAGGCGAGCGGGTTGGGATCGGGAGCGGGCGCGACGAAGATCGGGCCGCCGACGCCACGGTACTTGGGGTCGTATGGCCCGCCCCAGTTTTCGATCCGGCGGTAGATGTCGAGAATTGCTTGATAGCCCCAGGACTCGTTATCCGCCTCAGCCGCAAAGTAGTCCCAGTCACTCGGGTGTCCCCGCGCCCACACCATCACATTGATGCTCGATCCTCCACCAAGCACCTTGCCCATGGAAAGCGAGATTGATCTGCCATTAAGTTGAGCTGAGGGTTGAGAGACGAAATTCCAGTCACGCTCACTGCCCAAGTTGAGCGTCCATTGGGAGGGGTCTTGGACGGCAGGCACATCGTCAGTGCCCCCCGCCTCAAGCAATAGGACAGTGACATCAGAGTTTTCAGCTACGCGGCTCGCGACGACCGATCCCGATGAGCCGGAGCCGCAAACCACAAAGTCGTACCGTGGTGCAATCTTGGAACTAGCCATGTACGTTCTCCAGCCTTGTCTAATCAAAGGTTGCGCGCGGCCCGCGCTGCCGGCGTCGCAGCGGGCGGAATCGGTTGATGGCCTGTCGTACAGCCAAATCGATTCCACGCGTAGCTGCGTTGAAACTGTGCCGGCGCTGTCCTGGCATTTGGCATCGTTGATAGCTCTCGCCGAAGGCACTCGATGCCGTATCGAGGTCGTCGCCGCCCGGGAAGGCGGCTCTCGGGCGTCTTCATTGCCTCGATATGCTGGTGTCTCGCTGAAATTCCTTTCCTACCTTGGTTTTACACACCTCGTCGTAGCTGAGGCGCACCTAGACGCGTCGGGTTCACATTTTGCGTAGTCCGCGAAGGATTCTGCTTAGCGGAAGCGTTGCGGCCAGACCGCGGCGCAGGCTGGGCTGTATGCCGCTGAGGTTGCCGATAATCGGATATCGCAGGCCGTGGTCACGCCATTCGGCGACCTGCTCGATGACGTCATCGGGTGTGCCGGTGAGGAGGCACTCTTTGAGTAGTGACGAGGGCACGTCAGCCGTCAAGGATAGGACCGTCTGTTCGTCGAGCGTCTGCGGGATGATGTCTTGTGCACCGGTGAAGTCGTCACCGAGGGGATGACGCGCGCCGTGGCGGGCCCATAACCGGGCGTGTGCGCTGAGCGCGAACGCTTTCATGGGTTGGGAGGCCAACGCTTCGTCGACCTGGTCGCGGCTGCGACCAGTCATGACGAAAAACAAGCCCGCGGCGGTGATGGACGTGGGGTCACGGCCGACGTCCGAAGCGGCGGCCCGGACCTTTTCCAGGCCGACGGCGTAGTCCTTGGGCCGCATCGTCATGGCGGCGGGAAACCATGCATCGGCGTAGCGCCCAGTGGCCCGTAGCATGCGCGGCCCGTGGGAGGCGATCCAGATGTCCGGCCACTTGCCGCGGTAGGGCGGTAGGTCGAACACGGCGTTGCGCAGCGGGAAGAATGGTGAATCACGCGTGACAAGTTCGCCTCTGGAGTTCCACAGCGCGCGAATGGTGGCTAGGGCTTCTTCGAAGCGTGCCACCGGCTTTGACCACTCCACACCGTAGGTCTCATTGCTTTCGCGGTTGCCTGTTCCTATACCGAGAATGGCTCGTCCCCGGGTAAGTAGATGCAGCGTGGCGGCCGCCTGAGCGGTAACCGCGGGATTGCGACGGGCGGCACCGGATACCCCAATCCCAACCCGACGCCGTCCCAATTTATTTCGAGCGGCCAGATATCCCAATACCGTCCATGCTTCGTAGTACGCATCGACATCAGGGGCTAGCCGTGCGGTTCCGACGTACTGAGGTGTCAGCACCGATCGCGGAAACAGTGAGGTGAGATGGTCAGGGAACCAAAACGAGTCCACCCGATTCCCAACCGCGGTGAGATAACTGGCGCTCACCAACGCCGTTGGTAAGTAGCGGGTGTGTAGCGGTTGTTCTATCAGACCGACCTTAAACATGCTTACGCGCTTTCACTCGGAGAGGATTGTGACCGCGGCGACCATGATTGTCACCATCATGCGAAAGTCTCTGCGATAGAGGGGTTTCGCTGCAACGGACCATATTGACCGATGCAAAGGGTCAAGCATCAGTGACCCGATGACTCTCTATGGTGCCGCTTGTCTGGGACTGTCCGTCTCGGTCGCGCCTCGGACAACCATAGGTGACGTTGTCTCGCTGGCTCCCCCTCGCTTTTGCGAATTCTTAAGTACCCGAAGCATTATTGACGGGCGCAGCAGGTGCGAGGGAGGATCAAGCAGATTCATCGACTGCAGGAATTGCTGGACCACTGCTGGATCGGTTTCGGCGGCGGCCAGCACCCGATCGAGGTAAGCGTTGATGATCCGTATAGACAGCGGTCGTTTCCCCGCTATCTGGGGCAAAGCCAGGTCCGAGCCTACCGCCGCTTGCCAGGCCACGCGGATCTCTTTAGCGGACGCGCGAAAAAACCGCCACGGTAGGTTGCGATCCCCCTGCTGCAGGCAGTGGCGCAGGACGAGCGCTTCGATGGCGGCGACCGACATGCCCTGTCCGTAGAGTGGATTGAAGTTACATAGCGCGTCGCCCACGACGATCAGACCGTCGGGCGTTCGCGCCAACTTGTCATAGCGGCGCCACCGGTTTGAGGGAAACCGATAGTGCGTCATGTCTGCGAGTGGCTCGGCACGCCGCGCGGCGTCAAGCACGTACGGGGGCGCCATGTCGGCCAGGCAGTCCAGCAGCGCAATGCGATCCGCGGGGGGTTTTTGTCCTGCCACCGTTTGGACCGCGAGCCTGTAGGTGTCGTTCTCGCCGGCAAACATCGCGAAGCACACAGGTCGGCTAGGCTCGGGGCCGCTGAAAGCGAGGTACTCGCGCAGCGTGCCCGGTGGCAGGTGGACCGGCATGCCGGCGTAGCTGACCTGCACCGTAAGCTGGTCTTCGCGGGGGCGAGGATAGCCCAGGTCGTCAAGAAGCACTGGTGTCCGTGAGCCGCGTCCGGTGGCGTCCACGACAAGATCGGCCGCTAGGACCTTCTCGGCGCCAGAGTCACGCCGTGCCACCACAACACCGGTCACGCGGTCGCGTTTTCGGTCCGACGTCAATCTCACCGCATCGTGGTCTTGCATGATCTCCACGTTGGAAAGTGCATGCACGCGGCGGCGCAGGCTCCACTCCAGAAACGGCCGGCTGACGTAGTAGCTGACCATCGAATTAGGGTCTGGAATCGTGCCAGATCGCAAAAGGCGATGTCCGCCAAACGATACCCAAAACCGTGACAGGTCACCGTCATTCCACACTCGCGCGCCGCCGACGACCAGCTCGTCGAGAAAACCGGGCAACAGCTCATCCATGATCTGCGCCCCGCGCGCTGTCGGAAGGTGGGGCAGGCCGCCTTGCGCCACGCCGCGACGGGTCACGGGGCCGTCCGGGAGGACATCCCGTTCGACCACCGTGACTGTGCTGTAGAAGTCAGCGAGCACCCGGGCGGCCAATAGCCCACCGATGCTTGCCCCCAAAACTACTGCGGTCTCGGCAACTTTAGGAAACACCTCGTCGCGAAGGCGACCTGTATCCGTGAGCGGTGCAATCGACATCTACTACCCTTCATCGACGTTCGGTTCATGGGCTTCCTGCAGCGCTGCAGACGATCGCCGCGTGAATCTCCTTGCGGGACCTGCAGACAGTCTGCAGCGATCAGGGCTATCCGCCCACGGCTTTTCGAGCCGTTCTTCCCACAAAAGCTGCCGCGACCACCGCTATGATCCGCGATCTACCGGACGGCGGTGCATGTTGTGCCCGCATCGCAACCTTTGTGTGCAATGCGTTTTCGAGAGGCAATCAAATTGTGCGGCGCTCGCCTTTAATGGACGGGTCGAATTTCGTGCTAGTGCCGATCGACACGGTGACCTGTCAGCTGAGCAGCTGCCTGCGGTAAGCGGTGGGTGTAGTGCCGAGCTGTCGACGTGTCACGGTGGCCAGGTGTTGTGAACTGGCGAAGCCGCATTGGTGCGCGATATCGGTAATGCTTAGAGACGGGTTGCCTAGCAATTCACACGCTCGCGCGAAACGGCGGTTCATTAACCAGCGATGCGGAGGCTCGCCCGTGCCATCGCGAAAAAGAGTCGCCAGGCGGGCCGTCGATAAACCTACTACCTTCGCCAGCTCCGTCAAACCGACGTCATCCGATAAGTGCGCTTCGAGGTACTCGATCGCGCGCCGTAGGCGCCAATCGCGATAGCCTGGTCCGCTTTTTCCAGCGAACGCTGTGGAGCCAGACAGGGTTGAATGTCGCCGGATGAGCCGCACTGCGAGCTGCTGGCCGAGCGATTCGAACATCATGCGAGAACACCGGTCGCGTTGCGTCATCTCGCGGAGGATCTGCCGGCAAGTGGCCTCGACGAACGGATCACGTGAACACATCGGATCGACAAGAGCGATCGTCCGACCTTTCTGGGTTGCACCGCTCTCTACAGCGAGCCGCTCAACCATGGCGTGAGGCAGATACATGTGCAAGTAGGTGAATGGCTGCTCTGAGGTGAATATCCCGCGCGGCTGTTCGCCGGCGACCACAATATTCATGTGGAACGCCGGATGTGCGCCGCTCCACTTCCGCTGCCCGTCGGCGAAGTAGGTGTGGTGATGGTGCCCGCTCACCAACATCGATATCACGTCAGTGTTCTCATTCGCGCGGCCAGATAATTCGTATGATGAATTGCGCTGGAACCGCCAGATAGCTGCCGACATCGTTTCGTCAGGAGTCGTGATGCGCTGCTCTGGCGCGAAACCCAGTCGGTGCGCGACGTTATCGGGGGTTACCTTTGTCGGTGCGCTTACCATCACGCCATCCGTCGCTTGACCGATGACGATGTTGTCTTGAGAAGGTGTTGAATAAGCAAGGCTGCCAACGCCAGAGACGCAGCAATTGTCCCGCGGTCGAATCGTGAAGACACAGATTCAGTGTCCGCGTTTGTAACGACTTCGGCCAGTGGCGAAGCGACACGTTTCCCACAATCTGCGACATCAAGCGCGGACGCAACGCCAGATCTAGCAATCGTGATCGACGGTCGGAGGCGGCGCAATCGGGCGGGAAGCGTCATCGGCACTGCGGACAGTAGTACGGAATCTGTCTTGATACGCCTTGGGGGAGACGCCGAGGCGGTTGACAAAGACTCGTCTGAGCGTTTCGGCACTGCCGAAGCCGGCTAGCTGCGCTGTGCGAGCCACCGTTCGTCCCCCCTCGAGTTGGGCCCTCGCGATATCGATGCGGACCATCTCAACGTACCGGGCCGGGGTTGTGGCAAGTTCGGACTGAAATAGTCGCGCCAATTGGCGTTTGCTCAAGGACGCCCTTGCCGCAAGGCTTTTCACGCTGTGGTCCGCATCTGGGTTAGCAGCGATCGCTGCCGTGACCGAACGCAGCACGGATTGGGACGGCGGATCAGCCTCCACTAAGACAGAAAACTGCGACTGTCCTCCCGCGCGTTTGAGATACACAACCAGCGCCCGTGCCACCTCGCGAACCAACTCCGCGCCATAATCCAGTTCCACCAGCGCCAGAGCCAGGTCGATGCCAGCTGATACCCCAGCCGAGGTGAAGATCTCGCCATCGCGAACAAAGATCGCGTCCGGTTCGACACATGTATCAGGGAATTCGCGGGCAAGCAGCGGTGCGTGTCGCCAGTGCGTTGTAGCGCGCCGACCGCTCAACAAGCCAGCCTGTGCCAAGACGAACGAACCCGTGCAAACGGAAGCCAATCGCCGGGACCGCGCCGACAACGGTCCGAGGGCCTCCACGAGCGCCGGATCGAGTTGCCGCCCGACCAGTGTGTCGCCCCCAGCGACAATGACGGTGTCGGCAGAATCAATCGCCGAAATGCTATCGGTGACACCCAACTTGGTTCCGATCGAGGTTGTCACATCTTGCCCATCTACGGATGCGACTTTGAGCTGATAATGCGCTCCGAACCGGTTTGCCGCAACGAAGACCTCGGCTGGTCCCGCTGCATCCAGAAGCGTCACCCGCTCGAAGACGATCGTCACCACTACACGTGATGTCGCAGCAATCTCATTCACACCAGCATTGTGTCCCTAACGGCGTTCATGGTTCGCCAGCCGTGTCTACATTCCGATCCTCGGCCACCAAGACTTGTAATGCGGGACGCATGTGAGCATCCGATGCAAGTCTCGTGCACAAAATTCGCGACCGAGACACGTCGTTGTCAGGGGATCAAGGTACACACGACCATGACGGCCACGCCTGTCCCAGGTGGGGCAGCGCGAAACGTTGCGCGGCAGTGGCTGATTGCCTTATTAATCAGATGACGACAGGTAGGTACCGTGAATCACCTAAAATCAGTCCGCCCGGACACAGCAAAGCCATGCACCGCCGCAATTGTCGAAACGGGCGAGAAAGACTCATCCCTGGCACCTGGGATGCCGCACTGTTGGTGGGGCCGTCTTCCGCTAGAGAAGACGTTCGGCTTCGCGCGTAATCGCTATGTCATCATTGATTACTCGCGGTCGGACGAATCTCACGCTCGGGGCGACGCTTTGCCTCTGCGACTGTTCCTAGTCCAGAGTCTTCTCCACGGTCTTATCGCGACACTGCTGATTGTGTCCGCCGCCGGGCTCGGGTGGTTCTAACGGCGGGCATTCAGCGATGTCAGCTGGTGTAGGACGTGGTTTGCTTGCGGCAATGCTGCACATAGTGTGGGCGGTCGACCGGTAGTTCGCGATAAGCGTGACGGAGATCTGCAGTGCGCACACATGTGACGGGATCTCTCGGATACGACGCGACAAATCAGCGCAAGGATGGCTCTATGAACATCACCTCGAATACCACCCTTCACGAAATTGCGCCGGATATCTACCGGCTGTCGACGTGGGTACCCGAGGTCACCGATGACGGGTTCACCTTCAATCAATTCTTGTTGACCGGTGAGCAGCCAATGCTGTTCCATTGCGGTCACCGCCAGCTGTTCCCGCAGGTGTCGGAAGCCATCTCGCGCGTTATGCCGCTGGATACGCTCCGGTGGATCTCGTTCGGGCACCTGGAAGCTGACGAATGCGGCGCGATGAACCTATTTCTGCGCGCTGCCCCGCATGCCGAGGTCATCCATGGTGTGCTGGCGAACATGTTGTCCTTAAACGACATCTGTGACAGGCCGCCGGTGGCCGCGCCTGATGAACTGCTTGACATCGGTCAGCATCGGCTGAGGTTCATCGCCACTCCGCACGTGCCACACAACTGGGAAGCGGGGTTGTGGTTTGACGAAGCGACGTCGACCCTGCTGGCAGGCGACCTGTTCAGCCAGGCCGGTCGTTGCCCTGCATTGACCGAATCAGACTGTGTCGCAGCAGCCTTAGATACTGAAAGCCTCTTTCGTGGAACGGGTCTAACGACCAATCTGGTGCCCACGCTGCGGCAGTTGGCCGAGCTGAAACCCCGCACACTGGCGCTCATGCACGGTGCCTCCTACACCGGCGACGGCACCGGACAATTGCGCGAGCTGGCCGACGGTTACGCCGCGATGATGGTCTGACCGCTATACAAACTATGGAGCTTCTGGGAACGCTTAGAAACGCCGTTGTTACGGTTTCTCAGCCACCTCGACCTTCATCGAATCCGACCGCGAGAGGGTCCGCACTGAGTCTCACATTTGGGAACCGCAGTGCCCTATGCCAACAAGCGCCGTGTCCGGCTACGGTATTCCGGCGTCGTCAATGCGCCGGTCGTAGCTGACGACGCACATGAGGTCTTCGGTGGACGTGCTGGCAATCTTTGTCTGCGGTTACCTTGTAAAAGCCGCCTGGCTTTGTATCCCACTTCGCTCGCTGATCTGTGCGCTAGTCGTGCCGACAACGAAGCAGAAGGCGTGGTTGTATGCGGTTCAGCCCCGCCAGGGGGACCGATTTTGCAGAGTTGGCCGCTGAAGCCTGATGTTTAGTCGTCGCGGATCGTGTTGCTGCTCAGAGAAGTCCGATACTCCGGGGTAAGTCTGCTTGTTAGCCGATGTGGTCGTGAGCGATGACGTAGTTCGCCGTGCTGACGCGTATGTGTTCTGTCTATTCCTCAGGGTCAGCCGGTTAGACCAATCGGGCCGGTTTCAGTAGGTCGTGCAGCCCGACCCGATGCAGTATCTCGGCCTTGAGCCGGTCGAGGACCGCGAAGCCGACCTCGGCGCCGTCCTCCGTCGGGCCGGTGTAAGACCGAAACGGGCGCTTACCAAATGGGGTATCAATTACATTGACAACGGCGTCGGCGACCGCGGATTCGTCGGGGTCCGGGGAGGCGATGACATCGAAGGCGTGCTGAACCTGAGGTCCCAAACCCGCGTAGGGGCCAGCCTCATAGTCGTCAACCACTGTCTTGTCGCTGGGCGAGCCGGCACGCGCCAAATGGTTGGTGTTGGTGGTGAATGCACCGGAAACGATGATGGAAGTCTCGATGCCCCAGCGGGTCAGTTCGGGAGCGTAGGCCACCGCCAGCGCGTCCATCGCGGCTTTGGCCGCGAAATAGGGTGCCAGATAAGGCGGCGCGCCTCCCGCGGCGCTGCTGCTGGATATCCACACCAACAGGCCCTGCCGCTGTCGTCGCATGTGTGGCAGGACAGATCGGTTGACTCGCTGCGTGCTCAGCACGTTGATGTCATACACTTCCGCGAACTGCTCGGGCGTAAATGCCTCAGCCGGTCCGAAGACCATGTGCCCCGGATTGTGTACCACCACATCGATACGCCCATTGGCGTTCAAAACCCTTTCGACGGCGGCATTTACGGACGATTGCGACTGCGCATCCATTTCCACGGTCCGCAGATCAACGCCGTTATCCTTTGCGAAATAGCCCACCGCTTCGGCCTGAGACGCGTTGCGGCCGGAGATCTCACGCATCGACGCGTAGACCGTTTGGCCGGCGAGCGCGAGCGTTTCGGCGGTGAGCCGAACGAAGTTACTCGACGCACCCGTCACCAGAACTATCTTCTGACCCATTGAGAAATCCTTTCTACGCCAGGGCGAGTCAGCGAGTTGCTCTTTGCCTCAGTAGAAGGTTGCGCTGAATAAGCCGCGATCGCATCCGCCGGTGGCTAGTCATCAAGTGCGCCGATCCACAACTTGACTACTCAACGCGCTTTGACGAACCCGCCGCGGTCGCTGTCGTGCTGACGGCCCTGCAGCGGACGATCCGTCGGAAGGACTCGGTCAAGCTGGCTGCGTGAGCTGATGTCCAACTTCGCGAACACCTTGCGAAGGTGATACTGGACTGTTCGTCCGCTGATGAACAGCCGTGCACCGATCTCTGGATTCGACAGGCCGTCGCGGGCCAACCGTGCGACCTGCGTTTCCTGCGCTGTCAGTTGTTCCCCGCTCACGCCGGCGGCGCGCTTACGAGCGGTTTCACCGGTGGCCTGAAGCTCGCGCCCCGCGCGCTCGGCGAACGCATGCATGCCCATCGCGTCGAGCATGCTGTGCGCTGTGCGGAGCTGCGTCCGCGCCTCCGTGCGACGGCGCTCTCGGCGTAACCATTCCCCGTAGAGCAGATGGGCGCGGGCGAGTTCGGAGCGCATTCGGGTACGGCCAAGCCGCTCAATTGCCTCGCGGTAAAAACGCTCAGCCTCCGCACCAGCACTCAGCAATGCGCGCGAACGTGCATCGATGCCAAGCGCCCAATCGGTGCCACTGGCACTGGTCATTTCGGTAAGACGGGAAAGAGTATTGGCTGCGGCGGTGGTCGTACCGCTGCGCACGGCCGCTTCGATGAGCTCAACCGCGGCCCATGCCGACACGCCAATGTCTGCGGGGTGCTCGGCAGCCTTCTGGGCTGCGATCATCGCCTTCTCGTAGTTGCCAATGCCGTTGTTCAGCACTGCCTCCGCCCACTCGGCAATCGTCAACCCGACGCCTTCGCCGCGCCGCATGACGTCTCGTGTGGTGTCTTCGATCAATGTCGATGCCTCGCCCGGACGGCCCTGAAATGCGGCCAGGCCCAGCGCGCCATGTGGCGCGACACGTTCGCCGGTGGCCTCTGTCACCGTCTCGGCCTCCTGAATCAGCGATTCGGCGGCGGTGAGTTCGCCGGCGGCAAGCAGCATCACCGCGCGCGAACTGAGAGCAAGCGGCAATTCCGTTAGCGCGCCGGCCGCGCGGGCAAGCTCAACATGGCGCGCCGAAAGCACATCCCAACTTTCGTCATCCCACACGTGTAATGCGGCGATTCCTACCAGCCATAGACAACGCAGATCATCCTCTGATGACCTTCGAGGTCTGGCGGTGCTGATAGCGCGACGCAAAATCCCTAGTCCTGCCGCATATCCGTCGGTGAACTGTGCTGTGAGGCCGTCAAGCAGAAGATCGGATAGGCGCGGGTTTACGACGCGTGGCGACGCGGCGGCGGCCTGTGCTACGTCCAGGATCCCGCAGCCGGACGCTAGTCGGGCGGCGAACATCGCCGCCGATAGCGCCTCCAAGTAGGTGTCACGGGAAAGAACGGCGTCGATTAACTCGAGCCGTTTCGCTGCTTTCAGCAGCAGCAGCGGGGCATCGCTGCCGCGGTTGGTAACGAAGGCTAGCTGGGCGCGCACTAGATCGACACGAGCATGCTGCAAGTCGCTTAACGGTCCGGCCTCGGCCAGGGCAATCAGATCCAGTGCGGCGTCGAATGCGCCAGCTTGTGCCTTTGCGGCCGCCGCGTCGAGGGCGCGCCGAGCTCGTTGGGCCGGGTCGAGGGTTAACGCTGTTGCGCGCTCAAGGAATGCCGCTGCGGCAGCCACCCCACCGCGCGCTTGAGCCCGCCCTGCTGAGCGCACTAGCTCGGCGGCGACATCCTCGGCAGGGCCGGTGGCGGCATGGGCTAGATGCCAGGCCCGGCGGTCGGGATCCAACTGCGGATCAGTGACATCCGCGAGGGCTCGGTGGATCTGCTGGCGCTTCTGCAGTGACCTCGAGTGGTAAGCCGCCGAGCGCCCCAATGGATGACTGAACTGTACCCGGGAGTCGAACGCCACCAGGCCTCCATCGACCGCGGGCGCCGCGGCGTCCGCACCGACTTCAAGTTTGGCCGCAGCCGACCAAATCAGCGCCGGATCACCGGTCGGCTCGGCCGCCGCCACTAGCAGAAGATTGCGGGTCGACTCCGGCATGGCACTAATGCGCTGCCGAAAACTTTCTTCAATGCTTCCTGAGAGTCGTACCGCGCTCGGCAGCCCGAACCCTCCTGCCAGCTGTTGTGCAGTCCTTCCCCGTGGCAGCTCCACCAATGCCAAAGGGTTGCCCCGAGTCTCAGCGACGATTTGGTCACGTACCCGCGCGTCAAGCGGTCCGGTCAGCACCCTGTCCAGCAGCGCGCGTGCATCCGCGTCCGCCAAGCCGGATACGAGAAGTTGCGGTAAGTTGGCGAGATCGCCGCCCGGCACACGCGCGGCGAAAACCAGCCCGACCGATTCCGCTACCAGGCGCCGCGCGACGAACGCGAGCACCTGCGCTGAGGCCTGATCCAGCCACTGTTCATCGTCGATTAGGCACACCAGCGGCTGTTCGTCGGCTATCTCAGATAGCAAGCTCAACACGGCGAGTCCGATTAAGAACCGGTCCGGAAGGGGTCCGGCGATAATGCCGAACGCTGTCTGCAGCGCATCGCGCTGCGGCTCAGGAAGTCGCTCCAATCGATTCAGCATTGGCCCGCACAACTGGTGCAGCGCGGCGAAGGCGAGCTCCATCTCGGACTGGACACCGGCCGCACGCGCCACCCGGCAGCTCGACGCCCGCTCAGCCAGGTATTCCAGCAGCGCGGACTTTCCAACTCCTGCTTCGCCGTGGATCACCAGCGCCCGGCTTTCGCCGGCGCGCACAACCTCGACGAGCTGATCGATGACCTCGCATTCGGCTCGTCGGCCGATTAGCTCCAACGGACGCCGCCTATTCGGCAACCTCTGTCGATATCCGCATGGCCTGACCGTATACCAACGCAATGCTCACTAGTGGAGCTCGAAGAAGACTCGGCAACCATCACCCTGCGTCGCGAGAGTCGTAACCCACGTGGAAAGGCAAGTCAGGGAAGGTCTTGCCGAATTGAGACTGCCTAGCCGTCGGTACTGCTGCCTTCACTAGGCCTTCTTGTGCCGTTGAAAGGACTGGCCGCTAACCAATGCTTCTGTGACCGATGCGCACTGCGTGTACACAACGCCTGTCAGAGACACGTGTTTGCCGCCTCACCCGCGGTATACATCGACCGATGCCTTTGTGACTCCTTACGGCAGTCCCAATACCCATCGTCAACAAGGAGATCTGGTGCAGTTAGCCCCTCGACCCAAGGCCGTCAGTATGCGGGAGTGGGGTGGACCAAGGTTCGCTACCCGCCTCTGCGCGTACCTGACTACTGGCATCGTGCTGATAGGCGTGAGCGCCAGCGCCGCCATGCCGGTCGCGTCAGATCTACCAGAGATTCAGGCGCGCTCGGGACAGCTGGACGCGGCTTCCGACAGCGCTACCGAGATTTTGGCCGCACTGGGACTCGAGGTCGGCGAGGGCACAGGCAAAATTTCTTTGACCAGGGGGTTGCAAGACGTAGTTGGTCTGGAGAATTCACCGGTCGGGCGCGTGAGTGGCCGCGCTGACTTCTCCGGTTTTAACGCCTATGCGGAGCTCGCCACCAACACATCTGACCGCCAGAAGAGCCTTGGCCAAACTGCGCTCCATGACCCTTGGCCTATGGCGACACAGATCATCGCTAATCAGGTCGGTTATCCGCGTATGAGCCGCAATGCGCGAGGCTCGCTTTCGGACGTCGCTGATGGGGTCATTGTCGCGTCCGCCCTTCCAACGGCGTTTGGAGTCCCCTTTTCGGGCGATGTTAAAGCTGAGTTGGTCGAAACTCAGATCGCGCTGCTGAACCTACTGATCACTTTCAAGCTGAAAGTGGTTCTGTTGCAGACGGCTCTGCTGAATTTCCTGGTCAATGTCAACCGGAACATGGTCCTTGAGTCGCTAGGTGGCACACACACTTGATCGGGTGGGTTGGCCGTCTCGAACGTCAATCACCCTGTGGTGTTTCCCATTCGAGTCCGCGCCATAAGACAGTGGCGTTTGCCAAAGCTCGCAGTCAACATAATTCAAAATCCGCAACAGTGCGGAGGCGTGGCCAGCACCAAGCATCGTGGATACGGAAAGGAATGATTCAGTTGGAACTTGCCGGTATCGGGGTGTCGAGTGTTCAGCTGCGCTACGGCGACCCGGCGGAATCCGCCGAAGCGGCAGCGGAATTGGAGGAGCTTGGCTTTGCATCGCTGTGGATCCCAGATGTCAGTGGGCAGGTGTTTGATGCCGTGCATGGGTTGCTTGGCGCAACAAGACGGACGGTGATCGCGACGGGCATCCTGAATCTCTGGATGCACTCACCGAGCGAGATCGCTGCATCTTATGCCGAGCTCATCGCCACTTATGGCGACCGCTTCCTGCTCGGCGTCGGCGCCAATCACGCCCGACCAATGGGCGTCAACCAGCCGGGGGCATACCACAAGCCTGTGCCAGCGGCTGTCGCGTTCCTGGATGCGTTGGACGCTGCCGACCCGCCAGTGCCCGCCGAGCGGCGGGTGCTAGCTGCTCAGAGCCCGAAGATGTTGGCGCTGGCCGCGAGTCGTACCCGCGGTGCCCAACCTTACATGGCAACGCCGGAGCACACCGCCATTGCCCGTGCGATTTTAGGCGAGACTTCGTTGTTGATGCCGATGCAGACCGTGATCCTGTGTCACGACGCCGACGAGGCCCGTGCCATCGGAACCCATTGGCTGCGGGCTTATTTGGGAGCTTTGCCGAACTACGCCCATAGCTTGCTGTGCCGGAGCGGGTACTCGGTAGATGACTTGGCTCGGGCGAGCGACCGGCTTTTCGACGGGATCATTGTGTGGGGCGACGAGGAAGCCGTTTTGCGCAGGGTAGCCGAGCATCGGGCGGCAGGCGCCGATCATGTCTGCATTCAGGTGCTGACGGATGACCGATCGACCTTCCCTCGTGAAGAGTGGCGTCGGATTGCGGCTGCCTGCAAAGGCTGACCGCGACCACACCGATCTATCTTGCGTGTGAATTTGGCTGCCGAATCATCGATTCTGATCGGCCCTTGGCGGCTATGACGGCGGCAATGAAAACCCCACATGTTGTCCATAGTCTGGTGATCCTCCGCGGCCGGGCCGGGGGTTGCCGGCGACCGTGACGCCAGCGTCACGGTCGCGGCGACTCAGCGCGCCAGTGCCTCGGCGATGGGAAACTCGCCGTTGTTGAATTCGATGGTCCGGCCGATCGTCGAGTCGTCGGCCAATGCGGCCGCGACGACGAGCGCGACGTCCGCCCGCGTGACTGAACCCTTTCCCTCGCCGACGGCGATCCGCCCCGTCGCAGGCTCCAGGGTGAGGTGACCCGGGCCCAGGATGGTCCAATCCAAGCTGCTGGCCCGCAGGTGTGCGTCGGCGGCGGCCTTGGCCTCGGCGTACGGAAAGAACGAATTGTCCGGCGACACACCGTGGTCGGGTCGCGCACCGAAATAGGACACCATCACGAACCTTTTGACGCCTGCCTGCGCGGCGGCGTCTATCACCCGGATCGCCGCATCGCGATCGACGGCGTAGGTGCGGGCCGGGTTGCCCCCGCCGGCCCCGGCGGAGAAAACGACGGCGTCGTGACCCGCGACGAGCTCGGCCAGCGCGGCGGTGTCCAGCTGCTGGATGTCGGCGGTGACCGGTTTGGCGCCCGTTTCGGCGACGTCGCCGGCGTGGTCCGGGTTACGGAAAACCGACGTCACGTCGTCGCCGCGCTCGGCCAGGATGCGAGCCAAGTGCAGTGCGACCTTGCCGTGGCCGCCGATCACGACGATGCGCGCCACGGGCCCGACTCCTACAGCTTCACCCGGCCCATGATCAGATCGATGATCGGCTTGCCCGGAGGGTATGCCCCGGTGAGCGAGGCCATCGTGTGCCCGTAGTCCACCAGCAGCGTGATCCCGCTGATGCCGAACGCGGCGGCGCTGTTGAGGAACGCCATCACGTCGCCCATTTGCTCCGGGGTGTGGACTTTGGAGCCGGTCTCGTCCCGGTAGTCCTGCGCGAAAGTCAGCCACAGGTCGGCGTTGGCCTGCGCCAGCGGGGTGTCGGTGGGACCCGGGCAGATGGCGTTGATGCGGATGCCACGCTTCAGCAGGGGATAGCCCTGGGTTGCGACGTAGGCGTTGACCGCCTTCTTGCTGAACCCGTAGTGGATGATGCCTTCTGGCTCATGCGCCTTGACCCACGCGTCGGCCGCCGCGAAGTCAGGCGTGGCCAGGAACTCGTTCAGCAGTTCCAGGTCGTTTTCCCATCCCATGCCGGCGACCGAGGAGATGAAGCAGATCGCCGAGCCGGACGGAAGCTGATTGTTGCCTAGCAGCCGCTCGATGAGATAGCGGTGTCCGATGAAATTGATCTTCATCAGATCCGGCCCGTCGGCGACTCCGGCGGCGGAGAACACCGCATGCACCGGCCCCTCGACCTGCTCCAGCGCGGCGTCGATGGAGGCCGGGTCGCGCAGGTCCACCTGTATTGCCTTGGCGACGTCATAGTTCACCGGCGCGTAGTCCAGCACGATGACTTCGGCGCCGAGCTCGCCCGCTGACTTGGCCGCCGCCGCGCCCATGCCCGTCGCGCCGCCGACGACGAGCGCCCGCTTGCCGTCATAACGCAATCGATCGATAACAGTCATGGAAATCCCCTTCTCGGCAACTGCCAACCCGGTTCTAATTGCCCAACTGTATGGGTAACAGTTATTTGGTTCAACACCGGGTACCCGGTTGTGACTCTGACGCCTACTTCCCGCAAACCGCGACTCCGCGCAGGACGGTGTCGCGGGCGTGCAGCAACGCCGCGCGAGTGCCCACGGCACGCAGAATGTTCTCCGGTATCCACTGCATGCCGATGACACAGCGCGCCAGCATCGCGGTCGACGGCGTGTCGATGCTTATCTCTCCCGACCGGATCCCCTCGGAGAGCAGTGATTTCATCTGTCGCAGCCGCGTGGTGTACGACCAGCCCGGGTTGGTGGTCGGTGGCGACTGTCGCATCCATGCCAGCTGGATCCGGAACTCGTCGGAGAACCGATCCAACGCGTTGACGTGGACCCAACTGAGCGCGTCGAGCTTCTCGAGCGTCGACGCATCCGAGCGCAGCACGCTGACCCATCCGGCTTCGACCTTCTGCCCGAACGAACGCATGATCGAGGCCAGCAGCTCATCCTTGGATCCGATCACCCGGTAGACGGTGCCGGTGCCCAGACCCGCCGCGGATGCGATGTCCCGGATGGTGGTGACTTCATAGCCTTTTCGGCCGAACTCGGTTTTTGCAACCGCGCGCAGATGGGCCGCCTTGTCGCCAGGGTCCGCGAAGCTGTCGTCGGCCCATGTCTCGATGACCTCGCTGGCCGCGGCAATGGCCTTGGACCGATCCAGTGCGGCATCGGTGGGGGGCCGTGCTGCCAACCCGTGCAGGATGATTCGGCACATGAGCCCGGCCACCTGATCGGCGGATGCTTTGTCGCGAATGACGTCCAGACCCACCTGCAGCATGGTCTGGCAGATCCGGTCGGCCAAGGTCGGAAGGTCGATGTCGGGTTTGATGTAGCCGCTCCACCTGCCGGCGCGCAGTGTCTGCAGCATCGCGTCATGGATTGCGCTGGACTGTTGCGCGCGCTTGAGCAGTTCGGGATCCGCGCTCGGTCCCTCGTAGAACGACATCTGCAGGGCGGCCTGATGTTCCACCGCACAGTTGGCGATTGCCACTCCGAGCTCGGTGATTTGCTTGTCGGCGGGCCGCGAGTCGGGTTGGTCCAGCCTCGCCTGTGCGCGCTGGCCGATGCGGTTCAGATCGTCGTGGTAGCGCTGCGTCAGCTCGACCAGGATCGCTTCTTTGGATTCGAAGTGGTGGTACAAGCTGCCCGGGAGAATGCCTGCGGCATCGGCGATTTCCTGCAGCGAGGTCCGTAGCCCCGACGAGGCGATCAGGGATGCCGCGGTCTGCAGGATCTCGGTCCGGCGGGTTCCGGAATCGGCTGCGGTGCCGGCTTGTTCCAGTGCATCGGCTCTGGCCATATGCACCTGTCCTCCCGGTGAACCAAATCTTTGTTGAAGGCTATCAGACTGCCCGGTTGGAAAGATGCTGCTGAGCGGGCCAACCAGCCAATCTTAAAGCGGGTAGCGGCGTCACGTCGTCACACCGAGCTGGGCGGCCACGGCGAAGACTTCCTCGAAGATCGAGTCGGGCACGGTGAACGGTTCGGTTGCCGACACCTCGGAAAGATGAGCTTCGATGTCGTCGGCCGTCGGATTGCTGTCACGCGCCGCGAACCAGCCCTGACCGAGGCCGACGAAGACCCGAGCGAAACGACCAGCGCAGGCCGAGTAGTTCTGGTGGGTGAATTGGCAGGCCCGACTCGCCAGGAAGACCACGACAGGGACCACCAGCTCCGGCTTGATCACGTTCAGAAATCCGATCTCCTCAAGGGCTTTCGGGTCGCCGACGGTTTCGGTCACCATGCGGGAAAAGCCGAACGGTAGCACCGTGTTGGAAAGTATGCCGTGGTCGGCGCCCTCGATCGCGATCACATTCGACAATCCGACCAGCCCGGCTTTGGCAGCGGCGTAATGGGCTTCCAGCGGTTGTCCGAACATGCCGCCCGACGAAGAGATGAAGACGAACCGGCCGTAGCGCTGTCTCTTCATCACCCGGTAGGCGGCCTGGCTCAAATAGAACCCGCCGTCCAGGTGCACGCTGAGCATCTGCCGCCATTGCTGCGCGGACATCTCGTCGAACGGAACGCTGTTGAAGATGCCGGCGTTGCTCACCACCGCGTCGAGTCGGCCGAACCGCTCGACGGCCGTATCGACGATCGCTTCGCCGCCCTCCGGGCCGGCCACCGAGTCGTGTGATGCCACCGCGACACCGCCGGCGTTCTCGATCTCGGCGACGACCTCGTCGGCGACGGTTGCGTCGGAACCTTCGCCGTGCATGGTGCCACCCAGGTCGTTGACAACCACCGCAGCTCCGCGCCGGGCCAGCTCGAGCGCATACAACCGGCCAAGGCCTCGGCCTGCGCCGGTGACGATTGCGACCTGGTCGGTGAAGTCGATCACGGGAAATCCTTCGTCGGTTCGGAACTAGCAAGGCGTGCACCGAGTTCGGTGAGATAGCGGTCGGGGCCGCCGAGGAATTGGCTCCAGCTCAGCAGCCGCTTGAGATAGAGATGAGCGTCGTGCTCCCAGGTGTAGCCGATGCCGCCGAACACCTGGATCGCGGTGTCGCCGACGGTGGCCAGCCGCCCGGCGAACGCCTTGGCGCGCACCGCGGACAGGTGCCGCTCGTTCGGGGCGGCGTCGGCGGCCCACAGCGCGTGGATGACTCCGCTGCGGGCCAGTTCGACAGTCTCGTACATGTCGACGCACAAATGCTGGACCGCCTGAAACGACCCGATGAACTGACCGAATTGTCTTCTCGTCTTGGCATATTCGACGGCGAGCTGCATTACCGCCGTTGCCGCCCCGAGTGCGTCAGCGGCCATGGCGATGAGCACGTCGTCGACGACTGCGGCGATGTCCTCCGGCGAGGGTGTGGCGAGCAGATGCGCGTCGGCGTTGTCCAGCGTGACCCGAAACTGTTTGCGAGTCTGGTCGACTCCGCGTTCGAACGTCAATGAAACGCCTGCCGAGTCTTTGTCAACGGCGAAAAGCCCAGTGCCGTCTTGGTATTCAGCAAGTATTAGCAATACATCGGCCGCCGCGGCGTCAGGCACGCCGGTTAGCGTGGCCGACAGTGCCCCCGGCTCGCCCAGTGGAGCCAGCGTCGCGATCGTGCTGCCGTCGTCGATGCCGGCCAGAAGCTCAGCGGCCGCGTCTCCGCCGGCCCGGGTCAGCATGCGTGTCGCGGCCACCGCGCTCGACAGCCATGGCCCCGGGTGCAGGGCGGCGCCGAGTTCCTCGGCCACGATGCCGGCCTCGACCATTGTCATGCCGGCGCCGCCGTATTCCTCCGGCACGAGCAGTCCCGTCGTCCCGAGGTCGGCGAGGCCCTGCCAGACCGCGTCGTCGGTGCCGCAAGGATCATCGAGCAGCTCGCGAACGTGCCCGGATATCGGTGCTTTCTCAGCCAGGAAGCGTCGCACGGTGTCGCGCAGCGCCAGTTGCTCGTCGGTCAGCTCGAGGTTCATTTTCGTGGCAGCCCCAGTACCCGCTGGGCGGTGATGTTCTTATTGATCTGCGTCGTGCCCCCCGCGATGGTCAGCGAGCGGGAGGTCAGCCGGTAGTCGGCCCAGCGCCCGTTGCTGCCCAGCACGTCGAAGGCCAGCGCGGCCAGATCCTGCCCGATCTCACCCCATACCGTCTTGGCCAGGCTCGCGGATCCAAAAGCGTCGCCGCCGTGCAAAGTTGCCGAAATCGACCGCTGGCAAAGTACTTCCAGATACTTGATGCGGACCGCGATCTCGCCGAGGCGCCGCAGTGTGACTGGGTCTGCTCCGACGCCCGCGGCGGCGAAGCCGGCCATTAGTTCCTCGAGCCGGACCTGCAGTTCGGCGTATAGCCTTGCCGCCCCGGCACGTTCGTGGCTGAGGGTTGTGGTGGCAACTTGCCAGCCGCCGTTGAGCGGCCCGAGTAGCGCGTCCGCCGGCACCCGCGCGTCGTGGAAGAAGACCTCGGCGAAATCGGTGTCCCCGTTGAGCGTGACGAGCGGCCGGACCTCGATGCCCGGCAACTTCAGGTCAACAATCAGGCAGGAGATCCCCTGGTGTTTCGGAGCGTCGGGATCGGTGCGCACATATAGCTGACACCAGTCGGCCCGGTGCCCGAGCGACGTCCAGATCTTCTGCCCGTTGACGACGAACTCCCCGTCTCGCTGGCCGCCGTGCCGCACCGCACGGGTACGCAGGGCAGCCAGATCGGATCCGGCTTCGGGCTCGGACATGCCTTGGCACCAGATGTCGTCGGCCCGCATCATGCGGGGCAGCAGCGTCTCCTTCTGCGCCTCGGTCCCGTACTGCATGATGGCCGGAGCGATATTGTTCATGCCAATGACATTGAGCGGCAACGGAGCCCGCGCGCGAGTGGTCTCCTCGGTATAGATCAGTTGCTCGAGCACGGTCGCGCCTCGGCCCCCGTACTCTCTGGGCCAGGAGACCGCTGCCCATCCGGCCTCGGCCATGGCGCGATTCCAGTCGCGCAGCATCTCGAATGTCGCGTCGTCGCGGCCGGTGGGCCGACGAGCCGCTATCAACTCGTCGGTCAGATTGTCTGACAACCAGGCGCGCAGCTCGCCTCGGAAATGTTCCACTTCCACTGGGTATGAGAAGTCCACGTTTCCTATTCGACCTCACGCGATTGACTGCGACCAAGCCGGACTCTACGTTGGAACAGATATTTGGTCAATCGGTCAAGAAGGGTGCATTCGGAGGTTGGGCGCGGGAAACGACGCTTGTGGCGAGCAGTTTCAGGCCCTCGGCATGCTCGCTTCTGCGCTGGCGGGCCGTCCCGTGGCGGTTGCGGAACTGCCACCGGGTGAGTCCTCGTGGACGGACGGCCACACCATATACATTGACGCCTCGACGCGGCCGCAGCGGAAAATCGAGATCCTCGAGGCTGTAGCGGTGCAGGCGTCGATGATCGCGGCCGGCAGCCTGGAGACCGACGTCGTTCGTCGGTTGGTCCGACACCCGCGGTTGGCTAAGCGCTACCTTGCGATCGAGGGTCACCGCGCCCTGGTCGCCAACGGCGACTTGCTGCCGAGCATCGTGTCGACGATGGGCAACCGCGACATTGCCGGCCGCAGCGACTCGCCCGCCACGTCGCTGCGAATTGCCGAGGGACGGGAAGCGATCGACGACCCGCCGCCGGGATTCGGCGTGATCCGCGCAGCCAAGGTGCTGGCGGCGTCATCCCAGGCGGTCGCGCAAAAGGACCCGGGGACAACGCAGCATGTCCCGCGAGACCCTCAAAAGCGGGACAGCGTGCGGCAACTGGACGAGCTCGACGACGGCGAAGTCGACGCGTCGGACGATCCCGATGTGTTCACCAGCCCGGTCGGCGGCGGCGGCTTCATAGGCAAGTGGTTGAAGAAGATGCTGTCGTCCGCGCGCAAGGCCGGTCGCGGCGGCGGACCGCCGGGTGCGGACAATCCGACGCATCGCACCATCTCGGGAATTCGCGGCTTGCACGCCGTGACCTCGTTGGCGTCGACCTCGAGCGAAGACGTTGGAGACAGCGATGTGCAAGCGGACGGCATGCAGTATCCCGAATGGGATGTGACGCGCAAGCGGTATCGTCCCGGGTGGTGCACGGTGCGTGAGGTCGAGCCGACGATCAAGCCGACTGCGACTCAAGC
The DNA here is from genome assembly GCF_001665395.1 of Mycobacterium sp. 1164966.3. Lineage (GTDB taxonomy): Bacteria > Actinomycetota > Actinomycetes > Mycobacteriales > Mycobacteriaceae > Mycobacterium. The sequence goes on from NZ_LZSG01000027.1 coordinate 63,390, forward strand.
GATCGAATCCGCCATTGGACTGCGGCGCCCGCTTTCCCGATTGGGAATGGGTCTGCACCGACGGCATCGGCAATCGCAGGGCGACGACATCGACATCGATGCCGCCGTCGAGGCCCGCGTCGAGGTGTTGGCCAGGTCGGCGCCCGACGAAGCGGTGTACCTCGACAGCCTGCGGCGCCGTCGTGACCTCTCGGTGTTGCTGCTACTCGATGTGTCCGGGTCGACGGCAGAGCCTGGAACGGTAGGGCGCACGGTGCACGAACAACAACGTGCGGCCGTCGCCAACCTCACCGTCGCACTTCATGATCTCGGTGACCGGGTTGCGCTCTACGCCTACTTCTCCCAGGGCCGAGGAGCGGTGAACATGGTGCCGGTCAAAAGGTTTGACGACCCTCTCGACGCCCGGGTGATACGGCGGCTGAACAGTTTGGAACCTGGTGCTTACTCCCGCCTGGGTGCGGCGATTCGTCACGGCTCGGCGGTCCTGGAGGCTCGCGGAGGCACGACGCGGCGGTTGCTGGTTGTGCTTTCCGACGGTCTCGCTTACGACCACGGCTACGAGCGGCCCTATGGTGCCGCGGATGCGCGCCGCGCGTTGACCGAAGCGCGCCGACGGGGCACCGGCTGTGTATGCCTGACGATCGGCGCCGGAACTGATGTGCAATCGCTGCGACGAGTGTTCGGCACCACTGCGCACGCGACTATCGCCCGCCCAGATCAGCTCGCTGGTCTGATCGGGCCGCTGTTCCGGTCCGCGCTGCGCTCGGCAGAGGTCCGCCGGAGAGTGTCATGACGACGGCCGACCTTGAAACAAACATCTGTTCCGGTTAGGCTCCGAAACAACTAGCAGAAGGGAAGCCATGGCCAAGGAGTCCGGGGTGGTGCACCGGAACGGCGCGACCCCCGAGGCGGAGAACTTGCGGCCCTATTACAAAACGGTCGGCAGCGAAGAGGCGGTATTCAAGGCGGCCTACCACCAAGGTTTGGCACTCGTGCTCAAGGGACCGACGGGTTGCGGCAAGACCCGCTTCGTCGAGGCCATGGCCCACGACCTCGACCGGCCGCTGATCACCGTGGCCTGCCACGACGACCTCACCACGGCGGACCTCGTCGGACGGTATCTGTTGCAGGGCGACGAGACGGTGTGGGTGGACGGTCCGCTGACCCGAGCGGTGCGCGAGGGCGCGATCTGCTACCTGGACGAAGTAGTGGAGGCCCGGCAAGACACCACGGTGGTGCTGCACCCGCTCGCCGACCACCGCCGCCAGCTGCCCATCGAGCGGTTGGGGATCACCCTGGACGCCGCACCCGGCTTCGGCCTGGTGGTGTCATACAACCCCGGCTACCAGAGTGTGCTCAAGGATCTGAAGGATTCGACCCGTCAGCGCATGGTCGCGATCGAATTCGGTTTCCCCGCAGCCGATATCGAAGAGGAGATAGTGGCGCACGAAGCAGGGGTGGACAGTGCTGCGGCGGCCGAGCTGGTGCGGTTCGGCCAGGCAATTCGGCGGTTGGAAACCGGCGGACTGCGTGAGGTGGCGTCGACGCGCGTGCTCATTGCGGCCGGCCAGCTCATTGCCGAGGGCTTGACTACGCGAGAGGCCGCCCGGGCTGCGATCGCCGGACCGCTCACCGACGACGTGGCCGTGGGCCGGGCCCTGAACGAGATGATCGACGTCTACTTGGGCGGGGACGGATGGAACTGACGTGTGCCGGTGCAGGCCGTTACCATTACTGCGCGAACAAATATTAGGTTGCTCACGGATCCATGCCGGTGACTCGTCACGCGGCTTTTCAAGGAGGTCAGATGTCCTACGAAAGCAGCGCCGAGCCGATCAAGGTCGGCTACCTGATGGACTTCACCTTGCCGCCGATGTTTCCCGAGGAGATGAAGGCGGATTTCACCCAGTGCTTTGACCTGGTATTCGAGGAGGCCGTTGCAAGCGGGGCGCTGGACCGGCCCGTGCAAATGGTTTACCGCGAAGTGGAGGGGCTGCCGAAGGGATCGGTCAAGGCCGTGATCGATGTGTTCGGTGAGCTCGTCGACGAAGGCTGTCTGGTGGTGTTCGGACCGCACATCACCGACAATTGTGTGCCGACTCGCGAAGCGATCGAGGAGCGGTTCAAGGTTCCGGCGATCGGGGTCACCGGCACCGACGACTGGCTAGGCGAATGGACGTTCTCCTTTCCGCAGGGATCGATGACCGACGAGCCGATCTTCATCGCCGACCTCGTCGCCAAACGCGGGCTCTCCGACATCGGGGTGCTCGTCGAACAGAACCTCATAGGCGAAAGCTACTTGAAGAATCTGCGAAACGCTTGTCGCCGCAATGGCATTCGGATTGTGGCGGAAGCACCGATCGCGCAGACCGCCCAGGACATCAATGAAGCCGTGCGTACCCTTCACGATGCCAAAGCGGAAGCGATCGTCCACCTGGGCTTCGGCTTCGGGATCGTGTTCATCAATCCCGCCTTGCAGGCCGTCGACTGGGACCCGCCGCGATTCACCACCACGGCTTTCCAGAACGCGTGGGTGAACCCGATCATGTGGAACGCGTTCATGGGCTGGATCGGGGTCGATCAGTACGACGAAGAGAATCGGATCGGCCAGGACTTCCTCGATCGTTATGCCCAGAAGTACGGAGGCAGGCGCCCGGAATACTGCGTGCCGGTGGTCAACCGGGACGTCGCCGCCACACTCGTGCGCGCGTTCACCGATGCACACCCGCTCAGCCCGCGCGGGGTCAAGGAGGCGCTGGAGCGGGTGAAGATGATGCCCGCCGCCTCGGGGGCGCCCGGCACCCGAGTGTCGTTCGGCAAGTGGACTCGCCGGGCCTGGATGGGTGCCGGCTATCTGGTGGCGCGAACCCTCGATGCCGACGGCATCAACTCGCACTTGGTAGATCGTTTCGGAGAGTGAGGCCGACACCATGACGACTGAACAGTTGCCGGCACACGAGGAGCCCACCCGGGCGCGTGAGACCAAAAAGCGTAGTTGGGGCGGTTGGATCGCCGGCGCCGCGCTGGCGGCGTTCGTACTCTTCTTCATCGCGAACATGCGCGTCGCCCTCGACCCCCGCGTCGCCAACCCGAACGTGCAGGGCCGGCCCCGCCCCGTCAAGTTCATCTTCGGCTTGGACTACATCGCGTTTCTGCACATTGCGACGATCGTCTTGCTGCTGGTGCTGCTGGTCATATTCATTCGGGGCTGGCGACGCAACCCGGGCAGCCCGGCGATGCTGATGTTCCTGTGCACCACCCTGATCGTCTGGCAAGACCCGATCATGAATTGGTCCCCTTTCGCGGTATACAACCCCGACCTCATCCACTGGCCGGAGTCGTGGCCCTTGGTGTCGCTGTCGCCGACCGTCGAGCCGTTCGTCGTGTTCGGCTACGTCCTCTTCTATTTCGGGCCCTACTTCCCGGCGGTCTGGATCTTGCGCAAACTGCAGGCCAAGCGTGGGCCGCAAGCGTTTGTGTCGCGCCACCCGCTGGTCAGCCTGGGCTTGCTGACCTGTGCAATCGGCTTCGTCTTCGATATGTTCTTGGAGATCCCGCTGGTCCACATGGGCATGTACATCTACTCTCAGGTCATTCCGTGGGGTTCGGTATTCACCGGCACGACGTTCCAGTTTCCGCTGATCTGGGAGTCGTTCTCGGTGACGTTCGTGATGGTGCCCGCGGCCATACTGTGCTATCGCGACGACACGGGTAAATCGGTGGCGGAGAAGCTCGCCGCCAAGGCCAAGGTATTTCCGACGCGTCCGGTGTTGGGCACGTTCCTGGTGATGTTTGTCATCATCAACGTGTCGTACTTCGCCTACGGCGCATGGTTCGCGGTCATCAAGGCCAGTGGAGCGGCTACCTCAGTTGCCTGCCCGTGGCCCTACCCGGAAGCGAAAGTGTATGACCCGCAAGGCTATTACGAGAAGGCGGGTGCGCAGGGACCGTATTCGGTCGGCATCTGGTCGACCTGGATGAGCGGCCAGCCGAACGGGCGTCCCCATGTCGACCCACCCCCTGCGGGCCAAGGCGCCTGTGCGACTTCACCGAGCGCGCATGGCTGAGCCGCGCACCGTCGTCATCACCGGCGCGTCACGCGGACTCGGCTTCGCCTCGGCGGTGCGCTTGTATCGCGAGGGCTGGCGGGTGGTCGCGGCCATGCGCACACCCGACCCGGGGATGGCGCGGCTGCGCGAGGCGACGGGGGCGGGCGAGGACGACGACCGGCTGATCGGGGTGCAACTCGACCTGTGTGACCCCGCATCGGTCGCCGCTGCCGGCAAGGCAATTGGAGAAGCTGTGGGCGCACCCTATGCGGTCGTACACAACGCGGGGATCGCCGCCGGCGGAATGGTGGAGGAAGCGGGAACGCAGTTGTGGCAGAACATGTTCGCCACGCATGTCTTCGGCCCGGTCGAACTCACCAAGGCGTTGTTGCCGACCATGCGCGCGGCGGGCGAGGGCCGCATCGTGCTGGTGTGCAGTGCGGCCGGGGTGCGCGGTCAGCCGGCGGCGGCGCCGTATGGCGCGGCCAAGGGAGCCGTGGAGCGGTGGGGCGAGTCATTGGCGGGTGAGATCGCGCCGTTCGGACTTGGCGTCACCATCCTGGTGGCGGGAATGTACGACACGGACATCATCACCGACGACGGCGTCACCGATGACCGCGACCTCAACGGCCCCTACGCCCGACTGCACCCGACCATCTACGCCCGTGGCCGCTTCGCGACCAGCTTCGCCCGTCCACCCGAACGGTTCACCGACGGGTTGGTTAAGGCATTGGCCGACACGAGCCCGTTCCGGCGCCGCGGTGTCGGAACGGACGCGTCAATATTGTTGGTGGCCAACCGGTTTCTTCCGGCGATAGCTATGCACCACATGTCGCGGATCTTCTTGGGCATACCCAGACGCGGCTCGATGCGGCGCGGCGCCTGGCCCTTGACGGCGGGCCAAAAAGCAATGGTGTTCGCCGCGCGCGTCATCCCGCAGCCCGTAGTGCGGCGGCTGGCCGCCCTGGCGAAGAAGGACTAGAAGGAGCACCAATGGATCAGCTTTTTGACGACCTGGAGGATTTCGGCTCCTTCGACGATGCCATTTCCGGTGACGTGCGTGATCCGTACACCGAGCTGGCTCGATTGCGCCGCGTGGAACCGGTGCAGCGGCTTGAGACGTCGGGCGCATTGCCGCACGAGGAATCGAAGCCGATGTTCATCGTGTATCGCCACGAGGACGTCCAGCAGATGCTGCGTGACAACGAAACGTTCTCGTCGTCGGCCGTGATCGCGGCCTTCGGTCCCGTGCTCGGCGAGGGCGTGATGCTCGGTATGGACGAGCCGATCCACGGCCGGCTCCGTTCGTTGGTGTCAAAGGCGTTCTCGCAAAAGGCATTGGCTCGCTGGCAAGACGAGTTGGTCGGCAGGGTGGCCAACAGCCTGATCGACAGGTTCGCACCGAACGGTAAGGCAGATCTGGTGAAGGAGTTCACCTTCGACTATCCGAGCCAGATCATTGCGGGTCTATTGGGCTTGCCCGAAAAGGACTACCCGCAGTTCCAGCGATGGTCGATTTCACTGCTGAGTTGGCTGATGAATCCGGAACGCGGGCTCGCGGCCTCGGCCGCCCTGTGTGACTACTTCGCGCCCCGCCTCCCGGCCCGCCGCGCCGAGCCGAAGGACGACCTGATCAGCGCGCTTGCCGCGGCCGAGATCGACGGGGAGAAGCTCGCAGACGAAGAGATCTTCTCGTTTCTGCGACTGCTGCTCCCCGCCGGCGTGGAGACGACCTATCGAGCGCTCGGCAGCCTCCTTTTCGGCTTGTTGTCCGATCCGCCACAACTCGACGCGATCCGCGCCGACCGCTCGCTGCTGCCGCAAGCGATCGAGGAGGGCGTGCGGTGGGAACCGCCCTTGTTGACCATCACCCGGGTGACGACCCGTGACACCGAACTCGGCGGGGTGCAGATACCTGCCGGCTCGACGGTGATGCCGATGCTGGGCTCGGCGAACCGGCAAGAGGATCGCTATCCCGACCCCGACACGTTCAACATCCACCGGCAGCAAAAGCCGAATCTGGGCTGGGGGCACGGCGTACACGTATGCCTCGGTATGCACCTCGCCCGCCTCGAAATGCGCACCGCCGTCAATCTTCTGCTGGATCGGTTGCCGAATCTGCGGCTAGACCCCGACGCCGACGACCCGCACATTCGCGGGCAGGTTTTCCGGTCTCCTACTTCGCTTCCCGTGTTGTTCGATCTCCAGTAGGCCGACCCCCACCAAGGCGACAGCTTGCCAATCGGCTAGTTTCCAGTAAGGCTCTCCGTAGAGCCCGCTAACGAGTCAACAGAGAGTGACAGACATGGCTGACACTGTAAAGGTCCGGTTCGAGCCGAAAATGATGATCGACGGCAAGCTCGTCGACGGCCAGGCCGGCACCTTCACGAACATCAACCCTGCTACCGAGGAATCGCTTGGCGAGGTCGCCGATGCGTCGAAGGAGGACATGCACCGGGCCATCGACGCCGCCCGGCGAGCCTTCGACGAGTCCGACTGGTCGACCAACCGGGAACTGCGCAAGCGCTGTTTGCTGCAGCTGCACGACGCAATCGAGGAGGAGAAGGAAGAGCTGCGCGAGGAGCTCATTCTCGAGGTTGGGTCGCCGCGGGCGATCACCTTCGGTCCGCAGCTGGATGCCCCGCTGGCCGACGGCTTGAAGTACCCCGCCAGGCTGATCGACGAGTACGCCTGGGAAACCGACCTCGGTGACCGGGTGATCAGCCTCACCGGCGCGAACACGTCGATCAAGGTTTGGCGCGAGCCGGTGGGCGTGGTGGGCGCGATCGTGCCGTGGAACTTCCCCTTCGAGGTGACGCTCAACAAACTCGGCCAGGCACTCGGCACCGGCAACACCGTCGTGCTCAAGCCGGCCCCCAACACTCCGTTCAACGCGACGCGGCTGGGTCGGCTGATCGCCGAGAAGACCGATATTCCGGCCGGCGTGGTCAACGTCGTGACCGCATCGGATCACTTTGTGGGCGAGGAGCTTACGCTGTCGCCCAAGGTCGACCTGATCTCGTTCACCGGCTCGACGGTGGTGGGCAAGCGGATCATGGAAAAGGGTGCGGCAACGATGAAGCGGCTGTTCCTCGAGCTCGGCGGCAAGTCGGCCACCATCGTTTTGGAGGACGCCGACTTCGGGTTGGCCTGCGCAATCGGCATCGCGCCGTGTATGCACGCCGGCCAGGGCTGCGCCAACCCGACGCGGATGTTGCTGCCGCGCTCGCGCTACGAGGAGGGTGTGGCGATCCTCAAGAGCATCTACGAGAACGTCACCTGCGGCGACCCGCAAGACCCCGGAACGTTGTGTGGCCCGGTGATTTCGGCGAAACAGCAGGAACGGGTCATGGGTTACATCCGCAAGGGCGTCGAAGAGGGCGCCACGGCTCTGGTCGGCGGGCCAGACGCACCCACCGGCTTCGATAAGGGATTCTTCGTCAGGCCAACGCTTTTCACCGACGTCGACAACAAGATGACGATCGCCCAAGAAGAGATTTTCGGTCCGGTGCTGTCCGTCATCCCGTTCGACGACGAAGAGGACGCGATCCGGATCGCCAACGACAGTATGTATGGGTTGGCGGGCAACGTGATGTCGGGCTCGCTGGAGCACTCGCTGGCGGTGGCACGCCGGATCCGGGCCGGCTTCATCGGCGTCAACGGTGGCGCACCGTACGGCGCGGACACACCGTTCGGCGGCTACAAGTACAGCGGGGTGGGCCGCCAGAACGGTATCGCCGGATTCGATCAGTACACCGAGATCAAGTCCGTAGGGTATCCCGCGGGGTAAATGGACCGCGAGTTTGTGTTCGCCGCCGTCGCCGATGAGCGACACCGGATCGCAAATTTGTTGGACAGCTTGGACGATGCGCAGCTGGCTGCGCCAAGCTTGTGCGCGGGCTGGAACGTCAAGACGGTAGCCGCGCACATCGTGAGCACGGTCGTCGACGGCACCCCCGCATTCCTCCGGCTTGCCGTGCGCCGAGGGAGCATGGCCCGCGCGATCGACGAGTTGGCGAGGCAACGTGCCCGGCTACCCGCCGCAGAGATTGTTGCCAGCCTGCATCGATGCGCCGATCGGCAGATCAGCCCGCCGTTGTTCGGACCCCTCGACCCCCTCGCGGACATCCTGGTGCACGGCGGCGACATCAGCATCCCGCTGGGTCTGCCGTTCGCGCCCGAGCCACAATTGGCTGCGCTGGCGATGGATTTTCTGACCGGTCCGTGGCCCTTCGGATTCGTGCCTGTTTGCCGCTTACGTGGGATTAGCCTGCACGGCAATGATGTTCGCCGGGCCTGGGGTCGCGGCGCGGAAATCCGCGGCCCGGTGGCCGCCCTGATGATGGCGGTCAGCGGCCGCGTCGCCCTGCTGCACCTGCTCGACGGTCCGGGGTTGCCAGTACTGCGTTCGCGTCTGCCAGCTTGACCTAATCTTTGTTCCGGCATAGATTGAGTTGCGGTCGGGATAGGGGAGACCGGCGTTTCCTCGATTCGGAAAGAGCCAATGACACCTCGAAGCCATCATGGAAACCAGCGACATGCCCGGCGGTCAGCGTGCCCGCACCCCGAACGTCCGGGAGCACATGGCATTCGGACGCGGCAAACATTCCCGCCCCGGCGCCCCGCCGGCTCGGGTCGAGGCCGAATTTCCCTGAGCCGCATCCTCGATCGGATGTCGGACATCAGCATTCTCGAGCCAAAACACGGTCCCGTTAATGCGCCTAGCTATACCTACGAACCGAGCTGGCAGATGCGTGGCCTCACTGCGCTGCACCTCGCCTTCAGTCCGATCTCATGACTGCCGAGCTCGCCGAGTTTGATCCCGGCTTCACCAAGCGCCTGGTCGAGGCGGCGGCCCCGATTGCCAAGCGCTGGTTTCGTTTCGAGGTGCACGGGCTGGAATCCCTGCCAACCAAAGGCGGGGCACTACTTGTTTCCAATCACTCGGGTGGGATGCTGACGCCCGACGTGCTGATCTTCGCCGCAGCCTTCTATGACCGATTTGGCTACGGTCGTCCCCTGTACACCCTTGGTCACGACGGATTGTTCGTCGGACCGATGGCGGATTGGTTGCGCCGTGTCGGCACGATCCGCGCCAGTTCGGAAAACACTGCCAACGCGCTGCGAGCGGGCGGAGTTGTACTGGTCTTCCCGGGCGGGATCTATGACGCGTACCGACCGACGCTGGCGTGCAACGTCGTCGACTTCAACGGACGCACGGGATATGTCAAATCCGCAGTGGACGCCGGTGTGCCGATCGTGCCGGCGGCGTCGATCGGCGGGCAGGAAAGCCAGCTGTTCTTGACTCGCGGCACGTGGCTGGCCAAGCGGCTGGGCCTGTCGCGCTGGCGGTCCGACATTCTGCCGCTGACCTTCGGCTTTCCGTTCGGGCCCAGTGTGATCATGCCGCCCAATCTGCCGTTGCCGACCAAGATCGTCACCGACGTCTTGGAACCGATCGACATCGTCGCGAGGTTCGGGCACGAACCCAACTTCGCCGACGTCGACGCGCACGTCCGCTCGGTGATGCAGACCGCTTTGGATCGGCTGGCCCGCAAGCGGAGGCTGCCCATCCTGGGCTAAGACTGGGCGGTTGCCGCCGGCATGGCGGTGTCAACTGTGGTCAGCTCGCCGGAAAAGCCTGCCGCAGTTCGAATTTCGCGGAAAGCGTGGATCATGGCGTCCGTCGCCTCGTGGGTGTCGCGCAGGGTGCGGTCGTCGGCGATAACCGAGATGTTTAGTTGGTCGACATAGCTCCACACGGTGATGTTCATGCCGCAAGCGGTGATAAGTGGTCCGACGGAATAGATTTCACTGATCGGAGCGCCCGCCAAATGCCCGCGCTCGCGGGGTCCCGCCACATTGGATATCGGGATGTTGAAGAGCTTGTTTCGCGCATTCCGTCGCCCCATCCAATTGAATACAGGAGGAGCGGCCAGAGGTGGCAAGTAGTCGATCAAGCGGGCCGTCACCTTCGGACCAAGCAGTTCGCTGTTCTCTTTGGCGATGCCGGTGCCCAGCGCGGTCAATCGCACCCGCTCCAGCGGATCGTCGACATGGGTAGGCAGCGAGACCACCATGCCGCCCAGTTCGTTGCCGGTGATCCGGTGTGGCGACCTGTCCGTGCTCGCCGGCACCGAAGTGATAAGGGGTCGGTCGGCGCGGCCGTCGTAGCGGAGCAACAACTCCCGCAAGCCGCCGGCGGCCATTGCCATCACCACATCATTGATGGTGATCCGCAGATGCTTGCTGGTTTCCTTCACCTCCGCCAGCGACAACGTCGCGGTGGCGAAAGTCCGCGCCGGTGAGACCACGTGGTTGAGGAAGGTCGGCGGCGCGTGGAGAAGCCGCGCCAGATCTGGCTGCCTACCGCGTTCGCGAGAACGCCGCCACACGCGACGCAAACCGGAAAGCGAATCGGCGACGACCCCGGGCAGTGCGACCGCCTGCTGAGCGTGGTCTCGGCCCGCCGCGCGTAATAGCTCTGCAGTGGACGGGGGTACGCAATTCGCGTCGTCGTCGCGTTCGTCCTGGACCGGCCCGTCCATGTCCATGATTCTGGCCAAGAGATTCGCCGACGCCACCCCGTCGGCCAGAGCGTGGTGCATCTTCCCGATGAGCGCGACTTTGTGGTCGGCCATCCCTTCGGCAAAGTGAAATTCCCAGAGCGGCCGGCTGCGATCCAGTGGAGTGCTGGCGATTTTCCCGATCACCTCGTCCAGCTCTCGGCGGCCACCGGGCGAGGGCACCTGCACTCGCCGCAGGTGGTAATCCAGATCGACCTCACAATTTTCCAGCCACATCGGATGGTGCAGTCGCAAGGGGATGTCGACGAGCTTGTAGCGCAACGGATCCAGCCGATGCAGCCGGCGCCTTAGCGTCTGCCTGAACAGCTCGAAGGTGAACTCTCCGGCACAGTCGGCAGTGTCGATCACAGCGACCTTCAAGGTGTGCGTGTGCAGGTTGGGCGTCTCGCTGTAGAGCAACATTGCGTCCATGCCGTTGAGCCGCTTCACACCCGATATTCGACCACTATCGCGGACGCCAAGTAGGCCATCTGAACAAATCTCTGGGTCATTTGTCGAGGTGGCAGGCGGCACCCTCGGGCAGCGCAACTGCGCCCAAAGCCACCTCCGACTGGCTAGCCGCGCGTTCCACGCGATTATTTGTGCACATCCGCGCGACAACCGTTGCGGACCAGTCGATTACCGCTACAAGCTGATACAAACCACGCGTTCCGTTCGCGGGCTGGAGTGGCAGGCGGGGCCGTCGATGCACGGCGGAATTTCGTCGATCCGAAACGGGTCCCTCCCCGCCGGCCGAGGCGCAACCGGGATCAGGCCCATCTCGTCCCGGTGTTTCAGCCCGCAGAAGCATAGGTTTTATAGCTAAATCGCACCCCGGCCGATGCCCGTCCAACGCGTTGGTCGACAATCGACCTAATAACACGCGTCAAAGGAGACCTGATCATGGCTGAAGCCGTCATCGTCGAGGCTGTACGTTCGCCCATCGGCAAGCGCAACGGAGGACTGTCCGGCGTGCACCCCGCCGACCTGTCCGCGCAGGTCCTCAACGGATTGGCCACCAAAGCGGGCATCGACCCCGAGATCGTCGACGACGTCATCTGGGGCTGTGTCATGCAGGCCGGCGAGCAGTCCCTCGACATCGGCCGTACCGCCCTGCTGGCCGCCGGCTGGCCGGAAACCGTGCCCGGCGTGACCGTCGACCGCCAGTGCGGGTCGAGCCAGCAGTCCGTGCACTTCGCCGCGGCCGGCGTGGTCGCCGGACACTATGACGTCGTCGTCGCCGGCGGCGTGGAGTCGATGTCTCGCACCCCCATGGGCTCGTCACTGGCCAACGGCGGACGGCCTTACCCGGAGTCGTTCTTGACCCGCTACGAAGGCAAGATTCCCAACCAGGGCCTGGGCGCGGAGATGATTGCCGAGCAGTGGGGACTCGACCGCGTAGCGCTGGACGAGTTCTCGCTCGGGTCACATGAAAAGGCTGCCGCCGCACAGGATTCCGGCGCTTTCGACGACCAAATCGTCGGCATCAGGGACCAGGACGGCAATGTCGTACTCAAAGACGAGGGCATCCGCCGCGGCACCCCGATGGAGAAGATGGCCTCGCTGAAGCCGGCGTTCAAAGAAGACGGCGTGATCCACGCCGGCAACTCCTCGCAGATCTCCGACGGTTCGGCCGCGCTGCTCTTCATGTCCGCCGAGAAGGCCAAGTCACTGGGCATGAAGCCGATTGCCAAGGTGCACACCGCCACACTGGCCGGAGCTGACCCGGTGATCATGCTGACCGCGCCCATTCCGGCCACCCAGAAGGTGCTCAAGCGCTCCGGCCTGAGCATCGACGACATCGGCGCCTACGAGGTCAACGAGGCGTTCGCCCCGGTGCCGCTGGCCTGGCTGCGCGACATCGGCGCCGACGAGAAGAAGCTCAACCCCAACGGCGGCGCGATCGCCCTCGGTCACCCGCTCGGCGGCTCGGGCGCGCGCTTGATGACCACGCTGCTCTACCACATGCGGGACAAGGGAATTCGCTACGGCCTGCAGACCATGTGCGAGGGCGGCGGACAGGCCAACGCGACCATCCTCGAGCTGCTGTGACAGACGCCGGGCAGCCCGGCGCGCTCGTCGAACACCGTGGCAACGTCATGGTGATCACGATCAACCGGCCGGAAGCCCGCAATGCGGTCAACGCCGCCGTCAGCATCGCCGTCGGGAATGCGCTCGAACAAGCACAGAACGACACCGAGGTGCGGGCCGTGGTCATCACCGGCGCCGGTGACAAATCCTTTTGCGCGGGAGCCGATCTCAAGGCGATCGCACGACGGGAAAATCTCTACCACCCCGACCACGGTGAGTGGGGGTTTGCCGGCTACGTGCACCATTTCATCGACAAACCCACCATCGCCGCGGTCAACGGCACCGCATTCGGCGGCGGCACCGAGCTGGCGCTGGCAAGTGATCTTGTGGTGGCCGGCGAACGCGCTCAATTCGGGCTGCCGGAGGTCAAACGCGGGCTGATCGCCGCTGCCGGCGGCGTCTTCCGGATCATGAATCAGTTGCCGCGCAAAGTGGCGATGGAACTGCTGTTGACCGGTGATCCGCTGAGCGCGTCACACGCGCTGCAATGGGGCTTGATCAACGATGTGGTGAAGGACGGCTCGGTGCTCGATGCTGCGCTCGAGCTGGCCGCGCGGGTAACCGTGAACGCACCGCTGTCGGTGCAGGCCAGCAAGCGCATCGCTTACGGGGTCGACGACGGCGTGATCGCCGACGAGGAAGCGGGCTGGGAGCGGACCATGCGCGAAATGCGTTCGCTGATCAGATCCGAGGACGCCCGGGAAGGACCGCTCGCGTTCGCCGAGAAGCGACAACCGGTCTGGAAGGCGCGTTAGTGGCGATCGCCACCATCGGGCTACGACGCCAGGACGTTGACTCCGTACTGGAATGCGCCGGGTAGCAGCGCGCACACCGGCACGATGCTGCGGCGTGCCGCCTGCGGCGCGCTGACCAGCACCAGGCCGCGGGTGAGCCAGCGGTAGTTCCGTGTAATCCGTTGCCAGGCAGCCTCATACGACCCCGGTGCATCATCGGCGATGGCGGCGACCGCGGCGGCGGCCTGCTTGACTCCCAAGCTGATGCCTTCGCCGGTCAGCGCGTCCTCGTATCCCGCTGCGTCGCCCACCAGCAGCACGCGTCCTGCGACCCGCCGCGAAACCACCTGCCGCAGTGGGCCGCAGCCGCGCGCCGGTCCGCGATTCGCACCCTGCAAATGCCGCGATAACTGTGGGAACCAGGCGAGGTCAGGCCGCCCACGAGACAGGATTGCCACGCCGACCAGATCCGGTTCCACTGGTGTCACGTACGCCTCGCCCCAACGAGACCAATGGACTTCGACGAACTCCGACCACGGCGCCACCCGGTAATGCCGGCGCACGCCGTAGCGTCGCGGCGTTCCGGCCGTCGCTTCGATTCCTACTGCGCGCCGGACCGACGAATGCAGACCGTCGGCTGCCACCAGCCATCTGGCGTGCACACCGGCAGCCGTCACTCCGTGCGCGTCCTGTCCGACGCTGGTAACCCGCGCCCGAATCCAGTCCGCGTCTTCTTCTTTGGCCCGGGCCGCCAGCGCGGCATGCAACGTGCTGCGTCGGACACCCCGGCCAGGCCCGGCGCGAAACCGGGCCGGCGCCCGACGGCGTTCACTCACATACTCGATCCCCTGGAACGGCAGGCCGGCCGGGTCCACGCCGAGCGACGCCAATTCCGCCAGACCCCCGGGCATCAGCCCCTCGCCGCACGCCTTGTCGACCGGGCTCTCCCTGGCCTCGACCACGATCACCGAAAGTCCAAGGCGCCGAGCGTATAACGCCGTCGCCAGACCTGCGGGCCCGCCGCCGACGATCAACAGGTCGGTGTCGTAGGCGGTCATGTATATCCCAGCGCGGAATTCTCCACCCGGATCCGCACGGTCAGCAGGATGGCATTGGCCAGCGTAAAGCCGACGGCCGTCAGCCATGCGGTATGCACCAGCGGCAGCGCAAAACCTTCGGCCACCACGGCAACGTAGTTCGGATGATGCAGCCACCGGTAGGGCCCACGGTGCACCAGAGGCGCGTCGGGTAGCACGATCACCCGGGTGTTCCATCGCCGGCCCAGCGATGCGATGCACCACCAGCGCAGTCCCTGACTGAGCACCGCCACGGCCAGCATCGGCCAGCCGAGCCACCCGATGAACGGCCGGTGCAATGCCCATGTTTCGGCGATGCAGCCCAGCAGTAACGCGGTGTGGAGGGCAACCATCACCGGGTAATGGGCCCGACCGAGTTCCCTGCCGCCGTGGGCAAAGGACCATTGCGCATTGCGCTTGGCTACCACCAGCTCCGCAAGGCGCTCGACCGCGACGGCCAGGATCAGCAGGTAATACACGGGTCTATCACTACCACTCGAGTAGACCCGGTGTTCCGGTCCATGTAGTGACTCACGTAACGGCCGCGGTACCGGTTCAAAGCTCGGCAGCGCGAGGGTGCGCAAATGTACGCGTGTGACGGCGTGTCGTCGTACAACATGCGCGCTCGCGCGAAAAACCGCCCAGGTAGGTTGGATCTCGTGCGGATTCTCGTCACCGGTGCCACCGGCTACATCGGATCGCGCCTGGTCACCGCCCTGCTGGCCGACGGCCACCAAGTGCTGGCGGCGACGCGCAACTCCGCTCGACTCAAGCGGCTGGGCTGGTTCGACGACATAACACCGGTGGCTCTCGACGCGTCGGATCCCGCGTCAGTGCGGGCTGCGATGCAGGCCGCGGGCCCGATCGACGTGGTGTATTACCTGGTACACGGCATCGGCCAGCCCGGCTTCCGGCAAGCCGACAAGGCGGCGGCAGCCACCGTCGCAACGGCGTCCAAGGAGGCCGGTGTGCGGCGCATCGTCTACTTGGGCGGCTTCGTGCCCGAAGACCAAGCGTTGTCCGAGCACCTGTCCAGCCGGGCAGAGGTTGCCGAGGCCCTGACCGTGGAAGGCGGTCCGGAATTGGTCTGGTTGGGTGCCGCGCTCATCATCGGCGCCGGGTCGACTTCGTTCGAGATGCTGCGCTATGTCGGCGACCGCTTCCCGCTGATGCCGATACCGGACTGGATGGACAATCCGATCGACCCGATCTCCATCCGGGACGTGCTGCACTACCTGGTGGCCGCGGCGGACTCAGACCGGGTGGCTGCCGGTGCCTATGACATCCATGGCCCCGACACCACGTCCTACCGGGAGTTGCTCAAGGCGTATGCCCGGGTTTCCGGCAGATGGCACGCTGCGCTGCGGGTGCCCAGGGTTCCCCCGGCGCTGGCGTCGCGGGTGACGGGTCTGGCGCTGCCGGTGCCGCAGGGACTGGCCGAAGACCTGGTCGAGTCGCTGGATCACCCGATGCTGGCTTCCGATGCCGGGCTGCGGGATCGGGTGCCCGATCCGCCCGGCGGGCTGCTGGGCGTCGACGACGCCATCGGACTGGCGCTGGCCAACGGCTCGCACCGGCCCCGGCCGGTCAACGCCCTGGCTGACCCGCATCACCTCGCCGACAGCGATCCGGCATGGGCTGGCGGTGACGCGTTACGCATCCGGCGGCTCTTCCGGACGCTGACGCCCCCGATCGCGCGGCCCACGCTGGGACTGGTCGATTTAGTGCCCGGTCCGCTCGCCGGAGCGCTTCGGACCGGCCTCGAAATCCTGATCACCCTGACCCCGAAAGTACGCCCTGCATGACCCAGACCGAGACTCCGTACCGGACCGGCGTCATCGCCGAAATGCGCCGCGCGATCACCAATGTCGCTGTGCCACACCATGAATCGCCTGGAGTGGTGCGGCGCAGGCGGGTCGTCGTCGGTATCACGCTGGTGATCGGCGCGGTGCTGCTCGGCTTTTCGTTGCGGCGCCATCCGGGTGAGACGAGCTTCTACTGGCTGACGCTGGCGTTGGCCGCTGTGTGGCTGTCCGGTTCGTTCCTGTCCGGGCCGCTGCATCTCGGCGGTATCTGCTGGCGCGGCCGCAACCAGCGCCCGGTCATCACCGGAACCACTATCGGGTTGTTGCTCGGGGGCGCCTTTGTCGTGGGTGGACTCGTGGCCCGCGAGATTCCACCCGTAGCGCACTTGATCAGCCGGGTGCTGCAATACGCCCATCAGGGGTCGTTCTTCCTGATCGTGCTGATAACGCTGGTCAACGGCATCGCCGAGGAAGTCTTCTTCCGCGGCGCGCTCTACACCGCACTGGGCCGGCGCCATCCGGTGCTCATTTCCACCGTGTTGTACGTCATCGCCACTCTGGCCAGCGGGAACCCGATGCTGGGCTTCGCCGGAATCATTCTCGGCACCGTGTGCGCGTTCGAGCGCCGGGCCAGTGGTGGGGTGCTCGCGCCGATGCTGACCCACTTCGTGTGGGGCCTGATCATGGTGCTGGCACTGCCGCCGCTGTTCGGCGTCTGACTATCCGGCCGCGGCAACGGTTCGCGCCAGCGCGCGTAACGCGGCGCCATGCAAGGGGCGCAACACAAACCAGTAGACCCGGCCCCGAATGCCGCGGGGAAACGCGATCGCCCGCTGCGTGTAGCGGTTGCCCCCGCGATCTTGTGGTGTCACGGTGATCTCCAGCCACGCCTTACCCGGCGAGCGCACATCTGCCTGCAGCCGCAGCCTGCCGCCCGGCTCACGCTCCGCGATGTGCCAGCGCTGGACGGACGGGTCTCGCCGCGGCGCGAGGGGAAACCATCGGTTGCCGTTCGCAGCCTTCTCGGCCGTCTTCCAGATGTCGTCGGGCTGGGTTGCGGTCACCGCGGTCCGTACGTCGGTGTAGACGGCATCGCCCGCCCAGTCCGGGTCGCTGGGCAGAAGATCGGCGGGCTTGGACTCCAGCGAAACCCAGGTCGCATCGGCCAGGCCACGCGACGCCTGGTCGAGCGCCAACGACACCGCTTGGCGGTAGCCGGTCAAGCCGCCCGGCGGGGGCTCGATGATCCGGTCGACATCGAAGTCGCGCATCACGGCATCGCATTCCAGCGATTCGATCAGGGGGCGTGCCAGGCCGGGCGGGATGGGCGTCACCAGTCCGACCCACAGACTGGCGATCGTCGGCGTCAGGAACGGCAGCACGATCAGATAGCGCTGGTGCAGCCCCGCCACCTCGGCGTAGACCCGCATCATGTCGCCGTAGTTCAACACGTCGGGGCCGCCGATATCCCACGTCCGCGAGCACGGCACCGCTGCGGTTGCCGCCGCGACCAGGTAATAGAGCACGTCGCGCACCGCAATCGGCTGAATCCTGTTGTGCACCCATTTCGGCGTGGTCATCACCGGCAACCGTTCAGTGAGATGCCGGATCATCTCGAACGATGCCGACCCGGACCCGACGACTACTCCGGCCTGCAGCACCACCGTCTCGATGCCCGAGTCGATAAGAGCATCACCGACTGCTTTGCGTGATTCGAGATGCGGCGAGAGCCTTTCCCACTGTGGGTGCAGACCGCTGAGATACACGATGCGGCGCACGCCGGTGCTGCGCGCGGCGGCCACGACGTTGCGCACGGCGCGGGCTTCCTCGTCGGCGAAATCTTTGGACGTACCCATCGAGTGGACCAGGTAGTAGACGACGTCGATGCCGTCGAAGGCCGCGCTCAACGACTCGACGTCACCCAGGTCGCCTTGCGCTACTTCGATGCTCGCGCGCCACGGAACGCCGTCCAATTTTCCCGGGGTGCGGGCGAGCGCGCGAACGCGGTGACCCTCGGCCAGCAGTCGTGGCACCAGCCGCGCACCGATGTAGCCGGTCGCTCCGGTGACAAGGCAGGAAATTTGTTCGGCCGGCACGGGTCTCCTCTTATTCTCTGTCGGTCATTCGGAGCCGATGCGAGGGAGGATTGCCGATTCGGCGTGCTTTAAAAGGTCAGGTGTCGGTGAAGGTGGGGTCGCGGCGCTCCTGGAAAGCCTTTGTGCCCTCTTTGAAGTCGGGCGCCTGCAGCAAACCGGACTGCCCGTGGAATTCGCGTTCCAAAGTGGCATCCAACTCGGTCAGGGTGGCGGCGTTGATCGCGTCCTTGGTCTTGGCGAAGGCCACCGCCGGCCCGGCCGACAGCCTGGCGATCACCTTGGCCACCTCGGCGTCGAACTCGTCGGCCGGGAAGACCGCGCTGACCAGGCCCCAGGACAGGGCTTCGGTGGCGGGCAATCGCTCGGGCAGCAACGCCATCCGCATCGCCCGGGTACGACCGACAGCGGCGGCGACCAACGCCGACGCGCCGCCGTCGGGCATCAACCCGATCTTGGTGAAGGCGAGCATGAAAAACGCTGTCTCAGAAGCCAATACGACGTCGCAGGCCAGGGCAATGGAGACGCCGACACCGGCCGCCGGACCCTGGACGACGGCAACCACCGGATGCGGCAGCGCCACGATGGCCCGGATCAGCCGGTTGATCTCGAGGATGATCTCGTCGGGCGGGACTCCGCCGCCGTCGGACACGTCGTCGGCGCTGATGCCCGCACCGGAGCTGAAGCCGCGGCCGGCTCCGCCCAGCCGCACCACCTTGACCTCCGGATCGGTGGCGGCGCACTCCAGCGCGTCGGCCATCCCGGTGATCACCGGAATGGTCAGCGAGTTGAGGCTGTCGGGTCGGTTGATGGTCACCGACAGCACGCCGTCGGTCAACGCGACGTCCAGACCTGCGACAGGGGCGAGGGTGGTGATTCCTGAATCCGGCATGCGCTCCACAGTAGGTGACCGGATGCAGGGCCCCCGACCGCGGCTGCGAAGATGCGAACAACGTCGGAGCGGACGAAAGGTCGGTAAACCCATGGCGGGACCTCTGAGCGGGTTGCGTGTTGTCGAATTGGCGGGGATCGGGCCGGGCCCGCACGCCGCGATGATTCTCGGTGACCTCGGCGCCGACGTGGTGCGTATCGATCGCCCCTCGAGCTTTGCCGCGGGTGGCGGCGGAGGCACAGCCAAAGACGCGATGTTGCGCAACCGCCGCGTGGTTACCGCCGACCTCAAGTCCGACGAGGGCCGGGAGCTGGTCCGCAAGCTCGTCGCCAAGGCCGACGTGCTGATCGAGGGTTTCCGCCCCGGGGTCACCGAGCGGCTCGGCCTGGGCCCCGAGGACTGCGCCAAGATCAACGACAGGCTGGTCTACGCCCGGATGACCGGCTGGGGCCAGACCGGCCCGCGCAGCCAACAGGCCGGCCACGACATCAACTACATCTCGCTGAACGGCATCCTGCATTCGATCGGCCGGGTCAACGAGCGTCCGGTGCCGCCGCTGAACCTGGTCGGCGACTTCGGTGGCGGCTCGATGTTCCTGCTGGTCGGCATCCTTTCCGCGCTGTGGGAGCGGCAAACCTCAGGCAAGGGGCAGGTCATCGACGCGGCCATGATCGATGGCTCCAGCGTCCTGGTCCAGATGATGTGGGCAATGCGGGCGACGGGCATGTGGAACGACGTCCGCGGCACCAACATGCTCGACGGCGGCGCGCCCTACTACGACACCTACGAGTGCGCCGACGGCCGCTACGTCGCCGTCGGGGCCATCGAGCCGCAGTTCTACGCCGCCATGATCGCCGGACTCGGGCTGGACGCCGCCAGCCTGCCGGCCCAGAACGACGTGACCCGGTGGCCCGAGTTGCGCGCCTTGCTGACGCAGGCCTTCGGCAGCCACGACCGCGACCACTGGGCCAAGGTGTTCGCCGATTCGGATGCCTGCGTGACGCCGGTGCTGGCGTTCGGGGAGGCACACACCGAACCGCACGTCACCGAGCGGAACACCTTCTATGAGGCCGACGGCGGCTTGCAGCCGATGCCGGCTCCGCGGTTCTCGCGGACCGCACCAGGCATGCCGCGCCCGCCGGCGGCACCGGTGACCGATGCCGAAGAGATACTTCGCGACTGGGTATAGTCCCGACCAACCAGTAGGTTGACAGACTCGGGCAAGGAACTAGGAGAAGGACTCGCATGGAGATCAGGGACGCCGTCGCCGTCGTCACCGGAGGAGCGTCAGGCCTGGGCCTGGCCACCACCAAGCGTCTGCTGGACGCGGGCGCGCAGGTGGTTGTGCTGGACCTCAGGGGCGAAGAGGCGGTTGCCGAACTCGGCGAACGTGCGCGTTTCGCACAGGCCGACGTCACCGACGAGGCCGGCGTGGCCGCGGCCCTGGACGCGGCGGAGTCGATGGGCCAACTGCGCATCGTGGTCAACTGCGCGGGCACCGGAAACGCCATCCGGGTACTCAGCAAGGACGGCGTCTTCCCGCTGGACGCCTTCCGCAAGATCGTCGACATCAACCTGGTCGGCACCTTCAACGTGCTGCGGCTGGGCGCCGAGCGGATCGCCAAGACCGAACCCATCGGCGAAGAGCGCGGCGTCATCGTCAACACCGCCTCGGTCGCGGCGTTCGACGGCCAGATCGGGCAGGCCGCCTACTCCGCATCCAAGGGCGGCGTCGTCGGCATGACCCTGCCGATAGCGCGCGACCTCGCCAGCAAGAACATCCGGGTGGTCACGATCGCGCCCGGGTTGTTCGACACGCCGCTGCTGGCCGGTCTGCCGGAGCCGGCCCGGGAATCGCTGGGCAAGCAGGTGCCGCACCCGTCACGGCTGGGGAAGCCGGACGAGTACGGCGCCCTCGCCGTGCACATCATCGAGAACCCGATGCTTAACGGCGAGGTCATCCGTCTGGACGGCGCCATCCGGATGGCACCTCGGTAACTCCGGCGAGCAGACGCAAAATCGCCTGAAAACATGGGTTTTCAGGCGATTTTGCGTCTGCTCGGCAGGCAAAACAAAAGCCCCCGACAACTTGGCGTGTCGAGGGCTTCTGCGTCTGCTCGGCAAGCGAACTATCGACGGAACCAATGCTGGACTCGGGGGTTGGCTATAAGCAGCCGTGCGAACATACCCATCGGAGTGCTCAGCTTGCTGTAGGCAGCGGGTGCCAGTCGTCAACCTGCTCTGAAGTCTCGCCTTCTACCAGCATGTCGCCGTGGTAGAGAGCCTCGAAGTCAGCCTTGATGACGTCGGCACTCGTCTCGTCGATCCACATGACCATGAGCGTATGAGTCGCTATTAAGGAATCTTTGAGTCACGATTCGGAAAATGGTGGCAATTATTACCGCTCGGTAGGGTGACGCCGCCCAGCAGCGCCGGGAGGCGATCTCCAGCGGCATTCCCAGCCAATATCGGCAACTTCGTGAACCATCGGGTCCCCGTTTTCGTACCTGTAGCAGGCGTCTTTTCGACACCTGTTCAGTTAAGCGCAGCGGCCAGCGTCGCAGCGGAAGGAACTCGTCATGCTGCAGAGGATCGCACTGCTCGCCCTCGCGGTCCCACGGCGCATCATCGCGATCGCGATCCTGGTATTCATCGCCGCCGCCGTATTCGGCCTCCCCGTCGCCAAGAGCCTGTCTCCCGGGGGCTTCCAGGACCCGAACTCCGAGTCGGCGCGCGCCATCCGGACGCTGGGCGACAAGTTCGGGCAGAGCGGTCAGCAGCTGCTGATACTGGTGACCGCGCCCGGGGGCGCTAACAGCGAACCGGCCCGAAGGCTGGGCATCGACATCGTCGGGAATCTGAAACGGTCGCCACTGGTCCTCAATGTGTCCTCGCCGTGGACCATGCCGGCGTCTGCGCCACCCGAGGCTGCCGCCGACCTGGTCAGCAAGGACGGCAGGTCGGGCTTGATCGTGGTCAACATCAAGGGCGGCGAAAACAACGCTCAGAAGAACGCCCAAACGCTGTCCGACGAATTTGTCCACGATCGCGACGGGGTGACCGTGCTGGCCGGGGGGGCTGCGATGCAGTACGCCCAGATCAACACGCAGAACCAGGCCGACCTGCTGATCATGGAGATGATCGCGCTTCCGATGAGCTTTTTGGTGCTGGTCTGGGTGTTCGGAGGGCTGCTGGCGGCGGCGCTGCCGATGGCCCTGGGAGCGCTGGCCGTCGTGGGCTCGATGTCGGTGTTGCGGCTCGTCACCTTTACCACCGAGGTCTCGATCTTCGCGCTCAATCTGAGTACCGCGCTGGGTCTGGCGCTGGCCATCGACTACACGCTGCTGATCATCAGTCGCTATCGCGACGAGTTGGCCGAAGGCAGTGACCGAGACGAAGCGCTGGTCCGGACCATGGCGACGGCCGGGCGCACGGTGCTGTTCTCGGCTACGACGGTTGCGTTGTCGATGTCGGCGACGGCGCTGTTCCCGATGTACTTCCTCAAGTCGTTCGCCTACGCCGGCGTGGCGACAGTGGCTTTTGTGGCCACGGCCGCGATCGTGATAACCCCGGCGGCGATAGTGCTCCTCGGGCCGCGGCTGGATGCACTGGACGTGCGCCGGCTGCTGCGGCGGGTGCTTGGCCGGCCCGGCCCGGCGCATAAGCCGGTCGACGAGCTGTTCTGGTATCGATCGAGCAAGTACGTGATGCGCCGCTCACTGCCGATCGGTCTGGCCGTCGTCGCCGTACTACTGCTGCTCGGACTGCCGTACTTATCGGTGAAATGGGGTTTCCCGGACGACCGAGTGCTGCCCGTTTCGGCGTCGTCGCACCGACTCGGTGATCAGCTGCGCACCAACTTCACGCACGATCCGACCACGACAGTGCCGATCGTCGTTTCCGACGTCCGCGACCTGAGCCCGGCGGAGCTGGACCGCTATGCCGCTGACCTGTCGCGCGTCCCCGACGTGGCCTCCGTGACCGGCCCGACGGGAACTTTCGTCGCCGGACAGCGCAGGGGCCCTCCGGCCGGGGCCAGCGGCCTGGTCGACGGCAGCGCGTTCCTGACCGTCAACAGCACGGCCGCGGAGTTTTCGCAAGCTTCGGACACCCAGCTCGAACGCTTTCACGCCGTGCCCGGTCCCGGTGGCCGGCCCGTCGCGATGGCCGGCGTCGCGCAGGTCAACAAGGACAGCGTCGATGCGGTGACGAAACGACTTCCGGCGGTGCTGGGGCTGATGGCCGCGATCACGTTCGCACTGCTGTTCCTGCTCACCGGCAGTGTGGTGCTGCCGGCGAAGGCGCTGGTATGCAATGTGCTGTCACTGACCGCGGCGTTCGGCGCGCTGGTGTGGATCTTCCAAAACGGCCATCTGGGCGCGATGGGCACGACGCCGAGCGGAACGCTGGTGGCCAACATGCCCGTGCTGTTGTTCTGCATCGCGTTCGGGTTGTCCATGGACTACGAGGTATTCCTGGTCTCCAGGATCCGGGAGTACTGGCTGGCTTCCGGTGCCGCCCGGCCGGCCACGCCGAGCCCCGCCGACGCTCACGCCGCCAACGACGAAAGTGTGGCGCTGGGCGTGGCCCGTACCGGTCGCGTGATAACCGCGGCCGCTCTGGTGATGTCGATGTCGTTTGCGGCGCTGATCGCGGCTCATGTGTCGTTCATGCGAATGTTCGGTCTGGGCTTGACGCTTGCCGTCTTCGCGGATGCCACGCTGGTCCGGATGGTCCTGGTCCCCGCGTTCATGCACGTGATGGGACGGTGGAATTGGTGGGCACCCAGGCCACTGGCGTGGATACACGAGCGGTTCGCCATCAGTGACGCCGGACCTGCTCGAGAGCCGGAAGCCGCGGTGCCGGCGCAACATATCGGACGTCCCCTACACGCCTCTTCGACTCGTTAAGGTGTCGATGGGCACGGCCCCTCCACGGAGTGCACCGAAACAAAGGAGTCCTTGGTATGACGGCGACTGCGGCGTCGGAGGTCGACAACCGGTTCTTCGCCCGGATTTGGCCCTTCGTCGCCAGCCATGAGACCGAGGCGGTGCGAGCCCTGCGACGGGAGAATCTGGCCGGCCTGACGGGTCGGGTGCTGGAGATCGGTGCAGGTGTCGGGACGAATTTCGCCTTCTATCCGCAGTCCGTGGCAAAGGTCGTCGCCCTCGAGCCCGAGCAGCGGCTGGCCGCCCGGGCTCACCAGGCTGTGGCGAGCGCGCCCGTTCCGGTCGTCGTGCTGGGCCAGACAGTGGAGGAGTTCAGCGGTGAGGAGCCGTTCGACGCGGTCGTCTGCTCGCTTGTGCTGTGCTCGGTGACCGAGCCCGACAAGGTGTTGCGGCGTCTGCAATCCTTTCTGCGGCCGGGCGGGGAACTGCGGTACCTCGAACACGTCGCCAGCGGGGGCTTACGGGGGCGAATGCAGAAGTTCGTCGACGCGACGTTCTGGCCGAGGTTGATGGGCAACTGCCACACCCATCGTCATACCGAGCGCGCGATCATGAACGCCGGATTCGAGCTGGCCAGCTCCAGGCGGGAATGGACATTGCCGGCTTGGGCGCCGCTGCCGGTATCGGAATTAGCCTTGGGCCGCGCTCGGCGAGCTTAGTCCGCCTGTACGGACTCCTTTGCCGAGACTGCGCTGAGGGCGTCAGTTTCCCGGAATCGTTGACGCTGGGCGCAGGGTGGGCGCCATCACCGCAGACTCGCCGCGCGGTATTCGAGCGCGTCGCGGACCCTCGCGACGATCTCAGCCGGACGATCCCCGGCGATCACCCGGATGACAATCCAGCCGGCCCGGTCTATAGCCTCCCTGCGACGCTGGTCCTGCTTGTACTGCCAGGGATCGAGACGATGCTGTTCGCCGTCATACTCGGCGGCGACCATCGGCTCCTCCCACCCCATGTCGAGGTGATACTCCATGGCCGGCGTGATGACCGGTATCTGGGTGGTGGGCCGCGGCAGGCCCGCTTCGATGAGCAACAGACGCAACCAGGTCTCCTTCGGCGACTGCGAACCCGCGTCGACGAGCCCGAGTGCCGTCTCCAGTTGCCGCAGTCCGCGTGCACCTTGATGTTGATCAGCGATTTCGACGACGTCGTCGAGCTTGATGCCGGTGGCCCGAACGAGCGCATCCAAGTGGGCGACCGCGGCTCCTATCGGCCCACGGCGACCGATGTCGAACGCGGTCCGTTGCGGAGTGGTCACGGGCAATCCGGCGACCAGGCCGTACTCGGCTGGCCGTAGCCGCATGCCGTGAGTTCGGATACCGTGCGGCGGCCGTGCGTTCGACCAGATCAATTCGACGGGCAGGCGATCGTCGACCCATTTGGAGGCATGCCAGTCGGACGCGGTGAGCCCGGCGATAACACCTTGGCGGTGCGACCACAGCCACGCGGCGACCGCGCGCTGGTGCAAGGTCAATCGCGCATCGCGAGATACGTAGACGTCGGGAAACACTGCCCGGAAGCGAGATCGCAACTGATGGCGGCGCAGTGCTCCGTTCGCTACGGCCTCGCTGCCGATAAATGGTTCGTCTCTGGTCATGGTCGGCAGATTCGCCGACCCGGCCGACGTAACCCCGATCCAAACTGCGATCAGGGCGCGATGTTGTGGACGAACCGCGATCTGTGTGCAGGCTCGGCGCCATCACCGCAGACTCGGCGAAGCAAAGCTACTTCAGCAGCGCGGGCAGCCGTTCCAGCAACCCGGGCAAGGCCCGACTCGCCGACTCGCGAATGCTGATCGTGGCGCTGCTCGTCAACGGCGTGGGCTCCGGATTGACCTCGATGACGGCCGTGCCGCGCGACAGCGCCAGATCGGGCAGCCCGGCCGCCGGATAGACGATCGCCGACGTCCCGACGACCACCATCACATCGGCGGTCTCGGTCGCCTCGACTGCGGCTTGCCACGGTCCCTGCGGTAAGGCCTCGCCGAACCATACGATGTCGGGCCGAATCAGGCCGCCGCAGCGGCACACCGGCGGCTCCACCTCGATGGTCGGTTCGAGCATCTCGGGAAGCGTTTCGGTGTATGCCGAACCACAACGCTCGCAACAGAATTCGAAAAGACTGCCGTGCAGATGGTGTACGGGCGCACTGCCCGCGCGCTCATGCAGATCGTCGACATTCTGGGTGATGACGCTGACGTCGGCATGCTGCTGCCAGGCGGCAATGGCGCGGTGCCCGTCGTTTGGTTCGACCTTCGCCACCAGATAGTGGCGCCACAAATACCATCCCCAGACCCGCTCGGGATTGCTGCGCCACCCTCGGGTGCTGGACAGCTCGTACGGGTCGAAACGGGCCCACAACCCGTTCTTGTCGTCGCGAAATGTCGGGACCCCGCTTTCCGCGGAGATCCCCGCGCCGCTGAGCACCGCTACTCGCATCCCACAAACATAGCCGTGCCTGGTAGATACTGGACAACGTGGAACTGCGGGATTTGTTACGGGTGGACGTGAAGGCGGGCAAGCCGCTTTTCGACCAACTCAGGACCCAGGTCATCGAAGGAGTCCGGGAGGGCGCGCTGCCGCCCGGCACCCGGCTTCCGACCGTGCGCGACCTCGCCGGGCAGCTAGGCGTCGCAGCCAATACAGTGGCTCGTGCCTACCGCGAGCTGGAGTCGGCGGCGATCGTCGAAACGCGCGGGCGCTTTGGCACTTTCATCTCCCGCTTCGACCCGACCGATGCCGCCATGGCGGCTGCTGCCAAGGAATACGTCGAAGTCGCCAAGGCGCTCGGGCTGACCAAGTCCGACGCGATGCGTTACCTGGCGAACGTGCCCGACGACTGAGGCCCGCGTCAACCGAACTCCAACAGGGTCAAGCACGGGCGCAACACGCCGAGACCGGGCAAGCGATAAATCGCCCCCAGCGCCGTACCGAAAACCACGCCGCGGCCCCGGGAGAGCCGCAGGTCGCGGACCGTGCGCACACCCGGCACAGTGTTAGCCAGTTCGGCCGCCTGCGCAGCAGACATGTTGAACGGCATCTCCGGGATCCGGTAGCGCAGCGAGGTTCGGATCCCCAAGCGGCTCCACATGCTGATGAAGGGTGGCGGCAGGTCGAAGAGCAGCCGGCCACCGGGAAACCTCTTGGCGCACTGGCCGATCAGCTCCAGTGCCTGCTCGGGCTGCAGATACATCAGCAGTCCTTCGGCGGTGATGAACACTCCATCAGCCGGGTCGACGGAGTTCATCCAGCTGTAGTCCAGCGCGGACTGGGCGCGGACCGCGATCCGCGGTGACGACGGGAGCAGTCGCGCCCTGATATCGATGATCGGCGGCAAATCAACTGTCAGCCAACGGAATTGGCCATCAGGAAGCGCTGCCTCCAACCGCCAGAAGCTGGTCTGCAGACCTTCGGCGAGCGCCACCACGGTGGCCGATGGGTGCTCTTCCAGATAGGCGAGGGCTTGGTCGTCGAAAGCTCGCGCGCGCAAGGCAATGTCCTGACGGGTGGGCCCGAACTTGGCGAAGTCGAAGTGAATCGAGTCCACCAGGGCCACTGCCATCGGATCGTCGATGATCGGATTGCGCCGGCGGGCTTCGGCGGCACGGGCGTTCAGCGTCAACAGCGCGGTCTCGGACACGCCGTCGAGGCTGACCTCTTGTTTCGCGGGTTCTGGGCTGCTCATTGCAGCACCTTGGCCAGCGTGCGCAGATTGCGGGTCGTCGTCGACGACTTGTAGCGCGGCTTGCCCATCGTCTTGCCGATCGTGCTGTCCAGGGTGCTGCCTTTAGGGACCTGCCAGTAGATGACGCCTTCGCCGCGGCTGATCTTCTCCTTCGGCCCGGCTTCCAGTTCGGCGAGTTCGTCGAGGATTTTCGCGTCGGTGACGAACGTGACGTAGGACTGATACCCGTCGCGGTCGCGCTCGAAAGGGTAGGCCTTGTCGATGGCGCGCACGGTATCGATGTCGTAGGCCAGCACCCACGCGTCGTAGCCGAACCTCTCACGCAACGCGGCCTCGGCCTTCTTGCGAACCGTCGCGACACGGGCGGAGGACTTCAGCAACACGTTGCCGGTGGCCAGGATGGTGCGCACGTCGGAGAATCCGGCGTCGGTCAGGGCGGCCTTCACCTCGGCCATCTTGAGGTTGACGCCTCCGACGTTGACGCCGCGCAGGAACGCCGCATACGTGGTCATGTTCCGATTCCATCAGGGCTGCCGAGAATGGCGCAACGGCGACGTAGGCTTTCGGCATGGGACGCCAAGTCTTCGACGACAAGCTGCTGGCCGTGATCAGTGGGAATTCCCTCGGGGTGCTGGCCACCATCAAGCGCGACGGTCGTCCCCAGCTCTCGAACGTGCAATACCACTTCGACCCGCGCAGGGTAGCGGTGCAGGTGTCGATCACCGAGCCGCGCGCCAAGACCCGCAACCTGCGCCGTGATCCGCGCGCCTCGCTGTTGGTCGACGCCGACGACGGGTGGTCCTATGCCGTCGCCGAGGGCACGGCGGAACTGACGCCGCCGGCCGCAGCCCCGGACGACGGCACCGTCGAGGCGCTGATTGCGTTGTATCGCAACATCGCCGGTGAGCATCCGGACTGGGATGAATATCGGCAGGCGATGGTCACCGACCGGCGGGTGCTGTTGACCCTGCCGATCTCGCACGTATACGGCCTTCCGCCGGGCGTGCGCTAGTCCGCGACGCTAGGCTGCCGGTATGCCTGAATCGAAGCCCCCGGAGGACGAGACCAAGCGCAAGTTTCGTGAAGCCCTCGAGCGCAAGACGGCGAAGTCCGCGGGCGGATCGGATCATAAGGACGGCGGCGGCAAACAGTCGCGGGCGCACGGTCCGGTGGAGAGCCGCCGGGAGTTCCGCCGCAAGAGCGGCTAGACGCCAAAACTATTGCCAGGGAAGCTGATCGGACCTCGCCGACGGCTGCCAACTCAGGGAATCAATACCGGCATGGCGTCCCAGCCCCGAGTTGTGGAGGACGACGACATGCGGGCGTTCTCGAAATCCACGTCCCACTCGGGAAATCGCTTGAGGATCTCTTCGAGCGCAATACATCCCTGAAGACGTGCAAGTGCCGCGCCGAGGCAGTAGTGGATGCCGACTCCGAAGCCGAGATGTTGGCGCGGCTCGCGGTGGATGTCGAAAACATCGCCGTCTGGCGGGTATTGACGGTGATCCCGGCATGCTGCGGCGACGAGCATCATCATGACGCTTCCCTCGGGAACTGTCTGACCGTAGTAGTCGACGGAGCGCTCGACATATCGTGCGGTATGGGGAGCAGGAGGTTCGAACCGCACTAATTCCTCGACTGCTTGCGGGATCAGTGCGGGGTTCTCGGCTAGTTCGCGTCTCTGGTCGGGATGCTCCGCGAGCACTTTGCCCGCCCAACCGATGAGCCGTGTCGTCGTCTCGTTTCCCGCTTGGGCCACGACGTTGACATAAAGCAGCAGTTCGTCGCGACGCAGACGACGAGTGGTGCCCGTCTCGTCTTCAAACTCGACATTGAGCAACTCGGTCATGATGTCGTCCGACGGATGCTCGGCACGCCAGTCGATGTAAGCGGCGTAACTGTCGCCCAAGCTCTGAATGTTTTTTGAACTGAGTTTGAGGGGCTTGCCCGCCTCGGTCCGCAGGTTCGTGTTCGACCGATCCCGGACGGTTTCCAGGTCATCGTCGGGAATGCCGAGCAGCATGCCGATCACTCGCATCGGCATCTGCGATCCGAGATCGCCGACGAAGTCGAACCGTCCGGTTCCAACGAGGGGATCCAAACTGCGCCAACAGAATTGACGTATCTTCTCGGCTAGCTGGTTGATCTTACGCGGCGTGAACATCCGGGCCAGTAGCTTGCGGTGAATGTCGTGGATCGGCGGGTCCTCGAACGACACTATGCCCGACGGCACCTTCATTCCGGCCTTGATCCACTCGAGTATCGCTCCGCGCCCAGAGCTAAATGTCTCGTGGTCGACCAGGGCCTTGCTGACGTCACTGAACCGGCTGACCGCATAAAAGTCGTGCTCAGCGTCGTAGTACAGCGGTGCCTCGTCGCGCAGCCGTCGAAGCATCGGATACGGATCGGCGTTGAGCTCGACGTCGTAAGGGTTGTAGTGAACCTCGCTTGCGGCACCAACCGTCATGGGTCTCTGCCTCTCTGTCAGCATGAGCAGAATAGCGAGAGCGGCACACGTTTGCGGGCGGTTCACGCGACGGCGACAGCACCTGCTGAAGAGTTTCGGGCCGTAGCGCCGAACATCCCGAAAACTCTCGCACATTGGCTCGCGTTCGGCGACCATGTGAGGCGTGGCCGCGGTCGTAGCTATTGAGCCGATGCCATTTATCGACGGCATCGTCTACGGTGAAGGACCCCGGTGGCACAACGACCGGCTCTGGTTCAGCGACGGACCGGCTGGTCGGGTGTGCTCGGTGGACGGAAATGGCGTCGTCGCGGTGGAGGCGGAGGTCGAGCACGCCTCGGGGTTGGGCTGGCTGCCGGACGGGACGCTTGTGGTGTCCGCCCTCCTCGAGCCCAAGATCCACCACGTGAACGCACACGGGCAGGTGGCAGCGACGTATGACCTCAGCGACCTTGCGTGGTCTACCAACGACCTGTGCATCGCCCCTGAGGGTCATGGCTACGTCGACCTCTACGGAGGCAAGGCGAGCGCGACGGGCATGGAAGGCGCAATCGGCCTCGTCGAACCTGGCGGGGCCGTGCGGATCGTGGCAACCGGCCTCGCGGTCCCGAATAGCCTTGCCTTCCTTCCGGACGGGCCGACTCTCGTCGTCAGCGAGACGAACGGGTCGCGGATTCTCGCGTTTCCGACCCAAGCTGATGGAAGCCTCGGCGCCCCAAGCGTGTTCGCCGATCTCGGCAAACATCGGCATCCCGACGGCCTCTGCGTCGACGTAGAAGGTGGGGTGTGGGTCGGCTGCTACGACACCGGTGAATTCCTCAGGGTCCTCGCGGGCGGCACTGTCACGCACCGCGTCACGATCAACCGTGGATGGGCTATCGCACCTGCCCTCGGCGGACCCGACGGGCGCACGCTGTACATGGTGGTCGACGAGACTACCCCCGAAGGCCTCGTCATGGGCGAGTCCACGGGGTGGATCATGCAGGCGCAGGTCGAGGTGCCGGGTGCGGGATCGCCCTGAGATCGTGGCTCCGTCAGATTGGGCGCCAGAGGCGTGCACCCTCCGGTCGCAGAGGTTCCTCTGCCCGTAGCTAGCTCACCGCGCGCAGTCCTAGACTGACCGAGTGCCGAAACTGCACTTGTCCAAGATCCCGCCGCCGACGCGCTGCTGGACGACAACCCCTTCGCGTTGCTGGTCGGTATGTTGCTCGACCAGCGTGGCGGGATGTAGAACACCGGGCCCGGGCAGAGGCGCGGGCGCAGCTGAGCGCAGCACACCCGAGCGCAATAGCATTCCTGTATGAGTAACAAGCGGTACTGCCCTAAGTGCTTCGCGGCGGTGGAGGTGGGCGAGGACGGTTTCCTCCTGGTGCACTATCGGACGATCGCTAGTGGCGAGCATCGCAAGTGTCCAGGCAAAAAACGTGGCACAAAAGACAGACCCTCAGCCGCCACCGTCGTTTCTGGCGGACTGCCGAACAGTAAGCGTCGGCGTTGAATGAGCACTAGGTATACGCGCCTGGTTGGGGCGGCCCGTAGGCTCCATTCATGATTCCGAAGCTCTGCCTGGCGCAAGATCCGGAGGCCGACGAACTCCTCTCGGCAAGCCCGATGGCCCTATTGATCGGCATGTGCCTCGATCAACAGATCCCCCTCGAAGTGGCCTTCGCAGGCCCGAAGAAACTTGCCGACCGCATGGCTGCGGCTAGTAGTAATCGTGTTGCCCACGGCCAGCAGAAGTCCATGCGGATGTTCATCTATCGGAACCAGACGTTTCCGGCCTCGAGGAGCATTACTGCGACGAGGATTTCAACAGCGATGTCCTGACAGCCGTTACGGCCGCGCCTCGAATATCAGGTTGAACGGTGTCTGTGTTGCTCTCCGGAAACGGGTGAAGCCACCGTCTTCGACCATTACCCTCCGCAACCGCTGCTCTCCCGCTTGTGCGCCGAGAGCCGGTCCATGCCGCGCCAGCGACACCGGAACACAAATCAGCGACGATGCGCCGTAGTACAGCCGGCCCACCGGATTCAAGTTCTCCAAGACGCTGTCGCCCGCGAAAGGCTCGACGAGCAGGCAATGGCCATCGGGTTTCAGTGCGGCTCTCGCATGCCGAGCAGCGCCGGACGGGTCGGCCATATCGTGCAAGCAGTCGAAGAACCCGATGAGGTCATAGTCATCGCCGCGGTAGGACGTGGCATCGGCCAGCTCGAAACTCGCGTTGTCGACACCTGCTTTCGCGGCCCGCTCGCGCGCGGTTTCGATCGACGCGCCGTGATAGTCGATGCCGACGAACTGCGAATTCGGAAATGCCTGCGCCATAAGTATTGTGCTTGCGCCGTGTCCGCAGCCGACGTCGGCCCCCCGGCCGCCGGCGGTTAACTTCTCAACAACGCCGTCGAGCGCGGGCAGCCACGACGAGACCAAATTTGCGTTGTAGCCGCCCCGGAAGAACCGTTCGGTGCCGTAGAACAGGCACCGGTCATGTTCGCCCCATTCCATGCCCTTGCCGCTGCGAAAATTCTCCACCGCGCGCTCACGCACGTAAAACAGGTCTTGGACGATCTGGTACGCGCCAACCAGGTCGACGGGACCGTTCGCGTTGGCGAGGCACAGCTCCTGTTCCTCATTCAAGTAGTAGGTCTCGCTGGCTTCGTCGTATTCGACATAGCCGCCTGCGGCCTGATTTGCCAGCCACTCGCGAATGTAACGCGCGTTCGTCCCGGTCTTTTGCGCCAGCTCCTCGGCCGACAAGCGATGTCCGGCGAGCGCCGTATATAAGCCGAGCTCGTCGCCGATCAACATCAGCACCGCGCTCACCGACGCGCCGAGATCGCCGACCGCCTTGCCAAGAAATGCATTGAGTTTGTCTTCGGTAACGGTCATCGCAAGCTCCTTTGCTCACCGTGGCCAACGCTAGGCTCCTCGGCACGGCCTTGTCAGCACGATGGCGTCGATCGGCTCCTCATGTCCGCTCAAACTCGCGCGTCCGCAGTCCTAGACTGGCCACGTGCCGAACCTGCAACTAGCCGGTGATCCGGCAGCTGACGCCCTGCTGGACGAAAATCCTTTGGCATTGCTCATCGGAATGGTCTTGGATCAGCAGATTCCACTCGAAGTAGCTTTCCGTGGACCGAAGAAGATCGCTGACCGCATGGCGGCTGATAGTTTCCAACGTATTTGCGACGACCAGCAGGTGCCAATGGAAATTGCCTTCGCAGGACCGAAGAAGATAGCCGATCGGATAGGAAGCTTCGACGCGGCCGAGATCGCGGACTACGACCCGGACAAGTTCGCCGCGCTGTGCTCGGAACGACCTGCGATACACCGCTTTCCGGGATCTATGGCTAAGCGCATCCAGGCCCTCGCGCAGATCATCGTGGACCGTTACGACGGCGACGCGGCCGCATTGTGGCGCAACGGTGAACCCGACGGCAAGGAGCTGCTGCAACGGCTCAGGGGATTGCCCGGTTTCGGTGAGCAGAAGGCGCAGATCTTCCTGGCGCTGCTCGGCAAGCAGTACGGAGTGACGCCGAAGGGTTGGCAAGCGGCCGCCGGGGAGTTCGGCAAGCCCGGCACTCACATCTCCGTCGCCGATATCGTCGATGCCCAATCGCTCGGAAAAGTGCGATCGCACAAAAAGCAGATGAAGGCCGCGGCGAAGGCGGCGAAGTAGAAAGTCAAGGGAAGGCGGCAACGTGAAGACGCACCTGACGTGCCCGTGCGGAGAAGCGCTGGTCGGCAAGGACGAGGACGACCTGGTCGAGAAGACGCAGGCCCACCTGGCTGAGGTTCACCCGGGTCTGGAGTACGACCGCGACGCAATTCTGTTCATGGCCTACTGATACGCGCCGCGAGCGCCCCGGTTGAACCCGGCCGCTCGCGGCGGGGGACGGTCGTTACGGGACCACCGTCGACCCAATCGTGGGCATGAACTGGCACTGCCTTTCCTTGGTGGTGACCTGCCCGAAGATCGTCGACATGATGCTGCCGGAACCGGTATCGGCGATCACGCTCAACGTCGTCGGCCCGTCCGGGTTGATGTCTGAGCGCGGCTTCAGTGTCGCGCTGCCGGACTTGCCGGTCGTCAGGTTCACCCATGTGACGTTCAATGGCAGCTTTTGCTCCTCGGCCGGCCCAGGTGTGCCGACAGCGGTGAACACGTAGGCGGTCTGGCCGGGGCCGGGGCCGGGCGTCGGAATCTTGGCCGGACCCGCGACCGACAGCGCGGTTGCTATCGAATTCGTACCATCCCCAAGGCAATTGGTGCCAATTGACGGGTACATGAAATCCTGCGTCGGCGGCGCGTCTGGACCGAAACCCGGCGACGCTGAGGGGGCGGCCGGTGGCGCGGCAGCCGGTGGCGCGGTGGCCGGTGCAGGGGCAGCCGGTGGCGCGGCGGCCGGTGCAGGTGCAGCCGGTGACGGGGCCGGTGCCGGCGCGGCGGCCGGGGCCGGGGCGGTTGGCGGTGTCGCGGCGGGCACCACGGTTCCAGGTGCCGGTGCCGCAGCAGGAGCCTGTCCGGCTGGAGGCGCGGGCGCCGGCGCCGCGGCTGGCGCGGGACCGGCCGCGTGGTTCGGGTCGACGCCCGTCGGCAAGTGGGACAGCGTGCCAGGCACTACACCCACCGGAGGCAGGTGCGTGGCGTCAGGCTGCGCCCCGACGGCAGGTGCCGGACCGGTATTCGGTTGCTGCACAAACTGATTCACCGACGCAGCCACGTTCTTGGATTCGGTGGGCGCGGCCGGGTTGTGGGTGAACGCCTGCGCGGCAGCCATGAGCAGCTGCGTCGCCTGCCCCGGGTTGCTGGCCGCCTGCTGAATAATCGGACTCAACTGCGATAGGGCCGGCAGGCCCGGTAGCTGTTCGGCAGGGTTCGGCGGCGGCGCCGGGGGGGGGGGGGGGGGGGGGGGGGCCCCGGCCCCCCCCCCCCCCCCCCCCCCCCCCCCCCCCCCCCCCCCCCCCCGACGCCGGCCCCCCCCCCCCC
>NZ_LZSG01000028.1 GCF_001665395.1 Mycobacterium sp. 1164966.3
CATACACCCCCCCCACCACCCCCCCCGACGACGACTCCCACACCACCACCGGCCCAACACCACCACCACCCAACGACACCGGCGACCACACCACCTCCAACAACCCACCAGCGGTTCGAGGGGCGGGGGCCGACAGCGCATCTGCCGAGATCGGGCGAACGACCAACTCGCGCACCGACAACACCGGCAACCCGGCACCATCAGCCAACTCCACCGACACCGCCCCAGCACCCACCGGCGCTATCCGCACCCGCAACCGAGATGCCCCCGCAGCATGCAAACACACCCCCTGCCACGAAAACGGCAACATCGTCTGCTGCTGCTCGCCGGCCACACCCATCGCATGCAACGCCGCATCGACCAGCACCGGATGAATGCCGAAACCGCCGACGTCCACGCCGGTGTCCTCGGGAACGGCGACATCGGCGAACACCACAGAACCCAGCCGCCACATCGCCTGCAAACCCCGAAACGCCGGACCATAGTCGTAACCCAGTGCGGCCAGCCGCTCATAGGGGTCGGCCACATCCACCGCCGTCGCACCCACCGGCGGCCACACCGACAAATCCGCGGCCGGCTCCGGCAATCCGGCCCTCATCGAGCCCTGCGCCTGCAACAGCCACTGCGAATTGGCGCCCGCTCCTTGCGAATACACGCGCACTTCCCGGGACCCCGACTCATCCGGCGCATCGACGACGACCTGGATCTGAACCCCGCCGGTCGGCGGCAAGATCAGTGGAGCCAACAGTGTCAGTTCCTCCACCACCGAACAGCCGACCTCATCGCCGGCCCGCAGGGCCAATTCCACGACGCCGGCGCCCGGGAACAGCAGCACGCCGTCCACCACGTGATCAGCCACCCACGGGTGAGCTGCCACCGACAACCGCCCGGTAAGCACCACCCCACCCGAATCCGGACGCTCCACCACCGCGCTCAACAACGGATGATCGGCCCGCGTCAAGCCGGCCCCGCTCACATCGGTAGATCCTGCCGCCCCGTAGGGCATCCAAAACCGCTGCCGCTGAAAGGCATACGTCGGCAAGTCGATCCGTCGGCCGCCACCGAGCGCCGCAAGCCAGTCGACCTCTACACCGCTGGTGAACAACTTGCCCAGCGCGACCAGCAACGACTCGGCTTCCGCGCGGCGTTTGGCCAGCGTCACCACCGACACCGCCTCATCAACGGTCAATGACTGCTCCACCGCCGCAGTGAGGCCACCATCGGGGCCTACCTCCAGAAAAACCCCGGCCCCCAACGATTCAGCCGCCCGAACGCCGTCGGCAAAGCGCACCGGCTGGCGTACATGCTCTACCCAATACTGTGACGATCCGTACCCGGGACCGGCCAATTCCCCAGTCAGGTTCGATACCAATCCAATTCGCGGCGGGGCGGGCGAAACGCCTTCCAGTAGGTGGGTGAACTCGTCGAGCATGGGCTCCATCAATACCGAATGAAAGGCATGCGAGACCGCCAACTGATGCACCCGCCTACCCCGCTGTGCCAGTTGTTCCGCCACCGCGTTCACCGGCACATCGGCGCCCGACATCACCACGGCGTTAGGGCCGTTGACGGCGGCAATGCTGACCCCCTCGGTGAGCAGAGGCGCCACTTCCTGCTCGCTTGCGGCTACGGCGATCATCACCCCGCCAGCGGGCAATGCCGCCATCAATCGACCGCGGCCGGCCACTACTTTGGCCGCATCCGAGAGCGACAACACGCCTGCGACGTGGGCCGCGGCGATCTCGCCCACCGAATGACCAGTAACCACTTCCGGCACCACACCCCAGTCCTGCAGCAACGCCGCCAACGCCACCTCGATGGCGAACAACGCCGGCTGCGCGAACTCCGTGCTTTCCAACAGTGTCGCGTCGGTGCCCCACATCACTTGCCGCAGCGGCAGGCGCAGTTGCGGATCCAATGCCGCGGCCGCCTCGTCAAAAGCTTTGGCGAACATCGGAAACCGGTCATACAACTGTTGGCCCATGCCCAGCCGCTGCGAACCCTGCCCGGGAAATACGAATGCGGTCTTGACCGCCGCGCGAGCCCGGCCCGCTACCGCGCTGGAATCCGGCTCACCGGCGGCGAGCCAGGCCAACTCCGTCATCAGCTGCTCGCGATCGGCACCCACCACGACGGCGCGGTGCTCGAACACCGACCGAGTCGTCACCAACGACCAAGCCACATCGACCGGATTCAGATCCGCACGGGCGGACACATGCGCAAGCAACCGCCTGGCCTGCTCGGTCAGTGCCGTAGCCGAACGGGCCGACAATACCCACGCCGTTAGCGTGTCGTCGCTATCGCGTTCGTCCCCAGCGCTTTCCAGACTTTCCGACGCGAGAGCCGGAGCCTGCTCCAAGATCACGTGCGCATTCGTGCCGCTGATCCCGAATGACGACACTCCGGCCCGGCGCGGCCCATCCCCGTTCGGCCACGGTCGCGACTCCGTCAACAGCGACACCGCTCCCGCATTCCAATCCACATGCGGCGTAGGCACATCCACGTGCAGCGTCTGCGGCAGCACCCCGTGGTGCATCGCCTGCACCATCTTGATCACCCCGGCGACTCCTGCCGCCGCCGAGGTATGGCCGATGTTGGACTTGATGGATCCCAACCACAACGGCCGATCCGCCGGCCGGTCCTGGCCATAGGTCGCCAGCAGGGCCTGCGCTTCAATCGGATCCCCCAGCGTGGTG
Source organism: Mycobacterium sp. 1164966.3 (assembly GCF_001665395.1). Lineage (GTDB taxonomy): Bacteria > Actinomycetota > Actinomycetes > Mycobacteriales > Mycobacteriaceae > Mycobacterium. The sequence continues at coordinate 2,697 of NZ_LZSG01000028.1, forward strand.
CCCGTACCGTGCCCCTCGACCAGGTCCACATCCGCTGCCGTCAGCCCGGCACTGCTCAGCGCCGCCCGGATAACCCGTTGCTGCGACGGCCCATTCGGTGCGGTCAGTCCATTGGAAGCGCCGTCCTGGTTCACCGCGGTACCCCGCACCAGCGCCAACACCGGGTGGCCCAACCGTCGCGCATCAGCCAACCGCTCCACCGCCAGGACTCCCGCGCCTTCCGACCACGCGGTCCCGTCAGCGCCACCGGCATATACCTTGCACCGACCGTCCGCCGCCAGCGCCCGCTGCCGACTGAACTCGACAAATGCGGCGGGAGTGGCCATTACCGTTACGCCACCGACCAATGCCAGGTCACACTCCCCCGACCGCAACGATTGCGCCGCCAAATGCAACGCCACCAAGGACGAGGAACACGCGGTGTCCACCGATACCGCGGGGCCTTCCAAGCCGAGCACGTAGGACACGCGGCCGGAGGCGACGCTCAATGTGGAGCCGGTGAGCGAGTAGCCCTCCAGCGCGCCGTTCACCTCGCCCCCATATCCGGCATGGATTACGCCGGCGAATACGCCCGTTGCCGAACCTCGCAAACCCAACGGGTCAATTCCGGCCCGTTCCAATGCTTCCCACGACAATTCCAGCATCAACCGCTGCTGCGGATCCATCGCCAGCGCCTCGCTGGGCCCGACGCCGAAAAACCCCGCGTCGAAGTCGCCGGCGTCGGACAGAAATGAGCCTTGACGCACGTACATCTTGCCTGGCGCATCGGGATTTGGGTCGAATAGCTCCGCCACGTCCCAACCCCGGTCGGCGGGAAAGTCCGATACCGCATCGCGGCCCTCGACCACCATCTGCCACAAGGCCTCCGGCGAATCCACCCCACCCGGATACCGGCACGCCATACCCACCACCGCCACCGGTTCGGACTGCTTGGCTTCCAATTCCGACAGACGCCGGCGGGTGCGCCGCAGATCTGCGGTGAGACGCTTCAGATAGTCGACATGCTTGGTGGTGCCCGACACTATTACTCCTTGGCTTTTGTCGGTCTTTAGGAGCCGAGTTCTTCGTCGAGGATTGCGAAGAGCTCGCTTTCGCTGGCATTGGTGATGTCATCGATGTCACCGTCTGCGCCCTGTGCGTCGTACGACTCGAGGCGGTCGGTGACAGTCGTCAGCAGCGTCTGGATGCGCGCGGTGAGGTGCGTGGTGTCTTCTGGTTTCCAGTCGGGCTGACTGAGCAGCATCTGTAGTTCGCGGGTGATGTCGTTGAATCGGGTCATCAGGTCGGGCTGCTGGTTGTCAACGGTGACCGTTAGCCGGGGCTCGAGATGCTGGGCGAGGGCGCTGGGGGTGGGGTAGTCGAAGATGAGGGTGGGTGAAAGGGTGAGGCCGGTGGCGTTTTTGAGCCGGTTGCGCAGTTCGACGGCGGTCAGGGAGTCGAAGCCGAGATCCTGAAACACACTGTCGGCGTTGATGTCTGCGGCATCCCGACGGCCCAGTACGGTCGCGGCATTGCTGCGGACTAGGTCAACGAGTTCGCGGTGTCGTTGCTCGTCCGAAAGGCTGCCCAACCGCGCGGCCAGGCTGCTGGTCGACGCTGCCGTGGTGTCGGTTTCGGCAACGACACGTCGGGTGGTGCGGGTTACCAGTTGGCTCAACAGCGGTGGCAGTGCGGTGTTTTCGGCGAGTCCGGCGGTGTCGAGGTGGGTGGCGATCATCAGCGGGTGGTCGGTGAGCATGGCGTCGTCGAACAGCTGGAGAGCTGCCGGGGTGGACAGCGGGGCCAGTCCGGCCCGGCT
>NZ_LZSG01000029.1 GCF_001665395.1 Mycobacterium sp. 1164966.3
AGCCTGGGCCGCCCCCGGGCCCGCCCCGCCAGCCGGTGCACCCGCCCGGTCCGCCACGCGCGCCGGCCCCGCCGCCGGCACACCGGCCCGAGGCGTCCTTCGGGCCGCTCTACATGACCCCGCCACTGCCCCCCGACCACGGCTGGCGACGACTTGTGCGGCGGGCCACCTTCGGCCTGGTCAAGCCTGGTCCGTCGGCGGTCCAACGCGAAGAGGCGCAGTTCCGGGCAGCCATCCAGGTCCCGCTGCGCGGCAACCACAAGGTCGGAGTGCTGGGCAAGGGCGGCGTCGGAAAGACGTCGGTGGCCGCCAGCGTCGGATCGATCCTCGCCGAACTGCGCCAACAGGACCGCATCGTGGCGATCGACGCCGACACCGCGTTCGGGCGGCTGAGCAGCCGCATCGATCCGCATGCCAACGGCTCGTTCTGGGAACTGACCGGAGACGTAAACCTGCACTCCTTCAGCGACGTGATCGCGCGAGTCGGCCACAACGCCGTCGGCTTGTACGTGCTCGGCGGTGAACCGGCGGCAGGCCCGCGCCGAGTGCTCGATCCGGCGATCTACCGGGAAGCCGCGCGGCGGCTGGACCGGCATTTCGCGATCTCGATCATCGATTGCGGCTCCACGATGGATTCCGCGGTCACCCAGGAAGTGTTGCGCGATCTGGATGCGCTGATCGTGGTGTCCTCGCCGTGGGCGGACGGGGCGTCGGCCGCCGCCAAGACCATGGAATGGCTGGCCGATCACGGCCTGGACCGGTTGCTGCACCACAGCATCGTGGTCCTCAACGACTCCGACGGCCACGCCGACAAGCGCACCCGGGCGTTGCTGGCTCGCGAGTTCGTCGATCACGGGCGGCCGGTGATCGAGGTGCCCTTCGATCCGCACCTACGGCCCGGCGGCGTCATCGATGTGCGCCAAGAGATGGCGCGCGCAACACGGCGCAAGTTCATGCAGGTCACCGCGACCGTCACGGGCTACTTCGCGGCGCGGCCCGCCACCCACGACCGCGCAGTCCGCTGAGCCGCGGCGCCTTAGCTGGGTACCGCTCCGGCCCGGGCCGCCGGGTCCGCGATCGCCTCGATCTTGGTGACCAGCTGGCCGGTGATGCTCAGTACCACGGCGGCGAAGAGCCGGCGGTCGGCGAATGCCAGCACGACCGGCTGCCCGACCGGACCGCAGACGAGTGTGACGCCCGGCCCCAGATACCTCAGCAGGTTGGTGGCCACCGCGTCCGGGCCGTGGTTGACCTGTGGCGGCGGCGCTGGATGGGCAAGTACCGTCCCCACTCCCCACACCGTCGGATCCAGGACCGCGGCCAGCGCGGCGATGTCACCGTTGGCGCACGCGGTGATGAATTTCTCGGTGACGAGCTGGTGCTCGGCTGAGGCCACCTCACTCAGCTTCGGTTGTGCCTCAGTGAATTTGCCGCGGGCGCGGCGCGCCAGCTGACGGCAGGTGCCAACGGGACGGCCGACGGTCGCTGCGATCTGGTCGAACGGCAGCCCGAACACGTCGTGCAGCACGAACGCCACCCGCTCACCCGGGGTGAGCCTGCGCAATACCTCCAACAGCGCCGTGCTCACCTGGTCATCGAGGGTCACCCGGTCAGCCGGGTCGGCCCGCAGCGATTCGTCGACCAGGGACTCGCGGCCCTGCACGACATCACGACCGGGGTCACCCGGGCGTTCGTAGCGCGCGCGAGCCGAGCGCATGTGATCCAGGCACAGCCTGCTGGTGACGACGGTGAGCCAGCCACGGACGTCGTCGATTTGGTCCGCGTCGACCCGGGAAAGCCGCAGAAACGCTTCTTGCGCAACGTCTTCGGCGTCGCCGACGTCTCCGATGATCTGATAGCCGAGGTTGACCAGATATGGACGGTGCTGCCGCCAGGCGTCCGTGACCTTCTCGCTGACTGACTGCGGTTGGTTCATACATCACCGACGATCTGGCGCGGGAAAAAGTTACCGATTTCGACTGTAACTTTCCGCCGTTGTGCGCCGTCCTTGTGTGCAGAGTCTGGCGAACAGCACCGGCTCAGCACATGAAGGAGCTGCACATGACGATCGTGGTAATCGGAGCAACCGGCAACGTCGGTAGTCCTCTTGTCGCCCAACTCGCGGCCGCGGGCGCCCGGGTGCGGGCGGTTACCCGCACACCGGGGGCGGGCGAGTTTCCTGCCGGAGTCGAGGTATTCGGCTCGGTATCAGAGGCGCTGCCTGGGGCGACGGCGGCATTTCTCAATTCCCGTGCGCTGGGCCCGGACATCGCGGCCATGTCGGCCGTGATCAGTAGGGCCAAGGAGTCCGGCATCACGAAACTTGTTGCCCTGTCGGCGATCAACGCCGATGACGACTATGCCCGCCAGCCGTCCCGCGTTCGTGGCGACCGGAACAAGGAGATCGAACAGCTCGCCGTCGATTCCGGCCTGGACTGGGTTAGCCTGCGGCCCGCGATCTTCGCGACGAACTTCGTCGGCATGTGGTCGGCACAGCTGCGCGCCGGCGACGTGGTGGCCGGGCCGTATGCCGCGGCTTCCAGCGCACCGATCGTCGAGAGCGACATCGCAGCGGTGGCGGCCCGGGCGCTGCTCACCGACGACCTTGTCGGCCAGCGCATCCCGTTGACCGGTCCCCAGTCGCTCACCAACGCCGAGTTGGTGGCAGTGATCGGCACGGTGCTGGACCGTCCGCTGCAATATCTCGAAGTACCTGCCGACGCGGTGCGGCAACGCTTCATCGGTATCGGCTTCAACGCCGACTTCGCCGACGCGTATCTCGCCATGCTCGCCGAGACGCTGGACAAACCCGCCCTCGTCACCCACGACGTGGAGAAGATTCTGGGCCGCCCGGCCCTGACGTTCGCGGACTTCGTGTCGCAGCGTCGTGACCTGTTCAGCAAGTAAGGAGGCAGTTTTCATGTCCGAACCACGTCCACCGCGCTACCTCAAGCCGATGAACAAGCTGATGATGGCCGTGCAGAAGCTCGGGATCCCGACGGGCCCTGCCATGGTGCTCACGGTGCCAGGCCGCAAGTCGGGTCAGCCGCGCAGCACCCCGATGACGCCCTTCGAATTCCGGGGCGGCCTCTACGTGGTGGCCGGCTATCCGGGCGCGGACTGGGCGGCGAACGCGCGCGCCGCGGGCGTCGGCACCCTGGCCAGAGGACGCAGGGCCCGGCGGGTCAGGATCGTCGAACTCAGCCCCGCCGAAGCGCGGCCGGTGCTGCGTGCCTTCCCCAGCGAGGTGCCGGTGGGCGTGGCGTTCGCCAAGCGCTCGGGAATGGTCCGCGACGGCACCTCCGACGAGTTCGAGGCGCTGGCGGGGCGGGTCGCCGTCTTCCGTTTCGAGCCCGTCGCGTCGTAGTTCTTGGGCGCGAGCGTGCATGTTTGTACGCGACACGCCGACAGTGGACGGCATTTTGCGCACGCTCGCGTCGGGTCGTGGCTCAAAGTTGGATCGGCACATGCTTTTCCGCGCAGGCTTCGCGGACCGCGTCGGTCACGTCCTGAGCGCGCAGCGTTTGTAAGTCCTCGACGGTCACCGAACCCTTGTCGTTGCGGTGCTGGGCGGCCACGCGGGAATCGCGCAGTCGCTCAGCACGTTCGACCACGTTGCGGGCAAAGCGGCCGTTGTGCATGACGTCGATGCCGTGCTCGCCGTCGGACGCGCGGTAGCCGCGCAACGTCGCGCAGGCGGCGCTGAGCGCCTCGCACGCGGCGGGCTGCAGAACGGTGGCCCGCGGCTTGCCGTAGCGGACAGCGATCTCCACCAGCTCGTCGGGCGTGTAGGACTCGAACCGCAACTTGCGGTTGAATCGGCCCGCCAATCCCGGGTTGACAGTGAGGAATTCGTCGACTTGCTGTTCGTAGCCTGCCCCGATGAAGCAGAAGTCGAAGCGATGCGCCTCGAGTGCGACCAGCAGCTGGTTGACCGCCTCCATGCCGATCATGTCGGGCCGGCCGTCCTGGTGGCGCTCCACCAGGGAGTAGAACTCGTCCATGAACAGGATGCGGCCCAGCGAGCGGTTGATCAGTTCGTTGGTCTTCGGGCCCGAGGCGCCGATGTGTTCGCCACAAAAATCGGCCCGCTTGACTTCGAGGATCTCCGGGTGGCGCACGATGCCCAGGCCGGCATAGATCTTGCCCAGGGCCTCGGCGGTGGTGGTCTTACCGGTTCCCGGTGGTCCCACCAGCAGCATGTGGTTGGTTTGATTGGCCACTGGCAAACCGGCCGCCAGCCGAAGCGCGCGGACCTCGATCTGGTCCTCGAGTTCGGCCACCGCCCGTTTGACTTCGCCCAACCCGACTTGGTTGTCGAGCAACGCGCGGCCCTCTGCCAAGAGTTGGGCCCGTCGCTCTTCGTGTTCCTCATCGCGACGCTGCTGCGCGGACCTCTCGGTGCTCACATCCCACTTGTCGGTGCGGGAGCTGATCGCATCCTCGTCAGTAATCGCGAGTTGCAACGACGGGTCGGTCAACGCCTGTTTGGCAGATTCGATCAGTGCGCCGTTGATCGTCGCCTTGGACAACCAGATCTGCGCCTCATGTTCCTCGCCGAGCTGGCGATGCGCCATCCCCCGCACGTAAGCCAGGTCTGCCGCGATCAGTGGAAAGTCGGTGGGATCTATTGCGGTGACAGCGCTTTCGTGATGGCGCCCGTTCGGTCGGGCATGTCCGTTACGCAGCTCGACCCGATCGGTCCAATCCAGGGCGACGCGCGCCTGGCCGAGATGGGCTGCGGCATGGGCCGCCAGGGCGCAGGTTGCCGCGGTGACCGCCGACATGATGATGGCCTGTGGCGGCAAGATGACCGCGGCCACCGAGATGACATCCGGCCACCGCTGGGTCGCGAACATCAGGTAGACCTTGAGGTACTGCTGCCACTGGTGATTCTCCCAGGTGTCCAACAGTGCCGAATCGGCAAGCAACGTCTCGGCTTTCTGGTACTGGCGGTCGTCGATGAGCGCACTGGCCAGCGCCAGTCCCGCATGCGAGGCTTCGGTCACCGAAATCGATAGATAGGGCCCGGCTTTGATCGGCGCCGACAGGCGCACACCGAGCCGGTTGGTTTCCCGATGCAACCGGCCGCCGTACTCGTACAGGTGCTGCACCGTCGACAGCGTTTCGTCGCCCGCGGCGATGCGGCCCAGCCAGGCATCTGCCATCGATGCGTCGATCTCGGTGGCCTCCCGGAACCGCGCTCCGGCTGCGGCGATATCGGCGTGGCCGTCGGCGGTCAGTAAGGCCATCGCCTGGTCGAACCTCTTGCGCGCGGCGGCAATTCCGGTGGTGCTCGTCATAACGGCTCCGCCCCTGCCAGCTCAAGGCTTCGCAACATCGTCGGCTCAGCGGAGACGTAGCGGTTCTCCGCACGGAACAACTCGATCTCCACCGTGTGTACTTGTCCGGCCGCGCTGACTTGCACCGTCGCCGCACCTGTCTGGGTGATGAGCACGTCGGCGGTTCCGCGATAGGGCTCGCCGGGTTCCCCTACGGAGATCAGGGTGTTAGGGCGGGGAGCGGGTGTCAGCGTGCCGTCTACCACGCTGACCGTCGTTCCCGGGACCGGCTTGGGCTGGTCGACGACGGCGATATCCGGCATCCGAACGCTGTTCCACCGCTGCAGGTTTCGGGTGTGGACCGTGATCCGTTCGCCTGCAGCTGCCATGCGGATCACGATCCGCTTGGCCAGCGAATCCTCGGCGGCGATATGCACCCGGCTGAACTCCCCCGCGTCGTCCAGCGGCAGCATCATTCGGTTGCCACCACTGACCTTCCCCAGCAGCACCCCCGATGGCCCGATCGGGACGACGAGCGGGCCGTTCAACGTGGCGCGCCGAATGCCGAGCAACCGCGGCATCGGACCACACAGATTGGCCGCGACGGCAGCCAACTGCTCACCGGGCAACGTTTTCAGCATCGTGCTCGGCGGACCCGTCGGTGGTTGCGCGCTGCGGACTGTCACCGTGGCGGTGACGCCTGCGCCAGGAAACAACGTGATGTTGTGGACGATTCCGTCGGCCCGCATGGACCATGCTTGCGCCAACTTCTCGGCGGTGATGTTGTCGGGCTGGTACCAGTAGGTTGTCAGCCAGCCGTGGTCCCCGCGAACTGAACGCCAGCGTCCGTCGGGCGCGTCCAGCGCGGACCGGCCGAACCGTCGCTCCATCTCGACGATGTCGGTGGCCGTCGCCACCTTCGCGCGGATGCCCTGCTGCCGCATGGCAGCGGTGATTCGCTGACCGGCCGCCAGCGTCGCAGCGCCGAGCGAACGACGCCAGCGCAGCGCTTCGGCGTTATGTAGAGCCGAGATTCGTACGACCAGCCAGGTCTCCCGCTGTCCGGCATACGGTGGCGTGCCGATCAGGGTGTCATACACCCGTGGGTAGTCACCGGTGCTGCGCCGCCGCGCCCCACCGCTGATCAGGCTCAGCGAATCGACCGTCAGGCCCAGGCTGTGCCTCAGCATCGGCACCAGATCCCTGACGTCAAGCGCATTTTCGGTGTGCGTCGCGGTTGATCCGGTGAACAGCGTTGGGCTATGCGCCTTCCCCAGCAGCTGCACCGCGACCACCGCCACGCCGTCCTGGTATCGAATTCCGCCCCCGGCACGGTCATTGACCACCGTCAGCGGTTCCGGCCATGCGATCGGTCGGCGGCGCCGCACCCACAGAGCCAGCCAGGACCACACCTGCTGCCCCCGCCACTTGATCGCTCCCAGTCCGATGCTGATCACCAAACCTACTGCGGCACCGGAGTATTCACCTACAGCCCAGCCCAGCAGGACGGAGAGGAACACGCCGCCGATGATGGTCAGTCTGGTGGCGGTCATCATCGTTCGCGCCGTACCCGCAGGATCAACGAGCCCACCATGATCAGGGCCACCACCCCGCCGGCGAACACCAGCGCCGCGGTGCGGGCACGGTGGTCCGGCGCGGGTGCCGGTGGGGCGGGCCTGATCACCCGACTGGCCGCCGATGGCGGAAGTCGTTCTCCCGCAGGCACATCGAAGGTCAGCGCGGCTACCGGGTCCACCACGCCGTAGCCGACTTGATTGTCGACTCCTCGTGGTGGATTGTGCGCGGTCTGCAAGATCCGGTTGACGATCTGGTGGGCAGACAGCCCAGGGAACTTGGCACGCACCAATGCGACGACCCCACTGACGTACGCCGCCGAGAAACTGGTGCCCCAGATCGGCATGTTCTTCTCGCCCGGACGAATTGGCGGGTAGGCGTTCACCGGGTTACCCGTCTCCGGCGACAATCCCATGATGCCGACACCCGGTGCCGCGGCGGCTACCCAAGGTCCGGCGAGGCTCTTGCCGATCGGTGCGCCGGTGTTGTCCACGGCGCCCACCGACAACACGTAGTCGGCGAACCACGAGGGAGACGACACGGTTTTGACTTGATGCCAATCACGCGGATCGGATGCGTCAAGCGGGTCGTACGACGGGTTCTGGGCGCAATTGTCTTCGCTGTCGTTGCCCGCCGCGGCAACGATCACGGCGTCTTTCACGGTGGCCGCGTACCAGACCGCGGCGCCGATGGCGCCCTGATCCAACGGGTCGGCCGCCGACAAGCATGCGGTCACGCTGACGTTGATCACCTTGGCGCCCACGTTGGCGGCGTGCACGATGGCGCTGGCAAGCGTCGCGATGGTGCCCGCCTTCTTGCGCCCCTCCATGTCGCCCGGGCCGGCGTTGACCGGTTCGAAGGCCCGCGACGACTGGCGGATCGAAACGATCACGGCGTGCGGAGCGACGCCCACGACGCCGTCCGGCGCGCCTGACGGCGGGGGCGGCACTTCCGGGTCGTCAGGGTGCTCGGCGCCGGGATCGCCCGGCCCGTTCGACGGCACATCCTCCGGCGATGGCGGCGGTGGCGGTGGCGCCGACACGGTTTGGGTGATGGTCACCGGGGACGGCGGTGGCGGGGGTGCGGGCGGCGGCGGCGGACCACCGGGCGGCGGTGCAGCGATATCGATCGCGGGCGGTCCGGCCGGAGGCGGGAAGGCCGGCTTGCTCGGCATCCGTGCGGGCATCGGAATGCCCTGCGGCGCAGCGCCGATGACCGACGCGACAATGGTGCCGTGCGCATCGCAGTCGGTCAGCCCGTCACCGGCCATGATGTAGTCGCCGCCGGCGACCACCGGCAGGCGTCGACTGGGATTGATACCGGTGTCGATGACGGCGACCGGTACTCCGTTACCGGTCGAATACTGCCATGCCTTGCTGATGTTCAGCATGGTGAAACCCGGCGCGGTGACCGTCACGTTGGGATCCGCGACGGTTATCGTCCGCGCGCAGGCGAAGCTTTGCCGCATCGGCTGATCCGGGCCCGGTTTGCCGTCCGCCGGCACCCGGCTGGGATCGACGCTGGGCGGCGGAATCGCATGCGCCGCAGGAAGGCTCGTCGCGGACGCGACCAGCAGACCGGTCAGCGCAAGCGAGAAGGCCCGCTGTCTTCGCGTCACTCGCGTCATCGCATCCGCACCCAGGTGAACAATCCGCCGATCCAGGCAGCCAGTGGTAGCGCCGCAATGATCGCTGCGATCTCCACCCATTCGGCGGTCATGCGCACCAATGGGGTGAACCTGGTGATCGGCACCAGCAGCGCCGCCAGCAAGCCGGCGCCACCGAAGCCGGCCAGCACCAGTGCGCCCCACAGCACTGCGTAGGCTGAACCCGACTCGTGCACAACGAATTTGAGCACGCCGGCGCAGACAGCTGCTGCGGCGCCGCAGACCAGCGCGGCGGCCTGCCACTTGTCGGCGAATGCCCTTCCCCGGCTGATGAAAATCACCACGAACAGCGCTGCCAGCACGGCGGCCGGCACGCTGCGCTCACGACCCGGCATCAACGTGACCCATACGGCGCCCGGTAGCGCCAGCCCGGCTCCCACGCAGATACCGGTCAGCACGCTGTTGGCACGTACCGCCGCCGCCGCGATCAGCTCGCCGCGAGGAGTGGTGTCCGGATTCACGTCCTCGTCGGCATTCTCGGCGTCGTCGTGTACGGGCGCCACCACATCCGGGGGCAGACCGGCGCTGCGGCGGAACAGATCGCGTCCGGTGATCGACCCGAAGTACGGGGGGCGGATCCGCGCGACCCAGAGCGCGATCGTCGGCGCCATGGTCAGCACCAGCAACAACGCGACCAACGCGCACATGCCCAGCCACTGGGCCGGAATCGGCCGCCACATCCGCGCGGCCGCGACGGCACCGGAGAGTCCACACAGCGTCACGACGGCGGAGGCCACCTTGGTGTGGTGCCGCGTGGCTGCGGCGATTCCACAGGTCAGCACTGCGGCGGCCAACGCAGCAATGAACACGTGTGCGGAGCCGAGCTTTCCGGGCGGCCCGCCCGCGAGGCTTGCCACCAGGAGCGGGACCGCTACCCACCCCAGTCCGTCGATCATGTCGGTGCGGCGCGGCCACCACCGCCACACCGCGGCCGCGCCACCGGCGGCCAGCAGGCCGGCGCCGCCGGTCACCATGCTCGGCAGCAGCGAATCACTCGCCCAACGCTGGCGGACGGCCAGTCCCAGCACCGTCGCCGCCACCATCGCCAGCATGAAAAGCGCCGTATGCGAGGCGGTTCGGACCGTAACCGGTTCGAACAGCTTCTTGCCGATCCGGGCCAGTCCGGTGGATAAGGACTCGTACTGCGGCTCGAAAGACTCGCCGTGCCCCGCGGGCACCAGGGCGAGGGTGGCGCCATCCTCGACGCCGAGTTCGTCGAGCGTCTTGGTGACGTCCAGCCGCACACCGTTGGCCCTGTTCAATTCGTAGCCGACGCCGGGTTCCAGCCCGCCGAAACCGCGGCGCTTGAGCTCGTCGTTGAGCAGCTCGACGATGTCGTCCAGGAAAACCTCGATCGGCACGGATGCCGGATACACCTGCGAAACCAGGTGCTCACCACAGACGACCGCGACCGCGCAACGCGCCGGAAATGAGACTTTGCCCAGCACCGGGGTCATTAGCGCGGCCTGTCGGCATCTGGAATGTATTTGTCGGCCAATGTCGCAGTGATCTCAAATAGCCGTAGCCGCGTCTTTTTCTTCAGCTCATGCTGAGTATCGATAATCCCGCCCTTGGCGAGATACGGATCGTAAGGCATGAACTCGACCGTCGCGCCCGACTGGCCAAAGCGCTCGGTGAGATACGACCGTGCATCTTCGTCGTATTTGTTGCGGCTGTCGTTCAGAATGACCATGCTGCGGGACACCAATTCGTGATAGCCCAACGACCGCAGCAGATCGATCGCGCGAGTGACCGGCAGCGACGTGTCGACAGTCATGCCGGATACGAATACCAGGGTGTCGCAGGAGTCCAGGACCGCCTTCATCACCGGGTGCTCGAGGTCGTCGGACGTGTCGACGACAATGACCGTGTGCGTTCTCCGCAGCCGTGACAACACGCCGGTGAACATCGAGGGTACCAACGGTCGCGGCTGGTCCGAGGCCCGGTTCCCGGCCAGCACGTCGAGGCCGATGTTGTTCTGCCCCAAGTGCTCTCGGATGTCCGCATAGCCTTGCACGTCAGTGTCGTTCAGCACGGCCGCATAGTCGCCCGGCGGCGATTCGTCGATGCGTCCGGCCAGCGTCCCGAAGCCGGGCGCCGCGTCCACCGCCACCACGTTCTCGGGACGGCACTCGCGGAACGCCGCACCGATGCACGCGGTCATCGTGGTCTTTCCGACGCCGCCCTTGCCGGAGACCACCCCGATCACATACTGCTTTCGGATGTGGCGCCGTATCCTCTCCTGCAATTCCCGATAATGCCTCTCCGCGGGCGATTCGCCGAAGTTAAGGGTCTTGAACGACAGGCGATACACGCCTTTACGCCAGCCCGAGCCCGGCGGAATTTTGCGTGGCGCGACCATATCGGAGATACGCAATGTGCCGGATACCGAATCCAGCCTTTGATAACGCGCGGAAGGTGTTTCTCTACTGACCTGTCCGCCCTTTTCGGCAGAATCGGGTGATGTGGTCCACGGACTGGTCACGATGCCGCTACTAACATATTGCGATACCTCTCGACTACACGACTTTGCGGTACGAATACCACTCTTGATCGGCGGGCAGCCGCCGCATCAACCGGTTGAGCGCAGCAGCGACGTTGCTCCTGGTGCCCGGGGCGATGATCATCCATTTCTTGCCGCCGGCCCCGCCCGAGTAGGCGTGCTCGGCGACCAATCTTCCCTGTGGAGTGTCGATGATCGTCACCACGCTCGGCTCGACGTATGCGCGGGTGGGTCGGCCGGTCTCCACGCCGGACTGGATCGCGACGATCGAGGCCTGGGCTGAGCGCTCGGGGTCGGTGGCCAATGCGAGCGTCTGCATCTGGTCGGCCTCCAGTCCCTGGCTGTCCAGGAATCTGCGTAGTTCCGTCCGGCTGGTTGCGGCGGTCTGCATGGCGTCCGCGTCCAGCGTGACTGGTCGCAGTGCGACGGGTTCCTTCGTCCCGCACAAGCGCTCAATCTGTGTGCTCAGCGCAGCACTGGCCGCGGCTTCGGAGCTGGCCGTTCCCGCCCCGCTGATCCGTACCAGGTCCGCCGACCGTTCGATCGCCACCCACCATTGCGCGAAGCGGGCGAGCAGCACCCGCGCCGGTTCATCGGCTTCTGGTGCACCGATTTGCATGAGCAGCGCGATGTCGCGACGGGAGAGTACGGTCAGCCACTCCACCACGGCAGTGTCGACCGTGTCCGACGCGTCGATGACGCCGGCCGCCCGAAGTTCGGCCGTCACCGGGTGCTCGAGCGCCAACCGCTTGGGCTCGACGCTGGGCAGGTGTGGCCGCAAGCCCAGCTCGGGCGCGAGAACTTCGATACCCGTGAGCACCTGAAGAGCCCACAGGCCGTCGACTGTGGTGGTTAACACGTTGTCCAGACCCAACCAGGGGGGCGCACGCAGCGCGTGCGCCCCCAATTAGCTTGCGGTTTAGATGAAGAAGCTTTGGACGTTGGCGTCGGTGACTTGGGCGCTTTCCATCGTGCCGTCCACCACCCGGTGATGCTGGGTTATGTGATGGGCCAGGTTCTCCAGCCCGTCCAGCATCTGCCGTTGCGCATCGAAGTAGGCCGTCGCGCCCTTGCCCAAGAAGTAATCGGCCAGCGCCTGAGTCCGCTGGAGGATGTCCTGATGGATTTCCATCAGATGCGCTGCCCGCTGAGCGGTATCGGAGGAGAAAGCTCCGATGGCCGCATAGTTGTAGGTGATCTCACTCATGTACTGCTCCCTAGGGTGAAGTTTTGAATTGGATTCCGGCAGACGGTTCGTTCTAGGTCGTTGCGGCGCCGAACAGACTCTGTATGCCGTGCGCGGCGTCGTCTTCGTGATGCTCGAAGAGCACTGCGGTTTTTCCGAGGCCGGCGGTCAGGCGTTGACCGCCGGTGATGGTCTGCGTGAGGTCGTGGTGAATTTGAGCAGCCGTCGCGAGGGAGGCGGTACTGGCCTGGCCACTCCATGACGAGACGTTGACGACGTCCTCGTGGCCGTGCAGGTACTCGTTTGCGATTGCCGTTGCGGTCTGCAGCGCCGACTCGATGTGCTGCTGAGTGGTCCGCAGCAATTCCGTAAACGCCTTCGTCGTACCGCCGTCTGCCATGTGTTTCTCCTCGATTTCCTAAGCTCCCGGGGCCGGGTTCTGCGTAAACGTAGATCGGCTGTCGCAGGCTGTCACTTCACTGTCCGCGGAGGCTCGCGCGCAAAACGGGCGGTTCAGTGGACAACAGGATGCCCCACGTGTCAAACGGAAGATCGCTTGGGTAGCGGGCGTTGCTTAGTCGCCGGTGCGGGTGAAGCTCTCGTCGTAAGCCTGACTGCGGCATTTCGACCCGGGCGCCAGATCCGCGTAGCCGTGCCCGGCGAGCTTCGGAATGGGGTCCTCGGCCGGTTGCGGAATCTGCAGCGAGGCCGTGCTGGTGACGTGGGCGGTGCCGCCCAACGAGCAGGTGGAGTCGAACTCGGTATTGCGGGTCCAGGTTCCGTTCGCGAAGACGAACACCTGGTCGGTGTCGTTCTTCGTGTCGAGGAAGGCGCTCACACACCGATCGCCGGTGCGCAGGCAGTCAGTCCGCACACCCAATTGGTCGACCCACTTGTCGCCGTTGGCATAGATGGTCGTGCTCTCGTAGCGGCCATGCAGTCCACCGGCTGGCGACACCACGCGTCGCGGCAGGCTCGCCGGGTCGGGCAGCAGCGTGGTATCGGTGTCGGCTGTTCGGGTGAACGTCACGCTCCGCTTGAGAAAACACCCGTTGGTCGTGGCTTGGGTGTATTCACCGGTCATGGCTCCTTCGGCCTGCGGCTGGACCGAGATCACGTTCCACGCCTCGTCGTTGTCTCGGTTGCCGCACTTTCTCCGCGACGTGGTGACGGCGAGCCAGCCCGCACCGACCTTGTCGAAAACCACGTCCTTCGCGGGATACCGGCCGCCGCTTGCCGCCGTAGCCACGCAGTTGGCGTCGCTACATGCCGACCGAAGCCGCCAGGACTCCGAAAATGCTCCCGCGTCAGCGTCCTGAGCAGGGGTTCCACTCGACAGGGCCGCGGGACCCAGCTCTGCGGTGAAGGTGCCGGTGAAGGGACCGGTGTTGGGATTGGCAGACGCTGTCGGACCAGGGTGCGGACCAGCACCCTCGTCGTCGGAATTGGACAAGACGAGCGCTACCACCCCGCCTACGACGACGACCGCCGTGCCGATGCTCGCGAGCGCAATGAGCGGACCCTTGCGGGATTGCTTGGGCGCCGGCGGGGGCGCGCCATAGAACATCGGCCGGTACTGATTGAGGTCAGCAGGACCGCTGGGCGGCGGCATGGGCGATTGCTGGGGAGCCGACGGGGGCTGGCCGTACGGCATCGGCCGGTACTGGGCGGGGCCGACGGACGATGGACCGCTCGGGGGCGCCGCATGGTTGACGTGGCCGTATTGCGGTTGCCAGGTGGACCGGGTGTGCGCGAAATGTCCAGCGGCCGTCGGTGCTGGAGGGTTGGGTATCGTCACCGGGCCGGTGGCAGCGGCTGTCGCGGCACGTGCCAGTTCGCGTGTGGTGGTGTATCGGTCGTCGGGTCTTTTGGCCATTCCCTTGGCGATCACCGCGTCCAGCTGTGCGGGTACGTCCGGACGCCGTTCGGACGGGCGTGGCGGCGGCAGGCTGAGATGCCCGCCCATTTGTTGCTCCAGGCTGTTTCCTGGGAAGGGCTGGCTGCCGGTCAGGCACTCGTAGAGCACGCAGGCCAGCGCATAGATGTCGGCTCGCGCGTCGGTCTGGTCGGCGGTGATCCGCTCTGGAGCCAGGTAGGCCCAGGTGCCGATGACGTGGGCGGTCCCCGTCAGGCTGCTTTGACCGGCGGCGCGGGCGATCCCGAAGTCGATCAGATACGCGAAGTCGTCATCACAGACCAGGATGTTGGACGGCTTGACGTCTCTGTGCACGAGGTTGACCTGATGCGCGGCGTGCAGTGCCGAGGCGACCTGGTCGATGATTCGCACCGCCCGTCCCGGGTCCATCCGCCCCTCGCTCAGGATGCCCTGCAGGTCGCGTCCCTTGATCAGTCTCATCGTCACGAAGAGCCGCCCGTCGATCTCGCCGAAGTCGTAGATCGGCACTACGTGCGGCTCATCGAGCCCCGCGGCGGATTTGGCTTCGCGGCGGAAGCGTTCCTGGAACACCACGTCGTCGGCGAACTCGGTGGGCAGGACCTTCAGAGCCACTACTCGCTCGGTGACGGTGTCGAACGCGCGCCACACCTCGCCCATGCCGCCCCGGCCCAGCAGATCCAGCAAACGGTAGCGTCCGAACGGCGTCCCGCTTTCCAAGGCCGCCTCCAAGCAACGGGTCAGCAACTCTTAGCCGGAACGATAAACCCCCGAAAGGCAAACCACTAAAGAACGCCGCTGTTGCAAAACTCGCTGTAGTTATTGAAGCCTGCTGCCAACCTCCTCGGTTCAGTCGCAACGACGCGCCCGTTACAGACCGCTTGCGCCGTCGGCGAGGCCGTCGCCATCGCTGTCTGTAAGCCGCACATTCCAGTGACCGTCGCCATCGGTGTCGACGTATCCGGTGACCCCGTTTTCGCCGGCGCACAACACCCGGTCGGCCACACCATCGCCGTCCGCGTCGAGCAACCGGTCGTCGAGTTGGCCCTGACCGTCGAAGTCGATCAGCGGGCCGCCGGTGTGTTCGGCGCCGTCGAGACCGAACCACCGCAGCTGGCCGCTACGGTCCACGGCCACCGACCACGTCCCGGATCCGTCATCGGTGAAGTAGCTTTCCGGGGTGCCGTCGTCGTCGAGGTCGACCACGGCGTGATCAGCCACCCCGTCGCCGTCGAGGTCGGCCAGGGCATCATCGTGCCTACCGTCGCCGTCGACATCCAGGCCGATCGCGTCGAGGCGGCCGTCGCCGTTGAGGTCCAGGTCGAACGGACGATTCCAGATTGACGCCGTGCCGTCGGCGCCGCCGATGCAATACTCCATGCATTGTTAGATGGTTCGCGACGGCTAGGGGTTCCCCTTCGATTTCCACCACGAGAGCAGTTCGGCCGTTGCCTCGTCGCGGGAAAGCGGTCCGCGGTCCAGCCGTAGCTCTTTGAGATAGCGCCACGCTTCGCCCACTTGCGGGCCCGCAGGGATGCCGAGCAGCTCCATGATCTGGTTACCGTCCAGGTCGGGGCGGACCCGGTTCAGATCCTCTTGGGCGGCCAGTTCGGCGATCCGCGCCTCCAGCCGGTCATAGTTGGCCTGCAGGCGAGCGGCCCGGCGCTTGTTTCGGGTAGTGCAGTCGGCGCGCACTAGCTTGTGCAGCCGCGACAGCAGCGGTCCCGCGTCGGTGACGTACCGGCGTACCGCCGAATCGGTCCATTTGCCGTCGCCGTAGCCGTGGAACCGCAGATGCAGGTAAACCAGCTGAGAGACGTCGTCGACCATCTGTTTCGAGTACTTCAGCGCCCGCATCCGCTTGCGGACCATCTTGGCGCCGACCACCTCGTGATGGTGGAAGCTCACACCGCCGTCGGGTTCGTGCCGGCGGGTGGCGGGCTTGCCGATGTCGTGCAGCAGGGCGGCCCAGCGCAGCACCAGGTCCGGACCCGCATCCTCCAGCGCGATCGCTTGGCGCAGCACGGTCAGCGAATGTTGGTACACGTCCTTGTGTTGGTGGTGTTCGTCGATGGCCATCCGCATGCCGCCGATCTCGGGCAATACCACCTCACCCATTCCGGATTGCACCAACAGGTCGATGCCGGCGACCGGGTCGTCCCCCAGCAGCATCTTGTCCAATTCGGCGGCCACCCGCTCGGCGCTGATGCGGGCCAGTTGAGGAGCCATCTGCTCGATCGCGGTCCGCACCCGCGGCGCCACGGTGAACCCGAGTTGGGACACGAACCTCGCCGCGCGCAGCATCCGCAGCGGGTCGTCACCGAAGGACCGCGATGGCGCCGCCGGGGTGTCCAATTCCCGGGCGCGCAGTGCCGCCAAACCGCCCAGCGGGTCAAGGAACTCGCCCGGTCCGCTGCCCGTGATGCGGACAGCCATCGCATTGACCGTGAAATCGCGGCGCACCAGGTCGTCTTCGAGGCGGTCGCCGAAGCAGACCTCTGGATTGCGCGACACCTGGTCGTACCGATCGGCGCGGAACGTGGTGATCTCCAGCCGGTAATTGTCTTTGCCGACGCCGACTGTGCCGTATTCGATCCCGGTGTCCCACAGCGCATCGGCCCACCCCTGCAGCGTTTGTTGCACCTGCTCGGGGTGTGCGTTGGTGGTGAAGTCCAGGTCCGGAGAGTTCAACCTGCCGAGCAAGGCATCGCGCACCGACCCGCCCACCAGATACAGCTCGTGGCCTGCGGCGTCGAACGCCGAGCCGAGCCCGCGCAGCACCGATGAGTGCTGATTCAGCGCGACCGCGGCTTTGGTCAGCAGTTCGGCATCCTGGGCGAGTTCAGGCACGTTCGATCAGCCTAGTCGGGTGACGACGCGGGCCGGGACGGGCCGCTGAGGAGCCCGACCATCCCACACCGCGGGTGACGACGCGGACCGGGACGGGCCGCTAAGGAGCCCGTGTGACTCGACGGCCCGCCACCCCATACCGCACCACCAGATCGGCCCGCCACCATCGCACGTCCCACAACCGGCGAGTATGTCCAGGAGACAAGTCCGTCCCAGCTACTATCGCTTGAGTGTCGGACGGCGAACAGGCGAAACCACGTCGGCGCCGGGGCCGGCGCCGCGGTCGTGGCGCTGCAGGTTCCGCCCAGAACCACGTGGACAACCAGCCGACCGGTGACGCAGCGTCGACGAAACCGCGCAGGTCTCGCTCACCGCGCCGCGCGCCGGAGCGGCTGCGCACGGTGCACGAAACATCCGCCGGCGGACTGGTCATCGATGGCATCGACGGGCCCCGCGAGTCACAGGTAGCGGCGCTGATTGGTCGCGTCGACCGGCGTGGCCGGATGCTGTGGTCGCTGCCCAAGGGCCACATCGAGATGGGCGAAACCGCCGAACAGACCGCCATTCGTGAGGTCGCCGAGGAAACCGGGATCCGCGGCAGCGTGCTCGCCGCTCTCGGGCGCATCGACTACTGGTTCGTCACCGACGGCCGTCGCGTACACAAGACGGTGCACCACTATTTGATGAAGTTCTCCGGTGGCGAGCTCTCCGACGAGGACCTCGAGGTCGCCGAAGTGGCCTGGGTCCCAATGCGCGAGCTCCCGTCGCGGCTGGCCTACGCCGACGAACGCCGGCTGGCCGAGGTGGCCGACGAACTGATCGACAAACTTCAGAGCGACGGCCCGGCCGCGCTTCCGCCGCTACCGCCCAGCTCCCCGCGGCGACGACCACAGACACACTCGCGCACCCGCCACTCCGAAGAACGCGCCGCGGGCCCGAGGAACGGCCGCGAGCCGGGGCCGTGACTGCGCCGCGAACCTGGTGGGCCGGCTTGGTGCGCCTCGCCGCGGTCATCGGCATGGTGGCCGGCTTTTCCGTGGTATTCACCGGATCAGTCGCTGCGCCGCGGGCGGTCGCCGGCGAGCCCAGCGCGACGCCGTTCATCCATGTCCGCATCGACCAGGTGACGCCCGACGTGGTCACCACCACAAGCGACCCGGTCGTCACCGTCACCGGGATGGTCACCAACGTCGGCGACCGGCCGGTGCACGACGTCATGGTCCGGCTCGAACACGCGGCGGCCGTCGTTTCGTCAGCCGGTCTACGGACCTCGCTCGACGGCGGCACCGACGAGTACCAGCCGGCCGGGGACTTCGCCACAATCGCCCCCGAACTGCAGCGCGGCCAGGAGGCCGGCTTCGTCCTCACCGCGCCGCTGCGCTCACTGACCAAGCCGTCGCTGGGCGTCGGGCAGCCGGGGGTCTTCCCGATACTCGTCAACGCCAATGGCACACCCGACTACGGCGCGCCCGCCCGTCTCGACAACGCGCGCTTCCTGCTGCCGGTCGTGGGTGTCCCCCCCGACAAAGCCGACGACCTGAGCGGAGCCGTCGCACCCGACACCTCCAAACCGGTGTGGATCACCATGCTGTGGCCGCTGGCCGACCACCCCCGGCTGGCCCCCGGCGCCCCCGGCGGCACCCTTCCGGTCCGCCTGGTCGACGACGACCTGGCGACCTCACTGGCCACGGGCGGTCGGCTCGACATCCTGCTGTCCGCGGCCGAGGTGGCCACCAGCCACGATGTCGACCCCGACGGCGCCGTCGGGCGAGCGCTGTGCCTGGCGGTCGACCCGGATCTGCTGGTCACCGTCAACGCGATGACCGGCGGGTATGTCGTGTCCAAACCTGCCGGCGGGGCCACTCAACAAACCCATCCCGGCACCGGCCAAGCGTCGGCGACCACCTGGCTGAACCGGCTGCGTGCACTGGCCCACCGAACCTGCGTGACGCCGCTACCGTATGCGCAAGCCGATCTCGATGCCCTGCAACGCGTCAACGACCGCGGGCTGAGCGCGATCGCCACCCACAGCGGCGGCGACGTCGTCGACCGCATCCTCGACGTCACCTCCACCCGGGCAGCCACCGTGTTGCCCGACGGCCCGCTGACCCACCGCGCGGTCGATCTGCTCAATGCCAACGACAGCACCGTCGCGGTCGCGGCGGCCGACTTCTCGGCTCAAGACACGGCGCGCGGATCCCACGCCGCCGACACCGTGCCGCGGCGCCTGTCCCCGCACGTGGTGGTCGCGCCGTTCGACCCGGCCGTTGGCGCCGCGCTGGCCGGGGCGGGCAACAGCCCGCTGGCTCCCACCTATCTGGACCCTTCGTTGTCGGTGCGGCTGACACATGACTCGGTTACCGCGCGCCGGCAGGATGCGCTGGGCTCCATGTTCTGGCGCAGCCTGGACCGCGACGCCGCGCCGCGCACCCAGCTACTGGTGCCGCCGGCATCGTGGAACTTGCAGAGCGATGACGCGCAACTCATCCTGACCGCGCTGGCCACCACCATCCGGTCCGGCCTGGCGGTCCCGCGTCCGCTCACCGCGGTCATCGCCGACGCCGCCGCGCAGATCGGGATCGGCGCACCGGAACCGCCTGGCCCCTACCCCTCGCCGCGCGGCCAGTTCAGCGACGAGGTCACCGGCCAGATCGCCGGCCAGGTCGGCCGGCTGTGGGGCCTGACCTCGGCGTTGATGACCGATGACCGGACCGGGTTGACCGGCGTCCAGTACACCGCGCCGCTACGCGAGGACATGCTGCGCGCGCTCAGCCAGTCCCAGCCGCCGGACACCCGCAACGGGCTGGCCCAACAACGCCTCGCGGTCGTCGGCAAGACGATCAACGACCTGTTCGGGGCGGTGACGATCGTCAACCCGGGCGGCTCCTACACCCTGGCCACCGAGCACAGTCCGCTTCCGCTGGCCTTGCACAATGGCCTGGCCGTGCCGATCCGGGTGCGACTGCAGGTCGACACTCCGCCGGGGATGAGCGTCACCGACGTCGGCCAGATCGAGCTGCCGCCGGGATACCTGCCGCTGCGGGTGCCGATCGAAGTGCGCTTCACCCAGCGCGTTGCGATCGACGTATCGCTGCGGACCCCGGACGGCGCCCGGCTGGGCGAGCCGGTCCGGTTCTCGGTGCACTCCAACGCCTACGGCAAGGTGCTGTTCGCGATCACACTGACGGCGGCGGCCGTGCTGGTGGCCCTGGCGGGGCGGCGGCTGTGGCACCGCTTCCGCGGCCAGCCCGACCGCGCCGACCTCGACCGTCCCGACCCGCCGTCTCATCACACGAAGGCCGATCCGCCGCCGCGGGTCGATGATCGGGTCGACGAACAGCACAGAGTTTGATGAAGCCCGCCTCTCGTCGGCCCGAGCGATCACCGCAGCGACGCACAGCACCCGCTCGGGTCGTAAGTCCGCCCCGCCTGCCGGCGCCTGAGCCGGCCGCGCGGCGACCCGAACTGTCCGATGCCGCGCTGGTATCGCGGTCCTGGGGGATGGCGTTCGCGACGCTGATCAGCCGGATCACCGGCTTCGCCCGCATCGTGCTGCTCGCCGCGATCCTGGGTGCGGCGCTGTCCAGCGCCTTCTCGGTGGCCAATCAGCTGCCGAACCTGGTCGCCGCTCTGGTGCTGGAGGCGACGTTCACCGCGATCTTCGTTCCGGTGCTGGCCCGCGCTGAGCAGGGCGACCCCGACGGCGGCGCGGCGTTCGTGCGGCGTCTGGTCACGTTGACGACTACCCTGCTGTTGATCGCCACGGTGCTGTCGGTGCTCGCTGCGCCGGTGCTGGTGCGACTGATGCTGGGCCGCAATCCACAGGTCAACGAACCCCTGACCACCGCCTTCGCCTACCTGCTATTGCCGCAGGTCCTCGCCTACGGCCTGACATCTGTCTTCATGGCAATCTTGAACACCCGCAACGTTTTTGGGCCGCCGGCGTGGGCGCCCGTCGTCAACAACGTGGTGGCGATTGCCACGCTGGTGGTGTACCTGCTGGTACCGGGCGAGCTGTCGGTCGACCCGGTCCGGATGGGGAACACGAAACTCCTGGTCCTCGCGGTCGGCACCAGCCTGGGGGTGTTCGCGCAGACCGCGGTCCTGCTGGTGGCGATCGGTCGCCAGCACATCAGCCTGCGTCCGCTGTGGGGAATCGACGAGCGGCTCAAGCGTTTCGGCGCCATGGCCGCCGCGATGGTGCTGTACGTGGTGATCAGTCAGCTCGGTCTGGTGATCGGCAATCAGATCGCCAGCACGGCGGCGGCTTCCGGACCAGCGATCTACAACTACACGTGGCTGGTGTTGATGCTGCCCTTCGGCATGATCGGGGTCACCGTGCTGACCGTGGTGATGCCGCGGCTGAGCCGCAACGCCGCCGCTGACGACACCCGGGCGGTGCTCGCCGACCTGTCGCTGGCCACCCGCCTGACAATGATCACGCTGATCCCGATCGTGGCATTCATGACCGTCGGCGGCCCGGCGATGGGCAGTGCCCTGTTCGCCTACGGCCACTTCGGCGGCGTCGACGCCGGCTACCTGGGTGCGGCGATCTCACTTTCCGCGTTCACCTTGATTCCGTACGCACTGGTGCTGTTGCAGCTGCGGGTGTTCTACGCCCGCGAGCAGCCCTGGACGCCGATCGTGATCATCCTGGTGATCACCACCGTGAAGATCGCCGGCTCGGTGCTGGCTCCACACGTCACCGGCGACCCCAAGCTGGTCGCCGGCTACCTCGGGCTGGCAAACGGCCTGGGCTTTCTGGCTGGCGCGATCGTCGGCTACTACCTGCTGCGGCGTGCGCTGCGCCCGCGCGGTGGCCACCTCGTCGGCGCGAACGAAACGCGGACCATCCTGGTGACGACCGCCGCGTCGCTGCTGGCGGGCCTGCTCGCCCACGTGGCCGACCGGCTGCTGAAACTGGGCTCACTGACGGCTCACTTCGGCGGCGCGGGCTCGCTGTTGCGGCTGCTGATATTGGCGACGATCATGCTCCCGATCATGGCGGTGGTGATGCTGCGCGGGCAGGTTCCCGAGGCGCATGCGGCGCTGGGCGCCATCCGCCGCCGGATCCGCGGGCCTGCACCGCTGCGAAAAGCCCCGGTACCGGTTAAATCGTCTCGCAGCGGCCCCGTCACGTACCCTGAGCAGAGGAATTCGACCCCGCCGGGGCCAGATGCGGTCCAGGAGCCGATCCGGCGCAGACCTCCCGAGCGCGGCACCAGAGCCGGAATAGCGAAAGGACTGGAGGTGAGCGACCGCCCATTGGAGAGCACCTCGCCCGATTTCGCATCCGGCTCCGCGCGCGGTCACGACGTCCAGCGCCCGGTTGCCGACGACTTCCACCCCGACATTCCCGACACGCCTGATGTTCACGAGCCCGGTCCCAAGTCGCCACCTCGCTCGTCCGACGAGCTGAACGGCGACCTGTCCCCCGATCCCACCCGTCAGCCGCTTGCCTTCGACGCGCCCCGCGAACCCGGGCCCGAATCGTCGGCGGCATCCGACGACGTCCATTTGGTGCCGGGCGCTCGTATCGCCGGTGGCCGCTACCGGCTGCTGGTCTTCCACGGTGGCGCACCCCCCTTGCAGTTCTGGCAGGCGCTGGACACCGCACTGGACCGGCAGGTCGCGCTGACCTTCATTGACCCGGACGGGGCGCTGCCCCCCGAGGTGCTCCAGGAGATCTTGGCCCGTACCCTGCGGCTCAGCCGGATCGACACGCCCGGTGTGGCGCGGGTGCTCGACGTCGTCCACACCGGCGCGGGTGGCTTGGTGGTTTCGGAGTGGATTCGGGGCGGCTCGCTGCAGGAGGTCGCCGACACCGCACCGTCACCCGTCGGCGCCGTCCGGGCAATGCAGTCGCTGGCCGCGGCGGCCGCGGCCGCTCACCGTGCCGGTGTCGCGCTGTCGATCGACCATCCCGCGCGGGTGCGCGTCAGCATCGACGGCGATGTCGTTTTGGCGTACCCGGCGACCATGCCCGACGCCAACCCGCAGAACGACATCCGCGGAATCGGCGCGGCGTTATATGCGCTGCTGGTCAACCGGTGGCCACTGCAGGAGTCCGGGGTGCGCAGCGGGCTGGCGCCGGCCAAGCGGGACGCAACTGGCAACCCGCTCGAACCCACCGTCATCGAACCCGACATCCCGTTCCAGATTTCGGCGGTGGCCGCTCGTTCCGTTCAAGAGGACGGCGGGATACGCAGCGCCTCAACGCTTCTGAACTTGCTACAGCAGGCGACCGCGGTAGCCGACCGCACCGAGGTGCTCGGCCCGATCGACGATTCCGACGCCATCGACGAACCGCCGACCTCAGCGTCGCGGCGCCCGTCGACGGTTCGTGACGCCGGACCCCTGGGTAATCAGCGCCGCAACGTGCTGATCGGTATCGGCGCCGCAGCCGTCGTCATCGTCGTGACCCTGCTGGTGATTGCCCAACTGGTGAACAAGATCTTCGGTGGCGTCGGCGGCGGCTTCAGCAAGGAAGAGCTCGGCCTGAACACCCCGACGTCGGCGACGGCGTCGGCCTCGCCCAGCAACGCGCCCGCCGGCAGCGTGGTCAAACCGACCAAGGCGGCGGTCTTCTCCCCCGGCGGCGAAGCCGACTCTCCGGGCACGGCCGGCAACGTGATCGACGGCAACGCGGGCACCTCCTGGGAAACCGACGTCTACAGCGACCCGGTCCCGTTCCCCGGCTTCAAGAACGGCGTCGGCCTGATTTTGCAGCTGCCGCAGCCCACGGTCGTCGGCGCGGTAACCATCGACGTCGCCAGCACCGGCACCAAGGTCGAGATCCGCTCGGCCAACACCGCGACGCCGGCGAAGCTCGAGGACACCACGCTGCTGACTGGAGCCACAGCGCTCAAACCCGGCCGCAACACCATCTCGGTGAAGTCCTCCTCGCCGACGTCGAATCTGCTGGTGTGGATCTCCACGTTGGGCACCCTGGATGGCAAGAGCCAGGCTCGCATCTCCGAAATCACGGTCCAGGCGGCGTCATAACCCGGCCCTAGCCGGCGCGACGGGTGAAGTGCCGCGCGGCACCCGATTGGCTACTGTCCCGGCTCGTGGGCTTCGGGCGAAACATCAAGCGAGACCGCACCGATGGCGAGTTGCTGGCCGCCCACGTCGCCGGCGACCGGTACGCGTTCGACGAGCTTTTCCACCGCCACCGACGACAACTGCATCGGCTCGCTCGGCTCACCAGCCAAACCCCCGAAGACGCCGAAGACGCGCTGCAGGATGCCATGCTCTCAGCCCACCGCGGCGCGGGTTCCTTCCGGAATGACGCCGCCGTGCGCAGCTGGCTGCACCGCATCGTGGTCAACGCCTGCCTGGACCGTCTGCGGCGCGCCAAAGCCCATCCCACCAGTCCGTTGCAGGACGTCCATTGGGTAGCCGATCGGACGGCGCAGGTGGAGACGGCGATCCTGGTGCATCGAGCGCTGATGCGGCTGCCCGTCGAGCAGCGCGCAGCGGTGGTGGCCGTCGACATGGAGGGCTATTCGATCGCCGATACCGCCCGGCTGTTGGGCATCGCCGAGGGCACGGTCAAGAGTCGGTGCGCTCGTGCTCGCGCCCGGCTCGCCGACCTGCTCGGTTACCTGAACACCGGCGTCGGCGCCGCGTCGGATCGACCGGCCAGTCAGTGCTGACCCCTGTGCGTAGCCATCGAACTGTGCATCAAGGACACTGGGGCGGATGGGTGCACCCGATAGTGATCCGCCGCAGCACGGTGAAAGCGATGCCGACCCGCCGCTGACCGTTGATCTGCTCGCCGACCTGCAGGCCGGCCTGCTCGACGACGACGTTGCCGCTCGAGTGCGCAGCCGGGTGCGCGCCGATCCCGAGGCCGAGGACATCCTGCGGGCCCTGAACCGGGTGCGTACCGATTTGGGCGACCTGGGCGCCGACTCGAACTCGGCTGCGCCGCCCGCAGGCGTCACCGCGGCTCTCAGGTCATCGGCCGCCGCCCACTCCGCCCGTCCCCCAATCCGTCCCGGCCGCTTGATCGCGGTCGTCGCCGGTTCGGGTGCGCTGATCGTCGCCGTCGGTCTGGGTACTTCAGCGCTGTTGAACGCGCCCCAGCCGACGTCCAGCACGCAGGCGACCGCTGACCACATCACGGTGCCGGGCCCGGCCACCGGCGCCACAGCCGCGCTTCCGCTGTCGCAGGCCCAAATCCTCGAACTGCTCGACCACAGCCCCGACTACGGCAGCCATGGCGCTCTCGAGGATCCACCGCGGCGAGCATCATGCCTACGCGGCCTTGGCTATCCACCGTCCACCTCGGTCTTGGGTGCGCGGCCGGTCGAGGTGAACTCACGTCCGGCGGTGCTGCTGGTGCTGCCCGGTGATACGCCGCAGGACTTGGCCGTCTTCGCTGTGGGACTGAACTGCAGCGCGGTTGACACCGGGTTGCTGGCCAGCACGCAGGTTCCCCGCTCATGAGCGGCGTTCAGGGTGTTGTGCGACTTGCGCGGGAACAGCCGCGCCTACGCTGGCGTTCGAAGGCTTAGCTCTTGTCAGTGCTTTTATCAGTGCCCGTACCCGAAAGGCTCGCATGACTGCTTCTGCTGATGACACTGTCCACGAAGTAATCGTTATCGGTTCGGGCCCCGCCGGATACACCGCGGCTCTCTACACCGCGCGCGCCCAGCTTGCGCCGCTGGTTTTCGAAGGCACCTCGTTCGGTGGCGCGCTGATGACCACCACCGACGTGGAGAACTATCCCGGCTTCCGGGACGGCATCACCGGCCCGGAGCTGATGGACGAGATGCGCGAGCAGGCGCTTCGTTTCGGTGCGGACCTGCGGATGGAAGACGTGGAGTCGGTGTCGCTGGATGGGCCGGTGAAGTCCGTCGTCACCGCTGAGGGGGAAACTCATCGCGCCCGCGCCGTGATCCTGGCGATGGGCGCCGCCGCCCGTTACCTGCACGTTCCGGGCGAGCAGGAGCTGCTGGGTCGCGGCGTCAGCTCCTGTGCCACCTGCGACGGCTTCTTCTTCCGCGATCAGGACATCGCCGTCATCGGCGGCGGTGACTCGGCGATGGAAGAGGCGACCTTCTTGACCCGGTTCGCGCGCAGCGTCACGCTGGTACACCGCCGCGACGAGTTCCGGGCCTCCAAGATCATGCTCAATCGGGCCCGCAGCAACGAGAAGATCAAGTTCCTCACCAACCACACCGTGGTGGCGGTCGAAGGCGATACCACGGTGACCGGACTGAAGGTGCGCGACACGGTCAACGGTAAGGAGACCACCCTGCCGGTGACCGGCGTGTTCGTCGCGATCGGCCATGAGCCGCGTTCCGAACTGGTGCGCGATGCCGTGGAAGTCGACCCGGACGGTTACGTGTTGGTCAAAGGACGCACCACGAGCACCTCGCTGGAAGGTGTGTTCGCGGCCGGGGACCTGGTGGACCGCACCTACCGGCAGGCGGTCACAGCCGCGGGCAGCGGCTGTGCTGCGGCCATCGACGCCGAGCGTTGGCTGGCCGAGCACGCAGACTCGGCCCACGAGGGCGAAACGGCTGGAAACGCTGGCAGTACCGATTTGATTGGAGCACCACGATGACCGACACCGAAAACGCCGGGGCCACAGTAGAAGTGTCCGATGCGTCCTTCTCGACGGAGGTGTTGTCCAGCAATAAGCCTGTGCTGGTTGACTTTTGGGCAACATGGTGTGGACCTTGCAAGATGGTGGCCCCGGTGCTCGAGGAGATCGCGGCCGAGCAGGGAGGGCAACTCACCGTCGCCAAGCTCGACGTGGACGCCAACCCCGAAACTGCGCGCGATTTTCAAGTGGTTTCGATACCCACGCTGATCCTGTTCAAGGATGGTCAGCCGGTGAAACGAATCGTGGGCGCGAAGGGTAAGGCTGCGCTGTTGCGCGAGCTTTCCGACGCGGTACCCGGCCTTTAACGCGGCGATCGCAAGCGCGGCGCAGCCGGAGGAAGCGCGTCGCCGCCATCGATAACAGCGGCGATCGCAAGCGCGGCGCAGCCGGGGGAAGCGGGTCGCCGCCATCGATAACAGCCTGGTCTGGTTCGGCACACCACACGCTCGATTAGCCTGGGGTTTTCCGAAAATCGTCAAGGATCTGCGACAATACCGGCTAACTGTTATGCATTGACTAGCGAGATCAGGTAGTCCCGGAGGGCCCTTGGTATGTCGAGTTCGCGCCGCGAAGCCGGCGACGCGTTGCGCGCTGGTGACCGTGGCGCCGCTGTTACCGAGATTCGGGCTGCGCTCGCCGCGCTGGGAATGCTTGACAACCCCGACGAGGAACTGAACACCGGCAGGCATCTAGCGCTCGATGTCTTCGACGACGAGCTCGACGAGGCGGTTCGCGCCTTCCAGCAACATCGCGGACTGCTCGTGGACGGCGTCGTCGGCGAGGCTACTTACCGGGCGATCAAGGAGGCCTCCTACCGGCTTGGTGCCCGTACGCTGTATCACCAATTCGGTGCGCCGCTTTACGGCGACGACGTGGCAACGCTACAAGCCCGGTTGCAAGACCTCGGTTTCTACACCGGTCTGGTGGATGGGCACTTCGGCTTGCAGACGCACAACGCACTGATGTCCTACCAACGTGAGTACGGTCTTGCCGCCGACGGTATCTGCGGGCCAGAAACGTTACGCTCCTTGTACTTTCTGAGTTCGCGGGTTACCGGGGGTTCGCCGCACGCCATCCGCGAGGAGGAACTGGTGCGACGGTCCGGGCCGAAATTGTCTGGTAAACGGATCATTATCGATCCGGGCCGCGGTGGCGCGGACCACGGCCTGATCACCCAGAGTCCAGATGGTCCGATCAGCGAAGCAGACGTGTTGTGGGACTTGGCAAGTCGTCTTGAGGGCCGAATGACTGCCATCGGCATGGAGACGTTTCTGTCCCGGCCGACCAATCGCAGCCCGTCCGACGCCGAGCGGGCAGCCACCGCCAACAATGTCGGTGCCGATCTGATGATCAGCCTCCGCTGCGAGTCCCAGGCCAGTCCCGCGGCCAACGGCGTCGCATCGTTTCACTTCGGAAACTCGCACGGTTCGGTTTCCACCATCGGCCGCAACCTCGCCGATTTCATTCAACGGGAAGTCGTGGCCCGCACGGGTTTACGCGATTGCCGTACGCATGGCCGGACGTGGGACCTGCTGCGACTAACCCGGATGCCGACCGTTCAGGTCGACATCGGTTACATCACTAACCCGCGCGATCGCGGGATGCTCGTCTCGACGCAGACCCGCGATGCCATCGCCGAAGGCATTCTCGCTGCGGTCAAGCGCCTGTACCTCTTGGGCAAGAACGATCGCCCTACTGGCACATTCACTTTCGCTGAGTTGCTGGCCCACGAATTATCCGTGGAGCGGGCCACCCGAAGCGGTTCCTAACTTTCCGGCGCGTGCGCGCTGGTGGCTGTTGCCCCAGCCCCAACCGGTTGTTGCAGTTGAGCATTCGCCAACAATCGCTCCAGCGCGGCCTCGACTTCTGCTTTCCACCCCAGGCCCTTGTCGAGTTCGAGCCGCAGCCGCGGGAAGTACCGGTGTGGTGCGACCACAATGAAACCCATGTCCTGCAAGAAGTCCGCGTCGATGATGCAGTGGTCCACCGAGCAGTCGCCGAGCGCCTCCAGCACCGGCTGCACGTCGGGATCCACCTTGCGGGGATCCTGCAATTCGGAGGCGGCTGGGGTACGGCCGAAAGCCTCCAGCGCCCGCACTCCGCGACGCACCAACTCGTCGATCACCCGCGCGATCAGGCTGTGTGGCAGGTCGTCGGCGGCTTGCCCGACTTCGATACCCATCGACGTCAGCAACACGGCGTCGGCGGACACCGGCGCGGTGGGAAACCGGTGCGCACGCGGTACCGCCCCGGGTGGAGCGTAGAGGACATACCCCAGGCAGGGCGGTTCGGCGTTGCTGCGCTCGTCGGGGATCGCGGTCGCAACCTGTCCGCACGATCCCCATTCCAGCATCACCATCGACAACCAAGCCTCTTTCTCGAACTCCGGATCGGCGAGGTGGTCTCGGTTACCGAGCGTCGCGGGGTCGACCTCCCAGAAGACGCAGCGCCGTGCGTGCTTGGGAAGCTGCTCGAAGGCTTCGAGCCGCAGCGGTGTGATTCGAGCAGACACTAGTCTCCTGGCCTCCGTGCGGTACTGCGGCCCGGCTGCCCCCAGGCCGGGCTGCACCGGCAACCTCTCCAGAATAAGAGAGTTTCGGAGCATCGGGCCAGTTTTGCCGGCTCCGCTCGCGCGCTGGCGCCACGACGATCTCCGCAACTCCCCCACCGCCCACTGCCGTCCCGGAGAGAACGCCGAAATAGCTTGACGCACAGTACGTCTCGGTTGCAGTTCGGTGACAGGGCGGGGTGTCGTGCCACGCCGAACCGGCACAATGTCACAGTGACGTAATTACAGCGTATGCCGGATCATGCTTTGGGCGCGGTCATCATGTCGATGATGCGCTGCAGATCGTCTACCGAGGCGAACTCCACCACGATCTTGCCCTTGCGTTTGCCGAGGGTGACGGTAACCCGCGTGTCGAAGGCGTTCGACAGTCGTTCAGCAACGTCTTGCAGGCCTGGCATCTGAATCGGCTTGCGCCGCGGATGTGCCGGCTTGGCCGCGCCGCTGCGATTGGCCTCGTGGTTGGCGACGGTGACGGCTTCCTCGGTGGCCCGCACCGACAGGCCCTCGGCGACGATCCGGCTCGCCAGCTCCTCCTGCGCGTCGGGTCCGGCCTCCAACGAGAGCAGCGCCCGCGCATGACCGGCGGACAGCACCCCCGCGGCCACCCGGCGCTGCACGGGGATGGGCAACTTGAGCAGCCGGATCATATTGGTGATCAGCGGACGTGACCGCCCAATGCGGGCGGCCAGTTCGTCGTGGGTGACCCCGAATTCGTCGAGCAGTTGTTGGTAGGCCGCCGCCTCTTCCAAGGGGTTCAGCTGCACCCGGTGGATGTTCTCCAACAGGGCATCGCGCAACAGGTTGTCGTCACCGGTCTCGCGCACGATGGCCGGGATGGTGGCCAGGCCCGCCTCCTGAGCCGCCCGCCACCGCCGCTCCCCCATCACTAGCTGGTAGCGGGCGCCGCTCTGGGAACCGCTGACCGCCCGCACCACGATCGGCTGCAGCAGACCGAACTCGCGAATGGAGTGCACCAGCTCGGCCAAAGCCTCGTCGTCGAACACCTGCCGCGGCTGGCGGGGATTGGCCTCGATGTCAGCGGGGGCGATCTCCCGATAGACCGCGCCGATAGCTCCGATAGCCCCAGCATCCGGCGCCGGTCCGCCGATGACGACATCGGCGGCGGCGGAGCCCATCTTCGGCCCGAGGCCGTCGGCATCGGTGGGTCCGGTGGGGATCAGCGAAGCCAGCCCGCGGCCGAGGCCGCCTTTCCTGCGTGACGGCTGCGTCATTCTCGTCCCTTCGCGGATGATGGTCGGTCGCGTTCGGCGAGCTCCCGGCTCGCGTCCAGATAGCTCATTGCCCCGCGCGAGCCGGGATCGTAATCAATGATCGTCATGCTGTAGCCCGGGGCTTCGGAGACCTTGACGCTGCGCGGGATCACAGTACGCAACACCTTGCTGCCGAAGTAGCGGCGCACCTCCGCGGCCACCTGGTCGGCGAGTTTTGTCCGGCCGTCGTGCATGGTCAGGATGACGGTGGTCACGTCGAGTTGCGGGTTGAGGTGGGCCTTCACCATCTCGATGTTGCGCATCAGCTGTGACACGCCCTCCAGGGCGTAGTACTCGCATTGGATCGGGATCATCACCTCGGGCGCGGCGACGAGCGCGTTGATCGTCAACAATCCGAGCGACGGCGGGCAGTCGACGAAGACGTAGTCGAAGTCGAAGTTGTCGAGTGCCGCCAGCGCGGTGCGCAAACGGTTCTCACGGGCCACCATGCTGACCAACTCGATTTCGGCGCCGGCAAGGTCGATGGTCGCCGGCACGCAGAACAGTCGATCGCTGTGGGGGCTGCGGCGCAGCGCGGCGTGCAGTGGCACCTCGCCGAGAAGCACCTCGTACGACGACGGCGTACCCGACTGTCGGTCGGTGATGCCGAGCGCGGTGCTCGCGTTCCCCTGCGGATCGAGGTCGATCACCAGGGTCTTGAGCCCTTGGACGGCGAGGGCGGCGGCAAGGTTGACGGCAGTCGTCGTCTTACCCACACCGCCCTTTTGGTTCGCGACGGTGAACACGCGACGATGTGGCGGCCGCGGCAGGGGTTCGTGAACGGTGTGCAGTACCCGCATCGCGCGTTCGGCGGCGGCGCCGATCGGGGTGTCGTGTTCGTCCGATGTTTCACGTGAAACATCGGGGTTTCCGCCCGGCATTTGTCCATGAACGGGCTGCGCGGCTTCGGGCGGCACTTGGTGTGGTGCCACCGCCGGGCCGCCCGACGAGGTTGGACCGCTCATCGCGACCGCCTGCTGATGGGGCGCATCTGCCTCGCCCGTCGCGCTGAAACCACGGTTGCGGGTGGAGCCAAATAGTTCGCGCCACATGTGACCACCCTGACATCTACCGCCCCGGCCGCCGCCATCACACGCCGGTGCTCGCGGACTTCGTCGTGAGCGCGTTCGCCTTTGATCGCGAGCATTCGGCCCTCCGGTCGTAGCAACGCCATACTCCACTTCGTCAACTTGTCCAACGCCGCCACGGCACGCGACACCGCGACGTCCTGGCCGCCGATACGCTCGCGCACCTGCCGCTCCTCCGCTCGGCCGCGGACCACCTCGACGGGCAACCCGAGCTCGGCCACCACCTCGTGCAGGAACTCGCTTCGCCGCAGTAGCGGCTCGAGGAGCACCATCTCGACATCGGGTCGCGCGATTGCCAGCGGCAATCCGGGCAATCCCGCCCCGCTGCCGATGTCCACCACTCGGTCGCCGGACTCGAGCAGCTCGGCGACGACGGCGCTGTTGAGTAGGTGTCGTTCCCACAACCGATCGACCTCGTGGGGGCCGAGCAATCCACGCTCCACTCCGTCACTCGCCAAGATGTCAGCGTAGCGCTGTACGACCGGAAGTTTCGCCCCGAATACCGCGGCGGCTGCATCGGGCGGGTCCCCGCCCGTCACCGCCGCCCGCTCGCAAGAACCGCCATGTTTCACGTGAAACATTCCTCAATTCTCGGGCCTCCGGCTGGCCTCTTCGGAAGCTCCCGGACCGCGGCTGGTTATCAGGGCGTGCCCGTCGGCGTCAGTCTCGAAGGACTACGACCCGGCGAGACGGCTCCACGCCTTCGCTCTCGCTACGGACTCCGGCGACGGCGGCGACGGCGTCGTGCACAATCTTTCGCTCGAATGGCGTCATCGGCGACAGCTCTTCTCGCTCACCGGTCTCGAGGACCCGGCGCGCCACCTTGTCACCCAGGGCGGCCAATTCGTCCCGTCGCCGGCGCCGCCAGCTAGCTATATCGAGCATCAACCGGCTCCGCACACCCGTCTTCTGGTGCACCGCCAAACGAGTCAGTTCCTGCAGGGCGTCGAGCACCTCTCCCCCGCGCCCGACCAACTTGTTCAAGTCGTCGCTGCCGTCGATGCTCACAACCGCACGGTTGCCCTCGACATCGAGGTCGATGTCGCCGTCGAAATCGAGCAGATCCAACAACTCTTCCAAGTAGTCGCCGGCGATCTCCCCCTCGGCGACCAACCGCTCCTCGAGGTCATCGGACTGGTCGGTCTCCTCGGTCTCGTCCGCTGCGTTGTCGGCTTGCTCGTCGCGGCTGTCCGCCGCCGCATCCGGCGCAACCTCCTCGGCCGGCAGGTCGCTTTCGGCGGCGCGCTCGGTGGTGTCGGCATCCGTCATGGCTTTGTCTCCCTTGCCTGTCTTTCGGTCTCGCCTGTCTCGGACCGCGTCAGCGCTTGCGCTTCTTCGGACGTGCGCCAGGGCGTGGTGTGCGGTTGCTTGGGCCGTTATTCCGTCCGGCCGAATTCGGCTTCTTTGCTTGCGGCTGGGCCACTTCGGTCACCTGGCCGTCGGAACTCTCCGGTCCCGATTCGGCTTCCCCGTCGGACTCGGTCGCTGATCCGGCCACCACTTTCGGCGGCCGTTTGGGCTTGGCGCCCGGCGCCGGCGCGTTGGCCGACCGCCGGGCAATGGCTTCTTGTCTCTTGACTTCGTCCTCTTTTTCGATCATCCCGAACACGTAGTGCTGCTGACCGAAGGTCCAGATGTTGTTCGAGAACCAGTACAGGATGATCGCCAGCGGAAGAAACGGCCCGCCGGCCACCACGCCGAACGGAAACACGTACAGCGCCAGCTTGTTCATGATCGCGGTCTGCGGATTCGCCGCCGCTTCCGGGCTCTGCCGTGCCACCGATGCCCGGCTGTTGAAGTAGGTGGCGATGCCGGCCAGGATCATCACCGGTAGCCCGACGGCTATCACCGCGGGCCGGGAGAATGCGCCGAAGTCGGTAAAGGCCTTGATGCCGGTCGTCTGCGTCATCGTCGCCCCGATGGGTGCACCGAAAAGGTTCGCGTCCAGGAAATGTCCGACATCGCTCGGGCTGAAGACATAATTGCGCGTTGCACGGTTCTGGGCGACCGTCATCTGCGGTCCACCCACCCCGCCGAACAAGCCGCCGGTGGCTGTCCGGTTGAACGAGCGCAACACGTGATACAGGCCGAGAAACACCGGGAGTTGGGCCAGCATCGGCAGGCAGCCGAGGATCGGATTGAACCCATGTTCGCGCTGCAGCTTCTGCATTTCCAAGGCCATGCGCTGACGGTCCTTGCCGTATTTCTTTTGCAGCGCTTTGATCTGCGGTTGCAACTCCTGCATCTGCCTGGTGGTGCGGATCTGCTTGACGAAGGGCTGGTAGAGCAGCGCCCGCAAGGTAAACACCAGAAACATGACCGAGAGTGCCCAGGCAAAAAAGTTCGACGGTCCCAGCACCGCGGCGAACAGCTTGTACCAAACCCACATGATCGCCGACACGGGGTAGTACACGAAGTCGAGGCTGAAAGGATCAAACGGCAAAAGACTCACTCCTGGTGTCCACGTGTTGCGCACGGCATTCGCGGCGCTCGGGTATCGGATCCCATCCTCCCCGGTGCCATGGTCCGCACTTGGCGAGTCTGGCGGCGGCCAGCCAACTACCCCGAATCAAGCCGTACTCCGTCAGGGCGTCCACGGCGTACTGGCTACAGGTCGGAATGAAACGGCAGGTCGCCGGCCGCAACGGCGAAACCATGTGCCGGTAAAGCTGAATGAGGAAAATCAGGCCGCGCGCCCCAGCCCGGCCCAGCCCGCTCAGCGAGCCCTTCACCGGCCGATTCCCGCCAACTCGAAAGCGCGCCGCAGCCCGGCGCGCAACTGTTGCTCGAGCCAAGCCGACGACACGTGCCGGCTGCTCGGCAACGCACGAATCACCACCAGGTCCGATCGATCGAGATCCCCCAGCATCGTCCGCGCGATGTGGCGCAGTCGGCGCGCGACCTGGTGTCGCTGCACAGCCGAGCCCACCGACTTGGCGATGATCAGCCCAACCCGGGGACCGTTGCCGCTCCCCTGATCGCTGCCGCGCCGCACATGCACGATGAGGTCGGACTGCACGGTACGCATGCCGTACTTCACCGTCTCGTCGAACTCGGTTGACCGCCTCATGCGGTTATTTGCGGGTAGCACCGCCCAAGGACCTGGTGTTGCGTTCAGGCAGACAGCACACGCCGGCCTTTACGGCGGCGGCCGGAGACGATCGAACGCCCGGCGCGGGTGCGCATCCGCAGTCGGAAACCATGCACGCGGGCTCGGCGCCGGTTGTTGGGCTGGAAGGTCCGCTTGCCCTTGGCCACGGCGTTCTCCTCGTTGTGTCCGGCTCGAGTGTCCGAGCCATCCGGCCGCACGCACTTTGCAACTGGGTTGGTCCGCTGGGCGCCCGGGATTGGTTGGGGCTTGTCTTGCTACTGGCCGGCGCGGTCCCCTGGCTGTCATTTCGGCGTCAGTTCGGGTCGCAGCCGTATCGCCGACTTTCGGGCGACTTTTTGAGGGTACTGACGTCCGTTCGCCGGGTCAAACCTGGCCTCTCCCAACGCACGACCTGCATTGGCTGCCAACCAAACCCACGCCCGCCTGGCACGACCCAAATGAACCTCGGCGTAATGTTGCGAAACTGTTGGCAGCCGCACAGAAAACTGTTAGCTTCGGTCTCGGACTGGAGCGGCGGTCGACAACTCAGCAAGGATGGCAGAACGACGGGCGCCTAGACGACCTCCACGGGTTGTCTCCAGAACGAAGTCGTAAGCCGTCGCCGAGCGGCTAGTTTATGATCGTCCTGTCCACAGCTGTGGATAAGCATGTGGACAGTTGCTCCGGTCGCTAAAAGCGGTTGTACCCAGCCCTAAATTTGCGAGAACCAGGGAGATGCGTCGTTGACCGATGATCCCGGTTCCGGTTTCACAAAGGTGTGGAACGCGGTCGTATCCGAGCTCAACGGTGAGTCAGATCCAGACGGCGGGCCCACCAGCGGTACAACTCTTGTCACCCCGCTGACTCCCCAGCAAAGAGCCTGGCTCAACCTGGTGCAACCACTCACGATCGTGGAGGGGTTTGCTCTGCTGTCGGTGCCTAGCAGTTTCGTGCAAAACGAAATCGAACGTCACCTGCGAACCCCGATCACCGATGCGCTCAGCCGACGACTTGGTCAGCAGATCCAACTGGGGGTGCGGATCGCGCCGACTGCCGAGAACGACGCCGACGACACCCCGTTCACGCCCGCCGACGCATTCCCCCAAGTTGACGAGATCGCTACCGACACCGGCATCGACAATCGTCTGGACGGCCTCGAAGGTCTTGACGGTGACGAAGGCTACGAGAACGGTGAGACGCTCGGCAGCGCTCACCAGAGCTGGCCGACCTACTTCACCAAGCGTCCCGCCGAATCCGGCAACGGCAGCGGGACGAGCCTCAACCGCCGCTACACCTTCGACACGTTCGTGATCGGCGCCTCCAACCGGTTTGCCCACGCGGCGGCGCTGGCGATCGCCGAAGCACCGGCGCGCGCCTACAACCCGCTGTTCATCTGGGGCGAATCCGGGCTGGGCAAGACGCACCTGCTGCACGCGGCCGGCAACTACGCCCAACGACTCTTCCCTGGCATGCGGGTCAAGTACGTCTCCACCGAAGAGTTCACCAACGACTTCATCAACTCGCTGCGCGACGACCGCAAGGTCGCATTCAAACGCAGCTACCGCGACGTCGACGTGTTGCTCGTCGACGACATCCAGTTCATCGAAGGCAAGGAAGGTATCCAGGAGGAGTTCTTCCACACCTTCAACACGTTGCACAACGCGAACAAGCAAATCGTCATCTCATCTGATCGGCCGCCCAAACAGCTGGCCACGCTGGAAGACCGGTTGCGGACGCGGTTCGAGTGGGGGCTGATCACCGACGTGCAGCCGCCGGAGTTGGAGACGCGCATCGCCATCTTGCGCAAGAAGGCGCAAATGGAACGGCTCGCGGTCCCCGACGACGTACTCGAGCTCATCGCCAGCAGCATCGAACGCAACATCCGGGAGCTCGAAGGAGCCCTGATCCGGGTCACCGCGTTCGCCTCGCTGAACAAGACTCCGATTGACAGAGCGCTGGCGGAGATCGTGCTCCGTGACCTGATCGCCGACGCCAGCACCATGCAGATCAGCGCGGCGACCATCATGGCCGCCACCGCAGAATACTTCGACACCACGGTCGAAGAGCTGCGCGGGCCGGGGAAGACCCGGGCGCTGGCGCAGTCGCGACAGATCGCGATGTACCTGTGCCGGGAACTCACCGACCTGTCCCTACCGAAGATCGGCCAGGCGTTCGGCCGCGACCACACCACGGTCATGTACGCCCAGCGCAAGATTCTCTCCGAGATGGCGCAGCGACGCGAAGTCTTCGATCACGTCAAAGAGCTCACCACCCGCATCCGTCAGCGGTCCAAGCGCTGATCCGGGCCCTTCAGCCGTCGTATTTTTCAAAAAACTTTTCGCACGCGCGTCACAGCCGTCACACCGATGGGCTGTGCACAGCGCTGTGCAGACACCACGTAAATACCCCGCGCTCATTCGCAGGGCCGTGTACATCCGCACTTCATCCCCATCGGCCCAACATGAACCACACACCGCCCACGCTTGTCATCCACAACCCT
Source organism: Mycobacterium sp. 1164966.3 (assembly GCF_001665395.1). Lineage (GTDB taxonomy): Bacteria > Actinomycetota > Actinomycetes > Mycobacteriales > Mycobacteriaceae > Mycobacterium. The sequence goes on from NZ_LZSG01000029.1 coordinate 37,095, forward strand.
GCCGCTCCCCTAGCTGCGCCGAGGCCGATCTGTCCACAACATGCACACCCCTTATTACTGTTACTGAATTGTCTTCGTCGTTTGTTCTTCGAAGAACAGGCTTGGGGACACGCAGCGAAACCGGCCTCACAGGTGGCTTGACTGCCCGCGTTGTCACCCTTGCCGTTTAGCTTTCAAGTTGGGGCCAGAGGCTCTACGGTTGTTCTTCGACTGCCTATCGAGAACATTGCGGGGCGGCTAGCCACTGAACTCGAACTGGTGAAGGGACGCTATGGACGCGGCGACGACGAGAGCCAGCCTCACCGACTTGAAATTTCGTTTGGTCCGAGAGTCTTTCGCAGACGCCGTGTCCTGGGTGGCCAAAAATCTGCCTACCAGACCTACGGTGCCGGTACTTTCCGGAGTGTTGTTGAACGGGTCGGATGACGGACTGACCATCTCGGGATTCGACTACGAGGTGTCCGCCGAGGCGCAGGTTGCCGCCGAAATCGCTTCGCCTGGAAGCGTTTTGGTCTCTGGTAAGTTGTTGTCGGATATCACCCGGGCGCTCCCGAACAAGCCTGTCGACTGTTATGTCGACGGCAACCGGCTGTCGTTGACCTGTGGCAGCGCCAGGTTTTCGCTGCCGACCATGGCGGTTGAGGATTACCCCACCCTGCCGGCGCTGCCCGAAGAAACCGGGACCTTGCCTTCGGATTTGTTCGCCGAGGCGATCAACCAGGTCGCCATCGCCGCCGGCCGCGACGACACATTGCCGATGCTGACCGGCATCCGGGTCGAGATTTCGGGTGACACGGTGGTTCTGGCCGCCACCGACAGGTTCCGGCTGGCGGTGCGCGAGCTGACGTGGTCGGCGTTGTCGCCCGACATCGAGGCCTCGGTGTTGGTGCCGGCCAGGACGTTGGCCGAGGCCGCGAAGTCGGGTATCGACGGCTCGGACGTGCGGCTGTCGCTGGGTGCCGGGATGGGCGTGGGCAAGGACGGGTTGCTGGGGATCAGCGGCAACGGCAAACGCAGCACCACCCGGCTGCTGGACGCGGAATTCCCGAAGTTCCGCCAATTGCTACCGGCTGAACACACCGCGGTGGCCACCATCGATGTCGCCGAGCTGACCGAAGCGATCAAGCTGGTGGCGTTGGTCGCCGATCGCGGTGCGCAGGTGCGCATGGAATTCGGCGACGGCATGCTGCGGCTGTCCGCCGGCGATGACAATGTCGGCCGCGCCGAAGAAGACCTGGCCGTCGACTTCGCGGGCGAGCCGCTCACCATCGCGTTCAACCCGACGTATCTGACCGACGGGCTGGGGTCGGTGCACTCCGAGCGGGTGTCATTCGGTTTCACGACCCCCGGCAAGCCCGCTTTGCTGCGTCCCGCCTCGGAAGCGGACCATCCGACGGGCAACGCGCCGTTTGCCGCCCTGCCGACGGAATACGTCTATCTGTTGATGCCGGTTCGATTGCCGGGTTAGGTGTACGTCCGGCATTTAGGACTGCGCGACTTCCGGTCCTGGGCGCACGCCGACCTCGAACTGCATCCGGGCCGGACGGTGTTCGTCGGTCCGAACGGTTTCGGTAAAACGAATTTGATTGAAGCACTGTGGTATTCGGCCACACTGGGTTCGCACCGGGTGGGTACCGACATGCCGATGATCCGAACGGGCGCCCCCCGAGCGGTGGTATCGACGATCGTCGTCAACGAAGGCCGCGAATGTGCGGTGGATCTGGAGATCGCGACCGGGCGGGCCAACAAGGCCCGGCTGAACCGCTCGCCCGTGCGCAGCACCCGTGAAGTGATCGGCGTGCTGCGCGCAGTGCTGTTTGCTCCGGAAGACCTGGCCTTGGTGCGGGGCGATCCGGCGGAGCGGCGGCGCTATCTGGACGACCTGGCGACCCAGCGCCGGCCGACCATTGCCGCGGTCCGCGCCGACTACGACCGGGTTTTGCGGCAGCGTACGGCCCTGTTGAAGTCGTTGTCCGGGGCACGTCACCGCGGTGACCAAAGCGCACTGGACACCCTGGACGTGTGGGACAGCCGGTTGGCTGAGCACGGCGCTGAACTGATGGCGGCGCGCATAGCCTTGGCCGACCAGCTGGCGCCGCAGGTGGAGAAGGCCTACCAGCTGTTGGCGCCCGGATCGCGATCGGCCTCGCTCGGCTACCGCGCCAGCTTGGAAATTGGGTCCGAACCCCAGCCCGACCGGGAATACCTCGAGGCCGCCCTGCTGGCTGAGCTGGCGGCGCGGCGTGCCGCCGAGCTGGAGAGGGGCATGTGCCTGGTCGGGCCGCACCGTGACGACCTGGAGTTGCGGTTGGGCAGTCAGCCCGCGAAAGGCTTTGCCAGCCATGGGGAATCGTGGTCGTTCGCGGTGGCGTTGCGGTTGGCTGCTTACGAGTTGTTGCGCACCGACGGCGGCGAACCCGTGCTAATACTCGACGACGTCTTCGCCGAACTCGACACCGCCCGCCGTCGGGCGCTGGGCGCGGTGGCCGAATCCGCGGAGCAGGTGCTGGTGACCGCCGCGGTGCTGGAGGACCTGCCAGCCGGTTGGGATGCTAAGCGGGTGGCCATCGAGATGCGCGACGACGATTCCGGCCGAATTTCGGTGGTGCAATCGTGACCGAGCGCGATGCGGGCCAACGGCCGGAAGTTCCGGGTGAACTGACAGGCATCGACTTGGTGCGCCGGACTCTGGAGGAAGCGCGGGCTGCGGCGCGTGCACAGGGAAAGGATTCCGGACGCGGGCGTGCGTCATCGCCGACGCCGCGCCGCGTCGCGGGCCAGCGACGCAGCTGGTCGGGCCCCGGGCCCGATGTGCGTGATCCGCAGCCGCTGGGCAGGCTGGCGCGCGACCTGGCGAAGAAGCGCGGCTGGTCCGCCTACGTCGCCGAGGGCACGGTTCTGGGTCAATGGCGGTCGGTGGTCGGTGTGCAGATTGCCGACCACGCCACCCCGACCGGATTGAACGACGGGGTGCTCAGCGTCGCGGCCGAATCGACCGCGTGGGCAACGCAGCTACGGATGATGCAAGCCCAGCTGCTGGCGAAGATCGCCGCGGCGGTGGGCAACGGTGTGGTGACGTCGTTGCGTATCACCGGTCCGGCCGCACCGTCATGGCGCAAAGGTCCACGGCATATCGCCGGACGGGGTCCGCGCGACACGTACGGATAGGGAACCCAGCGGCCTGCGGCGACGTCCAACAGGTGTAAGGGCGCGGCAGGCTCAGAGCCGCTAGAACGAAACGGACACCCTTGGCAAACGTCCGGACGCGACCAGAACGGAGATGTCAAGCACACGGCGCAATCAGATAGGTAGAAACGCGCCCAGAAAATCGGTGCTGACGGTCGCTCACGGTAGAGTGGACGGATGCGACCGCTGCGGTGACTGAACCGCTCGCATGCAACCCCAAGGAGAGCATTCCGACCGTGGCTGCCCAGAGGAAGAAGACCCAAGCCAACTACGGCGCTGAACAGATTACCGTCCTTGAAGGTCTGGAGGCTGTCCGCAAACGCCCGGGCATGTATATCGGGTCCACCGGCGAGCGTGGTTTGCACCACCTCATCTGGGAGGTGGTCGACAACTCGGTGGACGAGGCGATGGCCGGCTATGCCAATCAAGTCGACGTGCGTCTGCTCGACGACGGCAGCGTGGAGGTCACCGACAACGGTCGCGGCATTCCGGTGGCCATGCACGCGACCGGGGCCCCGACCGTCGACGTGGTGATGACCCAACTGCACGCCGGCGGCAAGTTCGGCGGTGAGAACAGCGGCTACAACGTCAGTGGTGGCTTGCACGGTGTGGGTGTGTCAGTGGTCAACGCGCTGTCGACCCGGCTGGAAGTCGATATCAAACGCGACGGGTACGAGTGGTCGCAGTTCTACGACCATGCCGTGCCCGGCACGCTCAAGCAGGGTGAGGCGACCAAGAAGACCGGTACCGCCATCAGGTTCTGGGCCGACCCGGACATCTTCGAGACCATCGAGTACGACTTCGAGACCGTGGCGCGCCGGCTCCAGGAGATGGCGTTCCTCAACAAAGGCCTGACGATCAATCTGACCGACGAGCGGGTGGAGCAGGATGAGGTTGTCGAGGAGGTCGTCAGCGACACCGCCGAAGCGCCAAAGTCGGCCGAGGAGAAGGCCGCCGAATCGACTGCGCCGCACAAGGTCAAGCACCGCACCTTCCACTACCCGGGCGGTCTGATCGATTTCGTGAAGCACATCAACCGCACCAAGAGCCCGATCCAGCAGAGCGTCATCGCTTTCGAGGGAAAAGGCGAAGGGCACGAAGTCGAAATCGCGATGCAGTGGAACGGCGGATATTCCGAATCGGTGCACACCTTCGCCAACACCATCAACACCCACGAGGGCGGTACCCACGAAGAGGGCTTCCGCAGCGCGCTCACTTCGGTGGTGAACAAGTACGCCAAAGACAAGAAGTTGCTCAAAGACAAAGATCCCAACCTCACCGGGGACGACATCCGGGAGGGATTGGCCGCGGTGATCTCGGTGAAGGTGGCCGAGCCGCAGTTCGAGGGCCAAACCAAGACCAAGCTGGGCAACACCGAGGTGAAGTCGTTTGTGCAGAAGGTCTGCAACGAACAGCTCACGCACTGGTTCGAAGCAAACCCGACCGAAGCGAAAACCGTTGTGAACAAGGCGGTGTCGTCCGCGCAGGCCCGCATCGCGGCGCGTAAGGCGCGAGAGTTGGTGCGCCGCAAGAGCGCCACCGACCTCGGTGGACTGCCGGGCAAGCTGGCCGACTGCCGATCCACCGACCCGCGCAAGTCCGAACTATATGTGGTGGAAGGCGACTCGGCCGGCGGCTCGGCGAAAAGCGGGCGCGACTCGATGTTCCAGGCGATTCTCCCGCTGCGCGGCAAGATCATCAACGTCGAAAAGGCCCGCATCGACCGCGTGCTGAAGAACACCGAAGTCCAGGCCATCATCACCGCGCTGGGCACCGGGATCCACGACGAGTTTGACATCACCAAGCTGCGCTACCACAAGATCGTGCTGATGGCCGACGCCGACGTCGACGGCCAGCACATCTCAACGCTGTTGCTGACCTTGCTGTTTCGCTTCATGCGGCCGCTCATCGAGAACGGACACGTATTTCTGGCGCAGCCGCCGTTGTACAAGTTGAAGTGGCAGCGCTCTGATCCTGAGTTCGCCTACTCCGACCGTGAGCGCGACGGTTTGTTGGAGGCCGGGTTGAAGGCGGGCAAGAAGATCAACAAGGAGGACGGCATCCAGCGTTACAAGGGTCTGGGTGAGATGGATGCCAAGGAATTGTGGGAGACCACGATGGACCCGACGGTGCGGGTGCTGCGTCAAGTGACCCTGGACGACGCCGCGGCCGCCGACGAGCTGTTCTCCATTCTGATGGGCGAGGACGTCGACGCCCGACGCAGCTTTATCACCCGCAATGCCAAGGATGTTCGTTTCCTGGACGTGTAACCACGTCCACTAATCGAGGAACACATGACTGATACCACGCTGCCGCCAGGAGATGAACCAGTCGATCGCATAGAGCCGGTTGACATCCAGCAGGAGATGCAGCGCAGCTACATCGATTACGCGATGAGCGTGATCGTGGGCCGCGCGCTGCCGGAGGTGCGCGACGGCCTCAAGCCGGTGCACCGCCGGGTGCTCTACGCGATGTTCGACTCCGGGTTCCGTCCGGATCGCAGCCACGCCAAGTCGGCGCGGTCGGTTGCCGAGACGATGGGCAACTACCACCCCCACGGCGACGCCTCGATCTACGACACGTTGGTGCGCATGGCGCAGCCGTGGTCGCTGCGGTATCCGTTGGTCGACGGGCAAGGTAACTTCGGCTCACCGGGCAACGATCCTCCGGCCGCCATGCGGTACTGCGCCTCGGGAGATGCCTTGGTGCGCTTGCCATTTGGACAATCAGTGCGGATCGGCGACGTCGTTCCGAATGCCAGTTCAAACTCGGACAATGCCGTCGAGTTGAAGGTGCTTGACCGGCATGGCGACCCCGTTGTTGCCGACCGACTGTTCCATTCGGGCGAACATGAGACGTACACCGTGTGCACCGCTGAGGGCTACGAAGTCACCGGCACCGCGAACCACCCATTGCTATGCCTGGTCGATGTCGCCGGTGTGCCCACGCTCTTATGGAAGTTGATCGAAGAAATCCGCGCCGACGACTACGTCGTACTGCAGCGCACCCCGCCAGTGGAGTTGGGCCCCGCCGACTGGCACGACGTGCTAGAGGCGCTCCTGTTGGGAGCCTTCATCAGTGAGGGCTTTGTATCCGAGTCGCGCGCCGGGTTCAACAACCTCGATCGCGACTATTTCAATATGGTCGTCGGCGCGTACGACGCGGTCGTCGGAGGACGGCGGTACGTGTCGTCGCGGACCATCGCCTCCGGGTCGACATTGCTCGAGCTCGATATCCAGAACCTCACGGAACTGAAGAAGACCCACCTTTGGGAGATGTTGGGACAACGGTCAGCCGACAACGTGGTCCCTGAGTGGCTATGGCACTCCCCCGCCGCCGTCAAGCGTGCTTTCCTGCAGGCGTTGTTCGAAGGCGACGGGTCATGTTCCGTCCTGCCGCGCAACACGATTCAGATCTCGTACTCAACTCGCAGTGAACGGCTTGCCAAAGACGTCCAGCAGATGCTGCTGGAATTCGGCGTGATCTCAAGCCGCTACCGCCACGCCGTCGGCGAATACAAGGTCGTCATCACCAACCGTGCCCAAGCCGAATTGTTCGCCACCCAAGTTGGTTTCGGCGGTGCCAAGCAAACGAAGCTGACCGGGATCCTGTCGTCCATGCCGCCCTGCGCCGGAATGGACACCGACCACGTACCGGGGCTGGGGAAGTTCATCCGCAAGCACTGCGGCAGTCGTTGGGTCGACAAGGATTGGCTGAACCGACACAACATCGACCGCATCCAACGGTGGCGCACCCGCGGCGCTGAGATCCTCTCGCGCATCGCCGATCCCGATGTCCGCGCCATCGCAACCGACCTCACCGACGGCCGGTTCTACTACGCGAAAGTCGCCGTCGTCACCGATGCGGGCGTGCAGCCGGTGTACAGCCTCCGCGTCGACACCGAGGACCACGCCTTCTTGACCAACGGCTTCGTCAGCCACAACACCGAAGCCCGCCTCACCCCGTTGGCGATGGAGATGCTCCGCGAAATCGACGAGGAGACAGTCGATTTCATCCCCAATTATGACGGCAGAGTACAGGAGCCGACGGTCCTGCCCAGCCGGTTCCCCAACCTGCTTGCCAACGGATCCGGCGGCATCGCGGTCGGCATGGCGACCAACATCCCGCCGCACAACCTGCGCGAGCTTGCAGATGCGGTGTTCTGGTGCCTGGAAAACCACGACGCCGACGAAGAAACCACCCTCGCCGCCGTCATGCAACGGGTCAAAGGCCCCGACTTCCCCACCTCTGGGCTGATCGTCGGATCCCAGGGCATCCACGACGCGTACAAGACCGGCCGTGGCTCCGTTCGCATGCGCGGAGTCGTTGAGGTGGAAGAAGATTCGCGCAGCCGGACTTCTCTGGTCATCACCGAGCTGCCCTATCAGGTCAACCACGACAACTTCATCACCTCAATCGCCGAGCAGGTTCGCGACGGCAAACTGGCCGGGATCTCCAACATCGAGGACCAATCCAGCGACCGGGTCGGCTTGCGCATCGTTATCGAACTCAAACGCGATGCGGTCGCCAAGGTGGTGCTCAACAACCTGTACAAGCACACCCAGCTGCAAACCAGTTTCGGCGCCAACATGCTGTCGATCGTCGACGGGGTGCCACGCACGCTGCGCCTGGATCAGATGATCCGCTACTACGTCGAACACCAACTCGATGTCATCGTCCGGCGCACCACTTACCGGTTGCGAAAAGCCAACGAGCGCGCCCACATTCTGCGTGGTCTGGTCAAAGCCCTCGACGCGCTGGACGAGGTCATCGCGCTCATTCGGGCATCCGAAACGGTCGACATCGCCCGCCAAGGCCTCATCGAGCTGCTCGACATCGACGAGATCCAGGCCCAGGCCATTCTCGACATGCAGTTGCGGCGCCTGGCCGCGCTGGAGCGTCAGCGCATCATCGACGACCTAGCCAAGATCGAGGCCGAGATCGCCGATCTGGAGGACATCCTAGCCAAGCCCGAGCGGCAGCGCGGCATCGTGCGCGACGAACTGGGCGAGATCGTCGAGAAGCACGGCGACGACCGTCGTACCCGGATCATCGCGGCAGACGGCGAGGTCAGCGACGAGGATCTGATCGCCCGCGAGGACGTCGTCGTCACCATCACCGAGACGGGATACGCCAAGCGCACCAAGACCGACCTGTACCGCAGCCAGAAGCGCGGCGGGAAGGGCGTGCAGGGCGCCGGGCTAAAGCAGGACGACATCGTGCGGCACTTCTTCGTCTGCTCGACACACGACTGGATCCTGTTCTTCACCACCCAGGGCCGGGTGTATCGGGCGAAGGCCTACGAGCTGCCCGAGGCCTCTCGCACCGCGCGGGGCCAGCATGTCGCCAACCTGCTGGCCTTTCAGCCGGAGGAGCGCATCGCCCAGGTCATTCAGATCAAGAGCTATGAGGACGCCCCTTACCTGGTGCTGGCCACCCGAAACGGTCTGGTGAAGAAGTCCAAACTGACCGACTTCGACTCCAACCGCTCCGGCGGAATCGTCGCGGTCAACTTGCGCGGCGAGGACGAGCTGGTCGGGGCCGTATTGTGTTCGTCCGAGGATGACCTGCTGCTGGTTTCGGCCAACGGCCAGTCGATCAGGTTCTCGGCCACCGACGAGGCGTTGCGGCCGATGGGCCGGGCCACCTCCGGTGTGCAGGGCATGCGCTTCAACGCCGACGATCGCCTGCTGTCGCTGAACGTCGTCCGCGAGGGCACCTACCTGCTGGTCGCCACGTCGGGCGGCTACGCCAAACGGACCGGGATCGAGGAGTACCCCGTGCAGGGCCGCGGCGGCAAGGGTGTGCTGACTGTGATGTACGACCGCCGGCGTGGCAGGCTGGTTGGTGCGTTGATTGTCGACGACGACAGCGAGCTGTACGCCATCACCTCCGGGGGCGGCGTCATCCGCACCGCGGCTCGCCAGGTCCGCAAGGCTGGACGGCAGACCAAGGGCGTTCGCTTGATGAACTTGGGTGAGGGCGACACACTGTTAGCCATCGCCCGCAACGCGGAGGAAAGCGGCGACGACGGCGGGGAAATCGACGGTGCGGAGGAGCCGGGTGGTCGGGCCTGAGCCCGGCTAGGAATAATGCGACTGCACTGCCCAGGCTGGCCTGGGTACACAGGTTAGGAGTCGGGGTGAACTCACCGAACGAGTCGGGCTCCCCCAATACGGGCGATAACTCGAATGGAGATGGCGCGGTCGAACGGACCGGTAGCCACCGGGCGGCGCCGGGGTCGACGGGCCGCAGCCCAGAGGCCGGAGACTCGCCGCCGTGGCAGCGGGGTGCCACACGCGCCGGTCGGTCCGCGCCGGACGCACCGGCGGAGCCGCGGTCGTCGAACCCGACCAGCGGGATCGACGCACGACTGAACCGCTTCATCTCGGGCACTGCGGCCGGTTCATCGGCCGGCTCATCGAACCACGCCAAGAGCGAGACTCAGGATTTCGACGCCGGGCCGGCCCGCGGCGCCGGGCCGCCGGCCGAGGCTTACGCCAGCGAGTTGCCGGATCTGTCGGGTGGCCTTCCCCGGACCGCGCAGCGCAAACCCGCTTCGGAGACGTCGACTGCGTCCGCTACCGCGCGCACGCAGACCACCGAAAGCCGGGAGGCTCGCGAAGCCCGAGAGGCGCGCGAAGCCCGGGAAGCGCGCGAAAAGCGCGAAGGCCGGGTGCACGTGTCACGACGGGCGCGGGGACCGGTTCGAGCCAGCATGCAGATCCGCCGGATCGATCCGTGGAGCACGTTGAAGGTGTCGCTGCTGCTCTCGGTGGCGCTGTTCTTTGTCTGGATGATTGCGGTCGCGTTCCTCTATCTGGTGCTCGGCGGCATGGGTGTATGGGCGAAACTCAACAGCAACGTCGGTGACCTGCTGAACAACACCAGCGGCAGCGCCGGGGAGCTGGTTTCCAGCGGGACCATCTTCGGCGGCGCCGTGTTGATCGGCCTGGTCAACATCGTGCTGCTGACCGCGATGGCGACCATCGGCGCGTTCATCTACAACCTGGCCACCGACCTGATCGGCGGCATCGAAGTGACCCTCGCCGATCTGGACTAGTCGAGCAGCTTTTGGGAGTGGGGAGTCGATTGCGGTAATCTCGTCGCTCGGCCGTACGACGTACGGGCCTATAGCTCAGGCGGTTAGAGCGCTTCGCTGATAACGAAGAGGTCGGAGGTTCGAGTCCTCCTAGGCCCACAACCATGTGCCTATCAAGACATTGTGTGAGGCTCGCACTGCCACTGGCCGCGCTCGCAGTGGTGGCGGCGGTGGTGCGGTCCCGACGTGGTGTCGAGGTGTGGCATGTGGCGGTGACCGATCCACCCGATGACCCGCCCGGCGTCGAGGGGCCTTAGCTCAGTTGGTAGAGCACTGCCTTTGCAAGGCAGGTGTCAGGGGTTCGATTCCCCTAGGCTCCACTTTTTGCCTCCACTTTGCGTCTACGGCGCAAGAATGCGAGTGGCTGACACCCTCAGCGCAGAGTCAACACCGGACGGCCCTCATATGTGCCTAGTCCGAGACGACATTCAATTCCGCTCGGGCACGGTCGATTTGGTCGTAGGCGTACGTCACCATTTCGGCGCTGGTCATCGTCTCACCCTTGTGGGCGAGCGATTCGTAAGCCTGGTCGCCGAGAACCTCGCGGAGGTGGGCAATTGCTGTGCCGAGTTCGGGCAAGGACGTTGCGGCCATGGAATTGACCGTTGCGAAACCGACGATGGTGGCCGCTGGTTCGTAGCGTCCGAGCCGGTCGAGAACGTGGGCCAGGATGGCCAGCGGGATATGCAGCATGCCGATGTTGCCCGACTCGTGGTTATGGCGGATGGCCAGGCCGAGGTAATCCAACGCAGCTACCCGGTCCCCTTGCTCGGCCTCAAGTGCGGACCGCCAGTACGAGAGCTGGGTCTCGAGGAAACGGTTGCCGCTTTCCTGCGTGATGAGCACGCTGCGGCGCATCGCCTCGAGGGCGCGGTCTGGAACAGTGTCGCGGAAGGTGTACCCGCACGCGAAAAGTGTGTACGCAAGCACCCACGCATTGCCCCTAGCTTCGGCGGCCTCGATGAGCCCGTCAGCGGTCACCATCGCCTCGTCAGTCGAACCGCAGACGGCTAAGGCGAACACGAGGTTCGCCCTGGCCCATGTGTTGGCGTCGCCACTACGCGTCAGCTGGGCGCGGCACAATTCGGCATACCGTTCGGGCTGGCCGACGAACAGGTGCGCACTGCCCAGAAAGGGTTCGCCGAAGTTCGACACCTTATCGCTCGCGGTGGCAATAACTGTCTGGCCGACTCGGCTATAACGCACAGCCTCTTCGAAGCGTCCGACGAGACAGCACAGCGAGGCGCCCACGCATACGGCGGCGAGACGAGGATGGTCGACGGCGCGGAGGGGCTCAATCAATTCTTCGGCCCAAGTTATCGGTTCGAAGTTCTCGAGAAAGGGACCAAGAAGGCCGGCATACGCCGCGATGCCGGCGCCCGTGTCCAGGTCGCCGTGGTCGATGGCCCAGCGGAAGGCGGTGCGCAGGTTCGCCATTTCGTTGGTGAACCAGTTATAGGCCTCGCGCTGGCGTGGGCTGTCCCACAGGTCCATGACGGAGGCTTCCCGTCCGGCGAAGTAGCGCGCGTGCGCTGTCCGGACCGCTTCTGCGGCACCGGATGTGACGAGTTGTTCTTCGGCGAATTGCCGGATGGTCTCCAGCATCGAGAACCGGGTTCGCCCCGAAGACCGGTCGGCGAGCAGGAGCGACTTGCGCACCAGAGCGTCGAGAATCTCGAGGACGCCGTATTCGTCCAACACTTCAGAGTCGCTGAATCCGGCTACCGCGCAGGCGCTTTGCAGGTCGAATCCGCCCGCGAACACCGAACAGCGGTCCAGCACCGCCTTTTCGGTGTCATCGAGCAGGTCGTAGGACCAGGCCACGGCGTGACGCAACGTGTGATGGCGTTCCAGGCCGCGCCGCGAACCGACCAGCAGCCTAAACCGGTGATCAAGGCGATCACGCATCTCACCGGCGGTCATCGACGCCATGCGCGACGCCGCCAGCTCGATCGCCAACGGAATCCCGTCCAGGCGCTGACAAATCTCGGTGACTGCGGCGGCTTCCTCGCCGTCGATCATCGAGAAGCCCGGTGCGATGCCGTGGGCGCGTTCGACGAACAGGCGCACCGCCGCCGAGTCGGTCCCCGCCGCCGCGTCCAGCGAGCGCAGCGGCCGAACCTGCTCGTCGGGGACACCGAGTCCTTCGCGGCTGGTGGCCAGGATGCGCACCGTCGCCGAGCGGGCGAGGATGGCTTCGATCAGGTCGGCGGCGGCGATCAGAACGTGCTCGCAATTGTCGATCACCAACAGCCGGACCCGCCCCTCCAACGCAGCGCCAACCGACTCAGTGACGGTCTTGCCCGGCTGCTGGATGATGCCCAGCACCGCGGCCACCGCATCGGGCACCGCGGCCGGATCAATCACCGCGGCCAGCTCGAAAAGCCATACGCCGTCCGGAAACTCATCAGCAAGCCGCGCCGCGACTTCCACTGCCAGGCGGGTCTTGCCGACCCCACCCACGCCGGTCAGCGTCACCAACCGATGCGCCTTGACCGCGGCTTGGATCTCGGCGATCTCGGACTCGCGTCCGATCAAGCTCGTGGTCGCCGCCCGCAGATTTCCCGGAGTGGTGTCGAGCGCCCGCAACGGGGGAAACTCCGCGCGAAGCCCTGCTGCCTGGACTTGAAACACCCCGACCGGCAGCGGTACATCCCGCAACCGGCGCGGTCCGAGATCGAGAAGGTCCACTGCGCTGAGCAGACCTGCCGTCGAGTCCGCCACCAGGATCTGGCCGCCGTGGCCGGCGGCCATCACGCGCGCCGCACGGTTGAGCACTGTGCCGAAGTAGTCGCCGTCGCGCAGTTCGGCTTCACCGGTGGCGATACCCATCCGCACCGGTAACTGCAGCTCGCGCTGCGCGGCCACCGCTGCATCCACCGCGGACCTGGGCGAGGCGAACGCCGCGCACACCCCGTCACCGGTGTGCTTGAACACAAAGCCCTGGTGCGCCTCAATCGCCTGACGCAAAACCTGATCGTGGGCGGCCAGCGCCGCTCGCATCGTCTCGGCGTCGGCTTCCCACCGACGGGTCGAGCCCTCCACGTCGGTGAACAGAAAGGTCACCACCCCGGTCGGGGCAACCCCGGCGGCCACCCGCACAGGATGTCACACAAAGCCCTGCTCAGGAGCCCACTTTTCGCCGTTGATGGAACGCCGACCCTCGTCACCCTGCTGCCGGCGGCCTCGCCATCACCGAGGGTTTAAAACCGTAGGTCGGGAGGATGCGTCCGTAGCGGGTTTGCCCCATCGGCCCCAATGGCGCCATCGGCAAGCCGCCCATACCTTCGGCGGCCGGGACCGACACGGTATTGACGAGAGCCGCAGCCCCGGGGTTGGTCACCGCATTCACTGGAGCCCAGCTCGGGGGCACCGACAACGCGCCCAGCGGAAGTGCTCTTCCCACCCCTGCAGCCACCCCGCCTGCGCTCGCAGCCGGCCCTGCGGCCGAGCCGGCCGCCTGCGCCGCGCCTTCGATCGCCTTCGCCGCCGGAGCCAGGCCCTTCGCGAAGGTGCTCATCGCTGTGATTCCGTTGCTGACCTGACCGAACGACTGCGTCGACTGAATCATCGACTGCGCTGTTGACACGTAAGGAACGACGTACTTGCTGTACAGCGAGACCAAGTCGTCCAGCGGGGTGTAGGTCGTGAGGAATTTGTCGATGTCTGTGCCCGTGATCGGCGTGGTCAGCTGGGAGAAGTTGATCGCATCCAAACGCGTCGAAACTTCCTGCAGGGCCGTCTTGACTGGGTTGTCCGTCGCCGCCGAGACTGCGGCGGCTTGCCGCGCTACCCCGGACGAATCGGCCACCTCGGGCGGCTCCTGGAACTCGGTCAACTGTGACGCCGCCAGCGAGGCACCTGCATAGGCGTACATCGCCGCCGCGTCCTGGGCCCAGAACTCGAAATACTCGGCCTCGGTAGCGGCGATCGCCGGCGTGTTCTGTCCAAGGAAGTTGGTAGCGACCAATGCCGCCAACAGTGCCCGGTTGGCGGCGATCACCGGTGGCGGCACTGTGGCCGCGAATGCCGTCGCGTGGGCGGTCGCGGCGGCAGCCGCCTGGCCGGCGGCCAGCTCGGACTGCGTCGCGCTGCCCTGCAGCCACGCCGAGTGCGGAGTAGCTGCCGCCGCCAGCGACGCCGACGCGGGACCTAGCCAGGGCCCGCTGGTCAGAGCGGAGATCACCGATTGAAAGCCGGCCGCGGTGGAATGCAACTCGGCGGCGAGTTCGCCCCAGCCGGCCGCGGCCGCCAACAACGAACCGGCGCCCGGTCCGGTGTACATACGCCCGGAGTTGATTTCCGGTGGCAACAGCCCGTAGTCGATCATCTGCCGCTCAGCCCGCGGTAGCCGCGTTCGCTGCTTCGGTTTCCGCGTAGGAGGCCGCGCTGGCCGCCAACGTGGCCACCAACACGTGGTGGATCGCTGTCGCCTGAGCACTCAGCGCCTGATACCGCTGTGCATGAAGTGCGAATTGCGCGGCCGTCAGCGCGGAGACCTCGTCGGCGGCTGCCGGAACGACGCCGGTGGTCGGTCCGGCGGCGGCGGCATTACCGGCGCTGAATGCGGCGCCGATCGACTGCAGATTGCTGGCCGCGGCAGCGAGCTTCTCTGGATACGCAATTACAAAAGACATTTCGGATTCCCTTTCAACGATGCGCTGTTGTCAGGGAAAGATATGCGCAGGCCAGCGCCATATTGAGCGGACCGAATCGCCGTGAACCGGCCCTGATCATTGTATTTGGCTAAGATTCAAGTTGATCTTAACCATAAATACAAAATAATGGTCGTCACATTTGTAAGTATGAATCCAACATGCATTTTTCAGGGCGGCGGGCGCGGACGAAAATTACTCGCATCGACTATATGAGTTCGCCATGAGCTGACAGTATCCAATTGTCAAAAAGATAATGCCGCATCGTGAACTTATGTCTTTCGCATGGCGGAAACAGCTGAGCCTCCCGCGTAGCTGCAAACCGAAGTTCGCGTAGTCCACTACGCGGTACATGCCGCTCTGCGGGAGCCAAGCTGAACGCAATAGCAGGCAGCCCATCGACTGACCGGAAACCACAAGGAGGCCCGAAATGACCGCAACGGCAGAAACCCTGGCCCTCGCCGCACCGGACACCAAGTCCAGCCCCGAAGTCGGGGTGCCGGCGCCGGTATTGATCACCGTGCAAGAGGTTGCCTTCAGCACTGCGGCGGCGATGCCAGTGCGACAGCGGACCCGGCGCCACTCGGCCGGAGCTGCCTCGGTTGTCATCACCGCAATGCGCAGGATGCTTGCGACCTCGACACCTGAGGCGCGCCCATCCCGCGGGGCCTATCCGAGGCGCTATTCCTTCCTGGAGAACGCCTGCATGTCGCGAGAGATGGATCGCCTGTAACCATCGCCGCTGTCCGCGGCGCACTCGGGCAGCGTAGCGCGCCGCTTCAGCTCTAATCGCTCGCGAAGGGGGAGGCCGTGAACGCCGCCGTTGTGGTAGCGCTAGTTCTGATCGGGGCGCCCGCTTTCGCTGTGGGTGTCAGCCAGCTGCAGGCGATGTTGGAGCGCTGGGACTATCGGCGCCGTGCCCAAGACTGATGAGCCGGCGCCGCCAGAGACTTGAAATTGTGGTCTCGTTTGGTGGCTGGCGCACGGTTATAGTCGCCGTGTGATCAGCGGAGATCCGTTGACAGGGCGGGGCAGCGAACTAGCCGCCATTCACCGGGCGCTAGGCGGGGCGGGCCGGTACTCGGGCGTCGTAATCGTCGGGGCCGCGGGCGTCGGCAAGACGGCGCTCGCCCGCGAAGTCCTTCGCCGCGCCGAAGCCTCCGGCGAGCGCACGAACTGGGTCGTCGGCACGGAATCGGCGCGCCCGCTGCCGCTGGGGGCGTTCATCGGAGCGCTGGGCGACGGGATGGGCGATCCACTGACCAACGTGCGTCGAGTCACCAATTCCTTTGTCGCCCAACAAGGCCGGGGCCGCGTTCTGGTGGGGGTCGACGACGCGCACCTGCTCGATGGATTGTCTGCGCTTGTTGTACACCAGCTGGCGCAGTCGCGCGGGACTCGCCTGGTCGTCACGGTGCGCACGGGTGGTGACGAGCCCGACGCGGTGACTGCGCTGTGGAAAGACGGCCTGTTGGCTCGTCTGGATCTCGCGACGCTGTCCGAAGAGTCCACGCGCGGCTTGATCGAAGGCACGCTTGGCGGAGCGGTCGATTCGCGCAGTGCCCATCGGTTGTGGAAGCTCACCGCAGGCAACGCATTGTTTTTGCGCCAGCTGTTGAGTGCCCAGCTTGCGGCGGGACGGATCCGGCAAGTGGCCGGGGTGTGGATGTGGGACGACGACGTGGCGGTTTCGGCGAGCCTGCACGACGCGGTTGGGCGCCAGCTCAGTTGTCTCACCCCGCAATTGGCGTTGGTTGTCGACACGTTGTCGCAGTGTGAGCCCTTGGCGGTTGACGTCTTGTGCGACCTGGTGGGCCGCGACGAGCTGGAGGCCGCCGAGCAGATGCATCTGGTGAGCGTCGAGCGTACGGGCGACACGCTGATGACCCGCCTGGCGCACCCGCTGCTGGGTGAACTTCGCCGCGCAACCGCAGGCGAGATTTATTTGTCCAGAATTCGGGGCAGGTTGGCGCAACGGCTGGCCGAGGACCCGGACGCCGACATGCGCGCAACGGTGCGCCGGGCGCTGCTCACCCTCGAGTCCGACCTGGACCCCAACCCCGAGCTGTATCTGGAATCGGCGCGGCATGCGATGACGCTGCTCGACCTCACCCTGGCTGATCGATTCGCAACCGCCGCTACCGAAGCGGGGTTAGCCGACGCTAGGGGAGTTCGGGCGATGAACCTGGTACTGCTCGGTCGCGGCGAGCAGGCGGAAAAGGCCCTGCGAGACATCGGTACTCGTTGTGGGGATCCGCACCATTGGGCGACGGTGCGGGCCGCCAACCTGGTCTGGATGCTTGGCCGGCCCAACGACGCCGCAGCGATCCTGGACGGCTTGGCGCTGATGCCAGAGACTCGCCCGCAGCAGGCGGAGCGCATCGCCGTCGAAGCCTGCGTTGACGCGGTGTCCGCGCGCTGTGTATCAGCCGCTGAAAAGGCCAGAGCCGCACTGAGTTCCGCGGATCTGCCGGATTTTCACGCCATGATGGCATCGCTGGCGCTGATCATGGCAATGGGCGCGCTGGGTGACGTGGATGACCTCACCTCTGTCGCCGAGCAGGCATTGCGTCGCGCTACCACGTCTTTCCAGGCATCGCACATGCGGTTCTGGTTCGGTGCCGTATACGGCCGGGCTTGCCGATTGACCGGCCGCATCGACGAATTCGTCTCTGCCGCAAAGCAGCTCGCCGACTCGGCGCGCGATGTTCCTGGCCTTGCCTATGCAAACCTGGCATTCCTGTTGGGCCAGGCCGAGCTCGTTCGCGGCGCCGCTGGCGACGCGGTGAAACTCCTTCACGAGGCGCAGGCAGGGGTGCAAAGGCACAGCGTCACAACGGGCCTGCACCCGGCTAGCTGCTTCGCGTTGGCTGAGGCACATGCCAAGCTGGGCCAGCCCGAGGAAGCCAATGAAGCGGCAGCCAAGGCCCGGTCGTGTGTGCCGCCCGACTACCTGTTCATGCACACGGGGTTGGCTCTGGCGAACGGTTGGGCGTTGGCGACAAGCGGTTGCCTGACCGACGCTGTCGAGACCGCGCGGGCCGCGGCTGCGCAGGCGCGCGAGCGTTCTCAGCCTACCCACGAGCTCGCTTGCATCCAGGCTGCGGCCCAGTGGGGCGATAGCTGCGGTGCGGAACGCGCGCGCGAACTGGCCGAGGCGTTGTCGTTGCCGCTAGCCAATGCCGTTGC
Organism: Mycobacterium sp. 1164966.3; assembly: GCF_001665395.1. GTDB lineage: Bacteria > Actinomycetota > Actinomycetes > Mycobacteriales > Mycobacteriaceae > Mycobacterium. The sequence continues at coordinate 55,227 of NZ_LZSG01000029.1, forward strand.
GCAACACACGGAATCGCTGCGAGCCAACGACGGCGATGGGCTGCTGGCAGCGTCTTCGGAGTACCGGGCCATCGGTGATCGGGCCGCGGCCGCCGACGCCGCAGCGCAGGCGGCCGCCATGTTCACCCGCAATGAGCGAAGCAAGCGCGGCCTCTATGCGGCCGCGCTCGCGCGGGAACTGGCCGACGAATGCGGTGGGCTGGACACGCCGGCAATGCGCAGCCGCGTGGGTCTTCCGCTGTCGGGCCGCCAGCGCTGCGTCGTCGAACTCGTTGTCGCCGGCCTTTCCAACCGCGAGATCGCCGAACGGTTGGTGATGTCGGTGCGCACCGTCGAGGGCCACGTGTATCGCGCGTGTCAGCGGGTGGGTGCCCAATCTCGCGAGGAGCTGGCGTCCATCCTGAGCGCCGGCCGCGGCGCACGCTGAGAGGGCACTCCCGCAACACAAGTAGTCGACTACGCTATTGGGCTTTTGCGCGCGTCCCGAGTATTGAAGGCGTCGAAAATCGTCGTGATTCGGGGAGGTCGCCATGAGTGTCGCTGCCATCGGATTGAAAGCGCCGAGCGTGTTCGAAGCCGACCTTCCTGTCGTCGCATACGAAGAGGCCCCGAGTCCCGACGAGGCTCACCGAAACCTCCGCAAAGCGCTTGAGCAGAGCTCCATCGCGATGGGGCCGCACGGTCCCGAGATACTGAGCTACGACCTGGTGCACACCACATTGCGCGACCATCGGTTCAGTCCACCCCCCGGGCTCGGCCTCGAAACACAGGGCATCACCTCCGGCCCGCTGTGGTTTCGCACCAGCACCAGCCTGCTGGCCATCAACGGCGCCGATCACACCCGGCTCCGCCGACTCGTGTCGAAGGCGTTCACGCCGCGGTCGGTAGCCCGACTTGAGACCACGATCACGGACATCCTCAACGAGTTGATCGACCCGCTAACGGCCACCGGACGCTGCGAGATCGTCGGCGATATCGCTCGGCCGTATCCGGTTCCGGTCATCAGCGCGCTGCTGGGTGCTCCTCGCCAGGATTGGCAGCGCTTTTCCGCATGGGCCGACGACTTCTTCAAGCTCTTCACCTGGAACGTCGCGGCATACGAGCGCGACATCCTCACGGCGTGGGAAGAACTCGACGCGTACATCGACGACATGGTGGCCGATCGGCGCCACTCACTCACCGATGATCTGATTTCCGAACTGATCCGCGCCGAGGACGACGGCGACCGACTGAGCATCGAAGAGCTGCGGATGCTCGCGGCCGGCATTCTGATGGCGGGCACCGACACGACGCGCAACCAAGTAGCCGCGGCGGTGGATGTCTTCTGTGACCATCCCGAGCAGTGGGAACTCCTCGCGGAAGAGCCCGAGCTGGCGATGAAGGCTGTCGAAGAGGTGATGCGTTATACGCCGGTGGTTTTCGGCGTGATGAGGATCGCGGCTGAGGATGTCGAGCTGGACGGGGTCATCATTCCGGCCGGCACCTTCGTCATATGCAACACGGCCGCCGCCAACCGCGACCCCAGCGTCTTCGACGAGCCGGATCGCCTCGACATCACGCGCAAGGGGGCGGCGCCGATGCAGACTTTCGGCGCAGGCGCGCACTACTGTCTTGGCGCGAACCTGGCCAGGCGCGAGCTTGCGGAGGCGCTGCGGGTGATGGCCAGCCGGATGCGGAATCTGCGTCACGCCGGACCGTGCGTGTGGAAGCCGATGGTCGGAATCACCGGCCCGGCAACGCTTCCGGTTCAGTTCGACGTCGCCTAAGCCTGCCAGGTCCTCATGGCCGCGGCTGGACGTCCACGCTCGGCGGCCGGGGCGACGGCTCTGGACGCATCGAGCGCCGCACGATGCTGAAGGTGACGGCGCCGACGGCCAGCGTCGCGGCGGCGGCCCCGGCGATCAGCCACGGCCGCTTGTTGTGACGTCGGGACTGACGCGCTTCCTGGAATGCCTGCGGCAGGTTGGTGACCACTTCCTGGGCGGCGGCCAGTTCCTGAGCGAGCGACTCCTGGGCGGCGGCGAGTTCTCTGGCCAGCCTGCCTTCTCGATAACGGCGGCGCAGCGACGAGGCGGTTGTCTGCGCAGATTGCAGCCCGATCCCGGCAAGGCCTCGCGTGACATCCATCGGCCCCACCGCCGAGTAAGTCAGGCCGCGGGTCAATCGCTCCTGAGGGGTTAGCCGGGCTTGCGTCTTCGCGCTCATTTGCCGCCTTTCTGTAGCCGCCGTTTCTCCAACATCCCCACAGACTGCCACCGTCGGGCCGCTCGTGACACCCGATGCGGCCGCGCACCGGCGTGATGGCAGACTGTGTTCCCGTGACCAACAGCCCCCATCAGACCGCCACCGCCACGCTGCACACCAACCGCGGTGACATCAAGATCGCCCTGTTCGGAAACCACGCGCCCAAAACTGTCGCGAATTTCGTCGGCCTGGCGCAGGGAACCAAGGAGTACTCGACCCAGAACGCATCGGGCGGGCCTTCCGGTCCGTTCTACGATGGCGCGGTCTTTCACCGGGTGATCAAGGGTTTCATGATCCAGGGCGGCGACCCGACCGGAACCGGCCGCGGCGGCCCGGGCTACAAGTTCGCCGACGAGTTCCACCCCGAGCTGCAATTCGACAAGCCCTATCTGCTGGCGATGGCCAACGCGGGTCCGGGCACCAACGGCTCACAGTTCTTCATCACCGTCGGGCAGACGCCTCACCTCAACCGGCGGCACACGATCTTCGGCGAAGTGACCGATCCCGAGTCGCAGCGGGTTGTCGACACCATTGCCACCACCCCCACCGACGGCAACGACCGGCCCACCGAGCCGGTTGTCATCGAGTCGATCACGATCTCGTAAGCGGCACGGCCCAGGCGCCGCGAGGGTGCGCAAAATGCCGTCCGCGACGGCGTGTCGGTGTACATACTGCGCACGCTCGCCGGGAAGCGCACTAACCGGCGTAGCCGGCGTCGGTGAGCGCGTCGAGCACGTCCACCGGATCGGTTCCGAGGTCCCAGCGGGACAGCACGGTCAGCCCGCCGTTGGCCGTTTCGATCTCGAGCAACCGCACTGTGCGGGCCCAGCGGCGGAACTCGGTGATCCGGATGATCTTGATGTCGGAGGGTTGCAATAGCTGCGTGCGGAACCACCCTCGCACGGCCAGGCGAGCGGAGGTAATTGCCAGCTTTGGACGCGCGCGCCACGAGAAGCCCGCAAACAAGATCAAACCCAGTGCGGCAATGCCCGCCATAACGCGCCCCGGCGCGTCTGTGACCACGGTCACACCGGCGATAGCCATCATGACACCCACAACGCCGCAACCTGCGATTCCAGCGGCGGGAGGCTCCCATTGAGTTTGCTGCATGCGGGTTCTACACCCTCCCACCACTGGCGATGCAGTTATCCACAAGCGCTATCAACAGTGGGGATAAATCACACGCGTGTGATTGAGGGGCGGGTAAGTTGCTGGCTCAGTAAAGAATTGCCACCAAAATGAATTCATCACATGTCTAAGGTTGCTCAGTGCCAGCGCATCGTGAGCAACAATCCAGTGATCATGAAAGCGAACGCGATGGCGTAGTTCCACGGCCCCAGTTCCGCCATCCAGTGCAGGGCGGCCGGGGCCTGGCTGCCCACCGCCGCCAACTGGAACACCATCAGCCAGACCAGGCCGATCAGCATCAGACCGACGAACAACGCGACGAACCACACGCTCGACGGTCCGACCTTGACTTTCACCGGTGTGCGGCTCACCGCGCTGACGGTGAAGTCGTTCTTCTTGCGGACCTTGGACTTGGGCATGATTTCCTCGGGCTACCTCGGGAACACACTGGGCGGGACGGATGCAACGATAACGAAGCATGCCCAGGCTATGGCTCGGCTACGAGACTAACCCACCTGGGACCGCGACCGAGGAACGGAACTCCGATGAAACGTGCGCAGGACGCGACGGATGCGCGCCGCTCATCGTGGCGTTTCGGTGTGCCGTTGGTGTGCCTGCTGGCCGGTCTGCTGCTGGCCGCGACGCACGGGGTATCCGGCGGCGCCGAAATCCGTCGCAGTGACGCACCACGGCTGGTCGACCTGGTCCGCGAGACACGGTCATCGGTGAGCCGTCTGGACGCCGAGCGCAACGAACTGGCCGGCAAGATCGACGCGGCGCACGGCAGGTCTTCGGACACCGCGCTCGCGGCGATGCTGCGGCGGTCCGCCGAGCTGGCCGGTGAGGCAGGCATGAACCCGGTCCACGGGCCGGGTTTGGTGGTCACCCTCGACGATGCGCAGCGCGACGCCAATGGCCGTTTTCCGCGCGACGCCTCCCCTGACGACCTGGTGGTGCATCAGCAAGATATCGAGGCCGTCCTCAACGCGTTGTGGAGCGCGGACGCCGAGGCGATCCAGATGCAGGACCAGCGAATCATTGCGACCTCGATGCCCCGCTGTGTGGGCAACACGTTGCTGCTCAACGGCCGCACCTACAGCCCGCCGTACACGATCACCGCGATCGGCAATGCCTCGGCCATGCAGGCCGCCCTCGCCGCCGCTCCCCTGGTGACCCTCTACAAGCAGTACGTGGTCCGATTCGGTCTGGGCTACCGCGAAGAGGTCAAGCCGGACGTGCAGATCGTCGGGCGCACCGAGCCGGTCCGGATGCACTTCGCCCAGCCCGCCGGGCCTATCGGCTACTGAAGGTAGCCTGGCACGATGCGGATCCTGGTCGTCGACAACTACGACAGCTTCGTCTTCAACCTGGTGCAATACCTCGGACAGCTCGGTGTCGAGGCCCAGGTGTGGCGCAACGACGACGCCCGGTTGTCCGACAAGACCGTTGAGCAGTTCGACGGCGTGCTGCTGAGCCCGGGTCCGGGCACCCCGGAACGGGCCGGCGCGTCGATCAATCTGGTGCGTGCGTGCGCTGCGGCGCGGACCCCGCTGCTGGGGGTCTGCCTGGGACACCAAGCCATCGGCGTCGCGTTCGGGGCCACCGTCGACCGCGCCCCAGAGCTGCTGCACGGCAAGACCAGCCACGTATTCCATACGAATTCCGGTGTGCTGCAAGGCCTTCCGGATCCATTTACGGCAACCCGGTACCATTCGCTGACCATCCTGCCGGAGTCGCTGCCGACGGTGCTCGAGGTCACGGCGCGCACCCGCAGCGGCGTGATCATGGGTGTGCGACACACCGAACTACCGATCCACGGCGTCCAGTTCCATCCCGAGTCGATCCTGACCGAGGGCGGCCACCGGATGCTGGCCAACTGGCTCGAGTTCTGTGGGTGGACGCGAGACGACACACTGGTTCGCCGGCTGGAGAATGAGGTACTCGCCGCGGTGCGGCCACACCTGCCGGCTGAAAGCGAGGCTACTGGCCGAACGTCAGCGTGATGATTCCGCTGTAGTTGACCGGCGTCCCAGCCGACGGGCTTTGCGAGATGACTTTGTTGTGTCCGGCCCCGCCGGCGTCCACGTCGGGGCCCCGGTCCAGCGCGCCTGTCCATCCCAGGTTGCGAAGTCGCGGTTCGGCGTCGACCCAGAACATGCCGCGCACGTCGGGCATCACGAACTGGTTGCCCTTGGAGACCTGCAATTCGATCACCGAGTCGACGGCGGCGGGCTGGCCCGGGGGCGGACTGGTGCCGATCACCTCGCCTTTCGGACGGGGGCTGTCCACGTCGGCCTGACTGAACTTGCTGAAGCCGTAAACGGTCAGGTTCTTCTGCGCCAATTCAACGGTTTGTCCCTTGACGTCGGGGACCTGTTTGGTCTCCGGCCCGGAGCCGATGATGACGGTGATCACGTTGGTGATCGCATACGACTGGGTGGCCGGGGGGTTGGTCCCGATGACCTTGCCCGCCTGCTCGGGGGTCGACGCCGAGGTCGTCTGCTTGAACTTGCTGAACCCGGCCCGCTTCAGCCGGTCGACCGCCTCGGTGTAGGTCATCGAGGTGACGTCGGGTATTTCGCGTTGCTCGGGACCGGTCGAGACGTTGATGGTGATCACGTCGCCCGCACCCACCGAGGTATTGGCGCCGGGCTCGGTGCCGATGACATGGTCGGGCGGGATCGTCGAGTCGGGCTTCTGCTGGGTGCGTGTCTTGAAGCCCTTGTTCTGCAGCGAGGCAATGGCATCGGCCGACACTTGACCGCGCACGTCGGGCACCTGAACGTCTCGGGGGTTTCCGCCGAACGCGTTGAAGCCGATGACGACGACGATCGTCAGCACCGCCAGCACGGCGACCACGGCGGCCCAGCGGCCGATCGAACCGCCGCCGCGGTCGCCGTCGTCGTCGAAGTTCTGCCTGGGCAACGGATCGGTGCGCGGTCCGCCGTACCCCCCACCGCCGGACGACAGCAGCGAGCTCCGGTCGGCGTCGGTCAGCACCTTGGGCGCCTCGGGTGTCTCACCGTTGTGCACCCGAACCAGGTCGGCACGCATCTCGGCCGCGGTCTGGTAGCGGTTGTCGGGGTTCTTGGCCAGCGCTTTGAGAACGACGGCGTCGAGGTCGGCGGAGATCCCCTCGTGTCGTTCCGACGGCGGAACGGGGTCCTCGCGGACATGCTGATAGGCCACCGCGACGGGCGAGTCGCCGGTGAAAGGTGGTTCGCCGGTGACGATTTCGTAAAGCACGCAGCCCAGTGAATAGACGTCGGACCGGGCGTCGACGGAGTCGCCGCGGGCCTGTTCGGGCGAAAGGTATTGCGCGGTCCCGATCACCGCCGCCGTCTGGGTGACGCTGTTGCCGCCGTCGGCGATGGCGCGGGCGATGCCGAAGTCCATCACCTTGACCGCGTTGGTGGTGCTGATCATGATGTTCGCCGGCTTGACGTCGCGGTGAATGATGCCGTTCTGGTGGCTGAAGTTCAGCGCCTGGCAGGCGTCGGCGATGATCTCGATGGCTCGCCGGGGCGGCATCGGACCGTCGGTGTGCACGATGTCGCGCAGCGTGACGCCGTCGACGTACTCCATCACGATGTACGGCAGCGGGCCCGACGGCGTTTCCGCCTCGCCGGTGTCATACACCGCGACTATCGACGGGTGGTTCAGCGCCGCCGCGTTTTGCGCCTCGCGCCGGAAGCGCAGGTAGAAGCTGGGGTCGCGGGCCAGATCCGCGCGCAGCACCTTTACCGCGACCTCGCGGTGCAAGCGGAGGTCGCGGGCCAGATGAACCTCGGACATACCCCCGAAACCGAGGATGTCGCCCAGTTCATAGCGGTCGGACAGGTGCTGGGGGGTCGTCATTCCGGTGTCTCATGTCGGGCCGGCGAGTGACCGGGTTGCGGCATCAACCTGACAACCCAGCCGAGTTCGGCCGGTTGACGTCCAGAATTACCCGTTTCCGCGCGATCCGTCCAATTCAGTCCGGGCCGGTCGGACGCCATCCCGCTGGGGGTGTTGCTGGCCGGGGTTCCGGTGTCGGTGAACGTCGGTGTGGGCGACTCGTTTCCGCCGCGATTCATCACAATGAGCACGGCGATGATGATCGCCAGGGCTCCGAGCACCCCGGCGGCCCACAGCAGCGCGCGCTGCCCGGAGGAAAAGGTGCGCCGGGCCGGCGGGCGGCGACCCCCGGTCGACGGTCGGGACCGCGCCGCAGCGGCGGTTCGGCCGCTCGGCGTGGCAGCGACCCTGGCCGGCGTGGCCGACGGGATGGCGGCCGGGGACGCCCGGCCCGGCGGCGGTGACTGGCTGGGCCGCGGCGGCCGCCGGCCGGCCCGCACCGCGGCGACGGCGTCGGCGAACGGTCCCCCGCTGCGGTAGCGCATCTGCGGGTTCTTGACCAGAGTGATCTCGATGAGCTCCCGCACATTGGCCGGCAGCTCGGTGGGCAATGGCGGCGGCGGCTCCTTGATGTGCTTCATCGCCACCGTCAGCGCACCGTCGCCGATGAACGGCCGCTTACCCGAAACCGCTTCGTAGCCAACGACTCCCAGGGCATAGACATCACTGGCCGGGGTGGCTTCGTGGCCCAGCGCCTGTTCGGGTGCGATGTATTGAGCGGTGCCCATCACCATGCCGGTCTGGGTCACCGGCGCCGCGTCGACGGCCTTGGCGATACCGAAGTCGGTGATCTTCACCTGACCGGTGGGCGTGATCATGATGTTGCCCGGTTTCACGTCGCGGTGGACCAGACCGGCGGCGTGCGCGACTTGAAGTGCCCGGCCGGTCTGCTCGAGCATGTCCAGCGCGTGCCGCAACGACAGCCGGCCGGTCCGCTTGAGCACCGAGTTCAGCGGCTCGCCGTTGACCAGCTCCATGACCAGATAGGCGGTCCGGCCCTCTCCGTTCATCTGGCTCTCGCCGTAATCGTGGACCTGGGCGATCCCGGGATGGTTGAGCATCGCCGTGGTCCGCGCCTCAGCGCGGAACCGTTCGATGAATTCGGGATCCTGGGAGAACTCCGCTTTGAGCACCTTGACAGCGACGCGTCGGCCCAGCCGGCTGTCGACCGCCTCCCAGACTTGCCCCATGCCGCCGGTGGCGATGAGGCGCTGCAGGCGGTACCTGCCGGACAGGGTCACACCAACTCGTGGGCTCATGGTCCCCCCTGCAGTGCGGCCGCGATCACGGCCCGCCCGATGGGCGCCGCAAGCGCACCGCCGGTCGCGGACAGGCGATCGCCGCCGTCCTCCACCAGCACCGCTACCGCAACCTTCGCCTGCTGCGCGGGCGCGAAGGCGATGTACCACGCATGCGGTGGAGTATGACGGGGATCGGTGCCGTGCTCTGCGGTACCGGTCTTGGAAGCGATCTGCACGCCGGGAATGGCCCCTTTCTGTTGTGCGGCCTTCTCGGCGCCGACCATCAGCTCTGTCAGCTTAGCGGCGACCTGCGGCGACACCGCTTGGCGCTGCCGGTATGCGGCGGTCGTGCTGATATTGGCCAGGTCCGGCCCCTTGAGGCTATCGACCAGGAATGGCTGCATCATCACCCCGGCATTCGCGATGGCCGCGGCGATTTCCGCGTTCTCCAGCGGGGTCAGTGCGACGTCCTTCTGCCCGATGCTCGACATCGCCAGCGCCGCGCGATCACCGACCGGTCCGGTGGTCGACTGGACGACTTGCAGCGGAATCACACTCGGGATGCTGTCCATGCCGAACGAACGCGCCATGCTGCGCAGTGCGTCGACGCCGATGCTCAGACCGAGATCGACGAACGCGGTGTTGCAGGACATGGCGAATGCTTGGCTCAACGAGACGGTCTCGCCGCTGCCGCAGGGGGTGCCGCCGTAGTTCTCCAGCCAGGCCTTGCTGTCGGGCAGCTGGATCTTGGCCGCCGCGGTCAACTGCTGGTCCTCTTTGATGCCGGCCTGCAGCGCAGCCGCGGTCGTGATCACCTTGAACGTGGAGCCCGGCGGATACGTCTCGGAGATGGCGCGGTTGGTCATCGGAGAGTCCGGGTTGTCCCGAAACTGCTGCCACGCCCGCGACTGTTCGCCGGGATCATGCGAGGCCAGCTGGTTGGGGTCATAGGACGGCGACGACACCAGCGCCAGAATCTTTCCGGTCGCCGGTTCCAGGGCGACGACGGCTCCCTTGCACGGACCGCCGCAGCCCTGCTGCATCGCGTCCCAGGCGGCCTGCTGGACCCGCGGGTTGAGTGTGGTTTCGACGTTGCCGCCGCGCGGATCGCGGCCGGTGAAGAAGTCGGCGAGACGGCGTCCGAACAGCCGCTGGTCGGAGCCGTTCAACAGCGCGTCCTCGGCTCGCTCCAGGCCCGAGCTCGAGTAGCGCAGCGAGTAGAAGCCGGTGACCGGCGCGTACACCTCCGGGTTGGGATATTTCCGCAAGAACCGGTAGCGGTTGTCGGTGGCCGCCGAAAACGCCAGCAGCTGACCGCCCGCGGTGATCTGACCGCGCTGCCGCGAATACTCGTCGAGCAGGACACGCTGATTGCGCGGGTCGGCACGCAGTCCTTCGGCGCTGAACACCTGGGTATACGTTGCGTTGAGCAACAACAGGACGATCAACGCCATCACGGTCACCGAGATCCGGCGAAGAGAGGTGTTCATACCTTCTGAATCACCTCGGTGGTGGCCTTGGCGATCGGCGCCGTCGTCTTGCTGCGTGGCCGGGTGCGCAACGGACGCCGGGCACCATGCGAAATGCGGGCCAGGATGGCCAGCAGCACGTAGTTGGCCAGCAACGACGACCCGCCGTATGACAGCCATGGGGTGGTCAGCCCGGTCAGCGGAATGAGCTGGGTGACCCCACCGACCACGATGAACAGCTGAATGGCCAGCGTCGAGGCCAGCCCCGCGGCCAGTAGCTTGCCGAAGCTGTCGCGGGTGGCGATCGCCGTACGCAGGCCCCGGAGGATGACGATGGTGTACAGCATCAACAGGCTGGCCAATCCGACCACGCCGAGTTCTTCGCCGAACGCGGCGATGATGAAATCGGTGGATGCGGCCGGCACCGTGTCGGGTTGACCGTTGCCCAGCCCGGTGCCGAAAATGCCGCCGGTAGCAAAGCTAAAAAGCGACTGCACGATCTGATAGCCGCTGCCGTCGGGATCGGAGAAGGGGTCCAACCACATCTGCACGCGAACCCGGACGTGGCCGAAAATGTAGTACGCCGCAACGCTTCCCACGGTGAACAGCACCAGCCCGATGACGACCCAGCTGAAGCGTTGGGTGGCCAGATACACCACCACCAGAAAAGACGCGTAGAGCAACAGCGAAGTGCCGAGGTCCTTTTCGAAGACCATCACGCCGATCGAGATCACCCACGCCGCCAGCAGCGGCGCGAGGTCACGCGGGCGCGGCACGGTCATCCCCATCACGTGCTTGCCGGCACTGGTGAACAACCCGCGCTTGGCCACCAGCACTGCCGAGAAAAAGATCAGCAGCAGAATCTTGGAGAACTCGGCGGGCTGAAAAGAGAAGCCCGGAAACTGAATCCAGATCTTCGCGCCGTTCTGTTCCGACAGCGACCTGGGCAGCAGCGCGGGGATCGCCAACAACACCAGACCGGTCAGGCCGTACAGGTAGCCGTACCGCGCGAGCTGCCGGTGGTCTTTCAGCAAGGTCACCACCAGCGCGAAGGCGCCCACGCCGAGGACGGTCCACAGCATTTGCTGAGTGGCATCGGGATGACGGTGAGCGTGGGACGACTTGTCGGCCAGGTCGAGCCGGTGGATCATCACCAGGCCGAGCCCGTTGAGCAGCGCGACCGTCGGGAGCAGAAGTGGGTCGGTGTAGGGGGCCGACCGCCGGATGGCCAGATGCGCGCACCCGAAGACAGTCAGAAACGCCAACCCGTAGCCGGCCAGGTCCCACCGCAGGCCGCGCTCCTGATTGGCCTCCACGATGAGCAGCGCAGCGACGGTGATCACCGCGGCGAAGCACAGCAGCAGCAATTCGGCGTTGCGCCGAGTCGGCAACGGAGGCGTTACCGTCACCGGCGGCTGGACTTGCGTCGTCATCCGGATTCCCGGCAGTCGACGCCCGGCTTAGGCGGCGGTCCCGGGGTTGTGTTCACCGGTGACGGGGCAGTGCTGGGCGGGGTCGTCGTTGTTGTGTTTGTGCCCGAGTTATGGGTGCTGGTCGAAGTGGGCGGCGGGCCGGCGGTTGACGTAGCAGAAGAGGTGGCGGCTGTCGTCGTCTCCGAACCGCTCGGCTGCGGCTCCGACGGCTCGGGTGACAGGCCGTGCCGCTGGCAGAGCGGCAGCAGGTTGGCCGCCAGCAACTCCTTCAGCTGCCTTTCGGTGTCTCCCAGGTTGCCGCCCGGAAGCTTTTTGTTCTGCACCTGCTCCTGGCCCGGACGGCGCAGATCTTTGAGGGCCACCACCTGGCAGTCGGACCGGCTCTTGGAGCCGTAGGGGATGAAGGAGGGCTGGTTGCTGCCGTTCGCACACACTACCGAGTAGGGGTCGTTGGAGGAAATGCCCAAGAACCCGCCCTGAATACCGCGCATGATCGTCACATTGCCGTTGTGTTCGGCGACGTAGTAGTTCTGCTGGATGAACATCCATCCGACGAACAGACCGGCGACCAGCATCAGCGTGACGAGCGCGACGATGATCGGCAGTCGCCACCTCGTCCACCGCGTCCGACGCGGTGGTTCGGCCGGCGGGGTTACGCGCTTGGCGACCTCTTTACGCGGGCCGATGGCCGAGGCGCGCCCGGCGGCCGTGTTGGGCAGCGTCGCGTGCTCGTCTTCGCCGGATACGGCTCCGGCGAGAATCGGCTGAGTCTGGCCGTATTCGTAGTCGACGACGTCGGCTACCACCACGGTCACGTTGTCCGGGCCACCGCCGCGCAGCGCCAATTCGATGAGACGATAAGCACTTTCGGCGACGTCGGGGATTTGCAGCGCTTCGAGGATGGTCTCGTCGCTCACCGGGTCGGACAGGCCGTCAGAGCACAGCAGGTAACGATCACCGGCGCGCGCTTCTCGCATGGTGAGGGTGGGCTCGACCTCGTGACCGGTCAGGGCGCGCATGATCAGCGAGCGCTGCGGGTGGCTGTGCGCTTCCTCGGCAGTGATCCGGCCCTCGTCCACCAGGGTTTGGACGAAGGTGTCGTCCTTGGTGATCTGGGTCAGCTCGCCGTCGCGCAACAGATAGCCGCGCGAGTCGCCGATGTGCACCAGCCCAAGCCGGTTGCCGGCGAACAGGATTGCGGTGAGCGTGGTGCCCATGCCTTCGAGATCGGGTTCCATCTCGACCTGCGCGGCGATGGCCGAGTTGCCGGCGCGTACCGCCGCATCGAGCTTGCCCAGCAGGTCGCCGCCCGGCTCGTCGTCGTCGAGGTGCGCCAGAGCGGCGATCACCAACTGGGAGGCGACTTCACCGGCCGCGTGGCCGCCCATGCCGTCGGCCAGGGCCAGGAGTCGTGCGCCGGCATAGACGGAGTCTTCGTTGTTGGCGCGTACCAGGCCGCGATCACTGCGGGCGGCGTATCGCAGGACCAGTGTCACGGGCGCAACTCGATTGCTGTCTTGCCGATCCGAACCGGCGTTCCGATTGGGACTCGTACCGCAGTCGTCACCTTCGCCCTATCGAGGTAGGTGCCGTTCGTCGATCCTAGATCCTCGACATACCATTCCGAACCGCGTTGAGAAAGCCGGGCGTGCCGTGTGGAGGCGTAGTCGTCTGTCAGCACCAGGGTGGAGTCGTCAGCGCGCCCGATCAACACCGGCTGCCCACTCAGCGTGATGCGCGCGCCGGCCAGCGCCCCCTCGGTGACCACCAGATAGCGCGCGGCGTGCCGGTGCTGGCGCGACGGCAGCAGCGTGCTGCGCAAGGTCAGGCCGCGGCGCACCATGACAGCGCCGGTCGGCGCATAGATGTCGGTCTTCAAGATCCGCAGGACGGACCAGATGAACACCCATAACAACATTAAAAATCCGGCGCGCGTCAGCTGCAGTACTAATCCCTGCATCTGGCGTCCTTTCCGTCCTGGCGCCGTATCCCCCGCATCCGTGGCACCGAGCACTTCGGCAACGTCACGATACTTGGACAGTGGTCGACGCGGGGCGAAGCCCGGCGGCTGTGCCTCGATGAGTCAGTGAATGCGGACGATGATCTCGGAGTGGCCCAAACGGATCACATCGCCGTCGGCCAACTGCCACTCCTGTACCGGTGCGTTGTTGACGGTGGTGCCATTAGTGGAGTTGAGGTCGGACAGCAATGCGACCTGCCCGTCCCACCGGATTTCCAGATGCCTGCGCGACACGCCCGTGTCGGGCAGTCGGAACTGCGCGTCCTGTCCGCGACCCACGATGTTGGAACCCTCGCGCAACTGGTATGTCCGCCCGCTGCCGTCATCCAGCTGCAGGGTGACCGACGCGGCCGGAGCCCCGTAGCCGCCCTGACCGTAGCCACCGCCGTACCCTCCGGCGGGCTGGCCGTAGTCGCCGGCCCCGGCTGACTGGCCGTAGTCGTAGTCGCTGCGAGCGGGCTCGCCGTAGTCGCCGGCGGGAGGGGCATACCCCCCGGCGCCGGGAGGAGCATCGGCGTAGCGGGTGAACGCGTCCTGACCGTAGTCCTGCTGGGCATAATCTTGGTGGCCATAGTCCTGTTGGCCATAGTCCTGTTGGGCGTAGTCGTGCTGGCCATAGCTCTGCTGGCCGTAATCCTGTTGGCCGTAGTCCTGTTGGCCGTAGTCCTGGTGGCCATAGTCCTGCTGACCGTAATCCTGCTGACCGTAGCCGGCGCCGCCCTGCTGGTAACCCTGGTCGTATCCGCCGCCACCCCCGTCGGGGTAAGCGGACCGTTGCTCGGCCGGGGCCGAAGACGCCGAAGGGTAGCCGCCCTCGTCCTGCCGGCGTCCGTAGTCGCCGTAACCGCCGCCTTGTGATGGGCCGTAACCGGGCTGCCCCCCGCCTTGTGGCGGGGCATAGCCGCCCGCGTCCTGACGGTAGCCCTGGTCATAGCCCTGCCCGCCCTGTCCGCCGCCATAGCCGGTGGGAGGCTGTTGCTCATACGACGGCGGCGCGGATTGGTAGCCGCCCTGGTCTTGATAGCCGCCCTGGCCGCCTTGACCGCCGTAGCCGCCCTGGTCCGGGTAGCTGCCGTAGCCGCCCTGGTCTGGATAGCCGCCTTGATCCGGGTAGCCACCCTGGCCGGAGTAGCCGCCCTGTTGTCCGTAGCCGCCCTGCTGGCCGTACCCGCCTTGGCCGGGGTAGCCGCCCTGCTCGTGGCGGGGCGGCGGATATCCGTGCTGGGGCGGGTAGCCACCTTGTTCCGGCGGATATCCGCCGCGCGGGTCATGTCCACCCTGGGGATCGGGGCCGTCTTGCGGACGGCCGTAGCGGTCGTCGTAGTACTCGTCGCCGGGTCGCCCCTGCGCCTGACCCCCGCGGTAGCTCGAATTGTCGGTCATTGGTGGTACTCCTGGTTCTGCGCCAAACGCTTGATCTGATTGTGGTCGGGCGGAATCGGTGACCGTCGGGCGGGGCTCGACGTCGGGGTTGACAGCACCGCGGGCGCGGAACTGGCCGGTATGCAGGTTCGACGACGGCTCGAACCGGACGACCACATCACCATACGTTTGCCACCCCTGTTCATGGATATAGTCCGCCAAGTACCTAGCGAAAGCGCGCGTCGTGAGATCCGGATCGCCGCTCACCTTCTCAAAGTCGTGCACACCGAGGGTAATGATGTATTCGTTGGGCGCCAACGGGCGATTCCCCTGAAGGGGGCGGACGCCATCGGCCGCTTCACGGCGCAACAGGGCTTCGACCTCTTGCGGGACGATCGATCCACCGAACATCCGGGCAAACGCGTCTCCTACGGTCGCCTCGAGTTTGCGCTCGATGCGCTGAACAAGCCCTCTTTGGCTACCCATCTTTCAGCGCTCACACCCATTTATCCGGGCATATCGCAACCGCAAGGCAAACGACTCGCCCGCGTGCTGGATCACCCAAGCATGGTATCGGGACAGGGCGACCGTTCGGCACCGTGAGAATCCTGAGAATCGCGTCGCGGGCGTTCACAGTCTCTTTAAGAAGCAGGGAGTGGGTCACCAGCCCGTGAGCGGCTGGGCGCGCGTTGCCACTAGAGTGATATGGTCCTGCGGTTGTTTCGGGCGAGTGGCGGAATGGCAGACGCGCTGGCTTCAGGTGCCAGTGTCCTTCGGGACGTGGGGGTTCAAGTCCCCCTTCGCCCACCGGTATAACCGCATTTCAGGGACGGTTTTTACGCTTACGACTCACCCCACACTCGCCCATTAGTGGGTGATGTGCTGTCGCGGTGTTTTCGGTCGGGGCCGCTAATCACCCGGGCAAACAATGTATTCAACGTGACCCTGCAAGTCCGTCCCGCGAGGGGGAAGTGTGACTCAATGCGGAAGCAGCCATTGATGCCGACGGCCAGAGCGCATTGATCGTGAGCGCTTGCGCCGTCTTGCGACCGAGGTTGACCACATGTATGGGCCGACGGATGAGCAGTGGTATCTGCAGGTATCACCCGATACCATTGCTTCCCATGGCGATGACATTGCGACTGACCGAAAGCCAGGCTGCGCGACTGCGCGAAGCTGCGGCTCGGGAGGGTCTGTCAATGCAGGCCGTTGCCCTCAAAGCTGTTGATCAATACCTCGACAATCGCGAGGCACGCCGTGCCGCGCTACTGGCCCAGATCCTTGAGGAGGACGCCGGGCTGCTCGAGCGCCTAGCCGATGCATGAGCAGCGAGTATCTCGATCTTGATGACCTGCTGGCCGCGGCTGGCGCCTATCTTGGACAGCCACCACAGGTCCGCGACTACGGCCTGCTCGAATCCGCACTCGCCCGCCCGCCGACCTCGGTGTTCGGACAGGATGCCTATCCGACGATCCACAAGAAGGCCGCCGCGCTACTCGAGTCGTTGGTCAAGAACCGCGCCCTTATCGACGGCAACAAGCGGCTGGGCTGGGTCGCGATGCGGCTGTTTTACGGCTGCAACGGCTACACAATCGCTGCGTCCGAGGACGAGAAGTTCGATCTGGTGATCGCGGTGGCTACCGGGGAGCTGGACACCGTCGCCAAGGTCGCCCACCGATTGGTCGGGATGGCCCGGCGGACCGCGTAACTCAGGGTTGCAGATCGGTGGCCGCGCGATACGAACCGTCCATGTAGAACGGTGTCGAGTCGTGGCGGTGCGTGATGCGCCAGCACCCGTCGACTCGGCGCAGGCCGAATGTCGAGCGGTACCAGGTCGAGAACGGTTCGCCTGCACGCGTCGCGGCCATCTGGGTGAGGGTGTAGGCAATCGCGAGGTCGCCATCCTGATGCACGACGGGGTCGTGGTGGGTGATCTGCATCGGGCCGTCGAATCCCGCGAACCAGGCTCGGATGCCGTCGACCGTGCCGTAAGGCGTGTGCGGACCTTGCTGCAGCGGCGGCGCAAGCGAATACGCCACGATGTCGTCGGAGTAGAGCCCGAAGAGCGCCTCCGCGTCTCGGGCGGCGTGCGCGGCTGCGAATTCGTCGAGGACGGCGTGCACGTCGGTTCCGGCATGGCTGATCTTCATCGATTGATCCCTTCGTCGGGGCTCCATGGCAGCGGAGCCTGCAACGGGGTGTCGAAGCCGGCTCGCCAGTTTCGACAACGGAGCGTAAGAATTCGTCGAAGCTGAGCGGAGGCCGCAATGAAATACATGATCTTGATCCAGAGCAATCCGCAGTTCCTCGAGCGGTGGCAAGCCCTGCCGGAGGAGCAGCGCGAGCGGTTCGGCCGCGACCACCGCGCGCTCAGCGCCGAGCTCGCCGAGGCCGGTGAGTTGGTGGCTTCCGAGGGCCTTGCGGATCCGGCACTGGCTAAGCGGGTCACCGTCGCGGCCGGCCAGACGATGATCAGCGACGGTCCTTTCGCCGAGTCGAAAGAGCACCTGGCCGGCTTCCTGCTTGTCGACTGCGAAAGCGAGGACCGTGCGTTGGCGATCGCGGCGCGCGTGCCCGACGCCGTCTGGGGTCTGGTAGAGGTGCGGCCGGTGCTCGATCTGAGCGCATGGGACATGTGAACAGCGGCGAACCGGCCGATCTGCTGCGCGAGCTCGCTCCACGCGTGCTCGGGGTGCTCGTGCGCCGCCACGGCACCTTCTATGACTGCGAGGATGCCGTCCAGGAAGCGATGCTGGCCGCCTCGGTCAGCTGGCCGGTCGACGGCCTACCTGAGAACCCGACGGGCTGGCTGATCACGACGGCATCGCGGCGCCTGGTCGAAATCTGGCGCAAGGAGACCGCGCGCCGGCGCCGTGAAGACGCGTACGCGCTCGAGCCCACGCGGTCGCCGGGTGCGGTGTCGGAGGTGGACGACACGCTGACGTTGCTGTTCTTGTGCTGTCGCCCCGAGCTGACCGTGCCGTCGCAGATTGGGCTGACGCTGCGCGCGCTGGGCGGCCTGACCACCGCCGAGATCGCGGGTGCCCTACTGCTGCCGGAGGCGACGGTCGGCCAGCGCATCAGCCGGGCGAAGGCCCGCATCCGCGACCAGGGCGTGCAGTTTCGGATGCCAACCGCACGCGAACGCGACGAACGGCTGCCTGCGGTGCTGCACGTGCTGTACCTCATCTTCAATGAGGGCTACACCGCAACGGCGGGCGAGGTCCTCAACCGCGTCGAGCTGACCTCCGAAGCGATTCGGTTGACCCGCCAGCTGCGCGAGAGCCTGCCCGGCGACGGCGAGGTCGCGGGGTTGCTCGCGCTGATGCTGCTGACCGATGCCCGTCGCGAGGCCCGCGCCGGCCCCGACGGCGCGCTGATCCCGCTTGCCGAGCAGGACCGCCACAAATGGGACCGCGCTGCCATCGCCGAAGGCGTCGCGATCGTTGAGGCCGCCCTGCCGGTCGCGAAGCCGGGGCCCTACCAGCTGCAGGCGGCGATCGCCGCCGTTCACGACGAGGCCGCCGACGCCGCCGCGACCGACTGGCCGCAGATCCTCGCCCTATATGACGTTCTCGCCGCACTCGCCCCCGGGCCGATGGTCGCCCTCAACCGGACCGTCGCGGTCGCGATGGTGCATGGTCCGGCAGCCGCTCTCGTCGAACTCGACGAC
The DNA here is from genome assembly GCF_001665395.1 of Mycobacterium sp. 1164966.3. Lineage (GTDB taxonomy): Bacteria > Actinomycetota > Actinomycetes > Mycobacteriales > Mycobacteriaceae > Mycobacterium. The sequence goes on from NZ_LZSG01000029.1 coordinate 73,694, forward strand.
GCTGCGGCAGCCCCCGCGCTCAGCTGGCATCACCGGGTCGACGCGGTCAGGGCCCACCTGCTCGACGAGCTCGGCGACCGGGAAGCCGCCCGCGAGTACTACCTGCGCGCGGCCCAGCGCACTCGGAGCCTGCCCGAGCGGCGCTATCTGCTGGCACGCGCGATGCGCTGAAACGCGTCCTACCTCGGTCTCCACCGCTTCGGCGGCGGATAGACAACTCTGGCGATGGTTGCCGACAGCCATCCGATCACCCAACCGGCGAACACGACCGTGAAGGTATGGCGAGTGGCATCGCTCGCCAGTACCCATACGACCGCCAGGATGCCGGCCCACACGATGGCGCAACCGATGCTGTAGCCGGTGTAGCTTCTCCGCAGATTCCCCAATTGGCGGACCCTTTCAATCTCGTGGGTGCCTCGTGGCTGGCGCCCGACGCCTTATCGCCCCGTCTGCCGCTCACGTGCGGAACCGCGCCGATATTCTCATCGACGATTATCGAGAGAGGCGCAACGTTGAACATTGATCCCGCCGCCACCGCGTGGCTGTTGGCCAGTACCGCGTTGGTGCTGCTGATGACGCCCGGGTTGGCGATCTTCTACGGGGGCATGGTGCGCACCAGCGGCGTGCTCAACATGATCATGATGAGCTTCATCTCCATACCGCTGGTCACAGTGGCGTGGCTGCTGGTCGGATACAGCCTGGCGTTCTCCGGTGGCGGCGCGGGCGGATTCCTCGGCGGTCTTGCGCACGCCGGGATGCGGGGCATCGGCCCGGAGACCTTGCACGGCCAGGTTCCCGAACTGCTCTACGCCACTTTTCAGTTGACGTTCGCGATCATCACTGTCGCCCTGGTCAGCGGCGCGATCGCCGACCGCGCCAAGTTCGCGGCCTGGATGGTTTTCGTGCCCATCTGGGCGGTGGTGGTGTATTCCGTTGTGGCGCATTGGGTTTGGGCGCCTACCGGCTGGCTGTCCAAGATGGGGGTGCTCGACTACGCGGGTGGGCTGGTCGTCGAGATCGTCTCGGGTTCCTCCGCCCTCGCGTTGGCGCTGGTGCTCGGCCCGCGGATCGGCTTCAAGGTGGAGGCCATGCGCCCGCACAACCTGCCGTTCGTGCTGCTCGGCGTGGGATTGCTGTGGTTCGGCTGGTTCGGGTTCAACGCCGGTTCGGCATTGGCCGCCAGCGGGTTGGCATCCGCGATCTTCCTCAACACCTTGGTCGCCGGCTGCCTGGGCATGTTGGGATGGCTTGCGGTGGAACGGATCCGGGACGGCAAGCCGACCACCTTCGGCGCGGCCTCCGGAGTGGTCGCCGGCCTGGTGGCGATCACGCCGTCGTGCGGCACGGTGAACACGTTGGGCGCCACCGTCGTCGGGCTGATGGCCGGAATCGTCTGCTCGTTCGCGGTTGCGGTGAAGTTCAGACTCAATTACGACGACTCACTTGACGTGGTGGGCGTGCACTTCGTCGGCGGGGTCGTCGGCGTGCTGTTGATCGGGCTGCTCGCCACCGCGGTGATGACCCACGGCGCGAACGGCCTGTTCTACGGCGGCGGCCTGGGCCAACTCGGCAAGCAGGCGCTGGCGATGGTGGTGGTCGGCTTCTACGCCTTCGCGGTGAGCTACGTGCTGGCAATGTTGATCGAGCGCTTCATGGGATTCCGGGTCAGCAATGAAGACGAGGTCAGCGGAGTCGACCTCACCCAGCACGCCGAAACCGCCTATGCCGAAGGCGTTTACGGGCACCAGCAGGTGCGCCGGCCGCTGTTCGGGGGTACGGACGCGTCGCGCCCGCGTCCGAGTGAAGACGAAGAGGGCTGACCCAAGCTGCTACTAGGGCAGAGTCTGTGCCCACTGCTGGATGTCGACGGTGACGGGATCGGTGATGTCGTCGTATTCGGGATGCTTTTTCAGCACCGTGACGACCATGGAGCACAGCGGGACGATGCGCTTGCCCGCCTCACGCGTGGCTTTCAGCGCATGCTCGACAAGAATCGTCGCCAATCCTCGTCCCCCGTACGCAGGATCGGTCTCGGTGTGGTGGAAGACGCGCTGATTGCCACGATCGGCATATTCGGCGAGGCCGACGGTCTTGCCCTCCACGGCAATGGCGTAGCGCCCGTCCTCGTCGCTCACAGTGGTTTCGGCGCCGGTCTTGTCGGCAGTCATATGGGATTCCCTTCTATTTCGGTATCGATCTGGGCCGCAACCTGGTGGTCGGCATCGGCGGGGCGGGCAGCCGAGTGACCGCAGCCTGGTACCCGGAAACGGCGCCGAAGCGCTCGTCGGCGTCCTGCCACAATTGGCGATAGCTGACGATGTCGTCGTGGCTGCGACCCACGAAGTTCCACCACATCACCAGCTCCTCGGTGAACGGTGTGCCGCCGAGCAGCAGCACCCGCGCGGGCCGATCCCCGGCGTTGCGCAGGGCAAGAACAGAGTGACCCGTTCCCTGGTACCCAAGGTCGGCGACCGCCAGGGCAGTTCCGCCCATCTCTACCTCACCTACGTCGCACAGCACACCGTGTTCAAATGCGGGGTCGACGTCGATGTCCAACCGAGCGCGCGGGTCAAGGTCGATCTGGGCGCCCAGCAGCGGAGTGAACGTCGGCACCGGCGAACGACTGCCCGCCAGCTCCCCGAGGAATACCCGCGCCACCGCATTCGGCAACGAAATCGGCGCGGGCACATGGTGAGCGAAGTCGCGTCCGGTATCGCGAGCGGAATCCGGCAGCGCCACCCACAGCTGCGCACCGTGCAGCACCGTCCCGGGATCCGATCCGGCCGAGACTTCGGAGTGGCAGATGCCGGCTCCCGCCGTCATCAGGTTCAGCTCGCCGGACCGGACCATCGCATGGACACCGCCACTGTCGCGGTGCTCCACTTCCCCACTGAACAACCAACTGACGGTTTGCAGCCCCGTATGGGGATGAGGCGGAACGTCCATTCTCGCGGCGACCGGACCATAGTGGTCGACGAAGCACCAGGCGCCGACGAGCGAGCGCTGACGTTGCGGAAGGGTGCGTTGCACCCGGATCGCCCGCGGGCCGCCCAGTGGAACCTCACGGGGCTGCAGCACCTCGATACCTGCGGCCCCGGACGCGGCGCAGGCGACTTCGAGTGGCGCGGCCTCGAGGTTGCTCACCAGGCCGACGCTACGCCTTATCGGGCTTTCTACGGGGTCCTACCGCCCCGGCGGCCGCAGCACCTTCATCGCCAACCGCATGACGGGTTCGGGAACCCGGTCCTGCATCGAGAGCGCGGCATCGGCAGCGCGTGATCGCAACGGGGTGCCCCGACCGAACATCCGATTCAGTGGTCCGCCGGAGGGCTCGAGCACCACATGCAGCGGCGGCGTGTCCACCGCTGCGCCCAGCGCGTTGGAGATGACCATTCGCTGGATCTCGCTGGTGCCCTCAAAGATGGTGTACAGCTTGGCATCCCGGTACCACTTCTCCACCGGGTGGTCGGTGATGTAGCCCCAGCCGCCCATGGTCTGGATGGCACGCTCGGTGGCCTTGACGGCGACCTCGCTGGCAGCGAGCTTGGACATCGAGCCCTCCCCTCGCTCGAACGGCACTCCGTTGGCCGCCATCCAAGAGGCGCGCCAGGTCAGCAACCGGGCGGCATCAATCTGGGTGGCCAGCTCCGCCAAGGGAAATGCGATGCCCTGGTTGTCGATGATCGGACCGCCGAACGCCTCCCGCTCGGTCGCGTAGGCCGTCGCGTATTCCAGTGCGGCGCGGGCGATCCCGATGGCCTGGGCGGCGACCATCGGGCGCGTCTGTTCGAAGGTGCCCAGGGTCGCCGAGCCGGATCGTTGGCCGCCGGCTACCACTTCGCGAGCTTTCGCGAGTTTGGCCTCGAGCTTCTCCTGTCCGCCAAGCAGATTCCCGGCCGGAACCCGAACGCCGTCGAACCGCAACTCGGCAGTGTGGGACGCGCGGCAGCCCAGCTTGTTCAGTTTGCGCACCAGTTCCAGCCCGGGTGTGCCGCCCGCCACCACGAACAGCGCCTGACCGCGGTGGCCGAGTTCCTGGTCGACGACCGCGTTGACGACGTGTACGTTCGCGATTCCGCCGTTGCCGATCCACATCTTGTGTCCGTCGATGATCCAGTCGTCACCGTCGCGGCGGGCCGTGGTGCGCAGGTTGCGCACGTCGCTGCCCCCTTCCGGTTCCGAGATGGCCAGCGCCGCGAGCTTGAGATCGCCTGGCGTTCCGAAACATTCGGGCGCCCACTCCAGCATCTGCTCAGGTGACGCGGCCTGTCCGATCGCCGACAGCGCCAAGGCCGGCATCACAATCGCCAAACCGATGCCGGCGCAACCCCAAAACAGCTCTTCCATGAACATCGGCAACGAAATGCCAGTCGGGTCACCAATCAAGTCACGGTAGAACAGCGGGCTGTAGAACCCGCGCTGAGCGGCCTCCTCCAGCACGGGCCACGGAAACTCCTGCCGCTGGTCGTAGTCGAGCGCGACCGGGCGGATGCACTCTTCGGAGAATTCGTGCGTGCGCCGGGCGAGGTCGTGTTGCGCTGCCGTCGGCGTCAGGTCGAACGTCATGCATGCGCGGCTACCCCGTCGGATGGGTCAGCAAACTGGCGCGGCTACCAGTTCGTCAGGCCGCGGGACGCGGGCCCACCCGTACCGCCGCAAGGTGCACCACCACCGCGGCGGCCGGCGCGGCATCGCGTTCGCGGCGGGCCAGCAGCGCCGCGTTCTCGGGCAGCTCTCTGGCGTTGATCTCGCCGGCGGCGATGCGCCGCAAAACGTCGTGCGCACGGGCCAACTGCTCGCGTTTACGGTATTGCCCGCCGGGAAGTTTGACGCCGGCCCATACTCCGTACTCCTCGCGATGCTTGATCGCACGCTGGGCGCAGAGCCGCTGCTGGGCCAGCGGGCAGCGGCGCAGGCATTGGATCCGTGCCTCGGTGGCCGAGCGCTCGTACGCGCGAGCCTTCGCGGCCCCGTCCCCACAGTCGTCATCTGGATAGCCGAACCATAGTTCCGGGTTGACCGCGCAGGGATGTCCCATGTTGATCTCCTTGTCAGAGGCGAAACGTAGGCGAAATCGTATACACGAATCGGTGGGCGCTGCAAGAGAAACGTGATAGAAACGTATATCCGATGTGGAAGCGGCTGGGTTGTGTAATATCCGGTCCGTGGCCGGAGCGTGCGATGGGCCGTGAATCGGCCGGCGCGGCGCTACGAGCGTTGCGGGAGTCGCGCGACTTGTCGCTGGCGGATCTGGCGGCCGCGACCGGCGTCAGCATTATGGGCCTCAGCTATCTGGAGCGTGGCGCCCGCAAGCCGCACAAAAGCACTGTTCAAAAGGTTGAAAACGGGCTCGGGTTGCCGCCGGGCACCTACTCGCGGCTGCTGGTGGCCGCCGATCCCGACGCCGAGCTGGCGCGGATGATCGCCGCACAGCCACCGGAGCTACTTGCCACAAGAGTTCCGAACACGGTCGTCGTGGACCGCAAGAGCGACACAGAAGTGCTCGAAGGTTACGCCGAAGCCCAGCTCGATGCCATTAGATCGGTGATCGCTCGACTACCGGCGACGACGTCAAACGAATATGAGACGTATATTCTCTCTGTGATCGCCCAGTGTGTGAAGGCCGAACTGCTGGCGGCCAGCTCCTGGCGGGTGGCGGTGAATGCCGGAGCCGACTCCACCGGTCGGCTGATGGAACACCTGCAGCAGCTCGAGTCGACGCGCAGCGCGCTCTTGGAACGGATGCCCGCCAGCTTGAGCGCGCGGTTCGATCGCGCGTGCGCGCGGTCGGCATTGCCGGAGACGATCATCGCCGCACTGTTGGGCGTCGGCAGTGACGAAGTCTGGGACATCCGAAACCGGGGAGCCATCCCGCCCGGTGCACTCCCCCGCGTTCGGGCGTTCACCGATGCCATCGAGGCCGGGGGCTCCAATGGTTCAGAGTGAGATCGACGCGTTGAGCCGGGCCCACCAACTGTTTGCCGGCGGCACGGGGCACGTCGCGGCGGATGCCGGCACGGCACACTACCCGGACCTGCTGCAACGAGTCGCCGGGGTGAATGCCGATGTGGCACAAGGCCGCTACCGACAGGCGGCGCATCGTAGCCGGGAGGCTGTGCTATCGGCGGCACGAACAGACGGCGCGATCACCGCCGTGCTGGCCGGGGCCCACCGGGACCGACTGCGGGCATACCAGCTCACCAAGAGTGTGCTCGACGAGGCTCGCGCCGATGCCGGCTCGCCCGCCACGCCGCTGGCCCAGCGGGAGGCGATACGACGTCGCGTTGCGCGGTTGCGAGCTCAGCGCGCACATGTGTTGGCGGCGCGGGGGCGGGCGCGGCGGCATGCGGCGGCATTGCGGGCGTTGCGGTACCGGCTGTCGCACCATCGCGGCTCCGGGTTGCGGCTGCCGTCAGCGAGCGGCAGGGCAGCAGTGGCGGTGCGCGCGGCGCTGTCGCGGCTGGGCCGCCCTTATGTGTGGGGCGCGACCGGGCCCAACCAGTTCGACTGCTCGGGCTTGGTGCAATGGGCCTACGCACAAGCCGGCATCCGCCTGGACCGCACCACGTATCAACAGATCAACGACGGAATTGCGGTGCCGCGCACGCAAGTACGGCCCGGCGATCTCGTCTTTCCCCACGCGGGACACGTGCAGATGGCCATCGGCAACAATCTGGTCGTCGAAGCCCCCTACTCGGGTGCATCGGTGCGGATCAGCCGGTTGGGCAATCACGTGCAGATTCGCCGGCCGGTTTGAGGAGGTTGAACCATGGCGGAGCAGACTGAACCTTCGATAGCCGCGATACAGGCAAAACAGGCCGGGCTGGCGAGCCGGCACAATGCCATCGCCGACGCCGACCGGGTGCTGACGGAGGCACTTGGCAGCGCTCATGCCGAGATGCGTGAGAGCATGCATCGACTCGATGCGATCGCAGCCGAAATCGAGCGTGTTGTGTCAGACCAGTCCGCTGTCGACACCCCATTGGGCGCCCGCGAGTTGCAACGGTTCCTGCTCGTCAAAGAACGGGAGATCGCTGCGGTCGTCACGCACGCCTGCGAGCTGGCTCAGGCGAAAAGCGCTGTGCTGCAGGAGTTGCGAGAACAATACGCAGCCGGGGCGCCTCAGTAGAGGGGCGCATGGCGAACACGTACGGCTTCATCCACGCGGGCAGAAATTTCCGAGGATGAACCGGCAGTTGTCTTTGTTGATGAGACCCGGGGGCGGTGGCGGAGGAGGCGGCGGCGGAACTTCTCCCTCAAAGATGTTCTGCGCAACATTGCCCTGCCCGAAGTACACGTACCAGTAGGTGTGGCAGACGTTGTTATCCCAAATCACCGGGTTCACCCGAAGGTTGCCGGTCTGGACCGGAGGATCACCCGGGCACCAGTGACATGGCCCTGCCGGATGGTCTTCCGGACAGCCGGGCCAGGCACCCAGCGGTACCGGACCAGGTCTGGCGTCGGCTGTTCCCCCGGTCAACCCAAAGCCCAACAGCACCAGGCCGACTGACAGCAGTGCTTTCTCGAGAATCGGTTTGATGGTGCGGATGGTGTGCATGGTGGTTCCTCGCTGGCGTCGGCCGTAGGTTACTGCCGATCCCTTGCGAAATTCTTGCGCGCCGAACCGCGGAAGGTGAATTGTCGCCGTGCGGCGGCCTGCGTACCGTCACCCCGCATGAAGGGCTCGCGACGGCAGCCACAACCGGCGACAACGCGCTCGGTGTAGCCGATGTCCACGTGGGAAGATCTTGTCGCAGCGCTGGCGCGCGTCCGCGCGACCACCGGCGACCCCGAGGCATGGAAGACCGGCTTGACGCCGGACGAGGTGAAGGCTGTCGTCATGCCCTTCGCCAGTCAGCAACAACTCGAAGCGATCCTGGCCAAGGTCCGGCGCCAGCATCCGGAGCTGTTCAATGTCGGACCGGGTGCGCCTGCGGGCGGACCACCGTCGGATCGAGCTGACGGTGACGCCGCCGAAGCCATAGCCCGGGCCGAAGCTGCTCTGGCACACCAGAATTCGGCCAGCTCCCAACTCGACCTGCAAGTGATTTCGGCAATCCTGAACGCCCACCTCAAGGCTGTCGACGGCGGGGCGGAGCTGACCAAGTTGCAGCAAGAGGTCGAGTCAGCGCTGCGCGCACGATCGGATCTGGACACTCCCGCGGGGGCGCGCGACTTTCAGCGGTTCCTCATCGGCAAGCTGCGCGATATCCGGGCCGTGGTCGCCGATGCGAGCCTTGACGACACGTCGAAGTCCGCCCTGATGGCTGCGTGGACATCGCTGTACAACGCGTCCAAAACTGGACCCAGCGGTGCGGGCGAGGGGCGACCGCCCGTCACCGCACCTGTTCCCGCAAGTGGGGTCACCGACGACGGATCCGATCCGTACCTGGATGCGCTGCTGGCCGACGATCCCGGCTCGCTGACCGGGGAGTCGCTGGGGCCGGCTGCCACGGCGGCCCCAGCAGCAGCCGGGATGCCGATGACTCCCGCCTTACCCGGCATGCCGAACCTTGGCGGAGCAGCGATACCCGGCGGCGGCGTCCCGACGTCCCTTCCCGGTTTGGGGCTGCCGCTCTCCGGGGCGACGAGGGGCGGCGCAATCGATCCGGCGTTCCGAGACTGGGAAGACGAATCGCACGGACCGTCCGAAGAGCCGACGGACCATGACGGCCCCGACGAGCCCCACGTTAAGGACGGCGTCCCCGCGGACCCGCCGCCGGCGGACCCCGAACCACAGCCGGCGGGTCCGACGTCGGTGACGCTGCCCGACGGTGAAACGATCACGGCCGCCAGTCCGCAGTTGGCGGCGGCGATCAGAGCGGCGGCCGGCGGTGTTCCCATCGCAGACGCCTTTCGCCAACAGGGAATTACGATTCCCCAACCCGGGACGCCGGTTGCCCAGCCCATCGAGCCGTCGCGGGTCACACCGGGAGACATCGGCATATTCACCGATCGGCACGCGCTTGCGCTTGGCGACAGCAAGGCGATCATGGACGGCCAGATTCAGCACATCTCCACGGTGAGCGGGCCGAGCTTTCTAGGCTGGGAGCATCCGCCGGCGCCGGTCACTCAGGCACCGGGCACCGCGCCGGCGCAGACTGAACCACCGACACCAACCCGCCCGGCGGCTACGCCGGTGGGGCTGGCCAGGGCACAATAGTGAGCCCGCCGGTCTCACCACCGGCGCTTGAGTAGGAGACAACGGATGGCAGATCAAGTCCACGTGGAGCCCGCGCATTTGCGTGAAGCAGCGGCGCATCACGAGCAGATCTCCGACTATCTGCGGACCGTGCCGTCGTCGCACCCTGCGATCCAGGAGAGCCTGGACTCACTCGGGCCGATCTTCGGCGAGCTTCGCGACGCCGGACGCGAACTGCTCGAGCTGAGACGGCAGTGCTACGAGCAACAGGCCGATGACCACGCCGACATGGCGCGCAACCTGAGGATCACGGCGACGGCATGGGACCAGCATGAACACCAAGCGGCACGCAACCTCGGCGGAGTCGCCGACGGCGGTCGATGACGGACGCCAACCCCGCCTTCGACACCGTTCACCCGAGCGGACACATCCTGGTCCGTTCGTGCCGCGGGGGATACCTGCACAGCGTCGCCCTGAGCGCCGAGGCGATGGACACCGAGGCGTCAAACCTGGCCCAAGGCATCCTGCTCACGGCGGACGTGTCCTGCCTCAAGGCGTTGCTGGAAGTGCGGGACGAGATCGTGGCGGCCGGACATACCCCGTCTCCGGAGGTTCCGACCCCGCACGATCTCGACGCGGCGATCGAGAAACTACTGGCGCATCGGTTGCGCCGGCGCGGCAGCTGAAGTTCAAACCAACCAGGTCTTGGCGGCGTCAGGATCGGGAGCGATATCTTCGGGTGGCTGAATCGGGTTGGCGCCGAACAACTCTCGGGCGCGGCCGAGCAGCGCACGCACCTCGTCGAGTTGCTGCTGCAGCGCAGAATCAGCCATGTCCCCACGCTACCCATGCCGTGATGGCCGCACAATTCAGCGTCTGCGCACGTCGCGGGAGGATGCCGGTACGCTTGCCCGGTGGCAATGTTCGGTCGGATGTCAGCGCGCCAGCGTCTCCGGAGAGCGGCGGAGGAATCCCTGACGATTCCGGCATTCAGCTCTCCCATCGATTGCACCCCGTGGGTGATAGGTGGGCTCTGGCCGGCCGAACTGTCGACGATCACCCCCGAAAACGCTACGCTCGCAGATCATCTCAGGGACGACCTGCAGCGGATCGCCCTGCGCGCCAACGATCAGCTCAAGCTGATGAGACGAGCCGGGATGGCCGATCCAGTTCGGCAGGCACAAGAGGCCAGGGTGGTCGAGCAGGCCCGTGCCCGCGCTGTGCGACGGGTCGAGTCGGTACTTCGCCAGCTGCAGCCGATGACGGCTCGGCCGTCGGCCCGGCACGCCAGAGCGCCGGCCAGACGGGACCTGGTCGCGATAGACCCGAGAGATATGGACAAGACGCAGGTCATACCCGCTGTAAGGGACGCGGCACCGCCCGGCGCGGCGGCGGCAGACACCGTTAGTCCTGATGTGGTGCGGGTGGACGGCCAGCACCATGACGCAACGGTCGGCGCACCGATGCGGGAACCTGTCGTCGAAACCCCGGCGGTAGCGCCCGCGCCGCAGCCGGAACCGCCATTGCAAGCCCCAGTGCCCACGGCTCCCACCGAAACCGATAGCGAACGATTGCAGCGGCTGCTTGCGTTCGTGGTCCGTCAGGAACCCAAGCTGAACTGGACCGTCGGCGACTGCGCGGATGGCACAACGGTGCTGGTCACCGACCTTGCGCACGGCTGGATACCCGCGCGCATCGGCATTCCCGAAGAGGTGCGCTTGCTGATGCCTGAACGGCGCACTGGCAAAGCCTCGACAATGCTGGGCGACACATTGCGCCTGGTGACGTATGCACCCGGCGATTCGTTGGACTGGTCGGCCGAATTCGCCGAGACGCCGACGTCGGTGCAACCCCGCGAACTGCCCGCCATCGATGACCTGGGATGGGACTTGAGCCAAGCCACCCACTGGCGCGATGGCGTGCCCCGGATGGTGCATACCTTGGCGAGAGCCGCTGCGGCGGGAACCGGCGTCGTCGACGACGAAGTCGACCTGCTGCGAGTGCATCTCGACACCGCGCATCAGCAACTGCTGAACCAATATCCGGATGTCGAGACCGCGCATTTGCAGAATTGTCTGCTGCTGGCCGCCACCGAGGGATTCGTCACCGGCGACCGGATATCCGCCAACTATCACCTGTCCTGGTTCCAGAAACTCAATGCCCCGCCGGCCAGCCGGTGGGAGACCACGTCGTGAGCCTTGCGGCGAGACCCGAACCTTGAATTGACGCTGGTGGGAGGGGTCGACATACTGTCATCGTGTCGGGGTCGGACAGTCGCAGCAGCGAGCTGAGTGACCTGAAGGACAAAGATCTCGTCGAATCGGTTCTGCGTGAGCTGAGCGAAGCGGCGGACAAGTGGGAAGCCCTTGTCGCGCAGGCCGAAACCGTCACATACAGCGTTGATCTAGGCGATATTCATGCCGTCGCGAATTCTGACGGCCGATTGCTCAAATTGACGCTGCATCCGGACGTGATGACCGGATACGCACATGGAGAACTGACCGACAGGCTGAACCTCGCGATCGCAGCGTTGCGCGACGAGGCAGAAGCCGAGAACCAAGCCAGGTACGGCGGCCAGTTGCGCTGACGCCGGTGGCGATGCGGCACGGAAGTGTGCCTGGGCTGCCGGACGAATGATCCTGCCGAAAGGGAAAGGGGAATTTTAGTGCCACTAAATCTGTCCAACCGGGACCAGAATTCGGGGCACCTGTTCTACAACCGGCGGTTGCGCGCTGCGATCACAAGGTTCTCAGTGCGCATGAAGCACGACGACCGCAAACAGCAAGCGGCAGTGGCACTCTCAATCGTGCTCGTGGTCATCGGCGTCGGCTGGATGGCGCTACTGCATATCATGAAGCCCGCTGGTTTGATCGCCGAATCGGCGATCATCGGTGATCGCGACACCGGCGCGGTGTACGCGAAGATAAACGGGCGCCTCTACCCCGCGCTGAACCTGACCTCCGCACGGTTGGCGGTGGGCAATACGGCCACCCCAGCCTGGGTCAAGGCGGGCGAGATCGCCAAATACCCCACCGGACCGACGATCGGCATTCCCGGGGCGCCGGACAGCCTGCCGATCACGTCGAGCGCCGTGTCGGCGTGGTCGGTGTGCGACACCGCGGCCAACCGCGGCGCCACCCAGGCCGGCGGGACGGCTGCGGTGGTGACAGCGATCGCGGGCCAGCTCTCGCCGTTCGGACGGGCCGCAGCCATGAGCCCCACCCAGGCGATCCTGGCCACCCATCGGGGTGCGACCTACGTGATCTGGCGTGGCCAGCGATCCCGGGTCGACCCGACCGAGCGGGCGGTGACTTTCAATCTCGGTCTCGATCCCGGGGTTACCTATCCGATCGAAATCTCCAACGCCCTCTTCGACGCGATGCCGGCAACGGAACCTCTTGTATTACCGGCTATTCCGGATGCCGGCGCACAATCGCAATGGCTAACCGGGACGTCGGTGGGCAGCGTTCTGGAGACCCGCGACGCGAACGGGGCCGTGAACGGCTTCTACGTGCTGCTGCCCGGCGGCGTGCAGAAGATCAGCAGCTTCGTCGCGGACCTGTTGCGCGCCGGGGATTCGCATGGCTCGACGACGCCGACGCTGGTCGCGCCGGACAAGCTGATACACATTCCGGTAGTCGATGTCCTCAACGTCGATTACTACCCGTCCGGAAAGCTGGATTTCATTGATACGTCGGCGAATCCGGTGACATGCGTAGGGTGGGAGAAACAAGCCGGCGACCCTCAGGCGCGGATCGCTGTCTTCAGCGGGCGCGGTCTGCCGGTACCGATGAGCATGGATTCGCACTTGGTGCAGCTGGTTCGTGACGACCGCCATCCCGATTCCGTGGAGGCCAACCAGACGCTGGTGTTGCCGGGGGCGGCGAACTTCGTCGCGACGACGAGCGGTGTGGTCGCGACCGGCAGTCGGGAGAGCTTGTATTGGCTTTCGCCGCAAGGGGTTCGGTATGGCATTCAACAGGATCAACGCACGCTGCAGGCGCTGGGGATAAATCCACACTCTGCCGTGCAAGCGCCGTGGCCCATAGTCCGCACGTTTGCGACGGGACCGGCGATCAGCCGTGACGCCGCGCTGGTAGCCCGCGACGCCCTTCCCGGTGGTGGTGTGGTGGCACCCATTTCCGGGTCCAACGAGAACATCGGGGGTTAGGCATGTCCAAACAAGGGTTCGTCCGGGCTGCCCGCAAGCCGGCGCCGACCATTCCGCCGGTGCGAATCGCGATCGGCGCGCCGATGGCGCTGCCCGAACGCGAGCCACGAAACATTCTGTTGATGATCGCGCTGCCGGCGCTGCTGGTCGGCATCATCGGCACGCTGGTGGTGATGTACGCGTCGGGGATCCGATCCCTGCAGTCCGGGTTCTTCCCGATGATCGGCCTGGTGGGGTTCGGCACGCTCATGTTCAGCGGACGCTTCGGACGGGCACGCCGGATCAGTTGGGGCGAACAAGAAAAGCAACGCCGCAGCTACCTGCGCCAACTCGACGAGGACCGCGACGAGGTGCAGCGCGCCGCCCAAGAGCAGCGCGATGGCCAGCTGTTCGTCCACGCTGATCCGCAGCGATTGGACACCGTCATCGGCGGACCGCGGATGTGGGAACGGCGGCCCAGCGACCCCGACTTCCTCGACGTCCGCCTCGGGATCGGCGTGCAGCAGGCCAACGAGTCGGCGGTTTCGCTGCAATGGCCGGACGTTCCCGTCGGCGAAGAACTTGAGCCGGTAACCGGCGGCGCGCTAAGGGATTTCATTCTGGAGCAGAGCAAGATTCGCGGTATTGGCAAGGTACTGAGCCTGCGGTCAAGCCCGGGCTTCAGCTTCATCGGCGCAGAGCCCGGTGAGCTGCACAGCCTGATGCGGTCCGTACTGTCTTCGCTTGCCGTCTACCACAGCCCCAACGACCTCAAGGTGATGGTGGTCACCCGCCATCCCGAATTCTGGTCGTGGTTGGTATGGCTGCCACACAATCAGCACGACGAGATGTTCGACGCATGTGGACTGCGACGGTTGGTGTTTGCGTCTCCGGCGGAGCTGGAAGAAGCACTCGACGCCGAGTTGCATCGCAAGGGCCGCGGACCGTGGACGCCACCGGTCGGGGCCAGCCCGACGTCGATGCCGTCGCCCGTGGAATCGCTCGGCGGCCCAGCGCTAGGCCCGCATTGGGTGATCGTGGACGACAATGTCGGCACGCCCGAGCAATGGGAGGGCGTCACCGGGCAGAAGGGCATGGCCGGAATCACGGTGTTGCGGTTGGCGACTCGGGAGGGCATCGGCGTCGGGTTCGACGACAAGCAGCGGTTTGCGCTGCGCGAGGGCCGGCTCACGCATCGCGAAACGTTCTACGCCGTGGCGGATATGCTCGCCGAGAGCACCGCCAACAGGTATGCGCGGGCGCTTGCCCGCTGGTCCCCGATGAGCGCTGCGGATCTGTCCGAAACCGACAGCCAGGGCGGTGAGCTACTGCGCGCGCTGGGTATCGCCGACCCTCGAGAACTCGACGTCGACAGGCTCTGGTCCGACAGCCGTGGCCGCGGCGACCACAAGTGGGCGATGGTGCCGGTCGGTGTCAAGCAAGGTGGTGAACTGCAGCATGTGATTCTGCGCGCCAAGGACTTTGGTGGTTACGGCTTTCACTCCGTGGTGATCGGCACATCTGGCTCGGGTAAGTCGGAATACTTCTTGTCATTGTGCAGCGGGATCGCGCTGACGCACTCACCGGAGACCGTCATCGTGATCTTCGTCGACATGAAGTTCGAGTCGGCGGCCCAAGACTTGCAGGGATTTCCGCACGTCGCCGGTTCACTGTCCAACCTGGGCAAGGACGACCGTCATCTGGCCGAGCGGATGCGAAAGGCGATCAACGGCGAGATAGCCAGGCGCTATCGGCTTTTCAAGGATGCCGGAGCGCGAGACGCCAACGAGTACGAGGAGATGCGGCTCGCCGGACGGGATCTGGAGCCGGTGCCGATTCTGCTGGTCATCATCGACGAGTACCTCGAACTGTTCATTCACCACCCGGAGTGGATCGATCTCGTGATTCACATCGGACAAGAGGGCCGAGGCTGCAACGTTTTCTTCACACTGGGCGGCCAGCGACTGGATCTCTCGTCGCTCAGCAAAGTCAAGAGCAACATTGCTTTTCGGGTTGCGCTACGTGCGGAAACCGCAGAGGACTCGCGGGACGTCATCGGTAGTGACTCGGCGTTGCATCTGCCATCCAAAGAGAACGGCTACGCGTTGCTCAAAGTCGGTCCGCGCGACCTCGAGCAATTCCGGTGCTTCTACGTGTCGGCTCCCTTCGTGGTGCCGAAGCGCGCCGCCAACGTGAACAAGACTGTGGCGGTGAGCTTTTCCCAACCACGCTCGTACACCTGGGCATACCAGCCGCTGAGCGAATCCGACAGCGCCGCTCTGGCGGTGGCGGATCAACCCGAGGAACCCGATGAGTTTCTCTTCCATCCTGACGGGTTCCGGAAGAAGAAGCTGGTCGACGTGATTCGCGAGTCGCTGGTCTCGCACCCGGCACGGCCGCCTCATCAGATATGGCTGCCGCCTTTGGAAGTCAGCGAGCCGGTGGACGCGCTGGTGGCGCGGTGGCGCGACAAGCCCTGGAATGTCGACTACGGCGAGAACCCGGGCCTGGTGTTCCCTGTTGGAATTGTGGACATTCCTGACGAGCACGCCCAGCGAGTGCACGCAATCGACGCGGAGATGGACAACGTCATGGTGGTGGCCACCGCTCAGCGCGGCAAGTCCACCACGTTGATGACGTTGATGACTTCGGCGGCGTTGATGTATCGCCCCGAGCGGGTGACGTTCTTCTGCATCGGGGCCTCGCTGTACCCGGTCGAAGAGTTGCCGCATGTGGCGTCCGTGGTGAGCCAGACCGACCGCGAGGGGGTGTCGCGGACGATCGCTTCGATGGAGGGATTGGTTCTCGCGCGGGAGGCGTCGTTCAAGCGGTATCAGATCGACATTTCCGAATTCCGCGATCGCCGCTTCGGCACGGGCGGTGCCGGCCCGACCGATCCCGACGACAAATTCGGCGACGTATTCCTTGTCGTCGACAATTTCACCGACCTCTACGAGAAGGACGTTGCGACCGGAGACCGTCTGATCGCGATCGCCCGCCAGGGCCTGTCCTACGGGGTGCACATCATGACCAGCGCCACGGCGTGGCTGGTGGGCCAGAAGCAGCAGCTGGTCAACGTGTCGAATGCACGCATTCAGCTGCGGCTGAGCAACCCGGACGAAACGCAGATGGGCGAAGGATTCGAACGCCGAAAAGCGGCCCGAAACACGTTGGACAGGCCCGGGTTCGGGGTCACCCGCGACGGCTATGAGCTGCTGGTGGGGGTGCCCGAGATCACCGCGAGCAACGGTGCGCGCGTGACCACCCGGGAGCTCGGCCCTCTGATCGGCGGTCTGACCGGCGCCGGCCGGGTGGAGCGGCTGGCACGGTTGCCCGAGCGGATCGAGCTCAGCCAGGTGATTGCCGAATTCGCAGATACCGCAGACGCCACTGCCGCCGCCGATCCGCTGAACATCCCGTTCGCGATCGGCGAAAGTGCGTTGCAGCCGGTGGCTTTGCCCGCCCGGATGGTGCCCAACCTGCTGGTGCTGGGCCGCCAGCTGTGCGGGAAGACAACGGCGTTGGCCGCCCTCGGGCAGGCGATCGTCAGTCGCTTCACCCCCGAGCAGGCACAAATCAGCATCATCGACCCCAAGACATCGCTCATCGGCAAGATCCAGGCTCCGCATGTGCGTGCGTACGCCTATACCGAAGACGACATCGACGGGGTGATCGAAGGGTTGGCGCAGATCATGCGAGACCGCCTGCCACCGTCGGGCTTGAGTCAGGAAGAACTGCTGAGCCGGGGCACCTGGCAGGGCCCGCACCATTTCCTGCTGATCGACGACGAGCAGGAGCTGCGACCGCACGGCGTGATCGGCAAGAACGCTGCCACGGCGCCGTTGTGGGGACTGATCGAACGCAGTCGGGAGATCGGTCTGCACGTGATCGTCTCGCGGCTGCCAGGGAACTGGGCGGGGGTGTCGGTGACGAACCCGTTCCTGCAGAAGATGACCAGTTCGCGCGCCCCCACGTTGTTCATGGACAACGATCCCGCAGCGGTGAAGGTCTTCGGCCGGATAAGCGCGCAGCAACTGCCGCCCGGCCGCGGCCTGCTGGTCACCACCGACGGCGCGATCGAAGGAGTGCTGGTCGGAGTGCCGGAATAGGACACCAGCCGACGTCACTCACCCTGACTCGACAGCTTGTGTCACCCTTCTTAGACTCAGACAGCTCCAGCGGCCTACAAACAAAGGGAGATCGATATATGGGTGGCTTATTCAGCATGATTCCGGACGGCGTCGACTTGTCGGCAGCGGCCGAGGCCGGGATCAGCGAGGGGATGGCAGCCACCACCGCGGCCGGAGCGGCAGCCCTCACCGGGGTGCTGCCGATGGCGGCGGACGCCGACTCCGTCCAGTTCGCAGCCGCCCTGAACGCCGCCGGAACGGCCTACTTGGCTTCGACGGCCGAGCACGTCGGCCAGCGGGCGGCTTTCTCGGGTGCGCAAGGGATGGCTGTCGGCACCACGACCGCCGTCGAGTCGATCAACGCGGGCCTGCTCTAAGAGGACACCATGGCCGACCCGAGGTGGTCAGGTCCGCCCGAGCTGGTGGCGGCGATTTTCGAGGCGGGCAGTGCAGCCTCGGTGATCGCCAACAACCTGGTATGGGTCACCGAGACAGCGACCAAGGAACTGTCGATGGGACTTTCGGCGGTCAACACCCTTGTCACTGCCGCGCAATGGCAGGGTTTCGGGGCCACCGCTTCGATGGCCGCCGCGACCGGGCTGAACGCGGGACTGCAGACACTGGTCGGCTGGACCGCGCACAAGATCAGCGTCACCCAAGCCGCCGTCGAGGCCTTCACCATTGCGCAGTCCACGGTCATCCCGTCGGTGGTCTCGCAGACCAACCGAGACGAATGGGCCGTGCTGAACGCCACCAACTTCTTCGGTCAGAACACCCCGGCGATCGTCGAACGCGACACGGAATACTTCGGCGAGCATTGGCCGCATAATTCGATCCGCGGCTGGACGTATTCCGGCGTCATGAGCACGCTGACTGCCATGCTGGGCGTGCCGCCGCCCATCGCCCCGCTCGGAGCGTCACCGGGCGCCCCGGCGGCCGCCGCCGAAGCCGTCGGGCAGGCCGCGGCACACACCGGGATAAACGACGCGATGCAGGCATCGACGCAGGCCGCCCAGACTGCGGGGCACACAGCGGGCACTCCCGCTGATGCGAGTAGCCAACTGAGTTCGCTTATGCAGCAACCTATGTCGATGGTGTCCAGCGCCACCGAGCCGCTCAAGCAGCTGGTCCAGGCTCCGATACAGGCGTTTCAGGGAATCGCCGGTCTGCCGCAAACCATGCTGCAATCGATGGCCGGGATGTTTCCCGCGACCGCCGCGCCCACTGCGGCCGCGGCCGTCGAACCGGTGCTGGCCGGCGGTGGTATCGGTGGTGCGTCCGCCGGCGGCGCCGGCGCATCAGGGTCCTTTCCCGGAGCCGGACTGACCAGCTATACCCGGCCGACCAGTAGTTTCGAGCCGGAAACCGGCGGCAAGCCCGTGGGCCTGCGGGCCGGGGTGCTCAACGCCGCCGAGATACGAAGTCCCACAACGACAACCGGAATGGGTGGTGCTCCCATGCCGTTGACATCGGCGGGCATGTCGGCGCGTGGTGGCGGCGGTGAGGCCGAGAAGGACGTCGCCCGCGCCCGCGTTGTCGTCCCCAGCGACCAAACGGAGCCGTGATCTTCGCCGGCGCTGGAAGAGCGCCCGCATACTGAACGAATGATTGCCATGTCAGCTCGTCCCAGCGGCGGTACGCCGCGTGATGCATTTGGAGCCGGATAGGGCATGCTCAGCGCCGGGTCGGTGGTGGCGGGTTACCGGATCGAACGGGTATTGGGATCGGGCGGCATGGGTGAGGTTTATCTGGCTGCGCACCCCAGTCTCCCCCGCTACGACGCGCTCAAGGTGCTCAATGCCGAGTTGTCCGGGGACCCGGACTTTCGCGCTCGGTTCATCCGGGAAGCCGATGTCGCGGCTCGGCTGGACCACCCCAACATCGTGTCGATCTACAACCGCGGGCAAACCGATGAGGGTCAGTTGTGGATCGCGATGCAATTCGTCGACGGCACCGATTCCGACAAGGTGTTGCGTGCGGGCACGATGACCCCGGCACGCACCGCGTACATCATTGGCGAGGTCGCCAAGGCGCTGGACTACGCCGACCAGCGTGGCGTCGTGCACCGCGATGTCAAGCCGGCGAACTTTCTGCTGTCCGGGCCCGTCGGACCCGAAGAACGAGTGCTCTTGGGAGACTTCGGCATTGCGCGCGCACTCGGTGATGTGGGTCTGACCGTCACTGGGTCGGTGCTGGCGACGGTGTCGTATGCGTCGCCGGAGGTCCTCAGCGGCCTTCCGTTCGACGGGCGCGCCGACCAGTATTCGTTGGGCTGCACGCTGTTTCGGCTGCTGACGGGCAAGGCGCCGTTCGCGTGGGTCGACGGCATGGCCGCCGTGGTCGCTGCCCACCTGCAGGCCCCGCCGCCACGGGTCAGCGATTGGGCCCAAGGATTGTCGCCGCGAATGGACGCAGTGATCGCGACCGCGATGGCGAAAGACCCCGCGCACCGGTTTTCCTCGAGTCGTGAGCTCGCGTCGGCCGCCATCGCAGCGCTCAATGATGCGACGGGCTCCATTACTGCTCCGTGGCAACCGATTTCGAGCGCCGAGGTCAGCTCGCAGTCGGTGCCGACGCAGTCAACCGGTTCGCAGTGGTGGCAGCCCGGGGTCGCCCGCACGATGGCGGGGCCACCCGTGCCGCCTCACTACCCCGGCGCACCCCAACCGGCCGTCTTCATGGGACCTCCGCCAGCACACCGGCGGCCACGTGAACGCCGGATCGCGGTCATGGCCACGATTCTCATCGCAGCCGTCGCCGCGACCGTCATGGCGCTGACGTTCACCGTGCGATCGCAGCCGGTACACCCGGCATCCCCATCGGCGTCGGCACCGCCGACGTCGGGCCGGCAGGCGAGCGGTCAGCCAACCACCACCGCACCAGGGCCTCTGGGGGCCCCGGTGCCCGCGTCGGCGCTGAGCGGATTCTTGCTGCCCGCCGAGCAGATCACCGCGATAATGGGGGCGCCCACCATGCAGGTCGCCGAATCATCGACCGACTCATTTGTTGACGGCTCTCCCTACATTTCCGAAAAGGACTGCAGCGGACCCTATGAGCCGGCTGACCAGGGGGCTTACACGAACACCGGATCGACCGGGTCGCAGTGGCAATTCGTGCGAAATCCCACCGGCCACGAAGTCGTCCAGCAAGCCGTTATCGCCTACCCGACCGCGGATGCTGCCCAGAAGGTTCTCGCCGACCAACACCAGAAATGGTCGGCGTGCGCGGGGCGGACCTTCACGGTGACGCTTCCCAGCGAGGCACCGCACCGCTGGGCCTTCAGCCAGCTGACCACACCCGACGGCACCCTAGTGCTGACCACCGCGAGGGAAGGCAAAAGCTATTTCGGATGTCAGCGCGCCCTGGCGGCGCGCAACAACGTCATCGTCGACGTCGGCTCCTGCAAACTCAGCCTCGACAAGAAGGGCGTCGAGATCCTCAACGCCATCGCCGCGAAAATCCCGGTGTAGCCGCGGACATGCGGTACCGGAAAGAGGCATTAACCGGGCTCCCGTAGGCCTGCCCGACGGCGGTTAATGTGAATCACGATGGGCATGTTCAGCGTCGGATCGGTGGTGTCGGGCTACCGGATTGAGCGGCTGCTGGGGTCGGGCGGCATGGGCGCGGTTTATCTGGCCGCCAACCCGTATCTTCCGCGTTATGACGCGCTGAAGGTGCTCAGCGCGCAGCTATCCGCCAATCCCGACTTCCGGGCCCGCTTCATTCGAGAAGCGGATCTGGCCGCTGGGCTGGATCACCCCAACATCGTGTCGATCTATGACCGCGGCGAAACCGCCGACGGCCAGCTGTGGATTGCGATGCAATTCGTCGACGGCACGGACGCCGACAAAGCGGTGCGCTCGGGCATCATGGCTCCGGCGCGCGCCGCGCATGTCGTGGGCGAAGCCGCCAGAGCACTCGACTATGCCCACCAGCGCGGCGTGGTGCACCGCGACATCAAGCCGGCGAACCTGCTGTTATCAGGACCGGTCGGGCCCGACGAGCGCGTCTTGCTGGGAGACTTCGGCATCGCCCGCGCGCTCGGCGATGCCGGACTGACAACCACTGGCTCGCTGATTGCCACACTGCCCTACGCGGCGCCCGAGGTGCTTGCCGGAGGCATGGCTGACGCACGGGCCGACCTGTATTCCCTGGGTTGCACGCTCTTTCGGATGCTCACGGGTCAAGAGCCGTTCGCGACAGCTGGCGGCCTGGCCGCGCTGGTAGCCGCGCATTTGCACGCCCCACCCCCAAGAGTGACCGATCAGCTACCCGGGATATCACCGCGGATGGACGGGGTGATCGCGACCGCGATGGCCAAACATCCCGCCCAGCGGTTCTCCTCGGCGCGCCAGCTGGCCGCAGCCGCCGCCGAGGCCCTCACCGATCCCGCGGCATCGACAACCGCTGCGTGGCAACCGGTTCGGGGCGGCCCGGGATCTCACCCGCCGCCCACGCAACCCAGCGGTCCGCACTGGGCCCGCGCCGGTGCGGCACCCACGACGATGCACCCAGCCCCGACTGCCTACTATCTCCCGCCGGGGCCGGGCTTTGTGCCACCCCGCGGGCCGCCGGCCACGCGACCACGTCGTCGCAGGATCGCCGCGCTGGTCGCGGCCGCTCTGGTGACCGCCGCCACCGCGGTTACCGCGGTAACCGTCACCGCGCGATCCCATTCACCGCCCGCCGCATCCCCGCCGGTATCAATCTCGCCGGCGTCCAGCAGTCTCCCTCCCAGCTCGTCAGCCACCTCCACCGCGACCGGCGCAGCGCCGCTGCCTGCGTCCGCGGTTTCTCGACTACTGCTGTCCACACAAGAGATGGCTGGGGTCTTCGGCGTCCCCTCGATGGTCGTGCAAAGCGCCTCCAGCAATGGATTCACCGACGACACCCCCAGCGTCTCAGACAAGGACTGCACCGGCCCATATGCGCCCGCTGACCGGGGCGCCTACGGCAATACCGCATCGATCGGTTCGCAAGTTCAGATCCTGACCAGCCCCACCAGCCCGGACATGGCCACGCAAGCGGTTATCGCTTATGTCTCCGCCGATGCCGCCCGCAAGGTCTTCGACGACCAACGCCGGCAGTGGTCCAGCTGTGCTGGGCGGAGCTTCACGCTGACAGTCCCAAACGAAACCCCAAGTCGGTGGACATTCGGCCCGCTGACGACCCCTGATGACAGCCTGGTGATGACATTCACTGCCCAAGCCCGTAGCTCGGTCGGAGTTCAGCGCGTGTTGACGGCCCGGAACAACTTCATCATCGACGTGGCGGTCAATGGACTGAACGTCGGCGATCGCGGAGTAGACGTCAAAAACGCGATCGCCGCGAAGATCCCGCAATAGGTGCGCCCCGGCCCGGCTCTCTTCGCGCGCGACGCGCTCATCGACCGGGGCTTGGCCTGATGGGCCCCGGCTCTCTTCGCGCGCGACGCGCTCATCGACCGGGGCTTGGCCTGATGGGCCCCGGCTCTCTTCGCGCGCTACACGCGCTCATCGACCGGGGCCGGGAGGCCCGGCGAAAGCTTGAGCTATCTTCAGCCAGCGCTGCGCATCCGGCCCCTCCGCCGCGATATCCAGCGTGCTCAACGCTCGGCGCTGCGTGACCAGGAAGCAGAAGTCCTGCGCGGACCCGGTGACGCGCTGGACCGCATCGGGCGGTCCCCAGGACCAGGTGTCGCCGCCGGGCCCCCGCAATTCGACCCGGAACGGCTCAGTCGGCGGCGTCAGTTCGTTCACCAAGAAGGCATAGTCGCGGGTTCGCACCCCGAGGTGCGCGATTGAGCGCAACCGCTCGGTGGCGGGTCGCTCGACGCCGAGAGCATCGGCGACGTCGAGCCCGTGCGCCCAGGTCTCCATCAACCGCGCCGTGGCCATCGACGCAGCGCTCATCGGCGGCCCGAACCACGGCAGCTTGCGGCCGTCGGCAACGCTCAGCAGCGCCTCGTGCAAGCGCGCGCGAGTGCCCCGCCAGTCGCCGAGCAGCTCCGGGGGCGCCAGAGCGGCCAGTTCCTCGGCGCCCGCGTCGACGAACCCCGCGGGATCGGCGCTCGCCGCCGTTAGCACGTCACCGAACGCCGCCTCGTCTGTGATGGCGGTCAGCGACACCCGGTCGGTCCACAACAAATGCGCGATCTGGTGCGCGATCGTCCAACCCGGGGAAGGCGTCGGATCGGCCCATCGCCCCGGCGGCAGAGGCGCCACCAACGCGTCGAGCTCGTCGCTTTCGGCCCCCAGGTCGGCCACGATCGATACGGCACCCGCCATCAGCGTCTCCTGAACGGACTGTCGATTACAGGCGCCGGCTGTCGACGGCGTCCGATGATGCCGTGAGCAACCAGCCCGACGACATAGAGTCCCGCCGCGAAAAGCGCAAACCCCGGCGCGCGCCCGTCGTCGGGAACCATCGTCGCAGCAATGGTTATCGAGACGAGGAACGCGACCCAGAACAGCGCATCCTGCACAGCGAACACGTGTCCGCGAAGCGCGTCGTCGACGTCGATCTGCATCGCGGAGTCGGCGCAGAGCTTGATCGTCTGACCGGCCACCCCGAGCAGAAAGCCGCAGACCACCATGATCGGAATCACCAGCCCGGCGCCGGCGATCTGGACGATCATGGCAGCCACCAGTGCGCCGTTGGCGGTGGCGTAGCGCCCCCAGCGCCGGATCATGGGCGGGGTGAGTGCGGTGGCGAGGAAAGCCCCGAGGCCCGACGCTGCCAGGAAGATCAGCGCGATTTTCAATCCACCCTCCGCCGGAGATTTCGGGTGGTGGACCAGCAATAGCAGCAGCAGCGAGTTGATCCCGACCACCATTCGGTGTACGGCCAAGCCGGACAGGGTGGCAGCGACCGTCGGGACCTGCACCACAGTGCGTGCGCCGTGTACCCATCCGGTGATCACCGCGTAGAAGGCCGATCCGTGAATCGCGCGTTGGGTGTCGTCCGGGCCGAGGACGCCGGGCGCGAACCGCCACGACAACAGCAACGCAATCGCCAGTGGGATCGTGACGATGAAGACGACGACCGCCGAGCCCTTATCCCCCCCGCCGGCCAACCAGCGAGGCAGCTGCATGAAGTTGAAGCCGAGAAACGCCGCGACCGCGCCCGACGCGGTGGCCACCGAGTTCATCGTGACGACCTGTTCGCGCGGCACGACATGAGGCAGCGACGCCGAGAGGCCGGACAGGACGAACCGGGTAAAGCCGTTGGCGACCAGTGCCAAACACAGCAACGGCCACTCCCCCGCCTTGGTGGCCAAGATCGTGCCGATGGCCGCGACCAGCACCAGCCTGCCCAGGTTGGCGCCCACCAGTACTAGCCGTCGATCCCACCGGTCCACCAGCGCGCCGGCGAATGGTCCCAGCAGTGAGTAAGGCAGAAACAGCACGATGAAGGCGCGCGCGATCGCCATCGGGTCGGTGGCCCGGTCCGGATTGAATAACAGCGCTACGGCCATTCCTGCCTGAAATAGGCCATCACCGAACTGGCTTACCATGCGCACCTGCAGCAGCCGCCAGAAGTCGGGCAAATCGCGCACCGACCGCCACAGGGCGATGGGCGCGCTCCCGTGCATCCGGGGTTGATCCACAGAACCCACTTCCAACGATCGGGGCAGCAAGTTCACCTTCGCTCGAGGCCGATCCAACAACAGTACAAATATCCGCGAGCCGCCCACGTTTGGCCCGGCGATGCCGTCGGGAGTGCGATGATGGAGTGGTGCCGCAGCCCGAGGACCCCGAGGACTATGTCGCACCTGCCGCGCAACGGGTACGTGCAGGTACGTTGCTGCTAGCCAACACCGATCTGCTGGAGCCGACGTTTCGCCGCAGCGTGATCTACATCGTCGAGCACAATGACGGCGGTACTTTGGGCGTGGTTCTCAACCGCTCCAGCGAGACGGCGGTGTACAACGTGTTGCCACAGTGGGCCAAGCTTGCCGCCAAGCCAAAGACGATGTTCATCGGCGGGCCGGTGAAGCGGGATGCGGCGCTGTGTCTGGCGGTGCTGCGCATAGGCGCCGATCCGGAGGATGTGCCGGGCCTTCGGCATGTCGCCGGCCGGATGGTGATGGTGGATCTGGATGCCGACCCCGATCAGATCGCACCGCTGGTGGAGGGCGTGCGAATCTACGCGGGGTACTCCGGCTGGACCATCGGTCAGCTCGAAGGGGAAATCGAGCGCGACGACTGGATCGTGTTGTCTGCGTTGCCCTCTGACGTTCTGGTAGGGCCTCGGTCCGATCTGTGGGGTCAGGTGCTGCGCCGTCAGCCGTTGCCGCTTTCGCTGTTGGCCACCCATCCCATCGACGTCAGCCGCAACTAACCGCGAGTCTCCCTTAGTTCGACGCTTCTCCAAAGCCGTCATCCGCACATGTTCAGTGGCAGGAGAAGGTGCAGACCCCGCAATCGCCCGCGCATGCGGCCGGCTCAGAAGATGCCTCGCGGCGCAGCACGAAGCGTGCGCTCTGCCAGGATCCGGCGGCCAGCGTGCCGAAAGCGCCTGCGACACAGACGATCACCAGCACCAAAGCGGTGGGCGGTGATGCCACCAAGGCCACTACCCCGCCGGCCGCCAGCATCACCGCGACCGCCAACTGCGTGGGGGCGATGGCACGCAGGGCCGCCTGGGTCGCGTCGGCGGAGGGGGCGTGCGAAAGCGACCAGGTTCCAAATCCGGCGGAGGCCACCGCCGCACACACGCATAGCACGCCCGCGATCAGCATGGGCTCACAATACGAGGACGACCGGCGATCCGCTCGTCGGGTTCCCTGCGCGGGGGATGCCCCAGCGCCCGGCTGCCGTCGCGCTCGGCTAACGCGGTTGGGTTCCCAGCAGGTTCAGGTGCAGGTTCGGTAGTGGCGGCAGTCCGGGAAGCAGGGCCAGCAGATTGGGTGTTGGCTGCGGGGTGAGCGACTGGCCGGGTGCGGGCGCCGTGGCCGGAATTCCCGCGGTTGCCGGAAGGCTCGTCGTGCCGGGCGCCACCGCGGGCGCCTGCGCAGGTACGGCGATTGGCGCCGCCGCCGATACCTGGGTGGGAGCCGGAACGGGTGCCTGGGTGGGAGCCGCGACGGGCGCTCGTGGGGGAGCGGCGACGGCTGCCTGCGGGGGAGCGGCGACGGCTGCCTGCGGGGGAGCGGCGACCGGAAGCTGCGCGGGCGCTTGGCCAGGGGCCGCGGGTGCCGCCGACGCCGCCGGCGCGGGAGCCGCCGGGGCGGCCGGAGCGGGAGCCGCTGGTGCCACCGGTGCCGCCGGACCGGACGGAGCCGTCACGCGGAATCCGTTGATGATGGCGTCGGTCGCGGGTCCGTCGGCAACCGCTTGCGACTGCGCGGTGGTCACCGCCAGCGACACCAGATACTTGTCCTTTCCGGAGGTGGCGATGACGTGCCGCCGGGAGGTGTTGAGCACCATGTCGTTCTGGCGGTAGGTGCCCTCGATGATTGACGACGGGAAGCCCATGAAATCTGCCTGCGAGGCGTTCGTGGTCTGCCACGCGGACAATTGCTGGCTGTCGACGAAGCCATGCGCGATGGCCTCCCTGGCATCGAAGTCGCCGATCAGCTTGTAGACCACGACCTGCGCGTTCGAGGTGTACAGGCTGCTGCCGAGCCGGTCGGCGATCACCGCGAAGGCGTCGGGCACATTGGGGTCGGGTACCTGAGTCCAGCGGGTGGGTACCGGCAGGGTGATGTCGAGTGCATTGAAGCCCTGAGGTTTCTGCGCTTCCAGCTTGACGCCCTTCGACTGCAGGTAGTCGCGTATCGTTCCGGTGACCGGTGCGATCGCGGTGGCCGGCAGGGGCGTCCCGGCGGCGGGTGCCGGGGCAGCCGGGGCAACGGGGGGGGGGGCGGGGTTGGCCCCCGGCGCGGCTGGCGCGAACCTGTTGGTACCGCCCGGCAGGCCCGTGGCGTTCTGCGGGGCCGGTGCCGGCGCTGTGACACCAGGGGTGGGTGGGGGGAGTGGCTGCAAAGGCGCCGCGGATGCGGTGCCACCGGCGAAGGCGGTGACACCGATCGCGCCGGCGGCCAGACCTCCAGAGACGGCCAGCCACGTCCGTGCGACCTGAAACATTTGCGTCGATCCCTCCTGAGCCCGGGCACGGGCCCGTATTGAGGCCGACTGTAACCAGAGGTCAAAGGGGGTGAACAGGCCTGAAATCGAGCTGGGATGAACCTCTGATCGGTGTGCTACGCAACCGATACCAACCTGTGGCCGGCGGGTCGACCGGCCCCGCCCTCTACCCTGTTCACGTGAGCGAATCCCCGACCGCTGCGCCCGCGGGCAACGCAGGCGCTGTTGCACCGGATCCCGATGCGCCGCGATTCCGTTACACCGCGGAGCTGGCGGGCCGTATCGAAAGCGACTGGCAGCAGAAATGGGCTGAGCTCGGGACATTCAACGTGCCAAATCCGGTGGGCTCGCTGGCCCCGGCCGATGGTAGCGCCGTACCGGCGGACAAGCTGTTCGTCCAGGATATGTTTCCCTACCCGTCCGGCGACGGATTGCACGTCGGACACCCGCTGGGATACATCGCCACCGACGTCTACGCGCGCTACTTCCGGATGCTTGGCCGTAACGTGCTGCACGCCTTGGGGTTTGACTCGTTCGGCCTGCCCGCCGAGCAGTACGCGGTGCAAACCGGCACGCATCCGCGCACCAGGACCGAGGCCAACATCGTCAACTTCCGGCGCCAGCTAGGCCGGCTGGGTTTCGGTCACGACAGCCGACGCAGTTTTTCAACCACCGATGTCGAGTTCTACAAGTGGACCCAGTGGATCTTCCTGCAGATCTACAACGCCTGGTTCGACGTCGCGGCCAATAAGGCCCGGCCGATATCGGAGTTGATCGCCGAATTCGATTCCGGTGCACGCAGCCTCGATGACGGGAGGGACTGGGCCAAGCTGTCGCTGAAAGACCGGGCCGACGTCGTCGACAACTGCCGGCTGGTCTACCGGGCGGACTCAATGGTGAACTGGTGTCCCGGTTTGGGCACCGTGCTGGCCAACGAAGAGGTCACCGCCGACGGCCGCAGTGAACGCGGAAACTTCCCGGTATTCCGGAAGCGGTTGCGGCA
The DNA here is from genome assembly GCF_001665395.1 of Mycobacterium sp. 1164966.3. Taxonomy (GTDB): domain Bacteria; phylum Actinomycetota; class Actinomycetes; order Mycobacteriales; family Mycobacteriaceae; genus Mycobacterium. The sequence continues at coordinate 102,189 of NZ_LZSG01000029.1, forward strand.
GTGGATGATGCGTATCACCGCCTATGCCGACCGGCTGCTCGACGACTTGGACGTGCTGGACTGGCCGGACCAGATAAAAACCATGCAGCGCAACTGGATTGGCCGCTCAACCGGCGCCATGGCGCTGTTTTCGGCTACCAGCGGCAGCGGCCAGGCGCGCGACATCGAGGTGTTCACCACCCGGCCAGACACGCTGTTCGGAGCCACGTACCTGGTTTTGGCACCCGAACACGAGCTGGTGGACGACCTGGTGGCCGGCGCCTGGCCGGACGGGACCGACCCGCGTTGGACGTACGGTGCCGCAACACCGGGTGAGGCGGTGACCGCCTACCGCCGCGCAATCGGTACGAAATCGGATCTGGAGCGCCAGGAGAGCCGAGAGAAGACCGGCGTCTTTCTGGGCACACAGGCGATCAACCCGGCCAACGGCAAGCCGGTGCCGATCTTCATTGCCGACTATGTGCTGGCCGGCTACGGCACCGGCGCGATCATGGCAGTACCCGGCCACGACCAGCGGGACTGGGATTTCGCCCGTGAAGTCGGACTGCCGATCGTCGAAGTTATTGCCGGTGGCGACATTTCGGAAGCTGCATACACGGGCGACGGCACGCTGGTGAACTCCGGCTACCTCGACGGTATGAACGTGGCGCCAGCCAAGGAGGCCATCACCGCCCGCCTCGAAGCCGAAGGGCGCGGCCAGGCCCGCGTCGAATACAAGCTGCGCGACTGGCTGTTTGCCAGGCAACGGTATTGGGGCGAGCCGTTTCCCATCGTCTATGACAGCGACGGCCGCCCCCATGCCCTCGACGATGCGGCACTTCCGGTCGAACTGCCCGATGTGCCGGACTATTCGCCGGTACTCTTCGATCCCGAGGACGCCGACAGCGAACCTTCGCCGCCGCTGGCCAAGGCAACCGAATGGGTTCACGTCGAGCTGGACCTGGGCGACGGCCTGAAACCCTACACGCGCGACACCAACGTCATGCCGAATTGGGCCGGCAGCTCTTGGTATGAACTGCGCTACACCGATCCGCATAACTCAGAGCGCTTCTGCGCCAAGGAAAACGAAGCCTACTGGATGGGGCCGCGGCCCGCGGAGCGCGGCCCCGACGACCCGGGCGGCGTCGACTTGTACGTCGGGGGCGCCGAGCACGGAGTGCTGCACCTGCTGTATTCGCGGTTCTGGCACAAGGTCCTCTACGACCTGGGTCACGTCACTTCCCGGGAGCCCTACCGAAGGCTGGTCAACCAGGGCTACATCCAGGCGTTCGCCTACACCGACGCACGTGGGTCCTATGTACCCGCGGAGCAGGTGATCGAGCGCGACGGCAAATTCGTCTATCCGGGGCCCGACGACGAATTCGAAGTGTTCCAAGAATTCGGGAAAATCGGTAAGAGCCTGAAGAATTCGATCTCGCCCGACGAGATCTGCGATGGGTACGGCGCTGACACGCTGCGGGTGTACGAGATGTCGATGGGCCCGCTGGAGGCCTCGCGTCCGTGGGCCACCAAGGATGTCGTCGGCGCGCATCGCTTTCTGCAGCGGGTTTGGCGATTGGTGGTCGACGAGAACACCGGCGAAGCCCGGGTGGTCGATGGCGAGTTGGCCACCGACACCTTGCGAGCATTGCATCGTACTGTCGCGGGCGTATCGGAAGACTATGCCGCACTGCGTAATAACACTGCGGTCGCCAAATTGATCGAGTACACCAACCACCTCACCAAGGAGCACCGTGACTCGGTGCCCCGCGCGGCGGTCGAGCCGCTGGTGCTGATGCTCGCACCGCTGGCCCCCCACCTGGCGGAGGAGCTGTGGCTGCGGCTGGGGCACACCACCTCCTTGGCGCACGGCCCGTTCCCGCAGTTCGATCCGGCCCACCTGGTCGACGACACCGTCGAATATCCGGTGCAGGTGAACGGCAAGGTGCGCGGCCGGGTGGTAGTCGCGGCCGACGCCGACGAGGAAACGTTGACGGCTGCCGCGCTGTCCGACGACAAGGTGCAGACGTTCTTGGCCGGCGCCACGCCGCGCAAGGTGATCGTCGTCCCGGGCCGGCTGGTCAACCTGGTCGTGTAAAGCGGCTAAGCGCGCCCCGGCCGGATCACCACCTCGTCGAGTTGGCCGTCGCGTGGGGTATTCACCGCGGTGGCAACGGCCGCCGCGACGGTTTCGGGCCGCATGAACTTGGAAGGGTCGTACTCGCCGCCGGTGAATTCCCTGATCTCGCGCTGCATTTCGGTGTCGGTGCGGCCCGGGTAAACGGTGGTCACGCGCAAGTCGGGCTCGTCCTGGCGCAGCGAGTCGGCGAACGCGCGCAGCGCGAACTTGCTCGCCGAATATGCCGCCAGGCCCGACGAAACCCGAAGTCCCGCACCGGAGTTGATCAACACCACCTGCCCCCGAGCCTGCCGCAGCGCCGGTAACAGCGCCAGCGTAAGGGCAACTGGCCCAATGATATTGACATCAAAGACAGTGCGCCACTCGTCGACTGTCGAGTCGGCGAACCGGGCGGGGACAGACACCGCGGCGTTGTGCACCAGCACGTCGAGCATGTCGATTATTTCGCAGCTGGCCGCGATCTCGTCGGTGTCGGTCAGGTCCAGCGGGAATGTCGTGGCGTCGAGTCGGGTCGCGACCGCGTCAAGCCGGTCGGAGGGGCGACCGGCCAACAGCAGGGTGTGCGTCGGCGCCAGCGCTTCGGCGATGGCGGAGCCTATCCCGCCACCGGCGCCCGTGATAAGTGCAGTGGGCATCGTTCCAGCTTAGGGGCGGCCATCGAAACTGCTATCCAATGCAATTGATATTCATATGTTTTCAAGCCTGCTTGCGTGCGGGCGCGTCACCTGCCGCGGGTTCGCCGGAGGCCAGGCGCTCCAGCGGCTTGAGCGCCTTCATGAGGGTGTTCAGATCGGAGGCGGGGAGCTGGCCGAGCATCGCGGCCAGAGCGGCGCGGCGGTTGGCCAGCGATTCGCCGTGCACGGCTCGCCCGCGCGGCGTGATGTCGACCAGCACGGCGCGCAGGTCAGACGGATCGCGCGAGCGCTTTACCAGCCCGATCTTCTCCAGCCGTCGGATTGCCACGGTGGTGGTGGGCGTCCGCACCCGTTCGTGCGCGGCCAGGTCCGTCATCCGGATGGGTCCCTGATCCAGCAACGTGACCAGGATCGACAACTGCGCCAGGGTCAAATCCCCCGCCGCCGCCCCATTGGGATCCCCGCGGCGCAGGATTGAAAACAGCTTGGACAGTGCACGGTGCAAACCTTCTGCCAGCTCCGCCAACTCGGGCTCGGTGGGTTCGCTGTCCGCCATAAGTCGGGAGTCTAACGCGCTGTGCCGCACGTAGACGGCAGTTACCTGGAAAAGGCTTAGATCGTCAAAGTACCTGGGAAAGGAACTTCTGTAGGCGCTCGGTTTGCGCAGCTTCGAATATTTGCTCTGGCGGGCCGGATTCGACCACTTTGCCGTGATCCATGAAAACGACGGTGTCTGAGGCCGACCGGGCAAAGCCCATCTCGTGGGTGACGACGATCATCGTCATGCCCTCGTCGCCCAAGTCACTGATGAGCTGCAGGATTCCCTTGACCAGCTCGGGATCCAGCGCCGAGGTGGCCTCGTCGAAGAACATCACCTGCGGGGCCATGGCCAATGCCCGAGCGATCGCGACCCGTTGTTGTTGTCCGCCCGAGAGCGTGCCGGGACGGACACCTGCCTTGTGTTTCAAGCCGACGCGGTCCAGCTGCGTCAAGGCCAGTTCGCGTGCGGCCTCGGCAGACAACCGGCGCAACTTTCGCGGCGCCAATGCGACGTTATCCAGCACGCTGCGATGCGGAAACAGGTTGAAGTGCTGGAACACCATCCCGATACGCTGACGCAATTCGTCGGGGTCGTCGCGCAATACCGACCGGCCGTCGAGCAGGATGTCCCCGCTGTCGGGCTCGTGCAGGCGGTTCAGGGTGCGCAGCAGGGTGGACTTGCCTGAACCCGATGGTCCGACGACGGCGACCGTACTGCCCGCCGGAGCCTCGACGTCGACACCGCGCAGCACCACCGTTCCGTTCAGCGTTTGGTGAATATCCTTGGCCGCCAAGGACACTGACTGCCGGCCCACTTGGCCTTGGGTCATGTCATCTCCTGGCCGAAAGTGGACTTCAGCATGTCGGGAGTCGCTTCAGGCTCAACCGCCGCGCGCCCCCGGCGCAGTCGGGCGTCGATGTAGTTCACCAAGTGCGTCAACGGAACGGTCAGCATCAGGTAGAAGACCCCGGCAGCCACCAGCGGCGACAAGTTGCCGGTCTGCGCGTTCAGGTCGCGGCCTACTTGGAACAGTTCGCGCTGTTGGGCGACCAATCCCAGGAAGTACACCAGCGCCGACGCCTTCAGCAGTGCGATGAACTGGTTGACCAGTGCCGGCAGCACCCGGCGAATTCCCTGCGGTATCACCACCAGCCGCATCGCCGCCGGGTAACTGAAGCCGAGCGCGCGGGAGGCCTCCAGCTGGCCGGGGTCCACGCTCTGGATCCCGGACCGCAGAATCTCACCGATATAGGCAGCGGCCATCAAACCCAGCGCGGCGATTCCCAGCGGGTAGGGGGCGTTGTTGGTCAGGCCGCCGACTATCGGTCCGATACCCAGCCCGATGATCAGGATGATCACCACTTCGGGAAGGCCGCGGAAGATATCGGTGTACACCCGCGCCGGCCAGCGCAGCCAGCTGGAACCGGAGATTCCGGCGATCGCCAGGACCATGCCCACCACCAGCCCGATGACGCCGGCACTGACGGTCAGTATCAACGTATTGGGCAGCCCGGTCCGAAACAGCGTGGGAATGGCCTGCCGGTACATGTCCCAGTCGAGGAAGGAGTCGCGCAGTTGGGCCAGGGTGGACTTCGGGGCGGCCGGACCGACCGGCTTGTGGTGGTGGCCGGCGGCGATCGCGGCGAAGTCCGGCAGGATCGGCCCGGGAGCGGCCCGCGACCCGGGCTTCCAGCCCGGCGGCAGGGACCGCGGAACCCATTCGTTGTACAGCTTCATCCAGGTCCCATCCCGGATCACCTCGTCCAGCGCGGAGTTCAGAGCGTCGAGCAGCGGCTGGTTGTCCTTGGCGACCGCATAGGCCACGAAGGAACCGGGGCTGAACGTGTTCGCGACGACCACCGCCGGATCACCCGACCGCATCACCGTCTGCGCCTGCAACGACGGGGCCACCCACGCGTCCAGCTGGCGAGCCTTGAGGGCGGCGTACACCGTGACGAAGTCGGGGTACTTCACCGGTTGCAGTTGCAAGGTGTCGACGACGTACGACTCCTCGACCGTGCCCTGCACAACGCCGATGCGCTGCCCTGCGGCGAGGTCGCTGAACTTCTTGATCGCGGACCCTGGTGGCACCACCAGCGCGTAGTAGCCGAAGTCGTAGCCGTTGGTGAACGCGACGGTGCGACGGCGCGCGTCAGTGGCCTTGATGGACGCCGAGCCGACATCGAAGCGCCGCGACGCCACCTGGGCGAGCAGCCCCGCGAAGTTCGTACCGACGAATCGGACCTGCAGATTCAGCTTCTTGGCCAGGGCACGCAACAGCTGGTTGTCGAACCCGCTGAATCGCCCGGTCGGGTTGATGCAGGCGTTGGGCGGGGCGTCGGACAGCGTGCCGACGGTGAGGACGCCCGGGGTGCCGAGTCCCAGCTCACCGATGTCCACCGAGCTCAGCGGCTCGACCGTCGGCGTCGTGTTGGGGTCGTCCTGTGCCACCGCGGGGTTCTCGGTGAGGTCTTTCGGCAACGTAGTCGCGCTGTCCAATCCGGGTGGCGCGCACTGGTTTCGGTCCGCCCTCGCGGGCGCGGCCAGCGTCGTCGACGTCAGGCCGCACACCATCACGATTGAGGCGGCCATCAAAGCGAGCTTCGAAACCAGGCTCACATGCACATTCATCAACGCCACCGTATCGACCGACGGCCGAAGCGGTTAGAGCACAATCGATGGTTCCGTGCGGGCCGCGCCGGCTCCTGCCAGTACCCGAAGGTTTGCGGGGACGGTGTCGGGAGTGTCAGGCGCGGAGAACACCCGCCGCCGGCACAGTTCGGTCAACATCGTCTGAGCCATCAAATAGGACCGGTCCACGCAGGCAGCGCGCGCGGCTACCGGGTCACGCCGATGAATTGCTGCGTTCTCGTCTTCGTAGAACGGCAACATGTCGTCGCGGTTGACTTGGTAAGTCATCCAGAAGACCCGGGGAATGAGGTTTTGCGAGGCGCGGATCGTGGCATGCAGCCGCGGTCCGGCGTACTCGTCGTTGATGGTGTGCCGGTACTCCCTAGCGACCTCGATGAAGGCCCGCGACTCCTTGGCCGAGCGCAGCGCGCGCATGAGGGCGTCGAGCTGGCCGAGGATCCGCGGCGTGGGGTTGGTGGCCGCGCGGGCCGAGGCGATGCCGTTCAGCAGGCCGTCGAGTTCGTGATGCTCGAGGACGGTGGCTTCGTCGAATCGCTCGACGAAAGCGCCCCGGTGGTAGCGGGTCGACACGATGCCGTCGTGCTCGAGTTGGACCAGCGCCTCTTGAATCGGGACACGACTGACTCCGAGGCCATGCGCGATCTCATTGCGGTCGACCCGGTCGCCGCTGCGCAGTTTGCCGGTAAGCACCAGGTTGAGGATGTGCGAGACAACCTGGTCCTTTTCTTTGACCCCGTATTTCTTCGGCATGGGTTTCTGGTGGCCTCTTTCAAAACCCGTAGATCAGCGCGGCAAGTTTCTCACGACTTGGCGCGGATTTTTAGGTGTTCGTCAGATGAAGGCCAAGCACGTTCAGCGGCGGTCCCGCCACCGGCACAGCGCTTCTGCGGCGGTGAGGTCGTAATCCGGGCCGTTGCAGCCGGTGGTCAGCAGCGTCACGCCCAGTCCGGCAAGTCCCTCGGCGTTGGCGATCAGCGCCTCGGTGCCTTCACCGCGGGCGACGCCAGTGTCGTTCTCCACCCCGGCCGACCGTTCGATGGCGGCCGGGTCTCGTCCGACGGCCGCGCAGTGCTCGTCCAGCACGGCCGCGGCCGCCGGGTAGGTCTCCACCGTGGTGAAGCCGTGCCAAATGTCTGCGTATTCGGCGACCAGGCGCAGCGTCTTGCGTGGGCCTTTGCCGCCGATCAGCACCGGGATCTCGCGTGTCGGCGGCGGGTTGAGTTTGGCGAGCCGCGACTTGATCCGGGGCAGCGCGGCCGCCAGGTCGTCGAGGCGGCTGCCGGCCGTGCCGAAGTCGTAGCCGTACTCGTCGTAGTCCTTGTCTTTCCAGCCCGATCCGATCCCCAGGATCAGGCGTCCGTCGGAGATGTGATCGACGGTGCGCGCCATGTCGGCCAGCAGTTCCGGGTTGCGGTAGGAGTTGCATGTCACCAACGCGCCGATCTCGATGCGCGACGTCTGCTCGGCCCAAGCCGCCAGCACGGTCCAGCATTCGAAGTGCGGACCGTCGGGGTCCCCGTAGAGCGGGAAGAAATGGTCCCAGGTGAACGCGATGTCGACGCCGAGGTCTTCGCAGCGGCGGACGGCGTCACGGATGTTGCGGTAGTGCGGGGCGTGCTGCGGTTGCAGTTGCACGCCGATACGAACGGGACGATCGGAAGTCATGTCACCACCGTATGCCGCGGTTCGCCGCAGCGGTTCAACCCCTGGGCAGCGCGTGTGCGGATTCCCGGACCACGCAATGCGTTCCGCTGTACACGGTCGGCATGCACTTCATGCAGTGGACGCACAGGCCTTCGGCGGTCGCGTCGCGGAAAGTCGTTGACAAGATTCGGGTCTCGCAGCAGTGCGCGAGCCATGGCGACGAACTCGAAACCCTCGGCGATGGTGTTCTCGGCCGTATCGAGCCGGTTGATCCCGCCGAGCAGGATCAGCGGCATCGACAGCGCGGCCCGGAACTGGCGGGCAAGCGGCAGGAAGAAAGCCTCTTCGAAGGGGTAGGTTCGGAACAATCGCCGCCCGATGACCCGCAGTCCCAGGCCGACGGCCCGCGGCTGCGAGGCGATGAACTCGTCGAGCGGGACGTCCCCGCGGAAGTAATACATCGGGTTTTGCAATGAGCTTCCGCCGGTGAGCTGCAATGCATCGAGGTGGCCGTCGGCTTCGAGAAGTCGAGCCGTGGGCAGGCTGTCGGTCAGCCAGAACCCGTGGCGTACGCCGTCGTCCATGTTGAACTTCGCGGTGACCGCGACCGATGTGCCGACGGCCTGCCGGACCCGTTCGGCGACCCGGCGGGCCAACTCGGCACGGCGAACGGTGTCGCCGCCATAGCGGTCTTGCCGCTTGTTCAGCCCAGGGCTGAAGAACGAGCTGAGCAAATAACCATGCCCCATATGGATTTCGATCGCATCGAAGCCGGCTTCAACCGCGCGGCGGGCAGCTGCAGCGAAGTCGTCGACGACCTCGTCGAGTTGTTCGGTGGTGGCGGCCCGCACCAATCCCATTGCGGGAGCGCTGAATCGAGTCGATGGCGCCAGCGTCGGGGTCCGATTCGAGATGGTGTTGGCGACCAGACCGGCGTGCCCGATCTACGCACAGACCAGGGCGCCGGCGGCGTGCACGGCGTCAGTCAACCGTCGCAGCTGCGCCGCCCGATCGCGGTCCAGTACGACTGTGTCGCGGTGGACGCGGCCGCCGGGAGAGATCGCACAGTAGGCGACGGTCGTCATCGCCGCTCCGCCGCGGGCGACCTCGGTGTGGAAGTCGACGAGTGCCTCGGTGACCTGACCGCGCGGCATCACGCCCTCGAAGGTCGCGGCCTTGACGAACCGGTTCTTCAGGGTCAGGGGACCCAGCGGCATTGACGTGAAAGCTTGTTTCGATACCATTGGCATCGAAATATATCACGGCGGTGATTTCACCGAAGCGAGGAGGTTCATGGTGCAGATTGCCGTCACCGGCGGAACCGGCTATCTGGGCGCGCACACGGTGCGCGCACTGCTGCAGGCCGGTCATCAGATCAGGCTTCTTGTGGCACCGAATGACCCCGCCACCGTCGTGGACAGGTTCCGAACGCTCGGCGAAGTGACCGTCGTCGCCGGGGACGTGAGGGCGGCCTCGATCATCGAGGAACTGCTGGGAGGCGCGGACGCGGTCTTGCACGCCGCCGGGATTGTCGGCACCGATGAACGCCGGGCGGCCGCGATGTGGGACATCAACGCCTATGCAACGGAGCTAATCCTGACCCGCGCGGTCGAGCTCGGGCTCGACCCGGTGGTGTCGGTGAGCAGCTACAGCGCGCTGTTCCCGCCGCCGAACGGAATCATCTCGCCGGATTCGCCCACCGCATCCGGTCGCAGCGCGTACGCCAAGACCAAGGGCTACGCCGACCGCGTGGCCCGCCGTTGCAGGACGCCGCCGCGCCGGTGGTGGTGACGTATCCGTCGAGTGTGGTGGGTCCAACCTTCGGCACGGCACCCGGTGTCACCGAGCGCGGTTGGGCGCCGATCGTGCGCTGGGCGATCGCGCCCAGGGTACGCGGCGGCATGCAGATGATCGACGTGCGGGACGTCGCCGATGTCCATGTGCGCGTGATGGAATCGGGCCGCGGTCCCCGCCGATATGTCTGCGGTGGGCAGCTACTCACTTTCGGTGAGATGATCGACGCCCTCGAACAGGGCTTGGGCCGGCGAGTGCGACGAGTGCCGCTCTCGCCGAAAGCGTTGCGCGCCATGGGACGTCTGGCCGACGTCGCCGGTCGGTACGTCTCGCTGGCGGACGGACTCAGTTACGAGGCGGCCACCTTGCTGACTGCCGCCACCCCGACCGACGACAGCAAGACGCTGCGGGAACTCGGGATCACCTGGCGTTGCCCCAAAGAGGCGATCATCGAGTCATTGCGAGCGGGACCCGAGAGCAGTCGTCAACAACTGCGCGATTCGCTTGCGTAGCGCATCGGAGTCATCCTCGACGGCGATCGTGGTCACGAACAACGCCGCACCGGCCGCCATCGCCAGCGTGGCCCGGGCGTCGAGATCGGCCTGCTCTCGTTCGCCACGCGTCGTCGCATTCACGTCTTCGGCGAAAAGCTGCACGGCCGGCCCGCTGAACTCGGACCACAGCGTCTTGCGCAGCTCGTCGTTCTCGCGCAGGGCAAGCAGCAGCCCCGGCACCGCCGCGCGCACGTCAGCCCTGCTGAAAAGCTCGTGACTGCCCTGGACGACCCACTGGATCCATCCGGTCACGTCGGTGCCGGAAAACGGTGACAGATCCGGACTTTCACCCAAGATGGCGCGTAACACCAACTCCGCCTTGGACGCCCAGCGCCGGTTCAGGCTCGAGCGGCCCACCCCGGCCCGCGCCGCGACCAAGCGCACGCTTAGCTCGTCCCAGCCGACTTCCATCAGCAATTCGCGCGTCGCCGACAACACCCGCTCATCGATGGTCGTATCACGCGGACGCCCGACAGACCTGCGGTCGTCATCGTTCATGTGACTGCCGGCTCAGCGCCCGTCAAGGATCCCGCGCAAGAGATCGATGAGCGCGCGCGGCTGGTCGCTTTGCACCGAGTGCCCGGAGTTCTCAACGATGTGCGCTGCCCGGAAATGCGTTGCACGACGGGCGAGTTCTTCCGCGTCCTGATCGCTGACGAACCCCGACGAGCCGCCGCGGATCAGGGTGACGGGCGCCGCCAAGGCATCGACGTCCTCCCACAGCGCGCCGAAGTCCGGGAATTTACGGATGGCGTCGTAGCGCCACGTCCAGTTGCCGTTGTCCAGTCGGCGGGAGTTGTGGAAGACGCCGCGGCGCAACGCCTTGACCTCGCGGTGCGGTGCGGCGGCGACGGTGAGGTCCAGCATGGCCTGGAAGCTGGGAAATTCTCGCTCGCCGTGCATCAGCGCCACCGTGCCCTGCTGCTCCTTGGTCAGCTCGGCATGCCGCTGCAACGCCGACGGGGTGACGTCGATCAGAACGAGTTCGTTGACCAGGTCGGGTGCTTGAGCGGCCAGCCGGATCGCCGTGAGCCCGCCCAGCGACATGCCCACGACGAGTTCGGCGTCCGGTGCGAGCTCGTGCAGTACGGGCTCCAGCGCGGCGGCGTTGTGCTGTGGGGAGTAGTCGCCGTCTTCCCGCCACGCCGAGTGGCCGTGGCCGGGAAGATCCACTGCCAGCGCGGGCTCACCGAGGCCGATGATCACGGTGTCCCAGGTGTGCGCGTTCTGCCCGCCGCCGTGCAGGAAGATGATCCGCGGGCGCTGACCCCACCGCAGTGCGCTGATGGTTCCCGTGTCGACCCGCTTGACTTCGGGCGGCGGCCCCGAAACGCCGGCCTGCTCTGCGTTCTCGGCCAACAGCGAGAACTCGGACAGTCCGGCCAGTTCGTCTTCGGAGATCTCGGTCACGTCAATGACTCTACGATCTGCGCCCGAGTGTGACAGTGGCGTCACGCTCGGCAACCAACGTGACGCTGGCGTCACGCCCGGTGAACCGAACTAGGCGTCGATGATGAACTCTTCGAGCTGGGCGCGCGCCACATCGTCGGGCAGCTGCTCGGGCGGGCTCTTCATCAGGTAGGCCGACGCCGGGATCACCGGGCCGCCGATCCCGCGGTCCTTGGCGATCTTGGCCGCGCGCACCGCGTCGATGATGACGCCGGCTGAGTTCGGCGAGTCCCACACCTCGAGCTTGTACTCCAGGTTCAGCGGCACGTCGCCGAAGGCTCGGCCTTCCAGCCGCACGTAGGCCCACTTGCGGTCATCGAGCCAGCCGACGTGGTCCGACGGGCCGATGTGCACGTCCTTGGCATTGAACTCGCGCTGCACATTGGACGTGACGGCCTGGGTCTTGGAGATCTTCTTGGACTCCAGCCGCTCCCGCTCGAGCATGTTCAAGAAGTCCATGTTGCCGCCCACGTTGAGCTGCATGGTGCGGTCCAGTTGCACACCGCGGTCCTCGAACAGCTTGGCCATCACGCGGTGGGTGATGGTGGCACCGACCTGGCTCTTGATGTCGTCACCGACGATCGGCACCCCGGCATCGGCGAACTTCTTGGCCCACACCGGGTCTGAGGCGATGAACACCGGCAGTGCGTTGACGAACGCCACCCCGGCGTCGATCGCGCACTGGGCGTAGAACTTGTCGGCCTCTTCGGAGCCCACCGGCAGGTAGGACACCAGCACGTCGACCTTGGCATCCTTGAGCACCTGGACCACGTCGACGGGTTCGGCGTCGGACAGCTCGATGGTGTCGGCGTAGTACTTGCCGATGCCATCCAGCGTCGGGCCGCGCTGCACCAGCACATTTGTCGGCGCGACGTCGGCGATCTTGATGGTGTTGTTCTCGGAGGCGAAGATGGCGTCCGAAAGGTCGAAGCCGACCTTCTTGGCGTCCACGTCGAACGCCGCGACGAACTTGACGTCGCGGACGTGGTACTGGCCGAAGCGCACGTGCATGAGGCCGGGCACCGTCGACGTGTCGTCGGCGTTCTGGTAGTACTCGACGCCCTGGACCAGCGAGGAGGCGCAGTTACCGACGCCGACAATCGCAACTCGTACGTCCGTCTGCGTCTGTCCTGCCTCCTGCCTCAAAGGCTGGTGCTCACTCATTTGGGCGTCTCCTAACTTCATAACCTGCTGTCTCGGTGTTGGGTTTGGCTGTGCGTTTGGTGCGGGGTCTACGTTTGCTCGGACAGGCCAGGCATGGCCCGCTCGGCGGCGATGAGCTCGTTGAGCCACTTGACTTCGCGTTCGCTGGACTCGAGCCCGAGTTGGTGCAACTGACGGGTGTAGCGGTCGAACGAGCTGCTGGCCCGGGCCACCGCTTCACGCAGACCTTCCCGGCGTTCTTCCACCTGACGGCGACGACCCTCCAGGATGCGCATCCGGGCCTCGGCGGGCGTCCGGTTGAAGAAGGCCAGGTGGACCCCGAAACCGTCATCGGTGTAGTTGTGCGGGCCGGTGTCGGCGACCAGCTCGGCGAACCTGCGGCGGCCTTCGTCGGTTAGCTGGTAGACCCGACGGGCGCGCCGGACCGGGGTTCCGGCCGGGGCGGCGTTCTCGGCGATCAGGCCGTCGGCCTGCATGCGCCGCAGGGCGGGATACAGCGAACCGTAGGAAAACGCGCGGAATGCACCGAGTAAACCGGTGAGTCGTTTGCGTAGCTCGTAGCCGTGCATTGGCGATTCGATCAGGAGGCCCAGGATGGCGAGTTCCAGCATCGAGTCACCTCCTCTGCTCGGCTGATTGCTTAACCTATTAGCGGCTCGACGCCTCGTGCCATCGTATCGTTCCGATATATTTGCGACAACACCACCTGGTGTTGGTGCGCTATTCGTCACAGCCGCCGTTTCGGCAGCCGAACGGCCGTCAAGACGGCAAGCTGAGCCGCTTGATAGTACCGTCACCTGCGAAGTTGATGGAGCCGCCGCCGTAATCGCTGGACACGTACACCGACAGGTTCAACGCGTCGGGCTTAAGCGGATCCTTGGCGGGCTCGACGATCAGGTACATGTTCTTGACGTCGGAGGGCTTGATGTGGAGAGTCTGCGGCGCGCCACGCATGATGCCGACGGTCTTGGTCACGTCGAACTTGCCGAGGTCGACGGGCATGTCCGGTTCGCCGCTGGTTTTCGCCGAACTGGTTGGGTCGCCCCAGCCGCCGCGGTAGTCGTAGGCCAGCTTGCGGCGATCGTCGGACGGGTCGGGCCGGTCGTACACGGCGTAGGTCGGGTAGATCACCATCCGATAGCCCATGGTGTCGCCGAACCGTTTGCGTGTTTGCTCAAGCAAGCCGGTGAGCCCACCGAACGAGTGCAATTGGGTGGGTGGCGTCAGCACTAGCGGCGCAATCCCGTCGGGCCTGGCGCCGGGGTCCCCGGCGGCGAAGTGCAACGGCGAGCCGGTGTTGCCGTACAGGCCCCAGCCGATCAGGACACCCAGCACTACCGATCCGACGACGGCGGCTGCCATGGCGCGCCATCGGGTCAACTTGAGCGGAAATTTGGTGTCGCGCAGTCGCGCGGGGGTGTTGCCCTGCAGATCCGACACCAGGACCTTCAAATCACCGAGAGTCACGGCGTTGGTGGCCTGCCTGACCCGTTCGCGGTGCTCTTCCCCAGAGAGCTCGCCGTCGGCCAGCGCGTTGTCGAGAAGCGTGCAGATTTCTTGGCGGTCGGTGTCCTTGGCGCGGGTCGCAGTTGTCAATCCTCCGCCGAGCGGTGCCCCGAGCCATTTCGCCACGCGTTGATCGTAGAAGTACTGCGCCAGTCGCGATCAGCAATACCGCCGCTCAGGCCGGCAACGGGGCGGACAACCGCCTTGGTTGCCTAACGGGGCCGCGCCGGGCGACGTACTCTGGTCAGCGTGCGACTGCAGCGACAGGTGGTGGACTACACCCTTCGGCGGCGCTCACTGCTGGCTGAGGTGTACTCGGGGCGTACCGGTGTCTCCGAGGTGTGCGACGCAAATCCGTATCTGCTGCGCGCGGCGAAGTTTCACGGGAAGCCGAGCCAGGTGATCTGCCCGATCTGCCGCAAAGAGCAGCTCACGTTGGTGTCGTGGGTGTTCGGCGATCAGCTCGGCGCGGTCTCGGGCTCGGCGCGCACCGCCGAAGAACTGGTCTTGCTGGCAACCCGGTTCTCCGAGTTCGCCGTCCACGTGGTGGAGGTATGCCGAACCTGCAGCTGGAATCATCTGGTCAAGTCATATGTGCTCGGCGCGGCACGCCCGGCACCGCCCCCGAGGGGGACGCGCGGCACGCGGACGGCGCGCAACGGCGCCCGCACGGCCAGTGAATAACGAAGGGCGCCACGATCAGTCCAGTGACGACCCGAAGGGGTCACCGACTGAACGTGCAGGCAAGCACGCGAGTCCGGACGAGGCCGCGGGGCCTCGTCCGCGTGGTCAGCGCCGCGAGGTTCCCCCCGACGACCGGTTGACGTCGATCATCCCGCCCGTCCGCGGCGACCGCGCCCCCGGCCGGACGGACCCGATCGAGGAGGTCAAGGCCGCCCTGGATCGTCCTGCCCCGGAGAAGCGTCAGTTGTCGGCACCCACGCCGCGCGACGTCCCTGCGCCGCCCGAGCCACCTGCGCGACGTGACCCGATCGATGAGGTCAAGGCCGCGCTGGACGCGTCCTCGCCCGGCCGGCAGCGACGGCCGGGACGGCGTCCGCCGGGCGGACCGCCACCCCCATCCGGTCCGCCGAGAGGATCCGGTGGGCGCGGCCGTGGGCGTGGTCCGAATATGCCTTGGCTGCAGCAGCTCAAGCAGCAGGTCAACTGGAAGTGGGTGCGACGTGCGCTCGTTCTGACCGCGGTGGTGGTTTTGCTGCTGCCGATCGTCACCTTCGCCATGGCCTACTTCATCGTCGACATCCCCAAGCCCGGTGACATCCGTACCAACCAGGTATCGACGATACTGGCCAGCGACGGCTCCGAGATCGCGAAAATCATTCCGCCCGAAGGAAATCGGGTAGACGTCAACATCAGCCAAGTGCCGGTGCATGTGCGCCAGGCCGTGATCGCCGCCGAAGATCGTAATTTCTATACCAATCCCGGCTTCTCGTTCAGCGGGTTCGCACGGGCGGTGAACAACAACCTGTTCGGCAGCGGGGACCTGCAGGGCGGGTCGACGATCACCCAGCAGTACGTGAAGAACGCGCTGGTCGGTTCCGCGCAGCACGGGTGGAGCGGTCTGATGCGCAAGGCCAAGGAATTGGTGATCGCCACCAAGATGTCGGGGGAGTGGTCCAAAGACGATGTGCTGCAAGCGTATTTGAACATCATCTACTTCGGTCGCGGCGCGTACGGGATTTCCGCGGCTGCGAAGGCCTACTTCAACAAGCCCGTCGAGCAGCTCACCGTCTCCGAAGGGGCGTTGCTGGCGGCGCTGATCCGGCGGCCGTCCACGCTTGATCCCGCCGTCGATCCCAAGGGTGCCGACGTGCGCTGGAACTGGGTCCTCGACGGCATGGTGGAAACCAAGGCTCTGTCGGCGAGCGACCGAGCGGCACAGGTGTTTCCGGCGACCGTGCCGCCGGATCAGGCCCGCGCGCAGTTCCAGACCACCGGCTCCAACGGGCTTATCGAGCGGCAGGTCACTCGGGAAT